>NZ_JBHSCR010000013.1:0-161506 GCF_042651265.1 Kordiimonas lipolytica | reverse complement strand
GAAATTACTACGCCATGCTGGACGAACGCCCCATGGCCGCTTAACTTAAACCAACCTGCCTCCGACAATCCCGGGGCGGTTCAATCAGCGTCTGGCTCTCGCTACTGTCGGTCACATCCGCAGTCTGGAACGACAGGCCGATGGTGTTCTCGAAATCCTTGGTCCAGGAAAGGTTCACACCCTTGATATTGTGGAAGATGCGGTCTTCGATCGCGTCGATATCTTTCGCCAGCCCCCCGTCGGGCTGCCAATAGGCTGTCACGGTGGGCCAGGCCTCATCCCGCGGCGTGTAAATCAAGGACGCGCCGCTTGTGAATTCGGAAAAGCTGCGGTGTGTCGTCAGCGGGCGTGTGGTGTTGGGCACCAACGGCCCGGCGTGGATGGTGTTCCACTCGCCGACCGTCGTCAGGCTTTTCCCGAGCCTGAGGACAAGATTGTCCTTCAGGTAGGTGTCGTTATAGAGGCGCTCCAGCACCAGCTTGGCGGTGCGGCCCGTGAAGGGGTCGTGGTTTTCCTTCAACACGGGCATGCCCGCGACCTCCCCCTCGAAGAAGGGGTTGAAGAAGCGGTTGAAACGGCCCTGCACAAAAATCGCCAGGTCATCGACAAACAATTCGGCGTCGCCGCCCTTTGGCGCTTCGGCCTCCACCACCAGGTAGCCAGAGACATGAATGTCGTCAAACCGTACGCCCTGCCCGAGCTTATAGTCGTCCTCCGCCTGCGCGGGCAAAGCCGATGCCACAAGCCCCACCGCCCCGCATAGCCGTGCAAGGGGGTAATTTTTTCTATGGCGTCCCATGAACGCGCCTCCACTAGCCCACAAATCAATGAGTTAGCTTAACGTGCGTTCAACTATCTGTCAGGGGGTAAAATGGTCGCAGTGGGGGAGGTGTTGTTTGTTACTAATGGGCTTGAATTAGTCCGTCTTCGTTGAGTCTTAAGAAGGCAGTCGATATTGAAGCATCAGTAAAGTTTCTGCTTTTGTGATCATTCCACGACTTAATCGCGCTGATAATCTCTGCTTTGCGATGAATGCCTTCAACCTCGTGGAGATAATGAACGCTAGCTAAAAGCTCCATGCCAAACGGGCTTTCATAGCCCTCAATTAAGAGCCCGAGTTTTTGGATAATCTCATTAGTGGATGTATCTCGTTCTGACGACAAAAATTCATCTGCTTGGCTGTAAGCGGCTCTTGTCGCTTGAATTTCTGCCTCCGCTTTGGAGAAACCACTAATGTAATTCAGGCGTTCGAACTCAGACAATATTGTATTCAAAGACTCTGAATATGGACCGTGGGTGTTCCGAGTGAATTTAAGATTAAATGGCACTCCAAGAGCTTGAAGAAAGTAAATAATCTTTTGAAGGCTTATGCGTGTTAAGTGGCCACCAAAGAATACTTCGAAATCTCCCACAGCCTTGACTAAGGCTGCGCGTGCCAATGTCATCTTAGGTGGAATATTCTCGTATTCGGGAGAACTAAAGTGATTTTTGGGCGCATAGACAACGAAATCAACACCGTCAATACCGGCTAGTTTTGATTCAATGACTTTGCGGACATCGTTCCAAGGAAGTCCTCCGTTGCCACATCCAAGAGGTGGGACTGCAACAGACTTAATACCTAGCTTTTGGACTTGGATAACAAAGTCGTCTAAACCCTCACTGATATAGGACATTTTCGACTTAGCCCGCCAATGTTGCTTGGTTGGAAAGTTGATCAAATACCTAGGACCGCTTTCGACGAGCATACCGCCATTGTCGTAAATGAACATATGGCCAGGGGAGAGCTGCTTTTGATCGCACAATTTTTTATAGGCTTTAAAATTTTCAGGCCAGCGACGTTTGAATTCTAAGGCAACACCCTTACCCATTACACCTACACAGTTAACGGTGTTCACGATCGCCTCAGACGGATCGTCAAACATATTCCCTTTTTTGTAGATGATGGGCATTTAATAATAGCATCCAGTGTTCGTATAAACCGGTATGTTTATATCGGATTCAGACAGCCAGTTCTCAATTTGGATTTTGATCTCGTCCCTCTTTACAACGATACACTCCAGGACTTCCAATGGCAAAACATCTTTAACGAGAAATTCTGCCATTCTTTTCGATGCCCGGTTTGGCCGAGAGTCTGTGTCGTGTTGCCATTGGCACACGCCAGGGTAACCAATTTGTGGGATGGAAGCTCGGATTGGTTGTTCGTCAAAGACGTGCCAGTCTACATGTGCATCAAGGTTGTTTAGATCATTATCATATTTGGGTATTTGCGAGAGTGTGTTGCAGGCTACGTCAGAAAACCAAAAGTGTAGATTGTTGGCTGCAATTTTGGTGACGTCACAGACAAGAAAGACAAGGTCCTGCATGTTGGCGATACCTAAATCAAGTCCGTTGGGATTAACCAGGTGCACGTTTCCAGCATGAATAGTATAGGCCATCTTCGTTAGAGGTGAGAAATAAAATGGGACAAAATCATTCACGGAACTATTGCATGGGGTGAAAAAATCTGTTGAATTTCTTCTCTGTACAATGTTGGCGTAAGAGGTCTGAAAACACCTTTGAAGTGGCATATGATTTTTTGAGCCAACAAATCCATCACGAAGGAATATTGGTATATTTTGAAAGTATGTCATCCTGAATATGTGACGGTGGTTCATAAATTTCTTGCTTGAGCCTATACTGCAAAGTTGAACTTTATTTACCCACTAACATGAAATATCCGCCAAATAAAATGGATAGGTAGAGCGGCATTGGCTCTTCTAAACGTGGAAGCTTTCGCCGCAGCCGCAGCGGCCCTTCTCGTTCGGGTTGGTGAATTTGAAGCCGGTTGAAAACATGCTGTCTTCCCAGTCCATTTCGGTGCCCAGCAGAAACAGAAGTGATTTCCTGTCCACAAACACCTTCACGCCCTTGTCTTCGACAAGCTCAAAGTCGTCCACCGGTTCCTCGACATAATCGACCGTGTATCCAAGCCCCGAGCAGCCATGGGTGCTGGTGCCCAGCTTGATGCCCACGGCGCTTTCGTTTTTCGCCAGGATCGCCTTGATATGCTCTGCGGCGCGGTCTGTAATCTGGATTACTGCCATCATTTTCTCCTATAGCGAATGTGGGCTTAAAGAAGCCCCAGTTCAAGCCGGGCCTCGTCTGACATGTTGGACATATCCCATGCCGGTTCCCACACCAGCGACACTTCGGTGCCGTTCACGCCTTCAACGCTGTTCACCTTCAGCTCCACCTCGCCGGGCATGCTTTCGGCCACAGGGCAGTGGGGGGTCGTGAGCGTCATGGTCACCTTGACGTTCCAGTCGTCATCGATGTCGATGCCGTAAATCAGGCCCATCTCATAGATATTGACCGGGATTTCCGGGTCATAGATTTCACGGAGCGCTTCAACAATGCGCGCTTCAAGCTCGTCTTTTGACGCAGGCGGGGTGCCGCCAGCCTTTGCAGGCGTGCTTGCGTCCTCAGCCGTTTCCTCATTGCGGTCCTGCTCCAGGAACTTGTTGAGGAAATAGCCGCCTTCCTGTGGGCTCACAGTCGGGCGCTCAACCGCCGCTTTCGGCTGGTTCTCATCCGGCACTTCAGCGCCCGCAGCAGGGCTTGAAAGGTCCATGATATCGCGTTCTTTATCTGTATCCATCATCCAAAGATGTCCGTTACTTTTTTAAGGCCCGCAACCAGGCGGTCCACGTCTGATGTGTCGTTATAGATGCCGAAGCTGGCGCGCACGGTGCCCGGCACGCCGAAGCGGTCCATGATCGGCTGGGCGCAGTGGTGGCCGGCGCGCACGGCGATACCCTGGCGGTCCAGGATGGTGCCGATATCGTGCGGGTGCGCGTGCTCCATGGTGAAGCTGATGAGCGCGCCCTTCTCCGCTGCCGTGCCAATGATGCGCAGGCTGTTGAAGGCGCCAAGCTCGCGTGTCGCGTATTCCAGCAGCGCCTGCTCGTGCGCGTGGATGTTCTCATACCCAAGTGCGGTGATGTAATCCAGCGCATGCTTCATGGCGATGCCGCCTGCAATGTTGGGCGTGCCTGCCTCGAACTTGTGCGGCAGGTCGTTGAAGGTGGTTTTTTCAAACGTGACGGTGGAGATCATGTCCCCGCCGCCCTGCCATGGCGGCATTTTGTCCAGCAGGTCTTCCTTGCCGTAAATCACGCCGATGCCGGTGGGGCCGTAGGCCTTGTGGGCGGAGAAGGCGTAGAAATCAGCGTCAAGGTCTTGCACGTCGATTTTGAGGTGCGGGGCGGCCTGGCAGCCGTCAATCAGCGTCACGGCGCCCGCGTCGTGCGCCATGCGGATGATGTCCTTGACCGGGTTCACGACCCCGATGGAGTTGGAGATATGCGCCACCGCGACCATCTTGGTGCGGCCTGAGAGCAAGCCCTTGTAGGCGTCCATATCCAGCGAGCCGTCGTCATGAACCGGGATCACGCGGATCTTCGCGCCTCGCTCTTCGGCGATCATCTGCCACGGCACGATGTTGGAATGGTGCTCCATCTCCGAAAGGATGATCTCATCGCCTTCGCTTAAGAACGTCCGGCCCCAGGCTTGGGCCACAAGGTTGATGCCTTCGGTCGCGCCGCGCACGAAGATGCATTCCTTGGACTTGGCCGCACCGATGAAATCCTTCACCGTTTCGCGCGTGGCCTCGTAAGCCTCGGTCGCATCCTGGCTGAACTTGTAAACGCCGCGGTGGATGTTGGCATAATAATGCTCATAGAGCTCTTTTTCCGCCTCGATCACAACGCGCGGCTTCTGGGCCGACGCAGCAGTATCCAGGAACGTCAGCGGCTTGCCGTAGACGGTTTCACTGAGGATCGGGAAATCCTTGCGGACTTTCGCCACATCCAGGCCTTGAATTATCGGTGCTGCCTCAATCATCGCTTTACTCTTTACTTGCTCTCAGGGACGGGCTTGTCCGCGCGCGCCGTCATCCAGTCGCCCACACGCGCCATCAGGGCGTCGCGCACGGGCTCGTTTTCTATGCGCTCAAGCGCGGAGGCTGCGAAGGCTTCCACCAGCATCTGGCGCGCGGTCACCGGGTCGATGCCGCGGCTGGTCAGGTAAAAGATCGCTTTCGCGTCCAGGTCACCCACCGTGGCGCCATGGCTGCATTTGACATCGTCGGCGAAAATTTCAAGCTCGGGCTTGGCGTTTGCTTCCGCCGTGCGGTCGAACACCAGCGCCTTGAAGCTCTGGTCGGCTTCCACCTTCTGCGCGTCTTTGTTTACAGTCACTTTGCCCTGGAAACTGGTCTTGCCGCGGCTGTCGGCCACCGTGCGGAAAATCTGGTCGCTGGTGGTGTGCGGCATGGTGTGGCTGATGTGCGTCAGCGTGTCATGGCTTTGGCCGGTGGCCGCAAGGGCCACACCGTCCACCGTGGCCCGGCTTTCGTCAGACATCAGGCGCACATGCGCCTCAAACCGCGCAACCTTGCCGCCAAGCGACAGGTTACAGGCGTGATACTGGCCGCCCGCGCCTACGCCCGCAAACACCTTGCCGGTGTGGATGGCAGCCGCGCCTTCTTCCTGCAGCCGGGTGTGGCTCAGCTTCGCGCCCTCAGCCACGCGCCCCTGCAGGATGCTGTTGGTCCAATATGCGCCGTCGTCGCCGATGAAGCGCTCAACAATATGGGCGCTCGCGCCTTCACCCAGCTCAATGATATGGCGGGTATGGGCGGCGCGGTCTGCCGTATTTGTCATGATATGGATGATCTCAACCGGGTCGTCGATCTCCACGCCTGCGGGGATCGCAATCACCATGCCGTCTTTGGCAAGCGCGGTATTCAGCTGCGAGACACCGTCGCGGCCGCGCACCAGTTCGTTCGCCCGGTCCGGGTTGGCCATGAAATGGTTCGCCAGCGGCCGCACGGATGCTGCCTGCCACAGGTCACCCATGTCGGACCGGCTTTCGCTGAAGCGGCCATTCACGAACACGAAGCGCGCCGCCGTTTCACCGAAGGCTTCCGGGATCGTGGGTTTTTCGCCTGCGTGGGTGGCGGGCGCGAAGGCCTTGCCGCGCAGGTCACGCAAGTCGCTGTAGCGCCAGTCTTCCGACCGGGCTGTCGGGAAACCGTGGGCGACGAAGTCACTCATTGCCTGGGCGCGCGCACCGTCCATGCCCGCGATCGAGCCCTTCAGGCTTTCGGCTTGGTCTTGGTAGCTTTTTGTTACCGCGTCATTCATAAATGGTCCCTAACCCATTTGTGGATGGCTGTGTACGGTGTGGCCTAGGCCACGTCCGCATAGCCTTTTTCTTCAAGCTCAAGCGCCAGTTCCTTGCCGCCCGATTTCACGATCCTGCCGTCGATCATCACATGCACATGGTCGGGCTGCACGTAATCAAGCAGGCGCTGATAGTGAGTGATCAGAAGCACTGCCGTGTCTTCGCGGCGCTGCACATTGATGCCTTCCGCCACGGTTTTGAGCGCATCGATATCAAGGCCACTGTCGGTCTCATCCAGTACGGCGAGCTTGGGGTCGAGAACGGCCATCTGCACCATCTCGTTCCGCTTTTTCTCGCCGCCTGAGAAGCCCACGTTGACAAAGCGCTTCAGCATGTCCGGGTCCATGCCCAGGAGCTTGGCTTTCTCGCGTACGAGCTTCATGAAGTCCGCCGCAGACATATCATCCTGGCCATTCTGCTTGCGCACGCTATTGAGGGCAGTACGCAGGAAATTCAGGTTCGACACGCCAGGGATTTCCACCGGATACTGGAAACCCAGGAACAGGCCGGCGGCCACACGCTCGTGCGGATCCATTTCCAGCATGTTCTTGCCCATGAACTCAATGGAGCCAGAGGTGATTTCATAATCGTCGCGGCCCGCGATGGTGTTGGCGAGCGTGGATTTGCCGGCGCCGTTGAGGCCCATGATGGCGTGGGTTTCACCGGCCTTGATCTCAAGGGAAACGCCCTTCAGGATTTCCTTGTCGGCGATGGTTACATGGAGGTCTTTGATCTTAAGCATCTTTATCTATCCACTTTAGCCAACGCTGCCTTCAAGGGAGATGCCAAGAAGCTTCTGGGCTTCCACGGCAAATTCCATGGGCAGGTGCTGCATTACTTCCTTACAGAAACCGTTCACGATCATGGCGACCGCTTCTTCTTCATCCAGGCCGCGCGCGCGGCAATAGAAAAGCTGGTCTTCCGAAATCTTTGAGGTTGTCGCCTCATGCTCGATCGTGGCGGACGGGTTCTTCACTTCGATATAGGGCACGGTGTGCGCGCCGCATTCGGATGACACCAGAAGCGAGTCGCACTGGGTATAGTTGCGCACATTATCGGCCCCTGACATCACTTTCACGAGGCCGCGGTAGGTGTTCTGGCTCTTGCCCGCCGATATACCCTTCGAGATGATCGTCGAGCGGGTGTTCTTGCCCTGGTGGATCATCTTGGTGCCGGTGTCGGCCTGCTGGTAATTGTTGGTGACGGCAACCGAGTAGAACTCGCCCACAGACCCGTCGCCTGCCAGCACACAGCTGGGGTATTTCCAGGTGACGGCGGAGCCGGTCTCAACCTGGGTCCAGCTGACTTTCGAGTTCTTGCCTTTGCAGAGTGCCCGCTTGGTCACGAAATTATAGATGCCGCCCTTGCCTTCCTTGTCGCCCGGATACCAGTTCTGGACAGTGGAATATTTAATTTCGGCGTCGTCCATGGCGATCAGCTCAACCACGGCGGCGTGCAGCTGGTTCTCGTCCCGCATCGGCGCGGTACAGCCCTCAAGATAGGATACATACGAGCCCTCGTCGGCCACGATCAGCGTGCGTTCGAACTGGCCGGTGTTTTCCGCATTGATGCGGAAATAGGTCGAGAGCTCCATCGGGCAGCGCACGCCCTTGGGGATGTAAACAAACGTACCGTCGGTGAAGACAGCGCAGTTGAGGGCGGCGAAATAATTGTCGCGCACAGGCACCACGCTCGCCATATATTTCTTCACCATGTCCGGATATTCGCGGATGGCTTCGGAAATCGACATGAAGATCACGCCGGCTTTCTTCAGTTCCTCGCGGAAGGTGGTGGCAACAGACACGCTGTCGAACACGGCGTCCACAGCAACCTTGGCCGCGCCCTCAACGCCCGCCAGCACTTCCTGCTCGCGGATCGGGATGCCCAGCTTCTCGTAGGTCGCCAGCAGCTCCGGGTCTACTTCATCCAGGCTCTTCGGCCCGTCTTTCTTCTTCGGGGCGGCGAAATAATAGCTGTCGTTATAGTCGATCGGTGGGTAGTTCACCTTGGCCCAGTCTGGCTCATCCATCTTCAGCCAGGCATGGTAAGCCTTCAGGCGCCATTCCAGCATCCACTCCGGCTCTTCCTTTTTGGCGGAAATGAAACGGATGACGTCTTCGGACAGGCCTTTGGGTGCCATATCCATATCGATATCGGTGACAAACCCGTATTTATACTCGCCCGTAACGTCCTGGACTTGTTTTTGGGCTTCAGCGGTTCCGGCCATGGTGGCGGCTCCTTACGTTATCCATACTCAATAAACTGACGACTCGCTTGGCGCTTCGTTTCAGTGGCCTCAGGCCGTTGCGGCCTTCTTGTCGGCCTGTGCCTTCTGCTCGAAGCGCGAGGCCAGGTCAAAAGTGCCTTCGGGGCCTGCGAGTGCAGAGAGCTTTACGTCCTCAAGCGCGCCGCGGACTGCATTGTTGATCAATTGCCAGCGCGGGCGCATGTGGCAGATATCATCGAAGCTGCAGTCGCTTGAGCCCGTTTCGGCGCAGTGCGTCAGCGAAATCGGGCCATCGATGGCTTCGATAATGTCAGCGACAGAAATCTCATCCGCGGGTTTTGACAATGAGAAACCGCCCTTGAGCCCGCGATGCGACGCAAGAAGCCCGGCCTTGCCAAGGGCATTCAGGATTTTGGCAACAGTGGGCGCCGGGATGCTGGTGGCACCTGAAAGGTCTTGCGCGCTGAGGCGCGCGTCGGCATGCGACATTTCGCACATTAACACGACGGCATAGTCTGCTAGATTGGTTAGCCGGATCACTGTCTTGTCCTTGCTCTCTCACCCCGTTGCGGGGCGCCAGTTCAAACCATATCGGTAAATTCTTACCAATTTACTCTGAATTGACACACATATGGGCATGTCTGGCTAAGGAGTCAACAGATTTACAGCGCCTTATTGCGCATTTCTGACAAAATTACACCTATTTAATGCAGGACATGGGTAAAACTGTGGTTAAGGCCGACAAATTTCGCTAAACCCCGGGTAGGGAAGCGTATGGTATACGGACCGTTTATGGAACTTGAAGACCTGACATCGCTGTTTGAAAAGGCCCATTTCATTCGGGCGTTCGAAGGCGCGCTGGCGGCTGCGGCGGACGCGGGCGAGGTGCCGGGGCTGGTGCACCTTTCAAACGGGGCAGAGATACTTGAACTTGCGGTCGCATCCGCGCTGGACCCCAAGAAAGACCAGGTGACCGGCTCGCACCGCAGCCACGGCATCGCGCTTTCACTCGGGGTAGACCCGCAGGCGCTGGCATGTGAAATCCTTGGCCGCGAAGGCGGGCTTTCGCGTGGGCTTGGGGGCACGCAGCATCTGATCGCGCCCGAAAGCGGTTTTCTGGGGTCAAACGGCATTGTTGGCGGGCAGGTGCCGCTCGCACTTGGTGCCGCGCTCAGCGCCAAAACGCTTGAGACCGGCGGTATCGCCGTCAGCTATTTTGGTGACGGGGCGGCCAACCAGGGCGCGGTGATGGAATCGCTCAATCTGGCTGTTGTGCTCAAGCTTCCCATTTTGTTTGTGTGCGAAAACAATGGCTTTGGCCAGTCCACTGCCTCCAGTTATTCGGCGGGCGGCACAAGCCTATTGGGGCGCGCGCGCGCCTTTGGCCTTGCCGCCGATCATGTAGACGGCACGGACCCGGTTGAATCCGCCAAGACGGCTGAACGGCTTGTAAGCTGGGTGCGCACATCCGGTTCGCCCGCCTTCCTTGAGGCCAGCGTGCCGCGCCTGTCCGGCCACTATCATGGGGATGAGGAAAAATACCGGGCCGCAGACAGCCAGGCGGCTGACCCGCTGCAGCGGCTGGAGGCGATGATTTTGAACCGCGATGTGCCTTCAGGGCTCGTTGAGGACATGAAGCACCGCGCCCATGAACGGGCCTGTGCCGTTATTGATAAAGCCATCGCGGCGCCCGATGTCAGCGACACGGCTCTTGATGCCTATATCAAGGAGGCACAGTCATGACCCGCATGAGCATTTCCGAAGCGCTGAACCGCGCCCACCATGACATCATGGCTGCAGACGAGCGGTCGCTGGTGATCGGTGAAGACATCCGCGGCGGCAGCGGGGTTGACGGCGGGCTTGAGCTCGGCGGCGTGTTCGGGGTGACCAGCGGTCTCGCAGCCAAATTCGGCGAAGGCCGGGTGATCGACACGCCCATATCGGAGACCGCCTTTGTCGGTATGGCCACGGGTGCGGCCATGACCGGCTTGAAGCCGATTGTCGAGGTAATGTTCTGTGATTTCATGGGCGTCTGCTTTGACCAGATCATGAACCAGGCGGCGAAGGCGCGCTTTCTCTCTAATGGGCGGTTTGATCTTCCGCTCACCATCCGCACCACCATGGGCGCGGGGGACGGCTCAGGCGCCATGCACAGCCAGTCCACCTTCGGCATGCTGGCATCCGTCGCGGGGCTGACCGTCGTATGCCCCAGCACACCTGCGGATGCGGCAGGGCTTCTGAAGTCTGCGGTCAAGGCCAAGGGCCCAACCGTGATCATGGAACACAAGGGCCTTTATGATTTTGCTGAGGATGTTCCGGACGAGCTACCGCCTGTGCCGATCGGCAAGGGGCGCCTGATGCGTGAGGGCACAGACCTGACCGTTGTGGCGGTCTCTGCCTTCGTGCACAAGGCTGTGGAGGCAGCCGACACGCTCGCGGCAGAGGGTATCAGCGTCGAGATTATCGACCCGCGCACCATCAAGCCGCTTGATGAAGCCATGATTCTGGCGAGCGTGAAAAAGACAGGGCGGCTGTTGGTTGCGGCGGAAGATGCAGCCTTTGGCGGGTTCGCCGATCAGCTGACGGCCTTCGTGGCAAGAAGCGCCTTCTCCAGCCTGACGGCGGCGCCGGTTTCGGTCACACCGCCGGACGTGCCGGTGCCCTATGGCCGCAAGGCGGAAGCCGTATGGCTGCCGGGCGTGGATGAAATTCTGAATGCGGCTCGCACGCTGGCATCCGCATAAGGAGGGCTTATGAAAATCTGGGACATTGCCATCAGACTTTTCCATTGGACGCTGGTCGTTGCGTTTGTCATGGCGGCTTATTCGGCGTTTCAGGACAAATTCGGCATCTATGCCGATATGCACACCTATGCGGGCGTGACGATCCTGATCCTGATGGTCTGGCGCATCCTGTGGGGGCTTGTGGGCTCTGAAAGCGCCCGGTTCAGCAGCTTCGTGCGAGGCCCCAAGGCCATCATGGGATACTTGAGGCATGGCGACACTGCGAAATGCGCCGGGCATAACCCGCTGGGGGCGCTCAGCGTCGTTGCAATGCTTCTCCTATTGTTGGCGCAGGCGGTGATGGGGCTTTTCGCCACCGATGACATGTTCTTCTCCGGCCCGTTGAACGGTGAGGCAGGCAGTTGGGCGGGGACGCTGACGCGGCTGCACAAGCAACTCGGTCTGGTGCTGATCGGCCTTGCCACTTTCCACGTGCTGGTGGTGCTTTACTATACGCTGATCAAGAAGGCGGGCATCCTGCGCGCCATGATCACCGGCACCAAGGCGGAAGCGAAGAAAGCGCCAAGGATGGCGTCACCCTGGCTGGCGCTTGGGGTTTTGGTCCCCGTGGCGGCCACCCTCTGGTTCGCCATTCTGGGCTAGGAACAGAAACGGCCAATAAAAAAGGGCGCCGGAGGGCACCCTTTCTGTGTCGGTTAAACTGACCAACCTAGTCCAGGTCGGCTTTATATTTGTCGTGGCAGCTTTTGCAGTTTGATCCGAGCTGCTTCATGGCCGGGCCGATCTGCGCCATGTCGCCGGTCTCCGTGGCGGCTGCGAAAGCCTGGGCGTCAACTTCCATCTTGTCGAGGCGGTCGGCGAAATCTTCCCAATTGTCCCAGATCTCGTCCTTGGCTTCGGTAAAGCCTTCCATGCCGCGAGTGTCCTTTTCAAAGGACGCCTTGGTCTTGGTAGACGCTTCGGCCATCTTTTTCGCAATGGTCGGCAGTTCGGCAGGCGTGCCTTCCTCGCCCTTCATGATCTTGCTGATCTTGCCAAAGCCCTTGCCGAACACTTCCATGATATCGTGGCGCACTTTCGATTCCTTGAAGCGCTTGCCTTCGCCGTGTGCAGTGGCTGGGACGGCTGCACCCAGCATAAGCGCTGCAGCAACAGTGCCTACCAGAAGCTTTTTGGTCATGTATCTCTCCCTGTTGATCTTGAGCGGTGATGACGCACCGGGTGTTCTCTGGCCAAGCATTACCCAAGCCGCGATTAAGGGCAAGCGCCTTCCCAATCGCGATTTTGTGATCGGTGCGACGCGGCCCCAAAATAAAAGACCCGCAGGGTGCCCACCTGCGAGTCGCAAATTCTGATTCGGTTTTCTGCCCGTTTGAGCAGCGCGCGCGTTCTATAGAATGGTGCGCGGTGGCTGCTGGCGCTTGTCGCGGCGCGGCGGCTGTGCCTGATAGGCTTCAGCGCAGTGGCCAGCACAGTAAGGCATGCCCGCCTCGGCCTGCTTGCCGCAGAAATGGAAGTCCGTGTCCCCGGGGTGGCCAATCGGCCACTTGCACATGCGGTCCGTCAGGTCCAGAAGCGTAACTAACTGTTTATCAGCCTTTTTTGCGACCTTCTTGGGCGCGGCTTTCTTCTTGTCCTTGTCGGCCTTCACAGGAGATGGGCGCGATTTCAGGCCAAGGCGGTGGGCCTTGCCGATCACGGCGTTGCGGGTCACACCCTCGCCCAGTTCCTTCGCGATCTGGCTGGCGCTCAGGCCATCGTCCCAAAGTTTCTTGAGCTTGTCGATCCGCTCATCCGTCCATGCCATGGTCTTTTCCCTGTATTTCTTTTTTGGGTGCCGGTGACTCCCGAGTCACCCGATTCCCTAAAGCTTATATCGCCCAACGACCCCTCTTGCCAAGGGGACAAACGACACCATATGGTGAGGCCCGCAATTTTTTACGGAGTCAGCCCATGGAATCGACCACATCCAGTATCACGCCAGACGACGCCAACGAAAGCTACCCGGAACTGGGGAGCCGGACCATCGGGGCTGTCAACTGGGTGGGCCTATGGACGCTCTATATGCGCGAATCGCGCCGCTTCATGAAAGTATGGGCGCAGACGCTGGCGGCACCGGCGGTTACCACCATCCTGTTCATGGTCATTTTCACGCTGGCGCTTGGCGGCCGCGGCCGCATGGTGGCGGATATGCCCTACGGCCAGTTCCTGGCGCCGGGCCTGATTGTGATGGCGATCCTGCAGAATGCCTTCGCCAACACCTCAAGCTCGATCCTGATCGCAAAGGTGCAGGGCAATATTGTCGACACGCTGATGCCACCCTTGAGCGCGCTTGAGCTCACTATCGGTTTTGTCGCGGGCGGGGTTACACGCGGGCTTCTGGTGGGGCTTTCCGTGGGCACTGCTTTCTGGGCCATGCCCGGCGTGACCATGGAAATTGCCCACATCTGGGCGGTGGTCTATTTCGCGCTGGCGGCCAGCATCATGCTGTCGCTCATCGGCGTGCTCACCGGTGTGTGGGCGGAAAAGTTCGACCATTCGGCGGCCATCACCAACTTTGTGATCGCGCCGCTCAGCCTTCTGTCAGGCACCTTCTATTCGATCGAGCGCCTCTCGACTGGCTGGCAGGTCTTCAGCCAGATCAACCCTTTCTTCTATATGATCGACGGCGTGCGCTACGGCTTTATCGACCGGGCCGACAGTGACCTCATGACCGGCATTATCTATACGCTGGTGCTCAACACCGTACTTGTTCTGTGGGTCTACCGCGTGTTCAAAACCGGCTACCGCCTGAAGGCGTAAAACGGCGAGTTTCTATTGATCGGTCAATATGTTGGATTCGAATGACGCAGATAATTTCGAGAGCTAATATCAAAGAAGTTCTTGAAAGGTGGGCCGAAGGCACCTTGTCTGCTGAGGAAGTGCATGCTTGGGCGGGGCAGCACTATCAGAACCGTGCGTATGATTTTGAGGATCGTGAAGATCAAGAAGAAAACTCGGTCTCGAATGAAGTTTTAGCACAGTTGGATATGTTGGATATGAACCTGCTGGTTCCAGAAGATATCCCTTCATATATAGAGTTTTTGTCAACGCCATTGGGTGGCTTTGATGACGGTTATTCCAAGCTCAAAGCATATTTGGGGACAGTGAATATTGATGTCCGAAGAGAGCAATTGAAGGGAACATCTCCCTATCAACCATTCTGTAGATAAACTATTGCTATAGTTGTAAGCAAACCCCGGTTTTCCGGGGGTTTTTACATTAATCGTCCAATCGTTCGATTTTATTAACTATTTTATTCCTAAAACACTTCCGCTCTTCGTCATAGAGAGTGTCAGCGGGCAGATGGGTGCCCGCCGATTGCTTAAAAAAACATCGGCGCAAAGTGCCGAACCAGGGAGGTATTCTTTATGATATCCAAGAAAACACTGTTGCTGAGCTCCTCTGTTGCCGCGCTTGTGGGCGCGTCCGCGGGCACGGCAATCGCACAAGACAGCGATTTCACCTTTGAAGAAATCGTTGTGACGGCAACCAAGCGCGCGTCCTCCATCCAGGATGTGCCTTTCTCGATCAACGCCATGAGCGAGACCGACATCAAGCGCACAGGCGCGAGCAATCTGGAAGACCTGGCGCGTAACGTTGCCGGCCTCCAGATCCAGAACCTGGGGCCGGGCCAGAGCCAGGTTGCCATCCGCGGCGTATCTGCCGGCCAGATCGTGCGCGACCAGCCGGGCGTGAAAGAGCAAGTCGGCGTTTACCTGGACGAATCCGTCATCTCGCTCTCGCTCTTTACGCCAGACCTTGACCTTTATGACCTGAACCGCGTTGAAACGCTGCGTGGCCCACAGGGCACACTTTTCGGGTCCGGTTCCATCGGCGGCACCATCCGTTACATCACCAACCAGCCAAGCTTCGACGGCATCGCAGGCAGCTTTGAAGCTGACCTCAATACCGTCAAGGGTGGCGGCACTGGCGGCAGCCTGAAGGGCATGATCAACGTGCCGCTTTCCGACACTATCGCTGTGCGCGCTGTGGCCTACCACACGGAATATGGCGGCTTTATCGATGCCATCCGCGAAGGCGGCTCAATTGACAAAGACGTCAACAGCGGCAACCGCACCGGCGGCCGTTTTGCCCTGACGTTCCAACCATCCGACAGCGTGACCTTCACGCCGCGCGTGGTGTATCAGGAAATCGACATGAACGGTTTCAACCGGCAGGAAGTGTTCAACCTCTATGCCAACCCGTTCACTGATGCATCCGTGGCCGGTGGCCGCGAGCCTGTATCGTTTGATGAGCGCCAGCAGTTCCTGCTCCTGGACGAAGCGTTCGAAGACCAGACCATGATCGCCGACGCCACGCTTGAGATCAGCCTGGACAGTGTCGATATCACGTCCGTGACCAGCTACACCGACCGCGATATCCTGGTGTCCCGCGATGCGTCTGCGCTGACCGGCAGTGTGTCGGTTGACCTTGGCTACCCAACCGAAGCTGTGATGCTGCCATCGAACCTGCGTGACACCACCAAGGTGGAAAGCTTCACCCAGGAGCTGCGCCTGTCGTCAAACGGTGACGGCCCGCTGCAGTGGGTTGTGGGTGCCTTCTATTCCGACACCGACCGCTTCTATAAACAGTTCCTGCCAACGCCGGGCTATGACGGTTTCACAGACGCCGTTCTGGGCGCGGGTACGGCTGCTGCGACGTCCATGGGTGTTGGCCCAGTTGATTCGCCATTCTACAGCGAACTGCCATACTCGATCGAGCAGATCTCCCTCTTTGGTGAGATGACCTACGACATCACAGACCGCCTGCAACTGACAGCCGGTGGGCGCTATTATGACTATAGCGAAGAGCGCTATGTCACCCAGGTTGGCCTGTTCGGTAACGGTGTTGTTGACCAGCTTGATGAGACATCCGCCAACGGCTTCACGCCGCGGGTGCTGGCACGCTATGACGTTTCTGACGACGTCACAGTGAACGCGCAGGTGTCCAAGGGCTTCCGTCTGGGCGGCGTGAATGACCCGCTCAATACAGCGCTCTGTAACGCATCTGACCTGGAGATCTTCGGCGGCTTCCAGAACTATGAAGACGAAACGCTGTGGAACTATGAAGCAGGCATCAAGGTGAATAAGCGCAAGGTGTCCTTCAACGCCGCTGCCTTCTATACCGATATCTCGAACCTGCAGGTCACGCTGGACGCGGGCTCCTGTTCGTCGCGGATCAGCTTTAACGTGCCGAAAGCCCACACCATGGGCGTTGAGGCAGAGTTCAAGGCACGTCCAACCGACAACTTCGAGTTCACTTTCGCGGGCAGCCTGATCGAATCGGAGTTTGATTCGACCGTGACTGACAGCACTAACGCGGTTCTGGGCGGCGTGCGCGACGGCAACCGTTTGCCATCCGTGCCGAAGTTTCAGTTTGGCACCACGGCCACTTACTTCTTCCCTGCTGATTTCATCGCAAACGGCGCGGAAGCCTATTTCTCCGCCACCTTCCAGCATCGCGGCAGCATCTTCACGCAGCCGTCTGACCAGGAAGCAGGCGCAGGCAGCTTCACATCCGGCCTGCCGTTCGGTGGTGCATCGGGCGCGGACACCACGGTTCTTGATCTGGAGCTCGACAGCTACCAGACCATGAACCTGTCGTTCGGTGTAGAGATGGAGCGCTGGGACGTTGTGGCCTACATCAACAATGTGTTTGATGAAAACGCCAACCTGTCGTTCGACCGAGAGCGTGGCGGCCGCGCCCGTCTGGCGTTCCGCACCAACGAGCCTCGCACCATCGGTGTGAAGTTCCGCACCCGCTTCTAAGGGCGGACCAAGAGACTGAGGGAAGGGTTACCCGCAATGCTTTCCCATGCGGGTAACCCTTCCCGAACAGGGGAGCCGACATCTGTCGGGTCCCCTTTTTTCTACCGCTTGAGGAAGGAGTTTGGACCACATTATGGTCCATAATCTTGACATTTCAAATTTGGACTATATTATGGTCCACAAAGGAGTGTTATATGGAAATCGCTATTCACGAAGCTAAGGGCAAGCTTTCCGGCCTTATTAAAGCCGCCGAAACAGGGGAACACGTGGTATTGACTAGGCACGGACGGCCTGTGGCGGAAATCAAACCCCTTATCGCACCAAAGACAGCTGCCGAAAAGCGGGAGGCGTTGATGGCGATCGCCTTGCGGGCTAGGGACAAACAGGCCCAGGGTGCGGATGCCGCCCACGCCGCCGACTTCCTCTATGACGACACGGGGATGCCTTCGTGATTGTTGTCGATACCTCCGCGATTATGGCTGTGTTGCTGAGTGAGCCGAGGGCGGACGAGATTATCCGGTGTTTGTCAGACAATGACCTCTGCATGTCGGCGGGTACCTTGTCTGAGCTGATGATCGTGGCTGCCGCGAGAGGCTTGGCTGATGAGCTGAACGACACGCTGGAGGCCATTGGGATGGAGATTGCCAATGTCGACGGCGCTATCGCCAAAGGCGTGCAGGAAGCTTTCCTGGCCTGGGGCAAGGGGCGGCATCCGGCATCGCTGAACTTCGGCGACTGTTTTGCCTACGCCACGGCAAAAAGCATGGCTGTACCGCTCTTGTTCGTCGGTGATGATTTCAGCCAGACGGATGTGGGTGTGGCCTTGCAATAAAGGACATATTATGAGCGATGAGTATGAAAAGCGTCATGTATTGTTGCGTGACGAAAGTAGGCAGGCTTTTAAGGAGTCCCGTAAGCAGCTATCGTATTACATGCTTTCACTGCCTTTCGCTCTCTAGAGCATCGCCATATCATCTTTCGAAAACCCCCGACATATTGTCTTTGTAGGTCTCGAAATTGCGGTGTGGGGAGCATTCCTAGCCGCAGGTATATGCGGAATCAAAGCAAAGCATTCAGAAATCGAGGTGTTCCGCCAATCCTCTCTAATACACTCTAACGCAGCCGAAAGAGCCGCTGGTAAAAATCCTGGGGACGCTTTTGATAGTCCTTCGTGTAGCGATAGGGGTCGGAAAAAAGAGAATGCGAACGCGGCTAGTATCAAAATGTATAAATGGCAGCGCTCGGTTCTTATTGGTTCTGCGAGTTTATGGATTGTGTCACGCGCTTCCGCAGCAATTTATTTAGCAGCCGGTTAGATATTGCAGATCTCATCACCGTAAACCTCTGTGCCGGAACTACTAGGCATGTCTGTAATCCCCTCTTCCCCCAATTCAACAGAACTTCCCGGATAGCCCAGTTTTTTTCGTGTTTCCTGCGGTGGGCGGCCATTGACTTGGTCGTGCCGTAGGGGCATCCTCTGAACCCTGAAAAGCCGGGCCGGATAAGGGCTCGGCTCAACGCATTTATATAGCCCTGCCATATCACCCAAACAGAGCCTCACAAGAGGCCGGATGGAGAGAAGACGTGATTAGCCCATTGATGCCAACCTACGCCCGTATTCCTGTCGCTTTCGAGCGCGGCGAAGGCATGTATCTATATGACACCGACGGCAAGAAATATCTGGATTTCTATTCCGGCATCGGCGTGATGTGCCTGGGGCACAGCCACCCCACTCTTGTGAAAGCGCTTGCCGAGCAGGGCGCAAAGCTATGGCACACGGCCAATACTTATGAAATCCCGCTTGGCACCAAGCTGGCCGAGCGCCTGTGCGCGGCCTCCTTCGCTGACACTGTTTTCTTCACCAACTCGGGCGCTGAGGCAATCGAATGCGCCATCAAGATGGTGCGCAAGTATCATTATGACAAAGGCAACAAGGGCAAATACCGCCTTGTGACCATGTCGAACGCCTTCCATGGCCGCACGCTGGCGGGCATTGCCGCCGCGGGCCAGGAAAAGCTGACGAAGGGGTTCGAGCCCCTGCCGGACGGCTTTGATGTGGTGCCCTTTGGCGACATTGAAGCCGTGCAGGCCGCCATCGGGCCAGAGACCGGCGGCATCATGGTTGAGCCCGTGCAGGGCGAAGGCGGCATCCGCCCGATCCCCAAAGAGCAGATGCAGGCGCTCCGCGCCCTGTGTGATGAGCACGGCCTTCTGCTGGTGTTTGATGAAATCCAGTGCGGCATGGGCCGGACGGGCAAGCTGTTCGCCCACGAATGGTCTGACATCAAGCCGGATATCGTGACAGCCGCAAAGGGCATCGGCGGCGGCTTCCCGCTGGGCGCCTGCCTGGCGACTGAAGAAGCCGCTTCGGGCATGACGGTCGGCACCCACGGCAGCACTTATGGCGGCAACCCGCTGGCGATGGCTGTCGGCAACGCGGTGCTGGACGAAATGCTGGCCCCGGGCTTCCTCGAGCGCGTGCGCGACATGGGCGACAAGCTTCAGGCGCGGCTGGGCGCCCTGCAGCAGCGCCACGGCGACTATATTTCCGAAGTGCGTGGCATGGGCCTGATGGCCGGTATCCGCCTGCCGGAGGTGCCAACCCGCGATGCGGTGGTGGACATGATTGGCCGGGGCATGCTGCCGGCTGTGGCGGGCGACATGGTTATGCGCATGCTGCCGCCGCTGATTATCGAAGACGAGCATCTGGATGAGGCCATGGACAAGCTGGACGCGGCCATGAACGACTGGCGGGCCAACGGCCTGCCGGGCAAATAGCCAACGAGTAACCCTGTATCTTAGTGAAGAGGAAACAGTGAGATGACGAGCACACCCAACAGCCACTTCATTGACCTGAAGGATATCCCGGCGGAGACGCTTCGGCATATCCTCGATACGGCCAAGGAATGGAAAGAGGCACGACGTCATCTCCCCAAGGGTGCGGTGGATGAAGGCGCGCCGCTCGCGGGCCATGCGCTTGCCATGATTTTCGAGAAGTCCTCCACCCGCACGCGCATCAGCTTCGAGATGGCCATGCACCAGCTGGGCGGCAAGGCCGTTGTGCTGCAGGGCGGCAGTATGCAGCTCGGGCGCGGCGAAACCATCGGCGATACCGCCCGCGTGGTCAGCCGCTATGTGGACGCTATCATGATCCGCGCCAACACCCATGAAGCGGTCATCGAGCTTGCGGAAGAGGGTGATGTGCCGGTGATCAACGCGCTCACGGACCGGTCGCACCCGTGCCAGATCATGGCTGATATCATGACGATTGAGGAGCGTCTGGGCCCCATCAAGGGCAAGAAGCTTGCCTGGGTAGGCGACGGCAACAATGTGGCCACGTCGCTCATCGAAGCGGCGGTGAAGTTCGACTTCACGCTGATGCTGGGCTGCCCGGAAAACTTTGCGCCCTATGACGATGTGCTTGAATGGGCAGAAGTTGAGGGCGGCGACATCCATGTGGTGACGGAAGCCGAGGCCGCCGTGTGGGATGCTGACGCCGTGTTCACAGACACCTGGGTGTCGATGGGCGATGACCGCACAGGCAGCCGCGTGCGTGCGCTGGAGCCCTTCCAGGTCAACCGGGCGCTGATGGAAAAGGCGGCGGATGACGCCGTGTTCCTGCACTGCCTGCCCGCCCACCGCGGCGAAGAAGTGACCAACAATGTGATGGACGGCCCCCAAAGCGTGGTGTGGGACGAGGCGGAAAACCGCCTGCATGCCCAAAAGGCAATCCTTGCCTGGTGCCTCGGAAAGATATAAAAGCGCCGGGAAACGGGCCCCAAGGGGCCCTTTGGCCTTTTAGTTGAGTTTGGAAAGCGGTCCCATGAGCGAAACCCCGATCGTTGTCAAAGACCCGGCAGGCAGCCGGGACAATGAAATCCGCCCCTTTGCCATTGAAGGCATGGACGTGCGCGGCCGCGCCGTGCGGCTTGGCACGGTGGTGGACCAGATCCTGAAGGCGCACGACTATCCGGAACCTGTGGCGAAGATTTTGGGCGAACTGCTCACGCTCACCGCCATGCTTGGTTCCATGCTCAAATTTAATGGCATTGTCACAATCCAGACCAAATCCGGCGGCCCGGTGCCGATGATGGTTGCGGATTATGAGCTCAAGGAAGACGGGGTTGGCCGCCTGCGCGGCTACGCGGACATTAACGCAGAGACCATGGCCCAATATGGCAAGAACCCAAGCTTCCACGGCCTGATTGGGTCCAAGAACGGTTATCTGGCGCTCACCATCGACCAGGGCGAGGACATGGACCGCTACCAGGGTATTGTTGAGCTGAAGGGCGAGACGCTGTCGGAAGTGGCGCGCAACTATTTCCAGAACAGCGAGCAGACGCCCACGGAAATTCGCCTGCGGTGTGATCATGACCCGGTGACCAACTATTGGCGCGCGGGCGGCATCATGGTGCAGCATCTGGCGCGGGGTGAAACCGGCCAAGAGCGTATTCTTGAGCGCAACACTGCCGAGGAATGGAACCGGGCAAGCGTTCTGATGCACAGCGTCAAGACGGAAGAGCTTCTCGATCCGCAGCTGACGCTCGATCAGCTGCTTTACCGGCTCTATAACGAAGACGGCGTGCGCGTGTTCGACAGCGTGGCCCTTGTCCACGCCTGCCGCTGCAGCCGCGAGCGCCTGATCACCGTGATCAGCCAGTTTTCTGACGAC
Source organism: Kordiimonas lipolytica (assembly GCF_042651265.1). Taxonomy (GTDB): domain Bacteria; phylum Pseudomonadota; class Alphaproteobacteria; order Sphingomonadales; family Kordiimonadaceae; genus Kordiimonas; species Kordiimonas lipolytica. The sequence continues at coordinate 139,828 of NZ_JBHSCR010000013.1, read as the reverse complement.
GATATCGATCATATGACGGTGGACGGCAAGATCAGCGTGCACTGCCAGTTCTGCAATTCCACCTATGACTTCACGCCGGAAGAGGCCCACGCGGCCCACGCCGCAGCGGCGGAAGGCGTTCCTGAAGAGACATCCGACGAGACTTCAGATAAGAATTAAGGTCTGACTCGGGCCCGACTCGGCCGACTCAGCAAAAGGCGTGCCCAGAGGAACCTGATCCCGGCGCGCCTTTTTCTTTGTCCATTTTTCGCCGTCATTCCATGCCACAAGGATGGGCAGCCGATGTTTGTCCGAGGAGGTCTCTGTGCGCGTGCTTGTGTTGTTTCTGTTCCTTATGCTTATCGCCCCGGTGGGGCGCGCGGAAGATGAAGGCGTGCGCATCCGCCCGCTCGTGAACGGTGTATGGCTGCATGTCTCAAGCCACACGTTCGAAAACGGCTACAGCGCCACATCGAACGGCCTGATCGTGCGCGACCGCGGCCATCTTGTGCTGGTGGACAGCGCTTGGGGCGCGGCTGCGACCGCTACGCTCCTCGATGAAATCGAAGCCGCAATCGGGCTCAAGGTCACCATGGCGGTGGCCACCCATTCGCACGCCGATCGCGCGGCGGGGGCAGAGGTGATGAAAGCCCGCGGCATCCGCTTTTATGCGTCGCGCAAGACCCGCCAGTTGATGATTGCCCGCGGCGAAGTGCCGCCCGAGTATGAGCTTGATCTTGCGGACGAGGCGGGCGCCACCACAAAGCTCGGCCCGCTGGAGGTCATGTTCCCCGGCACGGCACATACCACCGATAATCTTATCGTGTGGCTGGGGCGCGAGAAGCTCTTGTTCGGCGGCTGCGCGGTCCGCGAGGCTTCTGCCCGCAACCTTGGCTATTATAAGGAAGGCGACCCTGGCAATTGGGGTGCTGCGATGGCGCTTGCGAAGGATCATTACGGAAGCGCAACGATTGTTGTGCCAGGCCACGGCACGGTCAGTAACACCAGCCTTCTGGACCACACGGCCACCTTGGCTACCAAGCACCTGATGAAGAAGGCTGGAATGCCGGACTAACCGTGCCTAGTCCCGCCAGAAGTGCGGGTCGAACAGCATGATCAGGGTAAAGACCTCCAGCCGGCCCAGGATCATGGCGAAACTGAGCAGCCATTTGGCGGCGTCCGGCAGGCTGGCGAAATTGCCCGACGGGCCGACGATGTCGCCAAAGCCTGGCCCCACGTTCGTGATGGCGGTGGTCGCGGCAGATAGCGCGGTGACAAAATCGATATCCATCATGGCCAGCATGAGCGTGACGATGGCGATGGAGGCAAAGAAGGCCGCCAGGAACGCCAGCACCGACAGCGGCAGGTCGGTGGGCATGCGCGCACCGTGATAATTCAGGATCACCACCCGGTTCGGGCTGTTGAGCCTGAGCAGCTGTTCGCGAAGCGTGATCCACAGAACCTGAAACCGGTAAACCTTGATTCCCCCCGACGTTGATCCGGCGCAGCCGCCTGCGAATGTCAGCAGGAAGAAGCCGGCCACCGCTCCTGTGCCCCACAGTGTATAGTCGGTGGAGGCGAACCCCGTTGTGGTGACGATGGAGACGATGTTGAAGGCCGCCATGGTCAGCGCATGGAAAAAGTCCCAGTCCCGGTCGGCCATCAGCATGAAGGTGGAACCCAGGATGATAATGGCCAGGAAGCGCAGGAAGGCTTTGATCTGCGGGTCGCGCGCGAAGGCGTGCTTTCGTCCCCGGGCGAACTTGATGTAGGCGATGAAGGGAATGCTGCCTGCCAGCATGAAAAGAATGCCAACCCACTGTGCCCCCATGCCGAAGCCGGCAAACGAGCTGTCATGCGTGCTGAAGCCGCCTGTCGCCAGGGTCGCGAGCGCGTGGTTGACCGCGTCGAACATGGACATGCCGGACAGGTAATAGGCGATAGCGCAAAGGGCGGTCAGTGCCACATAAACGCCGGTGATCCATTTCACCAGCTGGGCAGACTTGGGCACAATTTTTTCGGATTTGTCACTGCTTTCGGTGCGGAAAAGCTGCATCCCGCCGATGCGCAGGAACGGCAGCATGATGATGGCCATCACCACAATGCCGATGCCGCCGATCCAGTTGAGGAGCGACCGCCACAAAAGGATGCCCGGCAGCATGGTATCCAGCCCCGACAGAACCGTGGACCCGGTGGTGGTGATCCCAGAGACGGTCTCGAACACCGCGTCAGTGTAGGAATGCGTGGCATCTTCAGGCAGGCCAAGCCCCAGAAGCGGCAGGGCCGCAAAGATGGGCAGCACCAGCCAGGTTGTGGCGGTTAGAAGGAAAGCCTGCTTGATGTCCAGATTGACTGGCTCGTCATCCCGCGTTGCCAGCACAAGGGCCAGCCCGATAAAGCCGGTAAAGGCAGATGAGAAGATAAACTCCCAAGGCGTGGTGCCTGCCATCTGGGCTTCCACCACGGCCGGAACCATCATGAAGAAGGCAAGCGCCACCAGAAGGAGGCCGATAACCTGAACGATGGGGCGGAAGTCGATGCGGAAAGTCATGGGCATGATTGGCCGTCACAGTGTGGGCAGGGCCCTAAGGGCCCATTGGCGCAGTGTGTGAGGCGCTTTCCTTTCTTGGCAAGCCTTTACACGACGAACGCTAGAAACTGAGGAGGCTCAAGTCAAGCCTCTCAAGCGTGCTAGAAAGCGTATGTCAGCTCGAGCCCATAGCTTCTGGGGGCGGTCTGGGCTTCCACAATGGTGCCGAAAAAGTCCCTCAGGCTCGCCGCGGTGCCGCCGTCCCCAAATCCGTTCTGAAGCCAGAATGCCGCGGTCCAGCCGCCCGCCGGGCTACTGACGCCAACCTTGGCGTTCAGTTGGGACCGGCTGGATATCCGCCCGAACGGCACCTTGCTGCCACCCAGAAGCGTTTGTTCGGAAACATTGTCCGGCGTGATGAAATAGCCGTCAGCGAAGGAAGCGTTCAGGTTTAAGAAGCCCATCAGGGCTTCAGTGACCGCGCGCTCATAAGCGATGCTCAAGCTGGCTTCCACGTCCGGCGCTTCAAGCTTGTTGCCGGAAACATCCGTGGCACCCACGCCGCCATCGGTGAACTGGCGATATTCTGCATCGAGAAGCGCGAGCGAGGCTGAGGCGGAAAGGCCTTCCGCAGGTGTCGCCGTCAGTTCAAACTCCATGCCTTTGGTGCGCACCTTGGCCGCGTTCGCGATGACGATAACCGTACTGCCGCCGCCCTGGTCCAGGAACTGGTTGACCTGAAAGTCCCGATAATCCACCCAGAAGGCCGTGGCACTGAACCAGCCAAGGCCATCCCACAGGTTGCCCTTGAGGCCGGCCTCATAGCTGCGGGCGCTTTCCTTGTCGAATTCAAGCTGGTCGGGGAAGATGGCGGCGCTGACATAATCCAGGTTATAGCCGCCACTTTTGAAGCCTTCACCATAGCGCAGGAAAGCAGTGAAATCATTGTTAGGTTCATAGGTTACGCTGATGGTGGGGGATATGTCGCTATCGTGCCTGGTGTCCAAAAGGGTTCCTGTTGCCAGCCCGAAAGCGGGTGCGCCCCTTGTGTCGATGCCCCAGTCCACGGCCTTCTCGTCACGGGACCATCTGAGCGCCGCCGACAGGGTGAGTGTGTCATTGAGGCGGTAGTCCAGGCTGCCATAAAGCCCCCAGGCTTCAGTGTCTACGCGCCCCACGCTCGCCATATCAGCACCCTCTGCGGCGCCCAGGAGGAAAGCTGCTGCCCCACCGATGGCGTGGCGGTCGGTCTCGCCTTTCTGGTCCAGGTAAGTTAGGCCGAATACATAGCCGAGCGGTTTGTCTTCTGGTGATGTCAGCCGCAGTTCCTGCGAGAAATGTCCATAGTCTTCGCGGTAATCCAGATAGAGGATATCAATGCTGGAATAGTCCGTGTCGTAGGAATGCCCTGTATCATTGGCGCGAAGGCCGGTGAGGGAGAGAAGCTCCAAACCGCTCTCGAAGGTCCAGGCCAGGCTGAGGCCCGCGCCTTTGGTTACCACGCTCTGGCGGGGTACGCGGTTGAAGTCCACCTCAAAGGCGTTTGGGGCTGCTGTTTCAGGGAAAATGCCGAAGGTATCGGAGTTCGGGTCGCCGATCAGCATGCTCTCATCAATTTCGTTCCGGTCCAGGCTCAGGTGCGCCTCGAACTGGTCTGACGGACGGTACAGCATTTGTGCCCGCAGGCTGTTCCTGTTGCGGTTATCGATTTTTGAGCCATCGAAAATATTGGTGGTTAACCCGTCGCGCTTATGGAGGTTGGCAGAAAAGCTCGCAGAGAGCGTATCCGACAGCGGCACATTGATGCTGCCGCCAAGAGTGCGGGTGTCGAACCGACCATAGCGGGCAAGGAACCGCCCGGCCAGATCGGGGCCCGGCTTCTGGCTGACAAGCGTCACCGCCCCGGCGATGGAATTTCGGCCAAAAAACGTGCCCTGTGGTCCGCGCATCACTTCCACCTGCGCGATATCCAGCAGCGATTGGTTCAGGCCGTAAGACGGCCCCAGATAGATGCCGTCCAGATACAGGCCGACGCGTTCGTCAAAGCCGATGTTGCGGCTGAAGGAGCCGACGCCGCGCAATGAGACGGTATTATTGTAGGCAAACTGGGCCGCGGTGCGCAGGTTCGGGACCGCCAGTTCCAGGTCCTCAAGCGACACCAGTGTCCAGTCCTCGATTGCCGCCATGCCAACCACGCTGATGGAAACCGGCGTGTCCGTCAGGGCCTGCTCGCGCTTTCGGGCATGCACGATGATTTCTTCCATCGCCCCTTCGGTATCATCGCCAGATACGGGTGCAGCAACGGTGCAAGTCAATGCGGCATAGATGAGGGTAGGCAGGCGGGTGTGGCGGAAAATGGACACAGTGAGGCTCCCCTGGCGTGAAATGTCCCCTCCTCCCCGAATGGACGCGGCCACTATAGAAAAAAGCTGCGACCGCGGCAAACGTTACACAAATTATGCGGGCAATAGCCGGTTGAGTAGTGAAACGGGCGGGTCAGGAAAGGCTTTCGGCGGCAATCTGCCGAAGCCCCTGAAGCACTGTGCCGATCAGGGCGCTGTCGTGATCCTCGGGGAAGGCTGCATAGACCGGGTAGGTGAATATGGGCGCACCCTCGACACGCGTGAGGGTGCCTGCCGCCAGGTAGGGTGCGGCGATGCGCATGGGAAAATAGCCCGATGCAATGTTGTTCAGCAGAAAGGAAATCCCGAGAGACCCCACATTCAGGTTCAGGCTGGGCATCGTGGCATTGGGGAAATTAAGCGCATGATCCGCCTCAAACTCCGGCCCCCAATCAATATAGACATATTCCGGTTCTTTGCCACGCTCGGGCGGAGAAGCACTGCTCACCAGCACCAGCTGTTCTTCAAATATCTGCCGGATTTCCGTTCCCGGGCGGGCTTCGGGACGATACAGCACCACAAGGTCCAGCGTGTCATCGACCAGCTGCTGCATCAGCTGGCTTGAGGATGCAATCATCTGGGCGCGAATGGCCACTTTGGGCGCGTGGCTCCGCATCCAGGGCAGCCAGTGCAGAAGGAAGCCATCCCACAGGCTGGGCTGGCCGCCGATTGTCAGCATCTTCTGCTGGCCTTCGGGCATGGCGACCGCCAGTTTTGCCTGGTCCCACTGGCGTTGGATGGCGCGGGCATGGCGGGCAAACGCCTGGCCGGCGCGTGTGGGTGCGGCGCCCGTCTTGTTGCGCACAAACAGCTCCTGCCCAAGCATGTCCTCAAGCGCCTTGATCCGGGCGCTGACTGTACTTTGTGCCACATTCACCTTCTCGGCGGCACCAAGGAAAGTGCCGGTTTCCAGAACCGCCAGAAATGTCCGTGCCTGCATGATGTCCATGACTGCCTCATGTATCGATTTTTTCGATATAAACTATCTAATTTATCCGCTTTTCAAATGAAAAGCGCAAGCGCAGAAGAAAAATGAACGGTCCCATGCGGGGCCGAGTCCCTTCTGGAGCAATGCGATGACGCGGTCTGGATTTTTTGACGATGAGCTGGGGCTGGATTATGAGCCCAGCTATAGCGATTCCTACGACGATGAATGGCCGATCGACGAAGCGACACTCGCGGCGGCGCTCAAGCGTGGGCGCACCATGGGCCAGATCGCCAGCAAATACAGCGTCAGTGTCGGTGACGTCGCCGACCTGATCGACCTTTACGATCTGGACCGCTGAGACCATGGCTCCGCGCGGCGATATCGGCTTCATGCCTGCCGTGTCCAGCAGGGAGGCGGTTGTTAGTTTGCCTGACTTTCTGAGCGCTGAGGAATGTGACCGCCTGATTGCCTATGGCGAGACCGCAGGCATGGCGCCAGGGCGTCTGACCGGCGGCGTGATGGTATCAGGCATTCGCTCCGCCAGCACCCTGTGGCTGGATGATGACACCCTGCCGTGGCTTGGTGACCGGTTGATCGAGGGCCTCGCGCTTCTCAATCGGCGCTGGTTCGATTTCGCGCTCATGGGCTTTGATGAAGGCTTCCAGCTGTTGCGGTATGACGGGACGGCAGAGGGCGGCGATTTCTATGACTGGCATATCGATATTGGCCGACAGGGCCTGAATGCCAGCCGCAAGCTCAGCCTGGTGCTGCAGCTTTCGGACCCGGCGGACTATGAAGGCGGATGCCTTGAGGTGAATGCTGACGGCACACCGGCGGCGCAGGTGCGCGCGCGCGGCACACTGACGGCCTTCCCGAGTTATGTGCTCCACCGGGTGACGCCTGTGACCGCGGGGCGGCGCTATTCACTCGCTGCCTGGGCGCATGGCCCGGCCTTCCGCTGAGGCGGGTCTTCAGCCCCTGGTCTGATTTTTCCTGAGCACCAGCTGCAACAAGAGCGGCGTAAGTGCGGTGGTGAGCACGCTGACGAGCACAAGCGCCGTCAACAGGGGTGTGCCGGCAGGGTTATCGCCCGCGCCGTTAAATACACCAGCGTCCACAGCGATACCAAGTACCACAAGGCCCACCACGCCCCGCGCGGCCATGCCGGTGCCGATGATAACGGCGTCGCGGGGGTTGAAGCCCAAAAAGAGCGCGGGCACCCCGGCGCCAACGATTTTGCTCAGCAGTGCAAACACCAACAGCCCGACCAGGAGGGCAGGCATATCTCCGGCGGCGCCAATATCGACGTAAAGCCCCATCGACAGGAAAAAGAGCGGCCCCAGAACGCCTTGTACCATGGTGTTCACAATGGCCAGAATTTCAGTGTAGCTGCGCCCGCCAACCCGCGATTTTTCGAAATACAGGCCTGCCATGAAAGCGCCAATCACCCAGTGCAGCCCCATGGTTTCGGCGAGCCAGCCATACCCGAGAGCCGCGGTGACAAGCGCGCTGAACTCGATCGCCGAAGCCTTCATGAGCTTCAGGCCCTTCTGCACGCGGGGATAGACATGAACCCCAAGAAGCATGGTGATGGTGAAGAAGGCTGCCACCTTCAGCGCCATCAGGCCCAGGTCGGCGGGGGCAGGCAGGCCGCCTGTTTCCACAATCGCCAGCAGGAGCGCGATCAGCACCAGCCCGATAATGTCGTCAAACAGCGCGGCGGTGATGACCATTTCACCGGCACTGCTTCTCAGCTTGTTGAAGTCGGTCAGCACCTTGACCACCACCGGAAGCGCAGTGATCGAAAGCACAACACCGGTCACCAGAGCCTGGCTATGGTGTTCCGGCCCCATGGGCAGCCATTCCCACGCCAGCCACACACCGCCCACCAGCGGCACCAGCACCCCCCCGAGGGCAATCCACAAGGCCTTGCCCGAGGCCTGTGCGATCTCACGCGGTTCCAGCTCAATACCCGCCAACAGCACAAGGAAAAACACCGCGATATCAGCCGCAGCGGCCACGAATTCATCCTTGATGATGGCAGGCAGGAAAGGAACGCTGTCGCCGAAATTGCTGGCGGCCATGGCGATCAGCACGCCGGCCATCATTTCACCCACGGACACGGGCAGGCGTGCGCGCTCTGCGACAAAGCCGCCAAAGCGGGCCAGCAGAAGGAACAGGAAAAGCGCGAGCATCACATTCATGATGTCATCATGACGCGTTTTTCAGCCTGAAGCCAGATATGTGTGGGGTAAAAAAGGGACCGGCGACAAAGTGCCGCCAGTCCCGAGCGTTTAGGCTATATCGTGATAGTCATACTCGCCAGATCGCCGGTATCCAGGCCGACCAGGAACACGCTCTGGCCGTTTCCAAGATCGATCAACAGGCCGTCCTGGCCGTTCTGCGTGACATCGCTTGCGGCTGCCTGGACATCCGCCAGCGCGCCAAAGCCCGCGCCGCTATATTGCAGGTCCAGGGCGTCGTTTGCGACTTCGAAGTCGGTGATGGTGTCATTGCCGGAGTTGGCGCCGAAGATGAAGACGTCATCGCCGTCGCCGCCAGAGAGCAAGTCGTCATCGTTGCCGGCCCAAAGGGTGTCATCACCGGAGCCGCCGATGACGGTGTCGCTGCCTTCACCGTTATAAAGCATGTCGTCGCCGGTGCCGCCGTCAACGGTGTCGCTGCCAAACCGGCCCCACAGGAGGTCGTCATTGTCGCCGCCGTTGATGGAATCGTCCCCGGCGCCACCGCCAAGGCTGTCGAACCCGCCGCTGCCGAGCACCGTGTCATTGCCAAGGTCACCCAGGCCGGCATAAACAAGGTCATTGCCTGACCCGCCATCGACTGTATCGTTGCCGGTGCCGCCCTTGAGGAAGTCGTCGTCGCCGCCGCCGTTGATATCGTCGTTGCCATCGCCGCCGTCGATCGTGTCACGTCCGTTGCCGGTGTTGACGCGGTCGTTGCCGCCAAGGGCCAGGACGAAGTCATCATCGTCGCCGCCATCAAGGGTGTCAGGGTCATTGCCGCCCGTAATTTCGTTGACATCAATAACAGTGATGGTGAAGTCGTCGCTGTCGGATGCGCCTTCGTCGTCGGTGGCAGTGAGTGTCACGGTAACCGTGCTTTCGGTCTCGAAATCCAGTGTCTCGCCAGCTTTCAGCTTCAGCTGGTTGTTCGCATCGATGATGAAGCGGCTGTCGCTGACAGTGTAGGTCAATACATTGTCGTCCACGTCGGTCGCGCTTACGGTGCCGATCACGGCGCCCGGGACAGTTTCCTTCACGCTGCTGTTTGACAGGCTGATGTTGTTTGGCGCGTCGTTGCGGGCCGAAACAGAAACATTCATTGTCGCTGTGCTGGTCGCAAAGCCCGTGCCGTCATTGACGGTGTAGGTAAAGCTGGTGGAGCCAGACTGGTTCGATGGTGGGCTGTAGGTCAGGTTGCCGATGTCGGCGACGGCGATCACGTCGCCAGCCGTGACAGCGACACCGGAAAGCTTCAGCGTGCCGGTGCTTGGCAGCGTGTCGATCCGGACACTCTGGAGCGTGTCGCCCGTGTCTACATCGCTGAAGTTGAAGTTGCTTTCCGCAAAGGCCTTGCTGGTGTCCTCAGCCGTCGCGATCGAGCCGCCGCTGCTGGTTGGCAGGTCGTTGACGCCAGTGACATCCACGCTGACCGTGCCGATGGCAACGTCGCCCGACCCGTCGCCGTCATTTGCCGTAACGGTAATGGTGGCGGCATCTGCAGTATCAACGTCCGCAGCCGTTGTATACTGGATGCGGGAGGCGGTATCGAGATAGGTATCGATATCGTCCGGCGCACCTGCGAGCGTGATGGTAGTTGCGTTCACCAGTGTTGCCGTGACGCCGCCGCCCACGCCCGCGCCGTCGGCCGGTGTGCTGAAGGTGCCTGCATCAATGCTGAGCGTCACGGTGATGCTGGCGCTGTCCACGTCGCCGAAGTTGGCGGCAGACAGATCCACATCGCTGGCCGTGTCCTCTATGACGGTCACATCTGTTGGCAAGGTTGCGCCCGTTGGATCGTCATTGACTGCCGTGATGTCGATATTGACGGTGCCGATGGCCACATCGCCGGAGCCGTCACCGTCATTTGCGGTCACGGTAAGGGTCGCTGCATTGTCACCATTGGTATCCGCACTGCCGGTATACTGAATGCGGGACGCTGTATCGAGATAGGTATCGATATCGTCTGGCGCACCCACCAGCGTGATGGTGGTAGCGTTCACCAGTGTTTCGGTGACGCCTGCGCCCACGCCCGCGCCGTCGGCCGGTGTGCTGAAGGTGCCGTCATCGATCGTGAGTGTCACGGTGATGCTGGCGCTGTCCACATCGCCGAAGTTGGCGGTGGAAAGATCCACATTGCTGGCTGTGTCCTCTGTTACGGTCACATCCGTTGGTAGCGTGGCGCCCGTTGGGTCGTCGTTCACCGCCGTGATGTCGATATTGACGGTGCCGATGGCCACATTGCCAGAGCCGTCGCCATCATTGGCCGTCACTGTAATGGTGGCCGCGTCATTGCCGTTGGTGTTTGACGAGCCGGTATACTGGATGCGGGAGGCAGTATCGAGATAGGTGTCGATATCGTCCGCATCGCCGACCAGTGTGATGGTGGTGGCATTCACCAGTGTTGCCGTGACGCCTGCGCCGACAGCCGCGCCACTGGCGGGTGAGCTGAAGGTGCCGTCATCAATCGTGAGCGTCACGGTAATGGAGGCACTATCGTCGTCCGTGAAGTTGGCGGCGGAAAGATCCACATCGCTGGCCGTGTCTTCTGTGACAGTCACATCCGTTGGCAGGGTGGCGCCTGTTGGGTTGTCGTTGACAGGATCAACATTGATCGTGATGTCTGCCGAACCGGAAGCCGGGTCCGTACCCGCATCGACAATGGTGACGCGCACAACGCGGTCGCCGTCTGTCGGATTGTCCCCGCCCGTATTGTCATACTGGATCGCGCGCAGGAGGTCCTGAACGCGCGCCGGTGTGGCATCGGTGTTGAAGTTGACCACCAGGTCATTTCCCGCAGCGATATTATTGCCAAGGGTGCCAACAATCGTACCGCCGACGGAGACATTGGAGCCTGCCGTTGTGCCCGCGAGGGACACGGTGCCGGACGTGTCGAAGGTCAGCAGGTCTTCCGCGGCCTGTCCGCCCGACTGGAAGGTGGCTGTCAGGTTGCCGCCGTCAAAGTTGGCGGAATCCGCATCCGTAAGTGTGGCATTGCTGCTGACGTCAATTAGGGTTGCGCTATCGCCTTCGGTGAAGGTGAAGCTGTCGCCGTCCACATTGCTGATCACAGGTGGATTTGGCGTTACGGTCAGCGTAAAGGTGGCTGCGGTGTCTTCGTCACCGCCGTTCGCGGTGCCGTCGCCGTCATTCAGGGTCAGCGTGAATGCACGTGCGCCAATGCCGGATGGCCCTTCAAAGGTCAGGGCGCGGATCAATGTCTGGATATTGGCAGAGGTGGCATTGGCGGTATCGAAGTCGATTTGCAGCGTGCTGCCGCCCTGGCCGTCGTTCGTGGCATGGACCGTACCGATCGCCGTGCCGCCCACACTGATGGTCTCGCCCGCTGCGATGGTGCCGTCGCCGCCGGAGGTCACAGTAGTGCCGTCAACACCCCAGTTACCGTTTGCTGTGCCACTGAGTTGCGACAGGGTCAGGGACCCGCCGTTATAATCGGCTGAATCCACGTTGGTGACGGTAACGTCATTCAGATCTGTTACGTCCTGGGCACTAGGTCCGGCAATAATTTCGCTGGCGCTGTCACCATTGAGGTTCGCGATGCCCGGGGCGTCGTTGACTGCCGTGAGAGACACAGTCGATGTGATGTTTGGTGCCGCTGTGTCGCTGCCACCGTTCGCTGTGCCGCCGCTGTCGGCGATGCCGGTGATCGTAACCACACGGTTTCCAGCCGTCGTCGGGTCATCGCTGGCATTGGCATAGGCCATCCCATCCACCAGCGTCTGGAACTGGGCCTCGGTCAGGGTGGCGCCGGTGAAGCTCACTGTTGCGGTGGTGCCCACAACGCTGACGGATACCGTCAGGCCATTGGTGGCAGTATTCACAACATTGCCATTCGTTAGCTGGATGGTAGAGCCATCGAACGTCAAGGTTTCATCCGCACCGTCGCTGACGTTGGTGACAGTCAGCGTCATGCTCGTGATGGTTTGGCCAGCCTCAACCGTGTCTGCTGTGACGCCGGAGAACAGGTCGCTATTGGCGCCGCCTTCAATGAAGTTCGGGTCGCTGCCCGTGGCGCTCAGTGTCGGTGCGTCATTGACGCCGGTGATGGATACAGTGGTTGAGCCGGTGGCGATACCAGGGTTGTCGCCCGAGCCTTGCGCGTTGGCGGAGTTGCCGTCAGAGAGCGACCAGTCAATCTGCACGCTGGCTGCCGGGTCGTTGCTGCTGTTCGAGTAGCGAATGGCCTGCATCACCTCGTTCACCAGCGCCGTGGTCGGCGTGGTGCCAACGTCTTGGAATGTGATGGTCAGCTCATCGTCGTCGCCAGCGTTCGAGATAGTCGCGATAACACTACCGCCCGCGGTAATGGTGCCGCCACCGTTCGGGCCGCCCGCAACCGTCAGGTTGCCACCTGAGACAACCGAAAGGCTGTCATTGGCATTCGCACCGCCATTGCGCAAAACCGTGAGCGATGCACCGCTATAGTCGCCGCTGCCGCCGTTGAGGCTGTCCAGTTCGGCGTCAGAGATAGTGACGTTGCCGTCTAGGGCGACAACACTACCGCCTTCGGTGAAGCTTGGCGTGCCGTCAAGGCCGGTGAAGACAGGCACATCATTGACCGCATTCACCGTAACGCTTGCCGTATCAGTAGAGCTTGAGAAGGCCGTGGTGCCGCCATTGGTGGAGGCATCCACGAAAGTGCCAGCTGCACCCGAAGTCTGGTCCCACCCCCGGAAGGTGATGGTGGATGAGCCGCTATAGTCCGCGCCCGGGACGAAGCGCAGCATGTCTGTGCTGTCCAGCAGAAGCGCATTGCTGTCGCTCGTGGTGCCTGAATTGATGCTGGTCCAGTTTGTGCCGCCGTCGGTGGAGAACTGCCAGGTGCCGTTGGTGTTGTCCACGGCTGTGACAGCAATGGATTCGGGGGCGGCGCCATCCACATCGGTGATCGAGCCGTCGGCCACAATGGCGGCCACCGTCGCACCTGAGTTGCTGGCATCAAGGACATCTTCATCAATCGCCGTCAGGGTCGGCGTAAAGGCGGGGTTCAGAACCGGCGCGTCATTAGCCGCCGTGATGTCCACATTAACGGTACCGAGCGCGACATCGCCGGAGCCGTCGCCGTCATTGCCGGTCACAGTAATGGTCGCCGCGTCGTTACCGTTCGCGTTCGATGCGCCGGTATATTGGATGTTCGATGCGGTATCGAGATAGGTACTGATGTCGGCTGGTGCGCCTACCAGCGTGATGGTGGTGCTGTTGACCAGCGTTTCCGTGACGCCGCCACCAACGCCTGCGCCTTCGCCCGGCGCGCTGAAGGTGCCCGCGCTCGCGGTCAGGGTTACGGTCATGCTGGCGCTGTCCACGTCAGCGAAAGTAACGGCCGAAAAATCCACATTGCTGGCTGTGTCTTCGGTGACCGTCACATCTGTCACGAGGCCAGAGATGGTCGGGTCGTCATTGACTGCTGTGATGTCCAGGTTGACGGTGCCCATGGCCACATTGCCGGAGCCGTCACCGTCATTGGCTGTAACCGTGATTGTGGCGGCATCGTTGCCGTTCACGTTGGATGCGCCGGTATATTGGATGTTCGATGCGGTATCGAGATAGGTGCTGATGTCGGCAGGCGCACCCGCGAGCGTAATGGTGGTGGCGTTCACCAGCGTTGCCGTGACGCCTGCGCCAGCGCCTGCGCCGTTGGCCGGTGAGCTGAAGGTGCCGCCACTGAGGGCTAGCGTTACGGTAATGCTAGCGCTGTCCACGTCGCTGAAGCTGGTGGCGGAAAGGTCCACGTTCGAGGCCGTGTCTTCCGTGACCGTCACATCGGTTGGCACGCCTGTGGCGCCCGGGTCATCATTCACGGCTGAAATTGAGATGGTGACGGTGTCGGCCGTGCCGTCTTCCGTGCCGTCATTCGGCGTGACCGTCAGCGTTGCCGACGTGGTGTCGTTGCTGTCCGTCGTGAAGGTGATCTTTGTGGTGTCGTTCAGATATGTATTCAGGTCAGCAGCGCTACCCTGCAGCGTCATCGATGTTGTGCCCGAGGTGGCGACCGTTACACCTGCCGTTGTGCCGTTGCCGTCGGTCGAGGCAATCGTGCCCCGGTCAACCGCAAGGGTGAGCGTGATGGTGTCACCGTCGCTGTCTGACACATTGTAGGCAGACAGGTCGATCGCGGTGGCTACATCCTCCGTGGCTGTATCGTCTAGCGGCGTGCCGCCCAGGTCCGGCGCGCTATTGGTGATTGCTGCTGAGACAACAATATCATCCAGTCCGACGAACGCCATGGTAGATGGGTCTGAGGGCGTAATGCGAAATTCAACGATGTTGTTGAAGTTAGACCCAAGAGTACCGTCGGAAACCGCTTGGTATCCAACTGTATAGTTTTCAAAAGCGTTATCGGTAGAAGTGGTAAAGCTGTTGAGGGTGATACCCGATCCAATTTGGGTACCCGAAGCATCGTGCGCGGTAACGGTGAAGGTCTGGCCGGCGGTGCCGCGATAATAAATTGAGAAACCATCCAGATTGAATGTGTCTGTACCGTTGTCGGATTTAAGCGAGATATAGTTGATGGTTTGTACGGTGCCTGCGACGCCGCCAGCTCCGGCGAAATTACCGAAAACCAGCGAACTATCTGTACCCGCGGTACCTTCGCCATATTGGGTATTACCGTCAGCATCAACGGACGCCAGGTTTTGCGGGTCACCGATAACGATATCAACCCCTGTCGTATCGCCGGAATAGCTGGCCGACAGACCTGAGCCGCCTACGTTTGTGGCTGGGCCGGCACTGTCTGTCGAGAGTGCGGTGAGGCCTGTACCAAAGTTGGTGGTGCCGATGGTTGGCAGCGTATGCGGATAGGCTGTCTGTGCCTGCATGGTAAAAGGCGACTGTATGCCAATATGCCAGCTGCCGCCGCCAGAGGAGGCACCAACAGGTTGGTCTGATGCATACACACTTGCGCCGGTCAGGTTTGACAGGGCGTCAAGGAAACGTGCGCCGATTTGGCTTTTACCAACATTACAGGCCCACAGGGCGATGCTGCTGGCAGTGGCGGCAACATGGGCCAGCGCGCGTGCAATTGGGGTGCCGCTTTCAAGGCTGGCGGCATCGATCCGCTCGCCCCCCAGTGTGAAGGCGCCGGGTTCACCGTGTGTCAGGATATGGACAGCACTTGTGGGTGCCAGGGCTTCCAGCTCCCGGGCGACTTCCGCCAACTTTCCGGCTTCCGCCCGTACCACATGTGTGCCTGGCACAAGGCCGTCAAGCAGGATCGCCGAATCTTCAACCGTCGAATCAACGATCAATACTGCGGGGTACTGTTCCCCTACAGCCTTGTCGGATTCACTAAATTGGTTGAAACAAGTGTTGGTTGTCGTGGCGCCGCCAAAGCCGTCTACCATAATATTTCCCTATTGTTGAAAACTGGCAGACAACCCCAAGCGCGCTATCGCGTGCAGCTTTTGGCAGTATGCCCAAGTGTACCCATTGCCCCCAAATACACGTGCAGGTTTTTCTGTCACAAGCGCGCGGTCGAAACTTTGACTTAGCAGAGCTTATTCATGTGCACGATACAAAATAGTGAAGAATTACTGCATAGCAAACAATAATTTTACACAAACCCAAGCATTTACGCGTTGTATTCAGGTTGTATTTCATGGCGGGCTGGGTTTGATTGCCTTGTGTGCCCGCATGAATCCCCGGGTTCCAAGCCTTCCCGTCATTGGTGGCATAAAAAGAACAACCGTTTTTCGAGACGTCATGAAAACTTCAGCACTAATAAGTTGACTGCGTCTAATCTTAAGGTTTCAATCCACGTTCTTGTTATGCGTGTGTTTTTCGAGTTTCGACATACATTCCAATCATGTTAGGGGAAATCCTATGGAAGGCTATCTCGGGGTCATTGAGGCTCTTGGTTTCAACTTTACACCGCTTCATTATGGGGCGTGTGCTGGCGCGCTGATCGCAATCAGCCAGAATACGGCGCTTTTCTCGCTGTTGGGGACTGCCTTTGGCGGTGATGGCCGCAGCACCTTTGGCCTGCCTGAACTGCGTGGCCGCGTTCCAATGGGCTGGGGCACAGGGCCGGGCCTGCCACCTTACACCATGGGCCAGAAGGTGGGTACGGAAACGGTTACGCTGAACGCAACCCATCTGCCGTCCCACACGCACGCCCACTCCTACGCAGGTGGTGGTGGCGGCACCAATATTGTCCAGGTTGAGGTATCCACCGCAGGCGGCAAAAAGCCAACGCCGGCAGATGGTGACTATCTCGCCGTTCCGGCAAGTGGTCTTGGTTCGCCTCTCGGCAACGCCTATACGGCACCAGCAGAGGTCACGGCTACGGCAGCCATTGGTGGTGTAACCGTATCCGGGGGCGGCGGGTTCGATTCGAACGCCTTCGCGATCCAGCACACAGGCCAGAACTATCCGTTCGCTATCGTTCAACCAAGCACGGTGATCAACTTCGCCATCTGCATGCAGGGTATGTTCCCGTCACGCAGCTAACCCCAAGGGACGGATTATCCAGCCCTTAAATAAGGAGGTTTAGCTATGCTGGACAAGGTAACATCAAAAAATTTCAAGGATCTCATCGGGTCAAAAGTGACCCTGACGATCATGGACGGCCCGGACATTGAATTGACGGTTGAGGAGGTCCATGAGGCCAAGCTGAAGAAGGACGATGCACGCCCTTCTGATTGCCGTAAGAAGCCCTTCTCGGTGGTCCTGAGCGGACCGGAGTCCTACCAAGCCCCTGATGGCTGTTATGACCTGACGCTTGAGAAGGTCGGCGTGCTTGAAGGCCTGTATGTGGACAACAAGGCTGACAATCCTGAAAGCGACGATTTCAACACAGAGGCGATGAAGAAGGCTGCGGCGATTGCCAAGAAGAAGGCACCCGCGAAAGCCAAGAAGAAAGCCGATGATGCGACGGTCGTTGAAAACGAGCAGGATACCCAGTCGCGCCCTGTTGTGCTTTACGAAATCAATTTCGGTTAACGGGCAGCAGGAGATTTATCATGTATGAACAATATATGGGCGTTATCAAAGCGCTCGGATTTCAATTTACGCCAGCCGAATGGGGCCTTTGCAATGGCCAGTATCTGAGTATCGGCCAGTTCTCCGCGCTGTTTTCGCTTCTGGGCTGTCGATTTGGAGGCGATTGTCGGACCGACTTTACCCTACCTGACCTGAGGGGGCGTGTGCCGATGGGCTGGGGGCAAAGCCCAGGCCTTTCGCCATGGGTCATGGGTGCCAAACCGGGCTGGCATCATGAAGTGCTGTCGCTCTCAAAAATGCCGGACCACACCCACGGTTTCACCTATACGGGGAGTGGTGGCGCTAGCGTAAACGTTAGTGTGTCTGCAAGCGCGGGCCAGGATGCGACTCCAGCAGATGGTGACTATCTCGCCGTTCCGGCAAGTGGTCTTGGTTCGCCTCTGGGCAATGCCTACACGGCACCGGCAGAAGTGACGACAAAAGCCACGATTGGCGGTGTGAATGCAGCTATCAGCGGTTTCAATACAAACGCGCTGACAATCCAGGATACACCGCAGGCGACGCAGGCTGTGTCGATTCAGCAACCAACGCAGGCTGTGCACTATAGCATGTGCCTTGAGGGCCTATATCCATCACGTTCCTGATGCGATCATGAGCTATCGGGGGCCGCGTCCGCGCGGCGCCCATCCGCCTTCGGGGAGGCGGACATGGGTGGTACCAATTAGGGAGAATATTATGACGAGCACAGAAACAGCATCGCTTTCAATCGCAACTGCCAATGCGCAGCTTTTCGATGGCGGCATAGAAAAGGACTATCAGTTTGTTGCGGGTGACCTGGCCATGCCGGTTACCTTGATGGAATGCAAGGAGAAACCGCTATCGGCCGGGCCGGACAGCAAGCGCACGCCCTTTATCCTGATTTTCCGGGCGGATGTGGATGAGGCGCACCTGATGCAGCAAACCCTCGAATTCAAAGGCAGCATTGCCGGGCTCGAGGACGGGTCGCTTGACGGCCTGATGATCCACCGGATGATGCGCCCGGCGAACCTGCCGGAAGGCGCTTATTATCAGGTGATGTTCAACTAGGCTGGTATCAGAGAATACGGAGACAGAGCATGATTGAAGGAACAGTTGACCTGCCGCACGGCATCAGCGCCCGCCCCGCAGGCCGCCATGACAAGGATTTCCTTGCCAAAATGTATAAGGACAACCGCGACGACCTGCGCCTGATCGATGCGGAGAAGGACTATATTGAAACCGTGATCGAGATGCAGCTTGACGCCCAGTCAGGCGGCTATGGGTCGCAGTTTCCGAATGCCATTTATCTGATCCTGGAAAAGAACGGCTCGCGCATCGGGCGGCTGACGCTGGATGTCCAGCCGGTTGAGCTTCGGCTGGTGGACCTGGACTTCATCAAGAAGGCACAGGGCAAGGGCTTCGGTTCCGGCATTCTTCTGTGGCTGATGAAAGCTGCGGCCACGACCAAGAGGCCGCTTCTGGTGCCAACGCGGCGTGATGATTTTGCCATGGGCAAGTTCTTGACGAAATACGGGTTCGTTGAAGATGAAGCCATGTCCGACCAGGTCTTCGCCCGCATGAGCTGGATGCCCACAGCGGACGAGATGGCCGGTATTTCGGACATTAGGCCGCGCGAGGCCGCGGGCGGGATGGTTTAAGCCCGCCCATTGGAACACGTCCCGGCTCAAGCGCCGGGGCGATCAAACGACATGCTTTTGACCAGCGCGTAGACGTTGACGCCCGGCTCAAGCGCCAGTTCCCGGCAGGCCTCATGCGTGATCTGTGACCTGAGCACCCCGCCGCCGATATCAACCAATATATCCACATGGCCCGTGTCGGCAGAGTCCCTAATCTCGCTGATCCGGCCTTCCAGAATGTTGCGGATGCTGATGGCTTCGGGTTTCTTCAGCGCCAGCGCCACATCGCGCGCCTTGATCCTGAGTGTTACCGCCGTGCCAGCCGCGCCCTCGATCTGCGGCATAGTCAGGGTCTGTTCGCCCACGCTCACATGGGTTGTCCGGCTTTCCCTGTCCTGGTCCCGTACGGTGGCACGCAGGATCGCCCCGGCTTCTGCCCGCCCGTCCGGCGGTGTGAAGTCAAGCTGCGCGAAAAGGGTGGCCGTCGCGCCTTCCGCCTGTTTCCGGCCCGCATCGATGATCACCATATGGTCTGCCAGGCGCGCCACCTCGCCTGAATCATGGCTGACATAAAGCATCGGGATTTTCAGTTCCCGGTGCAGGGCCTCAAGGCAGGCCAGCACACTGTCGCGGCCCCGCCTGTCCAGGGCCGACAGGGGCTCGTCCATAAGCAACAGCTCCGGCCCGCGCATCAGTGCCCGCGCAACCGCCACCCGCTGGCGCTCGCCACCGGACAGGTGCTTTGGCGCGCGGTCCATAAGATGCTCAATCTGCATCATGGCCGCGATGTCGCCGAATACGGGGGGCACTTTGCCCTTCTTAAGCGACCTCTTTTCGCCGTAGCGGATATTGCCCTCGACCGACAGGTGCGGGAACAGGCTGGCCTCCTGAAACACATAGCCAATGGGTCGTTCGTGTGGGGCTTTGAAGATGCCGCGGTCGCTGTCCTGCCACACCGTGTCGCCCACTCGCAGCATGCCTTGCATCGGTGCAAGCCCGGCCATGGCGCGCAGGATCGTGGTCTTGCCGCTGCCGGACGCGCCAAACAGGGCGGTCACACCCATGCCCGGCATGGTGAAATCCATATCGATCCTGAGATCGCCTGCCTGCCCGCGGAAAGCCGCGCGAATCATATTGTCGCTCATGACCGGTCCTCGTTCCTGAACCGCCAGCGTTTTTCAAGCGTCATCACGGCGAAGATCACCAGGAAGGAGAATACCAGCAGGCCGCCCGCCAGCAGGTGTGCCGGCGCCCAGTTGAGGGTTTCCACATAGTCATAGATGGCCACTGAAAGCACCCGGGTTTCGCCCAGGATGTTGCCGCCGATCATCAGCACCACGCCAAACTCGCCCACTGTATGGCTGAAACCCAGCACAGCGCCGGTCAGGAACCCTGGGCGCGCCAGCGGCATGGCCACGCTCCAGAACCGGTCCCAGGGGCTCGCGCCCAGCGTTGCGGCCACCTCTAGCGGTCGGTCGCCGATGGCCTCAAACGCGTTTCTGATCGGCTGTACCACAAAGGGCAGCGAATAGATCACCGACCCGATCACCAGCCCTTCAAAGGTGAAGGCCAGTGACCGCGCCCCATAAAGCGAGGCGATAAGCCCGCCCGGGCCTTCCGGCCCCAGCGCCATCAGCAGGTAAAACCCGAGCACCGTGGGCGGCAGCACAAGCGGCAGGGCAACCACGGCTGCCACGGCTTCCTTGAAGCGGTTTCCGGACCGCGCCAGCCACCAGGCGATGGGCGTGCCAAGGAGCATCAATATGAGCGTGGTCACAAAGGCCAGCTTGGCGGTCAGGAAAATTGGTGACCAGAGATTTACATCGTCCATCAGGGCTGGCCTCCCGCGCTGGTGCTGGCCTCATAACCCATGCCTGCGATGATGGCCCGGGCGTTATCACCTTTCAGGAACGCCATGAAGGCGCGGGCGGCAGCGTTCGCTTCACCGTGCGTCAGCAGCACGGCGTCCTGCGCGATAGGGCTGTGAAGATTCGCTGGCACAAGCCAGTAATCCGTGGCGGGCTGGTCGAACACCTGCGCCAGCGCCACAAACCCAAGGTCCGCGTTGCCGGTGGCGATAAACTGGTAGGCTTGTGCCACATTTGTGCCGCGTACCAGCCGGGGTTCAAATCTGGCAACGACGCCCAGCGCCGCCAGCGTTTCCATGGCAGCTGCCCCATAGGGTGCGGTCGCGGGGTTGGCGATAGCCAGCCTGGTTGGCTCTGTTGTCTGCAGCGTCTCACCATGGACAGGGCCTTTGTTGCCG
The DNA here is from genome assembly GCF_042651265.1 of Kordiimonas lipolytica. GTDB lineage: Bacteria > Pseudomonadota > Alphaproteobacteria > Sphingomonadales > Kordiimonadaceae > Kordiimonas > Kordiimonas lipolytica. The sequence continues at coordinate 118,864 of NZ_JBHSCR010000013.1, read as the reverse complement.
CCAAAAAGCACCAGTCTGCCGATCGCATAAGTGAAGCGGCTGCCGGGGACGGCCAGGCCGTCGTGCTCCGCGCGCATGGGCCGTGCCTGGTCGGCGGCCAGGAAGGCATCATATGGCGCACCCTGGCTGATCTGGGCATAAAGCTGGCCGGTCGATCCGAAGCTGAAATGCACGCGGTGGCCGCTCTCGCGCTCAAATGCGCCACTGACTGCCTTTGCAGCGTGGCTGAAGTTGGCGGCCACGGCAATGCGCGTTTCGCCAGCCTCAGCGGGCGCAGCCAGCAAGGCCAATAGTAGCGGCAGCAGATTAAGAAGGCGCAGCATAGGCGTCAGCCCGATCATTCCCGTGAGACATACTAAAATGTCTAGCGCGCGCGGGTGGTTGTGGCAAGGGCGGGCCTGGCCAAAAAATACAACCGGTCTTTTTCCCAATTCGGCGGGCAGCCCTTGCTTGTGATTGTCACGGATTCTGCACAGTGATATACACCCTATGGTAGATGACGCGTCGCTTTAGCTGTATCAGTATCTGAGTTCCCGAAAACTAAAGAAAGAAGGATTGGGTGCCCCGTCGGGATGCTCTTGAGCTCCTCTGTCCTTCTGGGAAGCGGGGGCAGAAACGTAAGGCAGGGTCCGAATTCGCTCAAACGAGCTGCCTTTTGGCAGCCTCTATGATTGTAAGGGCAACATGATCATGACTATCCATCCGGCCAACACGGCACCAGACCTTTCCACACCGCTGATCTCTGAGCCGCCGCAAATGTCGCCGGGTGTCCCGACTGCCGATCTTGGGCCGCTGGCGCATCTGATCGGCACCTGGACCAACCAAAATCTGGCGGGCACAGACAAGGGCGGGCCGGGCGCGCCCTATTCCTATAATGTGATGCCATTGCCGCAGGTTGACCCGTCAACGCCGGACGGCTTCATTCTGAAGAATTTCTCCTACTATGAAGAGCTGACCTTTTCGGCCATTCACGGCAGTGCCGCCAACCGGGGTGGTGTGGGCACGCAGACGGCCTTTACGGCTTTTTACGAACAGCGGGTCTATTTCGCCGAAGGGCCCAATAAGGACGCGCTGGTACATGCCGAAAATGGCTCGCTCCTGTTCCTCAAAGACGGCACTCAGCAGCTTGGGCCGTACGGCAACGGTGATCTGCCCGGCATTTGCGACAAGACTGTGCATAACAGCATGCCGCCGACGCAGGACTATGACATCGTCAAGCAGGTTTCGGTGCCCCATGGCAACTCAATCCTCGCGCTTGGCAATTATGTTTCCGGTGCCACGGGTGTGCCGTCTATTCCGCAAGCTTCGGTTATTCCGCAGGGCTATTCCGGCTTGCCGCCTGAATATACGACCCAGAATCCGGTGACCAACCCGCAGCCCCAATATACGGCCAACCCGAACCAGGTGCTGACGGACGCGCTGGCGGCACGGGCGCCAACCAATTACCTGGAACTGGAGCTGAGTTCGACAAACGGAACGGGTGCGGTGACCAACATCGGGTTCGAACAGCAGCATGCCAATGTGGAATCCTATGGCTGCACTTATTGGCTGGAATCGTTCGACGGCACGGAAAATTACACCCAGCTGCAATATAGCCAGAACATTTTGATGAAGCTTCCGATTGGCGGCAGGCTGCTTCTTTTCCCGCATGTCACCGCCAACACACTGACCAAAGTTCCGGGTTCCTAAAACAAAAGGCGCGCGCCTTGGTGGGGGCCAGGGCGCACGCTTTCCAGACACAATAATTGAGGTATTCCATAGAGAGGTAAAGGACACACTCATGTATGAAAAGAGCCAGAGTAGCGATCCGCTGCTGCCACCAACAGACGCGGAAAAGACGGTAATCAACACAATCAATACTTCATCCGACTGGAACCGGGACCGGGTCCTGCAGGAACTGAAGGATCATCTTCAGATCGCGGTGGAGATCGAGCTGGCGACCTTGCCGATCTATCTCTACACCTATTATTCCATCAACCGGACGCCAAAGGGGTTCCCGTCTGACCATGTGACCCGTTTTGCCGACGAGGCAGGCGCCATGATCATGAGCGTGGCGGTGGAAGAAATGCTGCATATGTCGCTGGCGTCGAACATCCTGTTCTCGCTGGGGCAGCCGCCAGAGCTTTACGGCAAGTCGCCATGGCCTTACCCAACAAACCTGCCGGGGCATGCGAAACTGGGCCCGGACTCTAAGCCCGTGCAAATCCCGCTGGCGCCCTTTTCGCTGGAGCAGATGTGGCAGTTCCTGGAGATCGAATATCCAGCCAAAGTCGATGCGCCACCAGAAGGCGGTGATTGGGAAACAATCGGGCAGGTCTATTCCTATGTGCGCTGCCTGATCCTGTCGAAATATGTTGAGAACTCTGACTTTACCAAGGGCCAGCAACTGAACCAGATTCAGAGCACCAACTATTCGCCGAACAATATCGACACCGTATTCCCGACCGGCAGCTTCAACAAGACCTGCCCGGTGACGACGCCCACGGCGGGGTCAGCGGCAACGGTGGCTGATTTCACCAGCCGCGACGACAGCCACGCAGGCGGTGTAGAACTGATGACAATCAACACCAAGCATGACGCGCTGCTGGCCATTCAGACGATTGACGCGCAGGGCGAAGGCTATGACTTCACCAAGTTCGACGATCCGTCAGACCAGGAATTTTCGCACTACTATAAGTTCCTGACGCTCCAGTCGAACCTGGAAGGCTATCACCCTACCCACGAAAAAATTCCACAGTCGAATCCCACACCGCCACCAGCACCAGCGAACCCGATCACGAACAAGCAGCTGGAAAGCTTTGTCTATAACGTGCCCACCAACCCGGTTGCAGCAAACTATGCAGACGGCTTCAAGGAATGCGCGGATGTGGTGAACGGGCTTTACCAATATATGCTGATCATGACGGAGACCATCTTCAAGGTGCCGTCGTCTGAACAGAAGCTCTATTTCAACCAGGCCCTTCACCGGTCCATGATCTGGGTTCTCGACAAAGTGCTGCAGGCCATGCGCGGCCAGCAGGCAACCATGGGCGATCAGAAAGTGGCCTTTGCGCCTTCGTTCGAGAATATCGACCTGGGCAAACGGGACGAGGCTTTCGCCAACCTTTCGGCCATGGCCAAGGCGCTTGATGCCAAATATGGCAACGAGCAATGGTACAACAGCGACATCCAATATTATATCAAGCTGATCCCGACGCTCTTTGACGTCAGCCCCTATTGGCGGGGTATCAAGGACCCGGCGGACCCGCTGGACAAGAATATCGCAGCGGCGAAGGCGGCGAAATTCGCCGTACCGGCAAGCACCGGCAGCAGCTGCGACGTATCGAAATATGAAGGCGTTCCCATGTTCCCGGCCAACCCGCCCGTGGCGGTGCAGCCCGGTGAAGTGCGCCATGCCTGCATGGGGCTCAATAGCTGTGCCGGGCAGGGCCGGACGCGTGACAACGCCTGCGCCGGTCAGGGCTACTGTTCAACGGCGCTTGCATACAATTATGCAGATCCGGGCAAACCTTTGGCGCAAGACCATACCTGCCACGTGAAGAACAATTGCGCGGGCCAGGGCGGTTGCGGCCTCTATGGCACGGCTGAGGAGCAATATAAAAACCCCGGCGCCAACGACTGTGCCACAAAGGGTTCTTGCGCCACACCGATCAATGCCGAGCGTTTTTCCACCATGGGGGAAAACCAGGGCAAAAGCGTGTGGGTTCGGGCACGGGAGATCTTCGAGACCAAGACCTATCCGGCGCTTCTCAAGGAGAAGCCGCACCTGCCGCCCAAGCCGCCATCTGTGCCGCACCCCCATCTGTTCCAGTATGGTCCGACCATCCAGTGGATTCAGGACTATAGCGGCCAGGGCATGACTGCCTGCGGTGCGTCGGGCATGAGCGGCGCGGGCAGCTGCAGCTAATGGATGGTTCCGTCACAAAAACCGTTACGCAGCCAGAAACCCAGGGTTCAGCCGATAACCGGCTGGGCCTAGGGGTCGGGCTGCGTAACAGCCACTTCGACCATATCCTTCAGGCCTGGCCGGAGGTGGACTGGTTCGAAGCCATTTCCGAAAATTTCATGGATTCAGGCGGCAGGCCGCGCTGGGTTCTTGACCAGATCAAGGAACGCTACCCCTTGGTGCTGCACGGTGTCTCCATGTCCATCGGCAGCACCGACCCGCTTGATATGGCGTACCTCAATAAGCTGAAAGCGCTCGCGGATGATGTGAATGCCCGCTGGGTCAGCGACCACTTGTGCTGGACCGGGATCATGGGGCTCAACAGCCATGATCTTCTGCCCCTGATGCTGACCGAAGAGGCGCTCGCCCATGTGGCAGCTCGGGTGCGCACCGTGCAGGACGTGCTGGAGCGCCCGCTGGTTCTGGAAAACCCGTCCAGCTATGTGCAGTTCCAGAAGTCGACCATCAGCGAACCGGATTTCCTGGCGGCCCTCAGCGAAGAGACAGGCTGCCAGCTGTTGCTTGATGTCAATAATGTCTATGTAACATGCTTCAACGCCGGCACCAGCGTGGACGACTATATGAAGGCCTTCCCGTTCGAGAAGGTCGTGCAGATGCACCTGGCGGGTCACCAGCACTGCGGCACCCACATTGTGGATACGCACGACGGCCCTGTGTGCGACGAGGTGTGGGACCTGTTCCGCACAGCCTGGCAGAAAACCGGCGGCGCGGCGACGCTTCTGGAATGGGACGGCGACGTGCCGGAATTCGACCGGGTGCACGCGGAAGTGTTGCGTGCCCGCGCCTATATTGACGGGATTGAGCCAGTGCCCGAGGCCGCAACCCAAAAACGCCTTGGCACAGCCACATCGACCCCGGTGGATTTCATGGTGCCGAATGTGATGAATGACAGCAGGATGGTAAGCCAATGAGCGCGAACACAGCCACGCTTCCCGACATGCAGCGCTGGATGATGGAGGCGCTCATTGCCCCCGGTAGCGTGGATGCGCCAAATTTGGACGCTACTTTCAAACCGGGAGCGCACATCGATGCCGCCGCCTGCCTGGGCATCTATCAGCGCAGCTATATCCTGAGGCTCAGGAAATGCCTGATCGAGCAGTTCCCGGCCACAGCCCATGCGCTGGGGGAAGACCTGTTCTGCGATTTTGCGGACGAATATCTGCGCACCTGTCCGTCAGACAGCTATACGCTTTATGAACTTGGCCGCCGGTTCGCAGCCTGGATCGATGAAAACAGGCCCGACCGCGACCTGCCGGTGGACGAGCGTGAAAGATGGATCGATTTCATGATCGACCTGGCGTCATATGAACGTGCGCTCTTTCACCTGTTTGACGCGCCCGGGCATGAAGGTAGGGCCTGGCCGACAGGCGATGAGGCGGACGATGAGCTGGTGCTTCTGCCGTCTTTGGTGTTGGCGCATTCCCGCTTCCCGGTGGCCTGGTATTATCATGAAGTGCGCGCGGGCAAGGCGCCCGGGCATCCTCCCCCGGCGCAGGAGTTCCTGGCCGTCGCGCGGCGGGATTTCCAGACCAGTACCTATCCCCTCAGCCCCTTCCATTACCGGTTCCTTTATGCGGTTCGCCAACACGGCAATATTGGTGCCGCACTCGAGGAACTCGCTGGCTGGAGTGGGCGACCGCTCGCCGATGTTGAACGGTCATGGCGGGATGATGTGCGGCAGGGCTGGATTGACGCCGGGTTCTTTGTTCACCGTGACACGGTGGGATAGGCCGGGCGGTCGGTCTTGGGTCAGCCACCCAGGCTCTGGGTGATGAACTTGGCAACCAGCTCCTCGCGGGTACGGCAATTAAGTTTCTTGCGGGCATTGGCCAGGTGGAACTTCACGGTCTCATAGGTGATGTCCGTCAGATAGCTGATTTCCTGAAGCGTAAAGCCTTCGCTTAGAAGCCTTACAAGCTCTGTTTCCCGTCTGCTGAGGTGCTTTTCAAGGGCCCGAATCTTGAACTTTTCCGGGAAGCTCTTTTCTTCCCATTCGAACAGAATCTCGGTCTCGCCCTGTTTGACATTATCCATATGGTCAAAAAGAACCGTTGACCGGACGTCCCTGAAGCCAAGGAAATCGAGGCAGCCGCATAGGAAGCCCCGGTAATAGTCCGTGCTGGCGGCGGTGTGATACATGCCCTCATGATAGGTGATGGCAAGATGCCCGCTGTTTTTTTTCAGGTCCATGATACGGGGGGTCTTGTTGCGGGCCAATTTTGCGTTGATGCGCGCAATGCTCCGCAGGATCAGGGCCGCTTTCGGGAGCGTCAGCAGGCGCAGCTCCATGATATTGCGCTTTTTCAGCGCCATTTGCGCGGCAGTGGCACCCACGTCCACCATGTTCGGGGTGATGCTTTGCATGTTCCTGTAAAAGGTCAGGCAGGTATCATTATTGAACCACTGTCCGGGCTGGACAAAGTAAGGGTAGCTGATGGGTTTGCCGTTCAGGCTCAGGCTGTCACTGTCAGACAGGTCAGCGGGCAGAATGCCCTTGAAAAGGATCGGAAGGCCTTTCGGGCCCATGACATCGACGACATAGTCCGCCCACAGCGCGCTTTTGGCGGTGGAGACATGCTGGTTGCTGGCCAGGGCGAAATCTTGGTTTAACGCGCTCGTGTCGAGCATAAATATCCTAACCCATAGTTTAGTCCCCAGATCGGAGGCAACCCTAGGCCGGATTAGTTAAGCTAAAGTAAAATAATAGAAAATCCCTCCCCCAAAGCCTGAAATACAAGTTAAGGGGAAGGGAACACACCTGGGAAGTGTGTTATTTTTTGAGAAGCTTCTCAATCTCCATTGCCAGTTCCTGTGCGGCGCTGTCGAGAATCTGCGATGCTTCCAGCACCTGCATGGCACCTGCCGCGGTCTGCCGTGACGTGGCAACCACTTCGGTAATGTTGGCGGATACGTCCTGCGTGCCGGTTGCGGCTTCCTGAATGCTGCGGGCAATTTCCTGCGTTGCGGCCTGCTGCTGATCAACTGAGCTGGCCACATCGGCGGAAATGCCGTTCACTTCACCGATCACGTCGCTGATATGGTTGATCACCTGGACCACCTGGGTGATCTGCTGCTGGATTTCGCCAACCTGTTCGGAAATATCCTTAGTGGCGCCGGATGTCTGTGTAGCGAGGCTTTTAACCTCGCTGGCGACCACAGCAAAGCCCTTGCCGGCTTCACCGGCGCGTGCGGCCTCAATGGTGGCATTGAGCGCCAGAAGGTTGGTCTGGTTGGCGATATCGTCGATCATTTTGACGATGGCACCGATCTGGGTCGATGCCTCATCCAGCGAACCCACCATCTCTTGTGCTTTTTTGGCCTCTGCCGCTGCGTTCGCGGCGATCTCGGATGTCCGCTGTGTGCGTTGGCCAATCTCATGAACCGATGCTGTCAGTTCTTCTGTTGCCGTGGCTACGGTCTGCACATTCGATGTTGCCTCTTCGGCTGACGCGGAAACCGACATGGCCACAGAGCTGTTTTGCTCCGCCCCCGCCGAAAGTTCGTTCGACGTGGTCTCAAGCTTACGGGTATATTCCTTCATCTTGTCCGTGGTTGCCCGGACTGCGCTTTCCATCTGGACCTCATGGGTCACGATGCTCCAGGTCGCCAGCGCGGCCGTATAGTCGCCGGTGTTGGAAATAATGGCGGAAATATTCAGCTCCAGCACCTCTGGCCCCAGCTTGATGCGGGTATGGAATGGCAGGTTTTTCGGGTCCCGCAAAATCCTGCGCTGGTGCTCCGGGTTCTTGTGGAACACGTCGATGCACTGCCCCAGCACGTCGTCCGCACGGATGGGCAGGTATTTTTCAAGCGTCTTCAGGGTCTGGAGGCTGGTTTCGTTCATGTAAACCATTTCAAGGGTGTTCGGGTCTGCGATCATGGCGTTGATCGGCATCTTGTCCAGAACCTGCATCAGCTCGCGTGTCTTGTCCTCGGCCTTCTTCTGCTCGGTGACCACGCTCCAGGACAGCATGGCAAACCTGTAGGCACCTTTTTCGTCCCGGACAGCTTCCACATTCAGGTCCAGAAATTCTTCGCCCAGCTGGATGATTGCCCGGTGCGGCAGGTTGGCTTCATTTGCCAGGATATTCCGCTGGTGGCTCGGCACCTTGTGGAAAACATCGATGTTGGTGCCCACAAGATCTTCAGCCTTGATCGAGACAAGATGCTCGATGGAGCGCATGGTCTCGAACGACTTCTTGTTGGCATAAATGATTTCGCAGCTGTCCTTGTCACACAGCATGACATTGACGGGCAGCATATCAAACATGGCAGCGAAATGCTGTTCCACGCCCTTTGGCGTTGCCTCAAGGGCGACTTCACTTGTCTGGGCGCCTTTTGCGCCCCTGTTCCTTATCATGTCAAACATGGTCTATATCTTCCCAGGTGATTAGGTCTAATGCGACATCGCTGTCTGAGCGGTCTTCTCCGCCTTCACGGTATACGTCTGCTTCTGCAGGATGGATTGATGAAAGGGCAGGGTGGTGCGGTCCATCTAAACTGCCACAAGGCAGCCCTCCACTTATTTCATCTCTTTCACGGCCATTCTCTCAATTTTCGGGGCAATCCCGAAAAAACACCACCTCCCCAATTGGATAGCTTGCTTGTGGCGGAAAGGGCTCCGGCTCATCTGGTGCCGTCACATGGTGGGCAGAAACGCCAAAAATTCCCGTATTTGGTGTAAAGGTGTGAAGAAAGTTTAAAATCTTATTGTCATGGTTGTGCTTGCGTGATCTATTCCACCTTAACCAGTCTTGTTGCTCGTATTGCTTGTTTCCAAGGTCACTCAATGGAGCTACCCCCATGAAAAATCGCTTTAACAAAAAACTTGTCACCCTTGCCGTTTCTTCCCTGACGATAGGCGCTGTTGCGGCCTGTTCTTCAGCGGAAACCGAGCAAGCGCCCGCACAGCCGGCTGAACAATCAATAGCGGCGGATTTCGCCTTTCAAAATGCGGTAAGCGCGCCGCCCCCGGGCTATCAAGGGCCGGTATTTCAGTTGAGCCACGACTATCCAACAGAAGACCCCGGCCAATGCCCCCAAAGCGAATGCCCATGGCTTTATATTGATGTGGATTTCACGTCGGGTGTGCCGGTCAATTGGGAAGAGGGCCCTTGGAACGACTATATCATGGCGATCATGAGCGTGGTGGTCCGCGGGCAGGACCCGAACATGCCCAACGAGGTTGGCTTCAGAACCAAAATCGACGGCGAGACCATGTGGTACCATGTGCCGTGGATGGCGTACGACCCGACGGCCGGGCGTGAATTCGCCCACGGCACCACGAACGAGCGCACGGCGCATCTGTCCGACTTTATCGGCAGCCCCATGCCAAATGCGACGATGCTGCAGAGTATGAGCCCAAGCTGCCAGGCCCAGTTCCCGCACGGCTTTGAGAGCTGGGCGGTGGGTATGTACAACAAGTGGGGCGGCTATGCCCTTGGGCAGGCAATCCCAGATACAGGCGAGCCGGCGCTGACTACGCTTGAAGGCCAGACAGTGCCGAAAGGCCTGCCGTTCCCGGAAGGCACGATGGTCACCAAATTCCTGACAACCAATGCGACACCTGAGTGCGTGCCATACCTGGCGAACTCTGCCGTCTGGCTGGTTAACCGCCATGAAGTGGCACCCGACAGACAATATCTGTGCCAGCGGGCGCTGCAGGAAACGCGGCTGACGCAGGTGGACGTGGCTGTGGTTGACGAACGGTCGCCAACGCGCTGGGTATATGGCACCTTTGGCTATTCCGCTGAAGCTGACGGCGACACGGTGCTGGCGCGCCTCGTGCCGCTTGGGCTGCAGTGGGGCTCAGATCCGAACACATTCCCAGCGGTTACGGCCCAGGATAGCCAGCCGGCGACCGAAAGCGTTCTCAACCTGGATGTCGGCATTTATGAGCATTGGGGCTGCGCATCCCGGCTTGCCGGCCCGGTTGACAACCCACAGTCTTCCTGTGTGTCGTGCCATGGCTCTGCTTTCGCGGCAGCGGACGGTGCTATTTCGGTGATGGGCACCAATGTACCGCCGTCATTCGGGTTCACCGGCATCTGCGAAGCTGGCGGCAGCCCGGAAAACGCGGCCTATTTCGCTAATTATCCGTTCCCGCAGGCGTATCCCGATCCGAAATATGCGGGCGCCATCCCGCTTGATACATCGCTGCAGCTTGAGGTGGCTTTCACCCAATACGCCACCTTCGCCAATAACGGCAAGCCAACAGCCTGCACCAACCCGGATCAATTCTGAGCCAGAAGGAACACGCGATGACAAAAGTTACCCGCCGGGATTTTCTGTCCCGCTCAAGCGCCTTGCTGGCAACCGGAACGGCAGTCGCAACGCTGACGGCTTGCGCGTCGGATGCCAGCGAGGGCATGGAACCACAGGGTCAGGCAGACGATTCCGACCGCCCCAGGAAGGATTATACGCTGAAGGCCCATTGGCTTGAGAAGAAGCTGGACGGCACACCCGTGAAGTTGCGCGCCTGGAACGGCACTGTGCCGGGTCCGCTCCTGAAGGCCAGGCCGGGAGACAGGTTGAATATCAAGGTGGTCAATAATCTGACGCCATACGATTCCTCAGGGTGGGACGGCAATCACAATGTGCCGCACGACCTGAATTCAACCAACCTGCACCTGCACGGCCTTGAAGTGGTGCCGCATCTTTTCGAGCCTGTCGGTACAACAGACGCGACGGCGGAAATGATTGTTATCCCGCCTGAGGGCGGCAGCAAGCAATATAACTTCCAGATCCCGGACGATCAGCCGCCGGGGCTTTTCTGGTATCATCCGCACAAGCATGGGTCGACGGTTGTCCAGGCCGTGAGCGGCATGGCGGGCGGCATCCTGATCGAAGGCGACATCGACGAAGTGCCGGAGATCAAGGCCGCCAAGGACAATATCATCGTGGTGCAGGATATCGGCCTGTTCCCCACCGATAACCCGGATAAGGACGGCGAGGGCACTTATATCTATGAGCCAAAGCAGAATGCCATCTGGCAGACCTTCGGCGGCAATGTCACCATCTATAACCCCAAGACCGGCAAGCCCGAGCCGACAAAGCTGAAGGGCGGCTTCACCACGGGTGACTATGCGCTCAGGTATTTCCTTCTGAATGGGGAGCCCTTCTACAAGGAAGTGCATAACCAGAAAGATCCCACGAGCCCCATAGGCACGCAGATCGACAGCGGCGTGCCAACCTACAAGATGAAGCAGGGCGAAGTGGCGCGCTTCCGCATCCTGAATGCCAATTCGGATGACGTGATGCCCATCTATCTGCAGTCGCACGACCTGCACCTGATTGGCATGGACGGGGTTAATCTGCCCAAGTTGAAAACATTGCCCGCGCTGCCCTCCGGCGCCCCCAATACCGCCTATCAGCTGTTGCTGGCGCCTGCAAACAGGGGCGAATTTCTGGTCAAGGCGATCTCCAAGCCCGGCATCTATGAGCTCAGGCAGGCGCCGCAGAGCCTGCAGTTTCTCAATAGCGATGGGCGCCTTCTCGCGCGGATCGAAGTCACCAGCGAAACCGACGATATGGCACTGCCAGCCAGCCTGCCGATCCAGCGGCGGCATTTCCCGCTCACGCCGGACAGTGAGGTCAGCCGCATCCGGTATGTCACATTCGGTATGCAGTTTCCCGGGCAGGCGAATCCCGTTGTGGGCATCGATTTCCTGATCAATAACGCCCAGTATGATGAACGCAGCATCAGCTATGTGGTCGACACAGGTGAGACGGAAGACTGGATCATCGGCTCGCCCGGTCATCCGAACCATCCGCCTGATCACTCGACCCCCGGGCACCAGGACAACACCGAAGGCCACCCCTTCCATATCCATGTCAACTCGTTCGAAGTGATCGGCGAGGCCGACCTGGCGCCGGACGGCACGGTGACCAACGAGGTGCGCTATGCGCCTGATGAAGTGCTGATACAGGACACCATCTGGGTGCCCATGGGCAAGCAGGTCAGGATACGCAACACCTTCAAGGAATGGACCGGCAAGTCGGTGTTCCACTGCCATATCCTGCCCCATGAAGACACCGGCATGATGCAGAATTTCCTCATTTTGGATGCGGATAAAAACGGTGGCCATGGCGGCCACGGGAAAGGCTAAAGCTAATGACCAAACGTGTGGTTCTCGTCCATGACGCAGCCATCGACGAATATATGTCGACCATCCTGCTCACAACCATGGAAGGTGTCTCGCTCGACGGTATCGTCATCGTCAACGCCGACTGTATCTATGGCCCGGCAATGGATGCGGCATGGAAAATACAGCAATATATCGGGCGCACCGATATTCCGCTGTCGCTCTCTGGCGCGCGGGGGTTCAACCCGTTCCCCTGGCCGTACCGGGCTGACTGCATCAAGCAGGGGGAGGTTGCGGCGCTCGCGCCCTATGGCCCGCACCCCGATTGGCCGCCCTACCCGGACGGTGATGCCTGGCTGGAGCAGTATCTCGATAGCGTGCCGGAGCCGGTCATCCTCCTGTGCCTGTGCCCGGCAACACCAATCGCGGAGCTTTTGAAGCGGCGCCCCGAGCTTGAGGCCAAGATCGACCATATGATCTGGATGGCGGGTGCGGTGGATGTTGCCGGCAACCTTGACCCGGACACGCTGCCCATCGCCAACCCCTATGCCGAATGGAATGTCTTCTGGGACCCGGACGCAGGGCAGTGGCTTCTGGCCAATACCAAATTCAAGATTACCGTCTTCCCGCTTGATGTCACGGATACGGTGCCGGTCGCCAAGGAGTTTATGGCGCAGCTTCTCGTGCAGGGGAAGGTCTACCGCTATTCGGACCTGGCGCTGCAGAGCTATGCCCTAGTGTCTGACGAGCCCTTCTATGACATGTGGGACATGGTAACCACCTGCTATATCTCGCGGCCGGATCTGTTTGATGAGCCACAGAAGATGCATATCGAAATTGTCACCAGTGGTGACAAGGAAGGCGCGATGATCCCCAACAAGGCCATGCGCGAAGTGGATGTGATCATGAAGATCAAAGACACGGATGCCTATTACCAATATGTGCTAGACCAGTTCGCACGTTCATAAGCAGACGGGGATCCACCCAATGGGCAGGTGAGATCCCCAAAGCGGTTGCCTATAGCGGCATTTCCTCAAGCCCCAGGGTTTCCAAATCCATCATCGCAGCAGAATAGCTGGCCATGGAGGCGTGAAACTCCAGCGCCGCCAGAAGGTGGTCGATTTGCGCGCGAGAGGCGGCTTCCTCGCGGACGTTAAGCAGAAAAAAGTCGCTGGCACCGTTGGCAAAACGAATTTCCTCGGCTTTTTGCATGGCTTGGGTCTGGGCCGCATTCTGCCGGGTCAGCATCAGACGCTGTTGTGACATTTCAACGCCCAGCGTGAGATTTTCAAGCTCAACGATGAACTGCTCCATTAACCGCTGCCGCTGGAATGACAGCCTGTCTAAATCTGCCTTTGCTGAGCGAAAGCTGCCGCGTGCAGCACGTTGACCGAGTGGGATCGAGAAGCGCACGCCAACGATGGCATCGGTAGAGTCCCGGCTGCTGCCCCCTTCGGCTATGCCCCCGAAATCTCGGGACACTTCACCCATAAGGGTAAGCTGGGGCTTTAGGCCGTTTTCGCCAAGCCGAAGTTTCTGGCGGGCGCGGTCCAGCGCGACATTCAGGCTTTCCAGTTCCGGCCGTTTGGCGACCAGCGCCTCGGTCGGGCCAGTTGTCAGGTTTACGCCAGCGATGCCGGTAAACACCTCTGCCATGGCGGGCAGCTGCGCTTCTTCCGGTTGCTGTGGGATTCCCTTCGGGCTTCGGTAATAGAGTGACAGCTTGTTGGCGGCCATCAGAAACTTCTGACGCGCATTCATCACCAGGGTCTGCCGCCGGGTGATATTCTGTTGGTTTTCAAGTAATGCAAAGTTGGCGATTGCGCCTTCTTCAACCTGCCGGCTGAGCGCCGTGTCCCGCTGCTTCGCGATGGCAAGCAAATGCTCATAAACCCTCAGCTGGTGTCCGGCCACGACCCATTCCCAGTATGCAATTGTGGCGTTGCGCTGGACTTCAATGGCCTGGATCAGCGTTTTGATCTGCTCTTGCTCCCGTTTCAGGCGCGCATCGGCCACGCGGAAGCGGTTCGTGTCGAAAGCGCGGTCCTGCAACAGCGGCACAAGAACGCCCAGTTTGAATTCCCCCAACGAGTTGGTGAAATACTGGTCTTCATATGTGGGGAAACGACCGTCTGATACGCGGTAGCCGCCATAGACCGAGACACCATTGTCTGTCAGTGCCCTTTTGGCATCGGCTTTCAGGTAGCTTCCGCTCCAGCTGCCGGTGGCGCGACTGCGAAATTCCACATCCAGAGTGGTGTCAAAAGCGCCCTCAGCCGCCAGCACACTTCCTTCAGCGCCCCTGAGCGCTGCCTGTTGTTCCAAAAGTTTCGGGGCATGCTCGCGGGCAGATGTCAGGACTTCCTGCAGGGTCAGTGAGGCGCCTGCCTTGCCAGTGAGAGCTGCAACCAGCGCCAGGGCGATCAGGATCAGGCGTGTCATCATTTCGCCCCCGCGTCGGCGTTGGCTTTTGTGGCCTCCGGGCGAAACTCGGCCGGGAAGTTGTTCAACTGGCGCCAAACTTCATAGCCTACGGTGACCGTCTCAAAGGTAATCCAGCCCCTGGCTTTTGCGCCCAAACGCAGCAGCCGGTTGTCAGGCCAGGGGAGGTCATCCGGGTCTTCACTGACCAGAACCCGGAACCTTCCGCCCGTGCCTGCCGCCGGGTCAATGGCGACAATTCGGCCGCCAAATGTTCCCACCGCCACGGATGGCCAGCCGCTGAACTGTACGACGGGCCACCCCTCGAACTGCAATCGCACCCGGTCCCCAAGGCGGGCAAGGCCAATGTCCCGACCGTCGATATAAAGTTCAACAGCCCGCTCAACCTTTTCGGGGATAAAGGTTGCTACAGGGTCTCCTGCCTTGACGAAAGTGGCTGTATCGCCTGCGAGAACCCTGTGGATGAAGCCATCGCGTGGGGCTTTCACCATCTGGGTGGAGCCGCGGGAGAGGCCGATGTCCAGGCGGTTCAGTTGCGCCGATGCGTCGGCAGTGTCTCCGCGAAGGCTCTCGATCCGGAGGCGAGCTTGCTCCAAGTCACGCTGGGACGCCAGCCCCTCATTCAGCAGCTTGCGGGTTCGGTCAAGATCTATCTCTGCGGTCAGGACCGCGGTCTCCATGGCCCGCAGTTTGGCCATTGCCTGGGCGCGCTCGGCTTCCAGGCTCTGAAGGAAATTGGGGTCATTGTCGACGACCTTGACGATGGGGTCCCCGGCCTTTACGCGGCTACCGTCGCGCACATACCATTCCTTGATACGGCCAGAAACCAGCGCGTTCAGTTCCTGCTGCCGGTCGGTTGGATTAAGCGCCGTGACGGTACCAAAGCCCGAGGCGGTCTGTACCCAGGGGGTGAAAATCAGGAACAGGATGATAGCCAAGGTCCCCAGGCCTAGCATCCAGGCAATCACGCGCATGATGCGGGGCATGCGAATGCTGGCAAGAGTTTGGAAGTGATTGATATGACGCTCGCGGAACGGCATGGTGCCCTCGTCCTTTTACCGGAGTTCTTGTTTGAAAGTTTCGAAGCTGGTGAAGAAGGATTGCGTGTCTGCCCCCAGATAGAGGAATTTCTCGAACCCCAACGCATGATCCCTGTTGGAGAAATAGATCACGGTCGTATTCCAGCGCTCGCGGAACAGCGCGAGGATGTTGACCAGCGTATTCTCTGGGATGATGTCGAACAGCTGATTAAGCACCAGCACCTTGGGGCCTGAGATCAGCGCCGCCGCAAGCTTGAGCTTCAGCACTTCGGTGAGTGACAGGGGCGCGCCGGTGGTCGATACCTCCGTATCCAGCCCATTCTTGAGATGGGTGACAGCGTTCCTGAGCCCTACCTGATCCAGGATATCAAGGGTGTCTCCGCTGTGTTTTTCCTCACCCGCATAGCGGAGGAAGTCGCGGATGGTGGCATTGATCACTGTCGGCCGGTCAAGGATGGTGATGATTTGCCGCAATTCATGCACTTCGATATCCAGCACATCAATGCCTCCGATGCTGACGATGCCGCCATCGGGCCGCACATGGTGCTTCAACAGGTCTGTGAACAGGCGTTGTATACCGTGGTTTTTGGTGCCACAGAAAATGACATCCCCTTGCCCGATGGTGAGGTTGAAAGTGACCTTCTCATCCCGCCCGAAGCCCTGCGCATTGTCGAAGGACAGCACGCTGTTGGTTTCCAGCGGGGTTTTCGTGCCTCTGGGCACTTCCTGGGGGACGGAGTAGAAATGCGAGAGTTCTTCGACGGCGGCAATGATGTCATAGAAGCTGGCAAGATAGACCCCAAGCTGCGAGATGCCGAAAAAGACGGCTGAGAGGATCAGTTCCGCTGCCACCAGCTGACCAAGGCTGAGCTGGCCCAGAATAGTCAGCCAGCCGCCCAGCCCAAGAAGCGCCGCGCTGGCTGCGGCATATATCAGCAGGAAGGCGAGTGTTTGGGAAAAGCTGTAGCGAAAATGGGCCTTGTTCGACGCGATATAGTCTGCCGTTTTCGCATCAGTGAGCTTGAGCGCCCTCTCAATATGGAGGCTGGATTTATAATAGCCGTTTGAAGCCCCAAGGTCTTCAACCCAAGCGGCAACCGCGTGTTTCTTATGGGATTGCTCGATCGCACTTTTGATGGCCTTCTTGCCCCACATGGCCCAGATGAGCCAGATCAGCAGGCAGAGCGTGATGTTGAACACCAGAAATAGGGGATGATAAAGCGATACGATAACAAACCCAACAAGGGCCTGCAGCACGACGGTGAAGCCGCCAATCAGAAGATAAGGCACTGATTTCTGGATGATAACGATGTCAAAATACCGGTTGAACAACGGGTTCTTGCCGTTGTCCGCAAAGAAGGGATTCTGGGCATACAGTGTGCGCAGGGAAATTTCAGCGACCATCCGCGCATAGAACCGCCGACTGAATATTTCCATCAGATGTATTCTGAGCGCATTCAGGAGGCCAGACACCAGCAGCAGGACAAAGAGCACGGTCGCCAAAACCACCAGGGGTGCGGCCAGGCCGATATTCGCCACCGTGTTGATCAGCATCTGTACCGATACAGGCACCGCAAGGCTCAGCAGGCTGATGCCGACGCCATAGACGGCGGCGAGCTTGTAGAAGGATTTTTCGGGCCCGAGGATGGAGCGTAGAAACGCATAAACCTCGCTTAAGTTCGTGGATGATGCAGCGCTCGGGGGATTGGGGGCGGACACGTTTTTTCACTCGCAAAAAGAAGGCCGTGGAGACTGTTCCTGCACGGCACAAACCATCTTTAATTCTGTTTCCTGGCGGGGGTGGCCGCCGAACTAGAAGATGTAGGCTTGCGGTGATAGTTCAATACATGATTTTTGTGATTGAATGATAGATTTTGGCTATCATATGCTGACTCAGCAAATCCGCGACAGGTCGGTTTTTCGCTTACCGAGGCCAACCCCTAAATTATTGCGCTCGAATGGCCGCAATTCATCATTGTCAGTCTTCTGACTCCCCTTACGTATGGCGGCTGGTTCAATTCGGTTTTGGTTCATTTAGGGTGACGCAATTAATGAGACTGTGTGACTCATAAAATGAGACTATCCGACAGGGCCGTCTTTCCATCTAAGAGCAGACCTTCAGTTTTCGTAAGCAGGGGCGGGGCTACCGTTGGGCCGCTATAACGGCCTGACCAAAAGCAATGCCCCCGTCATTTGGCGGAATTTGGTGATGGAGCAGGAAACGATATCCCTGTGCGCCAAGTTTTTCACCAAGGGTTTCGCGCAGAATAGTATTCTGGGCAACCCCGCCTGAGAGGACAATATCGTTCAAGCCGTGTTGGCCCGCGATGAGCTGGGCCTGCGCCACGATCCCTTCTGCGATGGTCAGGTGAAAGTTTGCTGCGATTTGCGGAATGGCTTTGCCACCCATCATATCGTGCAGAAGTGGCCCCCACATCGGGGCAAAAGAAAGCTGCCCGGCCCCACCCTCTTCCAGAATTTCGAAAGGATATGGGTTGGCTGTTTGCATTGAGGGCATTGCGGTGGCCTCAAGTTCGATTGCGGCCTGACCCTCAAAGGACTGACGCCCCGTGCAGATGCCAAGGCAGGCGGCCACGGCGTCGAAAAGGCGGCCCGCCGATGATGACAGTGGTGAGTTCAGTCCTGTCTCCAGCATCCGGTCAAGAACGGCCAGCGGTTTCTGCCGGAAAAATTCGAAAATGGGCAGGTTCGCATAGACTTGTTTTTGCTCATCGGTAAGTCCAGCGGTCATGTGCGCGTACGCGTTTCGCCAGGGCTCCTGCGTGGCTTTATCCCCCCCAAGAAGCGCATGAGGCGAAAACTGGGCGACATGCTGTCGGCTTGAGAGATTTCCAACAAAAAACTCACCACCCCAGATGGCACCATCTGTCCCAAGACCAAAACCATCCAGAATGATGCCAAGGGCCTTGGTTTCGGAAAACCCGGCTTCATTTTCGCCCAGGCAGGCTGCGAAATGGGCTTCATGATGCTGGATGGTTATAAGTTCGGCCCCGAACTCCTGTGCCAGTTTTTGCCCAAGCTGGCTTGCTTTGAAATCCGGGTGGCTATCGATGGCGATGATTTCTGGCCGGAAGTCATAGAGCTTCAGATAGAGGTTCAGCATTTTCTGGTAATCGGTGAAGGTGAACGGCTCATCCAGGTCACCGATATGTTGCGACAGGATCGCTTGGTTTCCGTCTAAGAGGCAAAAGCTCGACTTGAGCTCACCGCCCATTGCCAGGATCGGCCTATTAGTATGGAAGGCGATCCTGATGGGCGCTGGCGCCAATCCCCGCGCCCGCCGCATCACCAACTGACCACTGGCGCTGTGGCACACTACGCTGTCGTCCACCCGGTTGACGATGTCCCTGTCGTGCATCAAGTAGCCGTCAACTAGGCTGTGTAGTTTCTGGCGGGCGGCATCGTTGCTGATTACTTGTGGTTCACTTGAAAGGTTTCCTGATGTCAGCACGATAGGGTGGTCAAGATCGGCCATGATCAGGTGATGCAGGGGGCTGTAGGGTAGCATGAAGCCTAGCTTGTGGGTGCCAGGGGCAAGAGTGGAAGGCAGGGCGCTGGCATCTTGTCGCTTTTCAAGAAGGACGATTGGCGCAGCTTTTGAAGTAAGGCTGGCTTCTTCCGCGCCGTTTACCGTGCAATATCGTTTGATCTGAGTGATATCCCTGGCCATCATGGCGAAAGGTTTCTTGTCGCGGGCCTTCCTCTGCCTGAGCATCTTAACGGCTTCGCTGTTTGTGGCGTCACAGGCAAGGTGAAAACCACCAATCCCTTTGATCGCAAGGATATTGCCTGCTTTCAGCTTATTGACAGCTACTGTTATGGCATCGGCGTCCAGGCGGCCATCCAATGTCTCGAACCAGATTTGTGGACCGCAATCGGGGCAGGCATTGGGCTGGGCGTGAAAGCGGCGGTCAGCAGGGTTTTCATATTCCGCCTGACAGGCTGGGCACATTTCGAACGAGGCCATTGAGGTGTTTTTCCGGTCGTACGGAATGGCGCGAATGATAGAAAGGCGCGGCCCGCAATGGGTGCAGTTTGTGAAAGCATACCCCGCCCGCCGGTCAGCTGGGTCCATGATTTCGTCAAGGCATTCGGGGCAGGTGGCTGCATCAGCCACAATACCGGCCGACTTCCTGTCGTGGGTGCTCTTGGCAATCTGGAAACCTTCAAAGGGCCCAGCTTGGCCCAAAGGTGTGATTTCGGCCGTGTCAATTCGAGCCAGAGGTGGGCACTGTCGGCGAAGCTCGCTCAGCAGATTGCGTGCTTCTTCTACGCTTCCCGCCAGTTGAATCTTGACGCCCTCGCCGTCATTGAGAACCTGGCCCACCAGTTTCATTTCGGTTGCGATGCGCCAAACGGTTGGCCGGAAGCCGACACCCTGTACAAGGCCTTCGATGCGAATTAGGAAATGGTCCTGTTGGGGTTTGGCGGCCATGCGAAAACCAGCTGGTCTTTAATGAACCGTGCAAACGAGGCAGGGGTCAAAGGAGCGCACGATATGCTGCACGGAAACGGGTTCGGTCTCCCCGCTTCTGATCGGGGCCCCTTCGAGGGCCTGTTCAAGTGGGCCCGGTATGCCCTGGTGATCCCTGGGCGAAAAATTCCAGGAAGTGGGGGCAACAATCTGGTAATTTTTGATTATGCCATCTTCTGCGCATAGCCAGTGCCCAAGCGACCCTCTTGCCGCCTCTGTCAGGCCAAGGCCGTTACCGGTGATCGTCTCGCTGCTACCCCGAACGCAGAAAGGCATCTTGTCTTCAAGCTCGCCCACCCATTTCTGCATCGCGGGCACAAGGATAGCGAGTTCAAGCATTCGGCAGACGACGCGCGAGAAAACATTCGCGCCACCGTTGGCCCAAAGATCGACAGCAAGCGGATGTCCCGATATCACCTGCCGGGGATAGGCGCCCACTTCCATCACCCGCCCATCATATCTTGGGGATTTGCACCAGCTATAGGCATCCTCTTTATCTATTTGGGGCAGTGTGGAGCCGTCATAAGGGTTTTTGGGGGTCTCAAGGTCTTCATACCAGGAGCTTGTTGCTTCCTCAGTAATGGTCTCAGGCGCAAGGGCTTGTCGTGCCCCATCGGCATATGTTCCACGGTTGAACAGAAACTCGCCACCCACTTCATATGCGCCAAAGCTCATGAGGCCGTTGTTTGTGTGGCCGAGGCTTTCCAGCCTCAACGCTTTGGAGACATGAAGAAACCTGCCAAAATCGCTTTTGGATGCCCGGTCATTGCTGTGCCAGGCCCATAGCTCTTGTATGTTCGAGATGCCTGCAATTTCCTCAAGCGCACAGCCAAAGAGAGAGCCTTCAAGAAACCTTCTGAAGCTGGCCAATATGACCTCAAGGGCAGTCTTTTCGCTCTTGCCAATCTGTTTGGTCACGCCGCCGGGCTGGATGGTCAGCGTATGTGGCCATTTGCCTGCCAGATGCCCCATAATCTGCATGAAGTTTGCGCGGGCGGGCAGCATTTCTGCTGGCGCCCTTCCGGACACGGATTTGAAGCGGTCCGCGATTTCCTCGTACCAGCTTTCTCCTTGATATATTTCGCGGGCAAAATCGGGCATGAAGAATAGATAGAAATGGGTCAGGTGATCGGCCGCATTTTCGCAGGCATGAATGAGATTGGTAGCAATGAGGCCGTTGGGTGAAGGCGTAAGGCCCTGGGTCATGGCCATTGCCTTTGCCGCCGCAACGGACTGGGACACAGAACAGATACCGCAAATGCGCGGGGCATATACAAGGGCATCGGAAACAGGTTTGCCAGTAAGGATGCGTTCGAACCCCCGGTACATGGGCGATGTGACAAAAGCCTTGTTCACATAGCCGCTCGACACATCCAACCGGACTTCAAGGTCACCTTCAATCCTGTTAAAGGGGCCCATGATCAAGCGGCTCATTTGGAACGCCCTTTCTTGTTGCCGGGCACAAAGTCCAGATGATCACGCCGTGCGTTTTCCTTGAGGCGTTCGGGCGTTGCTGCCTTGGACAAGGACGCCAGCGCCACAAACCAGGCTTTTGGCATGTCGGTCGGAAGCCCGATCGGGATGCCGGAAATCTTCGGGGTTTTTGTATAGGCATGCCCTGCTTCTTCAAAGCCGGGGGCCGTGCAGTTGATGCAGGGGTATCCACCCTCGATGCAGGAACCCACGCCGTTCCATGGCCTGATGTTACAGTCAGCGCGGGCCTGGGTGCCCTTGCAGCCAAGGTTTTCCATCATGCAACCCTGATTGCCGAGCGTTTCAGCGCTGGCCTTATATTCATAAAACTCGTTGCGGGAGCAACCATGATGCACCAGATATTTGGTGTAAGCTAGCGGGCGTTGCCATTCGTCAAGGTCATCGCTTTCAAGCGTACCCGCAGACATCTGATGCAAGGTTTCAGTGACCCATTCCGGATGAACAGGGCAGCCCGCAATATTGACTACCCCAAGCCCATCTGTTGAAGAAAAATCTCCGCCCAACAGGCCACCTTTCTCAACGCCGTCATAAGCAAGGCCGCAGGCTTCAACATGATTATCGCCGGCGGCTGTAATGCCGCCGAATGCTGCACAGGAACCAACGGCAACCACATATTTTGCCTTTGCTGCAAGCTTTGCGATCCAGTTCATATAGGGCTCGTCTGTGCCCGACATCATATGAAAGCGGCCTGTGCCGTTGGGTCCGCGCATCACCGCCCCTTCAAGGCACAGAAAATCCAGTTCAAGCTTGTCATCCAGTATCTGGTTGAACAGGTCAATGACCGGCTTTCCGGAAAGCTCGCTTAATGACGGGTGCCAAAGAAGGTTGATGTTGGCGGCCTCAAACCGGCTGTAAACATCCGGGTTGTTGGCCCCGAGGAGCGACAGGGTGCAGCCACCACAGCCACCGGACTGCAACCAGATCAGGTTCTTTTGGGTCTTACTGGCCATCGTGCGGCACCTTCAGTGTGAATGTGGCACCGCCATTTTCGTTATTTGTGGCTGTCAAGCTGCCCCCCTGCTTGAGAGCCATACCGTAACTGATATAGAGGCCAAGACCGGTTCCCTGGCCAACGGGTTTGGTCGTGAAAAAGGGTTCAAATATCTTGTCCATCTCTTCTGCCTGTATGCCGGGGCCATTGTCGGCAATGGATATTTCCACGGCATCGTCAACTGACCGGCATGAGACCCGAATTTCGGGGTTTTCGGTGTCTGAAAGGGCGTCCACAGCATTCTGGACCAGATTGACAAGTATTTGATGTGTCTGGCCTTTTCTTCCAGTTATTTCCATCGCTTCGGGAAGATCAAGCTTGACGGTCGGGTTGGCTCTTTCAGCCTTTATCACCCAGTCTACTGCAGTTCTGATAACCCGCACCAGGTTGAACTGACCGGGGGCTTCCTCCTGATTGGAAGAAAAGCGACGCAAACCCTGGACAATATCGCTGACACGTTCAGCTCCCTCCAGCGTGCCCTCAACAAGGGGCGTAATATCGGCCAAAATC
Source organism: Kordiimonas lipolytica (assembly GCF_042651265.1). GTDB lineage: Bacteria > Pseudomonadota > Alphaproteobacteria > Sphingomonadales > Kordiimonadaceae > Kordiimonas > Kordiimonas lipolytica. The sequence continues at coordinate 95,841 of NZ_JBHSCR010000013.1, read as the reverse complement.
TTGTCTATTTTCTGCTCTGCGATCAGGTCTTCCACTTCAGGCGAAGGTTGCTTTTTTCGCAGGAGTTCAAAGAATTGAGAAATTTGGCTGCCGTAGCGTTTCAATGCGTGCATGTTGCCAAAGACAAAACTGATCGGATTATTCAGTTCATGAGCGACACCGGCAACCAGGCGACCAAGCGCCGCCATTTTTTCTGATACAATCAATCTTTCCTGGGCCAGGGTCAGCTTTTTGTGTGCGTCGTCCAGTTCCTCATAGGCTTTTTTCAGTTGCTCATTCTTGTTTTCAAGCTCGGTTTGGGAGTTAACGAGGTCACTATAGACTTCGTCCATTTTCTGGACGACTTCAATCCAGGCTTCTTCTCCGGCAGGCCCGATCTGCTGCCCCAGGACGGAGGACATTGGCGCATGCGGTGGGGCGGTTTTGTCGGTTGAAGAATGCATTAAGCCTATTTACCTGTTGCGGTCTTTCGATTTGTGCGGATGGGTTTCACATTTTCAAGACCAAACCTGTCTAGCTTACTGCGAAGGCCAACGCGTGACAAACCAAGTTCTTTCGCGGCCTGTGATTTGTTCCAGCGGTGCCTGATCAGAGTTTCCTTGATGATGCAGGCCTCAAGTGCGTCAACCCGCTCCCGCAGTGTGCCTTCAAGGGTGGCAAAATTGTCAAGGTGGCCCTCTTCATCGGTGGGACTTGCATGCAGGATATGCCTTGAAATCAGGTTGGCCCCTAGAAGCTTTCCTTCTTCGCCCACCACCAGCATATGCTGTATTTCATTTTGAAGCTCCCTCACATTTCCTGGCCAATCATAGTCGCACAGGCATTCGATCGCTTCCTGATCAAGGCCCTGGACCTTCTTGCCAAGCTTTTTCATCGTGTTTGTGAGCAGGGCGTGGGCCAGCACCGGGATGTCGCCCGCGCGATCCTTCAATGAAGGAAGGTGAATAATCATGCCGGTGAGCCGGTAATAAAGGTCGGCCCGAAAACGCCCTTCTTTTACTTCGTCCTCAAGGTTCTTGTTCGTCGCCGCGATTACACGTACATCCACCTTCTTGCTTTTTCCGCTGCCAACGGGCCTGATCTCGCCCTCTTGGAGAACGCGCAACAGCTTGACCTGGAAAGCCTTTGAAACCTCGCCAATCTCATCAAGAAAAACGGTGCCGCCATCGGCCCGTTCAAAAAGCCCTACATGATCGGTGACAGCGCCCGTGAAGGCGCCCCGCTTGTGGCCGAAAAGTTCGCTTTCAAGAAGTTGGTCAGGCAGGGCTCCGCAGTTTTCGACCACAAATGGCTTGTTCCACCGCAGGCTGCCATAATGTAGCGCGCGGGCTGCCAGCTCTTTTCCGGTGCCGGACGCTCCCGTGATCACTACAGAGACATCATAGGGGGCCACTTGCCGCAGGGTTTCGCAGATTTCGTTCATGGGGCTGTTTTTGGAACGCACAATGCCGTCATTGAAATCATACTCCTGCCGCAGCTTGTTCCGTCGGTCAGACATCTTGCTTTCAGCATTCGAGACTGACATTTTCAGCTCAATAGCAAGGAGTTCATGCTCGCGCTGCAGCTTGTAAAGGCGCACAGCGTTTTCCAGCGTCAGGATCAGGTTTTCCGGGTGCCAGGGCTTGGTAATATATTGATAGATGCCTGCTTCATTGAGGCCTTCGATAATGTCGTTTGGGTCGCTATAGCCTGAAATGATCATGCGAATGATGTCGGGCCAGCGCGAGCGCACGTCGGTCAGGAACTCCACCCCGGTCTTGTCGGGCATTCGCTGGTCACAGAGGATTACCTGAATCCACTCATTCTCCAGTATTTCGCTTGCTTCGGCGACATTCTTTGCGGTCTTGACGTCAAACTGCCCCCCCAGAATACGTTCCAGGGATTCAAGCGATCTGACTTCATCATCTACAATCAGAATGGATGGCAGGTCCGTCATTTATTCCTCCAATCCCATTAACATATGCGCGGCAACTGCTCGCCCGCAAGCCAGTCGATCATTCGGGTGCCGCCAAACATGGTTGTCATCCTGACCATCTTGTTTGGGTCTTGTGTGACCGCGCCGATCATGGATGCTTCTTTACCCAAAGGGTGCGCGTGCATCACGGATAGCAATTTGTCTGCATCTTCGGCATTGCAGATGCAGACCAGCTTGCCTTCGTTTGCAATATTCAGGGGGTCCAGTCCCAAGAGCTCGCAGGCGCCGGATACCGCGGGCTTGAGGGGGATTTTCTCTTCTTCAATCAACATGCCCACGCCGGATTGCCCCGCGATTTCATTCAGCGTGGCGGCAAGCCCGCCTCGCGTCGGGTCACGCAACACTGATATGGATGGGGCAGCAGCGAGCATGTCGCTTACAAGGCCGTTCAGGGCTGCACTGTCCGAGACAATCTCGGTCTCGAACTCCAGGTTTTCGCGTTTTGAAAGGATGGCGACGCCGTGGTCACCAACGGTGCCATTGATCAGGATAGCTTGCCCCGGCACGGCCTTGTCGCCGCCGATTGCCAAACCATCCTCAATCACGCCAACGCCTGTTGTGCTGATAAAGACCCCGTCGCCCTTGCCTTTTTCGACAACCTTGGTGTCACCGGTGACAACAGATACATTTGCTTGTCTCGCGGCATCCCCCATGGAACGGACAATTTCCTCGAGGTCCTCCAAGGGGAACCCTTCTTCCAGAATGAAAGAGGCCGAGATATAAAGCGGCGTTGCCCCCATCATGGCCACGTCGTTGACAGTGCCATGAATGGCAAGGGAACCGATATTGCCGCCGGGGAAAAACAGCGGCGAGATCACATGCCCGTCTGTTGCCATCACCAGCCTGCCGCTTGCTTTGGGCAAAAGCGCCCCGTCATTGGCCTGCGACAGATATTCATTGTCCAGATGTTTCCTGAATATATCGGTGATCAGCCGGTCCATGGTGCGACCACCGCCGCCGTGCGCCATTTCAATGCAGGCTTTATTGGTTTTTCCCGTCATGCGACTTTGCCCTCGCTCTGGTCTGCGCGGAAACGGCCGTAGCTATAATATGCGGCACAGGCCCCTTCTGACGACACCATGCATGACCCATAAGGCGTTTCCGGCGTGCAGGTTTTGCCAAACAGTTTGCAGTCCAGCGGGCCTTTGGTGCCGCGCAGAATGGCCGGGCATTCACAGGATTTGACCTCCCGGGATTGTTTGGGTGCAATATCGAAGCGTTTTTCGGCATCATAGTCTGCGAAGCTGTCCCTCAGTTTCAGGGCGCTGTTCGGAATTTGGCCAAGCCCACGCCATTCAAAACTGTCCCGAAGCTCAAAGACCTCAGCGACCAGGGCTTGCGCCTTCTTGTTGCCGTCTGCGGTCACCACACGGGTATATTGATTTTCGACGTCATGACGCCCTTCATTGATCTGGCGCACGATCATGAGGGCCGCCATCATCACATCAAGCGGCTCGAACCCCGTGATGACAACAGGCTTTTTGTATCTCTGTGCGGCAGCTTCATAGGGGCGGGTGCCGATAATGGTGCTGACATGGGATGGTCCCAGAAATCCGTCAAGTTCAACGGGCGGCTCATCCGGCGTGCCGGGGGTGTCGAGGATGGCACCTACAGCGGCAGGCGTTAGCACGTGGTTTGAAAAGACCGAAAAATTTGAAAGCCCGGCTTCTTTCGCTTTCTTGACGGCCACGGCCGTGGGCGGTGTCGTGGTCTCGAACCCAATGGCAAAGAACACCACCTGTTTGGTCGGGTTGTCTGCTGCGATCTTCAGGGCATCAAGGGTTGAATAGACCATACGAACATCAGCGCCGCGTGCCTTTGCCTTCAGAAGGCTGTTCTGCTTGGTGCCGGGAACCCGCATCATGTCACCATAGGAACAAAGGATCACGTCATGATTTTCGGCAAGCTCGATCGCATCGTCCAGCCGCCTGATAGGCAGCACACAAACAGGGCAGCCGGGGCCGTGGATAAATTCAAAATTTGCGGGCATCAGGTCTTGCACCCCGTAGCGGAAAATGGCGTGGGTGTGGCCCCCGCAAAACTCCATGACACGGTATGTGCGGTCGGGTTGTACCTCTTGCGCGATCGCCCGCGCCAGATTGGCAGAGACATCCTTCTGGCGGAATTCGGTGATATATTTCATGAGGCTTCCCCAAGGCTTTCCCGCACTTCTTCGGTAAGCACGCCGGCCTCGGCCATGATTGTCAGTGTTCGCTCGGCCTCTTCCTCGCTTACTTTGTGAAGGGCGTATCCCACATGCACCAGCACATAGTCGCCAACTTGCGCGTCTTCGATCAGGGCGATGGACACGGATTTTTTCACGCCCTCCAGTGCGACAACAGCCATGTCTTCGCCCTCAAGCGCGACTATTTTTGCGGGTAATGCAAGGCACATCGGCGCCTCCTATGCGCTTTGTTCTGACAGGGGGTGCCCGGCCAAAATCATGGAGTGAGCAGCAGACAGCCAGGACAGCCAGTTGTCCATGCCCTCTCCGGTGGTGGCGGAAACCTGCAGTATTTTGGCGGCTGGGTTCACCTTACGGATATTCTCGATGGCTGCATCCACGTCAAACTCGACATAAGGCAACAGGTCAACCTTGTTCAGGAGCACCAGGCCGGAAGCCGCAAACATGTCAGGATATTTAAGGGGCTTATCCTCACCTTCGGTGACGGAAAGGATAGCCACCTTGTGGGCTTCCCCCAGATCAAACGCAGCTGGGCACACCAGATTGCCAACATTTTCAATGAAGACGAGGCTCGCGGGCTCCGGCTTCAGGGTTTCAAGGGCATGGCCCACCATATGGCCGTCAAGATGGCATCCCTTGCCGGTATTCACCTGAATGGCGGGTGCGCCGGTTGCCCTGATGCGGTCTGCGTCTGCGCTTGTCTGCTGGTCGCCTTCAACCACAGAGCAGGCGGTTTTGCCTTTCAGGTCGTTCAAGGTGCGGACCAGCAGCGTGGTTTTTCCTGAACCAGGGGAGGAAACGAGGTTCAGAGCAAGGATGCCCTGATCCATAAAATATCCCCTGTTTCTGGCGGCATACTGGTCATTTTTGGCCAGAATATCCTGTTCGATCTGCACGATGCGGCTTTGGCTCAGGCCGGGTACGCTGGTACCTGCAATACCGGCGCCATAATCATGCGCATGAGTATGGTCATGATGGTGGTGGTCGTGATCATGATGATGCCCGTGACCATGGTGGTGGTCATGACTGTGATCGTGGCTATGGTCATGCGCATGAGCATGCTGCCCATCCTTGCCTTCAATCTGTACATTGCCGTCACTACATCCGCATACTGTACACATCAGTCTACCTCCAGTTCCTTGATTCTCAGTTCTTCCCCGCCGGTTATTTGCAACTGGTGCGAATTGCAGGTGGGGCAGGGGTCATATCTGTTCTTGATCGTGATAGATGCAGCACAAGGCAGACACCAGGCCGTGCCTTTTGTCTCTATGATTTCGAGAGCGGCATCTGTCGCAAGTGACCCTTTCGTCACCACGTCGAAACCAAATTTCAGCGCATCAACTTCGACGCCGGAGAAAGGCCCGATTTCCAGGCGGACTTTTCTGACAACCGAAAAACCCTGCGCAGCCGCTTCTTGCTGAAGGGTCTGCAGGATGCTTTCACAAATCGCCATTTCATGCATGTCAGACACCCTCCAGAACATATGGAACGCACGGGTCGGCGGTACGTACCATCATATTGGCGACATCAGAGAGTTGCGATCTGTTTTTCTCAAATATCTGCTGGAAAATTCTTTGAGCCATGCCGTCAGGGCTGAAATTCACATGGGACGGCGAGGAAATCCGGTACCGGGTCACTATGTTGCCATCCAGTTTCACGCTATGGATAAGGCGGCCTCTTGCTACCTGTACTGTTGCGCTGGCACACCCGCCCTCCAGGGAGCATTTGGTTTCAATTGCCTTGTCCCCCGAATAGGTATTTCGGATGAGGTCCGGTAATTTTGCAATCTCCACAAGGCGGCACAGGAGCCTTGCCAGAAGCCCACCTCTTGGCCCTGTTTCGCATGAACCGATAAGCTTTTCGTTTCTCCAGCGGGTATAGAGGCTGGTTTCCACCGTTGTGGCGTCGGTTGAGGTTTCGGCCGCCATGGTAGGCGCCGGGTCCTGGGCGGCGCCAATCTGCTGCCAGCGGTTTTTGATGACATAAGCCATGGCGCGGGCTGGAAGCTGTTGTCCGTTCAGGCACCAGCTATCAATCTCGTTCCCGCGCAAGCTCAGCCAGCGCGCCAGGGGTATTTCAAGAATTTCGCATTCGATGAATTTCTCAATCTGCGCCAGGGTTGGTTCAAGACCTTTTGGCCCTTGTGACCCAGAGGCATTCTCCTCGTCGAAGATAGTCTTGATGGCATCCACAAGGACCTTGGCGGCAGGGAAGGCGAATTTCGGCGCTGTAGCGCCCGTCCATTTGGGCCAGTCAATCGCCAGCCGCATAAGGTTTTCCCCCAGCCGTTCCGTAAGGATCAGGCATTCCCTTATGCGGCTTTCATGGCCGGTCGGCTGAACGGCTTTGGCTTGTTCAAAGGCCGTGAAAGCCGCCTGTGTCTGACCTGTGCGGCAAAGAGAATAAAGGGCTCCGATGCGCGATATCGCCTCCTCGCAAGAAATGCCTTCCAGTATTTTTTCTGGCTTGAAGGCTTCGCGCATGCCCACCTGCACCCGCCCGTTTTCTTCACGCGGAAACGCAATGGTGATTTTGCCTTCGAACGTCATGAAGATGCCTCGCTGGCATTACGGGCGTGGCCGGCAGAAATAAATCGCCGCCTGCTCATCTCGGTTTTGGAAAGTGGCACTTTTTCTTCCGCCTGCTCCGTGCTGTCTGAAGGTTGATCAAAGCTGTCCTCAGGGCTTGGCTTGGCCGGGCTTGCAGGCAATTCGCCGCGCCAGATCTGCGCCATTTCCTGTTCTTTTTCGCTAACACTTGTTTCCGTGTTCAGAAGTTCAAGCATCGACGTCTGCGCGACGGCGCGCGCTGTTTCCTGGTCCTCAAATTCCAGTACCGGAGAAAAGAGAGAGCAGGAAAGGTAGGTGCCCAGGGCTTCTTCATGGCTGCCGATAAATTCAAATTTTCCTGAAGGGAGCGATAGCATGCGTTTTTCGCCAACGCCTGGGGCGGCGTCTTCCCATTCTTCGCGCAGATACAGAATGCTCAGAAACCAGGGCGTGATCAATATTCCCAGATAGCCACCTCCCCACTCCTGAAAGCCGACTGGCTCGACTTCCAGCTTATGGTTCAGAAAAGGCAGTCCCGCCATGCGGCTTGCTTCAATCTCCCTGAAGCAGTCAGCCACCCATAAGGGCAGATCATTTATGGCGTCTGGGTTTGTCATTCAGATATTTCCAGAAATCCTGACTTTTCGGCGTCACACTCAGGGCAGCTCCAGTGGTCCGGGAGCTTTGAAAAAGGTGTGCCTTTAGGGATTTGCCAATAGGTATCGCCTTCAGCCGGATCATAGACATGCCAGCAGATTTTGCATTCCAGTTTGGCGTCGTCGGCCAAACTTTGTGCATCACCTCCATAGGACCCGTCAAAGAAGGACGCCATCAGACATAAACTCCCAGAATTTCTGTCAGTCTGTCGGCGCTTTCCTCCATGTCTTCGGGGGCCGCGCAAACAACTTCCGGCAATTTGGTGATCTCGATCGAGTTCAGGATGACGGTATCCTGCGAATTATAATATTGCACCCACCATGTGTTTTTGGTTTTGGTCGACGACACGCGGCAGTTGCCGTAGCCGCGCGAAAGCACAATCACATTGCCTTCGCCCACCTGCTGGGTGATGAACTGAAGATCATTTTCCGTGTGCGGTAGCAGCGACAGGTTAATGGCGTGAATGCCGCCCGGCTTTTCTGCCACGGGGATATGTTCGTTGATTTCGCTGAGGAGGGCAGGTGCGTTAAACACACCCTCCATAAAAACACGCGGGATCTCGACCTTTGATTTTGCGCCCTGGCCGGCAATTTCTTTGGCAATCGACGGGAAATCAGCGACTTCGATATAATCCTGAACATCGCCGCCGTCTGTCTTGCCCCGGATGCGCCAGACGCCCGCGAGGATGGTTTCCTGTGCCTGCATATCGGGGCCCGCGATAACCGAAACCTCGCCTTCACCCAGCACCTGATTGACGAAGTCAAGATTGTCTTCAGACAGGCCGGTCAGGTCAAAATAGCGATCCTTGCCGTTCAGGCCTCCCGCTTTCAATGTAGTAAGGACGTCTTGGAGGATGGTGAGGGCGGCCTTCATCCCCCTGGCTTCTTCGGGCTCTGGCAGGTCAGGCGCCTCATAAACCGACATTTCCTTCGGCATGTCCATATATTCAAGCTGCGCGCCGTCTTCATCAAGGGGTTGGGTGCCTGGCCCTGTGGCCGCGGGTCCAGTAAAGCTGAGAGGTGTATCTGACATGGGCTTGCCTTCTAGTTTGCAGGTTGTTGGGGCTGGGTGGCGCAGCCATCAGGCAGGCTGTAGGGCGGCGGTGCGCTGGGTGAACGCTTTAGGATGTCACTGATTTCATTGATATAATCAGTCCAGTCCTGAATTTTCTGAATGGTTCCCAGATAGTCGCCCTTGCGCAGAAAAACGAGTGCTGGATAGGCGTTAAAGCGGTATTTGAGCTGCAGGGCCCGTTCGCTTTCCCGGTGGACTATCACTGCTTCAAAGATATTCTCAAATGCCTTAACAAGTTCAGGCAGCACCACAGCCACATCGTCGCTATCTGCCATTCTTGCGGCGTCGCCCGCAAAGAACAGGACAATATCCTCCCGGTCCGGCGCATAGGCTTCAAGCTCATCAGCAGACATGATCTTGAAATTTTCGCGTTCAACGATTGATTCCAATAGGGGTGAATACATTGGTTTTTGCTCCCTCAATTATTCTTGTCGTTTTGCCGATTGCGCCGATTACGTCGCTTCTTTTGCAATAAGGTCGGCAAACAGATGGTCGATGTCGGTCTCGCCCTGCATTACCTTTTCAAGGGCAATCAGGGCATTCAGGCTTTTCAGGGCATCGTCTTCACTGATGATTTCTCTGGCGGCATTGATAAAGACCATGACCCATTGGCCGGGCTCCACATTTCCAACAAGGATGGTATCAATGGTGCGCTGTTCCCCGCGATAGTCGCACAGGGCCTGGCCAAAACCGGCTTCCAGCACTTTCATCGGCAGGCCGACACACATCAGCTTTGGCCCTGGCTGTGCAATATTTCGTCAATCTCGGCTTCGAAATCCTCAGGTCCCTGCCAGCCTTCGCCAGCCACAATGCGGGCATCTCCTTTTCTATAAGCCATGGCATCGTCCGGGCGTTCGGCCTCATAGCGGCTCAGGACCATATGCTCACATGCGATTGTCAGTTCTTCATCAAGCGGGGTGCTTCGTTTTTCGCCGTTGATGCCATGGGCGATCAGATAGCCAAGCGCCATCTCGATGGCTGGCTGAATTTGCGCCTTTACCTGTGGGCGAAGGCTTCCGCCATAGTCATCAAGTTCAACGGGCTGCACACCCACGAGAAGCAGATGCTTGGGATAGTCCCCCATCATTTCAGCCATGGCCAAAACTTCCTGGAAACCGGTCTGGTGAAGCGAGATTTTCTTGACCCCCAGGAATTTCGGGACTTCGTCGCCCTCGACGCGTTTGAGCGTGCCCGGCTCAAGGCCGTAGTCAACGGCATCAAACACGATCAATATATCCGCGTCACGAATATGCTGAACCAGATAGATGCCCTGTGTGCCGCCATCCATGACTTTGACATTGGGCGGAAAAGACCAGTTTTGATGCAGGCTTTCAACGGCGCGCACGCCGAAACCTTCATCTGCCCATAGCAGGTTGCCGATGCCCAATATCAGGACGGATGGTTGGGTTTCACCCATAGCCGACTTCTCCCCGTTGCCCCTTCAAGGGGCGCTCTTCCCGTCGCCATGAAAGGCAAGGGCCGTGCCAGAAGCATGTCAGCTTCCAAACTGGCAGAAATACTGGAAGTTTGTATTCCACCCCCTCATTAAGTGGAAAGTAACATTCCATTATGCGCAATAGGTGGAAGAATATAATACAAAAATAGCGAGACCAGGCGGGCCTCGCTATTTTCTACCTGTTCCAGTCGGAAACTGGTTGGTTCTATTTCTGGTTAGACGACCTGCTATCCTTGAAGGTTCGCCAGCCAGAGAAGATGGACGATATGATCGATTGCCGCGACATGATGTCTTCCCGCACCGCTGCGTAGATATGAATGATCATGAAGCAGATAATGCACCACATGCCCAGATGGTGCCATGTATGCACATCCTGGCTTTGACCAAACAGTGGGATAACCCAGCTGGAGAAATAGTCGAACTGCCAGCTGCCCATGCCTGTTCCCTCGCCATAAAGGGCAAGGCCGGTAATGATCATAAAGACACTGCCCCAGACAAACATGATATGCATAACCAAAGCCGCCAGCGGGTTATGCCCCGTATATTTCAGGGGCTCCTTGGCCAGCATGGCATACCAGGCAACTTCGTGCTTCACCTCTGACCAGAACTTCCTTGTCCAGAATTTCGGCGCGAAAATCTCTTTGGCATGCTTGTTTCCTGCAAAAGCCCAATAGAGGCGGAACAGGAAACCGATCAGGAAAATATAGGCAGAGACGAAATGCAGATACCGTATCCAGCCGAACAGGTATGAATCGTATGCCTCACCAGACATTGTCGGCGGCGGTGATCCGATGAAATAACCTGTCAGGCAGAGGGTCAGAATGGCAAAAACATTTATCCAGTGCCAGATTCGAATAGGCGCTTCATAGACATATACGGCCTCTTCGGTATGGCTGGGAGTTTGAGTGGACGTCATGCCTCCCTCCTATGCGCTGGCCAGGATAAGCCCGACTGCGGCAACAGACGCGCCCATTGCTGGAACGGCATATTTGTTGCGCGATACAATCGACCCTACGGCATAGCCAAGAAGATGCAGGGCTATGCTTGTGGCAAGGAAGCCCACCATGTAACCGCCTACAGCGCCTGTGGCCTCGGCACCATGCGCGTGACCGTGAAAGAGGCCAAAGCCGCCAATCAAGGCAAGCGCCATAGCCATGGGCACCTTGTGGCGCAGAAGCATCAGGCCACCAAGCGCAATCAGCGACACAATGATCCCGGTCTCAATGAAGGAGGCAGAGGCGCCGCCAAGGCCAAGCCCGAAGCCAACGACAAGGGCTGCCAGGAAGGCCAGCGGCCCCTGGATTGCCTTTTTTGCTGGTGCGAGCGAAGCCCATAAACCAACCGCAAACATGGCGATCAGGTGATCGAGCCCGACCAGCGGGTGCAGAAGCCCTGCGCCCACACCTGCAAGATTGCCTCCTGTGTGGGCTGATGCAGCCCCGGCTACAGTAAGGGCGGCGATTGAAGCCAGACCAATTTTCGTATGTGTTTTCATGATAATCTCCCTTACCTGACTTTCACGGTGCTTAGTTCTTCGCCGTCCGGGCCCATCACATGGGTCGAACAGGCAAGGCATGGATCGAAACTGTGTAGTGTGCGCAGGATTTCGACCGGCTCTTCGGCACGTTCCATCTTGGTATTCATGAGTGAAGCCTCAAAAGCACCAATGTTGCCTTCCTTGTCGCGTGGGCTACCGTTCCAGGTGGTTGGTACAACGCACTGGTAATTGTCGATCTTGGTGTCCTTGATCTTGATCCAGTGGGCGAGGGCACCACGGGGCGCCTCAGTGAAACCAACCCCCTTCACTTCCTTCGGCCAGGTTTTGGGGTCAAAGTTTTCGGTGTTGGCCGTGGCAGTATCGCCGGCCTTGATGTTGGCGATCAGCTTGTCCATGAAATAGCGCTGCTTGCGTGCAGCCCACTGGGCCTCAAGCGCCCGGGCTGCTGTCCTGCCAAGGGTGGAGAACAGAGCGTTCAAGGGAACGTTCAGGGCGGACAAGGTGCTGTCAACTTGCTCCTTGATTTCTTCATGGCCCTGGGCGTAGCCAACGATATAGCGGGCAAGTGGGCCCACCTCCATCGCGTGGCCTTTCCAGCGCGGCGCCTTGATCCAGCTATATTTGGCGTTTTCGTCCAGCTGCTTGATGTGGGTGCGTGTGCCTTTGGCGTTTGGCCCAAGCTCGTATTTCGGCTCGGTAATGCCATCCCAAGGGTGCAGGCCTTTTGTTTCGTCCGGATACTGGTACCAGGAGTGCGGAACAAATTCCTGAATTTCGCTTGGGTCGCGCAAGTCCACTTCATGCACTTTACTGAGGTCGCCGTTGATGATAGCGCCGCGCGGCATCATCAGGTTACTGGCGCTATAGTCATTGGCCTTGTCCGGGATATCGCCGTAGGAAAGGACGCTGGTGCTGGAAAGACCACCACCATAGAGCCAGTCCTTATAGAAGGAGCCGATGGCGATAATGTCCGGGATATAGACATTCTCGATAAACTCGATGGACCGATCAATAATCTGGGAAACATAGTTCAGGCGTTCCATGTTGATGGGTGCGCCTGCAGCCATCGGGCCGTCCATGTTGATCGCACAGGGCACACCACCCACAAGCCAGTTGGGGTGAGTATCCTTGCCGCCAAAGATGGTACGGGTGGTCATGATTTCCTTCTGGAAATCAAGGGCCTCCAGATAGTGCGTTACGGCCATCAGGTCGGCTTCCGGGGGCAGTTTGTAGGCCGGGTTTGTCCAGTAGCCGTTCTTGAACGGCCCCAATTGGCCTGATTCAACAAACTTTTTCAGCCTGTTCTGGATATCCCGGAAATAGCCGGGCGAAGATTTCGCGTGCCGCGGCGATACCGCCTGCTGAAGTTCGGATGTCGCTTTCGGGTCTGCCTTAAGGGCGTTCACCGGGTTTACCCAATCCAGCGCATGCAGATGGTAGAAATGCACCAGGTGGTCGTGAATTTGCAGCGACAACTGCATGATATTCCGGATTGAGTTGGCATTTTCCGGGATCATGATCCCGAGCGCATCCTCAACCGCGCGCACCGATGTCAGGGCGTGCGTGCCTGTGCAAACACCGCAGATGCGCTGGGTGAAGGCCCAGGCATCCCGCGGGTCACGTCCTTTGAGGATAACCTCAAGCCCGCGCCACATGGTGCCGGTTGATACCGCGTTGCGGATGATATTGTTTTCATCCAGGTTAACTTCGCAGCGCATATGGCCTTCAATCCGGGTTACCGGATCAACGACCACGCGCTTGCCGCTGTCATCAAGATTAAATCCGTTTGGGGTTGTGATCGACGACATTAGCTTTCCCCTCCTTTTTCGCGTGCACGTTTGACGGCGCTGACAGCCGCATGCGCAGCTGCGGTCGCACCAACAATGGTGGCCGCTGTGCCGCCGATTTCATCGGCATTCTCTTCTATTCCAAATCCTTTGATGTCGGTCAGGCGGTCATAGAAACTGCCCTTATCCCAGAAGCCGTCTTCCGAACAGCCAATACAGGGATGACCCGCCTGGATCGGGAAGGACAGGCCGCCGTTCCAACGAACGGTGGAGCAGGCGTTATAGGTGGTTGGGCCCTTGCAGCCGACCTTATAGAGGCAATAGCCTTTGCGGGCGCCTTCATCGTCAAACTTTTCGACAAATTGTCCGGCGTCAAAATGCGGCCGCCTGTAGCATTTGTCGTGGATGCGCTGTGAATAGAACATTTTCGGCCGGCCCTGACGGTCCAGCTCCGGGAACTTCTCGAACGTGAGAATATAGGTGATGACGGCTGTCATTACCTCCGAGATAGGCGGGCAGCCGGGTACTTTAATGATCGGCTTGTCCGGCAGGCCGGGAACCTTGTGCACTGGTGTCGCGCGGGTTGGGTTTGGCCGCGCTGCCTGCACACATCCCCAGGATGCGCATGACCCCCAGGAAATAATGGCCTTCGCGTTACTTGCTGCATATTTCAGTTGTTCGACAAACGGCTTGCCACCAATAATGCAAAACATGCCGTCTTCATTGAGAGGGGGGTTTCCTTCTACGGCCAGAATGTAGTTGCCTTTATATTTCTCAACCACTTCATCGATAATAGCCTCAGCCTGATCACCGGCCGCTGCCATGATGGTGTCGTCATAGTCCAGCGAGATCATGGAAAGGATTACATCCTTCACGAGCGGATGCGCGGATCTGATGAAACTCTCCGAACAGCAAGTGCATTCAAGCCCATGCAGCCACAAAACAGGTATCCGGGGTTTGGTCTCCATCGCATGCGCAATTTTCGGCGCAAAAGCCGGTCCAAGCCCAAGGGCCGCGGCTGTTAGGCTGCAAAATTTAAGAAAACTGCGGCGCGTGATACCTTGCCGCCTCATTACATCGTAAAATGTCTCGGTCATGCCAAGCTTCTCCTCCCCTATCCTATAGCGGTGTGGCAAATTGTCCCTATTCCAACTGTCCTATCCGCAAGGCATGTGCCACTTATTCATTATTCAATTAAATCAATGCCTTAAGTTTATTTCTCTGCGAATGGACGACAAAATACGGCGTCAAAACCGAAAGGATTGGTGCCGATCTGATAAGTAAACTTCCACTTTGATTTTTGGTGTCCTGCCAGCAAGCCCGGTCGGGTGACACATAGATTGCAAATGGCTGGCTTTTTGCTTCGACAAGTTTTCAGAGCTGGGTGCAGGCAGTGCTCAGTTGGCGAAAAAGTGGCGGTGCAGAGCGCCTTTGCACTCTGTGCGGTCAGTAGACAGGTCGGTGGGCGGTCGTCAGCGGGGAGGCCCTTCTGGAAAATAGATTTCCAGGTCTTGTCCTGACCGGCAAGTGAGCTTCCGCTTTCCAGCCAAATGCAGGCCAGAATACGGGTACGGGCGATACTGATATGAGAGAACATGAGTTAAGGTATAAAATTGATGCGGAAATCCACAGCAGGCCACCGCTGTCTATTCCCACACCGGGACGGATATTGCATTTCGCCTGGCTGACCGGCTTCCGGAAGAAGGCAAATCCTGGGGCGGCGGTGAAAAAGGCGCTCAGGCTGCTCGACAAAGACCTGTCCACATTTGAGTCACCGCAAATCATCGTGGAAACAGACAATCTCAAGATCAAGTGGGAGCAACATAGCGAGTTCGCCAGCTTTACGCTTGTGCTGTTGAACGAGTCGGAAGACGGCAAGAAACTGGCGAACCGGATCACCGAAATTTTGGATACCCACAAGGGAAAGCGCCTGGTCGCCTGCCAGCTATATGTTATTGGCGGTAATCAGGCGTTGCCCGAAAATACTATCCGTGAGCTTGTGGGTTTTAACCAGTCTGCGGGTGCCATCATTGGCGGCGATACCGCGAAGGTCTGGACTGATTTCCGAATTGATATGGACGGGTTTTCCAAAATTGTTCTGTGGTTGGATTCTGTGGTTCCATCAAGGGCAGGACGTATCACCCAGCGATTGCTGGAAATAGAAACCTATCGAATGATGGCCATGTTGGGCTTCCCGGTCGCACGGAAGGCTCATGGTATCCTCAGTGAAATTGAGGGACGGTTTTCAACGATCATCCATGACGCCAGCCTTCAGGACATGGAGCTTGAAAGCCTCAAGCACTGGTTCGAAAAGCTTCAGGCAGTCAGTTCAGAGGTTAGTCGTTTGATAGACCAAACAGAATATCGCTTGTCTGCCACGCATGCCTATTCGGCAATCGTACAACAGCGCTTGCAGGATCTTAGGGAAGAAAGCATGGAGGGGAAAACCCGCCCTTCCGTTTTTCTGGAGCGACGGATGGGGCCGGCAATGGCCACTTGTGAATCGCTCAGGCGTCGGCAGGACAAGCTGCTCGCTCGGATTGATTCAGCGTCAGCCATGTTTCAGGGCCATATGGAAATAGCCATGGGCCTTCAGAATAATGCCATTCTGAAAACGATCAAAACGAACGCCGAACAACAGGTAAAACTGCAGCACACTGTGGAGGGCCTTTCGGTTGTTGCCATTAGTTACTATCTACTCGGCATCATTAGTCTCTTGCTCAAGGGCGGGGAGAAAGCGGGCCTGTTTTCAGGCTGGGAAATCCTTGCGGCAATATTGGCGCCACCTGCAATTGCAGCCGTTTGGTTGTTTCTCAGGCGACTTAAAAACAAGATTTAGTTAACGTTTGACCTTCGTCTCATCAATTGGGCCGCCTTTCCATCCAAGAGCAGACCTTCAGTTTTCCCTGTCAGGCGTCTCAAACTCGCCAGAAGCGGTCCTCGGGTGTGGAATTCAGTCTGGCTGGCTCAGGGTGGGTTAAGTGCCTGAGTGGAGAACGCAGAGTTCTATCGAATTCAAATTGTTATGTCTGGGCATATGTTGAAAAATGTGAAGACCCCTCATAGAAAGTGGCTGTTTTCTTTTGTTTTAGTATGTGGTTAAGTGTGGCCATTATATTTGAAGTCAAAAGAGTTAGGCGGCCCCTTTATGTTTGCGATGAATGAGGAAGACCAGGTAAACGCATCAAAGCTTGGCATCTTGCCCCCTGTGTTTTTCCCTGCGGCCATCGCGATCAGTTTGATCGTTATTGGCACCATTGTCGCGGGCGACAGCGCCGCAACCTTGTTTTCCTCACTGCAGCTATGGATTTCGGAAACTGCCGGGTGGGTTTATATGCTGGCGGTCACGGGTTTTCTGGTTTTCTGCCTGTATCTGGCCTTCAGCCAACACGGCGAGACGCGCCTTGGACCCAACCACGCTAAGCCCGATTATAGCTTCCTGTCGTGGTTTGCCATGTTGTTTTCAGCGGGAATCGGAATTGGCCTATTGTTCTTTGGTGTGGCGGAGCCGATCACCCACTATCTGGCGCCGCCCGACGCAGACCCACGCACTATTGAGGCTGCAAAGGAAGCCATGCAGCTTACTTTCTTCCATTGGGGGATCAACGGCTGGGCGATCTATGCCATCGTTGGTCTTATTCTGGCTTACTTCAGCTACCGCCATAAATTGCCACTGACCATCCGGTCCGCCCTCTACCCGATCATGGGTGACCGTATCCACGGACCGATCGGGCACGGGGTTGATGTGCTGGCGGTGGTGGGCACCCTGTTTGGCGTGGCCACATCGCTTGGTTTTGGCGTGTCGCAGGTGAATGCCGGGCTGAACCATCTGTTTGATGTGCCCGTGGGCACCGATGTACAGGCCACTCTTATTGTCGTGATCACGGCCTGCGCCACCGTGTCTGTCGTCTCTGGCCTAGACGCCGGGATCAAGCGGCTGTCGGAATTGAACATGATCCTGGCGTTTCTGCTGCTTCTGTTTGTGATCATTCTTGGGCCGACGCTTTTGTTCTTCAACAGTTTTGTTCAGAACCTGGGCCTTTACATAGGCACGATTGTTGAGCGTAGCTTTCGCCTGAACGCTTATAGCGGCGACCATGCCTGGATGAGCAGTTGGACCCTGTTTTACTGGGGCTGGTGGATAAGCTGGTCGCCTTTCGTTGGTATTTTCATTGCGCGTATTTCCCGCGGGCGGACCATTCGGGAATTTGTCATTGGTGTGTTGCTAGTGCCTTCCATTTTCACTTTCATCTGGATGACTGCCTTCGGCAATGGCGCACTATCATTTGAAGCTGCAGGGGCGGGCATCGCCGACGTGATAGCCAATAACCTGCCTTTGGGCCTGTTTGCTTTCCTTGAGCAGCTACCGTTCTCTAGCGTGGTTTCTTTTGTTACGGTCATTCTGATCATTACCTTCTTTGTCACGTCTTCGGATTCCGGGTCGCTGGTGATTGATACGATCACATCCGGCGGGCATATGGACCCGCCCCTGTGGCCCCGTGTTTTCTGGGCTGTGGCAGAAGGTGTTGTGGCAGCAGTTCTGATGCTCACGGGTGGGCTGGCAGCCTTGCAGGCAGCCACCATCACCACTGCGCTGCCCTTCACCTTTGTGATCATCATCGCCTGCTTTGGGCTGATGAAGGGCCTTCGGATGGAAGCGGCAAAAGCCAAAGGCGCGTCGGCAGTGCCAGACGTGCAGATCGTTGGCAAGGGCGCTTCATGGAAACAGCGCCTTAACGCGCTTCTTTCCTATCCGGGCAAGGCCGAAGTTGAAGCCTTTCTGGATGACGTGGTGCGGCCCGCGCTTCAGAAAGTCGCGGCAGAAATGCAGGTCAGTGACCATGATGCGAAAGTGGAAATTCTGCACGGCGGTACAGAGATCAAAATCCTGCATGGTGACGAGATCGACTTCCGCTATGCCATTGAGCCCAGGCGTCTGATGCAGCCGGACTTCGCCTATATCAGTAGGGATGATGAAGCCAAGCGTTTTTACCGGGCTGAGGTGCATCTTCTGGAAGGTAGCCAGGATTACTGCGTGTATGGCTTGACCGAAGAACAGCTGATCCACGATATTCTCAGCCAGTATGACAAGCACATCAACTTCCTGAACATCGCGCGGGTATAAGGCTTTTTGCTAGGCTTTGGCGAGTGGCCCAAGGGCCTCTCGCAGTGGGCCCAGATGGGCGTCGAACGGGCGCCAGGGTTCAAGCCCCTTGGTGTTGATCGGTTGGCGCACCTGCTCGGAACTGGCGGTGCGAACAGACCGGTCCGTCTTGTGGAATTCAAGGCAGGCATCTTCGAACGGCAGGCCGCAATGATCAAGGATGCGCCGCACCTGGGTCTCGAGGTCAGAGACCACATCTTCATATTGCACGCGCAGCACTTTGCCGGGCAGCACATTGTCCCAATGGCTCATCAGCGTGACATAGTCGCGGTAATAGCGGCCGATCTCCGCCAGGCCATAGGTGAATTCTTGGCCCTCAGCGAACAGTTGCTTGAAGCCAGAGAAACAACAGGCCAACGGATTCCGTCGTGCATCAATGATTTTGGCGTTCGGCAAAATCAGCTGGATCAGGCCGATGTGGCGGAAGTTGTTGGGCATCTTGTCGATAAAGAACGGCGCATCATGCCGGTGAATACGCGTGTCTTCGATATATTGTTCGCCAAAGGCGTGCAGCTCATCGGCGCTCAAATGCCACAGATTTTTGGGGTAACCGTCTTCCGCTTGCACGCTTTTCTGCGCCCGCAGCTTGTGCGCCAGCGACAGGATGTTCGGTAACTCCATGGTGCCGTCCACCAAGCTGTGGGACGCAAGGATTTGCTCCAACAGCGTGGAGCCTGCGCGCGGCAGGCCCACAATGAAGATGGGGTCAGGGGCAGGGCAGCCATGGCCCGTTTGCTTTTCAAAAAGCTCTCTGGTGCAGACGCTGGCTTGCGTTTCAAGCTCTTCCTGCATCTGGTCAGCCTTGTAACGGCACTGGTGGCGCTTTAATGCGTTGCCTTCCTCATAGTGGGGGAAGGAGCGGTCATAATCCTTGCAGTCCTCGTATGCCTTGCCCAGCGCAAACTCAAGCTGGATGCGTCCATCCAGCGGTAGCGCGCCGCTGCTGATCTGCTCTTCCATGGCTGCAATCTCAGTATCTTCAAAGCGGTAGGTCTTGAGGTTCGCGAGCGCGTAATAGGCGTCTGCGTGGTTTGGCTGTGCGGCGAACGCTGCGCGGTAGGATGCTACGGCTTCCTGCTGCTTGCCGATGGTCTTGAGGGCATGGCCTTTGGATGTCAGCGTGGTGGCGTCATGTGGCAGCTTTTCAAGGATGCGGTCGAACATCTCAAGCGCAGTGTCATAATCTCCCGCCTGCAGGCTTTCAATCGCATAATGGCTGAGGAACACGGGATTTTTTGGATCGCTATCAAACAGCGACTTGGCTTCTTCAAGTGCCCTGTCGAACTTCTGCCGCTTCCGAAGTACGGCGATATAATCAAGCCGTACTTGCACATTTTCAGGTTCGAACGCCAGCGCGCTTTCCAGCAGGAACTCGGCCTCATCCAGCACGCCAAAGCGAACGCCGATGTCAGCGAGCAAGCGCATGCCCTCAATATGCTTCGGGTTTGCCCGCAGGAAGGTGCGACACAGCTTTTCAGCCTTCAGGAGCTTGTCTTCATAAATAAGGTTGGTCACGGCCTGTAGTTCGCGCGGCAGGGATGAAAGGCGCGCTGCCTGCGCGGCAGCTTGCCCGGCCTCCCCGGTGCGGCCCATAGCCCGCAGAAGGTCTGCCTGCGCTTGCCAGCTGGCGACCAGCGCCGGGTTGGCGCGGCATGCAAGCTGATAGGCCGAAAGGGCTTCCATGGTTTTTCCAAGCGCGCGGTACAGATGGCCTTCTTCCTGCAGTGCACGACCGAAATCAGGGCTGATGCGCTTAAGGGTTTTCAGTGTTGCAAGCGCCGCAGCCGCATTGTTTGCATAGCGTTCGCACACGGCTTTCATATAGAGCGCGTCGATATGCTCTGGCGCGGCATCAAGTACGCCGTCCAGGCTTTTCAGGGCTTCATCGAAGCGCCCGTCGTAAATGAATTTTTGCGCCTGTTTGAGCGCCTGTGTGTGGGACGTGTCCTGCATGGGCCTACTATAGCGGCTGAGCGTGAAGGGGAAAGAGCGAAGGCGCCCCAAGTCGGAGCGCCTTCGGTAATTTTTTGGGCTGTTACCCCGATTAGTATTCGTACGAAAAGCGAACACCAAACGTACGCGGACGATTGGTGGTGATCCGCTCGCGGTCGAACACCAGATTGTTGTTGAGCTGTGCCCGCTCGTCGGTCAGGTTTTCACCAAACACTTCAACCATCCAGCCGTCTTTCCGCACACCGAACGCCAGGTTCATCAGGAAGTAGCTGTCCTGCTTGGCGCGGTTGATCAGCACGATGTCCGAATAAGACGAACCGGAATAAGCGATTGCCGGCTGGATGTGGGCCTCAAGGCCGTTGTCCATCAGCCACTCGTAGCGCACGCGCAGGTTACCCTGGAAGCTTGGCGCGTAGGAGAGGTCTTCGCCTGGCTGGGCGATGGCCACACTGGCGCCCACCAGTTCCTTGATCTCTGTGTCGAGGACGGAGAAGGCGGCAAAGGCGCTCAGGCCCGGAATGGACTGGGAAGCCCACTGCAGGTCACCTTCGATGCCTTTGATCTGCGCGTCTGCTGCGTTATCCGAGAAGAACAGGTTCGTTACAGTCGGGTCGAAAATGGTGGTCTGCAGGTCCTTGATGTCGACAATGAAGGCGCTACCGTTGAAGCGCACGCTATTGTCAAACAGGTCCAGTTTCCAACCCAGTTCATAGTTGGTCACTTCGTCGGTCCGGACAACGGCTGGCACGGCACCGCCGCCTGCGCCAGCAGGCCGGTTAGGCAGGCCAGGACGGAAGCCTTCAGAATAGGTGAAGTAAATCAGCGTATTGTCGTTCGGGGTCCAGGACACGTTCCCCTTGAATACCCAGCCTTTGGCTTCTGCGCCTTTCGGTACTGGTACACCGTTGATCACCTGGGTGCCGTCAAACTGGGTGTCCAGGTTGGTGCCAAAGGCGTTCACGTCTTCGCCGCCGAAGTTATAGAAGGACGAGTTGGCGCTGCCTTTCAGGCGCACATCCACATCGTGCCAGCGCGCGCCGGCCGTGATGGAAAGCGTATCCGGGATCACGTCAAACGTCGCTTCACCAAACAAGCCGACCTGTTTGTCTGTGCGGGTGATGTCGTTAAAGAAGATCACGCCAAGCGGCCGTGGGGTCGGATCGCTAACGCTGGAACCTGGCAGCGGGCCGTTTTGTGGCCAGCCGAACACGCCCGGTGTGAAGCTTTCTGCGAACTGCGAACCTGGGTAGGTGAAGTCATTGCGTTCGATCAGTTTTTGGTCGCTGTAGAAGCCGCCGAAGGTTGCCCGCGCGCGTTTGTCGGACGGCGTATTAAAGCGCAGTTCATGCGTCCAGACCTCTGTTTCCGTTTCAGATGCCACATAGAGGTTCGGCGCCTGACAGGTGCCGGATGGGGCAGCGTCACCCGGATAAGTAACCGAGCCGTCACAGATGTAGTAAGGCAGATACTGGCCCACGAACAGATAGTCGGTATAGTCCACCGTCTGGTCTGTGTCGCGGTTCAGGTAAGCGCCGGCATACACCACCTCAAGTGCGCCAAGGCGGCCTTCGATCGTGAGTGACGTGTTGTCGAAATCATCGCGGATTTCGTCAGGCGAATAACGCTGTACCGAGAGCTCATCCGGGTCGTCCAGTTCAGGATCGAAGAAGAAGACGCCTTCACTGTCGATCCGCTGGCGCGTGTGGCCCAGGTTCACTTCCCAGTCAGGTGTCGGGTAGTAACGCAGGCCAAAGCGCGCACCAGTATAGGACGCGTCGTTGAAGTTTTCTTCTACATACGGAAGGTTAGTGGCTTCAAGGAAGGTGACGCCAGACATGTCAGCGCCCGCCTGGAAGCCTGGGCTGGTTGGTGTTCCGTTCGGGCGCAGTTCAGTGTCTTTGAAGCGCGCGCTTTCAGCGGCCGTGATGGTGCCAGGCACGTTATCGATGTAACCGCCTTGGTTATCCACATAGAAGACACCGCGCACTGCGAGTTTGTCATCGATCAGCGGATAGTTGATCATCGCCTCAACCTTCTCGCTCATCTCGCCGCCCTTGGTGAAGGACACGCCGCCAGAGACTTTCGCTTGGAATTCCAGTGTATCCGGCTTGTTGGTGATCAGGCGGATCGTACCGGCCTGGCTGCTGGCGCCGAAGAGTGTGCCTTGCGAGCCGGGCAGAACTTCAATCCGGTTCAGGTCAGCGGCGTAAACGTCCAGGTTACGGCCAACCTGCGTTACAGGCTGTTCGTCAAGATAGAGGGCCACGTTTGGCGCAAGGCCTGCCACACCAGCCGTCGTCAGGTTGGGTGTGGTGGATGCCAGACCGCGGATATAAATAGTGCCCTGGCCTGGGCCACTGCCGCCAGCGGATACGCCAGGCAATTGCAGCAGATAATCGGTAAAGACATCCACATCAGTTTGTTCAAGTGCGGTCATGCCCATGGCCTGTACAGCCACGGGAATGTCCTGTGTGCTGGCGGCGCGTTTGGTGGCGGTTACCACAACCTCTTCGATGGCGCCATATTCGGCTTCTTCTGCTACTACTGTATGAGCAGCAGCAAAGATGGGGGCGGATGTCAAAAGGCTTAATTTTAGGGCCTTCTTGGCGGTAATCACAAAGTATCTCCCAGTTTTATTTTTGTGCACAAGTGCGGCATAGCCTCCGGCCTATGCAGGTGCGGGTACTCAAATACAGGTGACTAGTCAGTGAGGCTAAATTATTTGAGTTCAAACAATCTTATAGGGCGAGATTCGTGAGGAGTCGAATATTGATCCCTTAAAATATTATAATTTATGGGGTTACGGTAATGATCTGTTGCAAAAAGGTCGATAGAAAACAAAGTAAAATGATGTGTAGGCTGGGGCGAACATGTTGCTTTTATTCCGCAGGTAGAGGTGCGTATCGACCGCTGCGGGGTAGAGACGGAAAGATTATTCTCTCTGTCTAATGCACCTGCTGCTGTTCAGCGAAGCAGCAGTGGATTTCTATCGCTTGGGACGAAAGCTCTCGCTCTAGAAATGGCAGTGTTTGTTGGGGAGGTTAATATCTTCACCAAACATGTCTGGATAGGTACCTCCAGAAACAACAAAGGCAGCTAGCGGATCGCTAACTGCCTCTTTTCTGCGAAACCTTGTCTCACTTTATGTGTCAGCCGACAGGTGTCGGGAGTTTTTTAATACCCGGTCGGGGATTTCTCTACAAAACATGTCCGGGTAGGTACCCCCAGAAACAAGAAAGGCAGCTAGCTCCTCGCTAACTGCCTTTTTTCTGCGAAACTTTGTCTCACTTTATGCGTCACACAGTCTCACTTTATGTGTCAATTGTCTCACTTTATGTGTCAGCCGACAGACACGACACACAGCCTTAGATATCCAGGTTGGCGACAGATAGCGCGTTGTCCTGGATGAAGGTACGGCGTTCCTCAACTACGTCGCCCATCAGCTTGGAGAAGATCTCGTCTGCTGTATCCGCCTGGCTCACCTTCACCTGAAGGAGCGAGCGCACATCAGGGTCGAGTGTGGTTTCCCAAAGCTGTTCTGGGTTCATCTCGCCCAGGCCCTTATAGCGCTGGATCGAAAGGCCCTTGCGCCCGAAGGCGATGATCATGGCAAGCATCTCAAGCGGCGTGCCCACGCTGCGCTCTTCTTCCTTGCGGGCGACCGTGATTGGCTCTGCAAACAGGCCGCGCACTTCTGCCATGCGCTTGTGAAGGCTGCGGGCTTCCTGGCTTTCGATAAAATGGGCGTCAATCTTGTGCATGTCGATCACGCCGCGCACTTCGTGGGCGAAGCTATAGCCGCCGTCCTCTGCCGCGGTGCCGGACCAGCCGTTTTCTTCTTCAGTGGTCGCGAGCACGTTAAGGCGCTCCGCAATACGGTCGGCCATGGCCTGGCGGGCGGGCTGGTCATCCAGCAACTTCTCGTCAAAACCGCCCAAGAGGCCCATGGTTTCAATCAACGTCGCGTTATAGCGCTGGGGCACATTCGCCATGATTGCCTTGATGGCACGGGCTTCGTTGGCCAGATGCTCAATCTCGCCACCGGCGTGCTGGGCGCCTGTGCTGTCGGTGATGACCACGTCGGACTTGCCTTGGCCGATCAGATAGTCATCGAGCGCGCGGTCGTCCTTCAGATAGACTTCTGACTTGCCGCGGCCGACCTTATATAGGGGCGGCTGGGCGATATAAAGATGCCCTCGCTCCACCACTTCCGGCATCTGCCGATAGAAGAAGGTGAGAAGAAGCGTCCGGATGTGCGCGCCGTCCACGTCGGCGTCGGTCATGATGATGATCTTGTGGTAGCGGAGCTTGTCAGGGTTGAAATCCTCGCGTCCGATCCCGGTGCCGAGTGCTGTGATCAGCGTGCCGATCTCGTTCGATGCCAGCATGCGGTCGAAGCGCGCGCGCTCCACATTGAGGATTTTACCACGGAGCGGAAGAATCGCCTGATTCTTCCGATTCCGCCCCTGCTTCGCGGAGCCACCTGCCGAGTCACCCTCCACGATGAAGAGTTCGGAAAGCGCCGGGTCGCGTTCCTGGCAGTCCGCCAGCTTGCCCGGCAGCGATGCGATATCAAGCGCACCCTTGCGCCGCGTCAGCTCGCGCGCTTTCCGCGCGGCCTCGCGTGCGGTGGCGGCGTCGATGATCTTCTGGACAACCGCTTTAGCTTCATTCGGGTGCTCGCCGAACCATTCCAGAAGCTTTTCGTTCATCAGGCCTTCGACCGCGGGGCGAACCTCTGATGACACCAGCTTATCTTTGGTTTGGCTGGAAAATTTCGGGTCCGGAACTTTTACGGATACTACCGCGGTCAGGCCTTCACGGCTGTCGTCGCCCGCGAGCGTAACCTTGGCCTTTTTCGCCAAGCCGCTTTCGGTCACATAGTTGTTGATGGTCCGGGTCAGGGCTGCGCGGAAGGCCGCAAGGTGCGTACCGCCATCGCGCTGCGGGATGTTGTTGGTGAAGCACAGTACATTTTCATGATAGCTGTCGTTCCACTGCAGCGAGATTTCGGCCGTAATGCCGTCTTTTTCACCCATGATGGTGATCGGGTCACCAATCTGGCTGGATTTGTTGCGGTCCAGATATTTCACAAAAGCCGTGATGCCGCCTTCATAGAAGAGATCAACTTCCTTGACGTCCGCGTGACGATTGTCGCGTATCAGGATATGCACGCCCGAGTTCAGGAAAGCGAGCTCCCGGTAGCGGTGCTCAAGCTTGTCAAAGTCGAACTCGATGAATTTGAATGTATCGAGAGACGGCATGAAGGTCACGCTTGTGCCTTTCTTGCCAGCTGCGTCGCCCACGACCACCAGGTCTTCAACAGGCTCGCCTTTTTCAAAGCGCATAAAGTGTTCTTTGCCATCGCGCCAGATCCGGAGCTCAAGCCAATCGGAAAGCGCGTTCACAACCGATACACCCACGCCGTGCAGGCCACCCGATACCTTGTAGCTGTTCTGGTCGAACTTACCGCCGGCGTGCAGCTGGGTCATGATCACCTGGGCGGCGGAGACACCTTCCTCTTCGTGAATGTCGGTCGGGATGCCGCGGCCGTTGTCGGTTACCGTGCAGCTGCCGTCCGGGTTCAGCGTCATGGTCACAAGGTCACAGTGGCCTGCGAGCGCTTCGTCGATCGCGTTATCGGATACCTCGAACACCATATGGTGAAGACCGGAGCCGTCCTCGGTGTCGCCGATATACATGCCCGGGCGCTTCCGTACGGCATCAAGGCCCTTCAGGACCTTAATGGAATCCGCGCCATATTCTGCTGCCACTTCTTCAGCCATTACGTCTGGTGTATCGGTCATGTCTTCACTCATACCTTTGTGATCCTGTTATCCTTATGTGTGCAGCGGCTGGATCTGGCCGTCCCGCACATCGAAAAATTCCGCCCGGCCCTCAAGCCCTGTGAAAAGCTCCCGGTCGGTGCCTGTCAGCCAGCATTGGCTGCCAAGCTTCGATAGCGCTTCAAAGAGCGCCTCGCGGCGGCTTTCGTCCAGGTGCGCAGCTACTTCATCCAGCAGCATCAGCGGCGCCTGGCCCTTCTGGGCCGCCTGCAGTTTCGCGTTGGCGAGCACAAGCGCGATAAGGAGCGCCTTCTGCTCACCAGTGGAACATAGTTCGCCGCGCATGCCCTTTGGTGCATGGGTGACGATCAGGTCCGTCTTGTGTACGCCTTCCGATGCGCGGCCGCTTCTGGCGTCGCGCGCCCGGAGGCTCATCAATTTCTCGCGGTAGGCGCTTTCCGCTTCCACCGCTGCCATCCCTTCGGCGATCAGGCCCTCAAGCCAGCCGTCGATCGCGAGTTCCGCGCGCGGGAAGGGGCTTTCATCAGCCGCTTCCAGCTGTCCCGCCAGTTGCCCGGCGAAATCGAGCCGGGCGATCGCGACAGCCACAGCATGTTCGGCCATCCGCGTCTCCAGCGCCGAAACCCAGGCCATGTCCGCGCCCATGCCCTTATCCGACAGAAGCCGGTTACGCTCGCGCATCACCCGCTCATAGGCGCCGACCTGTCGGCTGTGGTCCGGGTAGAGCCCAAGGACCATGCGGTCGAGAAACCGGCGCCGCGCAGACGGGCCTTCGATGAAAAGGCGGTCCATCTGCGGTGTCAGCCAGGTTACCGACCATCGGTCGCCAAGCAGGTTGGTGCTCGAGACCGCTTCCCCGTCGATCCGTACCAGGCGGCGGGTTGCCCCTTCGCCCATATTGCCCTCAAGCCCGGTGCCGATGCGGACATCGTCGCCCTCCAGCGCCAGCGTCGCAGCCACGGCCCAGGGGCCTGGCGCTGTCTGCCTGGTGACCTCGTCAAGCGGCGCACGCCTGAGGCCCCGGCCGGGCGCCAGATAGCTCAGGGCTTCCAGCACATTCGTTTTGCCGGCCCCATTGGGGCCCGCCAGCACCACCAGGGGGTGGTCCCCCGTGGGCGTGATCTTGGTGCGGCTATAGGACCGGAAATCCGTCAGCATCAGGGAAGAGACAAAGACACCATGGCTTTGGGGCGCAGGACTTGTGCCATCCTCACCCACGGCATGGGCTGGTTCAGCCATGGCTGAACCCCGCCGATTTAAGATGTACCCCATTGGTCATCGTGTCTTCCAATAATCCCAAACATTTCCGGCCTGAAGCCTCTGAACCAAAGGGGCCTTAGACCCGCATCGGCATCAGGACATAGAGCGCGCCTTCGTCGATCATATCCTTCAGAACAGTCGGTGCGGATGGGTCCGCGAGGAACACCTGTACGGTCTCACCTTCGATCTGCGCCAGGATGTCGAGAAGATAGCGGCTGTTGAAGCCGATCTCGAGCGGGTCGGAGCCGTATGAAGCCGCCAGCTCTTCCGTTGCCGTACCGCTGTCCGGGCTGTTGACCGACAGGGTCAACTGGTCCTGGCCAAGCGACAGCTTCACAGAGCGCGTCTTGTCGGAACTGATGGTGGAAACCCGGTCTGTTGCCTCTGCAAACAGGCGGCAGTCCATTTCCAGCATCTTGTCGTTGCCTTCCGGGATCACACGGCTGTAGTCCGGGAACGTGCCGTCGATCAGCTTGGAGGTGATCACGGCGCCGTCGAACGAGAAGCGGATTTTGGTGTCCGACAGGGACACATTCACATTGCCTTCAAATTCGTCGATCAACTTCCTGACTTCGCCAACGGTCTTGCGCGGGATAATGATGCCCGGCATGCCGGCAGCGCCGTCTGGCACCTCCTGTTCAACCTGCGCAAGGCGGTGACCATCTGTGGCGACGGCGCGCAGGCGCTGGCCGTCTTCACTGTTGGCCACATGCAGGTAGATACCGTTCAGATAGTAGCGTGTTTCTTCGGTCGAGATGGCGAAGCGGGCCTTGTCGATGAGGCGCTTCAGCTCTTCGGCGGCCAGGTCGAAACGGTGCGGCATGTCGCCGTCGTTCATGACCGGGAAATCTTCCTTGTCGAGGCACGCCAGCGTAAAGCGGGACCGGCCAGCTTTCACCACCAGGCGCTCGCCTTCCTCAAGTGTCAGTTCAACCTCGCTGCCGTCTGGCAGTTTACGCACGATGTCAAACAGCGTGTGCGCCGGGATCGTGGTGGAGCCCGGTTGCTGAACACTCGCGGATACGCGCTCGATAATCGCGATATCGAGGTCGGTTGCTGTCATCGAGACCATGTCGCCTTCAGCCTCGACCATCACGTTCGACAGAATAGGGATCGTGTTGCGGCGCTCGACCACCGACTGCACGTGTCCCAGCGTTTTCAAAAGTGAATTCCGTTCGATGGTGACTTTCATGGAAATATTCTTCTTGCCTAACTTTATTAACCCCGCCTCGCGGCTGGGGCGCTCCCCTCTCATCCAGTTCCCGGTGGTGAAATCGAGTCGGTGCCCCCGTGCCGGAATTTCATGCTTAAAATCCGGGTCAGGGACGGGTGATTTCAACACCCTACTGGATGAGGATTTGTGTCTTTAGGAACAATAGCGATTTTCAGCCTTAAACCAAACGAAAAAGCGCCCAAAAGGCGCTTTTTTTTGTGGTTTGGAATCGAAGGAAAACTGCCGAGTCGCAAGCCCCATTCCGGCAGACGTGGCAAGGCGGAAAAAATCGCTCTGGCAGGCGTCCTGATCAGAAGTGGAAAGTCAGTTGACCAAAGCCGTACAGCGCGCGGGTGCCGTCCGGTCCGCCGGGTACATTTTTGGTGAACCCACCGAAAACAAACAGGGAGCCGCCAGCCTCCAGGTGAAGGCTTCCGGGGATCAGCCAGTGGCGTAGCGTGCCCTCGATCAGGTGGCCGACGAAGTCCCCGCTGTCCCCGCTTGCGTCCCGAAGCCCTGTGCTGTCCCAGGTGTCTGTACCGCTTGCCAGGTAGGCCGCAGCATAGGTGGCCTGCAGGCTGGTGTCTGTCGACAGGTGCATCCGGCTATTCAGGCGGATATGCTCCTGGTTCACGGCATTGAGCGGGCCAAAGATACCTGTGTTGCCAAGATCGCGGCGCCGGTCGCTGAAATAGCGTTCGTAGCGGCCATAGGTGGCGTCAGCTGGGTCGTCGTCCCCGCCGGTGACGAAATATTCAAGCGCCAGCCGTGGGGCTGCGACGGTCTCAAACGTGTAGCCGACAGCTGCGAACAGCATGTTGGCGCTTACGTCCAGGCTTTCCGTCTCTCCGGGTAGGGCCGAAGCCAGCTGGTCACCAAAGCGCCAGGAGGCTTCCACGTCCATATCCCACTCGCCGGACGCGGGTGCGCGGAACAACCGCCCGCCAATGTCGGTGACCCGCCGGTCAGGGGTTTGTGCGCTTTCGCGGTCGTCCTGGCGGAAGCCGTAAAGGTATGCCTCGCCCCAGAGGTCCGGCGCGATACCGCCAAGCAAATTAGCACGCCGGTAATGCAGGCCGAAGAAACGCTGCTGCCAAAGTTCCTTATCGAAGGCATGGCCGTTATCAAGGATGGCATTCCGGTCGTTTGGCAGGGTTGATACTGGCACGCTGTAGAAGGCGTGAAGCTCGTCTCCATTTGCGGTGTCCAGCCGGAGGTAAGCGCCGGTCAGTGGCCGCACCACGTTCCTGTATCCAGGGCGAAACACCTGCCGCCCGCTGCCCAGGTTCAAGGTCTGGCGGCCCAGCTTCAGTATGGCTTTTGTGTCGGTGCCGAACAGGCTGTCTGTCTCAGCGCTGAGGTAGGCCTGAACAATGTCTGCGGTGTTGACGTCTGCGCCGCCAATGGGCGTGTCACTGCTGTTGAAATAGACCCGGCTGTCGCCCAGTTCCAGCCCGACCTTGAATGGGCCGCGGCCGGCAACGGCGTGGATCAGGGTCCGCATCATCAGGGCCTGGTCATTGCCAGTGCGACCCGGGCGGAACTGCCCGTTTACCAGCTCAAGGCGCTGGCGGTGTTCGCCGGAAACTGTCAGCCAGTCGGGTGTGCCGATTGCGCGTTGAAGGCGCCAGGGGGATTCGGTGGATGCAGAAGTGGGAGAGGTGGCGATGAGGGAAAAAAAGGTAAAGATCAGGCAGATGTTCCGTGGCATACGCGGTCCATGTGTCGAAATATATTGATGGGATTTTGAAGGGGATATAGGGGCTGGGCTCAAAAATTAACGGGCCCATCGGGGCCCTTTCGTACTTTTTGCGTCCATTTTGGCCGTCAGGCCGACGGTCTAGCCTTCGAGAAGGCGGGTCAGGCGCGAGATATCGTCGTCCAGCTGGCTGTCGTCGCGGCGCAGGTCTTCGATCTTCCGGACCGCATGCATCACCGTTGTATGGTCACGACCGCCAAACCGGCGTCCGATTTCCGGCAAGGACCGGCTCGTGAGCTGTTTCGACAGATACATGGCCACCTGGCGCGGGCGTGCGATGTTGCGGGCGCGGCGCTCGGAAAGCATTTCGGCAAGGCGCAGATTGAAATAGTCGGCCACGGCGCGCTGGATCTCATCGATCGTCAGCTTGCGGTCGTTGGCGCGGATCAGGTCCTGCAGCACGTCGCGGGTCATATCCATGGTGATTGGGCGGCCCACAAGCGTTGCGTAGGCCATCACGCGGTTAAGCGCGCCTTCAAGCTCGCGCACGTTCGACGTGATGCGGCGGGCTAGGAACTCAAGCACCTCGGCGGGCACGATCACGCTCTCTGCCTGCTCGGCTTTCGACTGGAGGATGCCGAGCCTGAGTTCATAGTCGGTCGGGTGGATGTCGGCCACCAGGCCCCAGCCCAGGCGGCTGATGATGCGTTCCTGGATGCCTTCAAGGTCGGTTGGCGACCGGTCGGCGGTGATCACCACCTGACAGCGGTTGTCTACGAGCGCGTTGAAGGTATGGAAAAATTCTTCCTGCGTGCTTTCCTTGTTGGCGATGAACTGAACGTCATCAACCATCAGAAGGTCCACGGCGCGGAACTTCTGTTTGAAGGCGTGGGTGTCCTTGAAACGGAGCGCGGCGATAAATTCGAACATGAATTTTTCCGCCGAGATATAGACCACGCGCTTGGTTGGGTTCTGGCGCTTCACTTCCCAGGCGATGGCATGCATCAGGTGGGTTTTACCAAGCCCCACGCCGCCATGCAGGAACAGTGGATTGAAGGTCACCTCGCCCGATTCGGCAATGCGTTTTGCTGCGGCGTACGCCAGCTCGTTCGATTTGCCGACAACGAAGCTGTCAAAGGTGTACTTGGGGTCAAGTGCGGCGCTTTCGTCTGCGCCGGTGGAAGGGTCCACCTCCACTGGGCTAACGGGTGCGCGCTCAGCCGGTCTTGCACCAGCTGCGGCCTGACGCGCTGCCAGACGGATCGACAACCCCTTGATGCGTGGATCTTCCGCAAGAAAATAGTCCTTCAGCCGCGGCGCGTAATGCCGGGTGATCCAGTCGCGGACGAATTTTGTTGGTGCGGTCAGCTCTACCGTGCCGCTGTCCACGCCCTGATAGCCCAGCTGCCCCAGCCAGGTAGTATAGGCGTGTTGGCCGAATTCATGCTTGAATTTGTCGCAAACCTTTGGCCACGGCGACGCGGCAAAGTTTGCGTCCATAGCGGATGCAGCCCCCCTAGAAGCCCCCATTTTATCGCTCTCCCTATCAGCCATCGGGCGACCTAACCCCTTACTACTCTCGGCACAATGCCCAATGCCCGGACCTCTTTAGTGACAATTCTCACAATAAACCTGATGCTGACACAACTGCTCCTGCCTCTCCAGCAAAGCGCCAGTCAGGTCCATGGTCCCGATCTGTTATTTTCAAGTGCGACGGCGTGATCCCAGCCCCCTTCGAGATCCCTGGCAGGTCTCTCCGGTTGTCAGGCCTGAACCACATTCGGGCGGCTCCCAAATTGGGATGGTTGGTTGCCCGGCTGGCCCATCGCGTAAGACTGGAAGATACATCTGGGGTCTTGCCCCAGCAACTGAATCTATCGCTTGACACAAAGATTCTTCACAGCCCTATGGCGTGAATCAGAGCGGCATACAACATCTTGATTCGACTAAAATTGACCTGAATGATGTGCTCTTTTTGTTCCCGGAGAGCTCTGCAAAAATGAAAAAAAGCCACGCCGGGATGGCGTGGCTTAGATCGGATTCTTTTTCCTGTCGGCAGCGAATCGGGTCGCGCCAGACGCTGTCCTTATGCGAGCGCTTTAACGCGAGCGGACAGACGGGAAACTTTGCGGGAAGCCGTTTTCTTGTGAATAACGCCTTTCGTCACACCGCGCATGATTTCTGGCTGAGCGGCCTTGAGGGCGTCACCAGCTGCCGATTTGTCGCCGGAAGCAATTGCTTCTTCAACCTTGCGCACGAAAGTGCGGATGCGGCTTACGCGGGATTTGTTGATCAAGCGACGACGTTCGTTCTGACGAATGCGTTTCTTGGCTTGTGCAGAATTTGCCATTTCTTCTACCTTTTTCGGACCGCGCTCCAAAAACCGTCCAGCGCTTCAGTCCTTGCTTTCTTTGTTCAATCGGGGCCGCGTTCCCTTATGGCCGCGTCCGCCAGTTAATTCGAGGTCGGGTCTATATACCCGATATTGGCCCCAGTCAATAGGCTAGGCCCAGTTTTCTCGCCGATTTACGCCCTAGCAGTTTTTAAACTGCGGCTGGCGTTTCTCGATAAAGGCATTCATGCCTTCTTTCTGGTCCTCTGTCGCGAACAGCGAATGGAACGCCCGGCGTTCAAACAGAAGCCCTTCCGCGAGCGTTGTTTCCAGCGCCCGGTTGGTGGCTTCCTTGGCCAGTGCCACGCTTGGCGCAGAGAGGTCCGCGATCGATGATGCCACTTCCATGGCGCTATCGAGCATGTCTTCGGTTGGCAGCACACGGCTGACAAGACCGGACCGTTCAGCCTCGGACGCATCCATCATGCGACCTGTCAGCATCATGTCCATGGCCTTGGATTTGCCCACGAGGCGCGTCAGGCGCTGAGAGCCGCCAATGCCGGGAATAACACCCAACTTGATTTCGGGCTGGCCGAACTTGGCGTTCTCTGCGGCGATAATGAAATCACACGCCATGGCGATTTCACAGCCGCCGCCAAGGGCATACCCCGATACTGCCGCGATCACAGGTTTGCGCACACGGGCAAACACATTGTTGATTTCAGCAAACATATCCATTTTCAGGACTTCTGCGAATGACCGGCTCGACATCTCCTTGATGTCGGCGCCAGCCGCAAAAGCTTTTTCGCTGCCGGTGACAACAATGGCGCCAATTTCGGCGTCTGCGTCGAGCGCGAGCAGCGCTTCCCCCAGTTCCTGCAGCAGTTTGCTGTTCAGCGCGTTAAGTGCATCGGGGCGGTTAAGCGTGATCAGCCCCACGCCTTCTTGCTTGTCCAGCAGAATGGTTTCGAAAGTCATCTTTCAGCCTTCTATTGCTCTGATCTGTGGCTGAGACTCCTACTGCCCTCGAAGCCATTTGAAAAGACCTTTATCGGGAATGGGGTGTAGCGCCCCATATTTCGTCACTGCTTGGGTTCGAGGCGCAAGATAAGCCGGTCACCGGCTTCATTGTTGGCAGGATGTTTGAAGGTGAGCCGATTCTCTTCGCGCCAGCAATGCATTGCGGTTGTTGGATTGTCACATGTCCAGCCAAGGGCGGTCAGCGATTCCCTGTATGATTCCATGGCTTTGGCGGCGGTGCCTTCAAGCATCAAGGTTGCTTCCGCCACTGTCCCGCCGGGGGTGTCGAACACAACGGGTTCACCCTCAATGGAACGAATCACCGGTAACATGGGTACATCCGGGAATCCGTCGATGAAGCTTTCCTCGGCGCGCGCGGAAAGGCTCAGGAGCAGGATCAACAGTGCTGGCAATAGGCGCATGGTTTACCGGTTTCCCTTCATCGCTGGCAACTTGGGCAATAGAATGTGGATCGATTCGACTGCACAATACGCGAGACCGTACCACCACAGCCGGGCTTTGAACACTCTTCTCCTTCGCGGCCATAGGCCTGGAAGCTGTGCTGGAAATAACCAAGCTCTCCGTCCACGCGGGCATAGTCCTTCAGCGTTGATCCCCCGGCCTCAATTGCCTGTGTCAGAACCTCCCGGATAATCGGAAACAGCCGTTCGGCGCGCTTGCCCGCCACGCTGTCGGCGGTGCGCTTCGGGCTGATGCCCGCGCGCCACAGCGCCTCGCACACATAGATATTTCCCAGCCCCGCCACCAGCTTTTGGTCCAGCAGCGCGGCCTTGATGCTGCTCTTGCGGCCCTTGAGGCCAGCATTCAGCACATCTAGGTTAAACTGGTTGCCGAGCGGCTCCGGCCCGATGTTCTTCAGAAGCGGGTGGCTGTCCATCTCGTCACGGCTTGTGAAGGTGATGATGCCGAAGCGCCGCGTGTCATTGTAAACAATATGATCGCCGCGGTCGGTCACGATCACCACATGGTCGTGCTTGCCCACCTCAGGCGCAGGGCTTCCCGCGGGCGTGATGGTTACGCGCCCTGACATCCCCAGGTGCAGGATCACCACAAGGCCGTCGGCGCATTCGATCAGGATATATTTGGACCGGCGGGTGAGCCGCTCAATGCGGTTGCCCGTAAGACGCTCAGCGAAATCGACCGGGATGGGCAGGCGAAGGTCCGGCCTGTTTGCCGCAGCGCTTTTGATGACAGCGCCTTCAAGAACCGGCACAAGGCCGCGCCTGACGGTTTCAACTTCGGGGAGTTCGGGCATTTTGTCGCGTTCGTCCTTATACTATAAACGAGGCTGGCGCATGGCCGCCGCGTGGGCTATGGTCCGCCAAAATGACAGGGCAAGCCACCATAATGTCAAGCAGCAAAGACGATAAGATGAGCGAATCACACACCCAGGCCCCAACTGAGGGCGAGGCCACCACCCATTTCGGGTTCAAGACCGTGGCCGAAGACAAGAAAGCCGACATGGTCAAGGGCGTGTTCAACTCCGTGGCCAAGCGCTATGACATCATGAATGACGTGATGAGCATGGGCATCCACCGTCTGTGGAAGGATTCGCTGATCAACACGGTCAACCCCCGGCCCGGCATGCATCTGCTCGATCTCGCGGGCGGCACCGGCGATATCGCCTTCCGCTTTCTTGACGCGGCAAAGGGCGGCACCGTGACGGTGTGCGATATCAACGCCGAAATGCTGGCGGTAGGTAAGGAACGGGCTGAGAAGGCGGGCTACGCGGATCGGGCAGAGTTTGTCTGCGGTGACGCCATGAAGCTGCCCTTCGCCAGCCGGTCGGTTGACGCCTACACGATTTCTTTCGGCATCCGGAACGTGACCCGCATCAACGAGGCGCTTGAAGAAGCTTACCGCGTGCTGAAGCCCGGCGGCACCTTCTATTGCCTGGAGTTTAGCCCTGAAGTGGTGCCCGTGCTGCAGAACGCCTACGACACCTATAGCTTCAACGCGATCCCGGCGATGGGTGAGTTCATCACTAAGGACCGCGACAGCTACCAATATTTTGTCGAATCGATCCGCCGCTTCCCCACGCCCACCAAGTTTGCGGCCATGATCAGGGAAGCTGGCTTCAGTCGCGTGAAATATCGCACCATGTCTGCGGGCATCGTGGCGATCCATCAGGGCACCCGGATTTAATAAGCGGCGGATAGGGGACAGGCGCGTGCGCACGATTGGATATCTTTTCCAGCTTTATATGATGGCCGTGGGCCTTCGCCGCTTCGGTGCCATCCGTGCGCTCGCTGGCATCGATCTGGTGCCCGCGTGGGCGCCAAGGCTTCTTCGCCTGTTCACTTTCTATGTGCCGCACAGGTTCGGCCTGCCAAAGTCAGACGGCGAACGTCTGGCGCTTGCGCTGGCCAGCATGGGGCCGGCCTATATCAAGCTTGGGCAAACGCTGGCTACCCGGCCAGACCTGGTGGGCCGCCCGCTCGCAGAAGGGCTGACCACCTTGCAGGACCGCCTGCCGCCCTTCAAGTTCGCGAAAGCCCGCGCCACGATTGAGGCCGAGCTTGGCGGCAAGCTAGAGGACCATTTCCTGTCGTTCGGGGAAGTGCCAGTGGCGGCTGCCTCAATCGCGCAGGTCCACAAGGCCGTGACCGAAAAAGGCGTGCCGGTGGCGGTGAAGGTGCTGCGGCCCGATATCGAAGCCCGCTTCGTGCGTGACCTGAAGCTGTTTGACTGGCTGGCGGGCATCGCCGAGCGGAATGTCAAGGAAGCGCGCCGCCTGCGCCTGACCAAGATTGTCGACAAGGTCAAGGAAACGTCCCTTCGCGAGATGGACCTCAGGCTTGAGGCCGCGGCGGCGGCAGAGCTCGCGGAAAACATGCGCGGGGAAAGCGGCTACCGCCTGCCGCATATCGAATGGGACCACACGGCCCGCCGCGTGATGACGCTTGAGTGGATCGACGGCGTGCGCCTCGCCGACCGTGGGGCGCTTGAAGCCGCGGGCCATGACCTTGAAGCCCTGGGCAAGAAGGTCGTGCAGGTGTTCCTGACGCAAGCGCTTCGGGACGGCTTCTTCCACGCCGACCTTCACCAGGGCAACCTGATTGTGGAGCTCGATGGCACCATCGCCGCCATCGATTTCGGCATCATGGGGCGGCTTTCAAAGCGCGAGCGCCAGTTCCTCGCGGAAATCCTTTATGGTTTCATCCGGCGCGATTACATCCGCGTGGCGCAGGTGCATTTCGACGCGGGCTATGTGCCCAAGAACCAAAGCCTGGAAGAATTCGCGCAGGCCCTCCGCGCCATCGCCGACCCGATCATGGACCTGCCGGTGGAAGAGATTTCCGCGGGGCAACTGCTGGCCCAGCTTTTCGCCACCACCGAGCGTTTTTCGATGCAGACACAGCCGCAGCTTCTTCTTCTGCAGCGCACGATGGTGATGGCCGAAGGCATGGCGCTGCATCTCTACCCCACGGCCAACATGTGGCAAATCTCCGAACCGGTGATTGAAAGCTGGATACGTGCCAACCTGTCTCCCGAAGCGCGCCTCGCCGACATGGTGGCGAACCTTCCGCGCTTCCTTGAACGCCTGCCGCACCGTATTGAAAAGTGGTTGTCGGAAGAGGATGAAGAACCGACTGAAGACGATGACTGGGAAGCCGCACCCGCGCCCGCACCCAAGGTCGGCCTTTGGCCTTTCGCGCTCGGCCTTATAACCGGCGCCGCCATCCTCAAAATTCTGATGCTTTAGGAAGAAGAAATCAGGGCAAACTCTTCTCACATTTCGGACACTCATTTGGTGCCCAAAACATGTTGGAGCAGGGTATATTCCTCTCGAACAGGACTATAGTTCTGATGATCAGGTTCTTTCTACAGAAGGGGCACCTGAACAACATGAGAGACCAGATTAACAGGCTTGCCACGATTATGAGCAGCCCGAAGGCCAGATAGGTCAGCGTCTCGTCAGTCAGGTCAAAAATATGCACTAAGGCAAGGAGGGAAACCCCTCCTGCGACATGCACGCCAACAACGGTTCCCAGCCTGATCCAATGATTCTTGTTTGTTTCGCTAGCCATTTGGAAGCCTTCCTGCAGGGAATTGGTTTCTGTGGTTGATAGGGGAAATAGGGATGACTTTCTACCCTGCGCCAACGCTTATCGCCTAGTACTTGCGCCCCCACACAATTTGGCAGACACTGTCCCTTCCATAACAGGGGAGGGATTTATGGATAATCTGTTATCGAAGTTTGACCCATTCGCGGCCCCCTTGGGCCGCCTGTTCCTGTCGCTTATTTTTATCGGTGCCGGTTTCGCCAAGGTCGCAAGTGGCGGCGCGGGCATGACCGAATATATGGAAGCTGCCGGTGTGCCGGGCTTCCTTTTCTGGCCCGCCGCGCTTTTTGAATTGCTGGCGGGGATCGCGATCCTGATCGGCTTCAAGACGCGGCTTGTGGCCTTCTTGTTGGCGGGCTTCTGCCTTGTCACCGCCGTGATGTTCCATGCGGATTTCGCCGACCAAACCCAGCAGACCATGTTCCTGAAGAATCTGGCCATGGCAGGTGCATTCCTGTTCCTGATGCGCTTTGGCGGCGGTGAGTTCAGCCTGGACAACCGCGCAGCGTCGGGCGACAGCTGAGGCGTTATCACAGCCTTGTGCGGATAAATCCGCCTTGAGACACAACCGGTTCCCGCCTATATGTCGGGGACCGGTTTTTTGAAAAGGGCGCTTTATGCTCAAGGGTAAGAGAATACTGCTGATCATTGGCGGCGGGGTCGCGGCCTACAAGGCGCTTGACCTTGCGCGCCGCCTGATGGAGCGCGGCGCAAGCGTACGCGGTGTGCTGACCGCGGGCGGGCAGGAATTTATCACGCCGCTTTCGGTGGCATCCCTGACGGGTGATGAATGCTATACGGACCTCTTCTCGCTGAAGGACGAAGCCGAGATGGGGCATATCCGCCTTAGCCGCGAAGCTGACCTGATTTTGATCGCGCCCGCGACGGCTGATCTCATGAGCAAGATGGCAAACGGCATCGCCAATGACCTGGCCAGCACGATCC
Source organism: Kordiimonas lipolytica (assembly GCF_042651265.1). Taxonomy (GTDB): domain Bacteria; phylum Pseudomonadota; class Alphaproteobacteria; order Sphingomonadales; family Kordiimonadaceae; genus Kordiimonas; species Kordiimonas lipolytica. The sequence continues at coordinate 57,179 of NZ_JBHSCR010000013.1, read as the reverse complement.
TTCTCGCGACAGACAAGCCTGTGATGATCGCACCCGCCATGAACGCCCAGATGTGGGACCATCCGGCGACCAAACGAAACCTTGAGACGCTTAGGGGCGACGGCATCCATGTGGTGCAGCCCGGCGACGGCATGCTGGCCTGCGGCGAAGTGGGGCCGGGGCGCCTCGCGGAAGTGATGGATATGGTCGCCGCGGTCGAAGACTTTTTCGGTGGCGACAACCTGTTGCTCAGCGGCAAGCACGCGGTCGTGACCGCCGGGCCGACCCATGAACCCATTGATCCCGTGCGCTATATCGCCAACCGGTCCTCGGGCCGTCAGGGCTTTGAGGTTGCGGCGGCGCTTTGCCGCCTTGGTGCCAATGTCACGCTTGTGGCAGGGCCATGCGCGCAGGAAACGCCCGCGGGCGTGACCCGCGTGGACGTGGAAACAGCACGTGAGATGGAAGCGGCCGTGACCGCAGCCCTTCCAGCAGATATCGCCGTGTGCGTTGCGGCGGTCGCGGACTGGCATGTGAAAAACGGCGGCGCGCAGAAGCTGAAGAAATCCAAGGACGGTACACCGTCGTTCGAGTTCGGCGAAAACCCAGACATCCTGAAGGGGCTTTCCGGCATGACCGAAGGCCGCCCGGCGCTGGTGGTGGGCTTCGCTGCTGAAACCGAAAAGGTGATCGAGCACGCCACAGAAAAACGCGCGCGCAAGGGCTGCGACCTGATCGTGGCGAATGATGTCTCGGCTGCGACCGGCATCATGGGCGGCGAGTATAACGAGATTCATCTGATCAGCGCGGCGGGTGCCGAAAGCTGGCCAAAAATGGAAAAAGGTGCGGTGGCCGACAGGCTCGCGCTCAAGATTGCAGAGATACTGAAGGGGTAACGCGAATGCGCGACAGTAAAGTGGTGATTGAGGTCAAAACGCTTGAGCACGGCAAAGGCTTGCCGCTGCCGAAATATGAGACTGAGCAATCCGCCGGGATGGACCTGTATGCCGCGCTGGCGGAAGGCGAAAGCATCACGCTCGGTGCGCTTGAGCGTGCCATGATCCCAACCGGCCTTGCCATGGCGCTGCCCGCGGGTTTTGAAGCGCAGGTGCGCCCACGCTCCGGCCTAGCCGCCAAGAACGGTGTGACGGTGCTGAACACGCCGGGCACCGTTGATGCCGACTATCGCGGCGAAGTGAAGGTGATTTTGGTGAACCTGTCGAACGAGCCTTTTACGATTGAGCGCGGCATGCGCATCGCCCAGATGATCATCGCCCCGGTCACGCAAGGCGCGTGGGCAGAGGTTGAGGAGCTGGATGAGACCGCGCGCGGCGCGGGCGGTTTCGGCTCAACAGGTGTGAAATAGAAAGTGGCATCCTTCTTCAAATGGCTGGCTGCAGCATTTGGGTTGAATGTTTTGATGACCACAATTTCGGTAATTATCAATGAGGAACTGTTTTCATTTGGGGCGCAGTATGACTATCTAGTGATCGGTGCGTTCCCAGCTATTTCTTCGGCTTCCATTTGGAAGAAGGACTATGTTGCTGCGCTTTTAAGCTTTGTCCCAAATGTATTTTTGTCATTTGGCCTGATTTTGGGCGAAGTCTGCATGTTTTATGGTCGATGCTTGTAAAGAACTGATGAAGAGGGATTCCTATGAAACGTAAAATCGCAGCACTGATTTTCCTGGGTTCCGGCCTCGCGGTTACAGGCGGCGCCGTGCTTTCGAGCAGTGGGCCCGAAGACGCCCCGGCGCTTGAGCTTTCGGACCATATGCGCGGTTTCCTGAAGCATGAGATGCTGATGCTGGCCAATGCGGGCCGCGGCATTGAGGCCGCGTTGGCGGTTGAAGACCATGCCCGCGTCAAGGAATTCGCGTCCCACATGGACAAGGCCTTCATCATGCAGAAGGAGGTCACCACGCTGGACCTTCGGGAGCTGGAAGCGGTCCTGGGTGAGGAGTTCGTCTCTCGCGACAAGGAATTTCACGCCATGGCCCGCGCGCTTGAGGCAGCAGCCAAGGCCGAAGACATCGTAGGCCAGCGCAAGATTTTTGATGACATGCTGCGCGCCTGTGCGGCCTGCCACCAGGATTACGCACCTGAAGCACCAGTGCTTGAGTAGACTTTCATGGATTTCACCGACGACCAGCTGGAGCGCTATTCGCGCCATATCATCCTCAAGGAAGTAGGCGGCGCGGGGCAGGTGGCTCTCCTGAATGCCAAGGTCCTTGTGGTGGGCGCGGGCGGCCTTGGGTCACCGCTCCTTCTCTATCTGGCGGCGGCGGGTGTTGGCACCATCGGCATCGTGGACGATGACGCGGTCGAGCTTTCGAACCTGCAGCGGCAGGTGATCCACACCACGCCCGATGTTGGCCGGTCCAAGGTCGAAAGCGCGGCCGAAAAAATTCGGGTGCTCAACCCCGATGTGACGGTGAATGTGCATCCCGAGCGCCTGACGCAGGCCAACGCGATCAGCATTATGGCCGACTATGACATCGTGGCCGACGGCACGGACAATTTCGGGACTCGGCACCTGATCAGCGACATGTGCGTGGCAATGGAAACCACGCTCGTCTCCGGCGCGCTGTCGTCCTACACGGGGCAGCTTGCCACCTTCAAACCGCATGCGGGGGAAGGCTTGCCGTGCTATCGCTGTTTCCTGCCGCACACGCCGCCGCCGAACAGCACCGGCACCTGTGCCGACCACGGCATTTTGGGTGCGGTCGCGGGTATGGTGGGCACCATGCAGGCGCTGGAGGTTTTGAAGGAGATCACCGGCGTGGGCGAAAGCCTTGCGGGCAAGATGCTGATCATGGATGCGCGCGATATGAGCATGCGCAAGGTTAACCTGCCGCAGGACCCCAATTGCAAGGCCTGCGCGAAGGGGAAAAGCTGATGGCGAAATCATCTGATCTAAAGCGGCCCATGACCCTGATGGTGATCAGCAACGACCCTGAGCGTATCCATATGGCGCTGATGATGGGCGCAACGGCATCCGCCATGGGCAGGCCCGTGACCTTCTTTTTCTCCAAATCCGCGACGCCGTTCCTGACGGCTGGCGGATGGGACAGCCTGAAGACACAGGCCGGTGCGACGGGACCTGAGATGGACGCGGCGCTGGAGGAAAAGGGCGTCGCCGACAGCAGCATCCTGATGGACGGCCTTGCAGCGCTTGATGCCCGCTTTCTGGTGTGCGAAGCCGCGCTCCGCGAACACGACATTGATGTCACGTCCTTGATCGCCCGCCCAGCGGTGGAGATCGCGGGCCTTGCCGAAATTATTGAAAAAGGCCAGGGCGGCGACTGGCTGACCTTCTGATTTAATCCCTGATTTTTGGCGATGCATGCCCAGGATTCTCTCGTATTGTATTTTTTATGTTACCATGGTACACGGGTAACAAAACAACATAAGGCGAAGGAATTGTCGATGAAAGTGGAACGCGTTCAAACTGGCGTACGCATGGAAAAGCGGCTGGTGAAGGTGCTCAAGGGTACGGCGGAATATCTGGATATATCGCTCGGCGACCTTCTCGAGGGCATCGTGCTGCATGCGTTTGATGGCAAGACCCCGCCTTTTTCCGATGAGACGCGCGCCAAGATTGCCGCGCTAAAAAAGGTCTATGACTGTGACCTTGACGCCAGCCACAGCCATAAGCTGACCGAACAATGAGGCAAAAGCCCGAGATCACGACGAAAGGATAGACGATGAATGACGAGGAATTTCTGAAAGCGTTTGAGGATGCAAGCCTTGACCCCAAACTGTTTGACCATAAGGCCCATATCCGCATGGGTTGGATCTATGTGATGCGCTACCCGCTCGCGGAGGCAATCGAGAAGTTCGGGCGTGCCCTTCGTGCCTATACGCGCGCCTTGGAGGCTGAAGCCAAATACCACGAGACCATCACCTGGTTTTATATGCTGCTGATCGCAGAGCGGCAGGCCGCCCATCCTGCGGCAACCTTTGCGGCCTTCCTTGGGAAGAACCGCGATCTGGTGGCGAAGCCGTCGATCCTGACTCGGTACTACCGCGCGGAAACGCTTGCGAGCGATCGGGCGCGGTACCATTATGTTTTGCCTGATGGGGCCATGGTGAAGGATGCCGCATGACCGACGATGAGCTGATTGAGGCCTTTGAAAGCCACCGTCTCACGCGAGAGGAATTCACCCACGAAGCCCACCTGCGGGTGGGCTGGATATATGCGACGCGGCTGCCGCTTGGCGAGGCGTGCGATACCATGGCGCGCGAACTGCTGGCATGGGATATCGCCTACGGCCTTGGGGACCGCTACCATGAAACGGTTACCTGGGCATTCATGTTCATTATCCATGAAAAGCAACTGGCGTGCGGGGCCAAGTCGTTTGATGAGTTTCTTGCCGCGAACCCTGACCTGATGCGGAAATCACCCCCGTTCCTTGCGGACTACTATAAGGACGAGACGCTGGGGAGCGATCTGGCGCGCAAGCATTTCCTGCTGCCGGACGCGGGGCATTAGGCGAGCGCGGCCTTTACTGCCGCCGCGCAGTGGATGGCAGTGGTATCCAGAAGTGGCACGTCTGTGTGGTCGTCCTTTATAAGCAGACCGATTTCGGTGCAGCCGAGGATGATGGCCTCGGCGCCTTGGCCGTGCAGGCTGTCGATGATCCGAAGATATGCCGCACGCGACGTATCCCTGATATCGCCCTGGCAGAGCTCGTCATAGATGATGTCATGCACAATCTGGCGGTCGGCAGCGTCTGGTGTGATCACCTCAATGCTGAACCTGTCGGCGATACGCCCGCGGTAGAAATCCTGCTCCATGGTGAAGCTGGTGCCCAGAAGCGCGAGCTTTTGGAATCCCTTTTCCCTCGCGGCCTCAGCTGTGGCGTCCGCGATATGCAGAAGCGGGATACCAGTGTGCGCCCGGATGGCTCCTTCCACCAGATGCATGGTGTTGGTGCAGATAAGCGTCATGTCCGCGCCCGCCGCCTCAAGCCCGGCGGCTGCCTTTCCAAGAAGGTCGCCAGCGGCGTCCCATGCGCCCTCGCGCTGCATGGTTGCGATCTCGTCAAAGTCGACACTGTGCAGCAGGACCTTTGCGCTATGCAGGCCACCAAGCGCGTCTTTGACGCCCTCATTCAACAGCCGGTAATAGGTGGCCGTGGATTCCCAGCTCATGCCGCCCAGAAGGCCGATGGTTTTCATGCTGATTGTTCCTTTATGGGGTGCTGGAGCGGCCAAATTTATGGATTGGCGGCCGCGCCCGTCGGCAGGGCATATTTGGTTTGCAGGCGTTCGAAGTGGGTGGCATGAACCATGGGGCTTGCTTGCCACAGCTGATCTGCCGCGCTTGGGTTCTTGTCAAAAAACTGGTGGCTGAAGGCAATGAAATAGTGATTGACCTTCAGGGGATCAGAGACCTTGATGATGCCGCCATAGTCGGATGCGTTCTGGCGCAAAAGGGTGTCTGCCGCAGCGCCGGGTGCGGCGACAGCCTGCAGGCGGTCATAGGCAAGCATATGCATAAGCCCTTCGGTAGTGCCTGCCTCAACAATGTTCAGGCCTTGGTCTTTCAACGCAGCGGTGATTGAATAACCAAGCGGTGCGCCGATCACGATATTTGGTTCCAGAATCTGGCGCCCGTCCCAATAGGGTGGTTTCCCGCGTTTCTGATAAAGATAATACCCGTTCAGCACGATCATGCGGCGGTTGTCCGGCTTGCCGTCCAGCATGGGATAAACCATGGATTCCTGCCGTTCCGGGCGGAAAGAGGCGATCACGCTATCGATCCTTCCAAGCTTCATCAGTGCCAGGCATCGCTTCCATGGGTATCGGGCAAAGGTGACATCAAGGCCTGCGTCTGCGGCGACCAGCTGCACCAGTTCCACAAGGATGCCCGGGTCTTTTTCAGGCACCGCTTCGGACGCGCCGGTGTAATTCGGGTACAGCTCAATGTCTTGATAGCAGAAGCTGAGAGGCTTTGCGCTGGCCTGGTCCTGCGCATGCGATATCGGTGATGCAATTCCTATCAGCACCAATAGGGCCACAACGGTCTGTAGAGACTTTATCCGCACGGTTCACCCAACCAATCTCAGCTCACGCCAAGCGTAATGGATAGTCGGTGCCGGGGCAAATGAAACTATGGAAACAGGATCAGGTCAGCCCGCGTCGGCGTTCCTGCTCATAGGTGCCAAGCACATTCACGCGCTTGGTGTGGAACCTGAGCTCCTCCATCGCGCGGTGGACATTTTCCATGCCTTCATGGCCTTCGATGTCTGCATAAAATTCGGTCGCAGTGAAGCTGTCCGATTCGTAATAGCTTTCCAGCTTGGTCATATTGACACTGTTGGTGGCGAAGCCGCCCAGTGCCTTATAAAGTGCCGCCGGGATGTTCCGCACTTCGAAGGTGAAGCTGGTCATCACCGGGCCGGACAGCTCTTCGGCCGAAAGCGGCTCACGCGAGAGCACCACAAACCGGGTGGTGTTGTGGCCTTCGTCCTGGAAGTTTTTCTGAATGATCTCAAGGCCGTAAACCTCGGCCGCCAGTTCGCTGGCGATGGCGCCGACGCTTTCGTCGCCCAGTTCCGCCACATGCTTTGCCGACCCGGCCGTGTCGGCAAAGGGCAGGCGCTCCAGCCCAAGCGCGCGGAGGTTCTTGCGGCATTGCCCAAGCGCCTGGACGTGGCTTTTCACGGTCTTCAGCATGGACGCATCCGTGCCTTTGACACCCAACAGACAGTGCCGGATGGTCTCGAAATGCTCGCCGATGATATAGAGGCCACTGCCAGGCAGCAGGATATGGATATCAGCCACCCGTCCGGCGGTAGAATTCTCAATCGGGATCATGGCAAGGCGCGCGCGCCCCTGCTGCACGGCGGCCAGGGCATCCTCGAAACTTGGTGTCGATAAGGGCTCCATGGTCGGAAATTTCGCCTGGCACGCCATATGGGAATAGGCCCCAAGTTCGCCCTGGAAGGCGATCAGGTTGTCTGTGTCCTGTGCTCTTTGGCTTGCCATAACGGAGATTTCTTTCTTGGCTGAATAAAAGTGTGCGGTTGAGATTAGTGCCAAGCTGGTTTGCGCGAGTCAATGCAGGAACGGCGCAAAGGCCTGATTCCTGCGGCTGATTCAGGTGGTGCGCCGCTTTGTCGCACGAAAAAGGTGCCAAAAAACGCGATTTTTTGGCCTAAGCTGGCAAAATCGTGCAAATGACGACTTGAATAAGATGCCCATCAGCGGCTATTGTCGCGCGCGAATTAGCCGGTCATCTATCTGTCAGGGGTAATGGACTGGCTGGGAGAGAATTTAAGCTTGCTCGCCTGCAAGGAGAAGAGCCTGTGTCATTAGAATCAAACAAAGTCTTTGCAGCTGTCCTTTCTGCGGCACTGCTGATCATGGTGATCACGACTGTTTCCGAAACCGTGTTCCACGAAGAAGAAACCAAACCAGCCTACACCATCGAAGTGGCGTCTGAGGAAGCAACCGACGCTGTTGTTGAAGAAGGTCCATCGCTGGCTGAGCTGCTGGCTGTTGCAGACGCTGGCAAAGGCGAGCGTCAGTTCGCTAAATGTAAAGCCTGCCACACGATTGGCAAAGGCGAAGGCGACCGCACTGGTCCGAACCTTTATGGTGTGATGGGCCGTCAGATCGGTGGTCATGCGGGCTTCGGCTATTCCAGCGCTCTTTCCGGTCAGGAAGGTACCTGGACTTGGGAACAGATGGATGCGTGGCTCATGAGCCCGAAAAACACTTTCGCAGGCACCAGCATGTCCTTCGCCGGTATCCGCAAGGAAGACCAGCGCGCTGACCTGATGGCGTACCTGAACAGCTTCTCTGACAGCCCACTGGAGCTGCCAGCTGTTGAAGCGGCTGAAGAAGCTGCGGGTGAAGCCATGGAAGCAGCAGAAACAGCTGGCGAATAAGCCAGCTTCAGCTGAACAGATTTCTAAGAGCGGCGATCCATCTGGGTCGCCGTTTTTGATTTTAAAGCCTTCTGAAGCCCAGGAAGGCGGGCCCGGTGCGGCCCTTGTCCGCCATTTCCTTTGCGACCCAGCCCTTCACGTCCTCAAGCGGATCGATGGTGACCATCATGTGGGTGGCGTTGGCATGCAGCAGATGCACGCCGTCGATCATGAAGCCCACGTGCCCGGGGAAGAAAGCCAGGTCCCCGCGCGCGGGTGTCTCTCCCACCTCAAGTGCGCGCCCGAGGCTTGCATATTGCGCGCCGCTGTCGCGGTGCACGCGGTATCCGGCGGCGGCAAGTGCTGTCTGCACCAGTCCGCTACAGTCGATACCCAGCTTGGACCGCCCACCCCACAGGTACGGCGAGCCGATGAAGCTTTCAGCGGTATCCACGGGGTCGGCCTTGCCGTGGCCCACAGGGGTGACGTGCTTATTGAAAATCCAGCCGCCCACATGCAGCTCCGAAAAACCGTTTTCCGATACCCCCGGCAGGCTGACGAATGCCCCCATGGGAAGCACAACCTCAGGCGCGGATTTCAGGTCCGGCTCGCGGTACACGTGCGACAGGGGCGCCGATATTCGGTGACTTGGCAGAACATCGAATTCGTCGACGGCACTATCTGGTACCCAGCCCATATAGCCGTCGATCAGGTTAACGATAAACCACCAGCCAGGCACTTCCGCCAGGATCTGCACTGGCTCGCTGTACAGTAGCTCATTTACGGTTTCAGCGCCTTGATCAGGCTCTGCCTTGACGGCCGCAATCGGTCGGGCGCCAAGTCCGTCGATAATGCTGCCCCCAAGGAGGCTCTTGCTGCTTTTCAGGAGGTCGTTGGGGTCATAGAGCGGCGGCAGGCCAAAGCCATGCAGCAGGTCACTCATAGCCGCCTTCTCCGTCGTCCACCTGTTTCTCGGCGGCGACAATGCGGTCGGATAGTTCGCTCAGATACACGGCGCCCTTGACGGTGCGCTGCACCAGCACATTGCGGCGGTCTTTTTCATCGCGCTTGCGTTTCAGGAACCCAAGCTGCCCTAATGTATCAAGCGCCCGGGTGATAACCGGCTTGGTCACATTCATTTTGGCAGCAAGCCCCCGGACGGTATGCGGGTCTTTGGTCATATAGACCGTCAACAGCAGCGTCATCTGCCTGAGCGTCAGGTCAGGGACGTCGGCGCGCACGACATCAAGATTGGCGGTGTGCCAAATTTTCAGCATCCGGGGATTTGTTTTTTCGGTCACAGGCTCGTTCCTCAGCCGGAATGATCAAAGGTGACACAGAACTTCAGCCCCTAAGGTGACCCGATTTTTGCTTATCCGTCAAGCGACAAGAAGTCTTTCATCGCTGTGTGCATGGCTCGGACGGCTTGTGCGTCGCCGCCTTTCGGGCGGCCAGGCTTGGGTTTTGGTACCCAGGCGAAAACATCCAGATGCACCCAGGGCGTGCCTTCTTCAACGAAGCGCTGCAGGTAGAGCGCCGCCGTGATGGAGCCCGCGAATCCGCCGCCGTCGGAGATATTGCTCATGTCGGCCACGTCGCTTCTCAGTGTTTCGTCATAGGGTGCCCAAAGGGGCATACGCCAGACAGGGTCGGTCAGTGTGCTTGCGGCGCGGTCGATGGCGGCCCAGAGGGTTTCATTGTTGGCATAGGTGGCCGGCAGGTCTGGCCCAAGCGCCACACGCGCCGCCCCGGTGAGAGTGGCGAAATCGACCAGAAGGTCGGGCTTGTCCTCGCACGCGAGTGCCAGCGCGTCACACAGCACCAGGCGGCCTTCAGCGTCAGTGTTGCCCACTTCAACCGAAATGCCCTTGCGGGTAGAAAGTACGTCGCCGGGACGGAAGGCATTGCCGTCCACGGCGTTTTCAACCGCCGGAATGAGCACGCGTAGCTGCACTTTTGTGTCCATGGACATGATCAGCCGCGCGAGCGCCAGCACATGGGCAGCCCCGCCCATGTCTTTCTTCATGAGGAGCATGCCGGCCGCGGGCTTCAGGTCGAGCCCGCCGGTGTCGAAGCACACGCCCTTGCCCACAAGGGTGACCTTCGGGCCTTTATCGCCCCACTGGAGGTCAATCAGGCGCGGCTCACGGCCCATGCCCGCTGCACGCCCGACGGCGTGAATGGCTGGGAAGTTCTCATCCAGCAGGTCTTCGCCCACGATGGTAGAGCAGGTGCCGCCAAATTCTTCCGCCAGCGCCTCTGCCACATCCTGCAGGTGGGCAGGCCCCATGTCTTCCGTTGGGGTGTTCACCAGATCGCGCGCCAGGCACACGGCTTCGGCCTCTTTGGCCACAGTCGCTGCATCGGTGCCTTCAGGCAGCACAAGCACGCGCCCACCTTCGGGTTTTTCGGTCAGGTAGCGATCGAACCGATACTGCGCCAGCGTCCAGCCCAGCGCCACTGTTTGGGCGTCTGCCGCGCCCAGGTCTTCAAGCCGGTATGCCCCTTTCGGAAGGGTTATAGCAGCGGTTGCAAGCGACCATACAGTCACGGCGCCGTCTGCCACACCCGCAAGCGCCAAACCGCCGCCTTCACCGGGTAACAACACACAGGTGTTGGCCTCGCCTTCAAACTCAACCTTTTCAGCCCAGGCCAACTGGTCTTTTGAAAGGCCGGATTGCCAGTCATCCGCGCGCACAAGGCGGAGCGGCGTGGCAGGCTTGGACGTGTCGGTCGTCAGGAATGCGGTGGTCATGGCAGTGTGTTTCCTTTGGGGCGCTTAAGCTTCTTTATCTTAAGCTTCTGAAACTTAGGCTTCTGGGGCGATGGTGACTTTCAGGCCGTCCATCGAGCCATCAACTTCAATCTGGCAGGACAGGCGGGACGCGCCTTCTTTATAATGCTCGCTGTCTTCCAGAAGATAATGCTCGTCATCTTCCATGGCAGGCAGTTGGCCGAAGTTCTCGCCGTCCACATAGACGTGGCAGGTGCAGCAGCTGCAGCAGCCGCCGCAGATAGCGGCCAGATCGTCGAAATCATTGTTGCGGATGTTTTCCATCAGCGACAGGCCTTCTTCGGCCTCGATATCGCGGGTTTGGCCGGCCAGGTTGGTCACAGAAACTTTTACCATCAGATCTTCCTATATTGTTCCGGTTTTTCCCGGGGCTGCGCGTGGAGCCTAGGGAAAGCGTTCGCTTTCATATAGCATTTTCCCGCCCGGATAAAAGCCATGATCTCAAGCTGGTGATCTGCACATACGCAGGACACGTAAATTTGATGCGTATCATCCCGGGAAGCCGGTGCTGCGACAATCCTTTCGCTTGACGGCTTGGCGTGCTTGGTGTGGTATCCCACAATTGATGGACGGGGGCGTCTAATAATTCGATTCCGATGCGGCATATTTGTGCCGGGCACGTCAGAGAGGTTTTTATGAAGCGGGTAGTTGAGGCTTTCCATGTTGCCAAGGGCAGCGAAAAGGCGGCTGGCCTTATCCAGGTCGCCCTGGTTGTCGCCGTTGTGGTGGGCACGGTTGCCATCACAAAGATTATCCGCATCACAGGTGATAATGGCCCCGGATATTCGGCAAGCCAGTCTGCCCTGGTGGTGGATGTGTTCCAGCCGCGGCCTACCGCTCATACGCCAAAGCTGGAGATCACGGGTGAAGTCTCAGCGCGTGCAGGTGTGGCGATCAGCCCCCAGGTGAGCGGCCGCGTGGTCAGCGTGAATAAGCAACTGGAACCCGGCGCGCTTGTTGGTGCGGGTGAGGTGCTGTTTGAAATTGAACGGCGCGATTATGAACTGGCGCTTGAGCAAGCCGAGGCCGAAGTCGCAGCCGCTGAGTCTGATCTGTTGCAGGCTCGCGCGAACGCGGAAAACTTCATCCGCGACTGGAAGCGCGTGTTCCCTGACAAGCCGGCGCCAGCACTGGTGGCCAAGGAACCCCAGGTGCGGGCGCTTGAAGCGCGTCTGAAGGCTGCGAAAGCGGCAGCCGCGAGAGCGGAGCTGAACTTGGCGCGCACGCGCTTCAGCGTTGGTTACCCGGCGCGGATTGTGGCCAGCAGCGTCGAGCGTGGCCAACTGGTGAACACTGGTATCAGCTATGGCAGCCTTTATGCCACAGACAGTCTGCGCATCACGGCAGGGATCGCGCCAAAGGACCTTTCGCGACTGGCGCTTGAAGTGGGTGACGTGGCGCATATCCGGGACGAGTTTGGTGCCGGCGCGGTTATCCCTGCGCCCGTTACCCAACTTGGCGGGGTGCTGGACAGCCGCACCCGCCTTCAGGACGTGATCATCGCGCTGCCCGCGAGCAGCAGCCTGGTACCCGGTACCTTCGCAACCGTTGAGCTTTCAGGCCATGAGCAGGCCAATATCTACACCTTGCCGATCAGCGCGCTGGCGACAGCGAACAGCGTTTGGCGCGTGAAGGATGGGAAGCTTGAGGACACGCCGGTCGATATCGTCGATATGGACAATGATCATGTGTATGTCCGTGCCTTCGATGTCGCCGATGGTGTCGTAATTTCTGAAGTGCCCACCAGCTTCGTGTCGCGCGCTGTGACCATCCGCAAGTCTATCCGTGCCGAGGCGACTGCAGGGGATGCGTCATGAGCGAAAAGCGCATCGAGGCTTCAGGTATTCTTGGGCTTGTCGCCCGGTTCCTTGAAAACCCGGTGATGACCAACCTTTTGATGGTGTTCCTTATCATCGGCGGATTGATGACGGCTGTGACCATGCGGTCCGAGGTGTTCCCGACCGTTGATGTTGGCACCATTTCCGTGGCTGTGCAGTATCCCGGTGCGACGCCTCTGGAAGTGGAAGACAGCATCACCCGGCGGATCGAAGAAGCGGTTCTGGGCGTGAACGGCGTGGAACGTGTGCGCTCCTATGCTTACGAGAACCGCGGCGCGCTGACGCTGGAACTTGAAGATTTTGTCGATGCCTACCGGGTGAAGGATGAGGTTGAGGCGGCGATCGACAGCCTTGTGGATTTCCCGCCCGGCAATGCCGAACAACCCATTGTTACCGTGACCCAGTCGCTGTCGAACGTGCTGACGCTGGTGCTGGTGGGCCAGGTTGGTGAAAGAGAGATGCGCGCGACAGCTGAGCTTCTGGAACGGGACCTGCTGGCGCTTGATGCCGTTTCCGCCATCACGATCCGGGGTGCGCGCGCCAAGGAAATCTCTATCGAGCTTTCGGAAGATACGCTCAGGAAATATGACCTCACCTTCAAGGAAGTGGCAGACGCGATCCGCAATTCCTCGATTGAACTCTCTGGCGGAGCCATCAAATCGGGTGATGGGGAAGTCCTCTTGCGCACGGATGCCAAGGCGCGGGTGGGCGACGAATTCGAACGCATCATGATCCGCTCATCCAGTTCCGGTGACATTGTGCGCCTGAGCGACATCGCCACCGTGACCGACGGCTTCGCCGATGAGCCGCTGATCAATGAATATAACGGTTCACCCGCGATCTTTCTTGATGTCCTGAGAAACGAAAGCGCTGATATCCTGGATGTGAAGGAAAAGGTGGTCTCCTATGTGGATACCGTTCCGCTTGAGGAAGGCCTTGAGGTGCTGGTGTTCCGGGATCAGACGGAAATCCTCGCGGACCGGATCAGCTTGCTGACGAGCAACGCGCTTCTTGGCTTTGCGCTTGTTTTCCTGCTTCTTGTGGCCACCCTTGATTTCAAGCTGGCTTTCTGGGTGGCGATGGGCATCCCCATCAGCTTCCTTGGCGGCTTCCTGATTTTCGGCAGTATCGGTATCACGCTCAATATGGTGACGCTGTTCGCGCTTATCGTCGTGATCGGTATCGTGGTGGATGACGCCATCGTGGTGGGCGAAAATATCTATGCCGAACAACAGCACGGTTTCCATGAAAGCCGCGCCGCCTTTGAGGGTGTGAAAAATATCTATGCGCCGGTACTTGTGGGCGTGCTCACCACCATGGCGGCCTTCGCGCCGCTTTTGTTCCAGACAGGGACCTTCGCCAAGATTACGCGGCCCATACCCGTGGCGGTGATCGCGATCCTGGCAGTGTCTTTGATTGAAGCCTTCTTCATTCTGCCGATGCACCTCCGGCACGAGAACCGCTGGTCTAAGGGCCTTCTTCGCACCATCCAGCAGAAGGTGGCGCGGGGGCTTGATGCCTTCGCCATCGGCCCCTTGCAGCGCTTGATCGTGCGCGCAAGCCAGTACCGCTACGTAACCGTTGCGGCGACCATCTCGCTGATGATGGTCGGATTTTCACTGGTGGGCGCGGGCATTGTGCGGGTTGTCTTCTTCCCCAACATCGAGGGTACGGAAATCTCTGCCAGACTGGCGCTGCCGAACGGCGCACCGTTTGAAGCCACCGTGGGCGCGATGGATCAGCTGCAGGCGGCACTTGATAAAGTGGCGGCAGAGATCAAAGCCGAATCGGGCGAGACGGTGATCAACGCCACGTCCGTGACCATAGGCGCGCGCTATAACCAGGCCACGGGGCCTGGCAGCTTTTCAAGCGCGCTGACAGCCAGCCATTTGGGGCAGATGTCTGTTGAACTGGTGCCGACCGATGCCCGTAGCTATAGCGCTCGCGAAATTGGGCGACGCTGGGAACAGGCGGTGGGCCAAATTCCCGGTGCCGAAACGCTTTCTTTTGCTTCCACCATCGGGCCGCAAAGCGTCGATGTGGGCTATGAGCTCGCGCACGACGACCAACACGAACTTGAAGCCGCGGCTGGTGACCTTGCAGACCAGCTGGCGCTCATTGGCGGTGTCAGCCAGATTGACGCCGGGCTTGATCTTGGCAAGCGCCAGTTCGAATTTACCCTGACGGACCTTGGGCTCGCGTCCGGTGTCAAACCGACAGACCTCGCGCGCCAGCTCAGGCAGGCCTATTTCGGTGAGGAAGTACAGCGCATCCAGCGCGGGCGCGAGGAAGTGAAGGTTTATGTGCGGTACCCGGCAGAAATGCGCCACAGCCTTGAGAATTTGCAGGATGTCCGTATCCGGTTGCCGGACGGAAGCGGTGTGCCGCTGGCGCTTGTGGCGGATATTGGTGAAGGCCGCAGCCCCACCTCGATTGAGCGGGTGAACGGCCGCCGGGTGCTCACGGTAACAGCCGATGTGGATGAAGCCATCACAACGCCCAATGTGGTCAATGATATGATTCAGGCTGAAATCCTGCCTGGGCTGATGGAAAAGCACCCGGGCCTTCGCTGGCAGCTTGAAGGCGGCTCGCGCGAACAGAGCGAAGACTTCGCGTCGCTCTTCCGGGGCTTCATGCTGGCAGTGATCATCATCTATGCGCTGGTGGCTACCCAGCTCAAAAGCTATATCCAGCCGGCGATCATTCTGGTGTCTATCCCGCTTGGGATTGCCGGAGCCATTTATGGCCACATGACACTGGGGTTTGACCTTTCGTTCGTGTCGCTTTTTGGTGTCGTGGCGCTTGCGGGCGTGGTGGTGAACGCTTCTGTCGTGCTGATTGACCGCTATAATCTTGAACTGCAGGAGCCGGGTGCGACCGCGCTTGATGCTGCTGTGCGTGCCACGCTCAGGCGTTTCCGCCCGATCGCGCTGACAACCATCACAACGGCGCTCGGGCTTTTGCCGATTATTTCGGAAACAAGCCCACAGGCGCGGTTCCTGATTCCGATGGCGGTCAGCCTGGCGACAGGGCTTGTTTTCTCAAGCTTCGTGATGCTGTTCGCTCTGCCTGCGCTCATTCTGGTGATTGAGGATATCCGCGGCTTCTTCTCGCACGAGCACCGTATGATGGCGAAAGGGCTGGACCCCTCTGGCGAGGCTCCTGAACAGGCCAAGTGATGCCTCGGTAAGGGCGCGGCAAAGTGTCCACTTGGATTGAAATGACTTGAATAGTCGGCGGCCATGGGGTACCGGACGGCCAATTGGAAACGTCCGGGAACGCCTTTGATGCTGCGTAAATTCAGGAAAGACGGTGCTGCATGGGATATCGCGCTTGTCGCGGTGCTTCTGAACGTCTTCCTGCAGCTTGGCTGTTGCATGGCGCCGGCCTCTGCCGCAGACGGCCTTTCCCTTTCCGATCCTTTAAGCTGGTGCAGCATCGACAAAACCGATGCCTCGGCGTCAAGTCAGGCGGATAGCGGCGAAAGCCATACTGCTGACTGCAGCGACTGTCGCCAGTGTACCGGCCAGCCTGCCGTCATGGCGGCTGATCTGGACCGTGTCGTCCTTGTGGCTGTGCCGAACGATCCCGTTACCATTACCCCTGTCATTGCCCCCACGCGCAGCCTTGTGGTGGTGCCTTATGAAGGCAGGGGACCGCCAACCACACTCCGCACTTAAACCATTTTTTGTTTTTGTTGTGCCGGATTGATTTTCACCGGCCATTCGGAGTGATATTCATGATTTTCAATCATTCACGCCTCGCGCTTGTAGCGTTGGCGTCTTCCACCATGCTGTCCATGCCTGCTGCCGCTGAATCCGCAAATGCAGACAGCGACACCCTGACAGAAATCCTGGTTGTTGGTGCTCGCCGCGACCAGACAACCCTGACCACCAGCGAGGTGAAGCCGGTGCGCGTAGCCAAGGCCGACGCAGCCGCGCTCGCCACAGCCGTTCCCGGTGGGGCCCTGATCAATAACGGTGCGCTTTCTGGCCAGGTGCAGTTCCGTGGCCTGATGGGCGCACGTGTCGGCGTTTCCATCGATGGTCAGCGTTTCGGCTCAGGTGGCCCGAACCTGATGGACCCGCCGCTTCAGTATGCGCCCCTGCCGCTTGTGGAAAGCCTTGAGGTTTCCCGCAGTGTGGGGTCCGTGTCCAAAGGGCCGGGTCTTGCCGGGAATGTAAACGCCACGCTGAAGAAAGTGGATTTTTCCGGTAGCAGCAGCGCTGACCTGAGCGGCAGCCTTTCCGCCACGGTGCGCAGCGCCGATGAAAGCATGGCCCTGGGCGGCGTGGTTGGCGCATCCACAGACACATGGCGCATACATGTGCTGGCGTCCTATGAGGAAGGCGATGATCTGAGGTCCGGACGCGGCGATATCACAAACACTTTCCATGAGCGGTCGGTCGCAGGTGTCGGCATGGGTTGGCGCAGCCAGGACGGCAAGCACGAACTGGGCCTTGATTACCGCCACCAGAAGGTGGACGACACGGGCAACCCGCCGTTCGCCATGGACATCGAATTCTTCAACGGTGACTTCGTTCAGGCCAAATATCGCGGCAAGTATGACGGGATGAATGTTGAGGCCAACGTGGGGTATGCCGATATCTCGCACGCCATGACCAACTATCTCTCGCGCCCGGCGCCAATGCCGATGATGCAGCGCCGCAGCCTCGCCTGGGCCGAAACCTGGACGGCTGACCTGATGGCCACCACGGATTTCGCGGGCGGCAAGCTGAAGGTGGGGGGTGACTATGAAAGCAGCACCCATGACCTGAAGATTACCAACCCGAATAATGCGGATTTCTTCCTCCAAAGCTTCAAGGGTATCGAGATGGAGCGCATTGGCGGCTTTGGTGAATGGCGCATGGAAGAGGGCGGTAGCGGCTATGAGATCGGCGTGCGCTATGACCATTATTCAAGTACAACAGAGGGCGCGAGCGTCGGCAGCGCCGTGCCAATGGGGCCGGCTATGCTGGCGATGGCCTTCACCAATGCAGACACGGATGTGACGCATGATCTGGTGGATATCGTGTTCCAGGGCTGGTATGCGCTGAGCGAACAGGCAACCCTGCGCGCCACGCTTGCCCGCAAGAACCGGGCGCCGGGTTATGTTGAACAATATGCCTGGCTGCCGACACCCGCGAGCGGGGGGCTGGCTGACGGCAACACCTATGTGGGTGATGTGGCGCTTAAGGCCGAAACAGCCCTGATCGCGGAACTGGGCGTGGACTATGCCGGTGATCGCTTCTATGCGCGCCCGACAGTCTTTTACCGCAAGGTGGACGATTTTATCCAGGGTGTGGCCTATGACGACACGCCGGGTGTTGTGAACACGCCGGTTGAGATGATTTCCGCCATGAACGGTGACCCGACGCCGCTTCGCTTCGGCAATGTGGACGCCACGCTTTACGGTATTGACCTTGATATGGGCGTGACAATCAGCGACCGGCTGCATCTGGACGGCAGCTTCAGCTATGTCCGCGCAAAGCGCGATGACATTAGCGATAACCTTTACCGCATCGCACCGGCACGCGGCACCATTGCCCTGACGTATGAGGGGGGTGACTGGTATGTGACCGCCGCGACCCGCCTTGTGGCTGCCCAGAACAAGGTGTCTGCCACCAACAGCGAAGTGGCGACAGACGGATATGCGCTTGCCGATATCTACGCGGGCTATTGGCTGAGCGACAGCGTCAGCTTGACTGCGGGCGTGGAGAACCTGTTCGACCGTTTCTATCAGGATCATCTGGCCGGCTATAACCGCATATCGGATTCAGATGTTCCCCTTGGTTCGCGCCTGCCGGGCGTGGGCACCAACGCTTTCCTCCGCCTGGATTATCGTTTCTAGGCACGTTCCCACCTCTGCGGGGTGCCTTTTGGCACCTCGCTCTTTTTGAAGTGGGTAAATTCAGGCGGTTTTCAGCCCGGCCAGCCGCTCTGGATGGTCAGGAAATCCATGAAGTCGACGCCGTTTCGATCAAGCCAGGCTTCCGATGGGCCCTGCCAGCGGCAGGTTTTCCAGTCCACAGCGCCGTTTTTCCTGAAGCTGATACCTTCTGCCACCAGCCGGTCGCGCTGCCGCGTCGCCCCGTCGCGCTCGCTTATCTTTCCGGCGCTGTTGATCACCCGCTGCCACGGGATGCCCTGTTCGGCTGGTGTGGCGGCCATGGCGAACCCCACGATCCGCGGCGTCACGCCAGGCAGCAAGCTTGCCACCATGCCGTAGCTCGCGACCTGGCCTTTCGGGATTTCGCGCACCAGATCATAGATTGCGGGGAAGCTTGCATAGGTGCGGGTCATAGGGCGGCAATCCGGAGAACAGGGGTTGAGGCGCGCAGCATACGCGCCATTCCCGAAAGTCTGCAACAGGCTATAGGTCGAATGTCACCGTATTGAGGTCTGCGAGTGCGAGGTCTGTGAGCAGGAGGCTGTCGCCGCCGCCCAAGTCGATCAACACGCCGTCCGCTGTTTCTGTGGCCGCAGCGATAACGTCGTCGACGCTGATGAAATCAGTTGAGGTTGCCTCGAGATTCAGTCTGTCTTCTGCCAGATCAAAGCCTTCGACCGTGTCTGACTCGCTTCCCGCCTGGAAGACCAGCACGTCTGCGCCCCCGCCAGGGCGAAGGATATCGGCCCCTGCACCGCCAACCAGTGTGTCGGCATCGGCGCCGCCATAGAGCGTGTCTGAACCGTCACCGCCGGTGAGAGAGTCGTCACCGGCCCCGCCATACAGTTCGTCGTTGCCCTCGCCGCCGTCGACCTGGTCGTTTTCCGATCCGGCGAACACGAGGTCGTTTCCTCCGCCGCCATACAGGATATCGTTACCCGCTTTGCCAGCGTATATCGTGTCGGCGCCGCCATTGCCGTGAATGGTATCGTCGCCCGTTCCGCCGCCCAGTTGGTCTGCAACGTCGGACCCATAAATCAGGTCATTGCCGCCGCCAGCCCAAAGCTGCTCGGCGTTTTTACCGGCGGTGACGGTTCCTTCGTTCCAATCGCCACCAACCAATGTATCCTGGCCATTGCCGCCAAAGAGCGCATCGGCTCCACTGCCGCCGACCAGCAGGTCATTCCCATTACCGCCGCCTATAATATCATTGCCGTCGCCACCAAAAAAATGGTCGCCGCCGATATCATCAGCGCCGGCCCATATCTGGTCATTGCCTGCACCGCCATGGATGGTGTCGGCACCCCCGTCGCCGCGCAAAATATCCGCCTCGCTACTACCTGTGATATGGTCATGGCCGCTGCCGCCAAATACATTGGCGCCACCGTTGGTCGCAATGAATGTGTCAGCGCCGTCGCCCAGGTAAACCCGGCCATCAATGGTGCCGGTGTTGGTCAGTGTATCGTCGCCCATCCCAAGCGAGATGTCGCCATCGATAAAGCCGGCATTGGTGATTGTGTCGGCAAACGAATGATTGTCTGGAACCTCGGTGACCAATTCTCCATTCAGGTGAAGGGCATACTGGCCGTTGACAAGCTCAAGCGTGAATGTGCCAAACTCGTTCTCATAGGATTGAAGCTCACCGGTAGAGCGATAGTATTCAGATTCACCCTTTTCATACTCATAGTGAAAATAGAAAGCGTAGTTGGAATCGGTGCCGTCGATCAGCCCCAGCCTAACGGCAAAGGCCTCCACCTGGGCGTTTGTAGCAAAGGACCAGAAATCATCAGGCAGCAAGGGTGAATAGCTGCTGGTATAAACTCGGCTTGCAATTGCGGCGAAGTCTTCCGCATCTGCCGTTTCAATAGCATAGCCGCTGTTGCCTGTGGCCGTGTTGGCAAGAATTCTGCCGCTGCCTGAAACCGTAATATCGGCCTGGCCGGCGTAGATGCCCGTTTCGCTGCTTGAAACGGTCCCTGTCAGCGTAAGGTTGAGGCTGCTTTCCTTATGAACCATTATGCCAAAGGCGCCCAGAACACTGAATGTGGCCGCTTCACTGCCGTCGGTTACAATGGTGCCGCTGTTGGTGAGGTCAAGCGAGAGATCGCTGCCCCTGACGATAATGCCTGCGGCACCACCTGAAATGGATCCGGCATTCGTTATACTTCCCCCGCCATTTTCAAGGTAAATACCTGTCGCCATGCCGCTAATGGTACCTGAGGCGGTATTGGTGATCGAAGTGTGCGCCGCCTGATAATCATTGCTGTCTTGGGTGCTCAGGTAACCGGAATAGATTCCGTTAGGCGCATAAAGGGGGTCGCCGCCAACCAACGATCCACCAACGGCCTCCAAGGTCCCGGAATTGGTGACAGTACCACCGTAGATCAAGATGGCGTGGGCGGCACTATGGATCAGGCCCTGGTTGGAAATGTCGGTATCGGAAGAGGCGGTCGTACCATCGCCAGCTACATAAACACCGTGTTTGCCACTTCTGATTTCACCAGACGCGAGGTTGGTGAGGGTCAGCGTGCCAGTCCCAACCTGTATGCCGTTCCCTTGGGTCCACTCGGGCTCGTCTTCTGGAGAAGGGTAGGTCAGAGTTGAAATAGTACCGGCATTTGTGACGTCCACCAGTGTAGCACCGCTGTAGAAGGCGGCGTTTTTGATGGCAGCATCGCTTTGATAGTCGATTATGCCGTTGTTGGTCAGCGTGTCACGCTCACCGCCGCCGGCATCAATATAATTCGACAGGGTCGCGTTAATTGTGATTGTGTCGGACTGATCGTCATTCAGATCAATGGCAGTCGACGAGTCTTCCGCAATGGTTATGTCGGTCATGCGCTTCCCCCCAAGAAGTCCAGTGTTATATCTGATGGCTACAGGACAACCTGCAGATCAATAAGATCGGCTGCGGTTATGCCGGTCAGCAGGATGCTGTTGCCACCGCCGGTATCAATCAGGACACCTTCATCGGTATCTGTGGCTGCGGCTTGTACGGCCGCAAGGTCAATGAATTCCGTACTGGTCGCAGAAAGATCAAGCTGGTCTTCATCAAGGCTGAACCCTGAAACGATATCGCTGCCGTGGCCCGCGGCGAAAATCAGCAGATCGTAATCAACTGCGCCGGACAAAGAGTTATTGCCGGGAAGAATGATGTCGTCGCCTTCGCCGCCCGTAAGGGTGTCATTGCCGGTTCCGCCATAGATGGAATCGTTGCCCGCGCCACCTTCCACAACATCATGCAGCCGACCGCCATAAAGTTCATCATCGCCATCGCCACCGCGGACAACATCATCGTCCCTGCCACCGAAAATGATGTCGTCGCCTGCGCCGCCATCCAGGGTGTCATCACCTGTTCGCCCGGCATAAATGATGTCATTGCCGCCCGCGCCTGCGATATAGTCGTCACCGTCACCGCCGCCCAGTTGGTCCGCGGCAGATGCCCCGTATACGACATCGTTGCCTTCACCCGCCCAGATGGAATTTGAGGAAGTATCGGCAAAGCCAGCGCTGCCGTCCCACTCTCCGCCGACCAGCGTGTCATATCCGGTTCCGCCAAACAACACGTCGGGGCCGGCTTCGCCTACGATCAGGTCGCTGCCTGCTCCGCCGCCAATGGTATCAGCGCCGTTTCCGCCCCAGAAGCGGTCATGCCCATTATCGCCGGCACCTGCCCAGATAACGTCATTGCCGTCTCCGCCATTGATGGTGTCGCCGCCAGCATTTCCGCGCAGGACATCAGCACCGTCGCCGCCCAGAATGGAATCTGCGCCAGCACCACCGCTGACGGTATCGTTACCACTGTCGGCTAGAATGACATCAGCCCCGGTTGTGCCGGTCAGGCGGTCGTCAGCGTCGGATCCGGACATTTGAACCGTTTGGAAAACAAAGTCATAGGCTTGAACATGGATGCCCTCATGGCTCCAGTTCGACAGGTATCTGCCATCGAAAATCGCCAGATTGTCGTTACTGCCAAGGATTTCCTCGCCCAGCTTGTTGCCCTCGGAATCGAAGCGCTGCCCTCTCCAGTAAAACCCAGACCAGCCGGCGATAAAGCCGCCGTCGCCTAAAGCATAAACGCTTGTATCTGACTGGTTATTGTTCAGTTCGGTATTCAGTACAAACGGATCGCTGACAAAGGACCCGTCCGAGCTGATTATTCTGCCCATGACGTCGGTGTTATTGTAGCCGAGTTCGCTTTGGTCCGTAGTCCAGGTAACGACGTATAACCCATCGTTCAGCAAGGCAATATCTGGATCAAATTGTTCGCCCTCTGTCACCGAATTGACGCGGATGCGGTTGTCCGACAGTTCGCTATCGATCTCGATAACATTCCCGTTTGAGTCAAAAAAGCGCAGGAAGACGTCCTTTTCGTCGGCGCCGCTTTCGTCGGCGGAATAGACAACGGCAAATCCCCCATCTGCACTAGGGGCTATTTCGGGGGCCGTGTGATAGCCATCAGTAAACGCACTGAGCTGAATCTCGTTCGATTGGACTTGTGCATATTGGTTGTAGATGCGGCCCATGCTGCCAAGCGTATTGCCCAGGCCAATATAATAGACGTTACTGGTCCAGCCGACGAGGAAGCCTCCGTCAGACAGGGCGTGAACCGTTGCAGCACTGGAGTGCGAGTGGTTGGTAACGGTTTCTATTGCACTTACCGCAGCCCCTTCATTGTCGAAGGTCTGGGTATAGATAGCGCCATCCTCCCCCCAGGCGATTACAAACCCACCGGAGCTGAGGGCGGCAATGCTTTCATGGGAAGGGAGTTCAAAATTGCTGCCAATCGGTTCCCCGTCGGCGGAAACAATTTGTCCGAAGCTGTCGCCGTCTATGGTCCAAATGACAACAGCGTTTCCGCTTTCCAAAGCTGTGATTTTTGATCCACCGTAAATGTTCCCGTCGGTTTCATTAACGGTGATGGGGTCTCCAGATTTTGTTGGCAGAAAACTCTCTTCTTCTGCTTCCTGTCGCACTTCTCTGTTTGAGGTCATCGCCTCAGGCTTTGTCCGTCCGGTTGCTTGGATCATCATGGCCCCCATTGCGTGAAAATTACACAAGCTCTGCAAATTGCATGGTAGGGTGGGTTAGTCAACTTACATGTCTCATAAATGCAGGTGGTTCATCGGCATAGTGCGGCCTTACCCTGCTTTACGCTGTCTCGATTTCCTTAAGGCCAAGCTCATCCATCATGGCTTCACGCATTTTAAATTTCTGGATCTTGCCGGTGACCGTCATGGGATAGTCGTCCACGAAGCGTATATGGCGTGGGATTTTATAGTGGGCGATCTGGTCTTTGCAGAAGGCTTTCAGGCTGTCTGCATCCAGTGCCGCCCCGTCCTTGAGTTGCACCCAGGCGCACAGTTCCTCGCCGAACTTCTCGTCCGGAATGCCGAACACCTGGGCGTCACGGATGTCCGGGTGGGTGTATAGGAATTCCTCTACCTCGCGGGGGTAGATGTTCTCCCCGCCCCGGATCACCATGTCTTTCACCCGGCCTGTGATTTTGCAGTAACCCTCTGCGTCGATCACCGCCAGATCGCCGGTGTGCATCCAGCCTTCCGCGTCGATCGCTTCCGCCGTGCGCTCCGGGTCGTCCCAATAGCCGCGCATCACCAGATAGCCACGGGTGCACAGTTCGCCCTGGGTGCCGCGGGGAACAGTGTTGCCGTCCTCGTCGATGATTTTCACCTCCGCGTGCGGATGGATCCGGCCGACGGTGGATGTGCGGCGCTCAAGGCTGTCGCCACGCCCTGTTTGGAAACTGACGGGGCTTGTTTCCGTCATGCCGTATGCGATGGTGCACTCACTCATATGCATGTCGCCAATGACCCGCTTCATCACTTCCACGGGGCAGGGTGATCCCGCCATGGTGCCGGTACGCAGGCTTGAAAGGTCGTAACTCGCGAAGTCAGGTTCATTGAGCTCACCGATGAACATGGTGGGCACACCCTGAAGCCCGGTGCAGCGCTCGTCCTGAACGGCCTTCAGCACGCTTTTGGGCTCAAACGCTTCGGCCGGGAACACCAGCGTGGCGCCGACAAGGGCGCAGGCCAGCACAGACATCACCATGCCGAAACAGTGATAAAGCGGGATGGGCACACACAACCGGTCCTCGCTTGAGAGATTCATCGCTGCGCCGACGAACTTTGCGTTGTTGAGGATATTATAGTGGCTCAGCGTGGCGCCCTTGGGGCTTCCCGTGGTGCCACTGGTGAACTGGATGTTGATATCATCATGGGGCCCAAGAGACCGCGCGATTTCATACATGCGCGCGTAATGGTCTTCTTCCGCCAGCTCGACGATATCGGCGAACTGGAAGAAGCCTGCGGGCGCCTCTTCGCCCATGGTGATGGCGGCGCGAAGGTGGGGCAGGCGCTCGGAGCTCAGCTTGCCGTGGGGGCTTGTGGCCAGTTCGGGCGCCAGTTCTATCAGCATGGCTTCATAGTCGGACGTTTTGAACCGGTCGGCCAGCACCAGTGCCTTGCAGCCGACCTTGTTAAGCGCAAATTCAAGCTCATGGGTCCGGTAGGCCGGGTTGATGTTCACCTGGATAAGCCCGACTTTCGCGGTGGCGAACTGGGTCAGCACCCATTCGACGCGGTTCGGCGCCCACACGCCCACCCGGTCGCCCGGCTCAAGCCCAAGCGCCAGGAAACCGGCGGCGAAGGCTTCCACGTCATGCAGGAATTCTTCGTAAGTCAGGCGGATACCGTCTTCCGCAAATACAACGAATTCATTGTCCGGGAAGCGGGCTGCAGTTTCCGCAAACATATCGCCGATGGTTTTTTCCAGCAGCGGCTCGTCTGTAGGCCCGATAACGTGACTTTCCATATGTCCTCCCCCAATACCGGGAGGCAGAGGCCCGCCCGGCTTAACAGTCTACCACGTTGGCGGCGATTGGTACTGTGACCGCCAGACCGCCTTCTGCAGTTTCCTTATATTTGGACTGCATGTCACGCCCTGTTATGCGCATGGTGCGAATTACTTTATCCAGCGTCACGAAATGGGTGCCGTCGCCGCGCATCGCCAGCCGTGCCGCGTTGATGGCCTTGATGGCTGCCATGGCGTTGCGCTCAATGCAGGGCACCTGCACCAGCCCGCCGATCGGGTCGCACGTCAGGCCCAGGTTGTGTTCCATGCCGATTTCCGC
The DNA here is from genome assembly GCF_042651265.1 of Kordiimonas lipolytica. GTDB lineage: Bacteria > Pseudomonadota > Alphaproteobacteria > Sphingomonadales > Kordiimonadaceae > Kordiimonas > Kordiimonas lipolytica. Next base: position 31,646 of record NZ_JBHSCR010000013.1, on the reverse strand, counting down.
GGCATTCTCCACCTGGCTTGGCGTACCGCCCAGCACTTCGGTGAGGCCCGCTGCGGCCATGGAGCAGGCGCTGCCCACTTCACCCTGGCAGCCCACTTCCGCGCCCGAAATAGACGCATTCATTTTGAACAAAAGGCCCACGGCCCCGGCTGTCAGCAGGAATTTGATCACGCCCTCTTCGTTGGCATGTGGGATGAAGCGCATATAATAGTGCAGCACGGCAGGCACGATGCCGGCGGCGCCGTTTGTGGGCGCGGTCACCACTCGCCCGCCCACAGCGTTTTCCTCATTCACTGCGAGCGCATAAAGGTTCACCCAGTCCAGGATCGTCAGCGGGTCTGTCAGCGCGCTTTCGGGACGGGACTTGAGCTGGTCATAAAGCTTTTGGGCGCGGCGTTTGATCTTGAGGCCCGGCATGTCACCGCCCCTTGAGCAGCCACGCTCAACGCATTCCTGCATTACGGACCAGATTTCCAGCAGTTCCGCCCTGATTTGCTGGCTCGACCTGAGGACCTTCTCATTCGCCATCATGATGGCGCTGATGGGTTTGCCGGTGCGCTCGCAATGTGCCAGCAGTTCTTCCGCTGTCTTGAATGGGTAGGGCTGTTTGATCTTGTCCTCGACGAACTTGTCTTTTTCGGCTTCCTTTTCATGGACAATGAAGCCGCCACCGATGGAATAATAGATCGACCGGTTCAGCTCGTTGCTATCTTTGTCATAGGCCCAGAACTCCATGCCGTTGGGATGAAACTCCAGCTGTTCGCGTGGCAGCAACTGCAGGTCGTCGTCTTCATGGAAATCGATGGTGTGATGGCCCATCAGCTTGATCTTGCTATATTTGCGGACAGCCTCAACCATAGCCGGGATGGCTTCCACGTCCACGCCGCGCGGGCATTCGCCCATCAGTCCCAGCATCACTGCGGTGTCAGACCCGTGACCGCGCCCGGTGGCACCAAGGGAGCCATAAAGCTTTACGGCGAGGCGCGTGACGTCTTTCAGCTTGCCGGCGCTTTCCAGTTCCTCGACGAACTCTGTGGCGGCCTTCATCGGTCCAACCGTGTGGCTGGAGGAAGGGCCGATGCCGATATTGAAAAGATCAAGAACGCTGATGCTCATAACGCGGTGCTCACAGTTATCCGGTGGCGAAATTGTATAAAATCGGCCACACGCTACGCATAGTCGAAGCGGCTTGCAATGGGATTTTGCTAAAAAGCGACACGCGCAATAAAATTACACGCCTTGAAAAAGTCCAGCTTTTCCAAGGGTCGGTTGTTTGTAATTTTATTTCAACGCTTTGAAATAATCGTTCTGTCGGCAGGAAGTGCCTTCTACCACAGCAGGGTTTGCGGGTTATCGATGGGCTGGCCATCGTTGGCGGCCATCAGCCCCTTGATGCTCCTGACCAGCATCCAGACAAAGAGGCCTGCAAGGATCAGGAAGCCGACAAGAACAACAGTCAAAAGCACGCCAATCAGCCCGATCACAAGGCCCAGCCAGAAGGTGCGGATCTGAAAATCCAGATGGCTTCGATATATGCCGCCGACATGGTGGCTTTTGGTGTGGGCGATGATCACGCCCGCGACAGAGGCAAGACCACCGGTCGCAAGCCCAATCAGATACAGGATATAGACAAGGACGACAGAGCGCCGATCAGTGTCGTGGCGCAACCGGTGCGGGGAAGCAGTGTCTGTCATATCCGTCTCCATTCTGTCGGTCAGTCTTTATAATTGCATAATGCACCTATAGCGGCAAGCGCAATGCAGCATTAGGTCGCACTTTTTCCGCCAATTGACGTTACGGAATTATGACATTATGCCGGCTTTTCCATATTGCAAACCATCATGGCGGGAACCGCGCCCTCGTGCAGCTATAAAAACTTCAGGCGGGAAAAAGGGGAGAGCTCAGCGGGGCTAAGGGGCAGGCTCTGCATATCTTGGGTGCGCTCGATTTCGGCTCGCATGCCAGACGCCGCGTAATAGTCGAATGCCGAGCCAGAACTGGCAGGCATAAATGCCCCAGATCACAATCAGGTAATAGAAGAGGTTCTCGTCGCCAGCGTTGCGATCCATGTTGGGCCAAAGAATGCCTGCGTCGAATAGAAAGATATACAAGCTCCAAAACGACAGCATGGATATTGCCAGTATGCAGGTGCGCCGCAGGTTGCGCATATGGCTCCTCCAAGTCCCTGTTTCCGGCAAGGGCGGAATATAGGCGCTGGCGCACGCGCCAATCAGGATCAACAGGCCGACTTGTGGAACCATCAGGTTCAATCCCAGCCCCAAGGTGGCGCAGAAATACCGAACGAGAACAGTGTTGCGTTCTCTCAGCGCCTTGGGTGTTGGCGGAGCAGAGGGCAAAAACGGGCTTTCATCTTTGGGCCGGTGCATGCAGTTTCATATCGGCACTGGATGGTGGATTTCTACCTAGAAAAACTTCAGGTCACTCTTGGGCAAAGCGGTAGGCGGAGATGCCGCGGGAGCGTTCATCGAGCACCAGCGCTTTGGTCAGCGGCGGGTTTGCGCGCTGCGGGCAGGCGGGGCGTTCGCACAGGCGGCAGTTGGGGCCCACCGGCGTGGCGTCCAGGTTTTCCAAGTCGCGGCCCTTGGCGTAAATCAGCTCCCGCGCATAGGCGATATCGCAACCAAGGCCGATCGCGAGCTGCTGATCCACCTGGCCATAGATTGCACCCACGCGCCTAACCGTGCGCGCGACCGAAAAATAGGTGGTCTCATCCGGCATCTGGATGATTTGGGTGGCGATCCGACCGGGGTAGGCGAAAGTGTCATGTACGTTCCACAAGGGGCAAGTACCGCCAAAGCGCGAGAAGTGGAAGCGCCCGGCTGAGAAGCGCTTGGAGACATTCCCTGCCTTGTCCACCCGGATGAAGAAGAAGGGCACGCCCCGTTCGCCCGGTCGCTGCAGGGTTGTCAACCGGTGGCAGACCTGTTCGAAGCTGGTGTTGTAGCGGTGGCCCAGATGTTCAATATCATACTTGAGCGTCTTGGCGTCAGAAAGGAACCGCGTGTAGGGCATCAGGAGGGCGCCTGCGAAATAGTTGGCGAGCGATATGCGCACCAATCGCCGGGCCTCTTCCGTCTGCCATGTGTGGGTATCGCCGATCCGCTGGATCATCGGCTTGAACTCCAGCATCGCCAATTGGAACGCAAGTTGGAAGATGCGCGCGCTTTGGTCCAGCATTTCGGAAATCAGAAGCTGGCGGCGGTGGAAGTCAAAATGCCTCAGCGTTTCGGGCATCACCTCATGGGGCATGATGCGCACGCGAATGCCGTGCTCTTCGTCCAGCCGCCCGGTCAGCACCATGAAGGCGTCGTCGCGCTCCAGGCCCAGCTCTTCGTGCATGGTCTCGGCTGCCTCATCAAGCTCCGGGAAATAGTTCTTCCGGTCGTGGATAAAGTCGCGCACTTCATCAACAGGGAAGATGGATTCCGGCGTCGCGCCCTCGCGCTCCACCACCTGGCTTGAAAGCTCCGTCGCATTCTGTCGGGCCTGCTGGAATGATTTGTAAATTAGTGTAAAGGCCTCCACAGCTTTGGGGGCGGCGTCCGCCATGTCCTGCATTTCCCCGCGCGACAGGCCAATGCCCTTGAACATCGGGTCCGCGAGGATCTCGGAAAGGTCGGCGAAGGCGCGGGCTTCATCTGTGCCGGCGAAAGCTGTCAGCTCCACGTCATACACTTCTGCCAGGCGCAGCAAAAACTGCGCGGAAACAGGACGTTGATTGCGTTCCACCAGGTTAAGATAGCTGGTCGAAAAGCCCAGCTCAGCTGCCATCTGGCCCTGGCTCAGGCCGCGTTCCCGCCTCAGGCGGCGGATGCGGGGGCCAGCGAAAATCTTCTTGGTGGCGTTCTCTGCCATGGCGCATTCCACTGTTTACAAAATTTACAAATCAACATTTTGACATTTACATATACATACATTCGAACACTTTTTGTATCAATTGTTGTTTGAAATATTGAAATAAAATGAAATATGAAAGCTGCTGGACGCAAGAAAGTTGCCTAAAAGGGCGACCGACAACCGTTGAGAGGATTTGAAATGTCAGCAGCAGTTGAACGCACAGATGAGCCATCGCTCGATATCATCGCGCCCATGAAGGACCTGTATGCCCGCGTCCTCACTGGTGACGCGCTGGCGTTCGTCGCTGACTTGGAAGAACGCTTCGGCGAGCGCCGCAGGGAGCTTATTGAAGCGCGTGCGGAACGCCAGAAAAGGTTCGACGCTGGCGAGCTGCCGGATTTCTTGGCCGAGACAAAAGATATTCGCGAGAGCGACTGGAAGATCCTGGGCACGCCCGAGGAGCTTAAGGACCGCCGCGTGGAAATCACCGGCCCGGTTGACCGCAAGATGATGATCAACGCCTTCAATTCCGGCGCCAATGTTTTCATGACCGACTTTGAAGATGCATCCTCCCCAACTTGGGAGAATATGATCGATGGCCAGATCAACCTGATGGATTATGCTCAAAGCACGCTTGAATATACGGACCCGAAATCCGGTAAGCGATATCGCATGGATGAAAAAACGGCGACGCTGAAGGTTCGCCCGCGCGGCCTTCACATGACAGAGGCGCATGCCGAACTGCGTGGCCAGCCTATCTCCGCCAGTCTGTTCGATTTCGGTCTTTATATGTTCCACAACGCCAAGGCGCTTCTTGCGCGTGGCACCGGCCCCTATTTTTATCTGCCGAAGATGGAAAGCCACCTTGAGGCCAAGCTGTGGGATGACGTGTTCACCTATACTGAAGAAGTCCTGGGGCTTGAGCACGGCACGATCAAGGCGACCGTCCTTATTGAGACGCTGCCAGCCGCTTTTGAGATGGATGAAATCCTCTACGCCTTGAAGGATCATATTGTCGGCCTAAATTGTGGCCGCTGGGATTATATCTTCAGCTATATCAAGAGGATCGGCAAACATGCCGAATACCTCTTGCCGGACCGGTCGCAGGTGACGATGGGTGAGGCCTTCCTGAAAGCCTACTCGCTTTTACTTATCAAAACCTGCCACCGGCGAGGGGCTCACGCCATGGGTGGCATGGCCGCTCAAATCCCCGTCAAGGGGGATGAGGCTTTGAACGCTGCCGCATTCGAGAAAGTCCGCGCCGACAAAGACCGCGAGGCCAGCTTCGGTCATGACGGCACCTGGGTGGCGCACCCGGCGCTGGTGCCCGTGGCGAAGGATGTTTTCGACCGGCTTATGCCGCAGGCGAACCAGCTTCACCGCACCCGCCTTGATATCGAGATAGGCCGGGAACAGTTGCTCGCGCCACACAGCGGCACGATCACGGAAGAAGGCGTGCGCGAAAACATCCGCGTTGGCATCCAGTATCTGGGCGCGTGGCTTACCGGCCGCGGCGCGGTGCCCTTGTATAACCTGATGGAAGATGCCGCCACAGCCGAGATCAGCCGCACACAGATCTGGCAACAGCTGAAACTGAAGGCACAGCTGGATGACGGGCGCCCCGTTACCAAAGAATTGGTTCACGATCTCTATGCAGACGAGATGGTGAAGCTGAGAGAGACTTTAGGCCCTGCCAACTTCGAGGACGGACGACTTGCTGAGGCCGGTCGGCTGTTCCTCGACCTTGTTTTCAAGGAGGAGCTCGCAGAGTTCCTGACGGCCCCGGCCTATGAAATGATTACGCAACCAAGCGCCGAGACGATTGTGGTCAAGGCTGCTGAGTAAAGTTTGTCCCTCACATCTGCCTTATCCGCAGGTGTTTCTTGGCCGGTCCCGCTTGGGGCCGGCCCTTTTTATTGGGATTGGCCGACTATTGCGGCATTCAGAAACGCACTTATATAGATGTTAAACGTGCGGGAGGGATTATGTCAGAGCAAGAAAGCGAAATTGAAGATACTGGTAGTATCGTTGGTGGTCTGATTACGTGGGTGTTGGTCGCTATTGTGTTCGCCGTGATTACAGGCAGCGGCGTAAGCTGGGGTCCCTGGGCGCTCGCCGGTTGGGTTGCCTTGTTGGCTTTGGACTTCATCCAGGCTTGGCTGAGACAGACGAAATTGTACGTCCGGATCCTGTCTGAGGTCTGGAGCCTGCCGTTCTAAGCGCCTCGAGCCGGAGCGTTATTATTAGAAGATGGGTAACGCCTAATCGTCATTCGCCGACTTGATCGGCGAATCTATGTTTGGCGAAAGGGTGCTGTGGACTCGCCGATCAAGTCGGCGAGTGACGAATTAGAGAAAGCGGCAGACCGCTTACCAGAATTCCTTGATGTGGATGATCTTGTCGCCGCGCGTTTCAATGAGCGTCACCCGCTTGCTGCCGTCGCCGCCTGGCACGGTCCACTCAAGCATCACGCCGTTCTTGCCAACGATCATATTGGTGATCTTCTGCTGATAGCTGCCGTCAAAGTGGCCTGCTTTCACATATTTCACCGAATTATTGTAAAGATACTGGGTGTCATACACATCACCCTGGCCCGGGTGGTTATAGACGAAATCCTTGGCATAGAGCGCGAACAGGTTATCCACATCCGCAACCGTTGAGCCGGCGCTCAGCATCTTGTTCATGCGCTTGTTGTATTCAAGCGCCAGCGCCTTGGCTTGGTCCGGGCTGGCGTCGCCTTCGGCAAAGGCTGCGGGCGCGAGCAGGCAGATCATCAGGCATAGTTTTGCGAAAAGTGGCTTCATCATATCCCCCATCATTGAAGTCTTGTTGCTTATGGCACTGCCTGCATGCGGTGTCATGCGTTTAACGCCATGGCTAAACCAAAAGTCTAAACGCGGCGACTCGCTGAGTCTGTTCAGAGTCTGAAAAATCCTCAGGGCTGAAATTACAAAGAAACGGTCACATGGCTGCAACATGATTGTCATGCAGCCCCCGCATAAAGCGCCCATGAAAAAGACTGAACAGACACTTCTTTTTCCTCTGGTGTCCGGAGCTCTCGAAAAGCTTTCGGAGCCGAACCCCAAGCACGTTGAACCCTCCGGCGATGTCCCTTCCTCCCAACCCGATCCCTTCGCCGGGGGCGTTCAATCCCCAAGATCCAAGAAACCGCATTATCGCGCGGTCTTCGTATCCGACACGCATCTGGGCACGCGCGCCGCGCGGGCTGACCTATTGTTGGATTTCCTCAAGTCCATGACCTGCGACAAGCTTTTCCTTGTGGGTGACATCATCGACGGCTGGCAGCTCAAGTCCCGCTGGTACTGGGACACGACCCACAATGACGTGATCCGCCGGGTACTGAAAATGGCCAAGCACGGTACGGAAGTAATCTATATTCCCGGCAACCATGACGAGGGCCTGCGCGGCTTTGAAGGCTATAACATGGCGGGTGTGCAGATCGCGGAAGAAACCATTTACGAAGCGCTTTCGGGCAAACGCTACTGGGTGCTGCACGGCGACAAATTCGATGGCGTCGTGAAATACGCCAAGTGGCTCGCGCATCTGGGCGACCATGCCTATGTGATGCTGCTTCGCCTGAATACCATGGTCAATTGGGCGCGCCACAAGATGGGCTATCCCTACTGGTCGCTTTCGTCCTACCTGAAACACAAGGTCAAGAACGCGGTTGAATATATCGGCAAGTATGAAGAGGCCGTGGCGCTTGAGGCCGAGCGCATGGGCGTGGACGGCGTGATCTGCGGCCATATCCACCATGCGGAACGGCGTTTCTTCGGCAAAACCGAATATATGAACGACGGCGACTGGGTTGAAAGCTGCACAGCGCTTGTGGAGCGTATGGACGGCGCGTTTGAGATTTTGCATTGGGCCGATGAAGTTCGGGCCCGTCATGAAAAATCAGACAAGCCGAGCACAGGCCGCAAGGGCCGCCGCAAGCCCGGTGCCCCGGTTCCAGTGGCGGCGGAATAGCGGGTCGTGGCTGAGTTCGGGCGCAAGATTTGCATTGTCTCTGACGCCTGGGCGCCCCAGGTCAATGGCGTAGTGCGCACGCTTGAAACACTCCGGTCAAAGCTGAAAGCACGGGGGTACAGGGTTTATATGGTGACGCCCAAGTGGTTTCGTACCATGCCGTGCCCGACCTATCCTGAAATCCCGCTTGCGCTTGACGCACGCTGGAAACTCCCCAAGCTGATGTCGCGCATCGACGCCGATGCAGTGCATATCGCCACCGAGGGGCCGCTCGGCTGGGCGGCGCGGCGCTGGTGCGTGCACAACGGCGTGCCTTTCACCACGGCCTACCACACAGCTTTCCCCGAATATGTAGAGGCGCGCACACCCTTGAGCGCAGATCTTCTGTATCCTATTTTCCGGCGCTTCCACGCTGCAGGCAGTGGGGTTCTGGTCGCGACTGCCACAGTGCGTGACCTGCTTCGGGCCAAAGGCTTCACCAATATCGTGGACTGGACGCGCGGGGTTGATACGGCCCAGTTCCATGCGGATGTCGGCGATGCCGAGTGGGGTTTCGAAGGCCCTGTCCAGCTGTATGTCGGCCGCGTGGCGGTGGAGAAAAACATTGAGGCTTTCCTGGAGGCCGACACGCCCGGCACCAAGGTGGTAGTGGGGGACGGTCCGGCCATGGCAAAACTGCAGGCGGCTTACCCGGATGTGAAATTCCTCGGCCCCCTGTTTGGCGAGGCACTCGCGAAGGCCTATGCGTCAGCCGATGTGTTCGTGTTCCCCAGCAAGACGGACACGTTCGGCCTGGTGATGATTGAAGCGCTCGCCTGCGGTACACCGGTCGCGGCTTATCCGGTGCAGGGCCCGCTGGATGTGCTGGGGCCAGACGGCACCGGCCCGTTCACAGACTGGCATGAACCCATTGCGGCCCTCTCTGAGGACCTGACAGCAGCGATCAACACGGCACTCACGCGTGACCGCAAGGCCTGCGCGGAATTTGCTAAAAAATATGACTGGGATGAAGTCGCGCGCCAGTTTGAGGCCGCGCTACAGTGGCAGGATGAGGGTGCTGAAGCGCCTGAAGTGCAGGCCGAAACCTACACCCCATAAAAGTTGCGGTACCAGTCGACGAAATTCTTTACGCCTTCTTCAACCGGCGTGTCCGGCTTGTAGCCTGTCGCGGCAACGAGGGTTTCGACCGACGCACTGGTCTCCGGCACATCGCCCGGCTGCATTGGCAGGAAGTTCTTTTCGGCCTTTTTGCCCAGGCATTCCTCGATCACCTCAATATAGCGCATCAGCTCAACCGGCTGGCCGCCGCCGATATTATGGATGCGCCACGGTACGTTCGACGACTGGGGCGATGGGTTCGCGCTGTTCCAATCGGGGTCGGGTGCGGCAGGAGTATCCAGCGTGCCCACAACGCCGCGTACAATATCGTCGATATAGGTGAAATCCCGCTTGTGGTGGCCGCCATTGAAGACATCGATCGGCTTGCCTTCAAGGATGGCCTTGGTGAAGAGGAACAGCGCCATGTCCGGGCGGCCCCATGGGCCATAAACCGTGAAGAACCTGAGCCCCGTGGTTGGAATGCCAAACAGGTGGCTATAGCTGTGGGCCATCAGCTCGTTGGCGCGCTTGGTTGCGCCATAAAGCGCAACCTGGTGATCCGCCGGGTTCTTCACGGAAAAGGGCATGTTGGTGTTGGCGCCGTAAACCGAGCTTGTCGACGCATAGACCAGATGCTTCACCGCGTTGTGGCGGCAGCCCTCAAGAACCGTCAGGAAGCCGGTGATGTTGCTGTCGATATAGTCGAACGGCGCATCAAGCGAATGGCGCACGCCGGCCTGGGCCGCCAGGTTGATCACGCCGTCGAACTTTTCCGCCTCAAACAGCGCAGCCATACCCTCGCGGTCTTCCAAATTCATCCTGACGAAGCGGAAGGCGTCGCCGCCCGCTTCGGTCACCCGCGCCAGCCGCGCTTCCTTGAGCGCCACATCATAATAATCATTGAGGTTATCAAGCCCAACGACCTCATCGCCCCGCGCCAAAAGAGCTTTTGAAACATGGCTTCCGATGAACCCGGCGGCACCGGTGACGAGAACTTTCATGGCGACATCAATCCTTCAGGCAACAATAAGGCGCTATCGTTAGCATCCTATTGTGTATGGAATTTGACAGGCCTTACAAGCCTTTACTTGGCCCTCACATAGTGTCGCCGCGCTGGCCGCAGCTTCAGCGCTGTCTCCAGCGCCTTGTCATTCTCTTTTTCCGCTTCGCGCAGCATCTGCCCGACACCAGTTGAATATTGGATCGGCCAATGCGGGTCGGTCACACCGTAATGCGCAGCCGCCATGCGCGTGAAGGCCGGGTCATTCAGGTGCGGGCGCGCAAGTGCCACAAGGTCCGCGCGGCCTGCGCCCAAAATCATATTGATCTGTTCCGGCAGGGTGATGGCGCCAACCGTCATGGTGGGGATACCTACTTCATGCCGGATAAATTCGGAGAAGGGCACCTGATACATGCGGCCATACACCGGTTTCTGCCCAGGCACCGTCTGGCCGGTTGAGGCGTTGATCAGGTCCACGCCTGCGTCCTTGAATGCCTGCGAGATTACGCGCAGGTCATCCCAGCTGATGCCGCCCTCAGCCCAGTCCCACGCGGAAAGGCGCACGGACATGGGGCGGTCCGAAGGCCAGGCGGCACGCATGGCTTCAAATACCTCGACCGGATAGCGAGCGCGATTTTCAGCCGAGCCGCCGTATTCGTCCGTACGCGTGTTCGTCAGCGGCGACAGGAAGCTTGCGATCAGATAGCCGTGGGCACCGTGAAGCTCAACCATGTCGAAGCCCGCGCGCGCGGCACGTTCGGTCGCCTCAACAAACTCGGCCTTGACCCGGTCCATGCCCACCCGGTCCAGCGCTTCAGGCACTGCGCTCACGCCTTCCTTGAACGGAATGGCAGAGGCGCTCACAAGCGGCCAGTTGTCATTGTCTTTCGGCAGGTCGGAGCCGTGTTTGGGGTGCTTTGTGGAGCCTTTCCGGCCCGCATGGCCGATCTGCATACATACCTTGGCGCCCGAATTTTCATGGATGAAATCCACGATGTCCTTCCAGGCCGCTTCCTGGGCGTCATTCCAGATGCCGGGACAATGGTCTGTGATGCGGGCGTCGGGCGCGGGGCAGGTCATTTCCGTGAACACAAGGCCAGCGCCGCCCACGCCGCGCGCGCCATAATGCATCATGTGCCAGTCGGTGGGCATGCCGTCCGCCGCGGAATATTGCGCCATCGGCGCCACCACCACCCGGTTCGAAAGCGTCATCCCGCGAAGGGTGAAGGGCGTGAACATGGGCGTTGGGCGCTTGCCCGCGTTTGGCTGCGCGCCTTCAGGCAGGCTGGCGTAATATTCGTCTTCAACGCGCGCCAGGAACTCAGGGTCCCGCAGGCCCACATTGTCCCACGTAATGCTTTTTGACCGGCTCATCAGCGAGAAGGCGAATTCATAGCGCCTGAGTTTCCAGTGGCGCGGCATATTTTCAAACCACCTGAGGCTCACATCCGCTGCATGCTGGATAATCTCCACCGGCGTGCGGCGCTTGTCCTCGTAAGCCGCCATCACCGCAGGCACATCGCCCGCGTTCTCCAGCACGGCTTCACTGAGCCCGATGGCGCATTCCATCGCCAGCTTGGTGCCTGAGCCAATAGACCAATGCGCGCTGGCCTTGGCGTCGCCCAGGATGGCGATCTTGCCCACATTCCACTTGCCGCAGCGCACGCGCGGGAACTGCCGCCAGATGGAGCGGTTGATGATCAGGCCGTGGCCCGCGAGCTCATCCCCAAACACACCTTCAAGGTACCGGGCGCTCTCTTCTTCGCTCATGCCCTCGAAGCCGCAGTTCTCGAATGCTTCCGGCGTGCATTCGATCACCCAGGTGGAGCGGCCTTCTTCATACTGGTAGGTGTGGGCGCAGAAATGCCCCTCGGGCGTTTCCTTGAAGAAGAAGGTGAAGGCGTCCAAAGGCTTTGTGCTGCCCATCCAGGTAAAGTGGTTGCGGCGGTTCTCAATCGAGCGTTCGAACCCGTCGGCGTATTTTTCGCGGATGCGGCTGCCGATGCCGTCTGCGGCGATGATCATGTCGCTGTCTGCGAATTGCGTTTCGAGATTGTCGATATCGACTGCCGTCTCAAAGTTCAGCTTCACGCCCACCTGGGTGCAGCGTTTCTGCAGGATTTCCAAAAGCGTGAAGCGCGAACAACCGGCGAAGCCGTTGCCGCCGATGATGGTGCGCTCACCGCCTTTTTCCACCACGATGTCCTGCCAGTAGGCGAACTGGTCGCGGATCAGGTCATAGCTTTCCGGGTCTGCGGCAAAAAACTCGTCCAGCGTTTCGTCGGAGAACACCACGCCGAAGCCGAAGGTGTCGTTCGCCTTGTTCTGCTCAAAAATTTCAATGTCGAAATCCGGCCGCGCCTTTTTGGTCAGAAGCGCGAAATAAAGCCCACCCGGGCCGCCGCCGATTACTGTGATTTTCATGGCTTATCCCTCACTTGCCGGCAGCACCGCCGTGGTCTCAATTTCGATCTTGGCTTTTTCTTCCATCAGGCCGGAAACCTCTACGCACGCCATGGCGGGATAGTTCTTGCCCATGCATTCGCGCCACACCTGGCCCATGCCGCGCAGGTTCGCCAGATATTCATCGCGGCTGGTGACATACCATGTCATGCGCGCGATATGCTCCGGCCCCGCGCCGGCTTCCGCTAGCACCGCCAGCGTGTTCTCCAGCACTTGCCGGTATTGGCCCAGGAAGTCTTCGGCTTCCCATTTCATGTCGGGTGTCCAGCCCACCTGGCCCGCCACAAACACCATGCGGCCTTCCGCCATCACGCCGTTTGAATAGCCGCTTGGGCGCGGCCAGCCCTCGGGCAACAGTGCCTTCATGAATTCTCTCCCTCTGGTGCTAGCCATTTTTCCATGGCGGCGCGCATGTCATCAGGCCACGGCAGGCTTTTGCCTGTTTCCATGGCCATATGGGCGATCACAAATGTCATGCGGAAGCGGTCTTCCCCGCCTGATGTTGCCCGGATGCGCAGGTGCACGCTGCTGCGGCCAATCTTTGTGACGGTCAGCGCGAACGTCAGCTCGTCATGCATGCGCCCCGCGCCGATGAAATCGGCCTCTATATGCACGGTGGGCACAGCGCGCTTCTCATCGATGTGCAGGTGCTTGAAATCAAAGCCCAGCCCGTCACCGAACCAGTCTTCGATAAAGTCATTCATCATGCCGAAATAGCGCGGGTAAAAGGCAATGCCTGCCGCATCCGTGTGGGCGAAGCGTATTTTCCGCGTGCGGCTGAAGGTCGCCATGAAAAGTCCCCGACAAAAAGTTACCAACTGGGCCATTTGATAAATTTATTTTAGCACTAAATTAAATTCCCGACAAGGGCACTTTCGGGGCGGTGGGTGAGTCGGCTCCAGGCATGTCTAAATACGTGATCGGGGGCGGCTATTTGTCTCGCCTTGGGACAAGGTCGTTACATATAGGCAACATATTACACCTATTGGGGGTTTTTCGTTTTTCCTCGTTTGACCCGGGCCTCAAAAGGATGTAACAATTCTCCTAATTATTTAATTCGATTCAGTTTTTGCTGAACGATCTTGCCTAAAGGAGCGGATTATGCGTCTGGCAATTGTTATCGCGGCTTTCGGTCTGGTGCTTGGTGCACCGGTTGTTGCGCCGACTGCATTTATGAACAAGGCGGAAGCGCAGTCGACTGCTACGCTGCCTGCGGCTGAGCAAGCCAGCGTTGACGCGGCCATTGATGCGGTGCTGGCAAACACCGCCCTGACCGCAGATCAAGTTACGCAGCAGATCGCAACCATTGTGCAGAATTCGTCCAACCCTGCCGCCGCAGCCAAGCGCGTTTCAGCCAAAGTGAGCAGTACGCCTGGGTTGTCAACGGCGATCATACAAGCAACTGGCGCCGGTTTGATGCAGGTTGTTACCAACCTTCAAAGCACGGATCCATCTACGGCATCTAACATTCAGGTGACGGTTGCCATGAGCTCGTCAGCAGACTTCCAGATCGGCTATGTCAACGGGCCAACGACACGGTCGACATTTGGCAGCAATAACCAGCAGACGGGCAATACGCAGACCCCTGTCGTGCGCCGCACGGTGACACGCCGGACAGTTGTTCCACCACGCCCCCGCATTCCGACCACGCCAGTTGTGCCGATCGTGCCAGAGCCGAACCCACAGCAGGCGGGCAGCCCAACCTAAGGCGGGCGATACATTCAGAATTCCAGAAGGCCGGGCATGTCCCGGCCTTTTTGCATTCTTGTCATGCCGGGCGAGCGGGCCTTGGCGCGCGAGGGAACGGCATCCATAGGCCTTTACCCGGCTCGACCTGCAATACATTTCTGGGGCAAGCTGTCGCTCGCCAGCTCCCTCCGAATAGCTATCAAGCCATTGGACTGTTTCACTAAAATTGACTCTGACATTTGTATTTGTTTAAGAATTGTGAGATAGTGTTTCCGATCACGTCGATTGCGACAAAGAATTTATTGGAGTGGGATCATGCGTTTTGCGATGATATTTCTGGCCCTTGCGCTGGTGATGGGGGCGCCCATTGCGCCGTCAAGTGTGATGAACAAGGCGGAAGCGCAGGCCACTACAACGGACCCAACTTCGACGCTGCAGGCTGAGCTTATTGCAGCTGCTGGTAATCCTACGCTGCTCCAGCAGATCGTCTCGCGCGAACAGGCGGCTGGTAATTCAGCGAACCTGGCAACAGCGCTTGCGAATGCGTCGGTGGCTCTTGCTGCAACTGACCTTGCCGGCGCCGGTGAACTGGTGAAGAAGGCAGTTGACGTTGCGCAAGGTGTTAATGACACCAATGTGGCGAACATTGTTGGCGGTGCGGCAAGCACCATTGCGACAACAGCCATCAACCGTGGCGACGCGCGCCTTTCGGCTGATATTACCACGAAGGTTGCCATTGGGCGCTCCACGGATGTTGCCCTTGGTTTCGTGAACGCGGGCGGCAGCGCGGGTCGTAACATTCCGCAAACCGGCGGTGGCACCGGCGGTGATACAGGTGGTGGCCAGCAGCAGCAAGGCGGTCAGCAGCAGACTGGTTCCACGACCACCACGCCTGTCGTGCGCCGCACCACGCGGACGCGGACTGTCATTCCGCCACGGCCTCGCATTCCGACGACTCCGATCGTACCGGTCATTGTTGAGCCGAACCCACAGCAGGCGGGCAGCCCAACCTAAGGCGGGCGACACATTCAGAATTCCAGAAGGCCGGGTTTTCCCCGGCCTTTTTGCATTCTTGTCATGCCGGGCGAGCGGGCCTTGCTGCGCGAGGGAACGGCATCCATAGGCCTTTACCCAGCTCGACCTGCAATACATTTCTGGGGTAAGCTGTCGCTCGCCAACTCCCCCCCCGAATAGCTATCAAGCCATTGGACTGTTTCACTAAAATTGACTCTGATATTTGTATTTGTTTAAGAATAGTGAGATAGAGTTTCTGAATAAGTCGGTTACGACTAGGAATTTATTGGAGTGGGATCATGCGTTTTGCAATGATGGTAGTAGCCGTAGGGCTGGTGATGGGGGCGCCAATTGTTGCGCCGACAAGCGTGATGAACAAGGCTGAAGCGCAGTCCGACACGACGGCATTAGCCGAAGAACGAACCCTGCAGGCGCAACTGGTTGCGCTCGCCCAGGCTGGTAATACCGCGGGCATCCAGCAGCTGATCCAAATCAAGATTGCCCAGGGCAAAGGCGCAATGGTTGCCAAGGTTGCCAAAGCCGTTGCCAATATGGGTGCCCAACTCGCAGGTACTGACCCGAACAATGCCGCAGCCTTGGTGAATGCAGCGATTATGATCGCAGGCGATCCGGCAGTGACTGCGGCGGACAGCACGGTTACCAATGCAGTGGCTTTAGCAGCGGGTGCTGCAGTGTCAAGGATGTGGGACGATTCTGGGGCCACTGTGAGGTCTACTCAGAATGGTACAGAAGTTATGTCCGGCAACCCGGCAACGCTTGCGGCCATGAATTCAATCGTGAGAGCCGTCAATTCGTCCAGCAACAGGAGTTTCCGGAATACAGTCTATACAAATGCGCCAGCTGGCGGGAAGAAAGCATTAGATAGCAATAGGCCAGGGAACAACCAACAGTTTGGCGGCACCACGACGACAACGCCGACCGTACGCCACACCACGCGGAACCGGGTTAGTGCCCCACCACGCCCCCGCATCCCGCGCAACACTGTTGTGCCGATCATTATCGAGCCAAACCCACAGCAGGCGGGCAGCCCAACCTAGGGCGGGCGTGACATTTCAGAATTCTCAGGAAGGCCGGGTTTTCCCCGGCCTTTTTCGTTTATACCGGCGCAAGCCGGTATTCCTATGTCGGTGAAAACCGGTATCTGTTTCAGGTAAGGACTCTATTCTGACAAAGATCCCGGATCACGCTTCGCTTGTCCGGGATGACAACTGAACATCAATCGTCATTCCGGCCCCTCGCGTCATACCGGCGCAGGCCGGTATCTCTATCAGAAAGAGCCTCACCAGTTAAGTCGCCCATAAAGGTCGTCCCACTCGGGATTATGCTCTTCGATCAACCTGACCTTCCAGGCCCGTTGCCATTCTTTCATGGCCTTTTCGCGGGCAATTGCCTCCTCCACCGTATCGTACGGTTCAACATACACCAGCCGACGCAGGTTATATTTGTGGGCAAAGCGTGATCCCTTACCGTCGCGGTGTTCTGTTATCCGCCGTGCATTATTGTTGGTAACGCCGATATATAGTGTGCCGTGCGGCCTGTTGGTCAGGATATAAACATAGTAGGTCAGCGCAGCATTCCCCCAACTGCGCATTGTGTGCCAGGCCTATCAGGCGGGAGACGGGGTCAAAAAGGTTTTACTCGTGCGCTATGATAACAAAGGTCCCGGCCTTCGCCGGGACGACGGGTCAGTTTTTCGTCCTACCGGCGCAGGCCGGTATCTGGAGCCAACTATCCCTGGCGCAACTTGAACCGCTGGACCTTGCCGGTCTGTGTTTTGGGAAGCTCATCGATGAACTCGACAGCGCGTGGGTATTTATAAGGCGCGATGGTGTTTTTCACATGCGCCTGAAGTTCCTTCACCAGCTCGCCTGACGCTTGCGTGCCTTCCGCCAGCACGACGAAGGCCTTCACGATCTGGCCCCTGTCCGCGTCCGGCACGCCGATCACCGCGCATTCCGCCACCGCTTCGTGCAGCAGCAGCGCCGCCTCAACTTCCGGCCCGCCGATATTGTAGCCGGATGAGATGATCATATCGTCAGACCGCGCGATGAAGGTGAAATAGCCGTCCTCACTTTGGGCATAAGTGTCGCCCGTGACGTTCCAGCCGTTCTGTACATAGGTCTTCTGCCGGTCATCCGCCATATAGCGGCAGCCGGTCGGCCCCTTCACAGCCAGCCGCCCTTCTGCGGGTGGGGCCAGGATATTGCCGCTCTCGTCCAGAACGCAGGCCTGATAGCCGGGCACCACCTTGCCGGTGCATCCGGGCCGGATGTCTTCCTCGCGGGCGGAGATGAAAATATGGATCATTTCCGTGGCGCCAATGCCGTCCATCAGCTTGAGGCCTGTGGCCTTGAACCAGTCATCCCACGTGGCCTTTGGCAGGCTTTCCCCGGCGGAAACGCACGCTCGCAGGCTGGAGATGTCGAACTTCTCAAGTTCGCCAAGCATGGCGCGGTATGCCGTGGGGGCGGTGAACATCATGGTCACCTTGTGCCTCTCGACGCAGTCCAGCATGGCTGTTGGCGTGGGCGCATCCGGCAGGGCCACAGCCGCGCCGAAGCGCGCCGGGAATACCACCAGCCCGCCCAGCCCGAAGGTGAAGGCGATCGGCGGCGAGCCGCAGAAAACATCGTCCGATGTGGGCGACAGGATATGCCGGGCATAGGCGTCCGCCATGGCCAGCACATCCCGGTGGAAATGCATGCAGGCCTTGGGCTTGCCGGTGGTGCCGGAGGTGAAGGCCAGAAGCGCCACATCATCCTGCGCGGTGTCCACTGCGGTGAACTGGTCGCTGGCGTGGGCCATCAGGGCCTCAAGCTCCGCGCTTTCCTCGCCGAAGCCAACAGTGCGCAGGGGCGTTTGGGTGCTTTTCTGTGCGGCCTTCATCTCGTCCATCAGGCCGTTTTCGCTGAGCGCTAAGGTGATGCGCGCCATGTCGCAGATGGTGACAAGCTCGGGCGCGCGCAGGAGCGGCATGGTGGAAACCGCGACACCACCCGCCAGGAGCACGCCGTACCAGGCGGCGATCATCATCGGTGTGTTGCGCCCGCGCAAGAGCACCCGGTTTCCGGGTACCAGGCCAAGGTCGTGTGTCAGCGCATTGGCGATGCGGCTGGCGGTCAATCGCAGGTCGGCGTATGTCCAGGCACCACCCGACCACAGCACAGCCGGGGCATCAGGCGCGCCGCCTGCCAGAAGCGCCTCGGCCGCGTTCAGCCGTTCGGGGTACTTGAGATCCGGCAGGTCAAACGCCAGCTCCGGCCAGTCTGCCTCTTTGGGCAGGTTGTCCCGGGTAAAATGGTCACTATGGGCACTATCAAACATCATTTTGGGCCTCCCCAGTCCCAATAGTGTGAATTTTTTACTGTGACAGCAGTTGCCGGGCGATCACCAGTTTCTGAACTTCGGATGCGCCTTCATAGATCCTGAGCGCCCTTATTTCCCGGTAAAGCTCTTCTACTTTCACGCCTTTTGTCACGCCCATGCCGCCGAACATCTGCACCGCCTTGTCGATCACAAGCTGCGCCTGGTCCGTGGCGTACAACTTGGCCATGGCCGCTTCGCGCGTTACACGGGGCGCGCCGCTATCTTTGGTCCAGGCGGCTCTATATATAAGGAGCGCGCTTGCGTCGATATCTAGCGCCATCTCGGCCAAGCGTTCTTGTGTGATAGGCAGGTCAGCAAGCGGGGCACCGAAAAGCTCGCGCTCGCGGGTGCGCTTGAGCGCTTCCTCAAGGGCACGTCTTGCAAAGCCAAGCGCGGCGGCGCCGACGGTAGAGCGGAAAATATCCAGTGTCGCCATCGCCAGCTTGAAGCCCGCACCGCGTGCGCCCAACAGGTTTTCCTTCGGCACATGACAGCCTTGGAAGAAAAGCTTCGCCAACGGGTGCGGTGCGATCACCTCGATTCGCTCAGCGATTTCAAGGCCAGGCGTGTCGGCGTCTATCACCACTGCAGACAGGCCACGCGCACCCGGTGCCTCGCCCGTTCGTGCGAATACACAGTAAAAGTCGGCGATACCGCCGTTCGAGATGTATGTTTTCTCGCCCGACAGGCTGAGCTCACCGCCCGCATCCTTAAGCGTGCTGGCGATAGACGCCACATCCGAGCCCGCTTCCGGTTCCGTCAGCGCGAAGGCCGCAATTTTTTCACCCGCCGCCACGGCTGGAAGGTACGCCGATTTGATGGCGTCAGAGCCCGCCAGCGTGATGGCGCCAGAACCCAAGCCCTGCATGGCAAAGGCGAAGTCCGCAAGGCCAGAATGGCGGGCCAGCGTCTCGCGAATGATGCACAGGGATCGCACATCAAGCGTGTCGAACATGCCGCCGTAAGCCTTTGGCACCGCATAGCGAAGCCAGCCCCCGTCCCCAAGCGCTTTCACCAGAGCGCGGCAGGTGGTGTCTACGTCTTCGTGCGCGCCTGGTGCATCGACAATGTCGGGGAGGGTGGCCGCGGCCCAGGCATCAAGCCTATCTGCAAGCGTACGGTGATGGTCGTCAAAAAACGGCCAGGAAAGGAATGTGCGATCAGATGTCGAATCTGTCATCAGTCGCCCTCGAATACCGGTTTCTGTTTGGCCACGAACGCGTGGTAGGCGCGCTCGAAGTCTTTGGTTTGCATGCAGATGGCCTGCGCCTGGGCTTCGGCTTCAATCGCGGTGTCCAGGCTCATGTCCCATTCCATGTTCAGCTGGTTCTTTGTCATGCCGTTCGCAAAGGTTGGGCCGCCCGCAAGTCTGTTTGCCATGTCCTGCGCGTCCTTCATCAGGTCCGCCCGGGTGCTCAGTTTGTTGAAAAAGCCCCAACGCTCGCCTTCTTCGGCGCTCATGGTGCGGCCGGTGAACAGAAGTTCCGACGCCCGGCCCTGGCCGATGATGCGCGGCAGGATCGCACAAGCCCCCATGTCGCACCCCGCAAGGCCTACCCGGTTAAACAGGAAGGCTGTTTTTGCTTCCTTGGTGGCGATGCGAAGGTCAGACGCCATCGACATGATGGCACCAGCCCCAACGCAGATGCCGTCCACCGCCGCGATGATTGGCTGCGGACAACCGCGCATGGCTTTCACAAGATCGCCAGTCATACGGGTGAATTTGAGGAGCCCCGGCATGTCCATTTCCACAAGCGGGCCGATGATTTCATGCACATCACCACCAGAGGAGAAATTGCCTTCGGCGCCAGTGACGATAATAGCTTTCACTTCCGGCACATAAACCAGTTCGCGAAACATGTCCCGCATTTCAGCGTAGCTTTCGAACGTCAGTGGGTTCATACGCTCAGGCCGGTTCAGCGTTACGGTGCCGACGCCATTCTCGAATTGCCAAAGGAAATGCTTGGGTTTGAAAGTATTGGGGTTCATGTCGGATCCTCTCAGTCCTGGCTCAGCTTGGTTTGGTCCAGCTTGTCCAGTAGATTTGCGATCTGCTTGTGTTCGTCAGATGAAAGATTGGCAAAAATCTCGCCTACCCATTTGGCGTGGTCGGTGGCCATGTCTTCGAAAAGCGCTTTGCCCTTGTCGGTTAGCCGTGCAGTGGCCGCGCGAGCATCCTGCGCGCAGGGATTTCGCTCAACCAGCCCTTCTTTTACAAGCGGCGTCATCACCTGGGTGACATTTCCGTTCGAGACCATCAACTGTTTGGAAAGTTCGGAGAGGCGAATACCGCCTTCAGGCGCACGGTAAAGGTTAGCGAGCACATCAAAGCGCGACAGCGAGACGCCGTAGCCCGCATGCAGGCGAGACTGCAAAGTTTTACGCACCAGGTTGCTGGTGCCCAAAAGCTTCAGCCAGGTGCGCAGGGCGTCCTGCTCCTTGGGTGAAATGGCGGGGCGATTGGTCATTTACATAATCTCCCCGCAGGCAACGGCAATGGCTTGGCCGTTGATGGCACTCGCGCCGTCACTTACCAGCCAGAGGACGGCATCGGCGACTTCTTCGGGGGTCACCAGTCGGTTTTCCGGATTATGCTTGGTCAGTGCCTTCAGGGCTTCTTCTTCGCTGCGGCCGGTTTTCTCGACGATATTCCTGACAGAGGCTTGTACGATCTCGGTATCCGTGAAACCGGGACATACTGTATTGGCGGTGACGCCCGTGCCGGCAAGCTCAAGCGCAAGGGACCGGGTCATGCCGATAACGCCGTGTTTTGCGGCAGTATAAGCTGCGGTGTAGGCATAGCCCTTTAGCCCCGCGGTGCTTGCGACGGTAATGATTCGTCCAAACCCTTGCTCTTTCATCATGGGCAAGGCGGAGCGAGTGCATAGAAAGGCGCCGGTTAAGTTAACGTCCAGCATGGCCTGCCAGGTGCCAGTGTCAGTTTTTTCCAAAGGGGCGGTTGCGGCAGAGCCTGCGTTGTTCACCAGGATGTTAGGCTCATAGCCGGCGGTTTTCAGCTGCTTGAAGGCTTTTTCGACACTGTCTTCATCCGTGACATCCATGGGGACAAAGGCTGTGCCCTCCATTCGGGCTGCAGCGTCCTCCAGCCGTGCTTTGCTGCGTCCTGCCAGTACTGGGGTGATGCCAGCCTGGGAAAACGCATGGGCGATGGCAAGGCCGATGCCGCTGCCGCCGCCGGTTATCAAGGCTATTCGTCTCGTCACGTCAGGCTCCCCCGCCTCGTTTTTCGAACTGATTTATTTTAGCACTAAATTAAATAAGCATCAAGTTTGCTTCTCTGTGTAGCCTGATCGACATATTTCTACTTCAGGTTAGAATCAGCCATGTTTGCGTGAGTGTTTCTGGGTGGGAATGTTGCTAATTGGCAACATGTCGATCTATTAATTTTAAGATTGGCCTATTTTACACTTTGTCTCGCCATACCAAAAGGTTAGATGTGTATATTAAACCGCGTATTAAGTGGATTTTTTAGTCGGCCATAGATGTGCTGGCGATCTACCAACTGGGGTAAGTTAGATGAAAAAACAGATTTCCTTTTATGTAGCCACCGGCCTGCTTGCATCAACGGCGCTGGCACCGGCTGCTTTTGCACAGGATGAGGCCGCCGAGGCTGATGAAGTGACGTCCGTATACGAGCGGTATCGCCCGGATTATGATGCCCCAGGAATTCGTTCCGGCAGCTTCCTTTTCTATCCAACAATTGCAGCCGAAGGTAAGTACGATTCGAACATTTATGCGCAGGAAAGTGGCGTGACCGATGATTTCATCGCGCTCATCAAGCCTTCCTTTGCGCTGGTATCTGACTGGAATACAGACTTCCTGCAGGTGTTTGCTGATGCGAATATTGCCCGCTATACGGACAACAGCAGTGAAGACTGGGAAGACTTCAACATCGGCGCGTCTGGCCG
The DNA here is from genome assembly GCF_042651265.1 of Kordiimonas lipolytica. Taxonomy (GTDB): domain Bacteria; phylum Pseudomonadota; class Alphaproteobacteria; order Sphingomonadales; family Kordiimonadaceae; genus Kordiimonas; species Kordiimonas lipolytica. The sequence continues at coordinate 9,218 of NZ_JBHSCR010000013.1, read as the reverse complement.
GAAAGATATTTCCCATGGTACGGACATCCACGCTGACATCATGTACCAAGATGGCCATGAAGACCGTGGTTCTGCCGATGCGGTTGGCAATCAGGTGGCGCCTGCACAGACATCCACATTCCGGGCGTCGCTCGGTTTCAAGCGTGATGTTTCTATTCTCTCCGTTGCCCTTGATGGCCGCTACGTGAAGCAGAATTTTGACGATGTGGCCCTGCAGGGCGGCGGCACGCTCAACAACGACGACCGTGACCGTGATCGGGTAACCGTAGAAGGTCGTGTGGGTTACGAGCTCGCTGATGGCCGTGAAGCCTTCATTCGGGGTAGCATTGACCGGGTGGAGTACGACAATTCCAAAGAAGACGGCGGTCCACAGCGTAATTCCGACGGTATGGAAATCGTTGGTGGGGCGGCCTTCGATCTGACGGGTAAAGCCCGTGGCGAGGTCTACGGCGGTTACATGAAGCGCACGTTTGACTCTGAAACCATGGGTGAGATTGATGGCTTCAAGTTTGGTGCTGAACTCCTCTGGAATGTGAGCGGACTGACTTCCTTTACCGGTTCGATCAAGCGTTCCATTGATGAGACGTCAGTCTTTGGTGAGAACGAAAACGGCGTTGCCATTCCGGCATCTGGTATTATTTCCACCCTGGTCTTCGGTCGTGTTGAACACGAACTTCGCCGGAATGTACTGCTGAATGCACAAGGAAGCTTCACCAAGCAGAGCTTCGCACTTACCACTCGTGAGGACGACCTGATCAACTTTGGTGTCGGCGCGAAGTATCTGTTGAACCCGAATGTGAACGTGAATGTCGGCTATGACTATAGCTACCGTGACACGAACGTGCAGGGTCAGGACTATTCCCGTCATGCCCTCATGGTAAATGTGAAGGCACAGTGGTAGCGCTTGCTAAGCTGATTTGCTAGTATTACATCTTGTTTTGTAGGTAGCAGATCAGGCTTTTATGTATGCGTAATGTCATGAAAATAATGTTTCTTATAGCGAGCCTCGTGGGGCTCGCTTTTTCTGCGTCAGCCCAGGACGCTTCGCGTGCTGATGGCCTGGATGTTACTGTCCGGTATCAGTTGGGCTCAGGTGATCAGATTCGGGTCACCGTTTATGGCGAAGAAGATTTGTCTGGCGAGTTCGAGCTCGACGGCACTGGCGTTATATCAATGCCGCTTATTGGCGCCACCAAAGTGGGCGGCATGGACCTCGATAAAGCGGAGCAGCTGATTGCTGAAAAGCTTGCAGACGGTTATCTGATCAACCCGCGGGTCAGCGTAGAGGTCATGAATTATCGACCGCTCTACATTCTTGGCGAAGTGAAAAAGCCGGGAAGCTATCCGTTTGTGAATGGTATGACAATTTTGAATGCCGTGGCTCTTGCTTCAGGCTTCACCTACCGCGCAGCCAAAAAGAAGATTACAATCACACGCAAAGTCGATGGCATTGAACAAGACATCGAAGTAACTGACGCAACCCTGGTTTTGCCGGGGGATATTATCACAGTTCCCGAACGCTTCTTCTAAGTTAGCCGTTCCAGCAGGTTACAGACAATGTATGACAATCAGTATGTGAAGCAGCACGAAGTTAACGCGCCGGGAAGTGCGCCACATGGCCAGCAGGACGAGGAGATCGATATCCGCGCGTTGGCTCTGGTCTTATGGCGCCGAAAATGGGTGATTTTGAACACTGCCGTTTTCCTGGTTGTGCTGGCTACGATTGTCGTGTTCCAGTTGACGCCACGCTATACTGCAAATGCCATGTTGGCGATTGAAAGCCGACAGAACAGTGTCGTTGATCTTGAGGCAGTGATGTCCGGGCTGGGCACTGATCAGGCGGCAATCAAGACAGAGATTGATGTTCTGAAGTCCAGACGGCTTGTCGGCAAACTGGTGGATAGTTTGCGGCTGACCAACGATCCTGAGTTCAACAGTGACCTGAAGACGGACCGTTCACTGCTGTCGTACCTCAACCCGCTCAGCTATATGTCGGACAGCTGGAAGGCTGCCATTTTGGGAAGTAAACCTGACAGCCGGACGGAAGAGGAAATCGCGGAAGCGACAAGGGCCAAAGTCATTGATGTTGTTTCAGCGCGTCTTTCTGTTTCCAACCCGCCTCGTTCCTACACCCTCAATATTTCGTTTGAATCCGGGAACGCCAAAAAAGCAGCACAGATCGTTAACCGCTTGTCTGACCTCTACCTCACTGATCAGTTGGAAGTGAAGTTTGAAGCAACTCAGCGTGCCAACGAATGGCTGAATGAACGGGTTGCACAACTGCGCGACAAGGTTCGCCAATCTGAACAGGAAGCCCAGCGTTTTCGTGAGCGCCACCAGTTGGTTCAGACTCAGTCTGCTGGTTTGGTGAACGAACAACAGTTGGCACAAATCAATACGCAATTGGTAACAGCAAAGACCGAATTGGCCCGCATTGAGGCGCGCCAGCGCCAGATCGAGCAAAATGTTGCCGATGGTAAGATTGAGGAATCTGGCCTGATTGAAGTACTGCAGTCCCCGCTTATCCAGCGACTAAAGGAGCAGGAGTCGGAAGTTCAGCGGGAGCGGGCGGAACTTGCCACCCGCTACGGTCCAAAGCACCCCAGGATGTTGAATGTTGAAGCTGAGCTCGCCGACATCAGCTCAAAAATTTCCTATGAAATAGATAAGATCGTGGCGGGCATACGGGGTGAAGCCGAAGTGGCGGCCATCCGCGTGCAGACACTGCAGCAGAACCTGGACAATCTGAAGGCGGAGAGCTTTCAGGTTAGTCGGGCGCAGGTACAGATGCGTGAGTTGGATCGCGAAGCGGAAGCCAACCGTCTTCTGCTCCAAACATTCCTGACACGCTTCAAGGAAACGTCTAGTCAGGACGGCATGCAGCAGGCTGATGCCCGTATCATCGCAAAGGCAGACACGCCTATCGACCCGTCTTTCCCCAAGAAGAAGATGATTCTGGCACTTGTCGCTTTTGTGGGGCTAGCGCTAGGGGTAGGTCTGGCCTTCCTTCTTGAGGCCCTTGATAACGGTTATCGCAGCTTTGATCAGCTCCGTCAGGACCTTCAGCTCAGGGCTCTAGGCATGATTCCGCTGGTGGATAAATCTGCTCTAAAGGACATGAAGCCAGAAGAATATATCGCCCAGAAGCCGAATTCCTCGTTTGCTGAAGCTCACCGGAATGTGCATGCCTCCCTGATGTTCAGCGGGCAGGATGGTAGCACGCCAAAAGTGCTGGCGGTGACATCGTCTGTACCTGGAGAGGGCAAGACGACAGCGACACTCTGTCTCGCGCAGATTTTGGGCCGAACCGGTCTGAAGGTGCTTGTGGTAGAAGGCGATTTGCGCCGACCTGTATTCCGTGAGCGGATGGGTGTTTCCAAGGACAAACACTTGAGCGTGAACGACATTCTGACCGGTACGGCGCAGGAATCGGGCAAGGATATTTTCAAGGACGATGTAACGGGGATTCACCTTCTTTGGGCGGAGCGCGTTGATGACCCACAGGAGCGCTTTACGTCCGCAGAGTTCCGCCACTTCCTGTCAGAGGCACGTAAGCGCTATGACCTGGTACTGCTGGACACCCCTCCAATCATGGCTGTTGCGGATGCCATGATCATTGCTCGCCATGCCGAGAGCGTGATGTTTGTGATCCAGTGGGAAAACACGCCGAAGGGTATTGTAAAAACTGCCGTAAAACAGCTGGCACAAACACAGATTCCTCTTGCTGGTGCAGTGCTGACCCAGGTCAATATCAAACGCCATCGCGGGTATGGCTATGGTGACCAAGGCTATTACTATGGTGGCAAGAGCGCCTATTATACCAACTGATCGTCCTTGAGGGACTAAGAGGGGCGCTGTTGGCGCCCTTTTTTGTGCCTATGCCTCGCGGCCAGAGTTGCCAGATGGCTGAGAGCGGTTGGCGCAGGGCGCTAGCGAGCTTCGAGACAGTTGTTCTGCTTCGGTAACATCTTCTATATGGTATTAAAGATAATGGCGGAGTCGGAGGGATTCGAACCCTCGAGGGCGTTGCCACCCAACACGCTTTCCAGGCGTGCGCCTTAAACCGCTCGGCCACGACTCCGTTTTCCAGGCAGGCTGGAAGAGAAAGCACCCCATAAGATGGGGTGTGCGGGCGCACTATAGCCATATGAAACATAAAGGCAAGGGGAAATCCGTAGCTTTATTTCACCTCTACACGCAACTAATCGGTTCCAGGAATTCTTATGCTGAGACTCTTTATGTGCCGCGCGATCCAACTCGCAGAAACGCTAAGATTGAAGTCTTAACCTTAACGCGTTATTAACCATAAATCTTATCTTTGTTTTTACCTGCTTTCGCTTATGGTAGGAGAAAGCAACAGAGTTGAAGGAGGATCGGGATGGTATTTGGGGTGCTTGTTGGGGGCGTGGAAAAGCATGTGAAGATGATTCTTGCGCTTTTGTGTGCGGGGGCCTTTATGGCAATGGCAACGCCTGCATATGCGGATGAGCTTCAGGACTGGCAACGGGAGATTGTCAAGAAGATCGTGAAGTCCCACATCTATCCACGTTCTGCCATCGCACGGGAAATTGAAGGTCGCGCGAAGGTCAGCGTGACGATTGACCGCAGCGGTAAGATCACAGGTTTTGAGGTGCTGGAGCCAACTGGCGAGAGCCAGCTTGATAACGTGATTCCAAAGATGATGGAAAAGATGGACCCTCTGCCCGCGCCGCCAGACAGCCTGCCGGATGGAAACCTGACATTCACCATTCCGATTGCATGGCGTTTGCAATAAGCGCTTGAGTATATCGAGCAGACAAGGGGCCTTTGGGCCCCTTTTTTGTTGGCTATTGAAAATCGGCTCATGGGTAGAGGCTCATGTGTTCCTCACTATATATGTTACACACTATGCCTTTCTCAGCCCGGTTGCCGCACGTCTTTGTTCCCTATGTTGTATGGGTCTTTCGAGGGCCACTATCTGCGCTTGTGGGCCATATAACACTGTCTTGAGCCTGAGGGAGCCAGCTGGGCCCCGCCTATGCTAAAAAGTCTTGTCCGACTGCCTATGACGAGGGGCAGGCTGCAGCCAAAAAGAAAAGAGCTCCCGAAGGAGCTCTTTGAATAGGATCACTTGGGCGCGGCCGACGTGCCGACCGCAGCCAATTCTTATTCGGCGCGAATGGTTGCCAGGAAAGATTCCACCTGGCCGCGCAGCTCGTCGGACTGCTGCGTCAGCAACTGGGCCGCTGAAAGCACCTCTGTTGCGGCGCTGCCTGTGGATGTAGCGCCCTGATTCACGGCATGAATGTTTGAGGTCACTTCTTCGGTACCGGTAGACACCTCGCCCACGTTGCGGGCGATTTCCTGCGTGGAGGCGTCTTGCTGTTCCACAGCGCTGGCGATGGAAACGGATGTGGTCTCGATCTCGCCAATGATGCCTTTGATCTCGTCCATTGCCCGCACGGCAAGGTTGGTGGCCTGTTGCATGCCTTCCACTTGCTCGCTGATCTCCTGGGTTGCTTTGGCGGTCTGGTTGGCAAGCGATTTCACTTCGCTTGCCACAACCGCGAAGCCTTTGCCTGCATCGCCGGCACGGGCCGCCTCGATCGTCGCGTTGAGTGCCAGAAGGTTGGTCTGTTCGGCGATGTCGTTAATCAGCTTCACAACGTCGCCAATCTTCTGTGCGGCATCCACCAGCTCGGCGACATCCTTGCCAGCGTTTTCCGTGCGAGACACCGCATCGCGCGCTGCAGCGGATGACTGGTTGGTCTGGCCGGTGATTTCACGAACCGACGCTGACAGTTCTTCTGCCGCACTGGCCACCATCTGGGCGTTGGAGCTTGCCTGTTGGGCGGCGTTGGATACGACTTCAGATTTCTTAGAAGTATCATCAGCGGTTTCAGCCATGCCGCGTGCTGCATTTTCCATCTCAGTTGCCGAGTTGGACACACCTTGCACCACGGCCATAACAGACGCTTCGAACTTGTCCGCCAGGTCAAGCATGGCCTGGCGGCGTTCCTTACGGGCATTTTCTTCGCGTTCCTGCTCGCGTTTGCGATTGGCTTCTTCTTCCTCGCGCTTGCGGCGCTCTTCTTCTTCAGCCCGGGCACGCTCTTGCTCTTCGCGTTCCCGCTGTTCAATTTCAAGGCGCTGACGCTCAATGGCGTTTTCCTTAAAGATCTGTACCGAGCGGGCCATGTCGCCAACTTCGTCCTGCGCATCTGCGCTCGGCACTTCAACTTCAAGCTTGCCTTGGGCCAGCACCATCATGGTGTCGGAAAGGGCGTTTACAGGGCGAACTACGCGGAACATCACAACCCAGAAGGCCAGTGCGCCGATACCGGCAACGATGGCAAGTACGATCCAGGAAAGCGTCATGTTACCTGTGGCGGTGGAAACTGCGTCTTCATTCAGGCTCCGGGACAGATCACTGGCATATTGGCTCATGGCGCTTACAGGGCCAATGGCGTCTTGGGCCAGGTTGATCCAATCGCTTGGTGAAATACCGTAATCAGCGATTACGTTGCCTTCAAGGTCCATTTCTGCTGCGTCTGATGCGTCATAGATAGCGAAACGTGTTTCCTCAAACTCTGCAAAGAAGACATCCTCGATCTTTTTCAGCATCGCTTCGATTTCAGCTTCCTTGGTGCCTTCTTCGGCGACGGCAAGGCTGTTAACGATGCCTTGAACCTGCTCCCATGCTTCCTTGCCCTGGCCCACATATTGGGCATTCAGTGTTTGCATGGCTGCGCGGATTTGGGAGCCGGAGACGATGCTGCCGCCAAGGGCTGCGGATTCGCGGGTGGCATACTCGATCATCGACCAGAGATTATGCTTCAGCTGAATAACTTTCGAAATCCGGTCGTCGCCAAAGTCATAGTTATTTTCAAGGATCGCGCGCAGATCGGCTGCCGTCTCAATAACATCGTTGATGGCATTGGTGACATCGCGCCCCCGAAGTTCTCGGTCAGAGGAAATCCTGTCCAAATCCGCATCCAGCTGAGGACGCATTGCCATGTAGCTTTCATGCGCTTTGAAAAAGGCCGTCTTCGCCGCACCAAAACGCTGGTTGACGGAGGCGAAGATCGTCTCGTTGCCTGATGGGTTGTCAAATTCAGGAACATCCGGCAGGCGTGTCTGGATTTCGCTGAACGCACTGTCGATATCTTTACGTTGTTCAGCAATCTGAGTCGGGAAGAAGTCATCGGCTTCGGTTCTGAAGCCATAGGCCGTATTTGCAAGGCTGCGTTCATCCGCAAGGGCAAGCTTCAGTGTCGATATGCTGTCGATCAACTGGTTCACTTCCATCGCGTTTTTTGCGCGAGCGCTGTTGTCCGAGGCATCAAAAATCCGCCCAACCGTCAGCCAGATGATCATCGCCATCAATATAGCGGTCACAAACAACAGAAGGTTGCGAATGCTGAAAACTTTGCCTTGGGTAAGGCTTTGAAGCACGTTGCTGGAATCTTGCGCGGCCATTTTTAAACTGCCCCTCTACAAATCAGAGAACCCGACTATGAAAATTTAAGCTAAACCAATCCGATTCATTGCATATCACAGTTAATGAACCTTAAAGGCTTTGCCTGTTTTGGATGAAAAATGAATTCACCCTTCCCCCGTATGCGGATAGTAACGCCAATATTCTTGTTATCAATAGCTGCGTTCGATAAAAAGGCGGAGATTTTAAGGATTTAAGCGCTTCTTATGCCCAAAGGCGGACGTGAATGACCGGATTCGATGCCATAATCATTGGTGGTGGTGCCGCGGGCCTGATGTGCGCGCGTGAGGCTGCGTCCCGTGAACGCAGGGTTGTGTTGCTGGAACACAACAAGGCGCTTGGCGCAAAAATTCTGATTTCAGGTGGCGGGCGCTGTAATTTTACCAATGAGGATGCGGGTCCGAACGCCTACATCAGTCACAATCCACATTTCGCCAAATCGGCGCTCAGCCGGTATACCCAATGGGATTTTATCAGCATGATCGCCACTCATGGTGTGACCTGGCATGAAAAGACGCTGGGACAGCTTTTTTGCGACCAGGGCGCGGGCCGTATCCTGAAGGTGCTGACAGATGAATGCCACCAGAACGGCGCAAAGATACTCACCGGAACAAAAGTTGAGAAAGTTTCATTGGATGCCGGAACGTACCGCGTGGCCACAACAGCGGGAGAGTTTGAGGCTCCAAGCCTTGTGGTCGCGACAGGCGGGCTGTCCATCCCCAAAATGGGCGCAACAGGTTTCGCCTATGATATTGCCAAGCAGTTCGGGCTGGAAGTAGAGGCCCCAGAAGCGGCGCTTGTGCCTTTCACCTTTTCGGATGCAGACCTCGATTTCATGAAGCCGCTCGCAGGTGTGGCCGCAGACGCTGTCGTGTCGTGCGGGCGGACGAGCTTTCGCGAAGCCCTTCTTTTTACTCACAGGGGCCTGTCAGGCCCTGCCATCCTGCAGATTTCCAGCTATTGGCATCCGGGTGAGGCTGTCACCATCAACCTGCTGCCCGACCTTGGAGATAGCTTTGACTGGCTGCGTGCAGCGCGGGACAGTCGGCCGAAGACGGCGCTCAAGACGCTTTTGGCGGAGAAGTTACCGTCGCGGCTCGCTGAGGCCATCGCTTTAGACTGGCCAGGCCCGCTTGGCAGCCTGTCGAACAAACAGTTGCAGGCCATCAGTGACCGCTGCAGTCGATGGCACGTGGTGCCCAGCGGCACTGAAGGCTTCAAGAAAGCCGAGGTCACACGTGGCGGCATCAGCACCAGCGAGCTCAGCTCCAAAACCATGGAAGCCAAAAAGCAACCGGGGCTCTATTTCATAGGCGAATGCGTGGATGTGACCGGTTGGCTGGGCGGCTATAATTTCCAGTGGGCCTGGTCCAGCGGCTGGGCGGCGGCCCAGTATCTTTGAGAATAGCGCGGTTCACCGCTGTCAAACTGTCCGAAAACGAACACAAACTGTGTTCGAATACGGACAGGCTTTGGTCTCTGGATTGGCGTAAAAAGTATAACCCTTTTGTTTAAGAACAATAAAGTTTGAAAATTATTAATATAGTTTGAAAATAAATTCATATATTTAGAATAAAGAATGAAAATTAATGTCGCTTCTGATACTCTTCCAAGCGGAGGAGGCAGGTATCATGGGGCGCTACCGACAACTCAAGTCACTGTTCCCCGTCAGGGCTTATGGGGCCAAAGAAGGCAATTGCATAAGAGAGGATTTTGATTTCATTTGAAGTGACGTAAGGAA
>NZ_JBHSCR010000012.1:0-778 GCF_042651265.1 Kordiimonas lipolytica | reverse complement strand
AGTGATGTAGTTGATTATTTAAATATCTTTCAACGAATCAGATATGAAAAAGGGGTATTTACTTTTAAATGGTCAGAAGATATGATTCCACATATTTTAAATTTAAAAGATCACTATAACTTGACCGATTTAGAGGTGAAGTCAAACTTTAAAAGTAGCTTTAGTTGGACATTATATGATTACCTTAAAAGTCACTATGGTTATTGGCATAAACCAATTTCAAAAGAAGCACTAATGAAAATATTTAATGTCGAAAACATAAAAAGTTATCAGAATAATACAGGGTTATTTAAAAATAAAGTGCTAGATTCTGCAATTGCTGAAATTAATCAATATACTGAATTAGAAGTACGATATGAGGTTGAAAAACAAGGGCGTGCAATAAGTGGATTTGACTTGATATGGTCAACTGGTACGAATATAAAAAGTGCCACCAAGAAGCAAATAAAAGAGTTAAAGACACTTATAGATGTAATTGTAAAAGATGAATATAAATATATAGATTTAAATGAACAAGAAGATCGTCAAAACGCTATAAAACTTATTCAAGAAATTAAAAGAATGACCATACACACACAAGAACCAATCTGTCTTACATACGACAAAGCCGATTGGTTTATAAAACAAGCTAACAGCACTTTAAAATCACTAGAAAATCTATACTCAAGAAGGGATAGGAAGGTCTTATACTACGATTGGAGGGAAGATGATTAAAAAAGCAAGGACTAGGTCGATTATTAACCTAGTCCTTGCTTTTATATCTGATTCGTCCAAAAAT
>NZ_JBHSCR010000011.1:0-678 GCF_042651265.1 Kordiimonas lipolytica | reverse complement strand
ACAAATCCATGCCCCCATATTTCCGCTAGTTTGCTATTTTCAATAAATGGTAGATTATAAGCTAACAAGTGATAATGAACCGCACCACGCTTTTGAAACTCAACCACACAACTATATTTTAATTTGAGATCCATTTTATAATTTAACCGCTGTATAAATTTCTTGAAGTTATAATTACTCTCTTTTACATCTTTCATATTTTCCGAATATGTTAATGTTATAAACTTTGTTTTCTCTTGCCATTGATCTACATTAGCGTTTATTTCCCTTCTAAGCTGTTTTTTAGCTTTTTGAAGTGTTTCAGTCCTATATCTTTTTTTATCTTCCTCAACNGTTTCAGTCCTATATCTTTTTTTATCTTCCTCAACCCATTTTAAACCGTCACCACGACGACCATTATTTTCTTCTCTTTTTCCATCTTTATCTTTACCAGTACAAACCTCTTTTTCGTATGTATAAAGCTCTATGATGTCACCTGAAGTCACTATTTTATGTTTATATTTCATTAGATCACCTTTCTACTTTTCTGCTTATTAACCTGTATAATCAAGTTAAAGAGAACTAGGCATTTTTGTGTTCTGCTTCTTCCTGTTCAACAACCCTTGCACCGCACTCACATGTATATACGTGATCAATATAAGTAACGTTTTCCTCCTGGACATATACTTGATCTAACAC
>NZ_JBHSCR010000010.1:2500-38325 GCF_042651265.1 Kordiimonas lipolytica | reverse complement strand
GGCCTCCCATGGACAAAATCACTCCCTGCACCTTGTGGCAGATCATGAACTCATACGGAACGTGGGGGAAAATCACCGCTTACGGATCGCCTATGAGCGATCATGACTTACCAACCGAGCGTGACCTTTTAAGATTACCACTTTCTTATAGGTCAAAAGACAACATCGACTTGCCGATATGCTCCAAACTGTCGCTCCTGGCTTGTTCCAAACATGCAGCTAATAGTGTAGCTTCATTGGTAACGCACAACACCAGATCGCGAGCTAAGACCAGATGGGCTATTGTACGTATCATCATAGAAATGCGCCCCGAGGAAGCCCTGATTGCTCTCTCTGCACAATGTGGGTCATTTACGCTATCTGCTGTATAATTCTGGGTATTATTGGCTTGTTTTTTAGTCTCTGGTTGTCTGCCGTCGCAGTGATTGGATACGTACATGCTGCCACGGGTTACGATAGGATCAGCTCCCAGAAACCTAGTACAACGGACAAAAGAACGTCTATAAGGCTGGCTGCAGCCAAAAAGAAGTTGCACGACCCGTCAGCTCTATATCTGACGGCACCGTTACATTATACGGGGCGGGATTTATCAATACAGTCGCATTCGAATGATAGGCGCTCATACAAGGTATCGTTAAAAAATATGACCTGCAGCTGTCCTGACTTCCGGAAAAGCAGAGCTTCATTCCCTAAACGAGATCCACGACGAGCCTGTAAGCATATCGTTGAGGGATTGGATCAATGCGGACTCTTGGACAAAGAGGGCCACCTAACCCGTGCGCTTCTAGGGAACAAGAACCCTGAACTTGGTTTGGCGACTCTTTCTGCCGGATATCAGGTGATCTTAACCCACAACGATAGAGGTTGGACTGATATCTATTCGCCAACCAGAAGATGTAAAGAGCTTGCTGAAAATCCAACCGGGCCCTATGAATGGTTTGGATTTTCCTCTGGTTGGCAAGACCAAAGGCCGCCTAACGCCAGGGAGGTAAGGCAAGTAATTGCAGCGTTTTTGGATGGCAAAGAAGACAGATGATTCTTGGAAAACGCCATAAAGCATACAATCATATGGCATTGAAAAACTAAATTTGAGAACAGGGTCAAACTGGACCTCTTAAATCGCCTGCAGTTTTCTAGTTAGTAATTACACCATTAATCGTTTAGCATTCTACCCTAGGGTAGAATTACTTCGGGGACTTTCCAATGAGGGATTGTGTTTCTTGGCGTGCATTTGGTGTGTCGTTAACTCTGATATTTGCGTCAGCTCAAGTGAATGCCGCCTCTCGCAGTTGTACTGCTGCTGAAAAACAAGCTGCAAACGATCAGCTGAGAGCTATGGAGGCTGACGCAACCCTTCAGTCGCAGATTGCTACCAGGCACGCACCGTTTGGCGTGCAGGTGGACACTGTCTCAGCCAACAACGAAAATGTGCTGTTCCAGAACGGATATACTCTTAACCAAAATATCACGACGGATTTGACTAAAGCGAAGGAAGCCTTGTGGTCATACAACCCTATTGTTGTTGGGATCAGGAATGGTCAACTCACAATCGTGCCTCAGGAAGTAGTTGATCAAGAAGTAGCTGTTTACATGATTGCAAGTGCCCTCGCATCATATGTACATTTGGGTGAGGCTTCTTTTAACAGTTTTGACAAAATCAAAGTTGACTCACATTTATTTGAATTTGGGGCACCATTTGGTGAGTGGTGTAAAGCTCGGGGGCACCTGCAAAGTTTTGACTTTCTTGTCCAAATAGGTCTGACAGCGCGCCAGAGATAATGAGTGGGATGATGTGGGGCCAACAAGGTAAAACTGAAGGTGAAAGTTGACATCTCGTCCTTTGCTGTAGTGGAAACGGCAGCAAAGGCCCGACCTTTTCCCATACGTCGACTTAGCGAGCATTAAGGAAAGCTATGATAGCTCCGGCTGGGAACTATCCACCGGACGGTCAAATTTTAGCAAGAGTTGTAGGTAATTATATGAACAAGCAGCCATCGTGGATTGAGCGCCAGAAAGCTAAGGCTAATCTTAGAGCACAAATGACTTTTGGCGATGCTCTGAAAAAAGACCTACAGGAGATGGGTCTCTCTGGTCTGCTGTTCAGAATTGCTATCGCGGGATTTATGATTCTTGGTTTTGTCTTCTGGCTCCAAAATGTAACTGCTTCTGAATACTCCACACCACAAAGCACCGACTTAATGCCATCTAACCAAGTAACTCCGAAACCTGCCGACAAGGACACAACTGCAACTGCCTTGGAAAGCCAAACACAGTCTTCAAAGAAAGCGGAGCCCGGTGAAGATGTTTCCCGGCAGGACCTGGCTGCTGAGGTAGATCTGATTGTGGTCGCGGGTTCGTCTTATGAAGAGATAGGTGGTGACCCCAATCTGTTGCCACCTGCTGGAAACCGTGAAGAGGGTGATATGGGGAATAAAACCAACTCTCAAGAAACACTGGTGACAGAAGGTAAAACAGCTGACTCTTTGTCAGTGCCGTCTGACGTAGTGTTATCAGAATTGCTTAAAAGAAGTCAGGCTTATTATCAGCCCCGCGAAGCTAACTCTAACCAAGGCAGCTATAGCGAAGACGCTAGTCGGCACGACGGTGGTATCTTACGACAAGCGACAGGCCACCAATGGGTTCAATCAACATATGCGAACAAGTTGGCCACTGCTTCAGATATAGTGTTTGCGGTGAATAAGACCAGAAACCAGTTGCTTGCTGAACAGGTAGTAATTTGTATGGATGAAGCCCTAGATGAGCCCATGGTGCGCGACCAAAGCATTGCCAGCCTGTCCTCAATGTGCCTGCTTTTATTGGAGTGAACTGAAATTTAGTCACCTATTAATCCGTAATATTAGGACGCAGCAAGGTTTTTATCGTTGAGAAAAAGGCAGACTAAATAAGGGTCGAATAAGTTCAGATTAGGTATGAACTATTGCATCACCGAGTTGATGGGTGCGTTTGCGCCACCATACCGAGAAACACGAGGGTCATTTGCCCCCAAACCTTGGTGCCAGCATACGCGCCATCCCCCGTCAGCAGAAAACCATATGCGGCATAGGCCACAATCAGGAAAAGCGAGAGAGAGACAGATATCTTCACGCGCTTTCCAATCAGCGGCTTCATTGCCCGCATCTGCACCTTTTCACGGTCAGACAAACCTAGTTCCATAATCTTCAACTTCCCTGTTCAGCCATACGAGTTGATCAGGAGCACATGATGCTGGGCACCATATGCTCCTGACCTAGGGGGGTTGGGGGGAGGGTAGGTCCGCCTAGTAGTTGTAGGTGAAGGTCAGCCCGTAAGTCCGCGGCATGCCATACTGGGCAAAGGCGATCCGACCACCACGCTGTGTAAACACGTGCGTCCGGTATTCCTCATTGCCGATGTTCTGACCCCAGAGGGATACTTCATAGTTACCCTCTACAGACTTCCAGACCAGACGGGCATCCCAAAGGCTGTAGCCAGGAATGGTCGCCAGATCGTTCATGTCCGGGTCGTAGTAGCTCAGGCTCTGGTGACGCCACTCAACAGTTGCCGACAGCGTGCCGTTGTCGGCCATATCGTGTGTGTAGTTCAGATAGGCGTTGGCACTGTTCTTTGGAGCCTGACGCAGCCGGTTACCGTCAAATACTGCATCCGGATCTGCCGCGGATGGCGTGCCCTGGAACTTGGAGTAAGTCGCGTCCAGATATGCATAGGAACCGCCGAACTCAAGACTTTGCGTAATCAGCGCAGTCCACTCGACTTCAAGGCCTTTGATATCCGCTTCACCGGCGTTTTCGGTGATAAATTCACCAAAGTCACCGCCCAGAGGCTGGAAGAAACGGGTAACCTGAAGGTCTTTATAGTCAGTATAGAAAGCCGTTACGTTCAGGCGCAGGCGACGATCCAGCAGGTCCGATTTGAAACCAACTTCAAAGTTGGTCGCTTCTTCTGGACCGAATGGCGTGGCTGCAACTGCAGCCGTAGAGGCACTACCTGTGAAACCGCCACTTTTGAAGCCCGTGGACACGTTAGCATATGCCAGCACGTTGTCGTTGATGCGGTAATCCAGCGCGACCCTCCAGGAGAAGTCCTTCCAGGAATCTTCAAAGGCAACTTCATCAAATGCCTTCAACAGAAGGCCAATACCTGGGTCCAGAACGGCTTCAGCTGTACCTTCCTTCTTGTCGTAGGAATAGCGCATGCCAACTGTCAGGCCCAAGTCTTCGTTCACATTATAAGTGCCCTGACCGTATAGCGCCCAGCTCTTACCTTTGTGAGTTTGATAGGAGGTTTCCACATCCTGACCAGCAGGGCCGCCAAGGGTGGTGAACTCGAAGGTCTCGGACCGGTTGATCTCTTCTTTACTGAAGAAGGCACCAACCAGCCAGTCAAACGTCTCGCCACCAGGAGATGTCAGGCGGAATTCCTGCATCCACTGTTCGGATGTTTCAAGCGCTGAGTCATTGATGTCGAACGTAAAGCCTTCGCTTGCCGAATCCGTCAGCGGAATACCCGGGTTACCGGAACTGCCCGTCAGGTCGATCAGGCCAGGATATGGTGGCAGGCCTTCAGAGTCCTCAAGCCAGTCGAAATCACTTTCGCGGTAGGCCGTAAGGGACATGAAGCTTGCCCATTCCATGTCATAGTCAAGCTGCAGGTGCGTACCAAACACATCACGTTCGGTATAGCCTTCCGTTTCCGCCAGGGTGTCCCAAGGGCTGGTGTTACCACCAAGCGCTTCGTTCACCGCCACAGGATCGGATGCACAGCCACAGTTATGGAGCGGGCCAGCCGACCCAACAGGTTCACGGTTGGTTGCGCCCATGCTGTCGTCGGCACCATCAAAGGAAAGCAGCGCTTCGAAATTGTCGCTCAGCACTCAACGGAACTGGCTGCGCCATGCGAACGTATTCTGCTCACCCCATTTTTCGCCGAAGTTCTCGCCCGGCAACACATTTTCAATGTAGCCGTCGCGCTTGCGACGGGAAAAGGCGAACTTGCCGAAGAATGTGTCGCTGATAGGACCAGAGATCATGCCGCCCGTATCGAACGTGTCATAGTTGCCAACAGTTTGGCGGACACGGATTTTGGTTTCATCGCTTGGCTTGGACGTCACAAAGTTGATCGAGCCACCGATGGAGTTTTTGCCGTACAGGGTCCCTTGCGGACCACGCAGCACTTCCACGCGCTCCAGGTCGAAAATATCGAATACCTGGGCGGTACGTGCAGCGATATAGACACCATCGATCGATACAACGGTTGAGTCAGAAGCAGAAGCACCATCTTCCTTGGTACCAATACCGCGAATGGCGATTTCCGGCTGACCCGGGCTAAAGGCCGCGAAGACCATACCCGGTGTCCGGTTGCCGACATCCTGGAGCGACGCGATATTCGCTTCACGCAGTTTGTCGCCCGCAATAGCCGTGATAGCCAGCGGTACATCCTGCATGCTCTCAGAACGTTTCTGAGCCGTTACAGTGATTTCTTCGAGCATGAACCCGCCGGAATCTTCATCCTGTGCCAGGGCATAATTCGTAGGTAGCGCAGCCAGTAAGGCCGACGCCGAAGCAGTAAGCATAAGTTGTTTCATGTCACTTCCCATTTACATTACCGGCGGCAACTCTTCAGTTGCCAATTCACGTTCTCAGCCATCTCTTCCTTGCAGCTTCAAACGCGATACTCCCTTCAATCCGGTAGTGAGCGTTTCCCCTTCCAAACTATCCAACGTCCCAACCAGCTTCTGTCCCCTTATTGGATGACAGGGGCTGTGCCATCCGAGGCCGATTGGTGAAACACGATCATTGACTGACCGTTCGTTCTATATAATTAAAAAACCTCCTCATATCTGCATTCTAACTTCAGGACCCAATCCTGTCTTGCGGGCCTTATCAGGCGTCAAAATCTAGGATCAAATTGTCAGATACTGGATAACTCTGACACGTAAGAATGAATCCTTTTTTAACATCATCCTCTTCAAGGCCATAATTTAGCACCATTTCCGCCTTGCCCTTCACAACCTTGGCGCGACAAGTACAGCAAACACCACCTTTGCACGAATATGGTACATCAATACCGCCATCGGCGATTTCATCGAGCAACGGCTTGTCCGTTTGCTGTACCTGAAGATTGAAGCTTTCGCCGTCTCGGATTACGGTCAGATTGACTTGGCCGGTCTTGGCATTCTTGGCCCGGGGCGCGGCATTCTTCGCGGCAGCGTCCGTGACACCGAAATGCTCATGGTGGATACGGGAAGGCTCAACACCTTCTTCTACAAGCGCAGCCGTTACCTCTTCGATCATGGTGCCCGGGCCACAGACATAGGCCTCGTCAATCGCGTCAACAGGCACAATGCGCCCAAGAAGGTCTTTCACCTTTTTGCCGTCCAGGCGACCATTGAACAGCTCGATGTCATTTTCTTCCTGACTGAGGAAGTGATAGACGCTGAGCCTGCCCATAAACTGGTTCTTAAGATCGGTAAGTCGGTTGCGGAAAATGATGGACCGGCCATTCCGGTTGCCGAAGAACAGGACAAACCGGCTCTCTGGCTCTGCCTCAAGCGTCGTCTTGATGATGGAATAGATCGGCGTGATACCACTGCCTGCCGCAAACGCCACATATGTGCGCTCTGCAGACGGCTCAAGTTCCGTGCGGAACGTCCCTACTGGCGGAAAGACATCAAGGGTATCACCCACTTTCAGATCGTTATTGATGAAGGTCGAAAAGATGCCGCCTTCCACCTTGCGAACTGCAATATCCAGCCGCCCGTCTTGCACGCTGGACGCAATGGAATAGCTGCGGCGAATATCCTGGTCGTCAAACTTCTTGCGCAGGCCAACATGCTGGCCCTGCAAATAGTTGTATGTATCCGCCAGTTCCTCCGGAACCGCAAAACTCACACACACCGTGTCCTGTGTTTCCTGGGCGATACTCTGAACCGTCAACGGGTGATAATGCTTCATCTACTGATCCCTGACTTAGATACACTTGAAATATTCGAAAGGTTCAAGGCATGCATTGCACTTGAAAAGGGCTTTGCAGGCTGTGGAGCCGAACTCGCTCACAAGCGCCGTATCCTCTGAACCACACTGGGGGCAGGCAATGGTCATGCCTGCACCGCGCGTCCCACATGGGGAAGGTGGCGCGATGCCATATTCCTTCAGCTTGCGCCGACCCTCTTCGGACATCCAGTCCGACGTCCATGGGGGAGACAAGACCGTTGCCGTTTCCACCGTGTAGCCAGCATCCTGAAGCGCAAGCTCGATCGCGGCGGTAATCAGGCTGGTGGCCGGGCACCCGGAATAGGTCGGCGTCACTTCCAGCTTCACAGCTGCATCACCGGCAATCTCCACGCTGCGCACAAGCCCCAGGTCCACAACCGAAAGCACAGGCACCTCCGGGTCCGGCACGCCTTCAAGCACTTGCCAAACGTGCTGTTCGGTTCCAAAGGCGGCATCTTGTTGGGGGCTTGCGGTCATCATGGTCACCAGGACAGGCCGGGATAGGCGCGCTGCAGGAACTGCATTTCTGCAAGCAGGTGCCCCAAATGTTCTGTGTGGTGCCCCGCGATGCGTCCTTTCGTGGGCGCAGCTTTCCGGGCAGACGGGCTGATATCAGCTTCCTGCAACAGGTCTGCAACTGCCGCGTTCCAGCCCGCCTCAATCCCGGATGGCCGCGGCACGGTACCCGCTTCATAAAGCGGCGTCTCTGCGGGTACATCCTTGAACATCTCAAAAGTGAAAGACCAGAGATTTTCAAGACCGTCCTGGATACGGCGATTACCTTCGTCCGTGCCCAAAGCCAGGCGACGGAACCAGTCGGCTGAAAAGCGGAGGTGATATTCAAGCTCGCGCACGGTTTTCGCCGCGATTGCCGCCAGCTCCTTGTCGTCTGAACCAACCAGCAGTTCCGAGCGCTTCAGGTGGAACATCATGAAAAGATAGTGGCGAACAATTGTCTGCCCGAAGTCACCGTTGGGCTGCTCCACCAGCAGGTGGTTACGGAAATGATGACCGTCTCTGAGGAAAGCGAGATCGTCGGCCGATTTGCCCTCGCCCTGAAGTTTGGCGGCATATTCATAATAGAGCTGCGCCTGACCGATCAGGTCCAGGGCAAGGTTGGAGCATGCAATATCAAGCTCCATGGCCGGTGCGTGACCAAGCCACTCAGAAACACGCTGCCCCAGGATCAGGCTGTCATCAGCCACACCCAGCACATACTCCAAAAGGGCAGCCTTTGTGTCATTTGCTTTCTGCGTCATCTGTCCACCCCTTAAATATTCGGGACATCTTTGGGGATGTCATAGAAGGTTGGATGGCGATAAATCTTGCTCTCTGCTGGCTCGAAAAGCGCGGCAGCTTCACCTGGGTCAGAGGCTGTCACATCCTTGGACCGCACAACCCAGATGCTGGTTCCTTCGCCCCGGCGGGTATAAAGGTCCCGCGCGTTGTCTATGGCCATTTGCGCGTCTGCCGCATGGATACTGCCGGCGTGTTTGTGCGAGGTGCCGTTCTTGGAACGGATAAACACTTCAAAAAGATCCCACTGGTTACTCATCTCACTCTCCCGGCTTATGCTACTGCGGCTTTTTGGTTCTGTTTGGCGGCATAGGCTTCCGCGGCTTCGCGAACCCAAGCGCCATCTTCATAGGCGTTGACACGGTCTCGGATACGGTCGCGGGCACAGATGCCTTCGCCGCGCACCACCGCCCAGAATTCATCCCAATCGATCTCGCCGTAATCATAGTGGCCGCGTTCTTCGTTCCACTTCAGGTCGGGATCGGGAACAGTCAGACCCAGCGCCTCGGCTTGCGGTATGGTCGCGTCAATGAAACGCTGGCGCAGCTCGTCATTAGTGAAACGCTTGATCTTCCAGGCCATGGACTGTGCCGTGTGGGTCGATTCCGCATCTGGCGGCCCGAACATCATCAAGGACGGCCACCACCAGCGATTCAGCGCGTCCTGCGCCATTTCTTTCTGCGCTTCAGAGCCCTTCGCCATGGCCATCATCAGCTCATAGCCCTGGCGCTGATGGAAGCTTTCTTCCTTACATACCCGAACCATCGCCCGCGCGTATGGACCATAGCTTGTCCGGCACAGCGGAATCTGGTTGGTAATGGCCGCGCCATCCACCAGCCAGCCGATGGCGCCAATGTCGGCCCAGTTCAGCGACGGATAGTTGAAGATCGTGGAATATTTGGCCTTGCCTTCGTGCAGTTCCTGCACCAGATCATCGCGCGCAACGCCTAATGTCTCTGCAGCGCTATAAAGATAAAGGCCGTGGCCGGCTTCATCCTGGATCTTGGCGATCAGGATAAGCTTACGGCGCAGCGATGGCGCGCGGGTTACCCAGTTTCCTTCCGGCAGCATGCCGACAATCTCGGAATGCGCATGCTGCGCAATCTGACGGATCAGAGTCTTCCTGTAGGCCTCTGGCATATAATCTTTTGGCTCGATGAACTGATCATCGTCAATGCGCTCCTGAAAGGCAGCGTCATCCTCAGTCACAGTAGCCAGCTGCTCCTGCTGGTCCTTCTGCTTCTGCTCTTTGGTCCGTAGGTCGGTTGTGTACATTTGACTGCCTCTTTGCTTTCGCTTTGTTCCAGCGGCACCTTAGAAGTTCGGTCAGGTGCTCAATCAGCGCGACATTTTCTTCATTTTATAATTAATCGACCGGTCGGTCAATATACTTAAAAAATGAAGCCCTTACTTCACTCTGCCTAGTTCCCTCGGTTATCCACCACTCTACGGGCCTTGCCCTCAGAACGCGGCACACCGCCCGGCTCACGCAGGTCGATCTTTGTCGACACGCCGATCAGATCCTTGATCTTTTTCTGCAGCGACACAGCGGCAGCGGCCTTGTCTTCGTCACCCGTTACGCCCGCCGAAACCTCGGTCACCACGGTCAGCGTATCCATCCGCCCCGTGCGGTTGATTTCACAGTAATAGTGCGGCGCAAGCCGTGGATCCTGACAGATGAGATCCTCAATCTGGGTCGGGAACACATTCACGCCGCGAATGATCATCATGTCGTCGCTGCGACCCCGGATACGGTCCATGCGGCGCATGGTGCTGGCGCTGCCCGGCAGCAAGCGCGTCAAATCCCGCGTGCGGTAGCGGATGATCGGCAGCGCCTCCTTGGTCAGGGACGTAAAGACAAGCTCACCCTCTTCGCCGTCCGGCAGCACTTCACCGGTTTCAGGGTCGATAATCTCTGGATAGAAATGGTCTTCCCACAGAGTCGGGCCGTCTTTCGTGGACCTGAATTCCTGCCCTACACCGGGGCCCATCACCTCCGACAGGCCATAGATGTCGACGGCGTCAATATTGAAACGAGCCTCAATTTCCTGCCGCATCTCAGCCGTCCAGGGCTCTGCACCGTGAATACCGATCTTGAGCGAAGTCGAAGCAGGGTCAATGCCCAGCCGCTCAAACCCATCCGCCAATGCTAGCATATATGACGGCGTCACCATGATGATGCTCGGCTTGAAATCCTGGATCAGCTGAACCTGCTTGTCCGTAGCCCCACCCGACATGGGCACTACGGTACAGCCACAGCGTTCCGCGCCGTAATGAGCGCCCAGGCCACCTGTAAACAGCCCGTAGCCATAGGCCACATGCACCATGTCACCAGCCTTGCCGCCCGCAGCGCGGATCGACCGCGCCACAACATCAGCCCATGTATTGATATCCTTCATGGTATAGCCAACCACGGTCGGCTTGCCGGTCGTACCGCTTGAGGCATGCAGACGCGCGACCTTTTCCCGCGGCACAGCAAACATATCGAAAGGGTAATTGTCCCTTAGGTCCTGCTTCACCGTGAAGGGAAATTTAGCAAGGTCACTCAGGCTTTTCAGGTCATCTGGGTGTACGCCCGCCTCATCAAAGGACTTTTTGTAGAAAGGCACATTGTTATAGGCGTGCGCCAGCGACCATCTCATGCGTTCAAGCTGCAGGCCCTGAAGCTCATCGCGGGAGGCGTTCAGTATCGCATCTTCTTTGACAGACATGACGAATTCTCCCTTAAACGCGCTCAATGATCATGGCAATACCCTGACCAACACCAATACACATGGTGCACAGGCCATACCGGCCACCAGTATTCTGGAGCTCTTTCGCAGCTGTCAGAACAAGGCGGGCACCGCTCATACCAAGTGGGTGACCAAGCGCGATCGCCCCACCGTTCGGGTTGACCCGGGCATCATCGTCCGCAAGGCCAAGCTGGCGCATTACCGCGAGCCCCTGGGCTGCAAACGCTTCATTGAGCTCGATCACATCCATATCGTCAAGGCTTAGGCCCGCGATTTTCAGAACTTTTTCCGTGGCCGGCGCAGGGCCAATGCCCATAATACGCGGCGGCACGCCGATTGTGGCTGTCGCAACCACCCGCGCCATAGGCGTCAGCCCTTGTGAAGCCGCCGCCTCTTCAGAGGCGATCACCAGCGCGCATGCTCCATCATTCACGCCCGAGGCATTCCCGGCGGTAACGCTGCCATCAGCGCGGAAAGGCGTTGGCAGCTTCTGCAGGCTTTCAATGGTGGTGCCTGCGCGGGGATGCTCATCCTTGTCGACAAAACGCGTTTCCTTGCGGCTCACTTTCACATCCAGCCCGACAATCTCCTGGGCCAGGCGGCCATTTTCCTGGGCCTTGGCTGCCTTTTCCTGGCTGCGCACCGCGAACGCGTCCTGATCAGCGCGCGAAATATCAAATTCCGCCGCGACATTTTCTGCCGTCTCCGGCATCGAATCGATGCCCCAGTTTTCCTTGATCAGCCGGTTCACGAACCGCCACCCGATGGTGGTATCGAAAATTTCGGCATTGCGGGAAAAGGCCTGGGTGGCTTTCGGCATTACAAAAGGCGCCCGGCTCATGCTTTCCACACCGCCCGCAACAATGGTCTGGGCTTCGCCGGTGCGGATCGCGCGGGCCGCAATGGCCACGGCATCCATGCCAGAACCGCAAAGCCGGTTCACCGTTGTACCGGAAACTGTTTCGCCGTACCCCGCCAGCAGGGCGGCCATGCGCGCAACATTGCGGTTGTCTTCACCCGCCTGGTTGGCACAGCCAAGAATGACGTCATCCAGTTCTTCCGTTTTCAGGCCACCGTTGCGCGCCTTCAGTGCCGCAAGGGGCACCGCCGCCAGATCATCAGCACGGACCGCAGACAAGCTGCCACCGTATCGGCCAATCGGCGTTCTTACTCCATCACAAATAAATGCGTCCTTCATTGGTTTCCCTTCCGCGGACCTAGTCTAAATCAATCGGCGTAGATGTTCGGTGAGCCCTACCTGTAAAGCTGGCCACCAACTCATCATCGCCGTTAAAAATTTCAGTATGGTAAATGCCCGACTTTCCGGCGTCGCCGCTTAAGCGGCAGACGGCCGTCAACTCATCGCCTGGCTGGCTTGGGCGCAGGAATTCGATCGAGCAACCAGACGCCACAGTCATGAACCCTGTAGTATTGCAAGCCAGGGCAAAGGCACTGTCAGCAAGGCTGAAAACCGCACCGCCGTGCGCTGTGCCGTAAAAATTCAGCATGTCCTCGCGCACCACCATGGATAGCTTGGCGTATCCCGGCCCGACATCCAGCATCCGGATATCCATCAGCCCATCCATCTTCGCACGCGGCAGAAGATGATTGGCGCATCGCCGCGCCAGTTCCTGCTTTTCGAAACTCACGCCCTAGCTTCCCTTGTAGTTGGGTTGGCGTTTTTCCAGAAAGGCCGAAACACCTTCTGCGTAATCGTCGGAATAGCCGGCCTGGCGCATCATCTCCGCCTCCAATGCGAGCTGTTCCTGCAGGCTGTTTTTGGCGCTTACATGGAAGGCCTTCTTGGTAAGCGCGAGGCCAAGTGTCGGGCGCTGCGCCAGCGTCTCTCCAAGCTCGTTGGCTTCAGCCATCAGGCTGTCGTCGGCGACCGCTTTCCAGATCATGCCCATATTAGCGGCCTCTGCGGCCTTCACAGGAAGCGCAAGCATGGCAAGCGCCTTGGCCCGCGCCATTCCAATAAGCTTCGGCAGGATGAAGGTGCCGCCCGTATCCGGGATCAGGCCGATATTACTGAAGACCTGCACGAACTTAGCGCTTTCAGCCGCCAGGACAATGTCACAGGCCAAGGCGATATTCGCGCCCGCGCCCGCCGCAATACCATTGACTGCCGCAACCGTAGGCACAGGCAGATTATATAGACGCGTGATCATCGGCGCATAACCGTCGCGAACCGTGGCACCAAGATCCGGGCGCTCGCCACCCGAGCTGACAGCCCGTTCGTTCAGGTCCTGCCCGGCGCAGAAGCCACGCCCCGCACCCGTAATCAACAAAGCCCGAATGTCAGAGTCTGTTTCCACAACATCAAGCGCGTGGCAAATTTCACGCAGCATCACGGCTGTTACAGAGTTCAATTTGTCAGGACGATTAAGCGTCAGGTGCGCGGCACCGTTCTCTACCGCGAATGTGATCGCCGTATATTCCATAGGGCTTCCCTTCCCTCAGTTTCGTCCCCCGTGACGAAAGCTGCAAATCTTCCCAAGTTGATCATTTATTGACCGACCGTTCAATCTTTTATTGACGGCGCATCATGATTTGTCAATATCTATGTGTGTCATTTCGCCGCAGCGATGCAAAGCGAAAGCAAGAGATGAAATCTAACCAACTGATTTCAAAATAGAAAATAGCGAGATTGAATGTGACGCCTTTTTTTGACCGCCACCGGGACCTGCTCCAGCAAGCGATTGCCGCAGCGCAATCCAGACAGTTCTGGAGCCCGTTTTCGGAGATTCCGTCACGCAGCATCTATGGTGAGTCCGCGCCGGACGATGGCGAACAAGCCTTCATGAAGCTTCTGGGGAAGAAGTTCGTGATCGACCAACCCCAAAGCGGCAGCTGGATCGGCAATGAGAATGCCCTTTATGGCCTGCCACTGGATATCAGCTACCCTGCTTCCAGCCCGGATGCCCTAGTTGGCGCCGCCAAAGCGGCTGCTCGGGATTGGGCGGCGACATCCATCGGTGAAAGGATCGGCATACTGACCGAAGCCCTGGTCAGGCTGAATGCCCGCAGCTTTGAAATCGGCCATGCGGTGAAACACACTACAGGCCAGGCCTTTGCCATGGCCTTCCAGGCTGGAGGCCCGCACGCGCAGGACCGCGGTCTTGAAGCGCTGGTCTATGCTTATCAGGAAATGGGCAATGTGCCGGGCCCGGTTACCTGGCACAAACCCCAAGGCAAAAGGCCGCCGCTGGTTGTTGAAAAGGCATTCCATATCCGACCCAAGGGCATCGCCTTGGTTATTGGATGCAACACCTTCCCGACATGGAACAGCTATCCTGGTCTTTTCGCCTCCCTCGCCACCGGGAACACTGTGATTGTCAAGCCGCACCCAAAAGCCATCCTGCCGCTTGCGATTACAGTTGAGGTTCTGCGCAGCGTCCTGAAGGAAGCTGGCCTTGACCCGAATGTTGTCACCCTTGCGGTCGACACTTCTGAGAACCCAGCAACCGAAGCGTTTGTCACCCACCCGGCCATCGGCATCATCGATTTCACCGGCAGTGCAACGTTCGGCAACAGGGTTGAAAGGGAAGCCCTGCGCGGCGCGCGCACATACACGGAAAAGTCTGGCGTCAACAACATCCTGATCGACAGCACAGACGATATCAGCGGCATGGCCTCCAACCTCGCCCTGTCGCTCAGCCTCTATTCGGGGCAGATGTGCACAACCCCGCAAAACCTGTTTGTGCCGAAAGACGGCATCCAGACCAATGAAGGCCACCTTGACTTCGGTGACGTCGTCAACCGTATCACCGAAGCAGTCTCAAACCTCCTCGCGGATGACCAGCGGGCCGCAAGCATTCTGGGCGCCATCGTTAATGACGACGTCAGGCAACGCGTCGAAGACATCCAGCAACAACCAGGACTGGCACTCCCAGCGCGCAGCGTTACCATTGAGGGCGGGCCCAATTGCTGTTTCACACCAAGCTGCCGCATTGTTGAAGCTTCGGAGGTGGAAGCCTACGGTCAGGAACAGTTTGGACCGATATTCTATATCGTCCGCACGGAGGATACCGACCATGCGCTCGGCTGCATCGATACGCTGGTCAGGTCCCGCGGGTCCATGACACTCGGCGCCTACAGCACGAACCCTGAGGTTCTTGACAAGGTCACCAGAACGGCCGTTGACGCCGGCGTGTCGCTATCCTGCAACCTGACTGGGCCATTGATGGTCAACCAGGCCACTGCCTTCAGCGATTTCCATGGCAGCGGGGCCAACCCCGCCGCCAATGCCAGCCTGACAGACAATGCCTTTATTGCGGGCCGGTTCAATATCGTGGAGGTCCGGCACAATGCAGGCTAATCCAGACTGGAACGCGATACGCGAGTCGATTGAAAGCGGCACCTTCGGGACACCCCTGAATGGCGGCCCTGTAACCTTGATGCTGGGCACATCAATCGAAAACTATGATGCCGATAGCGGCACGTTGACCGCTGGCTTTGTGCTTGGCACAGACTTTCTCAATGACAATGGCGTCGTCATGGGCGGCATTGTCACGGCAGCGCTGGACCTGGCCATGGCCATGAGTGTGATGGCCCGCGTGCCGGAAGACACGGCGGTCGCCACCACCAATCTCCAGATGCAGTTTTTTCGACCCTGCCTGCCAGGTAGCTATTTGGCCGAAGCACGGCTGGTAAAGTTCGGGCGGCGCATCGCCTTTTGTGAAGCGCAGCTGCTTGACAGCGCAGGAACACATATTGCTACTGCAACCAGCACAAATCAGCTACTGGTGTAAAAGACCCGGTCATATGCACCGGGTTTTCAGAAGTCTTCTGGACCACCACCAAGACAGTTGCTACTGTCTCGCAGTATTAACGAAGAACAAGGGCTTTACCAAACATGGCGCGTCCACAATCACCGGATTATGATGAGCGGAAACAGGCGATCCTTGACGCCGCGACGCGCATTTTCTCGCAGGAAGGCTTTCACAAAGCCTCTATTGGCCAGATCGCGCGCGAGTGTAAAATCTCAAAATCCCTGCTGTATCACTATTTTTCCTCGAAGCAGGAAATGCTCTATCACGCGATGGAAGACCATGTTCAGGACCTGCTGGCCACCGCAGACGAAGTGTTGGCAAAGGGCCTGCCGGCACAGGAGTGCTTGAGCGAAATCCTCAAGGAATTCATGCACCTGTATGAAACCGCGTCAGACAAGCACGTCGTTCTTTCAAATGAACTTGGGTCGCTGACAGACGAACAGCGCAAACATATCGTTGCCCTGCAGGCCAAGGTCGTAAAAGCCTTTTCCGACACGCTTGATCAGATGGTGGATGTAGACCTGCAGGAAAAGCAGGCAAAGACAGCCATCGGGATGCTTTTGTTGGGCATGATCAACTGGACCCACATGTGGTACAAGCCAGACGGCGTTCTGAATTCGTCGGCCATCGCCCATTTGACCAGCCGCATCTTCACAGCGGGAATCACATCGCTCGGCGAGGATGATTTCAAAAGCTGACCCACTGGAAACCAGTGGGCCAGCAGGCTCCATCGACCCTAGTAGGTGCCAGGTTGCGCGTTCAGGGTCAGCAGCTCATATGTCGCGCAGATATCCCCGTCCTGATTTGTAATCTCGACATCCCAGCGCACTTCGCCGTAGTCAGACCCGATCCGTTCCACCTTCTCCTTGCAGGTCAGGCGGACTTTCATGGAATCACCAGGGAAAAGGGGCTGCATGAAGCTCAGGCTGTTAAGGCCGTAGTTGGCCAGTACCGGCCCTGGATCCGGGTCTACGAACAGGCCCGCCGCAAAGGAAAGCATCAGATACCCGTGCGCCACCCTTTTGCCGAAAAACGGGTTGGCGGCCGCCGCCTCTTCATCCATATGGGCATAGAAGGTATCGCCGGTGAAATTGGCGAAATGCTCGATGTCTTCCATCGTAACAGTCCGCGGGGCGGTATGGATGGTGTCGCCAATCTGAATTTCAGCGAAATTCTTGCGGAACGGATGCGGCTTGCAATCAGCCTCCGTTGAGCCAGGTACCCAGCGGTGCGTCACTGCGGTGAGAACGTCGGGTGATCCCTGAACCGCCACACGCTGCATATAATGTGTCACGCCGCGAATGCCGCCCAGCTCTTCGCCGCCACCGGCCCGACCTGGGCCGCCGTGTTTCATGTGCGGCAGCGGAGAACCATGCCCCGTGGCCTCGCCCGCACTTGTGCGGTCAACCACATAAAGCCGGCCATGATATGCCCCAATGCCCAGAAGGGCTTTCCTTGCGGTTTCAGGATCGCGTGTGAACAGCGATGACACAAGGCTGCCATGGCCCTTGTTGGCAAGGGCAATCGCTTCGTCAAAATCACCGTATGGCATCAAGGTGCTAACAGGCCCGAAGGCTTCCACCGCATGCACAAGCTCTTTCTTGAGCGGATCGTGGCAAACCATCAGCGTCGGGGCCACAAACGCCCCAGGCTCACTCGGATCAAAAGCGTTCCGGCCATCCAGAATGATGTCGCACTCTGTTGCCAGTTCGCCGATCCGCTGGATAACCTCATCGCGCTGAGACCGGCTCGCGAGCGCGCCCATACGGACGCCTTCGCTGCGCGGGTCGCCAACAGTAATCTTCTGCAGCCGCTCCTTCAGCGCTGCCGCCACGGCATCAAGTTGTGCTGCAGGCACAATTGCACGCCGGATAGCGGTACATTTTTGCCCCGCCTTGACAGTCATCTCCCGCGCTACTTCCTTCACAAACAGCTCAAACTCTTCGCTGTCGGGAGAAACGTCCGGTCCAAGAATGCTGGCATTGAGCGAATCTGTTTCGGCAATGAAGCTCGTGTTTTCCCGGCGCAGCACCGGGTGGCTAGAGAGTTTGGCTGCAGTATCGGCTGACCCCGTAAAGGACACTACATCCTGGCAGGTCATATGATCCAATAGATCTCCAGTGCCGCCGCAGATAAGCTGCAGCGCGCCTTCCGGCAGGATATCAGCTTCAATGATGCGCTTCACGACAGCTTCAGTCAGGTAGGCGGTCGCCGAAGCCGGCTTGACGATGGCAGGAACGCCAGCAATCAGCGTCGGCGCCAGCTTTTCCAGCATGCCCCAAACGGGGAAGTTGAAGGCGTTAATGTGAACGGCCACGCCCTGCAGGGGCACCATCACATGCTGCCCCAGAAAGCTGCCGCCACGGCTAAGGCGCTCGACATCGCCGTCGACCAGCACATAGTCGTTCGGAAGCTCCCGCCTACCTTTTGAGGAGTAGACGAACAGGGTGGAAATACCGCCATCCACATCGACCCAAGTATCTGCCTTTGTCGCACCCGTCTTGTAGGAAAGGTCGTAGAATTCGTCCTTATGCTCGTTCAAGAGCTGGGCGATTTCCTTCACCATCAAGGCCCGCTCGTGAAAGGTCTTGCTCCGAAGGGCTGGGCCACCTTTTTCACGGGCGAAAGCCGCCATCGCCCCGAAATCAAGACCGTCACTGCTGCATTCAGCAACTACTTCTCCCGTCGATGCGTCATAAAGAGGTGCGCCGCCACCGGCAGGCCTGTGCCAACGGCCTTCAGCAAAACTTCCCAAAATCATCTTACTTCCCTATCAGTTTGAAATACCGAATCCCGGTATAATTCCAGATCATAACTGTAATAATTAACTGACCGATCAGTCAATCATTTAATCGCATGCATCAGATGGGGAGATATTGGCAGCATGACAGCCGCCCTCATCGGGCAATCAGAAAATGAAGTTTGTCAGAATGAAGTTTGTCAGGCGGAAGCGCCCTCACCCTGGCACCCAAATCAGGCCGCGCAATACAGATCCTTTAGAAGCCCGATCATCTGGCGGACCTCATCGCTTGCCAGGCTGTAGATCACTGTTTGGCTTTCCTTGCGGCTGGTCACCAGGGCTGCATTTTTCAGCACCGTAAGGTGCTGGGACACGGCTGACATGCTCAGACCCGAAGCCGACGCCATGTCTGAAACATTTGCCTCGCGGTAGCACAAGATGCACAATATCAACAGCCGATTGCGGTTATCGAGCGATTTGATGAGGGTCAATGCGCGCTCGAACCCCTCAGCGTCAAATGGGATTTCCGAGTCTACCAAGTTTGCAGTCACTGTCTTGACTCTCCAGTTATTTTTATTATTTTAGCTATTGCTAAATTAGTATGTTCTAAATTAGATAATACTAAACTGAAAACGAGGTGACAAGATGAATATCGATCGGACTGTTTTCGCATTCGCAGGCTTCATGATTCTCCTGAGCCTCGCGCTGGGGCTTTTGGTTCACCCCTATTGGTTTATCCTGACTGGTTTTGTCGGGCTCAACATGTTTCAGGCGGCCTTCACTGGCTTCTGCCCCCTGGCCATGATCCTGAAAAAGCTTGGCTTCAAGCCTGGCGAAGCATTCAAATAAGGTTTTAGAAATGCTGGCACTATCCGAACACGCCGTAAAGCGCCCTAAACACTGGTTCTGGCTTGCATCACTCGCCAGTCTATTGCTGATCGTCGCTGTGGCGCTGCCCAGCCTGGCGCCAAATTATGCGCCCGGCTTTCTGAACCCGCTCAAGATCGACACCGACCCGGAGAATATGCTTTCCGCGGACGAGCCGGTGCGTGTCTTCCACAATGAAAAGAAGGCCGCCTTCGGCCTTTATGACATGGTGGTTGTTGGCGTGGTGAACGAGGCAAACCCAAACGGTGTGTTCAACCAGCAGTCCCTGGCTGATATCTACAGCCTTACGGAAACCGTCAAATCGCTCGACCTGATGCCAGATGAAGATGGCAGCGGCATCATCACAGCCGATATCATTGCGCCGTCCACTGTCGATAATATCGAACAGGCAGGCCTTGGAGCCGTGCGCTTCAACTGGCTGATGCAGTCTGCACCGACCTCTGAAGCCGATGCCAAGGCCGTGGCCCAGAAGGCCGCACATATCCCGCTTCTCGATAACACGCTGGTCTCGGACGACAGGAAGGCGCTGGCGCTTTATATCCCGATTGCTTCAAAAGACCTGAGCTATACCCTGGCCGAGGAAATCCGCGCAGCCACCGCATCGCACACCAGCGGCAATGTCTATCACATCACCGGCCTGCCGGTCGCGCAAGACCAGTTCGGCGTTGAAATGTTCGTCCAGATGGCGATCTCCGCCCCTATGGCTATGCTGCTGATTTTTGCCCTGATGTGGTATTTCTTCCGTAACCTGAAGCTGATCGCGGCCCCCATGATCGTGGCTATGATTGCTGTGATCCTGACAATGGGCCTTCTGGTCGCCACCGGCAACACGGTTCACATCATGTCGAGCATGATCCCCATCTTCATTATGCCCATTGCCGTCCTGGATGCCGTGCATATTCTGTCGGACTTTTTCGACCGATATAAGGAAACAGGCGACCGGGGCAAGACCGTACGCGCGGTGATGGAAGAACTGGCCGCGCCCATGTTCTTCACCACGCTGACGACCTGTGCGGGCTTCGCGTCACTTGCCTTCACGCCGATCCCGCCTGTTCAGGTGTTTGGTGTGTTTGTTGCCATCGGCGTATTCATGGCCTGGATTCTTACGGTCACGCTGGTGCCCGCCTATATCATGCTGATGAACGAAAGCTCGTTTTCAGACTTCGGCCACGGTGATGCCGGCGAGGAAAGCGGCCTTCTGAACCGTACCATGGCAGGTATTGCTCGCCTGTCCTTTGGCCGCGCCAAACTGCTTGTCCTGTTGACACTGCTGATCTCCACCGGCGCCCTTTACGGCATCAGCAAGATCCAGATCAACGACAACCCGGTGAAGTGGTTCTCTGAAAACCATCCGATCCGCGAAGCGGACCGTGCGCTGAACGAACGCTTCGCAGGCACCTATATGGCGTACCTGACGCTGGGCCCGGCTAGCGACGAAGCCCCGATCACCGCACAGTCCCTGATGGCAGACATGCCGACAGTGGCACGGGCGGCGCTTGACGGCCGCGTATCGGATGAGACCACCCCCGCAGATATCAAGTCCATGCTTTATGCCGCGCAAGACGCTGTTGAAAGTGATGCCGACTGGGACGCGCTCGACAGCGCCATCACAGGCATCGACGCCAAACTGCAGGCGCGTGAGATTTTCAAGCGGCCGGATGTGTTGGCCTATATTGAAAAGCTGCAAGCCCACCTCTTGACCACCGGCCTTGTGGGCAAAACCAATGCCCTTACGGATGTTGTCAAAACCGTCCACCGCGCCCTTTATGAAGATGATGAAGCGGCGTACCGCCTGCCAGCCACTTCGGCCGCAGTTGCGCAAACCCTGCTTACGTATGAAAGCAGCCACCGTCCGCAAGACTTGTGGCACTTTGTGACGCCGGATTACCGTGAAACCAACATTTGGCTGCAGCTTACGAGCGGCGACAACAAAGACATGAAAGCTGTTGTCGACGCGGTTGACGCTTATGTCGCAGACAATCCCATGCCAGCGGGGTTGACGCACAACTGGTTCGGCCTGACCTACATCAATGTGGTGTGGCAGGAGAAAATGGTCGCGGGCATGCTGGAGGCCTTCGCAGGCAGCTTCATCATCGTCCTTGTGATGATGGCTGTGTTGTTCAGGTCACCTTTGTGGGGCGTGCTTGCCATGCTGCCGCTTAGTGTGACGATCCTGGTGATCTATGGCCTCATCGGCCTCATCGGCAAGGACTATGACATGCCTGTGGCGGTCCTTTCCGCACTCAGCCTTGGCCTCGCGGTTGACTATGCCATCCACTTCCTGGCCCGCAGCCGCCAGATCGCCAGCCGGTTTGGCAACAACTGGGGCGATGCCATCAGTACCGTGTTCGGTGAGCCCGCCCGCGCCATCAGCCGCAATGTGATTGTGATCGGTGTTGGCTTCCTGCCGCTGCTGGCCGCACCCCTGGTGCCCTACCAGACGGTGGGTGTGTTTATCTCTGCCATCCTTTTGCTGGCGGGTGCCGTGACGCTGTTGCTGCTGCCAAGCCTGATCACAATCCTGCAGAAATATCTGTTCCCCAAAAAAGATGGAGCCGAAGCATGATGAAAAAACTGGTTTCCACATTCGCCCTTGCGACAGCCCTGACTTCTGGCGCCTTCGCCATGCCCGTGGATGAGGTCGTGGCGAAAGCCAACCACGCCGCCTATTATCAGGGTGCTGACGGCAAGGCCAAAGTGTCCATGACCATCACTGACACACAGGGCCGCACCCGCACGCGAGAATTCACGATTCTGAGGCGTGACGGCGAGCCGGATGACGCAGCGCAGAAATTCTATGTTTATTTCCGCGGCCCCGCAGACGTTGCCAAAACCGTTTTTATGGTCTGGAAAAAACCGGAAGCGGACGACGACCGCTGGATGTATCTGCCCGCGCTTGATCTGGTCAAGCGCATCGCCGCCAGCGATGAGCGCACAAGCTTTGTAGGGTCGCACTTCTTCTATGAGGATGTCTCTGGCCGGTCACCGGAAGAGGACAACCACGAACTGGTGGAAGAAACCGACAATTACTATGTGCTGAAGAACACGCCAAAGGACAAAGGCGCGGTCGAGTTTGACCATTATATCGCCTACATCCACAAGGCCACTTTCCTGCCTGTGCAGATCAAATATTTTGACGAACAGGGCGAAAATTACCGCACCTATGACGCCCTGAAGGTTGACATGGTAAACGGCATTCCAACAGTGACTGCCGCCCGCATGTCCGATAGCCGTATCGGTGGATCCACCGAGATGCGCTATTCGGATGTCAGCTACGATCAAGGTATCGATGAAGACATTTTCAGCGAACGCTACCTGAGGAACCCACCGCGCAGGGAGCTTCGCTAAGTGACGCGCCTCTTCTTTCCATTTCTTGTGTCCTTGGCACTGGCCGTTCCGGCAGCTGCGTTTGACGCAGTCACTCCCCCATTGCCTGAAGGGCTGGAAGACACGAAAGACCAGGAAAAGAAAGAAGAACCAGCGTTGCCGCCAGGGCTGTTCGGGGAAGCCCCCCCATCCTTGCCCCCCGGCCTTGGCGGCACACCTGACACTGACGCGGCTAACAAGATGGATAGCCGTGACAGCGGTTTCCATGGCCTTGACCTGACAGGTTTTGCTGAGACCCGGCTGGGGTTCAGAACGCAATCAGACCCGAACCAGAAAGCGGCTTCCATTGCCGAAGCGCGCCTGCAGCTATCGTTTGAAAAGGCCTTCAGCCTGGGCACACTTTCCGTGACCGGCGACCTGCTGTTTGACCCGGTGGCGGGCAGCTACAAACCGCGCCTGGAGAGTGGCCGCGGTGCCATCGACCTTCGGGAGGCGAATTTCCTCGCGCGGCCAACCAGCTTCGCTGACCTCAAAATCGGCCGCCAGGTCCTGACATGGGGCACGGGAGACCTTCTGTTCATCAACGACATGTTCCCAAAGGACTGGAATGCCTTTTTCATCGGCCGGGACGAAGAATACCTGAAGGCGCCATCTGACGCCGTAAAGCTGGCCATGTTCAGCGATTTCGCCAACCTGGATGTGGTCTATACCCCGCGTTTTGACGCCGATCGCTATATCGATGGCAGGCGGCTTTCTTATTTTCATCCGGGGTATAACAGCGTTGTTGGCAGGAATGCAGTGGTGAACGCCAACCGTCCCGACAGCTGGTTCAGCGAAGATGAAATCGCCCTGCGCCTGCACCGTAATATCGGCGCGGCGGAAGTGGCAGTTTATTTCTATGACGGCTACCAGAAAAGCCCGAACAGCATGGACCCGGTCTCGGGCCAGGCCACCTTCCCGCGCCTCAGAACCTACGGCGCCAGCCTTCGCAAACCCATGTTCAGCGGCATCACCAACATCGAGATCGGCTTTTATGACAGCCGGGGTGACAATGCTGGCACCAACCCGTTTGTGCCTAATGGGGAGTTCCGCTTCCTTGCCGGATATGAACGTGAACTGGCGTCAGAGCTGACGGGCTCTGTGCAATATTATCTGGAGCATATGGCTGATTATGACGCCTACCGCACCACCCTCCCTGCGGGTTTTGCCGCGAAGGACAAGAACCGCCACGTCCTGACCGCACGGCTGACAAAACTGGCCATGAACCAGACCCTGACATGGTCGCTGTTCGCATACTATAGCCCATCAGACCAGGATGCCTACCTGCGCCCAAAAGTCAGCTACAAGCTGACGGATGCCTGGCTTCTGGAAGGCGGTGCCAACTGGTTCATCGGCAAGAATGATTATAACTTCTTCGGCCAGTTCGAGCGCAACAGCAACATCTTCGCCGCCG
The DNA here is from genome assembly GCF_042651265.1 of Kordiimonas lipolytica. Taxonomy (GTDB): domain Bacteria; phylum Pseudomonadota; class Alphaproteobacteria; order Sphingomonadales; family Kordiimonadaceae; genus Kordiimonas; species Kordiimonas lipolytica. The sequence continues at coordinate 14,125 of NZ_JBHSCR010000010.1, read as the reverse complement.
TGCGCTACAGCTTCTGAATGAAAAGCTGTAGCGTGGCAAGCCAAAGTGGCGGTTACTGCGTAATCTGGCCCAGCCAACCCTCCACCGTTTGAACATACGCGGCTGGCAGCACATGCTTGCTGTCAAAGGATACGGCTTCGGGCGCACGACCGGCCGCAGCAATAAGTTCTGCATTCTGCTTGCCGGTGGAATATTCATCCCGTTCCGCAGTAATCAATAGCCAAGGAATATTTATACTAGGTGCAAAACGAATGGGCGAGACTGCGGGCACATTGCGAACAGCCGGCGGCACCATGGTCACCAGATGGGTTACCCGATCATCCTGGGCTGCCAGAAGGGTGCCCATTTGTGCCCCCATGCTGTAGCCCACCACCAGCACCTGTTTGGTTTTGGCGTATTTTTTCAGAACCTTATCCAGCAGGAACTGATAGTCCTTCACTGTATTGGTAATCATGGCCTCATAGGCAGCACTGTTGCCCCGGCGGGCCGCTTTCACATAGACGATGGGCTTATCATCCACGATGCGCGCACCGTGGGCTCGGGCATCAAGGGCAACCACTCGGAAACCGCGCTCGATCAGCTCCGCCGTCACATCATCGCCATACATCAGGTTGTCTTCCGCCAGCCAATAAAGGCTAGAGCCCATCAGTCCGTGCATGAGAACCGCGAGCGGCGCATCTTTCTTGGTGTCCTCTGACTGATAGATAAAACCCGTGATGCGGTTACCGTCCGGCGCATCATAGCCAAGCTGCTGGACATAGGTCCCCGCGAGGCTGGCTGTGGTCGCTGTCATGACCGCAACAATGGCGGCATATAGTCTTATTAATTTGGTTTTCATGGTTAAAGTCTCCTTTCCGGAGACCTTCTAGCGCGGCATCTGTCAAACCGGTGTCAAACGCCATTGCGCCAGGTCAGAACGGCCCTCGTGCCTCCCTCGTCTCGGGCCGCGACATCAAAGGCGATGCCAAAATGGGAACACAGACGCTCTACAAGCGTCAGCCCCACGCCGAAGCCTTGACGCGATGGTTCGGCGCCACCGAAACCAACTCCTGTATCAACGACTTCAACCATGTCTTTGCCAAAGAAAACCGTTACCGAACCACGGTCCGTGTAGGAAAGTGCGTTGCGCAGCACATTGCCAACCATCACATGGGCCACAGCCTCAGGAACGGGCATCAGTGCGCCCTCATCGCCTTCAACTTTGACGACTACATCCCTCGTGCCAACCAGATGCCGATAGGCCTTGATGGTGTCCGCGCATACGGCCCCGATATCGCAACTATGTGCACCGCCTGGGTCCCGGCCAAGCCACAGGATGCCTTCTGTCAACTGCTGCATGTCCTTGATAGCACCCTTCAACCGGGTGAGCGCGGCGCTGGGTTTTTGTTTCTCTTCCAGCACTTCGGCTGCGCCGTAAGCGACTGCAAGCGGTGTCCTGAGCTCGTGGCTTGCATCTCGGTTAAACTGGCGCTCCCGCTCGAGAAGCGTCTGAATGCGACGGTCCCTTTCCTCGATGGCTTGAGCCAACGCATGCAGCTCGCGCGGGGCCTCAGGCGGCAGGTCAACGCGCCCGGCAAGGCTTTCGCCATTCGCCAAGAGTGCGGCCATGCCTTCAAGCGGGCCAGAGACCTTCCGGCTCATCCTGTTCAGGAAGAAAAGCGACAGCAGAAGCCCAAGCCCAGCCATGCCGCCAATGACCACAAGGAATCCCTTGATTTGCGGCGTTGACTGAACGAAAGGCCGGGCGTTGAAGAAAACATACAGGTTCCTGCCATCCGCCATCGTCCGCACAAGCGCATGGAAATGGCCATGCTCTTTGCCGAAAACTTCAAACGGGCGATTACGGTAGCTTGGGTCCACTTCGGCGCGCAGCCAGGCGGGCATCGCCTCCAAACCGACATAGTAGGTCATATCGAGGCCGGCCAGCGTTCCGTTATCCGCCAACGGACTGGGGTTTCCTGCCAGAAACTTGTCCGCGGCTTCGCTTACCTGCAGTTCAAAGATGTCGTCCTCAAGCGTGAAGCCGAAGAACACAACCATTATGGTAAAAACGGCAAAGCTGCTGACAAGAGCACCCACGAAGGTGCGCATGATCATGCCACGGACACGGCGGGGGGACGATGTCATTTTTCCTCCTTCAGGGCATAGCCCTTGCCGCGCACGGTTTTCAGCATGTCCGGCAAGCCCAGGCCCGAAACCGCCTTCCTGAGATTATAAATATGTGTTCTAAGCGCACCAGATTCCGGCGGTTCATCCCCCCACAAGGCATAGCTAATATCTGCAGTGCTGACGACTTCAGGTGCTGCGTCCAGAAGAAGCGCAAGGACCCTGGCTTCTTTTTCGTGAAGTGACACGCTGACTTCATTCGCCTGGGCAGTCAATGCAACCACATCAAGGGAAAGACCGGCAAAAGAAGGCTTAGGGGTACTACGGTTTTTCGGACGCCGCGCCAGCGCCTCGATCCGCATCTTCAACTCCCTGAGCGAAAACGGTTTAACCAGATAATCATCGGCGCCAGCCTCAAACCCGGCCTCCTTGTCGTCAATGGTGTCGCGCGCCGTCAGCATGATGATGGGTGCCTGAAGCCCCGCCGCCTGACGGTATGCCCGGCATACATCAAGCCCGTCGCGCCCGGGCAGCATCACATCCAGCACGATCACGTCGTAGCTGCCCTCTATGGCAAGCTCCAGCCCCTGGTCGCCGCTGTAGGCGAAATCCAGTAGATACTCATCCTCAAGGTAATCCGCGATATTGGCCTGAATATCCAGGTTATCTTCAACGATCAGTATGCGCATGTATATGCCCCTCTCTCTGACGATCAAAGACCATCCCCCAAGGCATGTCAAACGAACGTCAAATATGCGTTTCACCTTCATTTGACATTGCGCGCCTTATGTCTTGGCAAGCGACAGGAGGCATCCATGCAAGATACAATCGAGCTGAACAATATCAGCCACCATTTTAACACATCAGAAGAACGCATTGAGCTGTTTCACGATCTTTCACACACCATCCGCGCAGGAGAGACACTGGCAATCGTCGGCCCATCGGGCGCAGGGAAATCCAGCCTGCTTTCCATTGCCGCCGGCCTTGAAACGCCGGCGAGTGGTTCTGTGCGCTTTATCATTGACGGTGACACAGTTGATGCCCTTGCCCTGCGGGCCAGATCCGGCTTCATTTTCCAGCAGTTTCACCTGATGCCTGAGCTTGACGCCATCGGCAACCTGGCCTTGCCGCTCAGGCTCAAGGGCAACAGGAACGCTTTTGATATCGCCGCAAACTGGCTTGGGAAGGTTGGCCTCAAGGACCGGGCCAGGCACCGCCCACACCAATTGAGCGGCGGTGAACAGCAACGCATCGCTGTCGCCCGGGCTTTTGTATCCAGCCCCCGGTTCATTTTCGCCGACGAACCCACAGGCAATCTGGATGCCCGCACGTCTGAAAGCGTCTCAAACCTGATGTTCGATTGCGCAGCCGAGACCGGGTGTGCCCTTGTGATTGTAACCCACAGCAAGCGGTTGGCACTGAAGGCGCAAAACAGCCTTCATCTTGAAGCCGGGCGACTGGAGGCGGCAGCATGACCAAGCTTAAACTGATGATGGAAAACAGCCTCCGCGACCTCTCAAACGCAGATGGCCGTATCAGCATGCTGACCCAGAGCGTCTTGCTTGTGTTTTTGTTGACACTGACGCTTACCAGCGCATCCATTCAGGCCTACCTGAAAGATAACCTGGACCAGATGCTGGGCTCTGACCTTGTGATTGAAACCCACAGTCCGCTCGCCACAGCAGAATTGGACACACTGCAAGGCATGGCCGGGGACCTATCAACGACAGCCCTGACCGATATTACCCTGACCAACGGAGAAAAGTGGGCTCGGGCCCAGTTGAAACTGGTAGACAGCGCCTACCCCCTTCAGGGCACGCTGCAAATCGGCAGCAGCCAGTCAGGGACCCAGCGCCCGGCCACGCACGGCCCCGACATGGGGGAGGTCTGGCTTGGACCCCGGCTCGTCACCGAGCTTGGCCTGAATGTTGGGGATACTCTCACACTTGGCGAATCGACCCTGATTGTCACCGCAATTCTGTTCCACGAACCAGACCGCATCCTGGAAGGGCACAGCGTGGCCATGCGGGCCATGGTCCATGGAGCCACGCTTGAGGGCACATCTGTCGGCACTGGTAAAGGGCGCAGCCGCTACCTGATAACTGCGAACCAAACCCAGCAGGAGGAAATTGAGGCCTGGGCCACGAAGGCCCTTCCCGGCGCCTCGATCATAAAAAAATATGGCGGGCAGCACCCGCTTGCCGGCTTCTGGAAGCGGACAGAAAATTTCCTGGGCCTCGCTTCGGTCATTTTGTTTTTCCTCGGTGCCGTCGCGCTGGATATGACCAACCGCCGTTGGCTTGCGAAAATGCGCTACCGCCTGGCAATTTACGCCAGTTTCGGCACACTGAGGCGTACCGGCATATTGATGGCACTTGGAGAATGGCTCTTCGGTTTCATCATGTGTGTGCTGATGGCCGGTCCCGTCGCCGTCTTTGCCCACACTCTGATCATCACAGACATGCAGTCATATTTTCCAGGTTTGGCCACAGGCTGGTACCCGCTTGCGGCAATCAAGACAATAGCGCTGCTCTTTGCGCTGATACTGGCGCTGCAAGTGCCCAGCTTTGTTCAGCTCACGCGGGCATCCCTCCTTAGTCTGATCCGCAGCACCTCCGAAGGCCACTATGTTTGGCCACGGCTGTTGATGGGGTTGATCTCTGTGACCATCCTCGCAGCCGCCTATTCCGACAACTGGCTTCTGACCGGCATGACGCTGACTGCCATTGTTTTCGCAATGCTTCTGATGATCCTGCTCACCTGGGCTATCGTCAGGCTTGGGGACACCTGGGGCAAGCGCCGGGCCGGCCTGCTGCCATTTGCTTTCTTCATCATGCGCCAGCGCCTGTTCGCCAAGTCGGCGCAGGTGATGGGACTTGGGCTTTGCGGTCTCTTGCTTCTGTTCACTCTGATGCTGATGCGTGACTTTGGCGCCATGGTTGAAGGCCATAGTCGTTCCCATGATGGGAATCTGTTGGTTTCTGAAGCCCTCGAGGACCACACAGAAGCCATTCATCAGTGGGCCAAAGAGACCGGCAGCAAGGTCCGCACACTTCGCCCCTATGTCTCTGCCCAACTGGTTGCTGTCAACGGAGAGCGGCTGGCGGATTATATGCAGAAACCAAGCGATACGCTTGCCTCGCTCAAGAACCCGATCCGCCTGAGCTGGAGCGACACCCTGCCTGCAAACAACCGCCTGGCTGGTGGCTCCTGGTGGCAACAGGGCACGGACGACTGGCGCCAGATTTCTACTGAACCTGAAGTAATGACCGACATGGGGTTCGCGTATGGCGACACCCTGACCTATCAGATTGAAGGCGAGCTCTATGAATTCCGCCTTGTGGCCAGCCACGCGTTCAAGCCTGGCGGTGGGTCCATCACTTTCTGGTTTCAGGTACCCTATGCCGCCCGCGCACATATCGATGCCCCGACACGCTACATGGGCAGCATGGAATTGCCGGAACAGGCCTGGAATGACCTCGCACGGCTTTGGCAGGCCCACCCGACACTAGCCCTTGTGTCGCTGAAAGAGTTGACCGACCGTTTCGACCAGACGCTTGCAGTCATAACCAAGGTCACCAGCGGCTATGCCGGCATGACGCTTCTTCTGGCCCTTTTCGTTTTAGCGGCCTCCATCAGCGGCTTCAGCGCAGACGACCGCCAGAAAAACGGGCTTCTCATGAGCATGGGACTAAAACGCGCTGAGTGCCTGCGCCTTAATCTTTATGACTGGGGCCTTACAGCCCTGATTGCAGCCACAGGCGCCATCACGGGCACCTGGATATCCGGGGAACTGATGTATCAAGCCCAATTCGGCTTGACCTATGACCCGGACATTGTGTGGCTTGTTGCGACTATGGCCATCATGGTCAGCGTGGTCTGCCTGGTAGGGCTCCTGGCCTGCCGTCAGTCCCTGCAGTCGTCTGTTCGTGACCTTCTGACGGCGTAGACCATCCTACAAATGGGTGTCCCCTGGCTCTTGACCAGGGGCTTCCCATTATCTCACCTGTATGGCCTCACAGCTGGTCGCACGTGTCACTCACTTTACCTCAATGCAGTAGCGGGTATTATTACCCACCTCTAGCTGTGCATCTCAAGAAAAAGGCGCGGGCCAAAGCAAGCCAGCGAGCCGTAACACGCAGGAGGAATATGTCGTGAAGTTGAAAGTTTCCCGTCTGGCCATTTCAGTAGGTTTGATGGTCACCAGTCTCGCCGCTTATGCCGACGCCAAGGAAGAAGCAGTAATAGACAAGGCTGTGGCTGCCTATGGTGGTGACGCCCTGCTGCAACTGGAAACCCTACGCATCAATGACACCTATAAGGGTTTTCGCGAAGGACAAAGCCGCATCCCGTCCGAAATCGACCAGGTTAGCTACCAAACCAGCACAACAATCGATTTTAAAAACAGCCGCAAGAGCATGCAGTCTGTTGGCGGGGTCTATGTGCAGGGCCTCTATGTACAGCACGCCTTCTTCAATGGGGAAAAAGGATACCGCATCCAGCACACGGCACAAACATCCTCCGAAGACCCATGGACCAGCTTTGCCCGCGCAGACAGGGGACTCTCTTGGCGGCTGGATATTGCCTTGGTCAAGTTGCTGGCGGACGCACGCACTACGGCAACCTATAAAGGCGAAGACACCCATCGCGGCAAACCCCAGCACCTTCTAGCCTTCAAGCCAGAGGGTTACCCCGAGTTCACACTATATGTCGACAAGGCAAGCGGCCTTATCAGCAAAATGACCAGGCCCGGCAGAAAACCTGACAGTTTCTACAGCTATGTATTTAGTGATTACCAAAAACGGGGCGGCTTTACGTTTGCGGCCGATACCTATGTCATGCATGACGGCAAACCGGATAGCCTGACGGTCTCAAGATCGCTGGACTTCAACGCCGATATCGATGACGCATACACCGTGCCGGAAACATATGGCACGCCCGCAAAAATGCTGGACGATTCCGAAATGGCAGTCCGCCGGTTGGCAGACGGTGTCTATCATGCCGGCAAGAATGGCGGTTTCTCAATTTTTGTCGACGCGGGTGACTATCTTATCGCCTCGGGTGGTTACCCTGGGCTGGAGGACCGCTTCAACGCCGTGAAGGCTTTCGCTGGTACAAACAAGCCCCTGAGATACCAGATTGTGACCCACCATCATGACGACCATATAGCCGGGCTGAAGGACGCGGCCAGGCTCGGCGCAACCTTCATAGTGGCGGAGGAGCATATCGATGCCGTGCGCGCAGCAGTGCCAACTGATCTTGGCACCGACCGCTTCCTGATTGCAGGTGATCGCAGTAGCTACGGCAAAGGGCTGGTTGAGGTGGTTGATATCGCCAGTTGGCACGCAAACCATAACCTAGTCACCTACATCCCGCATGCCAAGCTCGCCTTCAGCGCCGACCATTTCTTTTCATTTGCTGAAAATGGTTTGCCCGCCCCTGCCGAAATGTACGCGGAATTCAAGGCGGCATTGGATGGATACGGACTTGATATCAAACAGCTCGCCGCTGTACATAGCGGCAGGGTCCTGAGCTATGAAGATCTTGTCCAATCCTCGACTGGCCCATTCACCAGGCTTGAGTGTCCGGCATTTTGGGACTTTTGCAGCTAATATCTATGGGGCGTTCTAGGCCTAGCCAGCCCGCCCCTTAACTTTTTTCCGCCCGAACCAACTTGTTCATTCACGGACCAGAGCGGACCAGATAAAACAAAAGGGCCCCAGATGGGGACCCTTTGTTTTATTGGTTGCGGGGGCAGGATTTACTGTTGCGGGCGCTTTGCGCTCCTCACATTACCTTCGCTACGCTACGGTCGAACACAGTTTCATTCACCATGCCCACAGCAAGAACTAAAAAGCCCCTGCCACACGAGGTGACAGGGGACTTTTGAGTGGTTGCGGGGGCAGGATTTGAACCTGCGACCTTCAGGTTATGAGCCTGACGAGCTACCGGGCTGCTCCACCCCGCGTCAATTTCATTTCCGCGGGGTGCTTGGTGCGGCACGCTTTCGCGTGCAATGCGCCTTTTGGCCCGCGTCATATATGTTGCTTCCGCTTCGCGATCCCTAACGGGCTTCGCTCACATGAAGCGCGCTCAGGGCTGCCGGTTTTCCGGCGAGGGCTGAGCGTTCCCTCTTAAAACAACAAAACCGCCTTATGGGCGGTTTGTTAGTTTTTTGAGATTGTGACGATGTTTTACTCTTTTGTAGATCTGGCGGCGACCTACTCTTCCGCGCCTTAAGACGAAGTACCATCGGCACAAAGACCTTTCACTTCCGGGTTCGGGATNCCCTAACGGGCTTCGCTCACATGAAGCGCGCTCAGGGCTGCCGGTTTTCCGGCGAGGGCTGAGCGTTCCCTCTTAAAACAACAAAACCGCCTTATGGGCGGTTTGTTAGTTTTTTGAGATTGTGACGATGTTTTACTCTTTTGTAGATCTGGCGGCGACCTACTCTTCCGCGCCTTAAGACGAAGTACCATCGGCACAAAGACCTTTCACTTCCGGGTTCGGGATGGGACCGGGTGGGACAATCTTGTTATAACCACCAGATCAACAAAAGAGTAAACAGTAAGCAGTGCTTACCGGATTGCGTTTTTTGTCTTGCATGCTTTGAAGTATTTCCATTCTGTCCGCTCTTGGCTGCAGCAGCCTTGAGCGCGGTTCATGGGATCGCCATGGCGATACCGGAACCAGGACAAAGAGTATTCCTCTCTGTCTATGGAGGGGCTCTTCAAGCCTATCGAGCAATTAGTATCAGTTAGCTTCATGTGTTGCCACACTTCCACACCTGACCTATCAACGTGGTGGTCTTCCACGGCTCTCAGAGAGACCTTATCTTGAGGGGGGCTTCCCGCTTAGATGCTTTCAGCGGTTATCCCGTCCGGACATAGCTACCCTGCAATGCGGCTGGCGCCACAACAGGTCCACCAGAGGTCCGTCCACCCCGGTCCTCTCGTACTAGGGGCAGCTCCTCTCAAGTCTCTTGCGCCCACGGCAGATAGGGACCGAACTGTCTCACGACGTTCTAAACCCAGCTCACGTACCTCTTTAAATGGCGAACAGCCATACCCTTGGGACCTGCTCCAGCCCCAGGATGAGATGAGCCGACATCGAGGTGCCAAACACTGCCGTCGATATGAGCTCTTGGGCAGTATCAGCCTGTTATCCCCGGCGTACCTTTTATCCGTTGAGCGATGGCCCTTCCACACAGAACCACCGGATCACTATGACCGACTTTCGTCTCTGCTCGACTTGTCAGTCTCGCAGTCAGGCAGGCTTATGCCATTGCACTCAACGATCGATTTCTGGCCGATCTGAGCCTACCTTCGCGCGCCTCCGTTACCATTTGGGAGGCGACCGCCCCAGTCAAACTACCCGCCACAGTGGGTCCCAGTCCCGGGTTCACGGGACGTGGTTAGATATCAGGAACAACAAGGGTGGTATTTCAAGGGTTGGCTCCACAAGGACTGGCGTCCCTGCTTCAAAGCCTCCCACCTATGCTACACATGTTGTCCCTAATACCACACTGAAGCTGTAGTAAAGGTGCACGGGGTCTTTCCGTCTAACCGCGGGTACTCCGCATCTTCACGGAGAATTCAATTTCGCTGAGTCTATGTTGGAGACAGTGGGGAAGTCGTTACGCCATTCGTGCAGGTCGGAACTTACCCGACAAGGAATTTCGCTACCTTAGGACCGTTATAGTTACGGCCGCCGTTTACCGGGGCTTCAATTCGGTGCTCTCACACCTCCTCTTAACCTTCCGGCACCGGGCAGGCGTCAGACCCTATACGTCGTCTTGCGACTTCGCAGAGCCCTGTGTTTTTAGTAAACAGTCGCCACCCCCTCTTTTGTGCCCCCAGCTAAAAGTTGCCTTAAAGCTGGGCCTCCTTCTCCCGAAGTTACGGAGGCAATTTGCCGAGTTCCTTCAACATAGTTCTCTCAAGCGCCTTGGTATGCTCTACCATCCCACCTGTGTCGGTTTCGGGTACGGTCTATATGGTGGTGCTATTTCCTGGGACACCTTCGCGGCCCTTCCAATCCAATAAGGAAGAACAACTTACGGTATCCGTCACATTCCACCAGGTACAGGAATATTAACCTGTTTCCCATCGACTACGCCTTTCGGCCTCGCCTTAGGAGCCGACTCACCCTGCGCGGATTAGCCTTGCGCAGGAACCCTTGGGATTTCGGCGACAGTGTCTCTCACACTGTTTATCGCTACTCATGTCAGCATTCTCACTTCTGATATCTCCAGCATGGCTCACGCCACACCTTCGCAGACTTACAGAACGCTCCGCTACCACTTGCACTAATGTGCAAATCCACAGCTTCGGTACATGTCTTGAGCCCCGGTACATCTTCGCCGCAAGACAGCTTAATTAGACCAGTGAGCTGTTACGCTTTCTTTAAATGATGGCTGCTTCTAAGCCAACATCCTGGTTGTTTTGGCCGTCTCACATGCTTTCCCACTTAGACATGATTTAGGGACCTTAGCTGGTGGTCAGGGCTGTTTCCCTCTCGACTATGGACCTTAGCACCCACAGTCTGTCTCCCAGGCTCTACTCTACGGTATTCGGAGTTTGGTTAGAATTGGTAAGGCTCGCGCCCCCCGCATCCATCCAGTGCTCTACCCCCGTAGGTAATACCTGAGGCACTACCTAAATAGTTTTCGCGGAGAACCAGCTATCTCCCGGCTTGATTGGCCTTTCACCCCTAGTCACAAGTCATCCCCGTCTTTTTCAACAGACGTGGGTTCGGTCCTCCAGTGCGTGTTACCGCACCTTCAACCTGCCCATAACTAGATCGCCGGGTTTCGGGTCTAATCCACTTAACTCAGTCGCCCTATTCAGACTCGCTTTCGCTACGCTTACACCTAACGGCTTAGGCTTGCTAAGTAGACTAACTCACTGACCCATTATACAAAAGGTACGCCGTCACGGAACAAGTCCGCTCCGACTGCTTGTAGGCATTCGGTTTCAGGTTCTATTTCACTCCCCTCATCGGGGTACTTTTCACCTTTCCCTCACGGTACTGGTGCGCTATCGGTCGTATGGTAGTATTTAGGCTTGGAAGGTGGTCCTCCCATGTTCAGACAGGATTTCACGTGTCCCGCCCTACTCGAGGCTATCTTCTTTTCTTTCCCGTACAGGACTATCACCCACTATGGTCCAACTTTCCAGATGGTTCCGGTAGATCAAAAGATAACACTGGCCTGGTCCCCGTTCGCTCGCCACTACTAGGGGAATCTCTGTTGATGTCTTTTCCTCCGGCTACTTAGATGTTTCAGTTCGCCGGGTTCGCCTCCTATACCTATGTATTCAGTATAGAATACCCCTAAGGGTGGGTTTCCCCATTCAGAGATCCGTGGGTCAAAGGTTACTGGCACCTCACCACGGCTTTTCGCAGCCTGTCACGTCTTTCATCGCCTCCATACGCCAAGGCATTCACCAAATGCCCTTACGTCACTTGAGAGCTCCTCCATATCCAGAGAGCAAAACTCTCTATCAATGAATGGAACTT
>NZ_JBHSCR010000009.1:0-2185 GCF_042651265.1 Kordiimonas lipolytica | reverse complement strand
CCCAGTGCCTGTCCGAGCGGGGATTTGCCCAGCACCCGCGCCTGGCTTTGGTCAAGCCATATCTTGAAGGCGTCCATCAGCGGTGCGGCACGCTCTTGTCTGACCGCGAGGCGCACGTCAGCACTCTGGCCCCGGATGTCGGCCTCAATTCGGTAGAGGACGGCGATGCGCTTCAGGCCCTCTTCAGCGATCGGGGCAACATTGTTCTTTGCCACATCCATCAGCTTGCGGCGGGCATGAGCCCAGCAATAGGCGAGGTTGAGCGGCGCCTCCGCCCGTCTAGCAAGGCGGTTATAGCCAGCATACCCGTCCACTTGCAGTGTCCCCCTGAAGCCTGAGAGCATATCCTCACCATGCTGGCCACTTCTGCCCGGTGCATAAGAAAGGCCACCCCGGGTGGACCCTCGCCATTCCATGGCCGGTCGTCGCGCGCCAGCGCCCATAGATAGCCGGTTTTGGTCTTGCGCCGCCCGGGGTCCAGGACGGGCACCGGCGTCTCGTCCATGAAGAGTTTCGATGATCGCTTGAGCTGATTGAGCAGGCAGTCATACACGGGCCTGAGCTCAAACGCTGCCCGCCCGACCCAGCCAGCGAGTGTCGACCGGTCGAGCTTGATGCCCTGCCGGGCATAAATCTGGCTCTGGCGATAGAGCGGGAGATGATCGGCGTATTTGGAGATCAGAACCTGGGCCACTGTGGCTTCCGTCGGTAAGCCCCCTGGGATCAGGCGGCCTGGCGCAGGCGCCTGGACGATACCATCCTCACACGTCCGGCAAGCATAGCGGGGGCGGCGGGTGACGATCACCCGGAACTGGGCCGGGATGATATCCAGCCGTTCCGACACATCCTCGCCAATCGCATGCATGTGGCAGCCACAGGCACAGAGAGTGCTCTCGGGTTCGATGACCTCATCAATACGTGGAAGGTGCTGCGGCAGACTGGCGCGCTCACTCTTCGGCTGGCGAACCTTCTCCACAGCCTGGGCGGCGGTCTTGTCTTCGGTGGCGATGGCGACAATCCCAACCTCGATATCCTCAAGCGCCAGGTCATATTGATCCGGATCGAGCTTCTCGGAACGCCGCCCGAACATGGCTGCCCGGAACGCCTTCACCAGCGCCTCAAGCCGGGTGATGCAATCCTCCTTGGCGGAGATCACGCCTTCCTTCTGGATGATCACAGCTTCCTTCGCGGCAAGCTCTGCTGCCTGGGCGATAATCATCGCCTTCAGGGCTTCGGTATCATCGGGAAGGTCGGTCTCTTTGAACATGATCAGACCATAGCAAAACAGCGGCCCGAGCGGCAGGATTATTGTTTCCCTGAGTCACTCTGCCGCAGCTATCCAGAGACTTTGTCAGACCTTCGGTGTCCTCGCCCGGAGCGGCGTCACCCGCCGCCAGTCGAGACCGGCGAACAAAGCCTCAAACTGGGCATGGCTCAGCGTCATCATGCCCTCGTGCACCTCGGGCCAGGTGAAGCTGTGCTCTTCCAGCCGCTTGTAGGCCAGCACCAGACCGCTGCCGTCCCAATAGAGAAGCTTCAACCGGTCGGCCCGCTTCGCCCTGAACACAAACACCGTGCCCGTGAAAGGATCCTTCCTGAGCTCAGACTGGACCAGCGCCGCCAATCCGTCGTGGCCCTTGCGGAAGTCCACCGGCTTCGTCGCTACCAGGATACGCACCCGATTGGATGGGAAGATCATGCCCCAAGAGCTCCGAGCGCCTTGGCGATCTCGGCAATCCGCGCCGCTGGCGTTGCACCGTCAAGCCGTACCGTAACACCGCCCGAGATGACATCGACCGTGCCAGCCAGGATGGGCGCAGACCCCGACCGGGACGGCGCATCGTCCTCCACACAGACAGGAGCAAAGAAGCCGACCTCGTCATCCTCCGGCAGCACCAGCTTGCCCTGTCGCGCCAGGCGTCGCCAGGTCGACAGATGGTTGGGACGAAGGTCATACCGCCGAGCAACACCATCTACCGTCGCGCCCGCCCTCAACGTCTCCGCTACAATCCGCGCCTTCACCTCATCAGGCCATCGCCGCTGACCCTTCGGCGTCATGACAATCTGCGAAACGACATCACTCTCACGCTGTAGCTCCATATGGCCTCCCATGGACAAAATCACTCCCTGCACCTTGTGGCAGATCATGAACTCATACGGAACGTGGGGGAAAATCACCGCTTAC
>NZ_JBHSCR010000008.1:0-2939 GCF_042651265.1 Kordiimonas lipolytica | reverse complement strand
GTAAGCGGTGATTTTCCCCCACGTTCCGTATGAGTTCATGATCTGCCACAAGGTGCAGGGAGTGATTTTGTCCATGGGAGGCCATATGGAGCTACAGCGTGAGAGTGATGTCGTTTCGCAGATTGTCATGACGCCGAAGGGTCAGCGGCGATGGCCTGATGAGGTGAAGGCGCGGATTGTAGCGGAGACGTTGAGGGCGGGCGCGACGGTAGATGGTGTTGCTCGGCGGTATGACCTTCGTCCCAACCATCTGTCGACCTGGCGACGCCTGGCGCGACAGGGCAAGCTGGTGCTGCCGGAGGATGACGAGGTCGGCTTCTTTGCTCCTGTCTGTGTGGAGGACGATGCGCCGTCCCGGTCGGGGTCTGCGCCCATCCTGGCTGGCACGGTCGATGTCATCTCGGGCGGTGTTACGGTACGGCTTGACGGTGCAACGCCAGCGGCGCGGATTGCCGAGATCGCCAAGGCGCTCGGAGCTCTTGGGGCATGATCTTCCCATCCAATCGGGTGCGTATCCTGGTAGCGACGAAGCCGGTGGACTTCCGCAAGGGCCACGACGGATTGGCGGCGCTGGTCCAGTCTGAGCTCAGGAAGGATCCTTTCACGGGCACGGTGTTTGTGTTCAGGGCGAAGCGGGCCGACCGGTTGAAGCTTCTCTATTGGGACGGCAGCGGTCTGGTGCTGGCCTACAAGCGGCTGGAAGAGCACAGCTTCACCTGGCCCGAGGTGCACGAGGGCATGATGACGCTGAGCCATGCCCAGTTTGAGGCTTTGTTCGCCGGTCTCGACTGGCGGCGGGTGACGCCGCTCCGGGCGAGGACACCGAAGGTCTGACAAAGTCTCTGGATAGCTGCGGCAGAGTGACTCAGGGAAACAATAATCCTGCCGCTCGGGCCGCTGTTTTGCTATGGTCTGATCATGTTCAAAGAGACCGACCTTCCCGATGATACCGAAGCCCTGAAGGCGATGATTATCGCCCAGGCAGCAGAGCTTGCCGCGAAGGAAGCTGTGATCATCCAGAAGGAAGGCGTGATCTCCGCCAAGGAGGATTGCATCACCCGGCTTGAGGCGCTGGTGAAGGCGTTCCGGGCAGCCATGTTCGGGCGGCGTTCCGAGAAGCTCGATCCGGATCAATATGACCTGGCGCTTGAGGATATCGAGGTTGGGATTGTCGCCATCGCCACCGAAGACAAGACCGCCGCCCAGGCTGTGGAGAAGGTTCGCCAGCCGAAGAGTGAGCGCGCCAGTCTGCCGCAGCACCTTCCACGTATTGATGAGGTCATCGAACCCGAGAGCACTCTCTGTGCCTGTGGCTGCCACATGCATGCGATTGGCGAGGATGTGTCGGAACGGCTGGATATCATCCCGGCCCAGTTCCGGGTGATCGTCACCCGCCGCCCCCGCTATGCTTGCCGGACGTGTGAGGATGGTATCGTCCAGGCGCCTGCGCCAGGCCGCCTGATCCCAGGGGGCTTACCGACGGAAGCCACAGTGGCCCAGGTTCTGATCTCCAAATACGCCGATCATCTCCCGCTCTATCGCCAGAGCCAGATTTATGCCCGGCAGGGCATCAAGCTCGACCGGTCGACACTCGCTGGCTGGGTCGGGCGGGCAGCGTTTGAGCTCAGGCCCGTGTATGACTGCCTGCTCAATCAGCTCAAGCGATCATCGAAACTCTTCATGGACGAGACGCCGGTGCCCGTCCTGGACCCCGGGCGGCGCAAGACCAAAACCGGCTATCTATGGGCGCTGGCGCGCGACGACCGGCCATGGAATGGCGAGGGTCCACCCGGGGTGGCCTTTCTTATGCACCGGGCAGAAGTGGCCAGCATGGTGAGGATATGCTCTCAGGCTTCAGGGGGACACTGCAAGTGGACGGGTATGCTGGCTATAACCGCCTTGCTAGACGGGCGGAGGCGCCGCTCAACCTCGCCTATTGCTGNATTGCTGGGCTCATGCCCGCCGCAAGCTGATGGATGTGGCAAAGAACAATGTTGCCCCGATCGCTGAAGAGGGCCTGAAGCGCATCGCCGCCCTCTACCGAATTGAGGCCGACATCCGGGGCCAGAGTGCTGACGTGCGCCTCGCGGTCAGACAAGAGCGTGCCGCGCCGCTGATGGACGCCTTCAAGATATGGCTTGACCAAAGCCAGGCGCGGGTGCTGGGCAAATCCCCGCTCGGACAGGCACTGGGCTATATCACCAAGCACTGGGACGGGCTGAGCCTGTATCTGACAGACGGGCGCGTTGAGATCGATAACAACACCGTCGAACGCACGATCCGGCCAATTGCCCTGAACCGGAAGAATGCCCTCTTCGCCGGTCATGATGTCGGCGCCCAGAACTGGGCTGTCATCGCGTCACTGATTGAGACCTGCAAACTTAATGCCGTCGATCCCCAGGCTTGGCTCACTCAGACATTCTCGGCTATCGTCACCGGCCACAGGCAGGCCGACATCGAAGGTCTGCTGCCCTGGAACAGGAAAGTTGCGACAACAGAGGGTGCCCCATGACATTGTCAGCCAATGAAAAGGCCACTATTACCGCGACATGCCAGACCTTTATCGACACCGTCCTAAAGCCGCGCTTCCTGCCGGTCGTCAATCAGACACCCTTCAATTACCCCGTCGATATCCAGGGGAAATGGCATGGCAGCAAGTATCGCTTCCTGCAACGCTACCGGTCGGGCTTTCCTGAGAACCTCGGTGAGGAGTTCGATGCACCCTTCGTTCGCATCGACTGGATCGGCCAAAACAGGTTCGATGTCCAATGGCATCGCCATACCGGCCAATGGTTCCCTGTCCACCAGGGCTTATCGCTCAAAGCCGCCCTCAAGGCCATTGAAACCAACGAGTTCCTCCACCCGGTGTGAACACAATAGCCCGATTGAGAGCAGCGTCACTGGCTCCCATATAGACGTGGGGGAAAATCACCGCTTAC
>NZ_JBHSCR010000007.1:0-330613 GCF_042651265.1 Kordiimonas lipolytica | reverse complement strand
GAACAGGGGGTGGCCACCCCCTGTTCAAAATCAAAGAGGCACGAAGATCATAACAAATCTTCGTGCCTCTCAATGTATAAGGCGCCGGGTAGGGCGCCTTTCTGATGATTTGATTGTCAGGCCTGCTTAAGCCGACAGCGGCTCTTTCGCCATGAAATTCGGCATCCAGCCTTCGTGGGCTGCCGTTAGGTCGCTGAGCGCCAGGTCAAGCGCGCCGCCGTTCACAGATACACGGTCACCGCCGGTTTCGCCCAGAACCGCGACCGGAATGCCGGCGTCCTTGGCTTCCTGGCGGATCGTCTCTGCCGTGGCGGCATCGGTTGCCACCAGATAGCGCGCCTGGGTTTCAGACAGAAGCGCCACATGCAGCGGCAGGTCGCCCTCAACGGTCACGTTCACGCCAACCTTGCCTGCGATTGCCATGTCGGCAAGGGCCGCAATCAGGCCGCCGTCAGACAGGTCATGACAAGTGGAAACCTGGCCATTTTCAATGAGCGCCCGGACGAAATCGCCGTTCCGGCGTTCGATATCCAGGTCAACGTGCGGCGGGCAGCCTTCGTTCTTGCCCAGAATCTGCTTCTGGTAGAGGCTTGCTCCCAGCTCGTTCTTGGTTTCGCCGATCAGCACCACAGTTTGGCCCGGGCCCTCGAACGCGATGGTGGCCATCATGTTGCTGTCAGCCATCACACCCACGCCGCCGATAGCGGGCGTTGGCAGGATGCCGGAGCCGTTGGTTTCGTTATAAAGCGACACGTTACCGGATACGATCGGGTAATCCAGCGCGCGGCAGGCTTCGCCCATGCCTTCAAGGCAGCCAACGAACTGGCCCATGATGTCCTTGCGCTCCGGGTTGCCGAAATTGAGGCAGTTGGTGATCGCAAGCGGGGTCGCGCCCACAGCCGTGATGTTCCGCCATGTCTCAGCCACAGCCTGACGGCCGCCTTCAACAGGGTCGGCATAGCAGTAGCGCGGGGTTACGTCTGTGCTGATTGCCAGCGCTTTTTCCGTGCCGTGCACACGCACAACAGCCGCGTCGCCACCCGGGCGCTGGATCGTGTCGCCCATCACCATATGGTCATACTGTTCCCAGATCCAGCGGCGGGAACACAGGTTCGGGCCGCCGATCAGGTCCATGACGGCCTTATTCAGGTCAGCTGGCGCTTCCACGTCTACCACGTCGCGCTTCGGCGTCGGGATATAGGGGCGCTCATACTCTGGCGCGTCCTCAACGAGGCTGTTGATCGGCATGTCGCCCACCACTTCGCCGCCGAACTTCAGCGTCAGGTTGCCGGTGTCGGTGATATGGCCGATCACGGCGAAGTCCAGTTCCCACTTCTCAAAGATGGCTTTGGCCATGTCTTCGCGACCTGGCTTGAGGACCATGAGCATGCGCTCCTGGCTCTCGGACAGCATCATCTCGTATGGGAGCATGTTTGCTTCGCGCTGCGGCACTTGATCAAGGTCCAGCTCGAAGCCCACGCCGCCTTTGGACGCCATCTCAACCGATGACGACGTCAGGCCAGCCGCGCCCATGTCCTGGATTGCGATGATGGCGTCTGTGGCCATCAGCTCAAGGCAGGCTTCAATCAGCAGCTTTTCGGTGAAGGGGTCACCCACTTGTACAGTAGGGCGCTTTTCTTCACTGTCTTCGGTGAATTCGGCGGATGCCATGGTGGCGCCGTGGATGCCGTCGCGGCCGGTTTTGGAACCCACGTAAACGACAGGGTTACCAACGCCCGCAGCCGCGCAGTAGAAGATCTTGTCCGCATCTGCGAGGCCAACAGTCATGGCGTTCACCAGGATGTTGCCATTGTAGCTTTCGTCGAAGTTGGTTTCGCCGCCCACGGTGGGTACACCCACGCAGTTGCCGTAACCGCCGATGCCTTCAACCACGCCCGCCAGCAGGTGGCGGGTTTTCGGGTGGTCAGGCTCGCCGAAGCGGAGCGCGTTCATGTTGGCCACCGGGCGTGCGCCCATAGTGAATACGTCGCGCAGAATGCCGCCCACGCCCGTTGCCGCGCCCTGGTAAGGCTCGATGTAGGATGGGTGGTTATGGCTTTCCATCTTGAAGATCGCGGCCTGGCCGTCGCCAATGTCGATCACGCCAGCGTTCTCGCCCGGCCCCTGGATAACCCAAGGCGCCTTGGTCGGCAGCTTCTTCAGGTGGAAGCGGGATGATTTGTAGGAGCAGTGCTCAGACCACATCACACTATAGATGCCAAGCTCTGTATAGTTTGGCTCACGCCCCATGGCGCCGACGATGCGCTGATACTCTTCTTCCGTCAGGCCGTGCTCTTTCACGAGCTCAGGGGTGATTTGAATTTCGTTACCGGTTTTCATGTCTCTTCCCCTTAGCCCAGTCGGTTCATGACGGATTCGAACAGCTTGCGGCCGTCAGAGCCGCCCAATGCTGGTTCGATCATGCGCTCAGGGTGAGGCATCATGCCAAGGACGTTGCCTTTGGCGTTGGTGATGCCGGCGATGCGGCGCTGCGCGCCGTTGATGTCCTCGGCGTACTTGAATGCCACCTGGCCTTCGCCTTCCATGCGGTCGAGCGTCTCCTTGTCGGCGAAATAGTTGCCGTCATGGTGCGCCACAGGAATGGTGATTTCTTCGCCCGCCGCGTATGCGTTGGTGAACATGGTGTCGGCGTTTTCCACCGTCATCTTCACGTCCTTGCACACGAAATGCAGGCCCGCATTACGCATCAGGGCGCCCGGCAGCAGGCCGGTTTCCGTCAGGATCTGGAAGCCGTTACACACGCCGAAAGTGGGCACGCCCGCTTCCGCGCGCTTGATGACCTCTTTCATGATGTGCGAGCGCGCGCTCATGGCGCCGCAGCGAAGATAGTCGCCATAGGAGAAACCGCCTGGCAGGGCAATGAAATCGACCTTGTCGAAGTCATACTCCTGGTGCCAGACCATGAGTGGCTTTTGCCCTGTGATCTTCTCTAGGGCGACAGCCATATCCCGGTCGCAGTTCGATCCCGGGAAAACGATAACCGCGGATTTCATGTGTTCTACTCCAGATCGATGGAATAGTTTTCAATCACGGTATTGGCCAGAAGCTTGCGGCACATTTCGTCCACTTCCTTTTCCGCCGACGCGCGATCCGTGGACTTGAGGTCCAGCTCGATATATTTGCCTTGGCGGGCGGCTTCGACACCGTCAAATCCCATGTTGCCGAGCGCATGCTCGATGGCTTTGCCTTGAGGGTCCAGAACGCCGTTTTTAAGGGTTACGTGAATGCGGGCTTTCATTGGGCTCACTTTCTTTCAGTCAGGTAATTGTGCCGTTAGGCTTTGGGCTTACAAAAGGTTGGACCAGAAGCTACTGCTTCTGGCCCTTGTTCTGATGGTCTGCAATTTCGGTGATGTCCGCGTTCGGCAGAATGCCAAGACGGCGCGCGACTTCCTGATAGGCTTCCATTTCGCCCCCAAGGTCGCGGCGGAAGCGGTCTTTATCCAGCTTCTCACCGGTTTTCATGTCCCACAGGCGACAGCCGTCCGGGCTGATCTCATCCGCGAGAATGGTGATGCAGTCTTCGCCTTCATACAGGCGGCCGAATTCCAGCTTGAAATCCACAAGCTTGATGCCGATGCCCGCGAAAAGGCCGGAGAGGAAATCGTTGATGCGGAGCGCATAGTGGGTCATTTCCTCAAGCTCGATCTCATCGGCCCAGCCGAATGCCAGAACATGCTCTTCGGAGATCAGCGGGTCGCCCAGCTCGTCCGACTTGTAGCAGAACTCAACAATCGGGCGTGGCAGCGGCGTGCCTTCGTCGATGCCGAGGCGCTTGGAGATGCCGCCTGCTGCGATATTGCGAACAATCACTTCAACCGGAATGATCTCAACAGCCTTCACAAGCTGCTCACGCATGGACGTGCGCTCGATAAAGTGCGTTGGGACGCCGATGTCGGCGAGGGCGGTGAAGATATATTCAGAGATATGGTTGTTCACCACGCCTTTGCCTGCGAGCGTGCCTTTTTTCTCGGCATTGAACGCAGTGGCGTCATCTTTGAAATATTGGATAATGGTGCCGGGCTCAGGGCCTTCGAACAGAACTTTGGCCTTGCCTTCGTAAATCTTGTTGCGGCGGGACATATATTGCCTCTTTTCCTCAGTTTGAGGGATGTCAGTGGGTTGCGCGGGCGCGAACATAAGGGAAAAGGTTCCCTGCGACAATCTTTCTGTAACAAATAACAATAAGTTTCGTGTAAGCATTGGAAAAGGGCGCAGAAATTTCCTTTATTGACGGATGCGCTATGCTATTTTACTGGGGTCTCAGTTAGAGACTCGGATAAGAGGAAAGTACCAATGACCACGTTCGACGGCCGCGAGAAGGCTTTTGAAGATAAATTTGCCCATGACGAGAGCATGATGTTCAAGGCTCGTGCCCGCCGTAACCGCCTGCTTGGCGAGTGGCTGGCGTCTGAGATGGGCCTTTCGGGTGACGATGTTGCGACTTATGCCAAAGAGGTCGTGAAATCCGACCTGGAAGAAGATGGCGACGAGGACGTGATTCGCAAGGTAATGGCGGATATTGAAGGCAAAGGCCTGGATATTTCCCGTCACCGTATCGAAAAACACCTTGAAGAAATGATGGACGAAGCCCGCCGCCAGATCATGGCGGAAGTGAAGTAAGGCACGCCCTTAAAATCGAATAAGAAAAAGGCCGGATCGCTCCGGCCTTTTTTGTTCTCTGGGGCATTGACCTAGAGGCCTTCGCCAGCGCGCACAGGGCCTATTGTTACCCTTCGCGCTTGATGGTCGGGGGCAAGCTGACTATGGTGCGCCCGAAAACTAAGCCGATTCTTGATGTAGGAGTGTCTGAATGGTTGATGGGTGGCCTTGTTATGCGCGGATTGACGGCCCGCTGGTGATCGTTGGGTTTGGTTCGATCGGGCAGGGGCTTTTGCCCCTCATTCTCAGGCACTTCGAGGTGCAACGCGACAATATCGTCATCGTGTCCGCCGACGAACGCGGCCAGGATGTGGCGAGCGAGCACGGCATCCGTTTCATCAGGGAACCGCTGACGCCTTCGAACCTTGAGGCAGTGCTTGCGCCGCTGTTTGACCGCGCGGGCGGTTTCCTGGTGAACCTGTCGGTTGAGGTTGAGAGCATGTCGCTGGTGCGCTTCTGCCACAAGGTGGACGCCCTTTATATCGATACCTGTATTGAACCCTGGCCGGGCCGCTATGAGGACCCGGACAGCCCGATGGGCCTTCGGACCAACTATTCGATCCGCGAAGACGCGCTGGCGATGCGTGACAGCCTCAAGGGCGGCCCCACGGCCATTCTTGCGCACGGTGCGAACCCAGGGCTGGTGAGCCATTTTGTCAAACAGGCGCTCCTCAATATCGCGGCGGACTGCGGCCTTGAGGTGAGTGTTCCTGAAACCCGGCAGGGCTGGGGCGAGCTTGCGCGTAAGCTGGGCGTCAAGGGCATCCATATCGCCGAGCGTGACACGCAGGTGGCGGATGAGAAGAAGCAGAAGGGCGAGTTCGTCAACACATGGTCCATCGACGGCTTCCTGGCCGAAGGTCTGCAGCCAGCCGAGCTTGGCTGGGGCACGCACGAAGGCTATCTGCCGGCGAACGCGGCCGAACATGTCTTCGGCTGCCGCGCGGCCATTTACCTGAAGAAGCCGGGCGCTTCCACGCGCGTGCGCAGCTGGACGCCGATGGCAGGCTCCATGACCGGGTTCCTGATCACCCACAATGAGGCCATCTCGATCGCCGACTATTTCAGCCTGTTCGATGCTGACGAGCGCGTGACCTACCGGCCCACCTGCCACTATGTCTATCACCCCTGTGATGATGCCGTGCTGTCCTTGCATGAACTTGAGGGCAACGCCTTTGAAGCCCAGACCAAGCACCGCCTGATCTGCGACGAGATCACCGACGGCGTTGATGAGCTGGGCGTGCTGGTATACGGCCATGAGAAGAACGCCTACTGGTACGGCTCGCAGCTGTCGATCCATGAAACGCGGGAGTTGATCCCGCACCAGAATGCGACAGGGCTTCAGGTAACAGCGACCGTGCTTGCCGGCATGGTGTGGGCGATCGAAAACCCCAAGCGCGGCCTTGTGGAAGCTGACGAGATCGATTTCAAGCGAATCCTTGATATCGCAGGCCCATACCTGGGGCCGGTTGTGGGGGAATACACAGACTGGACGCCGCTGGACGGTCGCACCAACTGGATTTTCCCGGAAGAGATCGATGAAAGCGACCCCTGGCGCTTCACCAACGTGTTGCTGCGCTGACGCGCAAAGTTCGCCAATATTGGATAAGAAAAAGGCCGGATCGTTCCGGCCTTTTTTTGTTGGGGCAAGGGGCAAGCCTGGGTGGGGAGTTCAGGGGCAACATTCGGCCAGAAGCGGACATTGTAGATCGCTTCGTCTGGTGCTTATATATGTATTCTGCAGGCACTGCTGAATAAGAATTCTTGAATTTGAGGGTCGAAAGTGGCCGTCGTTAGGGAATCGGGCCGGAGTTTTCCGGCCTTTCTTATTTGCCGCATAGAACAGATACCGCTGTTGAGTTATTGGTGCTCACGGCTTAAAACCGGTCGAAATCCTTTTCAGGCCCGGCGCGGCGCAACAATCGGATAGACTATGCCTATTTTGTTTCTGGTCGTGTTTCTTGTGATGGCAGGCTTTGCCATGCTGCTGCCGTCCATCATGTATGTTCTGGAAAACCTTGGTGCCAGTCAGGCGGAGGCAACGCCGATCCTTGCGAGCTACAGCCTTTCCCAGTTTATCATCGGCCCGGTGTGGGGGCGACTGTCTGACTGGTTCGGGCGTCGGCCGATCCTGATTATCACGCTTCTTGGCGCATCTGCCTGTTACCTGTTCCTGGCGACCATGGCAGACACGCCCGCACTTGTGCTGCTGGGACTGACACTGGTGGGGATATTTTCGGGAAACACGTCCGTAGTGATGGCGGCGGTGAGCGACCTGACGAGCGCGGAGAACCGCGCAAAGGGCATGGGGCTGATGGGGGCCGGTATTGGCCTGGCCTTCACTCTTGGTCCGCCGCTGGGTGGTGTGGTTGGTGGAAGCGATGCAGCCACGGCCACCATATCCGTATCCGCCGCGATTGCAGCGGGGCTGTTGCTCACAGGGGCGCTGGTGGTTGCGGTGCTGTTCCGGGAAAGCCACGCGGAGCATGAAGAAGACCGGGGGCAGATCAGCCGCCTTGAGGCCTTCGGCCGCATCCGTACACGCCCGATCCTGATGCAGATCTGCCTGATGATGCTGATGTTCACTGTGCCGCTTTCGATGATGGAATCGGTGCTCAGCTACTTCATGGAAACGCGTTACGCCTGGGGGCCGCCGGATATGGGCAAGCTCTTTCTGGTGATTGGCCTGGTGCTGATGGTGGTACAGGGCGGGCTGATTGGGCGGCTGAACAACCGGTTCGGTGAAATTTCGCTGGCGCGGGCAGGGGTGTTTTTCATGGGGCTGGGCCTGTTCCTGATCTTGATCGTGCCCACTGCCGGCCTTGTGTTCATCGGCATTGCCGCCACAAGCGTGGGTACCGCGCTTTTCAATACGTCCATGTCGGCGCTGGCATCGCACCGGGCGAAGCCGACTGAGCGCGGTGCAGTGATGGGGGTGTTCCAGTCCATGCAGTCGCTCGGGCGTTCCACCGGACCGCTGGCTGCGGGGCTTCTCAATCAGGAACTGAATGGCTTGCCGCTTCTGGCTGGTGGGTTGATTATGGTGTTGGTGCTTCTGTGGGTGGTGTCCCTGCACCGGCAGATCGACCGGGTTGGCATCGTGAAAACATAGCTGTTCATTGGCGGCTTGTAAGTGATCACAATCTTGACGAGTTGGTCAGGCTGTGGGCGCCGGATTTTTCAATATATCTCCTGAATTACTCAGATAATCTTTTGCATTAATGCAAGTTTTTCGATATCGTTTCCTTTAAATGTGATCACATTATCAAGGGGAATGAGGATGAAAAAGCTACTGCCGATTGGTGCGCTGTTGATGGTTGCGGCTTGCGGGGAGCAGGCTGAAGAAGGCATGCAGCCGGCTGACCTGATTATCGCCGGCGGTACGATCTATACCGTGGACGGCGAAAGCAGTGTGGCTGAGGCCCTGGCTGTGCGGGATGGCAAGATCGTTTATGTCGGTAGCAGTGCTGGTGCAGCCCCATATGCGGGAGAGAATACCCGGCGGATTGACCTCGACGGCCAACCCGTTTTCCCGGGTTTTACCGATAGTCACGCCCACCTGCCGGACGGTGGCGGAACCCTTTTGGGGCTTGGCTTTCAGGGTATGACCTCAGCCGAAGAGATTGTCGCTGCGGTCAAGGCCTATGCCGACGCGCATCCCGATATGCCTGCCATCATGGGCTCAGGGTGGGAGCTCAATCTGTTCCCGGATGCAAATCCGTCGAAGGAACTTCTGGATGCAGTCGTGCCGGACAGGCCGGTCTTTCTTGGGGCCGCTGACGGCCACAATGGCTGGGTCAACAGCAAGGCGCTGGAACTTGCCGGCATTACAAAAGATACGGAAGACCCGCTGAACGGCCGCATTGAGCGCGACGCCGACGGTAACGCCACAGGGACGCTCAGGGAAAGTGCCCAGGGGCTTGTGATGCATATTTTCCCAACGCCCGACGTTGATGATGTGATCAAGAACCTTGAGGCAGGCATGGCCTATCAGGCCGGGCACGGCATCACAGCCACGATCGACGCAGCCATCATGGCGGACGTGAACGAGCAGGCATATCTGGCAGTTGCGGAAAGGGCCGACCTGCCACAGCGCGTTCGTCTGTCGCTTCTGGCGGCGGAAGAGATGGTGACGTCTGTGGTGACAGAGGAGAATGCGGCGGCCACAGTGGATAAGCTGGTTTCGCGCCGGGCCCAGTTCCGGGCGCGGTCTG
This sequence comes from Kordiimonas lipolytica, assembly GCF_042651265.1. Taxonomy (GTDB): domain Bacteria; phylum Pseudomonadota; class Alphaproteobacteria; order Sphingomonadales; family Kordiimonadaceae; genus Kordiimonas; species Kordiimonas lipolytica. Next base: position 321,717 of record NZ_JBHSCR010000007.1, on the reverse strand, counting down.
CTGGCCGCCTGGACGCTGAAGCCGTCAAGATTTTCGTTGACGGTGTGCCGGAAAACCATACCGCAGCGCTGTTGGAGCCTTACGTGAATGCGCCCCTTGGCCCTGATCATGCGGGTGAGATCAACCTGAGTGAACAGGCCCTGAGCGACTATGCGACAAAGCTTGAAGCAAAAGATTTCCAGGTGCATATGCATGCGATCGGCGACCGCGCCGTGCGCGTTGGCCTGAATGCGCTAGAGGCGGCGAAAAAGGCCAACGGTGAGCGCGACAGCCGCCATCAACTGGCCCATCTGGAGATCGTGCAGCCTGAAGATATTGCGCGCTTCGGCCCGCTTGGCGTAACCGCAGACATGCAAACGCTTTGGCACTTCCGCGACGCCTATATCTCTGACCTGACTGAACCTTTCCTCCAGGAAGAGTTGCACCGCTGGTTATATCCGGCCAAAAGCTTCATCGAGGCAGATGCCCGTATCGTCTGGGGCAGTGACTGGCCCGTTTCCACCAGCAACCCATTCCATTCCATTGAAGTGGCCGTGCTTCGGAAAGACCCGGAAAACGCAGATGATCAGCGATGGATTCCTGAGGAAGCCGTATCTGTGGACGACATGATCCGGGCGTTGACCGTGAATGGTGCCTACCTGATGGGGCAGGACGACATTCGTGGGTCGCTCGAAGTGGGCAAGGAAGCTGATTTCATCATTCTGGATGCTGACCCTTACAAAGTGCAGCCAGAGGCGATCAGCGATATCAAGGTAACGACCACCTATATCGGCGGTGCCTGCGTGCACGGTTGCGACTAGGCCTGGGAAGCAAACAAAAGGGGCACCGTAGGGCGCCCCTTTAAACCTGTCTGAAGGTCAGCCTGCAATCAGATCGGGTCAGGCCCTGTGCCGACGGAATCTTCAGTGAAGGCATTCAGGCCGATGATCGTGTAGGTGTCCTTGACGCCGGGAGTTGTCTGCACTTCCTGCGTAATGAAACGGCCGATTTCCTGATCTGCACCCAGCTGGAACTGGGCCAGGAGGTCATAGTTGCCGGATGTGGAGTAGACGCTGCGAACTTCCGGGATTTCGTCCGCCAGATGGGCGGCGACATCATAGGTGCGGCCCAGTTCACATTTGATCATAACAAAGACGGTCTTCATTGGCTGAAACCTTAATTGACAAAGAAACTTAAACAGCTTGTAGCGAAAAGCCGTGCGGCTGTGAAGGATAGATTTGGCAACCGGAAACCAGCTGCGGAAAAATTGCCATTGCCCGAGTGCATGGAGTGTCGTACCCAGCTTGCGGGGGATATTTTTGAGGGAGAGTAAGTATGTATGATGTAGCGATTGTTGGCGGCGGTCACAACGGCCTGACCTGTGCAGCCTATCTGGCGAAAAAAGGCCTCAAGGTGGTTGTGCTTGAGCGCAGGGAAATGCTGGGCGGCGCTGCCGTGACGGAGGAGTTCCATCCGGGGTTCCGCAACAGTTCCGCGTCATACACTGTCAGCCTTTTGAACCCCAAGGTAATCGCAGATCTTGAGCTGCACAGGCATGGCCTGAAGATTGTTGAGCGCAAACTGGCGAACATATTCCCGATGAAGAACGGAGACCACCTGGCGTTCTCTTACGATCACGACGAACTGAAGAAGGAATTCGCACGCTTTTCCCAGCATGATGCCGAAGCCCTGGATCGCTACAGCGCCGATATTTCCATGGTGGCGGATGAGCTGCGTCGGCTGCTTTTGCAGGCGCCGCCAAACGCCGGTGGTGGTCTTCGAGATATGATCAAGGCTGCGGCGCTTGGGTTGAGCGCTATCCGCCAGCCGATCGAGGCCCAGCGCCTGCTGTTGGATATGGCGACGCAAAGCTGCGCCGACATGCTGGATCGCTATTTCGAAAACGACATGATCAAATCTGCCTTTGCTTTTGATGGCATTGTCGGCGCCTACACCAGCCCGAATGCGCTTGGGACAGCTTATGTACTGCTGCACCACTGTTTCGGTGAAGTGAATGGTAAGAAAGGCGTTTGGGGGCATGCGATTGGCGGCATGGGCGCCATCAGTGAATCCATCGCGAATGCCGCCCGGGAAGCCGGTGCAGAAATCCGTGTGGACAGCCCGGTTGCGGAAGTGATCACGGATAAAGGCAAGGCCCGTGGTGTTGCCCTTGAAGATGGTACTGTCATCAAGGCCCGTGCGGTTGCAGCCAACGTGGCGCCCAAGCTACTGTTCGGGAAACTGGTAGACCCTGCCTTGGTGCCAACCGATTTTGGGACGCGTATCAAACATCTTAAGAGCGGGTCGGGCACATTCCGGATGAATGTTGCCCTTTCAGAACTGCCGCAATTCACCTGTTTGCCTTCGGAAGGGCAGGCACCGCATCATTCTGCAGGTATCGTGATCGGGCCGGGCATGGACTATCTGGACAAGGCCTTCCTGGATGCCCAGCTTCAGGGCTGGTCCAAGGAACCGATTGTGGAAATGCTGATCCCTAGCACGCTGGATGACACGCTGGCCCCAGAGGGGCAGCATGTGGCCAGCCTGTTCTGCCAACAGTTTGCTCCGCATTTGCCTGACGGCAAAAGCTGGGACGATCATCGGGAAGACGTGGCCGATTTGATCATCGATACAGTTAGCAAATATGCGCCGAACTTCAAGAAGGCAGTGATAGGGCGACAAATCCATTCCCCGCTCGACCTGGAGCGGAAGTTTGGGCTGATTGACGGGGATATTTTCCACGGTCAACTGACGCCGAACCAACTGTTCGCATCGCGTCCGGTTCTTGGGCATGCAGATCACCGTATGCCGGTGAAGGGGCTTTATCTTTGCGGTTCGGGTGCGCATCCTGGCGGCGGTGTAACGGGCGTGCCTGGGCACAACGCTGCCGCCGAGATCATCAGTGACTTCAAACGCCGCCGCGTCTAGCCTGTTGCCGGCCCGGATATGCCGGGGAGGCGTTTTGCATGTTCGGTGCATTTAGTCGTCTATCTTATTGAATTATTAAAGTTTAGCGCCATAATACTGACATTGGGTTGGGTGTTTTCCAATGAGTTGACGGCTCGGGTCTTGCCTTTGTTGTCTGCTACTTTAATTCTCGGTTTGTGGACCGAAGGGGGATTTTATGGAATACCGCATCAAAGACTCTGATAATGGCGCTATCACGGCGACCTTCACGGGCGACATCACCTTTTCTGAAAATGTTGCGTTCCGACAGTTATTGAAGGATCTGGCGGATCGCGACATCAAGTCTTGTGTATTTGACCTTTCGGCAGTGGATATGGTCGATTCGGCGGGCCTTGGGATGTTTCTCATCGCGAAAGAGCAAGCTGACACTTCCGGCTGGAAACTGTCTGTTACCGGTGCTCAAGGTCATGTCGCTAGCATGCTGAAACTGACCAAGCTTTCTGATCTATTGCAGTCCTGATGCGGCCCCGTGCCGCAATTTCTGGGCAGTCAGTTTGAACAGCGCCAATAATACAGGTATCCCCGGCAGGGTTGAGGAAGTTGCAGCCGAAATTCGAGGCGCGACCATCCTGATCGTGGACGACATGTCAATCATGCGCCAGATTATCGGACGCTGCCTGGAGCAAGCTGGTTTCACACACCTTTTCTATGCGGAAGATGGTCAGGAAGCACTTGAATTTATCGAGAATACACCGCCCGATCTGCTGATCCTGGACCTCAATATGCCCAGAGTGACCGGCTATGAAGTATGTCGGATACTGCGGGCTGACCCGAAAACCAGTGGGCTGCCAATTCTTGTCCAGTCAGCGTCTGAAACGCCGGAGGAGCGGGTAAAGGTCTTCAGTAGCGGCGCTACCGATTTTGTCTCCAAGCCCATCAATCAGCCGGAACTGCTTGCTCGAGTGTGCATGCACCTTGAAAACAAGTTCCTGATCAAGAACCTAAGTGATTTCCACAGCCGAATGCACACTGAATTGTCCATGGCAAGGGACATGCAGCATTCGCTGTTGCCCGACGAGGATACGCTGCAGGAGCTTGAGGAATCCTCCGATGTGTCATTTGAGGCCCACTATCGGGCATCGTTTGAACTGGGGGGCGACCTGTGGGGCGGCTGGAGGCTTTCTGATGACGAGTTCGGCGTATTTGTGCTTGATGTGTCAGGTCATGGGGTAGGGGCAGCGCTTAATACATTCCGCCTTCATGCCACGATGTCTCGTTTCGAGATGTACCGCGATGATCCAGCTATTTTTCTGACCAGTCTAAATGGTGCGTTGAAACCTACGTTCCCGCTTGGGCATTTTGTAACGATGTTCTATGCGGTAATTAACCACCGTACTGGTGAGATCGTCTATGCAGGTGCCGGCGCGCCACGCCCCATGATCGTGAATGTGAAGGGCAAAGTCAGACTTCTTGATAGCGCAGGGACACCTGTCGGTATCATCAGCAGGCCAGGGTATGAGAACAAAACTGACCGGCTGGAACCTGGCGAGACCCTGTTTTGTTACTCGGACGTGCTGCTTGAGGCTGCGGGACCGGACGGTTCTTTCCTTGGCGAAGATGGTTTTGTCAAAGAAGTGGAACAGGAAGCGAAGGCCGGGGACCGATATAAGCTTGTAGAGCGCCTGATTGGTTCCTTTTATGCCAAGTTGCCGGGGGAGTTGCCGGACGATCTGACGGCTGTGGCGATGCACCGGGCGCCGGAAAAGAAGCGCGCAAAGACGTCAGCGCACGGTGTTGTTAAGGGGCGTGTGTTGGTGATGGCGGCCGAAAGCAGCGCGTTGGGGCAAATGGTTGCTTCGGCACGTCCTCCTGAATTTGACTGTGTGTGCGTTTCAGATAGCCAGGAATTGGCCGCCACAATGGCGGGCGCAGCACCGACATTGGGTTTCATTACTGATGCCCAGACAGCCCGCAGGGAGGGGGCCGAAGCGGTTGGCCGGGCACTTGGTGCCGATTTTCTAGCAGCAGGCGGGCCGATCGTTCTTCTTGCAGACATTGACGCGGAGCCGGACCTCAAGCAGTTAAGGTTCGATCTCAATGTCAGTCGCATTATCAGCCTGGAGAAGGGGCCGGATGCCTTGTGGGGCGCCGTCCGTGCAGAAATCGATGACTATATGTTGCGTCTGTCGGTTGCCGATGCTGTTAGCAAAAAGGTTTCTGATGTTGGTGATGTTGATGTTGCTACATATCGCTTCCGTACCCGCGAAGAAGCCAAAAACCTGGCAGCCCTCCTGGCGGGAGCATGCGCTGAGCCTGTGCCGGTCGCACTGGGGTTGACGGAATTGTTCGTCAATGCTGTGGAGCATGGCTGTCTCGCCATCGGGCATGAGGAAAAGGGGCTATTGATTGAAAAGGGCCGCCTTACAGACGAAATCAAATACCGGCGTTCCCTTCCGGGCTATGCCGAAAATTATGTGACGGTGGAGTTCCGCCGATCAGAAACAGAGATACTGTTCCGTATTGTCGACCCGGGTGAGGGATTTGACCATCAGGCTTTCACTTCGGCAGAAGACGGCCACACGAAAAAGCATGGTCGCGGCATCACAATGGCCGGTGGTTGCTTTAGCGAAGTCAGCTATATTGGCAAGGGCAATGAAGTGCTTGCCCGTTACCGCATCAAGTAGAACGGCTATTACTTCTTTTTCACCAGAAGGTGTTCAGGGCGACGGTTTTCCGCCTGCCTGAACAAGCTGTATGTACGGTTGGTGTAATTGGAGACATCCAGAACCGACTGCATATAGTCGTCAAGCTCCTGCGTGCGCTCTGCCTCGAAAATGCGAACATTCTGGGTTGGGTCCTGTGTTTCGAAACGCACATAGAACCATGGCTCGCCACGCCTCAGAATCAGGTCCTGTGAGGCATCGTGCCACTCAAATGCCCACATAAACGGGCGGGGCCAGATATGAATGGGGAAACGCCCGGCGATCATCAGGCCGGGACGGCGCGTCTTGAGATAGTCAAGATAGGGCGGCAGCTGGTTGATCCACACCGGTTCGTCCGAGATGAAGACATAGGGTGTCACAAACTGCAGAAGCGGTCTTTCGGGATGGCGCCATTCACTTTGCGGGTGCATCAGCATGATTTGGCTCATGACGCTCGAACGCACGGCCGAATTAGCACCCTGTACATTCAGGAGCTGTGGCTTGCCGTCCGGTGACCGCGTGAGGCGCAGATGCAGGTCATAAGGGCATTTGACAACGAAATGACGGCTGTCGAAGTCGATAGCCCCGGGGCATTTCTGAACAGACTTTGCATCAGGTGCTTCTGGCAAGTTTTGACGGAAGGGCTCCGGCTCATACCACACCACACCGGCCTTGGGGGCTTTCATGATCCATCCCACGTCCACTGTGCGGCGCATTTTGGCCACACGGTCGCGGCGGGCATAAAGCTTGTTCAACATCATGTTGGTTCCCCCCTGAGGTAAGCTGAAGTGGCGAACATAATACTTGTCTGGAATGATCTTTAGGTCATGTTGTCATTGCGTTCAACAGGCTTGGGCTTTCAGGACCCGGTTTTGGCTGTCAGGTGGCCCCGGCAAAGGCAGCGGCATTGTCCTGCAGAATGTCGCCCAGATAATCGTACATGGCGCGGATGCGCGCGCTTCGCCGAAGTTCCGTGTGGCTTACGAGCCAGATATCGGAACTGAAGACGACATAGTCGTCGAACAGGCGCACAAGGTCTGGGTCGTTTGCCGCGGCAAGGCAGGAATATGCCCCAATGCCGTAGCCGGCCTTTACAGCAGCGGCGAGGGCAATCAGATTGTTTGACCGGAACGCGGCACCCTTGGGGGCGCCGATGCTCTTGCGGTGCTCGGTTGATGTGTAGGCCAAAATCTCGTCATGCGGCAGAATGAAATCGAACTTCTTCATGTCCGCCATGGATTTGGGTGTGCCGTGCTCTGCCAGATAATCCTTGTGGGCATAATAGCCGTAGGCCATGGAAACCGTACGTTTGCAGATCAGGTCGTTCTGTACGGGGCGGAACATCCTGAGGGCGATATCAGCTTCACGCCGCAACAGGTCAGAGACCGCATTGTCCACTTTCACATCGACAGTGATGCCAGGATACTGTTTGCGGAACCCAAGGAGCTTTTCCACCAACCACAAGGAGCCGATGGCCTCAGTGCAGGATATAATAACGGAACCCTGCAGGCTGCTGTCGTGCCCCGTAATCAACCGTTCAATGGCGTGCACATCGTCCTGCATATGGCGGGCATGGTTCATCATCTGCTCACCAAGGGCTGTCATTTCAAGCCCGGTGCGGGTGCGCGAGAAAATCTCGGCCCCGACATTTTCTTCAAGGGCGGTCAAGCGGCGGGAAAGTGTGGGTTGGCTGACGTTCAGCTTACGTGCTGCCGCAGACAGGCTACCCTGCTCGGCCATGGCCAGGAAATATTTCAGATCATCCCAATCAAGCATGGGGAAGGCTCCGCGTTCGAGTTTTGCAATTCAATTATGAATAGCTAATCTGCATAATTTGTCAATTACATCCATAAATGAATTTCACATATAGGCCTTATGACCCGGGCCCAACCTCCCTGAACCCCATTGGCCTGCGTCACGACTTTAGACGAGGAGACATGAAATGTGGACGACACGTAAAACTCTGGTAGCCGGTGCAGTGCTGGCAGTGGCAAGTTTTTCCGCAGCAGCGAACGCACAAACCTATTATGCTGGCCCTGACCGCAACATCACACGCGGGACCGACGCCATGATGGAAGGCGATCTTGAGACCGCTTCCAAATATTTCCATCGGGCCGCGAAGGCCAACCTGAGCAAGGAACGCCTTGTGCCGCTTCTCAACAACCTGTGTGCCGTTGACTATGCCCTTGGCAAGCTGGATAGTGCTGAAGAGGCCTGTACGCGTGCCATCGCTGAAGATCGCCATTTCTGGCGCGCTTATGTGAACCGGGGCAATGTCCTGAAGGCAAAAGGCGACTATACAGACGCGCAGCAGGACTATTTGAAGGCGGTTCGCCTCAAGCCCGATAGCGCGCTGGCCCAACGGGCGCTCGCACGGCTTCAGGAAGAGCAATCGAAACTGTTTGCCGCTGCAAAGTAAAGCGGCACACCAGAACGGGGGAGACCATAGGTGGATAAAGCAATTTTCTATCCAATGCTGGGCATGGCGACGCTGACTTTCGGCGTCGTCGTGCTTCTTGCAAAACGTCGTTTTGCCGCTATTGGCAAAGGCGAGACAACAAACCTGGCTTTTTTCAAAACCTTCCGAGGGGAAAGCCCGGAACCGGAAGGCGTGCAGACGGCTCAGCGCAACCTGACCAATCTGTTTGAAATGCCAATGCTCTTTTACCCGGCCTGTATAGCTGCCGGGATGCTGGGAAAAGTAGACACAGTCACCCTGAGCCTTGCGTGGGCCTATGTGGTGATACGGTTTGTGCATACGCTGGTGCATGTCACAGGCAATGACGTGCGCACGCGCTTCAAGATCTTTTTCCTTAGCAACCTGCCGCTTATGGCTTTGTGGGCTTATATCGCCTTTTAGGACTTAGGCCTCATAGAGCTTAAGCCTGGGGTGTTGGAAATCCGCCCGCGTGCGCAACCATGGAAGGCACCGGGCGGCCCAGCACGTCTTCTACCCAGGCAGCGAGCGCAATGATCTTGTCGAGCTCGACGCCTGACGTGATGCCGGAGCGGTCCAGCATATAGAGAAGGTCATCTGTGCCGATATTGCCGGTGGCGCGCGGCGCGAACGGGCAGCCGCCAAGGCCGGCGACCGAGCTGTCCAATATGCGCACACCTGCTTCATAAGCCGCCCAGGCGTTGGCAATTCCGGTGTTGCGCGTGTTGTGGAAATGGGCCCGGAGCGGCATGCCCGGCAGGGCGTCTCTGACGGCTTCGAAAATTTCACGCACGCGAACGGGCGCGGCTACGCCGATGGTGTCCGCAATGGCAATCTCCCGTGGGCCGGCATCCGCCAGCTCCTTTGCCATATCAACGACAACCTGCGGGGAAACCTCACCTTCAAACGGGCAGCCCCAGGCTGTCGAAATCGTCACCTGTGCTTTCAGCCCCTCCTGGGTTGCGAGCCGGATGATCTCTTTGCTAACCGCAACAGACTCGTCTCGCGTCTGGCCCTGGTTCTTTTCGCCGAATGTGTTCGAAGCCGTCGCCACACAGCCGACTTCATCAACGCCGTGCTTGTTGCCCTCGCGGGTTTGTAGTGCCCGCAGGAGCCCGCGTTTATTCAGCACAAGGCCTACATATTCGACATTCTTGATGTCCGGCAGGTCGGCGATAACGGCTTCAGCATCGGCCATTTGGGGCACCAGTTTGGGGTGCACGAAGCTTGCAACTTCAAGCCTTTTCAGCCCGGCATCCATGGCGCGGGTGATCAGTTCTACTTTTTGTTCAGTGGAGAACATGACTTTTTCGTTTTGCAGCCCGTCGCGCGCGCCAACTTCAACAATTTCAACCATTTGGTCTGTCATGATCCGGCCTCACTCCTGAACATTCATCGTGCAAAAAAGACTTCCTCTACATGAATAGTCAGGGCCTTTGGGTCAAGCTGTTTCAGGCGAGGCAGGCCGACTCGGGCTTCCGTTTCATACCGATCGCTCCAAAGGGCAGAGCGTCTGACCTAATAAATTATGAAGGCTGGACAAGGGGTTGCGACGCCGAAGATGGACTGCTTCGGTTTTTTTGATGTGGCGCCTGTGCTCTGATAGGCTGGTCATCCGCTTACAAAGAACAAACATGCCTGTGCCTCGGTCGCTGGTGAAACATTGGGTTTCGCCCGGCGCCTTCAATATTTGGGACGGAGGAACAGATGGCCAATGGCACTCTACACGGCCCGCGGGTGGTTGCGCTCGTGGGCCCCTATTCAAGCGGTAAAACCACACTTCTTGAAAATATTCTTTTTTTGACTGAAACGACCCGCCGCCGGGCAAATGGCGAGCGGGTTTTTGGTGACGACAGTGTGGAGGCGAAAGCGCTTGCCATGGGGGTCGATACCAACATTGCCTCGGTCCATTACCTTGATGATCGCTATATTTTCCTGGATTGTCCCGGCTCGATCGAATTCCTGCAGGAAACGCGCAATACCCTTCATGCAGCAGATGTGGCCGTTGTGGTGGCGGAACCCGAGCCCGCAAAAATCTTTGCCTTGAGCCCCTTGTTGCATGAGCTGGAGGCAGAAGGCATCCCACATCTTCTTTTCATCAACAAGATTGACCATTCGGATGTGCATATCCGCGAAATAGCGGCAGCTCTGGATGAGGTAAGCGCACTGCCTGCCGTTCTGAGGCATGTGCCAATCCGCGACGGAAACGCGATTACGGGCTTTGTTGATTTGGCGTCAAAGCGCGCATACAGCTATGGCATGGACGGCAGCCGAGAGATCAAGGACGGCGCCGAGAGCATTCTGGAGCAGATAGCGGAAGACCGCTTCCATATGCTGGAAACGCTCGCAGACTTCCACGACGACCTGATGGAAGAGCTATTGGAAGAAGTGGACCCACCAAGTGATGAAGTGTTCACGGATCTGGCTGACGATCTTCGTGCAGGCCGCATAATGCCTGTGCTTATGGGCTGTGCCAGCCAGGGTTATGGCCTGAAGCGGCTGATGAAGGCCTTAAGGCATGAAATGCCGGGGTTTGAAATGGCCTCCAAGCGCATGATGCCCAAAAAAACCAAGGAAATAGCAGCCTATGTGCTCAAGACACGTCACTTGCCCCATATGGGCAAGCTATCTTTTGTGCGGGTCCTCAAGGGCGCGGTAACAGAGGGGCTGCATGTGGGCGGCAACAAGGTTGGTGGGCTTTTTAGAATAGCAGGAACCGATCTGAAGAAAGCGACAATGGCCGATGTGGGCGACCTTGTGGCCATTCCCCGCTTGGAGGATGTCAAAACCGGCGAGACGCTGGGAGGCACGGGTGCCCCAAAGCCCGGCCTGTTGCAGCCCGTTTATGCGCGCGCAATTGCGATCAGCGACCGCAAGAATGAGGCGAAGCTTTCTGAGGCGCTCACGAAACTTATGGAAGAAGATCCATCCTTCGACGTGGAGCACTGTGAAGATACAGGCGAGCTTCTGTTGTGGGGGCAGGGTGAAATACACATGCGCGCGGCGATGACGCGCCTGAATGACAAATATGGCGTGGACGTACGGTTTGCTGATCCACATGTGGCCTATAAGGAAACTATTCGGCGAAACAAGGTTCAGCATACCCGGTACAAGAAACAGTCGGGCGGCCACGGCCAGTTTGGCGATGTGGTGATAGAGGTCAAACCTCGTGGTCTTGGCGCAGGTTTTGAGTTTCAGGAGAAAGTCACCGGAGGGGCGGTGCCAAAGCAATATATCCCGAGCGTCGAGGCCGGCGTGAAGGAATATTTGCGGCAAGGACCGCTTGGCTTCCCTGTCGTGGATGTGGAGGTCACCCTTCAGGATGGCCAGCATCACAGTGTGGACAGCTCTGACATGGCATTCAAGACTGCCGGCCGGATGGCGATGGCTGATGCGTTGCCAGACTGCGATCCTGTGCTGTTGGAACCCATTGAGCATGTGCGCGTTATGGCGCCTACCAATTATATGGCCAGGATCAATGGCATGATCAGCTCTCGGCGTGGGCAGATCATGGGCTTTGATGGCCGCGATGGCTGGCCCGGTTGGGACCAGATTGAGGCGCAAATGCCAGCGTCAGAAATGCAGGACCTGATTATTGAACTCAGGTCCCTGACACAGGGCGTTGGTACGTTCGAGCACAGGTTCGATCATTTGGCAGAATTGGCGGGGCGGCAGAAAGACCAGGTGCTGAAAAACCACAAGGTTGCCCGCAGGACAGGATAAAGGGGGAGCCCAAAAAAACTGTAAGTTTTCTCAACCCCGTTGGACTGAAAGATCAAGCGCGTTAGAAACGTGCAAGGTCAACCTACCAATGGGGGAAGAAAAAGGTGAATCCTTTATCCAAGATCACGACAGCAGGACTGCTGGCGCTTGCGGCGATATTGCCCGCAGGCGCCCAGCAGAACAGTAGCGAGGCGGTGACAGAGCCGTGCTTTATCAAGGGCCTTAAGGGGCGTGTGCAGTGCCTTACCATTGAGGTGCCGCTTGATTACGACAACCCTGAAGACACCCGGATACCAATTCACGCGGCGGTTATCCCGGCGAAAAGCAGCCGGTCGGAGCCAGATCCCATCTGGGTTTTTGCTGGTGGGCCAGGGCAGGCCGCGGGCGAGTACGGCATTCTGGCTTCAACCGCCTTTCGCCAAATTCGCCAAACGCGAGACATTGTACTCGTGGATCAGCGCGGAACGGGCAAGTCCCACCCGCTGAACTGTGAGGTCGAGCCAGGCGAGATGTTATCCAGCCTGGATGACTGGACCGGCTTTATCAGGGAATGCCGCGCTGCGCATGACATTGATGTACGCCATTTCACCATGGAAAATGTCGTGCGCGACATGGAAGCGGTGCGACAGGCCCTGGGGTATGAACAATTGAACCTTTGGGGCGGTTCCTGGGGAACACGCACGGTAGGGCTTTATCTCAAACGCCATCCAGACCATGTGCGAAGCATTATCGTAGACGGTGTCGCGCCGCCTGACGTTTCCCTGTTTGAAAGTGCACCAGAAAGCGCCGAGCGCGCCAAGCGTATGCTGGCAGAAGACTGCCGCCAGAATGAGGCTTGCACCGCACGCTATCCCGACTTTGAAGCGCAGGTGGAAGCATTCCTGGCCAAGGCGGCCGCGGGAGAACTGCGATATTCAGGCAATGACCCGCTTTCGGGTGAGCCGCTTGAGCTTGATATAAGCTTCGTGATGGCGGTGGAAAGCATTCGCTCCGTCATGTATTCCGCTGATGCCACCGTGATGCTGCCTTATGTGATTGATGCGGCCGATGGTGGCAACCTTGAGCCGCTCATCGCCCTTTACACTGGCGGCGCTTCGGCGTCTGAGAGCATGTATCTGGGCGCCACGCTTTCTATCCTGTGTGGTGAGGAAGTACCGCGCACGCGGCAGAGTGTGCTTCAAGAAGCAGCAGCCGACAGTTTCGCGAAAGACAGCTATTTCCGCTACTGGCAGGCAGGCTGTAAGGCTTGGGACGCCCTGCCTGGTGCGCCGGATGCCCATGAGCCTATCTCAAGCGACGTGCCGGCCCTGATTTTGAGCGGCGACCTGGACCCCGTGACCCCGCCCGGCATGGGCGAGCATTGGCTGCAGGGTTTCCCGAACGGGCGCCATATCGTTGTTGCCGGCAATGGCCATATCACCAGCGCAACTGCCTGCATGCCGCATCTTTTGAAGAAGTTTGTCACAACGCTTGATGCCGACGCGCTCGATACCGAGTGCCTGGGATATTTGAAGCGACTGCCGGTGGTCACCGGCCTGAACGGCACGGTGAATTAGGGGGTAAGTCATGATTATCGTTGATAAAATAGGAAAAAACTTTGGCGAAGTGCAGGCTGTAAAGGATGTCAGCTTCACTGCAAAGGACGGCTCTATCACAACGCTTTTGGGGGCGAATGGGTCGGGCAAATCAACCACACTTCGGACAGTGGCTGCGCTTTTGAGGCCCGATCATGGGCAGGTAACAGTGGACGGTATCTGTGTGCAGCAAGACCCACTCGGCGCCCAGAAGCTTCTCGGCATTTTTCCGGACCAGTTCGGTCTTTACACGCGCCTGACTGCGCGCGAGCATCTGGAATATTATGCTGAACTCCACGGCATGAGCGGCGCAGCGCTGGAAAATGCGGTGGGGGAGGTTGTCAGCCTACTTCACATGGAAGATATCCTGGAACGTCGAACGGAAGGCTTTAGCCAGGGGCAGCGCATGAAGGTGGCTCTGGCCCGGGCGATCCTTCACAAACCGAAGAATATCGTGCTGGATGAGCCCACGCGCGGGCTTGATGTCATGAGCATCCGTATGCTCAGGCAAATCCTTCTGGAGCTGAAGGCCGCAGGGCACTGTGTGCTCCTGTCGTCGCATGTGATGGCAGAGGTGGAAATTCTTTCTGACCATGTTGTGATGATTGCGGACGGCGTTGTGTGCGCCGACGGTACGCCGGCTGATCTTGTCCGGGAAGCCGGCCAACCAAACCTTGAAGAAGCATTTGTGGCGCTGACCGCGGCACACGGGAGGACAGCAGCATGAACCGCCTGATCAGAACCGTATACCGCAAGGAAATGAAAGACATGCTGCGCGACAAGCGCGCGGTGCTGGCCATCGCATCCTATGCGTTTGGTGTGCCACTTTTGATGGCCTTCATTTTCTTCCTGATGGCCGATGACCGGGCTGAAACCGCGCGCTCGACAGTTGCACTGTCTGGCAGTGACCAGGCGCCAGGCATGGTAGCTTTTCTTGAAAAGCAGGGACTTGAGGTGGTGCCAGTGGTGTCCCTGGATACGCCTGAAAGCTTGCCTGACGGGGCAGATGCCATGGTCGTGCTGCCGGATGACTTTGGTGTGAAACTTGGCCGCGGTGAAAGCGTGCCGGTTCAGCTTTATGTGGATGAAACGTCCCGCCAACAGGCGGACAGGGGCGATGACGTGCGGGAAGCACTTGATGCTTACGGCCAGCATGTCGCGGGTGTGCGGCTTGTCACCCGCGGTGTACCGCTTGGCCTAATGGCCCCAATTGTGGTCAACAGGTCAGACCTGGCGCCTTCAAGCTTTATCAACAAGATGCTGGGCAACAGCCTGATGCTTGTGTTCATGCTCGCGCCTTTTGTGATGGGCATGAGCGTGGCGCTTGATGCGCTGGCGGGTGAGCGCGAACGCCAGAGCCTGCAGTCGCTGATGGCGCAGCCGGTTTCTACCGGGAACCTGGTTGCAGGCAAGTGGGCAATGGTAGCCACCTTTGCGTTCGGCGGCACGATGCTTGCCGTGACCATTGACCTGATCCTGTTGCAGTTCGTGCCCGCGGATGTTCTGCCCTTCAAGCTGCAGCTTACGGTTGGTGGCTTCATATTGGCAGTGCTTGAGCTTGCGGCACTTAGCATGTTTGTGGCGTCCGTCCTTCTTGCTGTCAGCATTCATGCTAAAAGCTTCAAGGAAGGGCAGACCTATATGTCGATGATGATGATGGCGCCGGTGATTGTGGGTTACGCAAAGATGTATGGCGAAAACAAGCTACCTGCCGTAACCAAATATCTGCCGATTTTTGCGGATGTTGAAAGTTTGGGGCGGATATTCTTTGACGGTAGCCCCGATCTGGCCGTTACAGGTGCGGCCTTCCTGTCCGCGATTGTGGGCACGGCCATCTGCTTGTGGTTGACAAGCCGCCGGCTTTCCAGCGAACAGATACTGTCTGAGGCATAGGGCGATCAATCGGGGGCGGTCACCGCGTGAATATTAAGGCTATCTTGCAGGAGCACGGCAACATGTTGGGGCGGATCGTGGCGTCATATGAGGCTGATCCGTCGCAGCAGGAAGAGTTGATGCAGGAAGTCTCGCTGGCGCTCTGGCAGGCCCTGAAGAAATACCGCGGTGATGGCAGCTTGAAAGCCTATGCCGCAAGGATCGCCCAGAACCGATGTATCAGTCACGTGGCAAGGGCGGTCAAGGCACCGCGCCAGACCGTTCTGGATGACACGGTGCCGAGCGAACGGGCAGGGCCCGAGGAAGACGTGGCGAAGGCGCAGCAGCGTCAAGCGCTGCTGTCTGCCGTGCGGGGACTGCCGCTGCCGCTCAAGCAAGTAACGACGCTTGCGCTCGAGGGCTTTTCCCACCGGGAGATCGCGGAAGCACTTGGGATCAGTGAAAACAACGCCATGGTGCGCTTCAGCAGGGCAAAAGCCGCGCTGAAGGACAGCATGCAGGCAGCACATGGGAAAGCAGGGCGATGAGTACGGAAAAGAACATGCCCGATTGGGACGACCTGACGGACATCTGGCAGCAAAGCCCGGAAATCGATATGGACAAAATGGCCCGCCATGCCCGTTTTGTCTGGTGGCGTATGCGGGTCAACTTCGCGTTCGAGGTGATTGTATGCCTGTCCGGCATGGGGCTGTTTGGCTGGGACCTTTTGTCAGGCTCTGCGGCAAAGCAGGTTGGTGGCATCCCATTGGCCATAGTCCTTTTCCTGGTCTGCGCCTTGGGGCTTTGGGCCGCTTTTTATGTCCGGTCCGGGGCCTGGGGGCAGGCTGATGGCACCGCACAGTCGCTCATTGACCTGCAGATCAAGCGTGCGCGGTCGTCGATCCGCTATATCATTGTCAACAACTGGGGTTGCGGGGTTGGCATCCTGGCTTTCGGCTTTATCTACTGGTCGCTTATTGAGCGATATGGCTCAATCGATGCGCCGGAACTGGACACAGTGAACTACTGGGTCACCGGAACCATGCTCTTTTTCCTGCTGTTTCCTTTCGCCACCATTCCGTTCCTCAAACGCAAGCGGGACCAATTGGCGCGCCTTGAGAAGCTTGCCTGTCAGCTTACGGAGGGTGACGGTGATGAAGAGGAGCGTGCCTAGCCCTGTTTCCGCTTGATGGACCGGATAAGGTCACGGAGCGGGTGAAGGGGCGCGACCAGCTTGTCCGGCAGGGGTTGGGGATCGCCACAGATCATGGCGGCCAGATAATCCCCCAGAAGTGGCCCATACTGGTATCCTTTGGAGCCTAACCCCGCGAGCATATAGAGCCCGTCGTGGAGGGTCGGTTCGCCCAGGCCTTTGGTCTTGGCGTCTTTTGCAAGCGGGGCATATTGCACTGCTGTGGTATTCCCAACAGGAACCGGCCCTGCGAACGGCAGATGGTCGGCGGTGGTGGCGCGAACTCCGGCCCAGGAGTATTCGATTGCTTCGTCTGGGATTTCGGTGCCCGTAGCTCCCTTTAGCACCGAAAGAATACGTATACGGTCTTCATCGCGTGGCTCATAATCGGCAGGGGTGACACTTGTCTTGCGGTCGAACGTGGAGCCGATGGTGCGCATGCCGTCGGCCTCTGCTGTCACATAACCACCAAATGCGATGCTTTCCGGGGGCAGGCCAGTGGCCGTATCTGCTCCAATGACCTCCACCTGTCCGCGGTTAGGCCTGAGCTCCGGACAGTCAGCCTTGCTGATGAGCTTTGCTGTGTCGATGCCCGCCGCCAGGACAACAATATCGGCGGTCAGTACCTGGCCGTCTTTGCTGTGCAGGCGCCAGACGGGGCCAGCCTGTTCAAGCCGGGTGATGACCATCTCGGCCTTAGGGATGCTGCTGGTAATGGCTTCGAGCGCCTTGGCTGTGTCTACAGATCCGCCGCGCGGCAGCAGGAAGCCATTATCTTGGGGTTTAAGCCAATCAGCCGTCCAGTGCAGGTCGCTCCTGATCTCTTCAAGCCGGTCTGCATCAGCGGCATTTTTGGGTAATTGGTGCACGCCGTGCGCTTCAGCCCAGGCCTCGCCAAAGGCAGGAAAAGCGCAACTATAGGCATAGGCACTGGTGAAAAACTCTGCCGCAGGGGTGTGCTCGCGCATGAAGCGGGGCGAAAGGATGGCGGCAGGCACCTGACTGGCGCTTTTGTATTCTGGTGAATTGACAAGCGTCACGCGGCGGCCGCGGGCCTGAAGGGCGGCGGCGACGCTGGCGCCCGCGATCCCGCCCCCGATAACGGCGATTGTGCCTTCTGGACTTGCGGGGGTTGCTGCCCATTCTGGCCTTAGTGGCGCTGGGGCCTCAATTGGGGCAGGGTTTTGCGCTTCTCCTACCAGGCGTTCGCGCTTGCGCCCATAGCCAGGCGTTTTCTCAACAATAAAGCCGCGGTCCCTGAGCGCCCGTTTGACAAAACCCGCCGCGGTGAAGGTGGCGAAGCGCGTACCAACGTGCGACAGGCGGGCGATCTGGTCCATCAGGGTGTCAGACCACATGTCCGGGTTCTTTGCAGGGGCAAAACCATCCAGATACCACGCGTCTACACTGCCGCTTAGGCTGGCAAAAGCCTCTGCGGCCTGGCCAAAGATCAATATCAGCCTTACCTGCCCATTCGCAAATTCGCGCGGGTGAAAGCCCGTTGCCGCCGGTGGCCATGCGGCGCGCAATTGTTCGGCGTATGGCTCAATTTCCGGGAAGGTGCTGTGCGCTTCTTTAAGCGCTTTTTCTGAGAGCGGATAGCCTTCAACCGAGATAAATGTCAGGCGCCCGTCCGCCCCACTTTCTTGCCACTTTTTCCAGGTTGCGAGAAAATTCAGGCCGGTGCCGAAGCCCGTCTCCGCAATGACAAAATGGTCGCGGCCTTTCCATATATCGGGGGCTCCTATGCCGGAAAGGAAAACGAAGTCTGTCTCTTCAAGGCCGTTTTCAGCCGAATAATAGACATCGTCGAACGCCTTCGAGACCGGCGCGTTGCCCCGCCAGCCCAATTCGGTGTCCTTGTTTCCCGTATTCTCGTTATCTGACATTTTCGGCTCGCTTGCGACCGGTAGCATTAATCCAAGGTTGGGCTTTCGGTCAGTTTCCTTTAAAGTAGCGTGATACTTGGAATGCTAGTGATTTGAAACCCCAATAGAGATTTTGTGCATGTTTTATGAACTTGATGGTGTGAAGCCTGAATGCGCCGACGACAGCGTCTGGGTTGCCCCGAATGCAGCCGTGATCGGTAAGGTAATTCTTGAGAAGCAGGCCAGCGTTTGGTTTGGCGTGACCATTCGCGGCGACAATGACCCGATAACAGTCGGGGAGGGCAGCAATATTCAGGATAATTCTGTCATCCACTCTGATCTCGGGGTTCCCTGCACCATTGGCAAAGGCGTAACTGTTGGCCACAAGGTCATGCTGCATGGCTGCACGATCGGCGACCATACATTGATTGGCATGGGCAGCACCATCCTGAACGGTGCCAAGATTGGTGCCGGGAGTATTGTGGGTGCGAACAGCTTGGTCACCGAAGGTAAGGAGTTCCCGGAAGGCGTCCTGATTGTAGGCGCACCCGCCCGGGTTGTTCGGCAGCTTAAGCCCGAAGAGCAAGAAATGATTAAGATGTCTGAACGAATATACACGGACAACGCAGCCAGATTTGCCAATGGCCTGAAGGAAGTCAAAATTGACTAGGAATTTTGCACCAAAAAGGCTATTGGGGCGCCAGCCATTCCATTGAGGCGGGCTTCTGCGAGCATGGGGCCGTTAGTTGTATTGGGTAAGGACGAATGAGCGTTAACATCAAACATGTCGAAGAATTAAGGCACATTGATCTGGCCGCCCGCGTCGAAATCGCGCGCAAGGTTGGCAAGATTCTGGCCAAACAAAATGGTTCTGCTGACAAAGCGGATGCGCTTGAGCTCGCCCAAATTCTGATGGAAGACGTTGCAGTGTCGGTTCGCGAGGCCTTGTCGCGTGAGCTGCAGGTATGCAGTTTCCTGCCCAAGGACCTGGTTTCCAAGCTCGCGCAGGACATCGACCAGGTGTCCATGCCGTTCCTGATGGCGTCCCAGGCAATGGATGACGCGCTCCTGGAAGATATCGTTCGCAGTTGCAGTGAAGGCGCGCAGGAGGCCATTGCCCAGCGCATCGGCCTTCCTGAGGCCGTTAGTTATGCCATCAGCGACGTAGGCTGCAAAAGCGCCGTTGAGTCGCTGGTGGGCAACGATACGATCGAACTGTCAGAGCGGAGCTGCAACCGGGTGGTTGACCGTTTCCCCGAGGAGCGGTCCCTGATGGAAAAGCTGGCCCAGCGCGCAGACCTGCCCGCCTCCGTTGTGGAACGGATCATTTTCAAGATTTCCAAGCGGTACGGCGAATACCTTTCCGAAAAGTTTGGCCTCGCCACCGATTATGCGTCTTACCTGGCGTCTATGGCCAACAGGCAGGTGTTTTCGCGGACGCTTGAGATGGCGCCGCTGAGCGAGATCGAAAATTATCTGCAGCAGCTCAATCAGGTGAACAGCCTGACATCGGACGTTCTTCTCAGCTATCTGCAAAATTCGAACGTAAAACTGTTCACCATGGCGATAGCAGTCCTCCTGGATCGCCCCTATGAAGCTGTGGAAGCAAGGCTGAATAAGGGCGACAAGAAAGTGATGGCCCGGCTACTGGAGGCCGCAGGCTTTTCCAAGTCTGTTATTGGTGTGCTGTTGATTGCCTATGATCGGCTGATCCGCGGTCATTAGACAGGCTGACCAGTCCCAATCGAAATTTTATTTTGGCCTCTGTTCGCCTAGCCCTTAGGCTGCCCAGAAACAGGAGCCAAAAAATGATAATTCCCCCGCAGCGAGAGTTGTTCGATATTCCGCGTGACCTTTGTTACGTGAATGCTTCCTACATGACACCGCTCAGCAAAGCGCAAGTGGCGTCCGGTCAGGAGGCGCTAGCTCGGTCTGCCCAGCCTTGGCGTATCGGCGAAGGCGATTTCTTTGATACGGCGGCTGATGTCTGTGCAGCAGGGGCGGCCCTGATGAATGCTGAGGCTGCGGACGTAGCCATCGTGCCTTCGGCGAGCTATGGCATTTCCACCGCGGCAAAGAACCTGCCTCTGTCGCCCGGTGGCAAGGTGCTTGTGATGTCGGAGGAGTTTCCGTCGAACGTCTATCCCTGGCAGGAACGGGCAGAAGCGGCAGGCGGCGAGGTGATAGCTGTGCCGCAGCCGTCAGATGACGACTGGACGGCCGCAATTCTTGAAATGATTTCGCGCGAAGGCGAAAGCATCGATATTGTATCTGTTGCCAATGTGCATTGGTCATCTGGCGCGTTGATCGACCTTGCGGCGGTGTCGGGTGCCTGCAAGCGCGTTGGGGCGGCGCTGGTGCTGGATCTCAGCCAGTCGCTGGGTGCAATGCCGTTCGACGTTAAGGCCATCGATCCGGATTTTATGGTTGCTGCCGGCTACAAGTGGCTAATGGCGCCCTATAGCATCAGCCTGATGTATGTAGCGCCGCGCCACCAGGGCGGCTTTCCAATTGAGGCAGGCTGGATAACCCGGGAAGGTAGCCGGGATTTTTCAAGGCTGGTTCAATATAGGGATGAATTCGAACCAGGCGCCCGCCGCTTTGATATGGGCGAGCGTGCCAACCATGTCCTGGCACCAATATTCCTGGCCGGGCTACAGCAGCTACTTTCCTGGGGTGTTCCCAATATTTATGAAAGCCTGAGTGCGATCACTGGGCGTATGGCCGTTGCGCTTGAGAGCAAAGGGATGGAGCCTATCGCGGCCGACCGCAGGGCAGGGCATATTCTTGGGGTAAGGGTCGGAAAGCAGGGTGCTGCACTTTTGGAAGAGCTTAAAAATGCTGGTGTGTCGGTCAGTCTTCGAGGCGATCTGCTGCGCTTGTCGCCGCACTTGTGGGTCGATGAACAGGACGAGGGGCGGTTCACGCAGGTCATTGCCGGGCTATAGTGTCAAAATGAGACATGTTTCGATTTGGTACAGTATTTTGATGCAGTGTGTCGTCCCATTTTGAGACAATATTTCTTATCCAATTGAAATATATAGGGTTTATTTTCTGGCACACCCCTTGCGATTAGTAGAGCACCTTAAAGATTTTTGCCTGAGATCTGCTAAGGTTACTCGAATGAGTATGGCGCGTTCGCCTTTTGCCTGAGGGTGGATGACGCACGAACTACGAGGCGGATGGGATCACTCCTATCCGCCCGTTTTTTGTTTGGGCATTCAATGGGGTTAATAGAAAAGCTTGGCGTGTGGGCATGGCCCGACTATGCTGCGCCACCATTTGTGTTCGAGAGGCCCCGTGTGTCCACCAGCGTAATCTACGAAAACCGTTTCTTTTCAGCCCTGCTTTATCAAACTGGCCGCCTTTTCCTGAAGGCTTTTGGCTGGAAGGTCATTGGGGACTTCCCGAAAGACGCCAAGTTCGTTGCTATTGCAGCACCGCATACCAGCAACTGGGATTTCCCAGTGTTCATGGCTGCTGTTGGCTATCTGAGGCTGCATATCAGTTTCCTGGGCAAGCACACGCTGTTCAAAGGGCCGCTTGGTTGGTTCTTTTACTGGCTGGGTGGTATTCCCGTGGTTCGCGAGGGCAAATCGGCTGCCGATGTGGTTGACCGGGCGGTGGAAGAGTTTGAAAAGCGGGATCGTCTCATACTAGGGCTGGCGCCAGAGGGAACACGGTCGAAGGTTACCAAGTGGAAGACCGGCTTTTACCGCATTGCCGTTCAGGCGGGTGTGCCGATCCTGCGGGCCTATCTGGATGCATCCATCAAGGAAATCGGGTTCGGTGACCTGTTCTATCCAACAGGGGACATGGAAGCTGACCTGAAGGCGTTGCAGGCTTTTTACGCCGGCAAGCAGGGTATTAACCCCAAGAACCAGTAAGCATCAGTCAAGCAGTGCGCCGGGGTTCATGATGTTGTGGGGGTCGAGCGCCTTCTTGATGGCACGCATGGCCTGAAGCTGCGCCGGGTCCTTAAGACGTTTCATCTCCGCGCGCTTGAGCGTGCCGATGCCGTGTTCGGCAGAAATCGACCCGCCAAATTTGGTGACAATATCATGCACAAGGGCGTTCATGGCTTCCCAGCTGCCCAGGAACGCTTCTTTGTCGGCATCCGCGGGCTGCATCACATTGAAGTGGATGTTGCCGTCACCCAGATGGCCGAAGGGTGTCAGTCGTGCACCGGGCCACCCATTCATTACGGCTTTGCCTGCTACTGTCAGGAAGTCCGGGACTTTTGATACAGGCACGGAAATATCATGCTTGATACTGCCACCCTCATGCTTTTGTGCCTCTGACATGGTTTCACGCAGGCGCCAGAGCGCTTCGCGCTGCGCCAGGGTGCTGGCCACTACGCCGTCCTTGATGGTGCCAGCGGCTATCTCATGCTCAAGCCAGTCGGACACTTGGGTCTCGAGAGCGGGGTCTATGCTGCTGGAGGCAATGTCCGTCAGCACATACCAGTCATAGGGTGCGGCCAGCGGGTCAGAAGTGCCAGGGATATGGTTCAGCACCAGCTCCACCCCGTACCTCGGCATCAGCTCAAATGCCGATACGCGGTCACCGGTGGCTTGGCGGGCGCTTCGCAATAGCTTTAGGGCATCTGTAGGGCTATCCACAGCCAACCAGCAGCTGTGCAGTTGCTTTTCCGCTGGTGCGAGCTTGAAGCTGACGCGGGTGATGATGCCAAGTGTGCCCTCAGCCCCCACCAGAAGCTGTGTCAGGTCATAGCCTGTGTTGTCTTTCCTAAGCGCAGACAGGTCATTCATGATGCTGCCGTCAGGCAACACGGCCTCAATTCCCAGCGTCAGCGCCCGGGTCGTGCCGTAGCGCACCACATGCACGCCGCCAGCGTTGGTGGATACCACGCCGCCTGCTGTGCAGCTGCCTTCCGACGCCAGGGAAAGCGGAAACAGAAGGTCATGCTCCGCCGCGGCTGCCTGCAGTTCCGCAACCGTATAGCCTGCGTCCGCTGTGATGGTCATGTCATCAGGATCAACGGCGATGCTGCCGCGTAGGCGCTTGGTACTGAATAGTACCTCATTTCGGCCTTCGAGCCCGGGGATCCCGCCGCCCACCAAGCCTGTATTGCCGCCCTGTGGCACTATGGCGATCTGATGGTCGTTGCAGTAGCGCACCAGCTTTGAGACAGTCTCCGCATCAGAGGGCATCAGCATCAGCGGGGTTTTGCCATTGAACTTGTCGCGCCATTCCCTGAGGTGGGGGGCAACCTCGTTCGCGTCTGTTGTGGCGCCCTTGGGGCCGGCCAGTACGATCAGCGCGTCGATATGGGCTTGGTCGATCATGCTTCTTTCCTGGGCGCTGCAGCACGCTTCAAGCGGTCATTGATCGCGATACCGATCCCATGATTGGGGATGGGCGCGACCGCGATGTGTGTTGATGATTTATCAGCATTTCGTAATGTTTTAAATAGATTATGGGCGGCTTCTGATAAATTACCTGAAGCGCTTAGGCTGATGTCGCCCGCAATGTCACCGAAGCCGATCAAGAGCTCAGCGTCCTGTTTTTCTGTGGCGTTCAGGCGCACGCTGGCTTCCGGGGCATAGTGGCTCAGAAGCTGGCCAGGGGCAGAGATTTCATCCTCATTGCGGTCCAGTACGGGCTGTCCCGTCTGTTCGGCGATCTCGTCAGCGGTGATGGTGCCGGGGCGCAGGAGATAGAGCTTCTCATCCTTCACTCCGATGATAGTGCTTTCAATGCCTTCAGGGGCGTCGCCCGCATCGATAATGAGCGGTAATTTACCGTCCAGCCCGGCCAACACGTCAGCCGCACATGTGGGCGACAGCTTGCCGGACGGATTGGCACTTGGCGCCGCGATTGGCCTTCCAAGTTCTTTGATAATCTCGCGGGTAACCGCCTTTTTGGGGCAGCGCACGGCCAGTGTGTCTAGCCCTGCGGACACTGGGGCGGCAATAGGCGAATCTGGTCTGGCCGGCAGCACCAGCGTAAGCGGCCCGGGCCAGTAGATTTCCATCAGTTTGGCTGCAAGCGGCGAGACAGTGACAATTTTTTTTGCCATCTCAATATCGGCCACATGGCAGATCAGCGGATTGAAGGAGGGGCGTCCCTTGGCTTCATAAATTTGCTGCACTGCGGAATATTCCGTAGCGTCAGCCGCTAGGCCATAGACAGTCTCTGTCGGAATCGCGACCAAGTTTCCCGCAGCCAGATGTTGGACAGCAAGGGAAACTGCCCCATTTTCTGTTTCAGAAACCACTTGTGTTTTAAATGTTGCCATGCACAATTTCGCAATCACGGGACAAAGCAAATGGGGCCGCCCGGCGGCCCAGCCACCTATGCTGATAGGCCAGGTGGCATCATCTGACAACGGAATTTAACAGGATTTTCGGATAATGACTGACTATCGCGCGCCGCTTGAAGAAATACGCTTTGCTCTGGAAACCGCTGGTGGCTTGTCTGAATGGACATCCATCCCAGCATTTGAAGAGGCTGGGGAAGACCTTGTTTCTGCGATCCTTGAGGAAGCCGGAAAGCTTGCAGGCGAAGTGATCGCCCCAACCAATGTTGTAGGTGATCAGGTCGGCGCAAAGCTGACAGATAAGGGTGTCGTCAGCCCGGATGCCTTCAAGCCGATGCATCAGGCCTATGTTGAAGGCGGGTGGTCGACGCTGTCTGCCAAGGAGGAACTGGGCGGGCAGGGGCTGCCAAGCACACTTTCCACGGCAGTGGATGAAATGGTGACCTCAGCCAACATGGCCTACAGCCTGCTGCCGATGCTGACATCTGGCGCAATTGAAGCCATTGATGCCCATGGCACAGATGAGCAACGCCATATGTATCTGCCGAAGATGATCACTGGCGAGTGGTCGGGGGCCATGAACCTCACGGAACCTTCTGCGGGCTCTGATGTTGGTGCCCTGCGGGCAAAGGCTGAAAAGCAGGCCGACGGCACCTATCTGATTTCAGGCCAGAAGATTTTCATTACCTGGGGTGATCATGACCTTGCGGAAAATGTGATCCATCTGGTGCTGGCGCGCCTGCCGGATGCTCCAGCCGGAACAAAAGGCATCTCCATGTTCCTGGTGCCGAAGGTGCATGTCAATGCAGACGGTAGCCTGGGCGAACAGAACGATGTCAAGTGCGTCAGCATCGAGCACAAACTCGGTATCCATGCCAGCCCAACCTGTGTGATGAGCTTCGGCGACAGTGGCAAATGCGTTGGCTATATCGTTGGCGAAGAGAACCGCGGCATGGCCAATATGTTCACCATGATGAACCATGCCCGCATCAGCGTGGGCCTTGAAGGCGTGGCGATTGCCGAACGCGCCTACCAACATGCGGCATCATATGCGCTTGAGCGTGTGCAATCGGCAGCCATCGGCGCCAAAACGCGTGAAAGCGTGACCATCATCAACCATCCGGACGTGCGTCGGATGCTGTTGACCATGCGGGCCACGGCCGAAGCGGCCCGTGCGATCATTTACCGGAACGTCTGGGCACTTGATCGGGCGCATGCGCTGGATGACACGGAAGCCCGCGCTGCGGCGCAAGGGGAGGCAGACCTTCTGACGCCGATCTCCAAGGCCTATTCGACCGATATCGGTGTTGAGGCGGCTTCGCTGGGCATCCAGGTCTATGGCGGCATGGGCTTCGTTGAAGAAACCGGCGTAGCGCAATATTACCGCGATGCTCGCATCGCCCCGATTTACGAAGGCACGAACGGCATTCAGGCGCTTGACCTTGTTGGCCGCAAGCTGAATGCGGATGGTGGTGCGCACTGGCGTGCATTGATCGCAGAAATGCGCGGCTTTGCAGCGGGCGAGGGTGGTGATTATGCAGCAGACCTGACGCCTGCGGTTGACGCCCTTGACGACGCCGCAAACACGCTGTTCGAAAACGGTTTCGAGCGTATTGTCGATACCGCCGCCGCCGCCACGCCGTACCTTCGGTTGTTTGGCACGGTGCTCGGTGCCTATATGCTCAGCCGTCAGGCCACAGAGGCAGAAAGGCGCCTGGCAGCAGGTGAGGGGAACCCAGCGTTCCTGAAGGCGAAGGTCTCGACAGCAGCCTTTTACCGAGAACAAATCTTGCCTTCTGCCGTGGCGCTACTACCTTCAATCAAGGCAGGCGCGCGTCATATCACCGATTTGGCGGAAGATGACTTCCTGCGTCACTAACCGGCCTTTGGCCGAATGTATTGAGTATCAAGGCGGGGCAAAGGACACATGAGCAAGACAAAAGCAGACGCAGGTAAAAGCGAGGCGAAGGCGCTGTCGCAAGCTTCGGTGGCAGATCATCGGGGCGGAGTTGTCGAGGACGACGGCCTGCTGTACCCCCATGCTGACCTGGTGCCTGAAGGCGGCAACGTGATTCCTGTGGCCGAAGGTATCTACTGGGCGCGTATGCCGCTTCCTTGGTCGCTGGATCATATCAACGTCTATCTGTTTGACGAAGGCGACAGTTGGTCTGTCGTCGACACGGGCTCTATGGGTAAGCGCGGCATCGCGGCCTGGGAGGCGCTTGAAGAGGATTTCCTTGGCGGCAAGCCTGTTGCGCGCGTGATCGGCACGCATTTGCACCCGGACCATATCGGCCTGGCGGGCTGGCTCGCGGAACGGTATGGCGCCACGCTTACCATGACCGCCCTTGAATATATGACTGCCGCTCACCTCTGGATGGGCGGCACGAAGGAAGTGCCGGAACATGAAATAGAGTTCATGCTCAAATCCGGTGTGGACAAACAGTTTGAACCGATGATGCGGGGCGCGCGCTTTGATAACTACCGCAGGGGCGTGCACCAGTTGCCTTCCCAATTTGTCCGCATTGAGGACGGTAGTGAAATATTACTGGGTGGCAGGCGTTGGCGAGTGGTGATCGGTCGCGGCCATTCGCCCGAGCATGCCTGTCTTTCCTGCCTTGACGAGCCGCTTTTCATCTCAGGCGATCAGGTGCTGCCCAACATCACCTCCAATGTGTCCGTTCATGCGCGTGAGCCGCATTCCAATCCGCTCGCGCACTGGATTGCTTCGCTTGAACGCATGAAGGAAATTCCGGGTGATCCCTTGGTGTTACCAAGTCACGGCCGTGTTTTCAAGGGGCTGGATACCCGCCTTTCGGCGCTGGTGAACAGCCATGTGAACAAGCTGAAATCCCTGCATGATTGGTGTAGTGAAGAGCGGACGCCAGTGGAGACCTTTCCCTCACTGTTCCGTCGGAAGCTTTCGGGCATGGATTTCTATATGGCGCTTGGGGAAGCGCTGGCCCATCTGCATTTGTTGGAGGCCATGTCGCTTGTAACCCGCTCCTTCGACGGTGATGTAAACCGCTTCATGGCCTGTGGGGCTTTCGATGCGGTTGAGGTCGTGGCGCAGACAAAGACTTTGCCGGGTGTGGCGCTTAGGGATCTTGGCGACATCTACTGACAGAGTTCCGCCATTTCTGACCCAAAAATAAGAGTGGTTCGCATCAATAACCTTTGCGTCTCCGGATACAGCATCCTATAACTGCCTCAGATTTCAGACACACAGGCAAACCTAAGGGCTGAAGGTTCCGTAAAATGAACGAAACAGGCAAAGATACCAAAGATTTAAGCGCTCTCTCCTTCGAGGAGGCCATGGCGTCCCTGGAGCAGATTGTAGCCAAGCTTGAATCCGGAAACGCATCTCTCGAACAGTCCATCGACCTCTATACACGTGGGACGCAGCTGAAGGCGCACTGCGAGGCCAAGCTGAAAGATGCTCAGGCAAAGATCGAAAAGATCACGCTGGATGATAGCGGCGCTGCAGCCGGCACCCAGACTTTCGAAGTCGAATAGGCGAGCGCACGTGGAAGATAACGGACCTCTTAATGAAGCGCTTGCCGCCACGTCCACGGCGATTGAGCGAGTTTTGGACCCTATCTTGGTCCTCAATGGCGGGCCTGAAGACCGGGTGGTGGAAGCCATGCGCTATTCCGTATTTTCAGGGGGTAAGCGACTTCGGCCGTTTCTCGTTCTTGCAGGAGCAGAGCTTTTCGGTGTCGATAAGCCACAGGCGCTCCGGGTTGCTGCAGCCATTGAATGTGTGCACTGCTATTCCCTGATTCATGACGATCTGCCTGCCATGGATGATGACGACCTGCGACGTGGCAAGCCAACGGTTCACAAGCAATTCGATGAAGCAACGGCCATTCTGGCGGGCGATGCCCTCATGAGTGTGGCGTTTGAGATTCTGTCGAGCGAAGAAACTCATTCGGATCCATATGTCAGGCTGGAGCTGGTCAAGCATCTGGCCCATGCCTCGGGGCATCGCGGGATGGTTGGTGGCCAGATGATCGACCTGCAAGCACCGGACCTAGACCTTGATGAAATGGATGTTCAGCGTCTTCAGCAAATGAAAACCGGCGCTTTGATATGCTTTTCTGCGGAAGCTGGCGCCATCATGGGGCACGCAGGCAAGCAGGCCCGCGCCTCGCTGCATGGCTATGCCCGCGATCTGGGGCTGGCCTTCCAGATTGCTGATGATCTTCTCGATGTAGAAGGTACAGCTGAAGAGGTCGGAAAAGCCACAGGCAAGGATGAAGACGCAGGTAAAGCCACACTCGTTGGCCTGATGGGGGTTGACCGCGCCCGTAAGCAGGCCCAGATTTTGGCCGACCAGGCTATTGAACATTTGGCGCAATTCGACGATAAAGCATCGCTTTTGCGCGCCGCCGCGCATTTTGTTATAAATCGCAACGTTTGAGGCCTTTTGGCTGATGCGAACCAAGCCTGCGCAGACAGGCCTGTGCCACATGGGCATATTGCCCAGGAGGCTGAGAAGGATAAGAAGTTGAGCGTACGCCCTGACACGCCTTTGCTGGATCAAGTGCAGACCCCGGTGGATTTGCGCAAGCTGCCCAAAGACAAGCTGCAACAACTCGCAGACGAACTACGCGACGAGATGATCAGCGCAGTTTCGGTCACTGGTGGCCACTTCGGCGCGGGGCTCGGTGTTGTTGAGCTTACAGTGGCGCTACACTATGTGTTCAACACGCCTGACGACCGTCTGATCTGGGACGTTGGGCACCAGGCCTACCCGCATAAAATTCTGACCGGTCGGCGTGACCGTATCCGCACGATCCGCCAGGGCGGGGGGCTTTCGCCTTTCACAAAGCGTGGCGAAAGCGATTATGATCCGTTTGGCGCGGGGCACTCGTCCACCTCTATCAGTGCGGCGCTTGGCATGGCTGTCGCCAACAAGATGGCGGACAAGCCGGGCAAGGCTATTGCCGTTATCGGTGACGGCGCCATGAGCGCTGGCATGGCCTATGAAGCCATGAATAACGCCGAGCAAGCGGGCAACCGGTTGGTGGTGATCCTGAACGACAATGATATGTCGATCGCGCCTGCTGTGGGCGGCCTTTCCGCCTATCTCGCCAAAATCGTCAGCTCGCACACGTTCCTGAGCCTAAGGGGCTTTGGCAAGAAGATTATCGAGATGCTGCCAAAACCGCTCGCCGACAGGGCGCGTCAGGCGGAAGAATATGCGCGCGGCATGGCCGCGGGTGGTGGCACGCTGTTTGACGAGCTTGGCTTCTATTATGTTGGCCCGATCGACGGCCATAATATGGAACATTTGCTGCCGGTTCTTGAGAATGTGCGTGACGCGATCGACGGCCCGATCCTGGTGCATGTTGTGACCGAAAAAGGCCGTGGCCACCCATTCGAAGAGCCGAACCAGGAAAAATATCACGCGGTGCCACAGTTTGACGTGGTGACCGGCGAACGCATGAAGTCCACGTCCAAGGCACCGACATACACCAATGTTTTTGCCGATGCGCTGATCAAGGAATCTGAAAAAGACGACAAGATCTGCGCCATCACGGCGGCAATGCCTTCCGGCACCGGCCTGAATAAATATGGTGACCGTTTCCCGGACCGCACGTTCGATGTGGGGATTGCCGAACAGCATGCTGTGACCTTCGCAGCAGGTCTTGCGACTGAGGGCTACAAGCCATTCGTGGCCATATATTCCACCTTCCTGCAGCGCGCCTATGACCAGATTGTTCATGACGTGGCGGTGCAAAAGCTGCCGGTTCGTTTCGCCATTGACCGGGCGGGCCTTGTGGGGGCTGACGGGCCGACCCACGCGGGCAGCTTTGATGTGACATACCTTGCCAGCCTGCCGAACATGGTGGTGATGGCCGCGGCCGATGAGGCTGAACTGATGCATATGGTGGCGACAGCCGCCTCGATTGATGACCGGCCATCTGCCGTGCGCTATCCGCGCGGTGAAGGCCTGGGCGTTGAGCTGCCGAGCGAGGGCAAGGTGCTGGAGGTTGGCAAGGGCCGGATTGTGAAGAAGGGCAGCAAGGTTGCGATCCTGTCGCTGGGGGCCCGCCTTGGCGAAGCCCTGAAGGCAGCGGAGGACCTTGAAAGCCGTGGGCTTTCCACAACGGTGGCCGATGCCCGCTTTGCGAAGCCTGTGGATGATCATCTGATCCGTGATCTGGCGGCAACCCATGACGTGCTGATCACTTTGGAAGAAAACGCCATTGGCGGTTTTGGCGCCCATGTGATGGATTTTCTGGCGGAAGAGGGCATCCTTGACGGTGGGAACCTTAAAGTACGTGCGATGAAGCTGCCGGACACCTTCCAGGATCACGACAAGCCGGAAAAAATGTATGAGGACGCAGGCCTCAACGCGTCCGGTATCGTGGCGACCATCCTGAAAGCACTGGGCCACAATGATTACGGCCAGGCCCTCGGGGACAGCGCAGTCGCGCAGAAGCCTTAGGGCTGGAGGAGGCTACCAGTGGCGGGAAAAATCAGGGCAGACGTGGCACTGGTGGACCGTGGTCTTGTGGAAAGCCGGGCCAAGGCCCAGGCGCTGATTATGGCGGGCGTCGTTTTCTCAGGTGAAACCAAGATCCTCAAAGCTGGCCAGCAGATCAAGGAAGATCAGCCTATTGAAGTGCGCGGCAAGGAACACGACTGGGTCAGCCGTGGCGGCCTGAAGCTTGAGAAGGGCCTCAAGGAGTTCAGCGTGAACCCGACAGGGATGATTGCCATTGATGTTGGCGCATCCACCGGTGGCTTCACCGATGTTTTGTTGCAGGGTGGCGCCAAAAAGGTTTACGCCGTTGATGTTGGCCATGGCCAACTTGCCTGGAAGCTCAGGAACGACGACAGGGTTGTGGTTATGGAAAAGACCAATGCCCGTTATCTGGACAATGAGGCTATCCCCGATCCCATCGATATCGTGGTGTGCGACGCCAGCTTTATCTCGCTCAAGACCGTACTGCCGGCCGCCATGGCGCTGGTGAAGCCCGGCGGACGGCTTATTGCGCTCATAAAGCCGCAGTTCGAAGTGGGGCGCGAGAATGTCGGCAAGGGCGGTGTGGTGCGCGATCCTGAGCTCCATAAGGCCGTATGCGAAGAAATGCGGGCGTGGCTGAATGACGATATGGACGGCTGGACAGCCTGTGGCCTGACGGAAAGCCCGATCAAAGGCCCCGAAGGCAATATTGAGTTCCTCCTGTATGGCGAGAAGGCCTGATGGCAAAAGCTGAAATGTTTGACGTAGAGATTACCGCGCTGGGTGCGCAAGGCGACGGGGTAGGCGAGCGTGACGGCATGCCTGTGTTTGTGCCGGGCACGGTGCCGGGCGATGTGGCGCGGGTGGCGGCAAAGGACGTGCGCCGGAACGGCATCTACGCTGACCTTGTCGAGATCACAAAAGAGAGTGCTGATCGCACAGCGCCCTTATGCCAGCATTTTGGCACCTGCGGGGGCTGCCAGCTGCAATTCCTGAAGCAGGATGCTTATGCCGCCTGGGTCAAGGACCGCACGGCAATGGCGCTGGCGCATCACGGTTTTGACGCAGGCCTTGTGAAAGACCCGATCATCACACCGGCTGAAAGCCGCCGCCGAGTGGCCCTGAAGGCGCTCAGGGTGGCGTCCGGCGTGGTGCTGGGCTTTAACGAACGCCAGAGCCACCAGATTGTGGACGTGAAGAAATGCCCCATCGCCAGGCCTGAGCTGACGCGTCTGTTTGGTCCGCTGCGAGACCTCCTTGTCTCAATTCTGCCGCAACGCATGGCAGCAACGGTGCATATGACGGTCGCGGCCTCTGGCGTTGATATGCTTATCGATGCGGCAAAGCCCCTTGATCTGGCCGACCGTGAGGCCCTGGTCGATTTCGCCAACACCCATGATATCGCCGCCGTTCACTGGCAGGACCAGGGCTTTCTGGACCCAGTTGCGATCCGCCGTGAAGCAGTGATGGACTTTGCGGGCGCGCGTGTGCCGCTGCCGCCGGCTGCCTTTATCCAGGCGTCGGACGAGGGCGAAGCTGCACTGGTGAAGGCTGTGGTAGATGCCTGTGCAGGCTATGGCCGGGTGGCGGACCTGTTCTCAGGCATCGGCACCTTCACCTTCCCTCTGGCGAAAGACCATCAGGTGCTGGCCGCCGAAGGCGCAAAGAACGCACTGGATGCCATGCAGGCAGCCGCCAACGTGGCGACCGGCTTCAAGCAGATTGTGGTCAAACACCGGGACCTGTTCAGAAGGCCGCTCTCAACCAAGGAACTTGAGATGTTTGAAGCGGTTGTTTTCGATCCACCGCGGGCAGGCGCCAAGGATCAGGTGGAACAATTGGCGCAGTCGGCTGTGTCGCGCATTGTGGCGGTGTCCTGCAACCCCAACACCTTTAGCCGCGATGCCCGTATGCTGGCCGATGGCGGCTATGAGCTCGAGAGCGTCCAGCCTGTGGACCAGTTCCTATGGTCACCCCATATGGAGCTTGTGGGCGTGTTCTCAAGAAAATAATATAAAGTATTGTTTTATATATGAAAATAAAGTTTGAGCTTTTGATGTCCATCACAGCCATGATCACGGCTGTGGCGGCTGTTGTTGTGGCCATAGTGCAGACCCAGGTGATGCATGACGAAGCAATGATGGAGCGCGAGCACGCGCGCCTGTCGGTATTGCCCAGTGTGCTGGTTTACACCGGTAGTCATGTGGGTGACACGGAGGGCAGCTTCCGCATCGGGGCGGTGAACCAGGGGATTGGGCCAGCCTCCATCGAGGGGTTGACTGTGAAGGTGGATGGGAAGCCACAGTTGACCTGGGCGCAAGTCGTGGCGCTGGGCACAGACGATTTGGTACATATTGACGGTTCTGAGCGCAATGTGGACACGGTTTCGGTCACCAACCTGGATCCTGGCGTCCTTATGCCTGCGGATGCAAGGGTGGAAGCGTTGAAGCTGGAGACCAAGCCGGACATCGCCACGCTTCTGAGGGATCAATTGACATCGCGGGTTACCATCTCGCTTTGCTATTGCTCTCTGTACCGGGAGTGCTGGACCGTGGACAATATCAATACGCGCCCCGCGCCTGTGAATAGCTGTAAGGCCGAAGAAACTTTCTTCCGCAACGAAGGTTAGCCAGAGAGCGAGTGGCCGCCTCTGGGCGTGGGTTGACCTCGGTCAATGTACGTCCGCAACGGAAACTGATAGTATCTTCCTAACGAAAGGGGGATGCCATGTTTGAAAAACCATCTCTGATACGCCGTGTTGCCATCGCCAAAACCGTTGGGTTTGTGTTCGGCCTTATCGGCTTTTTCATCATTCCGATCATGAGCCCAAATGAGCCCAAATGAGGGCATGATGGTCCGTCTCGGAATCCTGTTATGGTACGGGACGCTGGGGGCCATTGTCGGCATGTTTGGCGTGATGACCTATCACCCCGTGCTGAAAATGCCTATGCCATGGTGGTTTCGCTCGGGCGTCATGGTGGGCTGGATGAATTTTGTGCTGCTACTGTTCACTTACGACCGTTTCGCGGCCATGATGACAGACTATTTCGGTCCATCCGCGCCATCGCCATGGTGGATGGTGCTGGAAGGGGTTGGTGTCGGCCTTGTTTGCGGCTATTTCGCCACCCGCTTTGGCGGCGAAGGCAAAGAGCTTCTGGACAGTTAGCGGCGGTCGAGCGACGCGACAAAGTTTCTGACTGCCGTGGCGGAGATTGCCGGGATTTCCTCCATCGGGATATGGCCGATGTTTGGGAAGGTGACAAGCCGGGCGCCGCCGATCCGTTCAGCCAGTATCTGCCCAACCTCCAGCGGGATAAGGCTGTCCTCTTCGCCCCACAAGATGAGTGTCGGCACCTTGATCTGCGCCACGTCAAGGTCTTGCCGGCCCGCGTCGCGGTACCAGGCGAAGCGAAGGCCCGTCGCGCGGCGGTTGCCCGGGTGCCGCGCCAGCTCCCAATAGCGGTCCACCATCGTGTCGTTGATCAGGGAGTGATCAACAATCGAGGTCTTCAGGCCTTCCTCAACGATGCTGCGTGGGGTGATATTCTCCAAAATCCAGTCGCTGTACCAATGGCCAGCCAATTCGAAGGCCTTGGGGCGTTTCACTGGGATTCTGGTGTTTTCCGGCGGGTTGACGCCGGCGGTATCCACCAAAACGATGCCGCTGAGTTTATCGCCATGTTCGATCGCGTACGCGAGCGTTACGCCGCCGCCCATTGAATTGCCGCCAAGGACAAAACTCTTGAGGTTCAAGGCTGTGGCGAACTCATCCACAAAAGCTACCATCCCGCCATAGGTGTAATCATCCGCCGGAGTGGCACCCGTCAGGCCGTGGCCGGGCAGGTCAACAGTGACGACAAAATAGTCTGTCTCAAGCGCATCCACCCAGCCTTCCCAGGTGTGAAGCGACGAATTTGAGCCATGCAGCAAAAGGATAGCGCGGCCTTCCGCGTTGCCCTGCATGCGGAAGTGGGCGCGGGCGCCAGAGGGGAGGTCGATGAAATCAGAGGCGCCAGTGGCGTATTTCTCCGCCAGCTCCTCGTGCGGAATATCCGGTGTCCAGGAGATATAGATCACAAGCGCCAGTCCAAGCACTACTAAGGCCAGCAGATATTTTATCGATTTCATCATCAGTGTCTCCCCCATTTGGCCGGGAGCTTACCTGAACAGGGATGCGGGCGCCAGTAGTGATTGGAGTCCGAATTCGCCGCATACAGGCCGGTTCAGGAAATTGACTATTGCCAAAATTGACCATTATCAGAGACACTTGGGCGAACCTGACGGCATGAGAGCTTATGATACTGCATATTCTTGTCGCCCTTGGAGGCGTTGGCCTGTTTCTGTTCGGCATGATCGTGCTGACGGACGGTTTGCGTGCACTGGCGGGCAAGGCGCTTAGGCAGGCGCTGGCACGCTATACCACCACGCCTTTGTCGGGCGTGGCCACAGGGGCGATCACAACGGCCATCATCCAGTCATCCAGCGCCACAACAGTCACCGCGGTAGGCTTTGTTGGCGCGGGCATCATCACCTTTACCCAGGCGCTGGGGATCATTCTGGGCGCCAATATCGGCACAACCATCACCGGCTGGCTTGTCGCCCTTATCGGTTTCAAGCTCCAATTGGGGCTGATGGTGATGCCGCTTGTGCTTCTCGGCGTCTTGATGCGCCTTTTCGGCAAAGGCAAGGTTCGGGACATTGGCTGGGCACTGGCGGGCTTCAGCCTGCTGTTCATCGGGATCGAGACGATGCAGAACGGCATGGGCGCGTTTGAAGGTTTGGTAACGCCCGAGAATTTTCCCACCGACACGCTCTGGGGCCGGTTCCAGCTGGTCCTGATCGGCATTGGCATCACCATCATCACCCAGTCCTCGAGCGCCGGTATCGCGGCCACATTGGTGGCGCTGTCGGTCGGCTCGGTGAATTTCCCGCAGGCGGCGGCCATGGTCATAGGGATGGACGTGGGCACCACCTTCACGGCGATGCTGGCCACCATCGGGGGCTCGGTCTCCATGCGGCAGACGGCATTTGCCCATGTGGCTTATAACCTGTTTGCCGGCACCATGGCTTTCTGCACCCTGGGCTATTATACGGCCATTGTAGACGCCTGGCTTGGTGGCGGCGCGGCAGGTAACGCCCAAGTCGCCGTTGTTGGCTTCCACACGGCGATGAATGTGATCGGCGTGATCATTGTGTTGCCTTTCATTCGCTATTTCGCCCGGGCTATCGTTCGCCTGATGCCGGAGCGCAAGGCCCCGTTCGAGCGCGGCCTGGACACAGCGCTCTACAGCGAACCGGGGGCCGCCAGCATTGCCGGGCTTGCCGTGGCACAGCAGCTGACAGACGCGCTTTTCGCGCTCTTGCGGGACCAGCTAGACCCGGCGCGGCGCCATGTGGACCGCACTTGGCCGCTGGTGGAGATCGAACGTGGCATCACGGCGGCTGAAGAATTCGTTGAAAATATCCCGCCCAGCCAGGGGGACGGGTTGGTGAGCGCGCGCGAAAGCAACACGCTGCATATTCTTGACCACCTCAGGCGCCTGCATCACCGCTGCATGCAGATTGAGCGGGTCGACGCCCTGTCGTCCGACAGGCGGCTTGAGCGCCTGAGGGCCGTTCTCGCCCACAGCCTTGATACCTATCTGGCACACGAAGAAGGCGGCCGCCCCGATATCTATTTTGACCGTGTTCGCAGCTTCATGCGGCTGCAGCGGCATAAATACCGCGAAAGCACGGTTATGGCCGCCACGCGCAAGCAGATGGGCGAGGTGGGGCTTCTGATGCGGCTGGATGCGGTTCGCTGGCTGCAGCGGGTTTCTTACCACGCTTGGCGCATCAGCCATCATTTCCATGCCGCCCAAATGGAAAACGGTATGCCAGCCACGCCACCGGTGGAAGAGGGGCCAGAAATAAGGAATGGTGGGGAAAGTGATGATGAGGATGATTAAGAGGCTAAGCCCACCAACCACCCGTTAGCCACACTGCGCGCGGTGCATCATCATATGGTCGGCCAGCACGATGGCCATCATGGCCTCAGCGATTGGCACGGCGCGGATGCCCACGCAAGGGTCATGACGGCCCTTGGTAACCACGTCAACGGCTTCACCACGCGTGTTTACGCTTTTGCGCGGCGTGAGGATAGAGCTGGTTGGCTTAACGGCAAAGCGGGCCACGATGGGCTGGCCGGTCGAGATGCCGCCCAAAATACCGCCCGCGTTGTTTGACATGAACTGGGGCCCACCGTTTGCGCCGGGCACCATTTCATCGGCATTCTCTTCGCCCGTAAGGGTTGCTGCTTCCATGCCCGCGCCAATTTCCACGCCCTTGGCGGCATTGATGCTCATCAGGGCGGTCGCCAGGTCAGCGTCCAGCTTGGCGTAGATGGGCGCACCCCAACCGGCGGGAACGCCTTCGGCAACCACTTCGATCACGGCACCAATGCTGCTGCCGGCCTTCCTTATGGCGTCAAGCTCTGTCGCCCAGGCCTGAGCCGTTTCAGCGTCTGCGCAGAAGAAGGGGTTGCGGTCCACCTCAGCCCAATCGAACCGGCTGCGGTCAATCTTGTGCGATCCCATCTGCACCATCGAGGCGCGGATGGTGATGCCGTCACCCAATACTTTGCGGGCGATGGCGCCTGCGGCCACGCGTGCTGCGGTTTCGCGTGCACTGGACCGTCCGCCCCCGCGATAGTCGCGGATGCCGTATTTTTCCATATAGGTGAAATCGGCGTGGCCGGGGCGGAAGCGCTCGGCAATATCGCCATAATCCTTGCTGCGCTGATCGGTGTTCTCGATCATCAACTGCACGGGGGTGCCCGTGGTCTTGCCCTCAAACACGCCAGACAGGATTTTCACAGCGTCGGGTTCACGGCGCTGTGTGGTGTATTTGCTCTGGCCCGGCTTGCGTTTGTCCAGAAACACCTGGATTTCCTCTTCCGTGATCTCCAAGAGGGGCGGCACGCCATCAACGGTGGCGCCCAGCGCCGGACCGTGGCTTTCGCCCCAGGTGGTGAAACGGAAAAGTCTGCCAAATGTATTATAAGACATAAGCTTACAAGGCTTTCTTAAGGTTTATTCTAATCCATCGAGTTGATGAGGATTTTCATCGCCTCATCATCTGTCGGCATACAGGTGGTGGAGAAACCGCTGTCCACATGGTGGGTTTCGCCAGTGACGCCCGATGACAGATCAGACAGCAGATAAAGGCCCGCGCCCGCCACGTCATCAAGCGTGATGTTGCGGCGCAGTGGTGCGTTTTGCTCATTGTATTTCAGCAGCATGCGGAAGTCACCAACGCCAGACGCCGCAAGCGTTTTCATCGGGCCCGCAGAGATGGTGTTCACGCGGATGCCTTTTTCGCCCAGGTCGCGCGCCATATAGCGGGTGGAGCACTCAAGCGCGGCTTTCGCGACACCCATCACGTTATAGTGGGGCACTACCTTTTCAGAGCCATAGTAGCTGAGCGTCAGCATGCTGCCGCCGTTCGTCATCATCTTTTCCAGACGCTGGCCCACGGCCACGAAGCTGTAGGCAGAGATGTTCATGGTCATCAGGAAGTTATCGAGCGTGGTGTCAATATAGCGACCGCGCAGCTCAGACTTGTCCGAATAGCCAATGGCGTGCACGAAAAAGTCGATGCTGTCCCACTTTTCGGCCAATTTCTCGGCCATGGCGTCGATCGAGGCGGCGTCGGAGACGTCACACTGAACCAGGAAATCGGAACCGATGGATTCCGCGAGCGGACGCACGCGCTTTTCAAGCGCTTCGCCCTGGTATGAAAAGGCAACCTCTGCGCCTTGCTCTGCGCAAGCTTTGGCAATGCCCCAGGCCATCGAGCGGTCGTTTGCGACGCCCATGATCAGCCCGCGTTTTCCTTCCATCAATTTGGTCATATTCGCCCCCTTTTTATATCTGTTAGGCCGAGAATTCGGCGCATCCTACACGAAGCGCCCGGATGGTCAATTGTTTTGGCCGAAACTGATTAGGCTTCGGATTCCGGCGCTTCCGCGCCTTCTTTCTTTTCATCTGGTTTTGATGCAGCCTCTGCAGCTTCTTCCTTTGCACGCCGTTCTACCCGCGCCTTGGCTTTTGCCCGGCTGGCATCCCCAAACGTATATGCTGCGTTGAGTTCCGCCCCCAGCACAAACCCAAGGCTGACAAGGAAACAGAATAGCTGCATCACCACCACGCCCGCTAGGCTGCCGTAGGTGACATCATAGTTTCCGGCGTACTTGAGATAGACCGAAAGCCCCTTGGCTGTGGCGATCAACACCACGACGCTCAGGAGCGTACCGGGCAGGCGGGCAGTGTGCTTGATCTTCCTTGGGGTCAGGGCAAGGTACATCATATAGATGCCCAGGGTCAGAATGGAGGGGCTCACCAGCAGGCTCAGGTACCCCCAGGCGGTGTTGATGCCTTCCGATACGATGTCGGGAAACAGGCTGGTGACCGCCTTCAGGACCGCGGGCCCCAGCACCATGATCGACATGGCGGTGACGATTGCGATGGCACCGAACACAACAACACCAAGGCTTTCAAGCCGCCTGATCCAGACAGCACGGGCATATTCCTTGCCGAAAGCCTTGATCAATATCTCGCGCGCTGCTTCAACGCCGTTGCCGGCTGTCCAGATGGCCAGAAGGATCGATCCGGTCAGGATTTCGGCACCGGTGTTTTTGACGATGCCATCGATTGGCCCTTTGACCACCTTTGATACTTCTGGCGGCAAAACATCGTTGAGGAGATAGTTTACCGCCTCGACGCCGCTTGCCGTTTGGCCCATAAAGCCGGAAACGGCCACAAGGAAGATGATGAACGGAAACAGCGAAAGCATGGTCAGGAAGGCCATATTGCCCGCAGCCGCCATGCCGTCATTGTCGAAGAAATAGATGAAGGTGCGCTTCCAGGCCCGTTTATGGCGTTCGATCGGGTTCATCCGGTCAGCTTAGCCCCGCTTTTTTGCGCAGTTCCGCGCCATTGCCGCCGGACCATTGCTTCATCAGCTTTTCAAGCTCGGCGTCGCGGTCTGTTGGCAGCATCAGCTTCAGGTTGACATACATGTTGCCCACCTCATCACCGCGTTTGACACCCTTGCCCTTCAGCCTCAGGCGCTTGCCGGTGGAGCTGTTTTTGGGGATGCGGACTGTCAGGCGCCCTTTTGGTGTGGGCACCTCAATGTCGCCGCCCAACACCGCCTCATCAAGTGAGATTGGCAGTTCCAGATGGATATCCAGGTCCTTGCGGGTGAAATAGGGGTGTGGCGCCACGCGGATTTCCACCATGGCGTCGCCCTTTGGGCCCTTGCCGAAGCCGGGGCCGCCCTGGCCTGAGAGCCGGATCACCTGGCCGTCCTTGATGCCGGGTGGGATTTTGATGTCCACGTTCCGACCGTCGTTGAGCGTCAGCCTGCGTGTGCTGCCGTTGATCGACTCGTCAAATCCGATGGTGATCTTGTAGCTGAGGTCCAGCCCGCGCTTCCGGCCAGACTGCTCAAACGGGCTATCCCCGCGTGAAGGCCCTTTGCGCCTGCTTGAAGAACGGAAAAATTCCGTGAAGATGTCCTGGGCTTCATCAAGATCGAAATCGTCGAAGCTTGCGGAGGCACGGCGCTTTCCGCCGCCTCCAAAACCAAACGGGTTGGAGTAGGTGCGTTTCTCGGCGCCGGTTTCGTCAATCTCGCCACGGTCATAGCGGGCGCGCTGCTGCTCGTTCCCCAGGATCGAATAGGCCGCGGAAACTTCCTTGAAGCGGTCCACGATCTTGGGATTATCCTTGTTGGCGTCCGGATGGTATTTTTTTGCCAAGGAACGATAGGCCTTCTTGACGTCATCCTGGCTGGCGTCGCGGTTTAGGCCCAAAATATCATAAAGGTCGCTCATAGGATTGTATCAAACCCAAAAAACAGATACTGAATCACGTGTCTTGCTATCATATAAGGGGCAGGGCACGGCGTGCAATATTCTTGCGTTTATAGATGCTTAGTTTTGATATAGCAGAATGCGCCACCTAAGTGACGAAAAAGATTTTATGACAAGGATTTATGACAGTGTCTGACAAGCGCGCGGCCTTTGAAACACCTTTTGACCAGGTCAACGCCTGGATTGCCGAGGCAACAGAGAGTGAGCCAAACGATCCAACGGCCATGGCGCTTGCGACAGCCACACCAGACGGAATACCAAGCGTGCGCATGGTGCTTCTGAAGGGGTGTGATGCTGATGGCCTTGTTTTCTATACCAACCTTGAAAGCCGCAAAGGCGGTGAACTGGCAGCCAATCCGAACGCGGCACTTTTGTTTCACTGGAAAACACTGCGCCGCCAGATACGCGTTGAGGGGGCTGTAGAGCCTGTTACCCTTGAGGAAGCGGACGCCTATTTCGCGTCAC
Source organism: Kordiimonas lipolytica (assembly GCF_042651265.1). Lineage (GTDB taxonomy): Bacteria > Pseudomonadota > Alphaproteobacteria > Sphingomonadales > Kordiimonadaceae > Kordiimonas > Kordiimonas lipolytica. Next base: position 280,321 of record NZ_JBHSCR010000007.1, on the reverse strand, counting down.
GCCCGCGTGCCAGCCGCATTGGTGCCTGGGCATCCCAGCAGTCTCGCGAAATGGAAGGCCGCTTCGAATTTGAAGGTGCGATCGCGAAATATACTGCCAAGTTTGGCGCTGGCGAGGTGCCGCGGCCAGATCATTGGTCCGGCTTTCGCCTGAAGCCGCGCTATTTCGAATTCTGGCGCGACCGGAAATTCCGCCTGCACGAGCGTGTTACCTACACCCGTGATGAGGCTGCAGGCGATTGGCGCCTAGCAGAGCTTTACCCCTGATATTTCACTTTTGTGACGGCTTGAGCAGACTTTTGACTGAACTGTCACGCACCTGAAATATCTCTGTCACAGTCAAAAATTAGGTTGCTCCTCGCACGAAATTTACTGCGGGGCTGCACGCATGGTGGCACCGCTTAGTGAGGGGTTATATCATGCGCATTTCTGTCCGCTTTAGGATTCTTCTGGGCTTTGCGGCTGTCATTGTCACACTTGCAGCAGCAAACCGCATATCGTCGTCGGGGCTTCGTGGCCTTGATGGCGCTTCTCAGGCAATTGCCGATAAGACGGACATTGTGCGTCATGTGAATGACTATGCTTCCGACATTGCCGCGCAAACGAGTGCCTTGCGGACATTCGCCTTTTCCGGGCGCGATGAAGACAAGCAGCGCTTGACCGAAGCACAGGCGCGGGCAGATGCTACGCGTGTGAAGGTGGCGGAGATACTGGCGCAAACGGGGGCGGCGGAGACTGCCCAGGCCCTTGAAACAGCTTCCCACGATTTTGACACTGTTTTCACAGCTGTTGAAAACCGCTTGGGCAATGAAGAAGATGCCCTTCAGGTGGTGGCCATCGGTATTGGCAAGCTGGAAAGCTCAGCCGCAGCGCTGGTGGAATTCCTGAAATCAAAGGATGGTGAGGCGGCGGCGCTTGCGCCTCAGTTTGGCCCACTGGTGGCGCGCTACAATCAGGCGAGCATCGCCTATGTGGCGTCTGGCCGGCTGGCAGACTTTGAAGAGGCAATTTCAGCGGGCGAGGAACTCGACGGCCTTATCAGGACAGCGCAGATGGCCCTTAAGGGCACGCCGCGCCGCGAGATGCGGGTGCTGATCTATGCCCGGCGGGACAGCGACGTGATCCGCCAGAGCCTGCGGGCAAAGCATGCGGCAGCGACATCGCTGCAAGACACAATGACCCAGTTGGAAGCTGCAGCGACCGCCATTGCCAACATTACCGCAAAAGCCAAGTTGACGGCCCGGGAAGAGCAAGGGCATGCCCTGACTGATATGATCGCGGCTGTCGATAAAGCAACTGAGCAAAGCTTTATCGGGTTGGTCGTTGGTGCGGTCATCGCAGCCATCATGGCCTGGTATATTGGCTTTTCGGTTGCGCGCCCGCTTGGCCGCATCACGGACGCGATTGCCAAACTTGCGGCTGGCGACAAGACGGTTGAAATCCCGGGTCGGGACCGGGGTGACGAGCTGGGCCGCATGGCGGAAGCTGCCGGTGTGTTCAAAGACAAGACATTTGAGCTTGAGCGCCTTGCTGAGGAAAAGCATGAGGTTGAGCGGCGCGAGGCCGAGGCCCGCCGCCTGCAGGAGGTTGAAGATGCTCGCCGCCTTGAGGAGCATCAGAAGGCCGAAGAACGCGCGCGGGAAGAACGCCGTGAAGCGCGCCAGCAGCAACGTCTGCAAATGGCAGACGCTTTTGAGGCCGGTGTGATGCGCATCGTGGAATCAGTTGCCGGTGCGTCGCGCAATATGGCGGGTGCTGCCAGCAAGCTGGTGAGCAATACTGAGCGCACAGCGTCAGAAGTGAACGCAACCCAGCGTGCCACTGATGAGGCGTCCCAGAATGTGCAGGCTGTGGCGGGGGCCACGGAAGAGCTTTCTGTGTCTTTCCGGTCTGTCAGCAATGAGCTCGATGAAAACGCCAAGGTAGCGCAGAGTGCTGTTGAGGAAGCGAGCCGCACGACAGAGACGGTGGCGGGGCTTTCGGATGCCGCACACCAGATCGGGAATGTGGTGAAGATGATCCGCGATATCGCGGAACAGACCAACCTGCTTGCCCTCAATGCGACCATCGAGGCCGCGCGCGCAGGTGATGCCGGTCGCGGGTTTGCCGTGGTGGCGTCTGAAGTGAAAAGCCTTGCGGCGCAGTCAAGCAAAGCCACCGAAGACATTGCGGCATATGTCGAAAAGATCCAACTGGTATCAAATGATGCGTCCGGCGCAATTGAGCGCATTGGCGACATTATCGGCCAGATGAATGATGTGACCCAATCTGTTGTTGCGGCCGTTCAGCAGCAGGCGGCGGCGACAGGTGAGATTGCTCATAATGTCCAGCAAGTTTCGGCAGGAACCGAACAAGTGCGGGCCAGTGTCTCTATTGTAGATACGGCAGCCTATGAGACACGCACCATGTCCAGTGACCTGAAAACGAATGCAGAAAGCCTGATGGAGGAAGCCGACAGCCTCAAACGTGAAGTGGAGCGTTTCCTGACGGAAGTACGTGACACAAAAGAGGAAGAGGCGACCACAACTGTCGCGAAGGCGACTACAGCGAAAAATATGGGTGCTCAAATCCATCTGCTGCGATCTGCTTAGCAGATTTTTAATCCTAGAATTTGAAAGCCCGCGTTTGCGGGCTTTTTTCGTTTTCGCCTTTGAAGTCTTCTGAAGCCGAACTAGTCTCTAATGCAACAGATTGCCTTTGGGGAAAGGCGGCTTTTCAAAGGGGGAAAGATGATGGACGGCATGACACTTCAGGAAACGCCGGCGGAAGATATCGCGGTCACACTTAGGGCCCAGCGCCACAGCTATCTGGCTGAAGGCTTTGTAACTGCTGAGGTCAGGAAGGACAGGCTCCGCCGCGCACTTAAGTGCCTGATGGAGTATAAGGACGACTATATCCGGCTGATTTCGGAAGATTTCGGCAACCGGTCCGCAGAAACCACGCTGTTTGCCGATGTGGCCGCCAGCTCCGGCGCTCTCAGGGACGCGATCAAGCATGTAGACAAGTGGATGAAGCCTTCCAAGCGCAAGCTGCAGTTCCCGCTGGGACTTTTGGGCGCGAAAGCCCAGGTCGTACCCCAGCCGAAAGGCGTTGTGGGGCTGATTACCCCGTGGAACTTTCCGCTGACCATGGTGTTTGTGCCGCTTGCGCAAATGCTGGCGGCGGGCAACCGGGTGGTCATCAAGCCAAGCGAGCACACACCGCGCACGTCCGCATTTTTCAAGGAAGTGTTCGCCCAGAATTTCGATGAAACGGAAGTCGCTGTTGTGACGGGGGCTGTGCAAACCAGCCAGGCCTTCGCCAGCCAGCCATGGGACCATCTGATGTTCACGGGCGCACCGGTTGTGGGCAAGCTGATCATGCGGGCCGCATCAGAGAACCTGACGCCCGTGACACTGGAGCTCGGCGGCAAAAGCCCGGTAGTGGTGGGCAAAAGTGCGGACCTCGACATGGTGGCTGAACGCGTCGCAACCTTCAAGCATATGAATGCGGGGCAGATTTGCCTCGCGCCAGATTATCTGAATATTGACGCTGACCGCCGTGACGCGTTTGTGGAGACTTATACGAAGAAAGTCTCCAGCATGTATCCAACCATGCTGGCGAACGATCAATATACCTCCATCATCAGTGCGCGGCACCGCGAGCGGCTGGAAGGTTATATCGAGGACGCCAAGGCCAAGGGCGCGGACGTGCGTATCATCAATCCGGCGGATGAGGACTTCAAGGGCCAAAACCAGGCAAACAAGCTGCCGTCAGCCCTGATCCTGGACCCGACCGAGGACATGAAAGTGATGCAGGAAGAAATCTTCGGCCCAATCCTGCCGGTGCGGACATATCAGAAGACATCTGAAGTGATTGATTATGTCAATGAGCACGAACGTCCGCTGGCGCTTTATTATTTCGGCCAGGACAAGGCCGAGGAAACCGAGGTGCTGACACGGACGACATCAGGCGGGGTCACAGTAAATGACGTGCTGTGGCATGGGGCGCATGAAAACTTGCCGTTTGGCGGTGTGGGCAACAGCGGCATGGGCCATTACCATGGGTATGACGGCTTCCTGGAGTTCAGCCACCAGAAATCTGTGCTGAGGCACCCGAAGCTGTCGATCGGTAATCTCCTTGGTATTGTGCCGCCTTATACGGATAAGCTCCGCAAAAACGTGGAAAGACAGATCAAATAGTAGTCAGGAGTGGCGGATATGATCGCCTATAATTTCAACAGCGTTTCATCGATTTTGGTCGAGGACGGCGCCGCCCGCAATTTGGGCGCCACCCTTAAGGCCCGGTTCGGGTGCCAGAAACCAATGGTCATCACCGACATGGGCTTGGTGCGTCTTGGCATGGTGGGGCCGATCATGCATGCGCTTGAGGAGGCGGAACTGCATCCGTCGCTTTATGACGGTGTGGAAGCCGACCCTTCTGAGAAAGTGGTGCTCGAGGCCGTCAAAGCGGCCAAGGCGCATGGCTCCGACCTGATCGTTGGCTTCGGCGGTGGCAGCTCGATGGACGTGGCGAAACTGGTGGCGATCCTATGCAAAGGCGCTCAGGCACTGGGCGATATCTATGGTCTTGATCAGGTGTCGGGCGGACGCCTGCCGCTGGTACAGGTGCCGACAACGGCAGGGACAGGGTCTGAAGTGACGCAGATTGCCATCGTCACCACGGGCGAAAGCACCAAGATGGGGGTATCCGACAAGGCACTGCTAGCGGACCTGGCCATTCTGGATGCGACGCTGACGAAAGGCCTGCCGCCGCATATCACTGCGGCGACAGGTATTGACGCCATGGTTCACGCCATTGAGGCCTATACTTCCAAGATCAAGAAGAACCCAATTTCTGACGGCCTTGCACGGCAAGCGCTTCTGATGCTGGGTGCCAATATCGAGGTCGCCTGCAAGGAAGGCGACAATATGGAAGCACGCCGCGGCATGCTGGTTGGCGCCACGCTCGCGGGGCAGGCGTTTGCCAATTCGCCTGTTGCGGGCGTGCATGCGCTGGCTTATCCGCTTGGAGGGCATTTCCATATCCCGCACGGGCTGTCCAACGCGCTTGTGTTGCCGCATGTGCTCAGGTTCAACGAGCCTGTCGCAGGCGGCCTCTATGCTGAATTGGCCGAGCTTGTGGGGGCTGGGGACAGTGCGGCAGCGCTGATCAACTGGCTCGAGCGCATCGCCGATGATGTGGGGATTGAAAAGCGCCTGAGGGATGTTGGCATCAGCCATAATGACCTGCCGATGCTGGCGGAGGACGCCATGAAACAGCAGCGTCTTCTGGTGAACAACCCGAGGGAGATCACACAGGACGATGCTCTCAAAATCTATGAGGCAGCCTGGTGAGCGATAAAGAAGCCCTGCGCGCTGTCAGCGCCTATCCACATGTGTCTGACATCCAGACCCGCTGGATGGACAATGACGTCTATGGCCATGTCAATAACGTGGTCTACTACAGCTTTTTCGACACAGCAGTGAACCGCTTCCTGATCGAAGGTGGCGTTCTGGATATTCATAAAGGCCAAGTGATTGGCCTGGTGGTGGAGACCAACTGCCGCTACCTCAAACCGCTCGAATTCCCAGAGCCCGTGCGAGCGGGCATCGCGGTCTCGCACATCGGCACCTCAAGCGTGCGCTACGAGATCGGCCTTTTCGCCGGGGACGCCTTAGAACCCGCGGCACAGGGACATTTTGTCCATGTTTATGTGGACAGAGAGACGCGCCGCCCCACTTCATTACCAAAGGACTTCAGGGCCTTGTTGGAGACCATCCTTCTAAAGCCCTGACGAACGCCAGGAGGGGAGTGAGTAATGGATGTGAAAGACAAGGTTGTTGTGGTCACCGGCGGTGCAAGCGGTATCGGCGAGGCGCTGGCGAAGCTGTTCGCTGCCGAAGGCGCCAAAGCCGTGGCCATTGCAGACATGGACGCCGAGGGCGCAGAACGTGTCGCGGGTGAGATCGGCCCGGTCGCCAAGGCCTACAGGCTAGATGTAACCGACGGGGCAGCCGTAAAGGCGATGGTCGAAGACGTGGAGGCATCTGCGGGCCCTGTGGACCTATATTGTTCAAATGCGGGGATCATTTTCTCAGACGCGCCGACATGGTCTGTCATCAACTGTACGGACGCCCAGTGGCAAAAAATCTGGGAAGTGAACGTGTTCGCGCATGTTCTGGCGTGCCGCGCTGTATTGCCGGGCATGATCGAACGCGGTTCGGGCGCGTTCCTGATCACGGCTTCTGCCGCAGGGCTTCTGAGCCAGATCGGCGACAGCAGCTATTCAACCACCAAGCATGCAGCCGTTGGTTTTGCGGAAAGCCTTGCCATCGCCCACGGTGACGACGGCATCTATGTGGGCTGTCTGTGCCCGCAAGCCGTGACCAGTAAGATGACGGCAGGCGCAGAGAAAAGCTCGGCAGCCGCGGACGGCATCATGCCCGCTGAGGAACTGGCCACGCGTACGCTTGCAATGATGCGGGAAGGGCGCTTCATGATCCGCCCGCATGAGCAGGTGGAAGGCTATTTCAAACACAAGGCCAACGATTATGACCGCTGGGTTGGGGGGATGCGAAAATTCCGCCGCAACCAGCTTGCGACCACTGGCCGCCCGATCTGATTTTTGGGAGTTTTTTCAATGGATTATACCAAGTTAATGGATTTCACCGACAAGGTGGTTTTTGTGTCCGGTTCATCGCGCGGGATTGGCGAAGCCATCGTCCGGGCCTTTGCTGCCAATGGCGCGAAAGTGATTGTTTCTTCCCGCGATCAGGCAGCCTGTGAGAAGGTGGCTGAAAGCATTCGGGCAGACGGTGGCGATGCCAAAGCCAAAGCAGCCCACGCCGGCAAGATGGAAGACGTATCAGCCGTGTTCGAATGGATAAAGGCAGAGTATGGCCGCCTGGACGTGCTGGTGAACTGCGGAGGTACCAACCCGTTTTACGGCCTGATAGGCGAAACGCCCGAGGCCGCTTTTGACAAGACGATCGATGTAAATCTGAAGGGGCCGTTTTATCTGTCCGCCGAAGCGGTGAAGATGATGAAAGGGCAGGGCGGCGGCGCGATTGTGAATGTGGCGTCTATTAACGGCCTGTCGCCGGGGCACCTGCAGGGCATTTATTCGATGACCAAATCGGCCATGATCAATATGACCAAGGCCTACGCCCGCGAGTATGGCCATGATGGCATTCGGGTGAACGCCATTTGCCCCGGCCTTGTGGACACCAAGATGACAGCGGTGTTTACCTCTAACGAGGATATGCTGTCACAGTATACCAGCCAGTTCCCGATCCCGCGTGCGGGCAAGCCGGAGGACATGGTTGGTGGCGTGCTTTACCTGGCATCTGACGCTGCAGCCTTCACCACCGGCACCACGCTGGTGATGGACGGCGGCTGGACGGCATAGGAGGCGCATATGACAGAATCACTGAATAAAACCGTTGATGTGCGTGAGGGTGAGGAGCTGGATAGCAAGCTGATCGACAGCATCATCAAGGAGCGTATCGGCGGCCTTGAAGGCACGCCCACGATCCGCCAGTTCGCCAGTGGCCATTCGAACCTGACTTATTCGATCCAGTACCAGAACAAGAGCCTGGTGCTCAGGCGTCCGCCGTTCGGTACGCGCCCGAAGTCCGGTCACAGCATGATCCGCGAATATAGCGTGATGAACGCCTTGAAGCCGGTTTTCCCGGCGGTGCCTGAGACCTATTTCCATGTGCCGGATGAAGGCAGCCCGCTGGGTGCCGAGTTTTATGTGATGGAGCAGGTGGAAGGCCGCAAGCTGGACCGCACCATCCCTGCAAGCTGGGGCTTTGGCGAGGAAGAGGGCCGCAAGCTGTGCCTGTCTTTCTTTAATAAGCTGATCGAGCTGCATCAGGTGGACTATAAGGCCGCGGGCCTTGGCGATTTTGGTAAGCCTGAGGGCTATGTGGAGCGCCAGGTCACCGGCTGGAACCGCCGGTTCGAGCGCGTGATCACCGACGATGTCGAAGATTTCGCGGACGTTCGCAAATGGCTTGAAGATCACATGCCACCCGGTGAGGTGGGCCACGCGGTGCTGCATGGCGATTACCGGCTGGATAATGTGATCCTGTGTGAAGACAACCCGTTCGAGATCAAGGCGATTCTGGACTGGGAGATCAGCGCGCTTGGTGATCCGCTGATGGACCTTGGCAACACGCTGGCCTATTGGTCGCAAAAGGGTGATCCGGACGAGATGATCGCCATGTGCATGCAGCCCTGCATGGCGCCCGGCATGCTGACCCGGGAGGAAATCTGCGAGCTTTATGCCGAAAAGACAGGCCATGACCTGTCGAAATTCGACTACTATCTGGTGTATGGTGTGTTTCGCCTGGCGGTGATTTTGCAGCAGATTTACTATCGCTATTACCATGGCCAGACCAAGAATAAGGCCTTTGCCGGCTTTGGTGTCCGCACCAATCAGATCGGCAACTATGCCCGCTTACTGATTGAAAAATCTGGCATTTAACAAAAATTCTATGCTATAGCGAAAAGCCTTCGGCGTAATCAGCCGGAGGCTTTTGTTCGTTCAGGCAGATATTCTCAGGCTATATACACTCCGCTACAATTGCGGAGATTTGTTTATCATTGGTTCACTTTATGCGGCTATTCTCGCACCACGGACCAAGCACGGCATAGGGGACATTTGTGGCTGAAAAACTCGCTTTCTCACTCGCACTGGACTTGCTCTTCAACGGGCAGAATATGGACTATTGCGAGCGCCCGATCAGCCTGGACATCATCGAAGACATGGCCATGTTCAGTGACCTGCCTGGCAGGGCACGTGTTGGCGTTATAGGCCCGGGTGGCGGCCGTCTGGTCAAAACCATGGTCGAGCGTGGCTATACGGTTGATGCCTATGAAGGCAGGGCGGAATGCCGTGAACACCTGGAGCGCATGTTCGTAGGAACGACTGCAGCAAAAATTCATCCTGCCCACCATCTGGATGATCCAATGAGGCGCGAGAAGATGAAGTTCGACGCGCTTTTCTGCATGGATGACCTGCGCGCCTTCCGCGAGGATCATGAGTGGACCGCGCACGTCCAGCGCATGGTTCGCGCTGACGGCTATTTTGTTTATTCGCAGGTGTCTAACAATCTGCCCGCCAAGAAGAACACGCTGGATCAGTATTTCGATTTGGTCGGCAACTATAATGTCAGCGAAGAAACGGCGGGCCAAATCCGCGAGAGCTATATGGCGCTGGACACGTGGGAGCCAAAAGAGAAAGACAAGAAAATGGCCATCGAGACACTCGATATGGTCAAGTCAGCCTCTGGGCTTCGGCGCAGTATCATGAGCGGCGTTGAAGTGCGCTACGTGGTTTGGCGCAAGAAATACGGCCTGAAATAGACCCTTTAGTAAGCCCAAAAAAAGCAAAAGGCCCTCCCTGTCAGGAGAGGGCCTCTTTTTCTTCCTGATTGAGCCTGAGGAGCGATTCCTGTGCCGTGGACGCCAGAAGGCGGCCAGAACGGTCATAGAGCGCACCACGGGCAAGCCCGCGTCCCTTGCCGCTCCAGTAGCCGTCAGTTTTATAGTAAACCCAGTCATCAACACGGAAATTCTCGCGGTGGAACCACATGCCGTGATCAAGGCTCGCCACCGTCTTGAGGCGCGGGTCGCGCGGGATCATAGCGTGGGGCCGCAGGTTTGAAGACAGGAAGGCGAAATCCGAGATATAGGCCATCAGGCGGGCATGCAGGTTCTGGTCGCCGTCGATCTTTTCCTTCAGGCGGAACCAGTAGCCAGTTTCAGGGCTTTTCGGTTGCGGATTTTCAAGGTCCATACGGTCGATTGAGCGCATCTCAAACGGCATGAAAGGCTTGTCCTTGGGCTGTTTGCCGAAGGCGCGCAGCACGCGGGCATAGTATGCCTCATCGTCGTCCAGGTCTTCCGGCTGCGGCACATCAGGCATATCAATCTGGTGCTCAAGGCCTTGTTCGCCAACGTGGAAAGATGCGGCGATGGAGAAGATGGCTTCTCCATTCTGGATCGCAACAACCCGCCGGGTGACAAAGCTGCGCCCGTCGCGGATTGGGTCCACGTCATAAAGGATCGGCTGGCTATAGATGCCGGGCCGCAGGAAATAGCAGTGGATGGAATGCAGCTTGTAAGCTTTGTCTACAGTCAGCGTCGCGGCTTCCATACCCTGTGCGATCACATGGCCGCCAAACACATGTTTGTTTGGCCACTGGTTCGGCGTGCCGCGAAACAGCAATTTATCAAGCTGCTCGACAGCCAGCTCATCAATTATAGGCTGAACATTGGTCATAAAATCTCTTGGCTTTTTATTGGTCAGTCACGGAAGCTTGGGTCAAGCCGTTCCATCTTCCGAAGAATAGCGGGCCAGACGAAATTGTCAGCCCCGTTTGCGCCAGCCACGACACGCAGGTCGCGCAGGGCATTGTCGATCGATTCCTGGCTTGGCTTATGAACGGCGGCACCGGTGGACTGTGTCAGCACCTGAATTTTGCAGGCGCGCTCCAGGAACCACATGGCTTCGAAAGCTTTTGCTACCGTGTCGCCCACCGTGAGCGTGCCGTGGTTCCTCAGGATCAGGGCGTTTTTGGTGCCGAAGTCTTCGACCAGCCGCTCTTTCTCGCCGTCATTCACGGCAAAGCCCTCATAGTCATGGTAGGCAACCATGGCCCACGGCACGATGCTTGTCTGGCACATGGGCAAAAGCCCGTCTTTCTGGTTCGATACGGCGATGCCATAGTCTGTATGCAGATGCATTACACAGTTGGCGTCGTCGCGTGCGGCGTGGATGGCGCTGTGGATCACAAAACCCGCAGCGTTTGGAATGAAAGGTGTGTCCATCAACTGTTTGCCGTTCAGGTCCACCTTCACAAGGCTCGAAGCCGTTATTTCCTCAAACATCAGCCCAAGCGGGTTGATCAGGAAATGGTGGTCCGTGCCTGGTACGCGCATGGAGAGGTGGGTATAGATCAGGTCGTCCCAGCCCATATAGGCCATCATGCGATAGGCCGCTGCGAGGTCCACCCGGGCCTGCCATTCTTCTGCCGAGACCTGGTCTTTAACGCTCTTGATATCCAACATGCCTGGTTTAGCCATTTTCCCCTCCGGTATCTTTGGGCGATGCCCCTGATGTCTTCCTGACCTGAAACTAGGTCATTTGAAGGCTATGTCCAAAGCTTGAATGGAAAATTGCTGTTATGGTTGGTTTTCCTCGCTTCCGCTTTGGTTTAAGCGGCGGCCAAAGAAGCTACGCACAGGGCCCCGGCTGATACCGGCGACGGATTGAAGCGCGATGGGGGCGTGGGGGTGCAGTTCCATCTCCCGCCAGTCGATCTTGCGGAACCGAAGCACCAGTAGCGCCGCCTTGATGGCATAGTCGCCAATGATGACGGCATACATGGCTTCAACCGGCCCACCAAGCGCCTGCACCATGAAGCCGACAGACAAGCGCCCCACAATCATACCGCAAAAGGTGACAAACAGGGGATAGCGTGTGTCGCCAGCACCCCTTAGCGCGCCGCCGATTGCAAACTCGATCGCCATCAGGGGTTGGATCAGCGCGAGGATAAGAATGAAATATTCCGTGTCTGCCCTTACGACCGGGTCTGCGGACAGGATGTTGGCAAGCGGCGTTTTGAAGGCATAGGTGATGAAGGCAAGCCCACACATGCCAACCATGGCTAGCCGCATGGCCGCCCAGCCGCTTGCAACGGCTTCATCATGTTTTTCTGCGCCGATCAGTTGGCCGGAGAGCGTGGCACTTGCGGTGCCGAACCCAAGCCCCACAACGATTGTGATGCTGAGGATGGTGATGCCGATGCCGTAAGCCGCGAAGGCCGCAGTGCCGTAACCGCTGATCAGCATCATGAACAAAAGGAAGCTCATCTGGATCAAGACCTGCTCAATGGCGGCTGGGGCACCTATCTTGACCAGCTGGCCGATGCGCTGCCGCTCCAGCGCACCTGAAATATGGGGGCGGAAAACATATTTGCCGCGCAGCCAGTTCATCATGAACCACAAAACGATCAGGGCCTGTCCGGCAGCTGTGCCCCAGGGAATGCCCGCAATACCAATTTCGGGCGCGCCGAACGCGCCCCGCACCAGCGCATAGGAAAACAGGATCGCGGCCCCGGCGCCCACGGCGATATAACGGAGCGGCCTTATGACGTCCCCGATGGCACGAAAAGCCGTGGCGATGGTCAGCATCAGGGCAAAAACCATATTCAGCAGTGCAGCTGGTTGGATATAATCCACAGCAAGCGAAGCTGTCAGGCCGTCCAGGCTGAACATCCTGACCAGATAGGGGGCTGCGAAATAGGTCGCGGTGCCAAGGACGATGGAGATCATGACTGCAAGCGCAAGCGAACTTGCAGTAGACGCCGAAGCTTCATTTGTGTCGTCCGCGCCCCAGGCGCGGGCCACAACGGCGGTCGTCGCAACAGACAGCGCCATGGCAGCCGCCATCAGGAGGAAATGCACCCGCCCGCCTGCCACCACGGCGGCACTCATTTCCTGGCCAAGGGGCGCAACGATCCATAGGTGTGCGAAAGAAATGGAAACCATCAGGATATTGCTGACAATATTCGGCCCCGCGAGCCGCCAGACGGTTTGATAGGAAAATCCAGCCATAAGCCTCAATCTTGAATGTGTCGCCCACACGATAGACAACATAGACCGACCGTGAAATAGGATTGTTTCCCGCGGAGGCCAGCCGAATAAAAGTTTTTTTGACATGACAGTGAATTAGGCCAGAAACTTTCGCTCCATACCTTGCCGTAGGGCAAAACCGCCTTACTCCTTACCCCTGAGACTTGCATTGCCGCTCCTGTTGGGGCGACATCTGGGGAGACTGTAAAAATGAGCGATCTAGAGGCATTCCGCGAAGAAACGCGGGCCTGGCTGGAAGAAAATTGCCCTGCATCGATGCGTACGCCTGCGCAAGGCGAAAAGGACATCTGCTGGGGTGGCCGTAATTTTGTATTCCAAAGCGATGACCAGAAGCTGTGGCTAGAGCGCATGGGCGCGCGCGGCTGGACTGTGCCAACATGGCCAAAGGAATATGGCGGCGGCGGTTTGTCAAAAGACGAAGCCAAAATCCTGGCGCAGGAAATGAAACGCATCAAGGCGCGCTCACCGCTGACATCCTTCGGTATCTGGATGCTTGGCCCTGCGCTTCTGAAGTTCGGTACCCACGAGCAGAAGCTTGAGCACCTGCCGCCCATCGCACGCGGTGAAATTCGCTGGTGTCAGGGCTATTCCGAGCCCAATGCGGGCTCTGACCTTGCCTCATTGGCCACCAAGGCCGAGGACAAGGGCGATCACTATATTATCAACGGTCAGAAGATCTGGACGTCCTACGCCGACAAAGCAGACTGGATTTTCTGCCTGATCCGTACCGACCCGACAAACAAGCATGAAGGCATCAGCTTCATCCTGTTTGATATGGCGTCTGAAGGCGTGTCCACGAAGCCAATCCAGCTGATTTCCGGCTATTCGCCTTTCTGCGAGACATTCTTCGATGACGTGAAGGCATACAAGAAGAACCTTGTGGGCGAAGTGAACAAGGGCTGGACAGTCGCGAAATACCTGCTGACGCACGAGCGCACAGGCATTTCCGAAATGGGCCTTCCGGTGCCGCTCAATCGCCTAGCGGTGGACAAGCTGGGCACCAACGATGCAGGTGAGTTGCCGGAAACAATGCTGCGGCACCAGATTGCAGAACATGAAATTGACGCCATGTCCTTCATGTTCACCATGGAGCGTGCACAGGATGAGGCCAAGGCTGGCAATGAAATGGGCGCTTATTCGTCCTTCCTGAAGGCGTACGGCACGGAACTCAACAAGGACCGGCATGAGCTGATCGTCAAGATCAACGGCTCTGATGCGTTTGAGTGGGAAGGCCAGTTCTCCAACAACGGCGAAATCCCACGTACCTGGCTTAGGACCAAAGCCAACTCCATTGAGGGCGGCACCACGGAAATTCAACACAACATCATTGCCAAGCGTGTGCTTGGCCTGCCGAGTTAAGGGGGAGTTGCACCATGGCAATGGTATTGAATGAAGAACAGCAGCTTTTGAAAGAGTCCGCAGAGGGCTTCTTTGCAGAAAAAGCGCCGATTAGCCTGATCCGGTCGCTCCGCGATAGCAAAGACGAGGTCGGCTATGGCGGGCACCTTTGGCTTGCGATGTGCGACATGGGCTTTGCCGGGCTGATGATTGACGAAGAATATGATGGTACAGGCTTTGGCTGTGTGGGTGCCGGCATCGTGGCGGAAGCCATGGGCAAGACACTGGTTGCCGCGCCGTTCCATTCAAGCTGCATCATGGGCGCGTCGCTCATTCAGGCGGCAGGAAGCGCTGAGCAGAAAAAAGAACACCTGCCTGCGATCGCGTTTGGCGAGACAATTGTGACGCTGGCGCTTGATGAGACCAGCAGACACAACCCCGAAGGCACGGCGATGAAGGTTGAGGGCGGCAAGCTGAACGGCCTGAAGACATTTGTGCCGGATGGCCATGTGGCAGACAAGATTATCGTATTGGCGCGCAGTTCAGGCGAACCAGGCGATCGTGACGGCCTTAGCCTTTATATGGTGGACAGGGGCACGCCGGGCCTGATCGTGGACCGTGTGATCTCCATGGATAGCTGCAACTGGTCTAAAATGACCTTTGAAGGTGTAGATGCCGCGGAACTATTGGGCGAAGAGGGCAAAGCCATGGATGTGCTTGAGCCCGTGCTTGACCGCTGCCGCATTGTTGTGGCGGCGGAGTTGCTGGGAATTGCGCAGCAGACGCTTGAGATCACAATGGATTACATCAAGGAGCGTAAGCAGTTTGGCGTGCCAATCGGTTCCTTCCAGGGGCTTCAGCACCGGGCGGCAGAATGGTTCGGCGAAGTGGAAGTGACCCGCTCTGCCGTTCTGAAGGCGCTTCAGGTGGCTGATGCGGGCGGTGATATCCGCTGGTTTGCAAGCCTTGCAAAAGCCAAAGCCAGCAAAACAGCGGAGCTAGCCACCAACGAAGCCATTCAGATGCATGGCGGCATGGGCGTGACGGACGAGTTCGACCTTGGTTTCTACATCAAGCGTGCGCGGGTGCTGCAACACTTCTACGGCGACTTCAATTATCACGCGGACAGGTTTGCAGCCTGTTCCGGCTATTGATCGGAAGACTGAACCATGGGTGCATTTGACGACCTTCAGCTACCAAGCGTAGACCCCAGCACGCCGTCCGATCAGGTGATTGGCATGTTGACAAAGCCTGGCATGCCGTTCGAGACGACAGAGATTGAAATCGACGGTGTCAGCCATACGGTGTTCGCCCACCAGCCGCCAAGCCTGAGGGAAGTCTTCATGCTTTTCCTGGGGCATGGCGATAAGGAATTCATCGTCTATGACGGTGAGCGCTATACTTTCAAGGATGCGGTGTCCCGGGCGTCGCAGTTTGCCCAGGCACTGGTTGACGATTTCGGCGTCAAAAAGGGTGACCGGATTGCGCTTTCCATGCGTAACTACCCGGAATGGCCAATTGCCTATATGGGCATTATTGCCGCGGGCGGTGTGGCCGTGGTGATGAATGCCTGGTGGACCGAAGAAGAGGTCGACTGGGGCATCAAGGACTGTGGTGCTAAAGTCGCCGTTGTGGACGGCGAGCGGGCACGGCGCTTCCTTGCGCTTGAGGGCGCCGCCGACATGAAAATCATTGTCGCCCGCGATCCAGCGCCAGAAGCAGCGAACGTGTCCCAAATGGCAGATGCGATGAAAGGCAAACAGCCGCTGGCATGGCCAAGCGTGGACCTCGGGCCAGACGACCTAGCCATGATCATGTACACAAGCGGGTCTTCCGGCTTCCCGAAGGGCGCACTTTCGACCCACCGGGCCGTTGTCAGCTTGATCATGAACTGGATTTGTATTGCGCTTTCGCTGAAGATGCTGGGCCGCACGAACCCGGACCCGGATTTCCAGCCGGTGATGCTGGTAGCGGTGCCGTTCTTCCATATTACGGGGCTTCTGCCGGTTCTGTTTGTGTCTGCCACCGTCGGGCGCAAGATTGTGATGATGTACAAGTGGGATGTAGAAGACGCCTTCAAGCTAATTGAAAAAGAGGGTGTCACCACCTTCACCGGGGTGCCGACCATGTCCTATGAGATGGCAGCGTCACCGCTGAGGGAGAAATACGATCTCTCCACGCTTGTGGACATTGGCGGCGGCGGGGCCGCGCGTCCACCTGAGCACGTCAAACTGATCAAGAAATCCTTCCCGAACGCAAACCCGGGTATTGGCTATGGCCTGACGGAAACCAACAGCCTGACTGCTGTTCTATCGGCCGATGAGTATGTCGAGCGCCCAACCAGTACGGGTAAGCCAACACCGCCGCTTATTCATGTGCGGATCGTTGACCCGGCAACCGGCAAGGAAATGCCGACGGGCGAACCGGGCGAAGTGTGCATCAAGAGCGTGACCAATATTCGTGAATATTGGAACAACCCCGAGGCCACGGCCCGCGCGTTCAAGAACGGCTGGTTCCATTCGGGCGACGTGGGGTATCTGGACGAAGAGGGCTATCTTTATATCGTTGACCGGTTGAAGGACATCATCATCCGCGGCGGCGAAAACATCAGCTCGCTGGAGATTGAAGGCGTCTTGCATGCCCACGAGGCTGTCGATGACGTGATGGTCTTCAGCCTGCCGGACGAGCGCCTTGGTGAGCTTGTGGGCGCAGTGGTTTCCGTGAACCGGGATATCAGCGAAGAGGAGCTTAAGGCCGAGGTGGCGAAACACCTGGCTGGCTTCAAGGTGCCGGAGAAAATCTGGATCTCCCATGACCCGCTGCCGCTCATTGCTTCAGGCAAGATCGACCGCAAGGGCATCAGGGAAACATATCGCGGCCTTTGGGCGGCTGCAGCAGCATAATAATCGAGTTAGAGGAAGAAGGAATTAGGCATGTCTATGGATTTGGGGCTTAGCGAACGCGGCCAGGAACTCAGGGAAAAGGTTCGCGCCTTCATCGACGAGCACGTAGTGCCGGTTGAAGACGAATACCATCATGAAGTGGGCGGCATGGGCGACAGGTTTGCATTCACGCCGCGCATGACCGAAATTCTTGAGGACCTGAAGGCCAAGGCAAAAGAAGCCGGGCTCTGGAACTTCTGGCTGACAGACAGCAAGGAAGGTTATGGCCTTACGACTGTTGAATATGCCTATCTGGCGGAAGAAATGGGCCGGTCGCACCTGGCGGCAGAAAGCTTCAACTGCTCCGCGCCCGACACTGGCAACATGGAAGTGATCGAACGCTACGGCACAGCCGAGCACAAGGAAAAGTGGCTCAAGCCGCTGCTTGAGGGCAAGATCCGCTCTGCGTACCTGATGACGGAACCTGACGTGGCATCCTCTGACGCCACCAACATCGCAATGACGGCTGAGCTTGATGGCGATGAATATGTCCTGAATGGCGAGAAATACTGGGCATCCGGGGCGGGCGACCCACGCTGTGCGGTTTATGTGACCATGGTGAAAACAGCGGGCGACGAAGCGCCGCGCAAGAACCAGCACAGCATGATTCTGGTGGAAGCGGGCACGCCAGGTATTGAAATTCTGCGTCCCATGATGGTGTTCGGCCATGACGATGCGCCACACGGCCACATGCATATCCGCTTCACCAATGTACGCGTGCCTAAGGAAAACCTGGTGCTGGGCGAAGGCCGTGGTTTTGAGGTATCCCAAGGCCGCTTGGGCCCTGGCCGTATCCACCACTGCATGCGCTCCATTGGTGCAGCTGAACGCGCGCTTGAACTGCTGATCAAACGCTCGCTGTCGAAGGAAGCTTTTGGCAAGACGCTTGTGAAGCTGGGTGCCAACTATGACATCATCGCTGAATGCCGGATCGAGATTGAGATGGCCCGGCTTCTGTGCCTGAAGGCTGCCCATATGATGGACACGATCGGTACCCAGGCCGCCCAGCCTTACATCAGCCAGATCAAGGTGGTGGCGCCCAGGATGGCGCTGAAGGTGATCGACGAAAGCATGCAGATGCATGGCGGGCAGGGCATCAGCCAGGACTTCCCGCTTGCGGCCATGTGGCACGGCCAGCGCACGCTTCGTTTCGCTGACGGGCCGGATGCTGTGCACCGCATGGTGATTGCACGCACCGAGCTCAAGAAATACCGCTCCAACAGCGTCTAAAGGCAGTTTGAAGGAAAAAGGCATGGAGATTTCCAACCTTTTCAGCATTGAAGGCAAAGTGGCGCTGGTGACGGGCGGTGGCTCGGGCATCGGTACCATGGCCACCGAGGCGCTCGTGCGTGCCGGGTGCAAGGTTTATATCGCCTCCCGGCGGCTCGAGAGCTGCGAAGCGGTCGCTGAGGAACTCAATGCTGTGGGCCCCGGTCAGGTTGTTGCGCTTCAGGCAGACCTGAAGACGGAAGAGGGCACAGTCCATCTGGCGAAGGCCATGGCTGCGCACGAAGACAAGCTGGATATTCTGGTGAACAATTCCGGGATGACCTGGGGAGCGCCGTTCGAGGAATTCCCGCGGTCCAAATGGGAAGAAGTCTTTACCCTGAACGTGACGGCGGTTGCTGACCTGACGCGCCGGCTTCTTCCCATGCTCAGAAAATCGGCTACAGCGTCAGACCCGGCCCGGATCATCAACCTGGGGTCAGTGGTGGGGACGCGGCCTGTATCCAATAGCGCCTACAGTTATGGCGCGTCCAAGGCGGCAGTGCATCACCTGACGCGGATGCTTTCGAACGAACTGGGCGGCGATAACATTACAGTGAACGCTATTGCGCCGGGGCCATTCCCTAGCCGTATGATGGCACACATCACCGGCGACGAGGCTCGGCGCAAGGCGATGGAGGAAGGCGTTCCACTGAGGCGTTGTGGTACACCGGAGGACATCGCAGGCGTGCTTTTGATGCTGGCGTCACGGGCAGGCAGCTATATTACCGGCGGGATCATTCCGCTGGACGGGGGATTGTCGGCATTGCCGTGATAGCGCACAAACGACGCAAAAACGAATCGGTCGAAGCATTCTGATTCGAATCGTAAAAACTGAGTCGGAACAAACACTTGTTTCGCATTGTTGAATCGATACCCCAATAGGGGGATTTTGAAAGGTGAAAGGGGCGGATATGACAGAGGTTGTGGCTAAAGAAGACCTTAAAAATTTCATTGGCAGGGAGACGGGCGTTTCAGACTGGATGCATATTGACCAGGACCGGATCAATGCATTTGCAGATGTGACAAATGATCACCAATTCATTCATATCGACCCGGAGGCTGCGGCCAAAACGCCTTTCGGTACGACCATCGCACACGGTTTTTTGACCCTGTCGCTTTTGACGCCGCTTTCTACTGGTGCTTCAATCCGCGTCAAGAACACGGTGATGGGCATTAACTATGGCTGCGACAAGGTGCGCTTCATGAGCCCCGTGAAGGTGAACAGCGACATCCGGGCGCGCGTGAAGCTCATTAGTGTGGATGAGAAGCCGGGTAACCGGCTGCTTTTGAAGAATGAGATTACCATCGAGATCAAAGGCGAGGATCGCCCGGCGCTGGTCGCAGAGTGGCTGTCCATGATCGTCGTTAGCGAATAATCTGAGGTTGGGAGACATTTTATGAGTATCAGTTTCGAAGGCCAGGTGGCGATTGTAACCGGTGCGGGCGGAGGTCTTGGCCGGACCCACGCGCTTGAGCTGGCGCGGCGCGGTGCCAAGGTGGTGGTGAACGATTTGGGCGGCGATGTGCATGGTGTAGGTGGTTCGTCCGCAGCAGCAGAGGCCGTTGTGAAAGAGATCACCGATGCGGGCGGCGAGGCCATGGCCCACGGCGCCAACGTATGTGACGCGGCGCAGGTGGCCGACATGGTTCAGAAAACCATGGACAAATGGGGCCGCATTGATGTGCTGATCAATAATGCGGGCGTCCTCAGGGACAAGACATTCGCCAAGATGGACCTTGAGGACTTCGAGTTCGTCATGAAAGTCCATGTGATGGGCTCTGTGACCTGCACCAAAGCGGTGTGGGAGATCATGCGCGAACAGGCCTATGGCCGGATCGTCATGACCACGTCATCATCCGGGCTTTACGGCAACTTTGGCCAGGCCAACTATGGCGCGGCCAAGATGGCGCTGGTGGGCTTCATGAACACCCTGTGTCTTGAAGGCGGAAAATATGACATCCGGGTCAATTGTCTGGCGCCAATGGCGGCGACGCGCATGACTGAAGGCTTGCTGCCGCAGGCTGCGCTTGATCTGTCAACGCCTGAATCCGTGACGGCAGGCCTGATCACCCTATGTGACAAGGACGCGCCAAACCGCACCATTCTGGCTGCAGGCGCTGGTGGCTATGCCAAGGCAGTGGTTTACGAGACTGACGGCATCTACCTGAAGCCGGAAGACCAGACACCAGAGAACGTCCGTGCGGGCATGGACGACATCTCTAACCCTGACGGCCAGCAGGAGCTGGTGCAGGGCGGGCAACAATCAATGAAATTTATCGGAAAAGCCGCCGCAGCGCTCGGCGTGAAAATGTAATTTAAGGAGAACTCCCATGCGGGAAGCAGTAATCGTATCAACAGCCCGGACGCCGATCGGCAAAGCTTATCGCGGGTCTCTCAATGCCACCTTGGGCCCGACCCTTGGCGCACACTCAATCGCGCACGCTGTGAAGCGCGCAGGCCTTGAAGGCGGCGAAATCGAAGATGTGGTCTGGGGCAGTGCGCTGACCCAGGGGTCGCAAGGATCGAACATCGGCCGTTTGGCAGCCTTGCGTGCTGGTCTTCCGGTCACCGTGTCCGGCATGACCATCGACCGCCAGTGCTCCTCGGGCATGATGGCAATCGCCACTGCGGCCAAGCAGATCATCTCTGACGGCATGGATATTGCCATCGGTGGCGGTCAGGACAGCATCTCTGTGGTGCAGAACGAGCATATGAACCGTTGGCAAGCTGTGGACAAATCCCTCGTGGAAATGCACCCGCATACCTATATGCCGATGCTGCAGACGGCAGAAACAGTGGCAGAGCGCTACGGCATTTCCCGAGAGGCCATGGACGAATATGGCTTGCAGTCCCAGCAGCGGACAGCAGCCGCCCAACAAGCCGGCAAGTTCGACGACGAGATTGTGCCGATTTCCACCAAAATGGTTCAGGTGAACAAGGAAACGAAGGAAATGACTTTCCACGACGTGACCCTGGACAAAGATGAAGGCAACCGGCCTGAAACCACACTTGATGGCCTGAACGGTCTCAAGACCGTGATCGAAGGCGGCACCATTACGGCCGGTAACGCCAGCCAGCTGTCTGATGGTTCTTCCGCATCTGTGTTGATGGAAGCCAAGGAAGCGTCAAAGCGCGGCCTGAACCCGCTTGGTATCTACCGCGGCATTGCGGTTGCAGGTCTTGAGCCGGATGAGATGGGCATCGGCCCAGTTTACGCCATTCCAAAGCTTCTGGAAAAGAACGGCCTGAAGATGGACGACATCGGCCTGTGGGAACTGAATGAAGCCTTCGCCGTGCAGGTTCTCTACTGCCGTGACAAGCTGGGTATTCCGGATGAACTTCTGAACGTGAACGGCGGTGCGATCTCCATTGGTCACCCATACGGCATGTCCGGTGCGCGCATGGTTGGTCATGCGCTCATTGAGGGCAAGCGCCGCGGTGCCAAATATGTTGTCTGCACCATGTGTGTGGGCGGCGGCATGGGCGCGGCTGGACTGTTCGAAGTCGCTTAAGGCGAAAACCGACCCAAAAGAGGCGGGCCCTGAGGGGCCTGCCGTTTTTTCAGGAGATTTGAAATGAAAGCCGTTCGTTGCCACGAGCTTGGCCCAGCCAGCAATCTGAAAGTTGAAGAAATCGAAGACCCAACCCCGGGCAAGGGTGAGGTGCTGATCGATGTGAAGGCAGGGGGGCTGAATTTCCCCGACGTTCTGATGGTTGCAGGCAAATATCAATTCCAGCCTGAATTGCCTTTCACGCCAGGCGGCGAGGGCGCAGGTGTTGTTGCGGAACTGGGTGAAGGCGTCACCAACGTCAAGGTCGGGGACAGGGTGATTTTCTTCAATCAGCAGGGTGCTTTCGCTGAAAAGGCTGTGGCGCCCGCGATGACGCTGGTGCCGATGCCTGAAAGCATGCCGTTTGAAGTGGCTGCCGGTTTCACCATCACCTATGCCACAAGCTATCACGCGCTTAAGCAGCGTGCGGATATCCAACCGGGCGAAACGCTTCTGGTCCTGGGCGCGGCAGGTGGTGTTGGCCTCGCGACAGTTGAACTTGGCAAGGCCATGGGCGCCACGGTGATTGCTGCTGCCAGCACGGACGAAAAGCTTGAGTTCTGCAAGAATGCGGGGGCAGATCACCTGATCAATTATTCCAAGGAAGAGCTCAAGGACCGCGTCAAGGAAATCACCGGCGGCAAGGGTGTGGACGTGATCTACGACCCTGTGGGCGGCGATTATACTGAAGCCGCACTCAGGACCATGGCGCCCGGTGGGCGGCATCTGGTGATCGGGTTCGCAGCAGGCGATATCCCGCGTCCGCCGCTCAATCTTTGTCTGCTCAAGCAATGTTCGATCGTTGGCGTTTTCTGGGGTAATTTCGCCCGGGCCAACCCGAAAGTTCAGGTGCAGAATATGGTTGATATGTTCGGCATGTTCGAAAAAGGCACCATCAAGCCGCTGGTGAACGATGTATATGCGCTGGATGATGTGGTCGATGCCTTCGCGTGCCTTAGCGAGCGACGCGCCAAAGGGAAGGTGATCTTAAAGCCATAAAAGGACGCAGTCATTTCAAATAAGGCGGGCCGCGGCATGTGTCGCGGCCTTTTTCCATTTAATTGATTTTTACTAAAAAGCGTGGCAAAAGCTGGCTGTCTTTTTGGGAGGCAGCTTGTGCCACTGGTGACAATTGTCGTCGCGACATACAATCGGCCCAGCCTTTTGCGCTGTACGATCAAATCCATTCAAAACCAGACCTTTCAGGATTGGGTGAGCTTGTCGGAGCTGGAAATACTGTGCCGGACGCCCAAGCTGTTGACCAACGAAGCGCGCTCTGTGATTTCCGTTTTGCTCGGTCTGGCTTAATTGACCGCGTTATGCATAGATTTTCAAATTTCTGGACTGGTTAGTCTTGAAAAAGGATCGTATGGCTGTATCTTCCTTTCCGTGAACGTAAACCAATCAGGTGAGCATGATCGGGGAGTGTATGAAAGCCTTACGACTTATTGCAGGAAAAGAAGCGCGCCGTCGCATTGAGGAAAATGGCTTGACGCCTGACCTTGTGCGTCTTGTGGTTGGCGCCTCCGGCGGCCCGAAGTGGCTGATCCTGCGAGGGTTGGATCAGTATGTTTTCGGCGAATGGCTGAAGGATGCCAAGGGCCCTATTGACATGGTCGGCTCATCCATCGGTGCCTGGCGCATGACACTCGCGTCACATCCCGACGCTGGGGCGATGTTCAGGACTTTTGAAGACGCCTATTTCAGCTACCGCAAGGAAGATGGCGCAACGCCCGAGGCTGTATCAAAAGCCTCATACCGCATTCTGGACCAGGTGATGGGGCCCGAAGCGCGTGATGCCATAATCGGCAACAAAGCCCGCAATCTCAATATCGTGGCCGTGCGCTGCTTGGGCGCGACGGCCAGCCAGTCAAGGCTTCTTGAAGGGGCCGGGCTTCTTGGCGCTTTTGCGGCTAACAGCATCAGCAGGCCACTTTTGGGGAATTTCTTCCAGCGCGCGGTGTTTCATTCTGGTGACCATGTTGCCTGTTCGGGTGCCTGGGCAGGCTTTGAGCGGATAGACGTGAAGCTGCAGGCGGACGCAATCCACGACGCCTTGATGGCCTCTGGCTCAATCCCTTTTGTGGTGGAAGCAGTGCGTGACATCATGGGGGCGCCCAAGGGCGTTTACCGGGACGGCGGCGTGATCGACTATCATTTCGAGATACCGTGGCAGTATAACGACGGCATTGTGCTCTATCCGCACTTCTATGGCCATTTGGTGCCAGGCTGGTTCGACAAGGCGCGCCAGACCCGGCGGGTGACGGGTGACGTGCTGGATCAGCAGTTGATCCTGGCGCCAACAGACGAGTTCGTGGCCAGCCTGCCAAACGGCCGGATACCGGACCGCAAGAATTTCACCGATATGGAAGACAGCGAGCGCCTGCCTTACTGGCGCCAGGTGGTGGACATGAGCTACCGGCTGGCAGAAGAGTTTGGGGAACTCTGCCAAAATCAGGACGCGCTGATGAATAGACTTGAAGCCGCACCTGAATAGTGGGCTATTATTAGGGAAGTGGGAGACAAATGGAGGGATCATTGATGGACGAGGTGCCGTTTACCGAAAAGGACATGCTCGCGGGGCACCTTGGCGAAATGGTGGACAATTGCGTGCGCACCCATGGGGCGAAGTCCGCCTTCAGTTGCGTGCTGCCCACCGGCCACTCCCACACCATGAGCTATACGGAGCTTGGTGAATATTCCGACGCCGTGGCGGCTTACCTGCGCGAAGAACTGGGGCTGAAGCCGGGCGATGTGGTCGCGATCCAGTCTCCCAACACACTGGCATACCCGGTTCTTGCCTTCGGTATCATGAAGGCAGGGCTGGTGATCACCAACGTGAACCCGCTCTATACGCCGGATGAAACCAATCATCAGTTGAAGGATAGCGGTGCCAAGGTCTGGTTTGTCATCGATGTATTCGGCGACCGGGTTCAGGAATCCATCAAAGATACTTCGGTCAGTCGCATCTACCCTATTTCGCTGGTTGATTTCTTTCCGGGGATGAAACGCCACTTGTTGGGGTTCGCGCTCAAATACATCAAGAAGGCCGTGCCTGATTTTGGCGCTGAAAAGGCCGGGTCGATCCACGGCGTTATCCGGAAAGGGCGGAAGCACCTTGCAGCGGGCGCAAATATCGCCGCATACCGCGAAGGTGCCGGGCTCGATGACGTTGCCATCTTCCAATATACCGGCGGCACAACGGGCCGCAGCAAGGGGGCGGAGCTCACGCACCGCAATGTTGTGGGTAATATTTCGCAGGCAAACCACAGGGAAGGGGCTTTCAAGGCGCAGCCGGATGATGCCCTGATGCTGATCCTGCCGCTTTATCACGTTTACGCACTGGCAGTTGGTGCCATCAACAGCATGCACCTGGGCATCCATGTGGTTCTGGTGCCGGTGCCCAGGCCGCTTTCAAACCTGAAACCTGTGTTCGAGAATTTTGATATCACCATCATGCCGGGTGTGAACACGCTATACCTTGGCCTGATGCAGGAAAAATGGTTCACGTCTATGCCGCCAAGTTCCCTGCGTCTGTGCATGTCCGGGGCCGCCCCCTTGCAGCCCGCCACGGCCGATGCTTGGGAAAAGCTGACTGGCGCACCAATCTATGAAGGTTATGGCCTTACGGAAGGTACCTGCGTTGTGGCATCCATGCCGCTTGACCAGCCACCTCGGCGCGGCACGTGCGGTCGTCCAATCCCGGGCACGGAAGTGCGTATCGTGGGCGAAGATGGCAAAGACCGCCCGCGCGGCGAGCCAGGCGAGCTGTGGCTGAGAGGTCCCCAGATTATGAAAGGCTATCTGAACAACCCTGAGGCCACCGATGAAGCCATCAACGACGGTTGGCTCCGCACAGGCGATGTGGCCATCTTTGACGAGGAAGGGTACCTGTCGATCGTTGATCGTATGAAAGACATGGTAATTGTATCTGGCTTCAATGTGTTCCCGACTGATATTGAAGACGTGCTGACGCGCTTTGACCGGGTGGCTGAAGCCGCCGTTGTTGGCGCGCCAGATGATGAGACTGGTGAAAAAGTGGTGGCCTATATTGTCAAGGCAGACCAAGACCTTACGGACGATGAAGTGATCCGGCATTGCAGAGAACACTTGACCGGCTACAAGGTTCCTAAGACTGTATGCTTTGTAGACGAGCTTCCCAAGTCACCTGTTGGCAAGGTACTGCGCCGCGAACTGCGGGATATGGCGGCATCGATTTAGGGGAAGCCTCAAATAGGGGCTGCTTATGGATCTGGGACTTAAAGACAAACGCGTCATCATTACGGGGGCGACGCGCGGGATTGGTTTGGCAATTGCCCAAACCTTTCTGAATGAGGGCGCCAAGGTCGCATTTTGCGCCCGCAAGGAAGATGAAGTAGCCGCAAGGGTCCAGGAATGGTCTGACGCGGGGCATGAGGTTTGCGGGCGTGCCGTCGACGTGCGGCAGGCAGATGCCTATCTTGCCTGGCTTGAGGAAGCTGTTGGGGCACTTGGCGGCGCGGACATATTTATTCCCAATGTGTCAGGTGGCGCAGGGCAGGGGGAAGAAGGCTGGCGTACCGCTTTTGAGGTGGACATACTGGCAACGGTCAGGGGCTGCGAAAGCCTGCTGCCGCAACTGGTGCAGGGAAACGATGGTGCAATCGTCATCATTGCCAGTATTGCGGGTGTGGAAGCCATGGGGGCACCAGCACCCTATAACACAGCCAAAGCAGCGCTTATTTCCTATTCCAGCCAGTTGGGTGATCTTGCTGCCCAGCATGGGGTGCGGGTAAATGCCGTGTCACCTGGGCCCATTCACGTGGATGACGGATTCTGGGGACAGGTAAAGGACGCGCAGAAAGAGGCCTATGACGGCGTTGCGGCGCGGCATCCTTTCGGGCGGCTAGGGACAACGCAGGAAGTAGCAAACTGTGTGGCATTTCTTGCCAGTCCGGCAGCTTCATGGGTTACGCGGACCAACCTGGTGGTAGATGGTGGCTTCACTCGCAGGATTCAGTTCTGAATACTCGGTCTGGTTACATATATTGCGCAATTGTCGGCAAGAGACTAATCTTGCCTAAACAACCCATGTTCTGATGGCCGGTGTATATGACCCGAATGGTCAAATTCATTCCCTGGATAGCAGCAATCTTCGCGGTCATGGCCGCGGGTCCTGTTTACCTGTTTGCGGCTGAGGCTCCACCACCCGTTTGGCCACTGCTGGCGACCGCAGTTATCGGCGGCATCGCTGGTTTTACGCTGCGCCAATATATCCAGACCCATATGGTCGAGCCTGAAGGCGAGTTCCTCAAGCACCTGAAAAGCTGGGTGAACGGGGATAAAATCCGATATCTCGAAGCTCTTGAAGAGCTGAGCAACCGGCCTGACCTTCAGGCTGCGCTGGAGACGGTTCACGCCACAGCGGAAAAGGCACGGGCCCGGCTGATAGAATTTTCTGAGGTGGAGTATAATCTACAGCAGGTGGTCCAGGACAAACGCCGGAACGAGGCGGTTCTCAAAGAACAGCGTGAAGCCTTTGCAAAACTTGCCAATGAGCTATCCAAGGCGCGGGATGCAGCAGAAGCCGCCAACGTCGCCAAATCCGAATTTCTGGCGACCATGAGCCACGAGATACGGACGCCGCTTAACGGCGTGATTGGCATGATCGACCTGCTGATGGACACGCAGCTTGACGAAAACCAGATCTATTTCGCCCAGACACTGCAGCAGTCTGCCCAGACGCTCCTGACCGTGATCAATGATATTCTCGATATCTCCAAGCTTGAAGCGGGCAAGGTGGAGCTGGATTTCCAGGCGGCAAGGATCGAAAGGGTAATTTCGGATACCATCCATTTCCTGGAGCCCAAGGCGAAAGAAAAGGGCTTGGATGTTACCTGGGAATGCGCAGATGATGTACCGGACGTGATTATCACTGATCCGACGCGGTTGCGGCAAATCCTGTTTAACCTGGTTGGCAATGCCCTGAAATTCACCGAGGTAGGCGGTGTGACTATACAGGCATCGCGTGATTATGCCTCTGCCGGGGAGCTTGGCATCAAGATCGTGGTAACTGATACCGGTATCGGCATCAGCAAAGATGCCCAGCGGCGCCTGTTCCAGAAATTTACCCAGGCTGATGCATCTACTACTCGGCGTTTCGGCGGAACGGGCCTCGGGCTGGCGATCTGTCGGCAATTGACGGTTCTGCTTGGCGGTGACATCGGAGTGGAGAGTGAGGAAGGCGAGGGCAGCAGCTTCTGGTTCACCTTCCAGTGCCGCGAAGGCAACGAAGACGACCTCGTCGACGACTTCGGCTATGATTCAGACCTGTCCATCATGGAAGCAGCGGCCAGTCGGAAGCTACGGATACTGGTGGCAGATGACAATCTGATCAACCAGCGGATCATCGACAATATGCTTGGCAAGCTTGGCCATGAACTGGTTGCGGTTGAAAATGGCGCTCAGGCATGTGCTCTCGCTGAAGAGCAGGATTTCGACCTGATCCTGATGGATATCCAGATGCCTGTTCTGGGCGGTATTGATGCCACAAAATGGATCCGCGCCATGGACGGCGAAAAGTCCAAGGTGCCAATTGTGGGCTGTACGGCGGATGCCTTCCCAGAGCAGATCGAACGATTCCGTCAGGCCGGTATGGAAGACGTGGTGACCAAGCCGATCAACCGCAAGCGGCTGCTGATGGTGATCAATCAGGTGTTGGGCGAAGAAATCCACGCCATTGTGAAGGAAGGGATGTTGCCTGACATTCCCCCGACTGCCGCGGAAAAGCCAGCGGGGAAATCCGGCAAAAAGGCGCCAAAAACTGCCAAGGCTTCCGTCAGGAAAGGCAGTCTGCAGGAGCCACCCAGCCCGACCGACACGAGCGGTGCCGATGCGCTGGATGGGCTTCTGGATGAATTGGGCGGGTAGCCTCTATTCCTTGTAGATGCCAGTTTCTGCTGGGTCGCGACTGCTGACACTGCCACGGAACATGCCCGGTGTGTTAAATGTCATGGACATATTGCCGTCCTTGTCGACCGCAATGATGCCGCCGTCACCACCCATCTGCGCCAGCTGATCCATAACCACGCGGTCAGCAGCTTCCTGAAGGCCAAGGCCTGCATATTCCATTAGTGCGCAGATATTGCGGGCAACCGTTGCGCGGATGAAAAATTCACCGTGGCCCGTGGCAGACACTGCGCAGCTTTCATTATTGGCGTAGGTGCCGGCCCCAATGATCGGGCTGTCGCCCACGCGGCCATGCATCTTGAATGTCATGCCGCCGGTTGATGTGCCTGCCGCCAAGTTTCCAGCATTGTCCAGGGCGACAGCGCCAACCGTGCCAAACTTATAGTCACCGTTCAATACATCCTCCGCAGCACCGGTCTTGCCAGCATCAGCGGGTGCCTTGCCGTCATGGTCCAACATGGGGCCTACCTTTCTGGCCTTGGCGTCTTGATATTGTCTCCAGCGGTGTTCGGTGAAGAAATAGGCGTCGTCCGCCGCCTCAATGTCCTGCGTGGCGGCGAAGGTTTCTGCACCGTGCCCCATCATCATCACATGTGGCGATTTTTCCATCACAGCGCGGGCCAGCAGGATAGGGTTCCTGATGTTTTTGACGCCGGAGACAGCGCCGGCATCCAGCGTGCGCCCGTCCATGATGGAGCTATCCAGTTCGTTCGTGCCTTCTGCGGTGAATACAGCGCCGCGACCGGCGTTGAAATGGGGCGAATTTTCCAGCACCTGGATCGTTGCCGTGACTGCATCCAGCGCTTCACCGCCATTCTTGAGCACAGCTTCTCCTGCCGCAAGGGCTGCCAACAGCTCGGATCGGATTGCGGCTTCAAGCTCGGGCGTCAGTTTATCAGGCGTTATGGTGCCTGCGCCGCCATGGATGACAAGCGCATAATCAGGTTTTTCTGGTGTTTCGCCCATACATGCTCCCAACGCAAGAAACGCCGCGACGGCGACGATTTTTTTATACCACATGTTTCGCTCCCATTTGACAGAAGGCGGATTGTTCCGCATGAAGGAAGGAACATCAAGTGTTTGATCACAAATGAAACCCAGGCCTCTCAGGAGGCCGAAGGTGTCGGGAAAGGGATGGTTCATGGGAGCGTGGTTCAAGACGGGACTGCTGGCGTCAGCTTTGGTGCTGACCAGCGTATCTGGTGCGGCTGTTGAGCGCGGGGAAAGTGCGGAGGAAAAGCTGCAGCTGCTTTTTCAGGATGAGCGGGCTTACTATTACCAGGAAAACCCGGGCACAGGGCCACGCGGCAAGCCGCGCCCGGTTGCGGATCATCTGAGTGCCCAGGCGCTCAAGGATCATCAGCGGCGAGCCGCCAGGAACGAGGAGTTCCTGAACCGCCTGGAGGCGATCAATCGCAACCGGCTGGATGAAGAAGGCCAGCTGAACTATGACATGTTCCGCTATATGGTGGAAAGCCGACTCTTGGAGGCTAAGCACCGTACATGGCGTCAGCCGCTTTTCAGCGATAGCGGTTTCCACACCTATCCAACCCGGGCCTGGCAATCCATCAATTTCCGGACTGCTGAGGACTACCGCGCCTACATACGCTGGCTGAAGGATATCCCGCGGTATCTCGCGGAAAACACTGAGCATATGCGCACCGGCATGAAAGAAGGCTTCACCATGCCCAAGGTGGTGCTGGACGGCCTGATGCCAAGCTTTGACGTTCTTGCGAAGGGAGGCGCAGACGCCATCCCCTTCTATGGTGCTTTTGTCAATATGGCCGCCACATTGTCGGATTCAGACAAAGCTGCGCTGCGCGCTGAAGCTAAAAACGTGATCGCAGATGAGGTGATACCCGCCTATGCAGCGCTCGCGCAGTTCATGCGCGAAGCCTACTATCCGGCGGCGCGGGAAAGCCTGGGGATCAGTGAAGTGCCGGGTGGGGCAGCCTATTATGAGGATATGGTGCGTTACTATACCACCATCGATATCTCTGCGGATGAAGTACATCAGATTGGCCTCAAGGAAGTTGCGCGCATCCGGGCTGCCATGGAATCCATTATCGCAGAGGTGGGCTTTGAAGGCAGCTTCCAGGATTTCCTGACCTTCCTGCGCACGGACCCACAGTTTTATGCCAAGACAGAAAAAGAACTGCTAATGTTTGCCAGCTATCTGGCCAAAAAGGTGGATGGCAAGTTGCCGTCCTTGTTTGGCAAGCTGCCTCGGCAACCATACGGGGTTGAGCCCGTGCCAGCTGTGCTGGCGCCTAACTATACAACGGGGCGTTATTCGGGCGCGCCGCTGGATGCCCCGCGGGGCGGCGAATATTGGGTGAATACCTATGCGCTCGATAAACGGCCGCTTTATACGCTGCCTGCGCTGACCCTTCATGAGGCAGTGCCGGGCCACCACCTTCAGATTGCGCTTTCAAAGGAACTTGAAAATGTGCCTGAGTTTCGCCTGAACCAGTACCCGCACGCTTTCGGCGAAGGCTGGGGGCTATACTCGGAACGTCTTGGTGAGGAAATCGGTCTATATGAAACGCCTTATGAACGCTTTGGACGCCTGACTTATGAGATGTGGCGCGCTTGTCGTCTGGTGATCGACACGGGCATCCATTCGAAAGGCTGGACACGGGAAGAGGCCATCAAGTTGCTGACCGAAAACTCGGCGCTTTCAGAGCATAATATCCGCACGGAGGTGGACCGCTATATCGCCTGGCCAGGGCAGGCGCTGGCCTACAAGATGGGCGAGTTGAAGATTGTTGAACTTCGCCAGAAGGCGACCAAGGCCCTCGGGGACAAGTTCGATGTAAGGGCGTTTCACGATAAAGTCCTGTCTGCTGGGGGTATTCCGCTGTATATTCTTGAAGCGCGAATTGACGGTTGGGTCCAGTCAGAGCTGAATGAGGGCCAATGAACGCAGACACACCGGTAGACAGCCTTGAAACCCTGATTGGACTGTCCGCGCCGGCTCGGATTTTCATCGGGCCGGATATTGCCAGCCATTGTTGGCCTCTGGCGGCCAGATTTCTTCATACATGGCACGAGCTCAGGAGCGGGAAAGTCGCCCCTGAGCGGGCTGACCTGACCCCTATGAAGATCAGTGAGGCGCTGCCTTTCCTGACTATTTTTGATGTGGAATACGACCCGTTTCGCCTGAAATGCCGGTTGATGGGATCTGCCTTCGCGAATGCCATCGGCTATGACGCAACGGGAAATTATGTGGACAGCTATCCGCATACCGAGGCGCTTACAAGGCGTGCAAAGTGGGTTATTGGTAAGGTACAGCCAATGCTGATAACCGGCCTGCCGCTCGCCTGGTCGCCCGAAAAGGACTATAAGACTTACGATACGCTGTCCCTGCCTTTTATGGGCGACGGAGACAAGGTCGAGGCTATTCTTTATCTGAACCAATTCCATGCGCCTGAGAAATAATTTCCATAAATCACAAATAAGTGGGTTGATTTTTTTCTTGAATTTGTCAAAACGCTAGCCAATTAAGAAAGAGTTTCTTTTTGGAGAGTGCATCATGACAGCCCTCACTGGCGCAATTGCCGCAATCGGCAATACCCCGCTTATCAAACTCAAATACGCGTCAGAACTGACGGGCTGCACCATTCTTGGAAAGGCGGAATATGCCAATCCTGGTGGGTCGCTGAAGGACCGTCCGGCGCTCAACATCATTGAGGACGCCGAAAAGAAAGGCCTTCTGGAGCCCGGTGGGCTGATTGTAGAGGGTACGGCAGGTAATACTGGTATTGGCCTCACGGTGGTGGCCAATGCAAAGGGCTACCGTACGCTGATCGTGATGCCCAATACCCAAAGCCAGGAAAAGATCGACACGCTCAAGATCATGGGGGCGGGGCTTGAGCTTGTGCCCGCGGCGCCCTATTCGAACCCGGGCAATTTCAACCATGTGGCAAAGCGCCGTGCGGAGGAACTCGCCGCGACGGAACAGCACGGCGTGATCTGGGCCAACCAGTTCGACAATGTGGCGAACCGCGAGGCCCATATCAAAACCACAGCACGGGAGATTTGGGCACAGACCGACGGCAAGGTGGATGCCTTCATCACGGCTGTCGGGTCAGGCGGGTCGCTCGTGGGTACCGGCATGGGGCTGAAGGAATTTAACAAGGATATCGTGGTCGCACTTGCGGACCCGATGGGCGCGGCCATCTATAATTATGTCAAGCATGGGGAACTCAAGGCCGAAGGCAGTTCCATCACTGAAGGCATCGGCCAGGGCCGGATTACCGCGAACCTCGAAGGCGCGCCGATCGACGAGGCATTCCAAATTCCGGACGTCGAGGCGCTGCCGATCGCGTTTGATCTGCTCAAGAAGGAAGGCCTGTGTGTGGGCTCATCTACCGGAATCAACGTGGCGGGCGCTATTCGTCTGGCGAAACAGATGGGGCCAGGGCACACCATTGTGACGCTTCTGTGTGATAGCGGTCTTCGCTACCAGTCGAAGCTGTTCAACCCGGAATTCCTGAAATCAAAGAACCTGCCGGTTCCTGAGTGGCTCTAGTTTTCTTGGGCGGGCAGGGGTAGCCGTGTCCGCCGGAGCACGTTCCTGAGGGCGAAGCTTGAGTGCACGCGCGCCACGCCAGGCAGGCGTGTCAGCATATTGTGGATACGTTCATAGTCTGGCGCGTCCTTTACTGCCACGCGGATCATATAGTCCACGTCACCGCTCATCAGATAGCATTCCATCACTTCGACAACGCTGCGGACGGATTCCTCGAACCGGCGAAGTTTTTCTTCCTGTTGGTCTTCAAGCGAGATACGCACAAACACCGTGCCCGGCAGGCCTACAGCACTGGCGTTCAGATGGGCGGCGTAATGCATTATCACGCCCTTATCGTCCAGGCTTTTGACACGCCTGAGGCAGGCGGATTCAGATAGTCCGACCTTGTCCGCCAGCTCCACATTTGACAGCCTGCCGTCCATCTGTAGGGCATCCAAGATGGCACGATCAATCTTATCAAGTTTAATCATTCGCAGATTCCTGCGTTAAAAATAAATAATTCACAATTAGCATGCAAAATACTGAGTGAAATTGCATGTCTTTGCAAGGACATTCTAACACCTTTGGAGTAAATTCCGCTCCAGAGAAGTGAGGGGACTGGAACGACCAGCATAGGGCCGTCAGTCGACCCCATTCCAAAAGCAAGCAATACCAGTTTTTAGGAGGGCAGAATGCTTGTAGGTGTTCCTAAGGAAATCAAGAACCGCGAATATCGCGTAGGTCTTACCCCAGCATCCGTTCGCGAACTGATCGCAAACGGCCACGATGTAATCGTTCAAAATAACGCCGGTTTCGAGATCGGCTTCACCAACGACATGTACGAAGCTGTTGGCGCCACTGTCATTGATACGGCAGCCGAGGTTTTCGCGAAAGCTGACATGATCGTGAAAGTGAAAGAGCCGCAGGCAGTTGAGTGCGAAATGCTGCGCGAAGGCCAAATTCTTTACACTTACCTCCACCTGGCTCCGGACCCCCAGCAGACCCAAGGTCTGATCAAATCCGGTGCGATCGCGATCGCATACGAAACCGTAACCGACGACTTTGGCGGCCTCCCCCTTCTTGCGCCAATGTCTGAGGTTGCGGGCCGTATGTCGATCCAGGCCGGTGCCCACGCACTGGAAATGAGCCAGGGTGGCCGCGGCATGCTGCTGGGCGGCGTGCCAGGCGTTGCGCCTGCCAAGGTTACCGTGATCGGTGGCGGCGTGGTGGGCACCAACGCAGCCCGCATGGCTGTTGGCATGGGCGCGGACGTAACGATCCTTGACCGTTCGATCCGTCGCCTGCAGCAGCTCGACGACATCTTCAAAGGTACTGTGAAGACTGTCTTCTCCACCCAGGATGCTGTTGAAGAGCATTGCCTGGCGTCTGACCTTGTGGTTGGCGCGGTTCTGATCCCGGGTGCGGCTGCACCGAAGCTGGTGACCCGCGAGATGATCGGCAAGATGATGCGCGGCAGCGTGCTTGTTGACGTGGCCATCGACCAGGGCGGTTGTTTCGAGACCTCCAAAGCGACGACTCACCAGGACCCAACCTACATCGTTGACGAAGTAGTACATTACTGCGTTGCCAACATGCCGGGTGGTGTGGCGCGTACGTCCACATTGGCGCTCAACAACGCGACCCTGCGTCATGCCGTTGCCATCGCCAACAAGGGCTGGAAACAAGCACTTGCGGATGACAAGCACCTGCTGGCGGGCCTGAATGTGTGTGAAGGCAAGATCACTTATGAAGCTGTAGCACGCGACCAGAACCTGGATTACACGCCAGCGCTGGAAGCTATTGGCGCGTAACGTCAACTGGTATATACGGCGGGTATGAACAACAAACCCGTCATCCAGGTTTTCGCCCTAGGCGGAACCATTGCGATGACCCCCGGCGCAAGCGCGGGGGTCACGCCAACACTGAGTGCACGCGACCTGATCTCGGCCGTTCCGGGCCTTGAAGATATGGCTGCCCTGCGCGCTGAAACAGTCGTCCAAAAAGGCAGTGCGAACCTGACCATGGCCATGATGGCTGATTTGATGGAGCGGGTAGCCCAAAGCGATGCCGATGCAGTGATTGTGACCCAAGGCACTGATTCGATGGAGGAGACATCGTTTCTCGCCAGTCTCCTCAACCAAAGTGACAAACCTGTCGTCTTCACCGGCGCCATGCGCACGCCTAACCAGCCGGGTGCGGATGGGCCGGCCAACCTTTATGATGCCGTTCTTGCCGCAACCGACAGCCGTCTTCGTGGCGTATCGCTTGTCATGAATGGTGAGCTTCATGACCCTTGGTTTGTTGCGAAAGAGCATACATCCAGCTTGCAGGCTTTCCAGTCAGAACCGGGACCAATCGCCACCATTGCTGAAGGGGAACTGCACTGGCGCAGGGACTGTCCTGTCCGCAATGTTGGCCTTTCCGCGACCGGCCAGTTCGCCCCGGTTGCCCTTATCAGTGCTGTTCTGGATGACGACGGGCGTATGCTCGATCTGGTGGCGGACGCAGGATACAAAGGCGTGGTCATCGAAGCATATGGTGCTGGGCATCTGTCTGAGGTCTGGGCAGATAAGGCAGAGGCGCTGGCGAAGGGCATGCCGGTTATTTTGTCGACGCGTGCGCGAGGCGGTAAGATATTCGAAAGGTCTTATGGTTATCGTGGTGCCGAAATCGACTTGCTGTCCCGCGGGCTGGTGCCTGCTGGGTGGTTGCGGGCGCGCAAGGCTCGCTTGTTGCTTTCGGCCTTGCTCGGGCAGGGTGTCACTAATTGGAAACAGACCTTTACCCGGGTGGTGAAAAGTGGTTGAGTGTGAGCTAATTGTTATAGTTAACGGCAGACAGCTTGAGGGGTCGAGTGTTGCCTGATCAGTCTTTGTTTCCAATAGTCTCAGGTTTGGGACATGCCTTTTTCTGGTGCCATGACGAGCATTTGGGTGACCGTCTTCGCACTGTTCTCATAAAGGCCGGATTTATTGAAGTGCCAACGGGCGAGCCGCTCGTTGTCTGTTTCCTGGCAGACGATATGGAATCGGTTCTGCCGGTGCTGGAGCAGGCTTTCGGTTCGAAGGAGCGCAGGGCTATTCGCGCGCTCCTGTCTGGCAACGCCAAGCCAACCCTTCAGGAATTCGGCAATATGCACACGGTCGAGGAGCTTGGGCTTCGCCTGTCGGCGCAGTGGCTAGGCGACCTGCTGGCTGAGAGGCGATACAAATCCCTTCTGCAGCCTATCGTGTGTGTGGAAGACCACAAGAATGTCATGGGATATGAATTCTTGATACGCGGCTTGCACACGGATGGCACGGAAATCCCGGCCCCAGTGCTGTTTGAAACGGCCGAAGCCGCGGGCATGCTTTATGCCCTTGATATGGCGGCTGGTGAATGCGCCACCCGAACGGCCAAGCGTTTCAAGATGAAAGAAAGCGTGTTTGTAAACGTCCTGCCCTTCACCATTGATACTGAAGAGGGCATGGAAGCATGGCTTGCCAATGTTCTTGGCGAAAGCGGACTGGCTGAAGACCATTTGGTGTTCGAGATTGTGGAAAGCCAGCAACTATCTGATCTGGAAACCGTTCGTAGCCTCGTGCGCCGCCTGAAGGACCGCGGTATTCGCATCGCGTTGGATGACTTTGGTACCGGCTTTAACAACCTGTCCGGCATTACGGAAATACAGCCTGACTTTATCAAGCTAGATAAGTCGCTGACCCATGACCTGAACGACGATGGCCGCAAGTGGACGCTGGTGGCAAATATCGTCGATTCCGCGAAACAGTCGGATATCAAGGTGATTGCCGAAGGCGTGGAAGACAAGAAGACCGCCCGCATGCTGGAAAGCGCCGGCGTGGATTATCTGCAGGGCTATCTGTTCGGGATGCCAGATGAAGAACCGCTAAGGGCCGGTTAGGCCTGCAGCTGTATTGTCTCCAGCTTGTCCAGGAGGCTCGTCAGGGCCTCTTTCTCAACCGCGCTCAGTTGGTCTAGAATCCTGCTCTCATAGCCCACGGCAATGGGAATCACTTCATTATAGATTGTGCGCCCCTCGGCGGAGAGGGTCAGGACCGAGCGGCGTTTGTCCTCTGGTGAGAAGTGACGCTCGAGCCTGCCGCTGTCTAGTAGCTTGTTAACCGCGCGCGAGACGGCCACCTTGTCCATAGCGGTTCGTTCGGCAACTTGCGCCGCAGAGAGATCGCTTTCCTCCCCAAGTACAGCCATCACCCGCCATTCCGGTAGGCTAAGCTGGAATTTTTCCTCATAGCCGTCCGCAATTGCGCGGCTGATCCGGTTTGAAAGCACCGAAAGCCGGTAGGGCAGGAAATCTGCAAGACAGATCGCGTCCTCTGAAACTTTTTTCATCGTCACCTCATACATACTCTTGCAATTAGTTTCGTTTGAAACTAATATGAGTTCAAGAGAAATTAACACGGCGTCCAGAAATCCGGAAATTTCCGAAGCGGTTTTTTGTGCGCCTTTCCATTTTGTATATAGGACATATAGGAGAGTTGGAAGATGGCCGATCTCTTTGAGAACCCAATGGGCCTTTGCGGCTTTGAATTTGTTGAGTTTACGGCGCCTGAAAAAGGTATTCTGGAGCCGGTATTCGAGTCCATGGGTTTCACCCACGTGGCCAATCACCGCTCCAAGGACGTGACACTGTGGCGTCAGGGCGACATCAACTTTATCGCAAACTATGAGCCGAAGAGCCCAGCGGCCTACTATGCTGAAGAGCATGGCCCATCCGCGTGCGGCATGGCTTTCCGCGTCAAAGACGCTCACTTTGCCTATGAAGAGTGCCTCAAGAAAGGCGCTCAGCCGATCGAAGTGCCTACCGGCCCAATGGAACTGCGCCTGCCTGCCATCAAAGGCATTGGCGGTGCAGCGCTTTACCTGGTTGACCGCTTCGAAGACGGCAAAAGCATCTATGACATCGACTTCGAGTGGATCGAAGGTGTTGACCGCCATCCTGTTGGCTGCGGTTTCCACACGCTGGACCACCTGACGCACAATGTTTATCGCGGTCGCATGGATTACTGGGCGAATTTCTATGAGAAATTCTTCAACTTCAAGGAAATCCGCTACTTCGACATCAAGGGCGAATACACCGGTCTGCTGTCCAAAGCCATGACGGCGCCTGACGGCAAGATCCGTATTCCGCTCAATGAAGAGGCTGCCGGCGGCAGCGGTCAGATCGAAGAATTCCTGATGGCCTACAACGGCGAAGGCATTCAGCACATCGCATTCGCTTGTGACGACCTGATCAAATGCTGGGATAACCTGAAGAAAGCTGGCGTGCCGTTCATGACTGCGCCTCCTGAAACTTACTATGAAATGCTGGAAGAGCGTCTGCCTGGCCACGGCGAGCCAGTGAATGAGCTCAAGACCCGCGGTATTCTGCTAGACGGTACGACCGAGGGTGAAAAGCCACGTCTGCTGCTTCAGATATTCTCTGAAACGCGCCTTGGCCCTGTATTCTTTGAATTCATCCAGCGTAAGGAAGATGACGGCTTCGGCGAAGGCAACTTCAAGGCGCTGTTTGAATCCATGGAGCGTGACCAGATCCGCCGTGGTGCATTGAAGGTTGACGAAGACGCGGCCTAAATCGCGGCAAGGACCGGGCAGGGGCCCCCAGTGCCCCTGCATTGATCTGTTCAAGTATTGAGAAGGGTTGAACCATGAAGCTTCAAGGTGTTCATCACGTGGCTTACCGTTGCCGCGATGCCAAGGAAACTGTCGAATTTTATCAAAAGCACATGAATATGGATTTCATGCTGGCGATCGCAGAAAACGAAGTGCCATCAACAGGTGAGCCAGACCCCTACATGCATATCTTCCTGGATGCAGGGAATGGCAATGTGCTTGCCTTCTTCGAACTTCCTAACCAGCCGGAGATGGGCCGCGACACCAATACACCAGAGTGGGTGCAGCATATTGCATTCAAGCTGGGCAGCATGGACGAGCTTCTGGCTGCAAAGGAAAGTCTTGAGGCAGCGGGTATTGACGTGCTTGGCCCAACCAATCACACAATCTTCAAGTCGCTCTATTTCTTTGATCCGAATGGTCACCGCATCGAGCTGGCGGCCAATACGGACGAGCCGGGCATGCTTGAAGAGTTGAAGCGGGTTGGCCCGGACATGCTTGAGGAATGGTCAAAGACCAAGAAAGCGCCGAAACACGCAGCCTGGTTGCATGGCAATGGCGAATTCAAGGCGCTCGACGGTTAGTCACTGAATTTATTGGCGGGGCGGGGCCTGCCAGATGGAACAATTGAGTTAAGGAATTAAGTCTATGAAACTTGCGTCTCTCAAAAACGGCCGCGACGGCAAACTCGTGGTTGTTTCCAAAGACCTGAAACGTATGACATCGGCCGCGGATATCGCGCCGACACTTCAGGCCGCAATTGACGATTGGGCAACGGCGCTGCCGAAATTGCGCGCGCTTTATGAATCGCTGAATTCCGGTGCGGTTGAAGGCGAAGCCTTCAACGAGGCCGATTGCGCATCACCACTGCCGCGTGCCTACCAGTGGGCTGATGGTTCCGCATATGTGAACCACGTTGAGCTGGTGCGTAAAGCGCGCAATGCCGAAATGCCTGCCACTTTCTGGACCGATCCACTGATGTATCAGGGCGGCTCCGACACCTTCCTGGGCCCACGCGACAATATCGTAATGCCGCAGGACGAAGGCTTCGGTATCGATTTTGAGGCCGAAATCGCCGTGATCACCGATGATGTGCCGATGGGCGTGTCCGAAGCGGACGCGGCTGACCACATCAAACTGCTGATGCTGGTAAACGACGTATCGCTGCGTGGCTTGATCCCGGGCGAGTTGGCGAAGGGCTTTGGTTTCTTTCAAAGCAAGCCATCCAGCGCCTTCAGCCCTGTGTGCGTGACGCCCGATGAGCTTGACGGCGTATGGGAAGACACCAAGGTCAACCTGCCGCTGGTGTCCCAGTATAATGGTGAGATGTTCGGTAAGCCTGAAGCTGGCATCGACATGACGTTCAATTTCGCCAAGCTGGTTTCGCATGCCGCGAAAACCCGTCCGCTGGGCGCTGGCGCCATTATCGGTTCTGGCACTGTGTCGAACAAGATGGACGGCGGCCCGGGCAAGCCTGTTTCCGAAGGCGGTGTGGGCTACAGCTGTATCGCCGAAATCCGCATGATCGAAACGATTGAGAACGGTGAGCCGTCCACGAGCTTTATGAAGTTCGGCGACTCGATTCGAATCGAGATGTTCGACCGTGACGGCGCGTCCATCTTCGGTGCGATCGATCAGGTTGTCACCAAAGGCTAGGGCGGAGAATATTATGCGCATCCTTTACGGTTATTTCCGCTCCTCGGCAGCCTTTCGGGTGCGCATTGCCCTTGGGTTGAAGGGGCTTGATTTCGATCACCGCACGATCAACCTGAAACCGGGTGTAAGCGAACAGAAGTCAGACGACTATCTTAAGCTGAACCCGCAGGGGCGCGTGCCTTATTTCATTGATGGCGGTGTGGCGCTAAGCCAGTCTCCTGCTATCCTTGAATATCTGGATGAAGCCTATCCGGATACGCCTTTGCTGCCGTCCGGTATGGCAGACCGTGCCTATGTCCGGCAGCTGGCGAGCCTGATTGGTTGCGATATCCACCCGCTCAATAACCTGTCGGTGCTGATGCGGATCAAGAGCCAACTGGGCGCCGATGAAGACGCCACCAATTCGTGGTATCATCACTGGATAACCGAAGGTTTTACGGCGCTTGAGGCCATGCTTTCCTCAAGTGACCACACAGGCCGTTTCTGCTTTGGCGATACGCCTGGCATGGCGGATGTCTATCTTGTGCCGCAGGTTTGGAACGCGCGGCGTTTCGGTACGCCGCTTGAAGCATTCCCCACCATTCTGCGGATTGATGAAGCGTGCAGGGGCGTGCAGGCCTTTGTTGACGCGGCACCAGAAAACCAGCCGGATGCGCCCTAGGCGTAACGGCTTTTGTTAGGAGGGACCCATGAAAATTAAAACACGCCTTGGTCGCGAAGTTGACGTGAACGAAGACTATACGGTGGACCAGAATTGGGAGCATTTCACCGACGAAGAGCATGACCGCTGGGACCGGCTTTATGCCCGCCAGGAAGGGATGCTGGAAGGTCGCGCGTGTGATGAATTCATGGAAGGTCTGCATTCGCTGAAGCTGTCTGATGGCGGTATCCCGCGCTTTGACGAATTGTCCGCACGGCTAAAGGAAATCACAGGCTGGACAGTGGTTGCGGTGCCGGACCTGGTGCCGGACGATGTGTTCTTCGACCATCTGGCAAACCGCCGCTTCCCGGCTGGTAACTTCATTCGCCCGGAAGCGCAGCTTGATTATCTGCAGGAGCCGGACGTGTTCCACGATGTGTTCGGCCATGTGCCTTTGCTGGCGAACCCCACGTTTGCTGACTATATGGAAGCATATGGCAAGGGCGGCCAGCGCGCGGCTGGGCGGGGCGTGCTAACGAACCTGGCGCGGCTCTATTGGTATACGGTTGAGTTCGGCCTGATCAACACCCCTAAGGGTATGCGCATCTATGGTGCGGGGATTGTCAGTTCAAAGGCGGAGAGCATCTTCTGCCTCGAGGACCAGAGCCCGAACCGTATCCACTTTGACCTGATGCGTCTGATGAAGACAGACTACCGCATTGATGATTTCCAACAGACCTATTGGGTGATCGACAGCTTCCAAGAGCTCTTGGAGGCCACCTATCAGGACTTTGGCCCGCTTTACGACGAGCTTGAGGCCAATACAACGGTCTATACGCCCGACACGGTGCTGGAGACCGACAAAGTACACAATCACGGCACGCAGGCCTATGCAAATGCGGGCGGTCGCCTGGCGAAGGCCGCGAGCTAAAGAGATGTCACTATAATAATAAATTGGGCTGGCCTGGGGGCCTGATTGAGGCTGTCGCTGCTGCGGCGGCCTTTTTTTTGTGCGTCGCCGGGGCAGAGTGTAGGGGATAAGAAAAAGGCCCCCGCGGATAGCGGGAGCCTTCAGGAACTTTCTGGAGGAAAGTCTCAGTTTCTTATGGTTTATTCAGCGGCGGCTGCCAGCTTGGCTTCATTCGCACGGCGAATGATGTCTTCAGCCATTTCGTTGGCAATCACACCCGTTGGGCGGCCTTCCTTGTCGCTGGCGTTGAAGATTTTCGTCAGCGTCTCGCCAATACGAAGCACCTTGGCTTCGCGTTCTGCAGCATTTGGCTTTTCCTTGTACACTTCGGATTCAACCGAAATGATGCCGCCTGCGTTGATCACATAGTCAGGCGCGTAAAGAATGCCGCGTTTACGCAGTTCTTCGTCTTCCTTGCCTTCGGTCTCAAGCTGGTTGTTGGACGCGCCCGCGATCACGGTGGCTTTGATATCGCCAAGGGATTTCGGGTTCAGCACGCCGCCAAGGGCACAAGGTGCGAATACGTCACACTCAACTGCGTGGATGGCGTCAGGGGCAACAACTTCCGCTTCGCCTTTCGCCAGAACAGCCTGGATGTTGGCGTCAACGATGTCAGTCACGATGATTTTGGCGCCGTCTGCACGCAGATGGTCAACCAGATACTGACCCACGTGTCCAAGGCCTTGAACCGCAACAGTAACACCGTCGAGGCTGGCTTTGCCAAGGCGGTGCATCACAGCAGCCTTGATGCCAGTGTATACGCCCAGCGCAGTGTGCGGGGATGGGTCACCCGTGCCGAAGTCACCGCCCTCAAGGCCACATACGAAATTAGTGGTCTCTGCGGCAGCGGCCAGCATATCGGGGCTGGTGCCAACGTCTTCCGCGGCATAGTAGCTACCGCCCAGGCGGTTGATCATGCGGCCAAAGGCGCGCATCAGCTCAGGCGTGCCAAGCTCTTTCGGGTTGCCGATGATAACGGACTTGCCGCCACCAAGGCGCAGGCCAGCCATCGCGTTCTTGAAGGACATGCCGCGCGACAGGCGCAGAACGTCATAAACGGCATCCTGCTCGCCGCGGGTTTCGGCCACATCGATTGGCGCGGAACGACGGTGGTTTGCAGCATAGTCCCAGAAGCGCGTGCCGCCTGTGGCAGGGCCGAGGGCAGTTGAATGCACTGCGATGATGGCTTTCAGGCCAGTTGCTTCGTCAGAACAGAATACGACCTGTTCGTGGTTCTTGAAGCTGCGTGAATCGAAAACGGGCATAGTCGAAATCCTTCCCAATTAATCCCGTGCCGGGTTTCCCCGGTTACTCGTCATACCCTGTCGCTACCATTGTGGGGCTTTAGGGGCGTTCCCTTTTGGCCGGCGTGCTCTTTTCGTTTGGGCTGGGCCGGTCCGTTCTGGTAACCACATCTTCTGCTTTCCGGCGGAGTTTTCCCCAAAAAGCCAGATCATTTATCTGGACGAATTATCGCACTTATTTTGGGAAATGAGCTTTCGAAGTTTTTTGAATTTCGCAATCTTAAGATAGCTTTTCAGGGCATTTTTGTAATTTGTGATCAAGGACAAGTAATTTTTGCCAAGTGCCTAAATTTCCTATGCATTCCGTAGGGGGAACCTACGACTCAGATGCATGGCATTGACGGCTGGTGAAGCCGGGGGTAGCATAAGTTCGTGTCTGGTAGCCCACATGACCTGTCGCCGAGTCAAACGTTACCCTTATCCTATTCTTCATCCATGTTTTTCAGGATGGCAGTGTAATCGGCGAACTGACATCGATTTGAAGGAACATGGGATGACAATTCTCATAACACTTAAGCACGCCCAGCTGATTAAGAAGGAGCTGGGGCTTAATCTGCCGCATGTGAAATCTGCGCATAGGGCGGAAGCCATGGCGCGGGGCCTTGGCTGGAAATCAAACGCAGCCTTGCGCGCGGCGCTAATGTGCGGTGATGCTGAGTGCGAAGTGAATGATGATGCTTTCATAGGATACTTGACAGATAAGGGCTTCGAAGGCGTGACTGGTTGCCGGCTGTCGGTCGTTGTTGAAACGGCGATTGGGGTGGGAACCCTGACAGAGGATGAGACACCTGCCGATTCCCTGATAATCAAGACAGTTCGTCCTTCGGCACAGGCGGCCATCAGCAGCAGATGGAGCACTCTGGCTTTTGGCCTGTTTGCTGTTGTCTGTTATCTGCTTCTGACAGTTCAAACGGCGGACGAGTATCTAGAACAGGCTGTGGCAAGAAGCCTTGATGTGGCAGAAACAGCTGGTACGCGATCAGTGTTGATCCTGGATGCGGATCTTAGCCAGGAGGTTGTTTCTGGCCTAATGGAATATCCCTATATCTCCAGCGCGGAGATATTGGATGACCACGGGAGCCAATTGGCCGCTGGACAAAGGACAATCCAGCCTGAGACGTTTTCTGAGCGCTTGCAGGCTCTGGTTGCCCTGGACCAAGAGATAGAATACAGCCGGATTCTGCAGTTGCCCCCAACCATGAATGAAAAGGGCGGACTACTTCGGGTTACTGTCAATAGGCCAAAGGCTTTGTCGCTGATACCCGGGCCGACTTGGGGCGGG
Source organism: Kordiimonas lipolytica (assembly GCF_042651265.1). GTDB lineage: Bacteria > Pseudomonadota > Alphaproteobacteria > Sphingomonadales > Kordiimonadaceae > Kordiimonas > Kordiimonas lipolytica. The sequence goes on along the minus strand of NZ_JBHSCR010000007.1, from coordinate 235,629 downwards.
ATGATCTTCTCTTTGCTGCTTGGGGTCGGACTGCTTGCATTATTGATTGCAGGGCAATCCGCACTCAGGGGCTGGATGCGGCTTTATTTGGACCAGCACTACAGGCTAGCGCATAACTGACAAAAGAAAAGCCGGGGTGGTTGCCCCGGCTTTCTCAATTCTGTGTGGTATCGCAGCTTAGATATGCAGCGCGTGCCCGAGGGCCTTGAGCGCGGCTTCCTGGAAGCCTTCCGATTGCGTCGGGTGCGCATGGATCGTGCCGGCGATATCTTCAAGGCGCGCGCCCATCTCAAGCGCGAGCGAGAAAGCGGCAGAAAGCTCAGACACGCCTTTGCCTACGGCCTGGATGCCCAGTACCAGATGATTGTCCTTGCGGGCAACTACACGCACGAAGCCGGTTTCGGCTTCCATGGTCATAGCGCGGCCGTTGGCCTGGAACGGGAACAGGCCGATCTGCGTCTCATAGCCCGCATCCTTTGCTTCATCAGGCGACAGCCCAGCCGTGACGATCTCAGGGTCCGTGAAGCACACAGCCGGGATCGCGACCTTGTCGAAGCTGCGGTTTTCGCCCGCGATGATTTCTGCGACCATTTCGCCCTGCGCCATGGCGCGGTGCGCCAGCATAGGCTCGCCCGTCAGGTCCCCAATAGCATACACGCCGGTCATGGACGTCTGGCATTTGTCGTCGATGGCAACCACGCGGCCGTTCATCTTCAGGTCAAGGCCTTCAAGGCCCCAGCCTTCGGTTTTCGCGCGGCGACCCACAGTGACAAGGATCTTATCTGCGGGCAGGGTCTCTTCCTTGCCGTCCGCTGTTTCGACGATCAGGCCGTCCTGCTTCTTGGTCGCTGCCTTGGCTTTGGTGTTCAGCATCACTTCAATGCCGAGGTCCTTCAGGCTTGCGGCAACTGGCTTCGTCAGTTCTGCGTCATACTGCGGCAGGATCGCGCCCATGGCTTCAACCACAGTCACCTTCGAGCCCATCTTGGCGTAGGCGGTGCCGAGCTCGAGCCCGATATAGCCGCCGCCGATAACGACAAGCTTTTCAGGCACAGCATCAAGCGACAGCGCTTCAGTAGAGTGGATTACATTGCCGCCATAGGGCAGGCTTGGGATTTCCACAGGCACGGAACCGGTGGCCAGAATGACATTCTTGGCCTTGATGGTTACCTTGCCCTCAGCCGTTTCAACCTCACAGGTCTTGCCGTCAATCATGGTGCCCCAGCCTTCTACGGACTTGACCTTGGCTTTCTTCAGAAGACCCGCAACGCCGGAATTCAGGCGCTTCACGATGCCGTCTTTCCAGGCAATTGTCTTCTTCAGGTCGATCTCTGGCTTCTGGACAGTGATGCCCAGGTTGTTCTCATAGGTATAGTGAACAGCCTTCTCATACTCTTCCGCCGCGTGGATCAGTGCTTTGGACGGGATACAGCCCACATTCAGGCACGTACCGCCGGGGCGATAGCCTTCCACGATGATGGTGTCGATACCAAGCTGGCCGGCGCGGATGGCGGCCACATAGCCGCCAGGGCCTGCGCCCAGCACAAGCGTGTTACAGTTCATGGTCGTCATTTAGTCCTCCATGAACAGGGTGGCTGGGTTTTCCATCAGCTCCCTGATTTTCTGGATGAATTCAGCTGCGTCCCAACCGTCGATAATACGGTGATCGAAGGAGGACGACAGGTTCATGATCTTGCGCGGGACAAAGCCACCGTCTTTCCAAACAGGGCGGATGGCAACCTTGTTCACGCCAACGATGGCAACCTCAGGGCTGTTGATCACCGGCGTGGAGACAATTCCGCCCATCCGGCCAAGGCTGGAGAGCGTGATTGTGGAGCCTGTGAGCTCTTCGCGAGTGATAGAACCGTCGCGCGCGGCCTCCGCCAGGCGGCGGGTCTCAGCGGCGATACCCCAGATATCCATGGCTTCGGCGTGCTTCAAAACCGGCACCATCAGACCGCCCGGGGTTTGCGCTGCCATGCCGATGTGCGCGGCACCGAACTGATGTACGACACCGTCAGCGTCATAGTAATGCGCGCTGCACTTTGGGTAGACCTTCAGCGCCTTGACCATGGCCAGCATGATGAAAGGCAGGATCGTCAGCTTCGGCTGGTCCGCCTTCTTGGTAGCGTTCATATGCTCGCGAAGGCTTTCAAGCTCGGTCACATCCACTTCTTCCACATACGTAATGTGGGGGATGCGGCTTTTGGCGTCCTGCATGCGTTCGCCGATCTTGCGGCGAAGTCCGATAACCTTGATCTCCTCTACGCTGGTGTCCGCGCGGCGGCTGGAGCCACCGGCTGGCGCGCTGTTGCCGGAGATATAATCATCCAGGTCTTCGTGCGTGATGCGGCCAGCAGGGCCGGTCCCGTAAACATACTCAAGCTTCACGCCTGCATCCATGGCACGCTTCCGAACGGCGGGTGACGCGATCGGCTTTTCGCCTTCCGGGCGCGGGGCGCCACTTGGGCCGGGCTTCCAAGGCGCTTTGGCTTTCGGTGCCGAAGCAGGCGCAGATTTGGGCGCAGACGCTCCGGTCGGTGCCGGGGCAGCTGCTTTTGGCGTTTCCGGCTTGGCGTCTTCCTTTGGCGCTTCAGCTTCCGGTGCGGGCTCTGGTTCTGCTACAGGTGCATCGGGGATGTTGTTGCCTTCGCCTTCAACCTCAAGTGCGATGATAACGCTGCCTACGGCTGTCATTACGCCGATTTCACCGAAAATCTCGGTCACAGTGCCATCAACAGGGGACGGGATCTCAACCGTCGCCTTGTCGGTCATCACGGCGGCGATAACATCGTCTTCTTTCACGACATCGCCAACCTTTACGTTCCATTCAACGATTTCGGCTTCGGTAATCCCTTCGCCTACGTCGGGCATCTGGATCTTGTGAATACCCATTATACGGCCTCCATCATTGCTTTAAGCTCACGGCCAACGCGGGCCGGGCCAGGGAAATAGTCCCATTCCTGGGCGTGCGGGTAGGGCGTATCGAACCCGCAAACGCGCACAACAGGAGCTTCAAGGTGGTAGAAGCAGCGTTCCTGCACCTGGGCGGACAGCTCAGCGCCAAACCCGGATGTCAGGGTTGCTTCATGCAGCACCATGCAGCGGCCTGTCTTCTTCACCGATTCTACAATTGTGTCCACGTCCAGCGGCATCAGGGTGCGGAGGTCAATGATCTCGGCGTCGATGCCGGTTTCCTTCTTGGCGGCCTCGGCCACGAACACCATGGTGCCGTATGTCAGGATCGTTACGTCCTTGCCTTCGGAGAAAACAGAGGCCTTGCCGATCGGCACCGTATAGTGGCCTTCCGGCACATCACCCAGCGGGTGCTTGGACCAGTTGGAGGCCGGGCGGTCGTGGTGGCCGTCAAACGGGCCGTTATAGAGGCGCTTGGGCTCGAAGAAGATCACCGGGTCATTGTCTTCAATGGAAGCGATCAGCAGGCCTTTGGCGTCATAAGGGTTTGAAGGGATAACCGTTTTCACGCCGGAGACGTGAGTGAACAGGCTTTCCGGGCTCTGGCTGTGTGTCTGGCCACCGAAGATACCGCCGCCACAGGGTGTGCGAATGGTGATCGGCGCGGTGAAATCCTTGTTCGATCGGTATCTGAGGCGCGCGGCCTCGGATACAATCTGGTCGTATGCCGGATAGATATAGTCAGCGAACTGGATTTCGATACACGGGCGAAGGCCGTAAGCCCCCATGCCGATGGCCGTACCCACGATGCCGCTCTCGTTGATCGGGCTATCGAACACACGGTGTTTGCCATATTTCTTTTGCAGGCCATGGGTACAGCGGAACACGCCGCCGAAATAGCCAACATCTTCGCCGTAAACGACAACATCATCGTCCTGGCCCATCTTTACGTCCATCGCATCCCGGATGGCTTCAATCATAGACATCTGCGGCATGGATTATACTCCCAACTTCTGGCGTTGTTCGCGAAGGTGCGGCGGCATCACTTCATAAACATCGTCGAACATATCTTTCGGGCTCGCACCGGACCCCATCACACCATAGCTTTCGGCTTCCTTGGTTGCGGCGCGGATTTCGTCGTTATATTCCGCTTCGGTTTGCGTCTGGCGCTCCTCGGACCACAGATCACGGCTGATCAGGTGATTCTTAAGGCGCAAGATCGGGTCACCAAGTGGCCATGCGGACGATTCTTCCTTCGGGCGATACTGCGACGGATCATCCGAGGTGGAGTGAGGCGCTACGCGGTAGGTTACCCACTCAATGAGTGTCGGGCCAAAGCCGCGGCGCGCGCGCTCTACCGCCCACTTGGAGGCCGCGTAAACCGCGAGGAAGTCGTTGCCGTCAACCCGCAGGGCAGGGAAGTCATATCCAAGTGCCCGCTCGGCAAAAGTGGCGTGATCACCGCCCGCGATGCCGCGGAAGCTGGAGATAGCCCACTGGTTGTTCACAATGTTCAGAACAACAGGCGGTTTGTAGACGGACGCGTTGACAAGTGCTGCGTGGAAATCGGTCTCGGCTGTGGAACCATCACCAATCCAACCAGCTGCGATTTTGGTATCGCCCTTGATGGCGCTTGCCATGGCCCAGCCAACGGCCTGGATGAACTGTGTACCCAGGTTGCCGGAGATCGAGAAGAAACCGTGTTCCTTCGAAGAATACATAATCGGCAGCTGGCGGCCCTTCAGCGGATCGCGGGAGTTGGACAGGATCTGGCAGATCATGTCTACAACCGGATAATCGGTGGACAGCAAGAGGCCTTGCTGGCGGTAGGTCGGGAAGTTCATATCGCCTTGCTGCATAGCGGCCCGAAAGCCAACGGCGATTGCCTCTTCACCCGTACATTTCATGTAGAAGCTGGTCTTACCCTGGCGCTGCAGCGTCATCATCCGTTCGTCATAGGCGCGAACGCGGATCATGTTCTTCAGGCCCTGTACAAGGACATCGTCGTCCAGGCCTTCGGCCCAAGGACCGACTGCTTCACCATCCTTGTTGAGAACACGGACCATGGTGGATGCCAGTTCCTTCATGTCGGCGGCATCACAATCGATTTCCGGGCGGCGTACACTGCCTGCTTCGGGAATCACTACACCAGAAAAGTCGGGCTCGTCGCCAGGGCGTCCCGGAGGCTCCGGAACGTGGAATTTCAGCGGCTTGTACTCAGACATGGCTCTAGGACCTCAATCTATGGGGTGTCAAAATAACGTCAGCAATACTGACGTATTTTTGCCAAAAATCAATATATTTCTCTGATACTGTCCGGTGCGGACGACTGGTACCGATTGCCCGCGCGGGCACTATAACGGATTCCAGCGAAAGAATCACATGTGGGCAGGCATGCTTTATTTGACCGAACTGTTCCAGCCGCTAGACTAGGCGGGAATTTCAGGGGAAATGTATGACCGAAGAATTCCACTTGCCGAGACGACGCTTCCTGCAGATCGTGGCTGGCAGTTCAGCCGCCTTGGTGTTGGGCGGGTGTGGCGACAGCGCCAGTAGCCTGAAAAATCTAACGCCGTATCAATGGGATGGCAGCCTGCTTGGTGCTGAAACCAGCATGACGCTGTATCACGAGCACGATGCGGCTTCCATTGCAGCGATCAAGGAAGTCACAGCCGAAGTGAAGCGCCTGGCTGGTATCTTCACGGTCTATGTTTTCGGCTCTGAGTTGTCGCGCCTGAATGAGACAGGTAGGCTTGAGCCCGCCGCCCCTGAGATGCATGAGATACTGGAGGTCAGCCGTCGCATCTGGCGCGCCAGCGATGGCCTTTTTGACCCGACTATCCAGCCGCTTTGGGAGCTCTATTCAGGCTATTATGCAACGCCGCGGCCCGCTGGAGATCCGGGCCCGACGCAGGAGGCTATTGCAGCAGCCCGCGCAAAAATCGGTCTGGACAAGGTGCAGGTCGACGGAGCCAATATCCGTTTTGCCGCTAAGGGCATGGCGCTCAGTTTCAACGGTATTGTACAGGGTTACCTGACGGACAGGACCTATGAGATTTTGCGCAAGCGTGGCTTTGAACACGCACTTATCAATATAGGCGAATACCGCGCCTTTGGCGGGCGGCCTCAACCAGACGGAAGCGTCCAGCCCTGGAAGGTGGATATTCCGGACGCGACTGCGCCATGGCGGGTTTTTGACACGCTGGAGGTGACGGACGGGGCAGTATCGACATCGGCGCCAAGCGGGTCCGCCTTCAATACAGGCGGAACAGTACACCATCTGTTCAATCCCAAGACAGGGCTGAGCGAAAACCGGTATCACAGCGTTACCGTCACTGCGCCTACGGCCACCATTGCTGACGGGCTGTCGACAGTCCTGACTGTTGTGTCGCCAGAACAGGCACAGGAAATCCTGTCGAACTTCGAAGGAACCGCTGCCTTGCTCAGGCCTCTCGAAGGAGATCCGATCCGGATCGGGTTATAGCTGATCGAGAAACCGGGTGTAATCACGCCTGCTACTTTCCAAAGCTATTCCTTGGAACAAGAAAAGCCATGTCAGGGTGTCGTGGATTCTACCCGCTGTGCCCTGACATGCGCCGATTAGCGGCGGACACTTTCATATTCCACCATATCATTAGGCGAGTAGGTCCTTGAAATAACGGGATTTTCTGTTGCTGATGTCAATCCGGCATACGGTGCCGCAACAGGTCCCATGTGTGTTTGAATCTTTTTTGTTCTTGCGAAGCATTATTAATTGCAATAACAATTTTCTTAAGTTAAAAGCACCTCCGTCACTCGGTGCAGGCTCCGCATCGGAACACGAGGCAAAAGTTATAATCGGCTTTTTGTTCTTACCGGTCATGGAGCATGGAAAACCGCTCTGAGGGCGAGAGAATACTATCATCACGGAGTCCTTTATGCCTGAAATCAAATCCAGCTTGTTGATCGCTTTGCTGACGTCTACCGGTCTATCCGCCTCTGTTTTGGCGGAAGAAACCGTTGAGGCGCTTGATGCATACGACGTGGCTGAAGAAATTGTCGTTACTGGTCGTGTGCTTTTCTCGGATCAGGTTAACTCGCTGAAGGCACCGACCCCGATCATCGATGTACCGCAGAGCCTATCCCTGTATACCGCTGGCGAGATTCTAGAGCGTGGCTTCACAAGTGTTGCCGCGATTGTTGATTACACACCGGGTGTCAGCAATACGCAGGGTGAGGGGCACCGTGACGCCATCGTGTTCCGTGGTGTTCGCTCGACCGCTGACTTCTATATCGATGGCGCACGGGATGACGTTCAATACTACCGTCCCCTTTATAACCTCGAACAGGTTGAAATTCTTCGTGGCCCCAATGCTTTGCTTTTTGGTCGTGGTGGCACTGGCGGCGTCCTGAACAGGGTGACCAAAAAGGGTATGATTGGCGAGAGCTTCACAACTGCTCAGGCTTCAATTGACACCTTTGGCGCCTATGGCGTTCAGGTTGACAGCAATTTTGATGCTGGCGAGAACGCGGCCTTCCGCATCAACGCCATGTATGAGGGCCTGAACAATCACCGAGATTTCTTTGATGGCGAGCGTGTTGGCTTCAACCCGACGGCGAAATTCCTGCTGGGCGAGGATACCATCGTAGATGTGTCCTACGAATATATCGACCATGAGCGTTTTATCGACCGGGGTATCCCGACAGGTGAAGATGGCCGGCCAGTGGAGGCCTTCAAGGATATCGTCTTTGGCGACCCTGAGGTGAACGTGACGACGCTTAAGGCGAACCTGTTCCGCGCTGCTGTTCAGCACCAGTTCTCTGATAACGTCAAAGGTAATGTCAGCGCTTTCTATGGCGATTATGACAAGTTCTATGGCAATTTCTATGCCTCCAGCTATGACGAGGCCAATACGCCAAATCAGGTCACGCTCGACGGCTATGAAGATCAGACCAACCGTGAAAACCTGATCCTGTCAGGCAATTTGGTTGCGGAAGGCAAGACGGGCCGCATTGGCCACACGCTGATCGGCGGTGTTGAATATATCGCAACATCATCCGACCAGTACCGTTTCAATGCATTCTGGGACACGACGTCAGACGATAATGAAATCTTCGATATTGCCCGGCCGCTGAACCTGGTGAATGGGATCGGTGTGAACGCATCGGGTGTCGCAACAACAAACGATTTCTCTGTTGATCTGAATGACGATACCCGCGTGGATATCGATGCCTTCTCTGTTTATATTCAAGATCAGATTGAGCTGGCAGAGTGGGCTGATCTTGTGATTGGTGCCCGTTACGACAGCTTCGATATTGAAGTCTATAATGTGCCAGCCGATGAAGTCCGGACCCGCAAGGACGACCGCGTGTCCCCGCGCTTCGGCGTGATTCTGAAGCCGCAGGAAAACACCTCCATCTACGCCAGCTACAGCGAGAGCTTTTTGCCGCGAAGCGGAGAACAGTTTGCCAACATCAACGGGGCCAACAACGAGCTGGACCCAGATACTTACAAAAACCTTGAGGCAGGCATCAAGTGGGACTTTTCCGACAAGCTGAGCCTGACGGCTGCCGTTTTCGAGATCGAGAAAAGCTCACCGCAGGTTGCTGACTCCGACCCTGAAACGCTGGACGTGATCGATAGCAAGATCAGTGGCTTTGAGTTCCAGGTGATCGGCAAGGTAACTGATCACTGGTTCATCTCTGCCGGATACAGCTATCTGGACGGTGAACAGGTTAACCGATCTGGCGATACGGGGCTTCGCCCGCAGGAATTGCCAGAGCATATGCTGTCGATCTGGAACAATATTCGCCTTACCGATAATTTTGGTGTCGGCCTGGGCATGACGTATCAGGATGAAAGCTTCATCAATAACAGTAACACTGCAGTGCTTCCGTCCTTCACGCGCTTTGATGCGGCTGCATACTATGATGTGTCAGACAACATGCGGGTGCAGTTGAATGTTGAGAACCTTACAGACAAGACATACTTCCCAACGTCGCATTCAACCCATCAGGTGACGGTGGCACCACCGCTGAATGCCCGGCTTGCTGTGACTGTAAGCTTTTAGAGGGCGCGGGAGAGAATAGAAAAGGGAGCCATTGGCTCCCTTTTTTCGCTCTAGCATTTAGAAATTCAGCTTTGGCCTTCCGCCCGCCAAAGTCAGTTGATTAGGCCGTTTCCTTGAACAGTTCGCGGCCGATCAGCATGCGGCGGATCTCCGATGTGCCCGCGCCAATCTCGTAAAGTTTGGCGTCGCGCCACAGGCGACCAGTCGGATATTCGTTGATATAGCCATTACCGCCCAAAGTCTGGATCGCTTCGCCCGCCATCCAGGTTGCTTTCTCGGATGCATAGAGAATGCAGCCAGCGGCGTCCTTGCGCGTGGTCTCGCCGCGGTCACAGGCTTCGGCCACAGCGTAAACATAGGCACGGCAGGCACCCCAGGTGCTGTACATGTCAGCAAGTTTACCCTGCATCAGCTGGAATTCGCCGATGGCTTTGCCAAACTGGCTGCGCTCGTGAACGTATGGGATGACCGTATCAAGGCAGGCGCGCATGATGCCAAGCGACCCGCCAGAGAGCACAACACGCTCATAATCCAGGCCGGACATCAGCACCTTCACGCCATCACCTTCTTCGCGCACGACATTCTCGAACGGCACGAGGCAGTCTTCAAACACCAGTTCGCAGGTGTTGGAGCCGCGCATGCCCAGCTTGTCCAATTTCTGCGCGGTTGAGAAGCCCTTCATGCCTTTCTCAACCAGGAACGCGGTGATGCCGCGCGGGCCGGCGTCTGGGTCTGTTTTCGCGTAAACCATCAGTACATCGGCGTCTGGCCCGTTGGTGATCCACATCTTGTTGCCGTTCAGCATATAGCCGTCGTTGCGCTTTTCCGCCTTCAGGCGCATCGACACAACGTCAGACCCCGCACCAGGCTCTGACATGGCAAGCGCGCCAACATGTTCGCCGGAGATCAGCTTTGGCAGATATTTGGCTTTCTGTTCTTCGTTGCAGTTCTTCGTGATCTGGTTGACACACAGGTTCGAATGCGCACCGTAGCTCAGGCCCACGCTTGCGGACGCGCGGCTGATTTCTTCCATCGCGATCACATGCGCCAGGTATCCCATGTCGGCGCCGCCGAATTCCTCTGGCGCTGTCATGCCCAGGATGCCTAGCTCCCCCATTTTCTGCCAAAGGTCAGATGGGAAGGTGTTGGTTGCATCAATTTCTTCGGCCCGCGGCGCAATCTCATCTCGGGCGAAGCGGGCTACTGTTTCGCGCAACATCTCCAGGTCTTCGCCGTGGCCGAATTTCAAATGGGGAAACTCAAACATTTTTTTGTCCCTTACTCGCTTATTTATTCGTCGTTGATCGTCAATAGCGTGGCGCCGTCTGCGACCTGATCGCCTGCCTTGAGGCTCAGCCCCGTAACAACGCCGTCCCGTGGGGCGCTGATCGTTTGTTCCATCTTCATGGCTTCCATCACCAGAAGCGGCTGGCCACGTTCAACGGTTTCGCCGTCCGCCACCTTTACATCCAGGATCTTGCCGGGCATGGGCGCTGTGATAGTGCCTGGGCCATCGGTTTCATCGTCCGCACCGCCATCGCGGGCGTGGCGCTTGATCGTCAGCGTGCGGTCTTCCGTCACCAGCGTTACATGAGCAGCGTCCACTTCCGCGAATAGTCGCGTGCGCAAGCCGTCCTGGCTGAAGGTTAGAATGCCGTCCACCAGATGAGCGCATTTAGCAGCAAAGGTCTTGTCGCCAATGGTCACAGATACATTCTGGCGGTCTTCAACCACATGGGCGGTAACAAGCTCGCCGTCCCCGGCGTCAAACCACAGCAGTTCTGTTGCAGGCAGGTTCAGCCGGAAATTGTCGCTGATTGACCAAGGGTCATCGTCATGTGCGCGGGCACTCCTTGCGGCAACGATCGCGATGGCAGCCATGGCATAATCCTCAGCGCTGACCACGTGTTTCGCCAACAGCGTATCTTCATAAGCCTCGATAAAGCCTGTGTGGACATCACCCGCGCGGAAGTCTTGATGCTTGAGCGCGCGCAGCAGGAAATCCCGGTTGGTCGTCAGGCCCGAAACTGGCGTGTCGGAAACAAGATTAATGAGCGCGTCGATGGCTTGCTCGCGGTCCTCGCCCCAGGCGATCAGCTTGCCGATCATCGGGTCATAGTGGATGGAGACCTCATCGCCTGCCTGAACACCCGCGTCAATGCGGCCTGTGGGGACAGTGTCAGCAAACGGGTCAAACATGCCGATACGTCCGATGGAGGGCGCGAAATTGTTGAAGGGGTCTTCCGCATAAAGCCGCACTTCAACCGCGTGGCCGTCTGCCAGCACTTCAATTTCGTCCTGGCTCAGCGGCAGCGGTTTACCTTCGGCGATGCGGATTTGCCATTCCACAAGGTCCTGGCCCGTGATCATTTCGGTTACAGGGTGTTCCACCTGCAGGCGCGTATTCATTTCCATGAAATAGAAGGGCGCGTTCTCAAGCCCGTTCGCGACATCCACAATGAATTCCACCGTGCCTGCGCCTTGGTAGCCAATGGCTTCAGCGGCCGTGACGGCAGCCTGACCCATCGCGCGGCGCATCTCAAGGCTCATGCCGGGAGCAGGGGCTTCTTCGACCACTTTCTGGTGGCGGCGCTGAAGGGAGCAGTCGCGTTCCAGAAGATGAACGGCATGCCCGTCGCTGTCGCCAAACACTTGCACTTCAATGTGGCGTGGTTTCTGGATGTATTTTTCGATCAAGAGTTCGGGGTTGCCGAAACTGTTTTGGCCTTCCCGGGCCGCTGCTTCGATTGCTGCTGCAAGGTCCTTGGCGTCAAACACCTTGCGCATGCCCTTGCCGCCGCCGCCAGCGACGGCCTTGATCAGCACAGGATAACCGATTTTCTCAGCTTCCTGTGTCAGGGTTTCCAAAGACTGGTCTTCGCCGTGATAGCCGGGGACAACGGGCACGCCCGCGTCTTCCATCAGCTTCTTGGCGGCACCTTTGAGCGCCATCGCCCGCATGGATGCGGCAGACGGGCCCACAAAGATGATACCGGCTTCCTCAAGGGCTTCGGCAAAGCCCGGGTTTTCAGATAGGAAGCCATAGCCTGGGTGCACCGCATCGGCGCCTGTGCGCCGGCAGGCGTCGATAATCTTGTCGCCGACAAGATAGCTTTCGGATGCAGCAGCAGGGCCGATGAATACGGCTTCGTCGGCCATTTTGACGTGCAGGGCATGGGCGTCAGCGGCCGAATAGACAGCAACCGTTTTGATGCCCAACTGGCGGCAAGTGGCCATGACGCGGCAGGCAATCTCGCCCCGGTTGGCAATCAGAAGCTTTTTGATGCGGTTCGTCATGCGTCAATGCTCCATTCCGGTTTGCGTTTGTCAAAGAACGCTGACAGGCCTTCCTTGCCCTCAACACTGGCGCGTCGCTTCGCAATACGCTCTGCTGTGTCGGTGCGTAGTTCTTCGGTGATCGGCTTGTTCTTGACTGCGGAGATCAACGCCTTGGCATCCCGCTGAGCGCCAGGCGCGCCTGCCAGTATGTTCTTCAGGAAGATATGCGCCTTTGAAAAGGCTTCCTGAAGCGACGGGGCAGTTTCATGCACCAGTCCGATCGTGAGGGCTTCCGTCGCGTCAAACCGCTCAGCAGTCAGGAAATATCGGCGCGCCTGGCGTTCGCCGATGGCGGCGACAACATAGGGCGAGATGGTCGCGGGCGTCAGCCCAAGCCGCACTTCAGACAATGAGAATTTGGCGTCATCCACCGCGATGGCGATATCGCAGCAGGAGACAAGCCCTATGCCGCCGCCAAAGGTGGCACCGTTGACGATAGCGATTGTGGGCTTGGGGCAGCCGTTGAGCGTCGACAGCATGTCTGAAAGCGCGATGGCGTCGCGCTTGTTCTGCTCGTCGGTATACTCTGCCGCCGCTTTCATCCAGTTAAGGTCTGCGCCCGCGGAAAAGCTTTTGCCTGCGCCCGTCAGCACGATGGCGCGGACTTCAGGGTTTTCGCCCAGCGTCTTGAAGGCGTTCTGGAGCTCCCAGATCAAGTCGTCATTAAACGCGTTGTGAACGTCTGCGCGGTTCAGCGTTACGGTTGCGACGCCGCGGTCGTCAATGCTGCAAAGAAGTGGTTTTACATCACACATGACAGTTACTCCTTACATACGGAACACGCCGAAGCGCGTTTCTTCAGCCGGGGCGTTCATGGAGGCGGAGAGGGCAAGCCCAAGCACGCGGCGTGTGTCTGCGGGGTCAATCACGCCGTCGTCCCAAAGGCGCGCGCTGGCGTAATAGGGGTGGCCCTGTTCCTCATACATGTCGCGGATGGGTGCCTTGAACGCCTCTTCGTCCTCTGCCGACCAGTCCTCACCGCGGGCTTCCATGCCGTCGCGCTTGACGGTTGCGAGCACGCCTGCGGCCTGTTCCCCGCCCATCACGGAAATGCGGGCGTTCGGCCACATCCAAAGGAAGCGCGGCTGATAGGCCCGGCCACACATGCCGTAGTTGCCAGCGCCGAAGCTGCCGCCAATCAGGATGGTGAATTTGGGCACATTGGCGCAGGCAACAGCGGTTACCATTTTGGCACCGTCGCGGGCGATGCCGCCATTTTCATACTTCTGGCCGACCATGAAGCCGGTGATGTTCTGGAGGAATACCAGCGGAATACCCCGCTGGGCGCAAAGTTCCACAAAGTGAGCACCCTTGAGCGCGCTTTCTGAGAAGAGCACGCCGTTGTTGGCCACAATCCCCACCGGGAAGCCGTGGATATGGGCAAAGCCGCACACCAGCGTTTCGCCGTAAAGCTTCTTGAATTCGTCAAATTCGCTGCCGTCCACGATACGCGCGATAATCTCGCGGATATCATAGGGATGGCGGCTGTCCTTCGGGATTACGCCGTAAATCTCGCGTGGGTCATAGAGCGGGGCGCGTGTTTCACGCACTTTCAATGGAATGCGCTTTTCCCGGTTCAGGTTGGAGACAATCCGCCGCGCGATGCCAAGCGCGTGATAGTCATCCTTTGCTAGATGGTCCACCACGCCAGATGTGCGGGCATGAACGTCCCCGCCACCAAGGTCTTCGGCTGATACCACTTCGCCTGTTGCGGCCTTCACCAAAGGCGGTCCGCCCAGGAAGATGGTGCCCTGGTTTTGGACAATGATGCTTTCGTCTGCCATCGCGGGAACATAAGCGCCGCCTGCTGTACAGCTGCCCATTACAACAGCGATCTGTGGGATGCCCTCAGCCGACATCTGCGCCTGGTTATAGAAGATGCGACCGAAATGGTCGCGGTCGGGGAAGACGTCGTCCTGGTTTGGCAGGTTGGCGCCGCCGCTATCCACCAGATAAATGCAGGGAAGCTTGTTTTCGCGCGCGATCTCTTGCGCCCGCAGGTGCTTTTTCACCGTCATCGGGTAGTAGGTGCCGCCTTTGACTGTGGCGTCATTGCAAACGATCATGCATTCCGTGCCCTCAACGCGACCAATGCCTGTGATGACGCCGCCCGCAGAGATATCAGCGTCATACATGCCGTAAGCCGCCAGTTGCGATAGCTCCAGGAACGCGGTGCCTGGGTCGATCAAGGTGTTTACCCGGTCACGTGGCAAAAGCTTCCCGCGAGACAGATGTTTTTCGCGCGCACGTTCTGGCCCACCCAGGGATATCTGGGCGATCTTCGATTTAAGGTCATCTACCTGGGCCTGCATATGGGCCGCGTTGGCTTCAAAATCAGCGCTCCCGGCCACAACGCCGGAATGGATGATTGACATGTATGAGGTCTCCCGTCCGCACCCTTTCAGAGATCAGGGTCTGCTTTGGTTACGCATGGCAGTTTACGGCAGATCGTGATATTGGTACAATCGAATGGAAAAATGGAAACCATAGACGGTGTCTATAATGGATTTGTATCTGCTGAAGTATTTTCTGGCGGTTGTGGAGACGGGTAGCTTTACCCGCGCGGCGGACCGTGTTTTCGTTACGCAGCCAACGCTTTCTGCCGGCATCAAGAAGCTTGAAGGCCAGCTTGGGCACACGCTGTTTGAGCGGTCAAACAGGCGGGTGTTCCTGACGGATGCCGGTACGCGTTTTCTGCCGCGCGCCAAGGCCATTCTGCACGAATGCAACATGGCGGTTCAGGTGCTGGAGGCCGACGTGGCAGCCCCTGTGGTCAGGCTTGGTATCCTGACAACCTTGTCGAACCGGGGCATGGGCGAAATGCTGGCCGCTTTCAAGCAGGCTGAGCCGCGCGCGACGATTGAAATTTTCGACGGCACCGAACAGGAACTGACAAACCGGTTGGATGACCGAAGCCTGGATTATGCGCTGTCGATCCACCGGGGGCAGGGCGAGGACGTCGCGCTACCGCTTTATGAGGAAAGCTACAGCTTCATTCTGGCGAAGGACCACCCGCTTTCCGCCCGCACACGTGTGTCTGCGGCTGATCTGGCGGAGGAATATATGATTGTTCGCAGCCGGTGTGAGGTCCTCTCAGAAACCAGCCGTTATTTTACTGACCAGAATATCCGGCCCCGCCTTGTGTACCGCACTCCGAATGACAGCCGTGCGATTGCGATGGTTGCGGCGGGCCTGGGCGGAACGGTTGTGCCGGAAAGCCTGGTTGACGACAGGGTCGCTGCCGTTCACCTGCAAGGCTTTGACTACAAGCGGAAGATTGCGCTTTTTCGGCCGGGATACCAGCTTCCGGTTGGCGTTGCCGAGCTTGGCGAACGATTTGAGCAGCATGTTGCGAATTATCTGGGTGCCTGACGCACAGGCCTTCGTAACTTCCGTTTATCGCAAAGCCTGAACAGGCTGACGCAATTTTGAATGATTGCATTTAATTTAGGGGCAGAAGGTCTCTCAATTATGGTGCTATAGTATTGCTATCTGTTTGAAGAACTTTACAAAAGCGTTGATGAGTTAATCTGGTTTTGGGTGCCGTTCGTAATGATGTCCGAGCGGTTTCAGAAAATGAGGCATTTATGAATTCGGGTCGTTTGATATTGGGGGCTATCTTCTTGACACTGGCTGGCGCTGCAGCTTGGCTGTTGATAGGGGATGGCGATGTTGGTGAACGAGGCCGTGGCCCACGGGCTGTCAGTGTCGTGACAACATCTGCGGACCTGCGCACCTTTACCGATATCGTTGAAGCTCTTGGCACAGCAAATGCCAGGGAATCCGTGACCCTGACACCGCGTGTATCCGATACTGTTCGCGCTGTGCATTTTGATGACGGTGATATCGTTAAGGCCGGTCAGGTTCTGGTGGAACTTGAAGACATTGAAGAGAAAGCCCAGTTGCAGGAAGCCGAAGCCAATCTGCGCGAAGCCGAACGGTCTTTCCGGCGGATCGAAAATCTGGTTAAACAGGGCAATGCCTCGCCCGCGGCACTTGATACTGAGCGGCGTCGGCTGGATGAGGCGCGCTTCCGTGTGGAGGCCTCTGCTGCGCGGTTGGCCGACCAGCGCATCAAGGCGCCCTTTGACGGGCTTCTGGGCCTCAGGCAGGTTAGCGAAGGCTCGCTGATCACGCCAAACACGCCAATCACAACCATCGATGCCATCGACACCATCAAGCTGGACTTTTCCGTACCAGAGCGGTTTATCGCAACGCTGAAGCCCGGCCAGGAAGTCGAGGCCAAGGTTTCCGCCTATCCGGACCGCCTATTCAAAGGCGTGGTTACGACCATTGATAGCCGGGTAGACCCTGTAACCCGGTCGGTTATCGTTAGGGCGGAAATTCCCAACGATGACAATGCATTGCGTCCGGGACTTCTGATGCGGGTTGAAGTTATTAACCGGTCCTGGCAAGCGATTGGCGTGCCTGAGGAGTCCGTTGTCCCAACTGGTGGCAAGACCTATGTCTTTGTGGTGAAGGGCGATGATGCTGAACGCCGTGAAGTAACACTTGGATTGCGCCGCCCGGGGTATGTTGAGGTGACAAGCGGTCTTGAGGCGGGTGAGCGCGTTGTAACCGAGGGCACCATGCGCCTTGGCCGGGCCGGCATGAAAGTTATCGATATGGCAGCGGATAAAGCGGCTGGAGGCGCATCATGATCCTGACCGATGTTTCCGTTAAACGACCAGTTTTTGCGACGGTTATCAGCCTGCTGCTGATCGCCTTCGGCGTTCTCAGCTTCCAGCAGCTTTCTGTCCGTGAACTGCCGGATGTTGACCCGCCAGTGGTGGGTATCCGCACCAATTATCCGGGCGCGAATGCGGCTGTTGTGGAAACCCGCGTTACCCAGATTATCGAAAGCGCGATTGCCGGTGTGCCGGGGATCAAGACGATCGAGAGCACATCGAGCGATGGCCGCTCCAACATTACCATTGAGTTTATGCTGAACCGCGAGATTGACGCCGCTGCCAATGACGTGCGCGACCGCGTCAGCCGGGTCCTCAATAACCTGCCGGAAGAAGTCGAGCCACCTGAGGTCTCCAAGGCAGACAGTGATACCCGCCCGATCATTTGGTTCAGCCTTACAAGTCCGGTGATGGATATCCTGCAGCTGACAGATTATGCGGAGCGCAACATCGTTGACCGACTGTCTGTGGTGGACGGCGTGGCAGGTGTGCGCATTGGCGGGCAGAAGCGATATGCCATCCGTATCCACCTTGATCGTCAGGCCATGGCCGCGCGCGGCATTACGGTGCAAGACATCGAAAGCGTGATGCGCTCTGAGAACGTGGAATTACCTGCCGGCAAGATCCAGTCGATCAACCGCGATACCATTGTGCGCCTGAACCGCGAATATGCCCGCCCTGAAGACTTTCAGACCATGGTGATCAGGGAAGGGGCTGACGGCGGCTTTGTGCGGCTCGGCGATATTGCCCGTGTTGAATTGGGCGCAGAACGCGATGAGCGGACTTTCCGCGGCAATGGCATCCCGATCATTGGCCTTGGCGTCGTGAAGCAGTCCAAAGGCAATACGCTTGCAGTTGCCCAAGCCGCGAAAGCGGAAATGGACCGCATTCGCGAAACCCTCCCGGAAAGCATGGATTTGCTGGCGTCCTACGATAGCTCTGTCTTCATTGAAAAAGCCATCGACGAGGTTTATTTCACGCTGGCGGTTGCCATGGGGCTGGTGGTGCTGGTGCTGTATCTGTTCCTGGGGAACATAAAAACGGTGCTGGTACCGGCCGTGACAGTGCCTGTGTGTATTATCGCCAGCTTCTGGGTGCTGAATATCACCGGCGTATCGATCAACCTGATCACGCTGCTGGGCCTTGTGATGGCCATTGGCCTTGTGGTCGATGATGCCATTGTGGTGCTGGAGAATATCTATCGCCGGGTGGAAGAGGGTGAACCCGGGCTTCTGGCGGCTTACCGCGGCGCGCGCCAGGTGTCTTTCGCTGTTATCGCAACCACGATGGTGCTGATTGGCGTGTTCGTGCCCATCATGTTCCTGACCGGGAACGTGGGCCGTCTATTTGGCGAGCTTGCCATCACCATGACGGCGGCTGTGGCCTTCTCAAGCCTTGTGGCGCTGACGCTTTCGCCCATGCTGTGTTCCAAGCTGGTGCGCCGCCGCAACAAGAAACCGGCCTTCGCCAAGATGCTGGACCGCGCTTTCAAGCGCCTGCAGGAAGGCTACGGCAATATCCTGAAGGTGTGTTTGGCGAACAAGGCTATCATTACCCTGTGTTTCCTGACCTGCTTTGGCCTGATTGCCGGGCTGCAGCAGCGGATTCCTGCCGAACTGGCGCCCATTGAGGACCGGGGCGGTCTTTTCATGGTGATCCGCGGGCCTGAGGGCGCCAGCCATGAGTTCATGGAAGAACAGGTCTATAAGATAGAAGAACAGGTGCAGCCGCTTCTGGACAGCGGTGAGATGGTTCGCATCCTCCTGCGCGTTGACGGCGGCGGCGGTTGGGGCTTCCTGATCCTGAGCCCATGGGACCAGCGTGAACGCAGTTCGACCGAAATTCTAAATGAACTGCGGCCAAAGCTGATCATGAATGTGCCAGGCGCCATGGCGATCCCGATTGAAACATCCGGCCTGACGCGGCGCGGCGGCGGGGAAGCCTTCGAGTTTGTTATCGGTGGTGACACCTATGACGACCTTGGCCGTTTCAAGCAGATCATGCTTGAGGAACTACAGGATTATCCGGGCATTGTGGGGCTGGACGCGGACTACCGAGAAACCCAGCCGCAGTTCAAGGTGCGGATTGACCGGGCGAGGGCGGCTGACATGGGTGTATCCATTCAGGCCATTGGCCGGACGCTTGAGACCATGATGGGCGGTAGGCGTGTGACCACCTTCGTGCAGGACGGCGAAGAATATGATGTGATCCTGCAGGCAGAAGAAGCCGACCGTCGCCAGCCGCTGGATATGGAAAACATCCATGTTGCGTCCGGCCGTACGGGCGAGCTGATCCCGCTGTCGAACCTTGTTAATGTGGATGAAGTTTCGGGTGCAGGCAGCCTGCGGCGTTACAACCGCGTGCGGGCGCTGACGTTGTCTGGCAGTCTGGGTGAAGGCTTTACGCTGGGCGAAGTGCTTGAACATGTCGAAGGCATTGTGCGCGACCAGATCCCGGACGTGACCAAGATCGACTATAAGGGCGCAACCCGCGAATATAAGGAAGCGGGCAGCGATATTTACTTCATCTTTGTGCTGGCGCTTGTTGTGGTGTTCCTGATCCTTGCGGCTCAGTTCGAAAGCTTCGTTCACCCGTTCATTATCATGCTTACGGTGCCGCTTGCGGTGCTGGGCGGGCTTTTAGGCCTTTATGTGGCTGGCAGTACGCTCAATATCTATAGCCAACTGGGGCTCATCATGCTCATTGGTCTGGCGGCCAAGAACGGCATCCTGATTGTTGAGTTTGCCAACCAGTTGCGGGATGAAGGCGAAGACATCCGTGATGCTATCCTGGACGCCTCCAAAACCCGCCTGCGTCCGATCATGATGACGGGCCTTTCGACGGCCATGGGTGCCGTGCCGCTGATGATGGCGGCGGGCGCAGGGGCCAACAGCCGCATCACCATTGGTGTGACGGTATTCGGCGGCGTAATCGTGGCCACTTTCTTCACGCTCTTCATCATTCCGGTCTTCTATGACTATTTTGCGCGCTTTACCAAGTCGCCCGGTCATGTGGCCAGCCAGTTGAAAGAGCATGAAGAGAAGGAAGCCAAAGGCATCCCGGCGGAGTAGGCTTGAACAAGAAAATTGTGAAATGGCTAGCAAGGATGGTCGCGGTTACAGCGGCTGTCCTTGTTGCGTTTCTGGCCCTTTTCTATCGAGGCGGTACCGACGGCCAATTACGGTCAGATGTTTTGGATGAGCTGAGGGGCTTCAGTGTTTTTCTACCTGCGGGGTATGAGGACAATGCTGTTCGCCGCTATCCTGTCGTTTATTCACTTGATGGTGAAAAGGTGAGGCATGGTGCCTTGATGGCCGCAAATGCGCGTATGCTTGCGGCCCTGACAGAAACCCCAGAAGTAATCCTTGTCGCGGTACATACCCATGGGAACCGAACCCGAGACTATGCCCCAAACAAGGGCGCTGCGGCCTTTACTGAGTATCTCGGGGTTGAGCTTCGCGCCCATATCGATGCGTATTTTCGTACATCTGGGCGGAACATCATTTCCGGGCATTCATACGGCGGCTTATATGCTTTGTATGCCTTTGCTGAACATCCCGGGCTGTTCGATGCTCATCTTGCCTTTGTGCCGTCAGTTTTTCATTATGAGCCGATCGTAGATGGCGTTAAGCACCGCTTGAGTCTGCAAGGGGCGCCGACCAGCTTGTTTCTGGTCAGCGGTATGGAAAGCCAGCAGAAATTCTGGGACGGATTTAACGGTGTAGTTAATCAATTGCAGGCTAGACCACAGCAGAATGTAGAGTGGCTGGTGGCTCACTATCCATTGCCGCATCCGTTGATCATGCTGCCAGGCCAAATCGGTGGGTTGCAGTCTTTGAAATCGTTAGGGGACGGCTAAGCCTCAGCCTTCTTATTTTGCATGAATTCCTTGAAGGGGATGTCGCGCACCAGAAGGTCCCGGATGAAGGCTTTCTGACATTCCTTGGCTACGTCCACCGCGCTCATGTCTGAATGCCTAAGGGACAGCAGGTGTTTGATTACTTTCCTGTGGTGGCTTTTATGGTTCTCTGCATCGGGATAATTGTTGAGGACCATCATATGCTCTTCTTTTTCGCAGTGGTTCATTAGCTCCGCCAGAAACATGTCGAGGAATTCCCGCTCGACATAGGCTGTGGGCTCTTTGTTGCTTACGAAACTGTTGAGCATCTCATAGAGGTGTCGGTGGTCGTCATCAATCTCCTTGATGTTCGTCAACCAACTCTGTGGAAAGTCGCCAGCATAATTCATCGGGCTGCTCCAAGTCCCCCAAAGAGCAACCATACACTGAATTTTAATTAGTATTAAGTGTATTTATTGGGCGGGCGACTAGACCGTCTTGGCGTAGTCCACCTTGAAGTCTGCTTCTTCAAGCGCGCGAACAAGCCTCAGCGCATGTTCCTGGTCTTTGGCTTCCACCACCAGCTCCATTTCCGTTTGCTTCAGCGACAGCGCCCCGAACTCGCGCTGGTGGCGCATTTCAATGATGTTAGTGCCTACATTGGCGACAATATCGGTCACAAGTGCCAGCGCGCCGGGCTGATCCATCATGGTGATGCGCAAACGTGCGAGGCGGCCATCGCGGGCCATGCCGCGCATGATGGCGTTCGCCAGCATCCGGCTGTCGATATTACCGCCGGAAAGCACGATGCCGACCTTGTGGCCCTGGAAT
Organism: Kordiimonas lipolytica; assembly: GCF_042651265.1. GTDB lineage: Bacteria > Pseudomonadota > Alphaproteobacteria > Sphingomonadales > Kordiimonadaceae > Kordiimonas > Kordiimonas lipolytica. The sequence continues at coordinate 213,967 of NZ_JBHSCR010000007.1, read as the reverse complement.
AGTTCAGGGTGGGTCATGACGGCCGCCAGGCCAATACCGCCTGCGCCTTCGACAACCACTTTTTCAATCTCCATAATGGTGATGATGGCGGCTTCAATAGCGCGTTCCGGAACCGTAACGATCTCATCCACCAGTTGGCGCACGACATTCTGGGTGCGCTCACCGGGCTGGTTCACGGCAATGCCTTCGGCGATTGAGATATTGTCGCCGGCCAGCTGTGTGCCGTCCATCTTTTCCTTCATGGCGGGGAAGGCTTCTGTCTGAACGCCAACAATACGGATTTTTGGCCGGAGGTGCTTTGCAATGGTTGCCACGCCGGAAATCAGCCCGCCGCCGCCGATTGGCACGACAAGTGTGTCCAGGTCGGGCACGTCCTGCAGCATTTCAAGCCCCACGGTGCCTTGGCCCGCCATCACGAGAGGGTCGTCGAAAGGGTGGATGAAGGTCAGGTTTTCCTTGTCGGCCAACTCATAGGCCGCCTTGGTGGCTTCCTCAAAATCCTTGCCGGTCAGCACGACGCGCGCACCCAGTTCTTCGGTGCGCTTCACCTTGTTGAAGGGGGTGCCTTCCGGCATCACGATGGTAGCGGGAATGCCCAACCGGCCCGCATGATAGCTGATGCCCTGCGCATGGTTCCCGGCAGAGGCCGCTATAACGCCTTTGGTGTCTTCCGGCAGCGCCAGAAGACGGTTCAGGGCCCCGCGCTCTTTATAGGCTGCGGTAAACTGGAAAATTTCGAACTTCAGCCAGCATTCTGCGCCGGTAATTTCAGACAGCGTAACGGATTTTTCCATCGGTGTGCGCTTGACGGCACCCCGGATCGCTTCTTCAGCATCGTAAACATCTTGCGCGCTTATCGGCAATAATTGTTCACTCACGCGTCACTCCCTGAAATAAAAATACAAAAAGACATGGCCGCAGCTTTGCCACAGACCGTATCCACTGTCCATAAAAAGGTGAAAAAATTACAGGAAGCGCGCGACTAGATCGTCGATGGCTTTCATGCATTTCGGCTCGTTCATCAGGGGCACATGGCCGATGCCGTCTACAGTCACGGGCACGAGGTCAGGGTGCTTCTCCGCCATGCGCTCAAGCGTCTCGGCGGAAAGGATATCCGAAAGGCCACCCCGGAGCGCAACTACCGGAATGCTGTACATGGCCTGGAAAAAGGGCCACAGGTCGGGTGCGGCCTGGGTTTCGTCGCTATCGAAATTCTGGCTGATGGCAGGGTCATACATCAGTGCCGGTTTGCCGTCCAAGTCGTCATAGAGGTTGCCTGTATACCAGCGCCAGTCCTCTTCTGTGAAGTTTGGGTAAACGCCTGCGTTGGCGGTTTTGACTGCATCAATCGCTTCTTGCCAAGTCTGGGGCGGTGTGCCCTTGCCGACATAGCTTTTGATGCGGTCAATGCCCTTGGGGTCGATATCCGGTCCGATATCGTTGATAACGGCGGCCATCAGCGTACCGGGGTGCATGGCCTGGATCATGATTGTCATCAGGCCGCCCAGCGATGTGCCGATTGCGATCACCTTGCCCACGCCCAGGTGTTTCAGGAGCGCCATCATGTCGGCTACATAGGTAACAGGCCGGTAGCGGCTGGGCATCGGGTCCCAGTCGGAGAATCCACGTCCACGCTGTTCGACGCAGATCACACGGCAGCGGTCACTCAGATGTTCGGCGATGGCTTCAAAATCGCGGGCATTCCTGGTCAAGCCGGGCATGCACAAAACCACCGGAGCGTCTTCGCCTGCGCGGTTATAGTCACGGTAATGCTGTTTCAGCCCATCGGGGTTGGTAAAATATTCGTCTGTATATTCAGCCATAGTTCTTGTCGCCATAGAGGTTGGCAGGCCCCGCAAGGGCATGTTTTACCAGCCAGATAGAATCAAATCTTATTGCCGGATAACAATACAGAGATAACTTGCAGCGTCCAGCCTGCCGGCAATGAAATCCATAAAAATTAGAGATTTACGAATGCTCAAGGCGTGGGCTACAAAAGAAGGCTCCAGAGGAAGGTAAGGCCTTGGTTAAAACCAAAGAAAACCGGCAGGTTAAGCGCAAGGACAGAATTCTTGATGCCGCCGAGGCACTCTTTGCCAAGCACGGCTTCGACGGGGTGTCCATGCGGATGGTCGCCGAAAAGGCTGAAGTGGATTTGGCGCTTGCCAGCTATCATTTTGGTAACAAACGAGGCCTGTTTGATGCGATCCTGCTAAGGCGCGCAGGTGTGTTGAACCAGACCCGCCTTGAGGCCCTGGAGAAATGCCAGAAGGAGGCAGGCGAAAACAGCCCAACAGTTGAGGCGATTATCGATGCCTATCTGAAACCGCTTCTGGCGTTTGGCTATGAAGAGGATGAAGGGTGGCGGCATTATTTCGAGCTGATTGCGCAGGTGAACAACTCGCCGGAATGGGGCGGACAGCTTATGACCAAATATTTCGACCCGATGGCGCGCAGGTTCATGGATGCGCTCAAGAAGGCTTTGCCGGACTCCGAGCCCCAGAACCTTTACTGGGCCTATCATTTCCTCTCTGGCGCATTGACGCTGACCTTCGCCAATACTGGCCGGATCGACAAATTGTCGGACGGCGTTGCGCAGTCAAGGGATATGGTAGCGGCCTATGAACGGATGGTGCCCTTCATTACGGCCGGTTTCTTGAAGATCTGCACCAAAGAATAAACAGATAATTGATTTGGGCCGCCGCGCTATCTTTGCTAGTCGCGATAGGGGCGGCTTTATTAAGGGAGTTTCTGATGAAAAAAGCCTTTTTGTGCTCTGCTACTGTGATGGCCGGGGTTTTATGGGCTGGGGCGGCAGTCGCAGATGCTGCGCAATTCACCAAAGGTCCGCTGATCACCCAGTATGGCCCGGTGGTTTCTATCCCCGGCGCAGAGACGCTGCCTGCGGACAGCAAATTCATGGTAGCGTTCGACGTTGTGGACAAGGGAGAAGAGGGCAAAGTGAGCCGCCGCCTTGAAAGCGCAGCGCGGTTTTTGAACATGCACGCAGCAGCGGGTGTGGACCCGAAGAATATCAAGCTGGCTGTGGTCATTCACGGGAAAGCCGTTTTCGATGTCACCAATGATGCCAAATATGGCGGCGAAAACGCGAATGCTGGCCTCATCAAAGTGCTGATGGAGCACGGGGTTACCTTCCATGTGTGCGGGCAGTCTGCCGCCTATCAGGGCATAACATCAGAAGACCTGCTGCCGGGCGTTAAGATGGCCTTATCGGCGATGACAGCGCATGCGCAGCTGCAGCAACAGGGCTATACGCTCAATCCTTAATAGAACAAAATTCCGGCAGGTGGCTCAACGTGGCTGCTGGACGCTGGGAACTAACGGGGACACATAATGAAAAATATCCTAACCAAAAGCGCCGCAATGTTGGCGTTTGGTGCTTTTGCTACTGGCACTGTATGTGCCGAAGAACTTACTATTGAGCGGCTGGTGGGTAGCCCAAGTATCAGCGGCCCAAGTGTGCAGGGGCTGGAAATGTCGCCGGACGGCCGGCGCATTACTTTCCTGCGGGGGAAGGCTGAAAACCAGGCCCAGTTGGACTTGTGGGAATATGATGTCGAAACCGGCGAAGCATCGCTTCTGGTGGACTCAAGTGTTCTTCTTGGCGGCAAGGAAGAAGAGCTGAGCGAGGAAGAAAAGGCGCGGCGGGAGCGCAACCGCTCGCTAACCGGTAAAAGCGGTATTGTCAGTTACGACTGGAGCGCGGACGGTAAGGCGCTTTTGTTCCCGCTCGGGGGCGACGTTTTCGTTTTGCCCCTTGGCGGTGAGGTGAAGCAGCTGACAGCCACACCGGAATATGAAACTGACATCAAATTCAGCCCGGAAGGCAGCTATGTTTCCTTCATACGCGACCGTGAGCTTTATGTGGTGAATGTGGCGACCGGGGATGAAATCAAGCTGACATCAGGTGCGACAGCCACTGTTGCCAATGGCATGTCGGAGTTCGTCGCGCAGGAGGAGCTGGGCCGCTTTACCGGCTATTGGTGGTCGCCAAACGAGGCCTATGTTGCGTTCGAACAGTTCGATGAAAGTGCTGTTCCGGTCAAGGACCGCTATGAAGTACAGCCTGACGGCAGCGTGATCACCACACTGCAGCGCTACCCGGAGGCCGGCAGCACCAATGTGGATGTGCGCCTTGGTGTTGCATCGGTGGCAGATCAATCTGTGCGCTGGATTGACCTGGGTGAAGACAAGGACATCTATCTGGCGCGTGTTGATTGGGAGCCAGACAGCAGCTCTGTTGTTGTTCAGCGCCTGAACCGTGCACAGACCCAACTGGATATGCTCTGGGCTGAGGCAGATGGTTCGGATGTAGATGTTTTCCTGTCTGAGAAATCTGACGTCTGGATCAATATGCATGACAGCCTTGAATTTACGGCTGATGGGTCCTTGATGATTTGGGCTAGTGAGCGTAGCGGTTTCAAGCACCTTTATGCCTACGATCTGGAGGATCGCGGCGTAACAGCGCTGACTTCAGGCGAGTGGGCTATTAACGAGATTGAGCATGTTGATGATAAAACGGGTACCGTCTATTTCACCGGCTATAAAGACAGCCCGCTTGAGCAACATCTCTATAGCGTGCCGTTGAATGGCGGCGAGATCAAACGCATCAGCCAAGAGCCAGGGTGGCACCAGGTGACGGTTGGCCAGGATGTATTCGTCGATAAATTCTCAAGCCCCGATCAGCCGCCGCAGGTCATGGTTCGCAACCTGAAGGATGGCAGTACACGGTTCGCAATCCTGGAGAACAAGCTGGATGCCAGCCACCCCTTTGAGCCGTATCTGGCCAGTCGCGTAAAAACATCATTTGGCACCATCAAGGCTGATGATGGCACAGACCTTTACTACCGCATGTATCAGCCCGCCAACATGGAGCAGGGGCGCAAATATCCGGCCGTACTGGCGCCATATGGTGGGCCACATGGACAAAGGGTGCGTCACGACTGGCGGCTGGACTTCAACCATATGCTTGCACGGAACGGATTCGTCGTTCTGGTGCTGGATAACCGGGGCATGGCCAATCGTGGCCTGAAGTTTGAAAGCCACATCAAGAATGCCATGGGGTCGGTGGAGGTGGCCGACCAGGTGGCAGGGGCTAATTTCCTGAAAGGGTTCGAACATATCGATGGCGACAATATCGGCTTCTGGGGCTGGTCTTATGGCGGCTATATGACGCTTATGGCGCTGTTCCAGGCACCGGAGACGTTCAAGGCAGGAGTGTCCGTGGCGCCGGTGACCGACTGGCGCCTGTATGACACTGCCTATACAGAGCGCTACCTGGGCCATCCTGATGCGCCAGGCGATGTTTATGAAAACTCAAGTGTTTTCAAATATATCGACGGCTTCAAGGGCAAGCTTTTGCTGATCCATGGCATGGCGGATGACAATGTGTTCTTCGATAATTCGGTAAAGCTGATGGCGGCGCTTCAGAATAAGGGCAAGCCGTTTGAGCTGATGACTTATCCAGGTAAGAAGCACGGCATTCGGGGCGAAGCCACGCAGGCGCACCTCTATAATCAGGCGCTTGAATTTTTCAGGCGAACGCTTCAGGGCAATTGATCAATGGAAAGGCCGGGTTTCCCGGCCTTTTTTGTTCTTGAACATTAGTGAACGGGCGCCGCACAACAAAAGTGGACTGATAAGTCTTGTAATTCTATTTTTCTGGACTATATAGTCCATTAAAGGCCTGAAGCTGATGCCGGAACCGTGAGACAGCGCCGGAAAAGCTATGGCCCACAAGAACGCCTGCCGGTTGTTGGAGACTGGACTTCTTCCTTCCCCCTCCCCATCCGTGATCCACTCGGCGGCGTAAAAATTAAAAGGCCGGAACAGCAGATGCTGCGTCCGGCCTTCTTTTGTTCGTGGAGGCTGGCAGTTTCTTGGGCGCCTTAAGCAGCCTTATCCATTTCAAGCCCTTCTTCGCGGTGCTCTTCGCCACAATCAAGTGCTTCATGGATGATCTGGATCATGCGCTTGAACTTCTCTACATGGATCATGTGGTCGGCATCCGGAACGGCGATAAAACGCCCGTTCTTGAATGAATTTGCGACAGCCATGTTGGCTTCAACCGGCACGAAATGATCATGCACACCGGTGAAGATAGTGGCTTCGACGTCTGGCATGAGGCTCAGGTCGGTTCTGCCGTCACGAAGAATACGCAGCGTATTGTGCTTGAACTGCTCCTTGATGCCTGTTGTAGCATTGAGAAGAGCGTATTTGAGTTTGTCGGCCGTAAGGCGGGCAATCCGGTTGGTCTGGCGCAGATCCGGGTTGGTCATCAGGTTGGTGAACCCTTCAGCGAAATCTTCAATGCGGTCCCATTCAAGTTGGAACAGCAACAGATTGAAATCATATTCAAGCTCACGCGGTAGTTCGGCCATGGCGGACGCCAGGATCAGTTTATCGATGCCCAGATATTTCTGGGCGTAGCGCATGGCGATGATGCTGCCATAACTGCACCCCATCAGGTTGATGCGGTCTACACCAATGGATTTGAGGGCGCTGTGGATTGCACGGCAGATGAATTCGAAGCCGTATGTGTGGGGCAGGATGCCGGTATCGCCATTGCCAGGTGTATCGACAGTAATCACCCATGATTTTTGGGCAATTGCATTGCTCAGTTTTTCAACCTGAGTGATATTTTGAAAGGCACCGCCGATGAAAACAAGGGGGACTTCAGTAAGTCCTTTGGAATATTCTTTCAAATGAATGGGGAACCCTTCAAATGAAAGGCGGTGATATTGATGGTCAAAAGACAAACTATGTAATTTAGACACTTTCTGTTCCTCTAATAGAGTTTGAACGAATTTTGTGCCTGATGAATATTTATTTACTTTTTGTTTGCCTGATACATGGATAAGTGCCTGCTTAACCATGTGGGCGCGACATACAGGGAATGATCTAAGGTTGCAAGGCCTGTTACGCGTGCATGTCAGCCACTTTGCAAAATTGTTGCATTTTTGCAGCATTTTTGGCGATGTCGGTGGGATTTACTCTTTCATTCCCTGTAGAAGTCGCTAGTGTGCCGTCGAATTTGAGCGGGACGCGTGCTTCTATGTGCGCCAGTTAGTTAAAATTTTATAAATTAGCGGCGACTCGCATGGAAGTGTGGCATTTCGCCGCAAGAAGGTTGGATAGACTTCATGTCCCTGGCAGAGCAAATTGACAAGCGGCGGACGTTTGCGATCATCTCGCACCCTGACGCCGGTAAGACCACTTTGACCGAAAAACTGCTGTTGTTCGGCGGAGCCATTCAGGCTGCGGGTGAAGTGAAGGCGAGGGGCGAACGCCGCCGGGCACGGTCTGACTGGATGAAGGTGGAGCAGGAGCGCGGCATATCCGTTGCGTCGTCTGTCATGACCTTTGACTATCTGGACCGTACGTTCAACCTTCTGGATACACCAGGCCACGAAGACTTTTCGGAAGATACATATCGGACGCTTTCTGCCGTTGACAGCGCCGTGATGGTTCTGGATGCCGCCAAGGGTATCGAGACGCAGACGCGGAAGCTTTTTGAGGTCTGCCGCTTGCGTGACATGCCCATTGCCACCTTTATCAACAAGATGGACCGGGAGACGAAAGACCCGTTCGAGCTTCTGGATGAAGTGGAGCAGACGCTGGCGCTTGATGTGGCGCCAGCCAGTTGGCCGATCGGTATGGGGCGGGATTTCAAGGGCTGCTATGACCTTATCCACGACCAGCTGATCCTGTTTGATCGCGGCAAAGGTGACAGCCTTTCGGAAGGGATCAAGTGTCAGGGCCTTGATGACCCAAAGCTTGACGAGCTTTTGCCGGATTATGCAGTTGAAAAGCTGCGCACAGACGTGGAAATGGTTCGCGAGCTGTGCCCGCAGTTCAACCTCAAGGACTATCTTGAAGGCACACTGACGCCAGTGTTTTTCGGGTCAGCAATCAATAACTTCGGTGTGCAGGAACTGTTGTCGGGTCTTGCTGATTTCGCGCCGCGACCGCGCCCAGGTAAAGCGCTAGAACGCCAGGTCGCCCCGGATGAAAACAAGGTGACGGCCTTTGTCTTCAAGATTCAGGCGAACATGGACCCCAAGCACCGCGACCGTATTGCCTTCGTGCGTATTGTGTCAGGTCGGTTTAAAAAGGGCATCAAGATGAAGCATGTCCGCTCGGGGAAGACGCTGGCGATCCATAACGCGCAGCTTTTCCTGGCCCAGGATCGGGCGGTTGCTGAGGAAGCCTATCCGGGCGATATCATCGGCCTGCCGAACCACGGCAACCTGCGGATCGGCGACACGCTGACAGAAGGCGAAACCATCCGTTTCACTGGTGTGCCTTCCTTCGCGCCGGAGATTTTGCAGAAGGTGCGACCGGAAGACCCGATGAAAGCCAAGCACCTTGGCCGCGCGCTAGAACAGCTGGCGGAGGAGGGCGCTGCCCGCGTCTTCAAGCCTGCTCTTGGCAGTGACTGGGTTGTCGGTGTTGTGGGGCCGCTGCAATTTGACGTACTCGCGGACCGCATTCGAACAGAATATGAAGTGCCTTGCCGCTTTGAAGCCACCAGCCTGATGACGGCGGAATGGGTTGAGGGCGACCCGCGGGAGGTCAAGAAGTTTTCCGACCAGAACCGGGCCTCGATGGCAATAGACCATGCAGGAGCGCCCGTGTACCTGGCGCGCAATAACTGGCACCTGGATAAGGCGAAGGACGATTTCCCAAGCCTCAAGTTCCTGAAAACAAAAGAAGAAGTTTACTAAGCCTGCACGCTGACAGGTGATTAAAATTGCAGGGCCCGCTTTGACATCGGTCAAGGTGGGCCTTTTGTTTGATCTGCATTATACTGCCACATGGACATATGCTGTCAGGGAGGCTGTATGGGGCAGGAACTGGAACACAGTGAGTTTCGAGATGAAGATTATGAGGCGTTTGGCAAAAGGCTGAAAATCGAGACCGATCTGGTGGAAAGCTGGGAGCGGGAAGATGCCCTGTCTGACGGTCCGACCACCGCGGGATTTGAACTGGAGGCCTGGCTGGTTGGCAGCGACATGCGCCCTGTGCCTCAAAATGAGGCCTTTATCAAAGCCGTGGGCAGCCCGCTTGTGGTTCCCGAACTGTCTTGTTTCAATGTGGAATTCAACTGCGACCCGGCAGAGCTCGAAGGAGCGGCCCTGTCCAACCTTCATGCCGACTTGGCCAGGCTTTGGGCACAGGCCAGCGACACTGCAAACGGGATGGATCTCAAGCTTGCGATGATCGGTATCCTGCCAACCGTGCAGGACAGCGACCTATGCACAGAGAATATGTCTGCATCCGAACGCTATAAGGCATTGAATGAACAGGTCTTTCGTATGCGAAAGGGCAAGCCCATCAAGCTTGATGTGGAAGGGCGGGAACATCTGGTGAGCGAGCATATGGATGTGATGCTTGAGGCTGCAACAACATCCTTCCAGATTCACCTTAAGGTGCCGAAGGGCAGGGGCGTGGATTATTATAACGCCTCAAAGCTTGCCTCAGCGCCACTGGTCGCCGTGTCGGCCAACAGCCCCTATCTTTTTGGCAGGGATTTGTGGTCGGAAAGCCGTATCCCGCTGTTTGAGCAGGCGGTCTCCGTGGGGGACTGGGACTATGCCGAACGTGTGACCTTCGGTGTTCGCTTTATCGAGGAAAGCCTGTCGGAAGTCTTTGTTGCCAACCGGCAGCGCTATCCGATCCTGCTGCCGCATGTCACCGGACGGGAGCCGGAAAAACTGGATCACTTCCGGCTTCAGAACGGAACCATCTGGCGCTGGAACAGGCCACTTGTTGGTTGGGACGCGGACGGCACCCCGCATCTGCGGCTTGAGCAAAGGGTTGTCCCCGCGGGACCCACAATTTCGGATTCCATCGCGAATTCCGCGTTCTATTATGGGCTGGTGACCTATCTGGCGAACGCTGAAACCCGTCCGCACAAGCGGGCCCAGTTCTTCACAACGCGGGATAATTTCTATACCGCCGCCAAAGATGGTCTAGGGTCCATCATTCGTTGGGATCATGAGGACGGCAAGCCGATGCGGCAGCTAATTCAGGAAGTGTTCCTGCCAATGGCGGAAGAGGGCCTGAAAGCAATGAATATAGATGAGGCGGATATCAAACGGTACCTGGGTATCATCCGCAGTCGTACGGAAACAGCCCAGAATGGTGCAGCCTGGCAAAGGGCTTATGTGAAAGCGCATGGTGCCAGCATGGCCGAGATGCTGGAAGCCTTTATGGCGCGGCAGCAAACGGATACACCAGTGCATGAGTGGCCGCTTTAGGTATGCTTCAGACATATGACCAAATTCCCGATGAGTTGCTGACCTGTAGCGTCAGTGACCTTGCAGCTATTCTGGGTGGGCCTGCGCTGTTTTATCTTGAAGGGCAGCGAAAGCCCCCGCTTTTTGTCACGGTACTGCAGCACGGCAATGAGCCCACGGGGTTTGAAGCCGTGCAGGCTATCTTGAAAAAGTACGGCGGCGGGCTGCTACCGCGCGCCATGTGGCTTTTCATCGGCAATGTTGCTGCAGCTAAAACCGGGGAGCGGGTCCTGCCGGGCCAGTTGGACTATAACCGTGCCTGGCCGGGTACTGACATGCCGAAGTGTGCTGAAACATCCTTGATGGAAGATGTGGTTTCCCGCGTCACGGCAGAACCGCTTTTTGCCAGCATTGACCTGCATAACAACACAGGCTGCAATCCCCATTATGGCTGTGTGAATGTGCTGGATACAGCGTACTTGCAGCTGGCGTCGCTGTTTTCGCGCACTGTCGTGTATTTCACCCGGCCGCTTGGCGTGCAATCGGCCGCGATGGCCCAGCATGTGCCTTCTGTCACGCTGGAGTGTGGCCAGGCCGGACAGTACGCGGCACTCACCCACGCGATTGAGTATCTGGATGCCTGCCTTCACCTACATCATATCCCGGACCATCCGGTGGCGCCGCATGACATTCATCTGTTGAAAACCATGGCGACTGTGAAGGTTAAGGCTGGGCTCAGTTTTGATTTTTCTGCCAGCGGGAGTGATATTTGCTTTCGGACAGATCTCGACCACTTCAATTTCGGCCTTCTGAAAAGCGGCGAGGCGGTCGCGCAGCTCCGCGAAGGGCTTGAAATGCCAGTTTTCGCGGTCGATGAAAGTGGCGCAGATATCACAAGTGATCTGTTTGTTGTTTCAAGCGGCCTCTTGAAGGCACGCAATACGATGATTCCTTCAATGGCGACCACAAATGTTGATGTGGTTCGGCAAGATTGCCTGTTCTATGTTATGGAAGAAATCGCAATGGACGCATAGTCCTGAGCGATTGGCCTGAACGGAACAGGGGAGCGAATATGTCTGATACCGAAGGTGTTATAACCGGGGTGGGCGGAATTTTCTTCAAATGCCGTGACCGAGAGAATCTTGTTTCCTGGTATCAGGACAAGCTGGGCTTTCCGTTTGACGGAGCCGGAGCGTCTTTTGTGTTCCGCGAAGATGATGACCCGGAAAAGCTGGGCTATTTCGTATGGGGGCCCTTCAAGCGGGAGAGCGAGTATTTTCGCCCCTCAGGCAAGGAATTCATGATCAACCTTCGGGTTCGGGGGATTGAGAAACTTTTGGAACGCCTCAAGAAAATGGGCGTCGAGCAAATCGGTGAAATTGAAGAATTTGAATACGGCAAGTTCGCCTGGATCATGGACCCGGAGGGCACCAAGATCGAGCTGTGGGAGCAGTTGGGCGATCCACCGATGATGGATGAATAATATTGGGAAGCGCCGCCTGGGGGTGGGCTTATACAGGGGGATTCTGTGAGGAAATTTATTATTCGTGGCGCGGCTGTTGTCGTGGCCCTTTTGCTATTGTTCATTCTGTGGCCAGCCAAGATTGATCCCATAGCTTATACGCCGCCTGAAGGCCCTGGTTTTGAAGGCGTTTATGCCACAAATGACGAGCTACTTGGCGCGGAGACCATTCTGCTTCAGATCAGTCGCGGGCCCGAAGACGTTGCCGTCGACGGTGAAGGGCGTATCTACGGTGGGCTGCATGATGGCCAGATTATCCGCATCCTGCACGACGGCACGCAGGAGGTGTTTGCCACGATCGAAGGCGGCAGGCCGCTTGGGCTGCATTTCGATGCTGCGGGCAATTTGATTGTTGCAGACGCCTGGAAAGGCCTTCTGTCTTTCGACAAGGACGGCAAGATGACTGTCCTCAGCACGGAAGAGGGCGGCGTGCCTTTTGCCTTTGCCGATGACCTGGATATCGCGAGCGACGGCAAGATCTATTTTTCTGATGCCAGCGACACCTATAGCCAGCCCGATTACCGACTGGACCTTCTGGAAGCGCGCGGTAACGGGCGGCTTCTGGTGTTTGATCCCGCAACAGGAGAGACCACCAAGCTGCTTGGTGACCTCTATTTCGCTAACGGGATAGCCCTCTCGCAGAATGAGGATTTCGTTCTGGTCAATGAGACCGGGCGATACCGGGTGACCCGCTATTGGCTCAAGGGTGACAAAGCCGGCACTTCGGATATCTTCATCGACAACCTGCCAGGCTTTCCAGATGGCATTTCCGCGAGCCGCAAGGGTACCTTCTGGCTCGCGATCCCGTCGCCGCGCAACCCGATGATGGATAATCTGCACCCCAAGCCGTGGGCCAAGGCCCTGGTATCAAAGCTGCCAACCTTCATGCAGCCTTCGGCCATTCATATGGGGATGGTGATTGCGCTTGATGAACAGGGCAATGTAATCCGCACGCTGCAGGACCCTATGGGGAGCAATGTTTACATGATTACGTCTGCCGAACAGGTGGGCGACATGCTGTATCTGGGCAGCTTGGAAGCGCCCCAGGTTGTGCGCATCAGGGTGGGGGATTAATCCCCCACATCTATGTCCCGACCCCGGGCGGCGGGGCAGTACCGAAACTTTGCACCAGTGATCCGGCCACAAGATTCCAGCCGTCCACAAGCACGAAGAAGATCAGCTTGAAAGGCATGGCGATCATCACCGGTGGCAGCATCATCATGCCCATGGACATAAGGATCGAGGCTACGACCATGTCGATCACGACAAAGGGCACATAAAGCAGGAAACCAATCTCAAACGCGCGGCGAAGCTCCGAAATCATGAAGGCCGGTACAAGAATGGTCAGTGAGACTTCCTCTGGTGTGTCAACCGGCTCGGATGGTGACAGGTTCATGAAAAGTTCCAAATCTTTTTCCCGCACCTGGGACAGCATGAAATTCCTGAGAGGAACGGAGGCGCGGTTGAAGGCTTCCTGTTCATCGATTTCTTCGTTCACCAGCGGTTGGATTCCCTGGTTCCAGGCGGCTGTCAGGGTAGGGGCCATGACATAGCCTGTCAGGAATAGGGCCAGCGAAATCAAGACAATATTGGGGGGTGTTTGCTGCGTACCCATAGCACTTCTTAGAAGCGAGAAGACAATGATCATGCGGGTGAAGCTGGTCATCATGATCAGGATGCTTGGCGCCAGGCTCAGCACTGACAGCAAGAGAATCATCTGTACCACGCGACCGCTCAGTGAGCCGGATTCGCCTAAATCAAGGCTCAGAGACTGTGCTGCTGCAGGTGTTGTCACCATCGCCAGCGCGGCCAGACCCAACGGCAAAAGGAACAGGAAACTGCGGATGATCAGCTTGCGGTGAAACTTAATGGCTTTCACGATTGGTTTCCTCTGCTAGCGCCTGTTTGAAGCCCGACGGTGTGTTAGTGCCTTCCGGCCCGTCAAGCAAAGTGATGCCATGCTGGCCGGTTCCGAGAAAATAGTCGCGTCCGCGCCAGTTCACAACCACCAAACGGTTGCGAGCATCCAGCATCTGGCTGTCGACGACGGTAATCTCCCGTTTCTTGCCTGTCATGCGCGGCTGTCCCGGGATCAGGCCGAAGCGTTTGACGGCCCATGCGGCCAGCCCTAGCAGGCCCAGCATGATAATGAGGATGGAAAAGGCGCTTATGGCTTCACTTGTCATTGATCGGTTATTTCCCCGTCGTCCTCTGCCGGCATTGGTTGCAGCAGCTCGGTGGTCTCTATTGTATCTGAAGCTGGCTCACGCGCGGCTTCCATTGCCTTGTTTTCTGCATATACCCGCTCCAGTATCAGTGAGACGGCATGCAGGGCCTCCAGTGGAATTGGGCTTTCAACCTCAAAGGCATCCAGAAGCTCCGTGAGGTCCTTGTCCTGCCGGACCTTCACACCCTCTGCAAAGGCGATGTCCAGAATTTTTTCCGCGTTAAAGCCATGTCCTTTCGCGGTAATTCGGGGAGCAGCGTTCTCGCTATCCCTCTTTACAGCAATGGCTTTTGTGTCAGGCACCGGCTTGGGTGCATCTGTCGGGTTCTGGTTTGACATGTCGATATTGAGCGATAAATCGGCCGGAAATGCAAGCGCTTGGCTAAGGGGTACAAGAAAAATATCGCGTGTTTGCAACTTGTTAACCGGTTCCGGTGCATGCTATGGTATGTTGAAATAAGTAATGCGCGCAAAAAGAGACTGTTGGAAACATGGATTTAACCAATATTCCCCTGATGGCCGCTCTTAGAAGCCGGATGAAATGGCTGAATAACAACCAGGTTGTTATCAGTGAAAATATTGGCCACGCCGATACGCCTGGCTATAAGGCTAAAGAGCTGACCGAGCAGAATTTTTCCGGTCTCGTTGACGGGTTGGTTTCCGGTCGGACGCACAGCACACAGATGCGTACGAAGGATGCCCGCCACCTTGATACAAGTGGTGCTTCTGCCTCTAGCGCGCGCAAGCAGGATATCAAGGACGCGGAGGAAACCCCAACGGGTAACTCAGTCGTTCTCGAAGAAGAAATGCTCAAATTGGCTGACAACCAGATGAAGTACGGCATGGTGGTCAACCTCTACAAAAAGAATATCGGGCTGTTGAATATCGCCCTAGGCAAAGGTGGCGGACGCTAGAACAGCGTCGTGACCGGCTTGAACCAGTGTAAAGGAACAAGCGATGGATCTCGAAAAGGCTATGATGGCTTCGGCAGCCGGGCTGCGCGCGCAGTCAGTGCGTATGCGTGTCATCTCCGAAAACATCGCCAACCAGAATTCGGTCGCATCGGAACCGGGTGCAGACCCATACCGGCGTAAGATCATCACCTTTCAAACCGAACTGGACCGCGCTTCGGGCGTGGAACTGGTAAAACCGGGCAAGGTGGAGTTCGACCAGAAGGAATTCGGCAAGAAATACGATCCGGGCAACCCGGCGGCTGACGACGCAGGCTATATCAAGACGGCCAATGTGAACGGCATGATCGAAATGATGGACATGCGCCAGGCCCAGCGGACCTATCAATCGAACATCAATGCGCTTGAGGCCAGCCGTCGGATGGCCACCATGACGCTTGATCTGCTGCGTTAGGAGATAGGCAATGAATGTGAAACAGCTTGATGCCGTCAACGCCTATTCGCAGGCCACCAAGAAGATGCAGGAGACCGGCCTCGGTTCTCGTGACGGTCTGGATGGCGCCAAGTCTAACAGCGCTTTTTCAGCTCTTGTAAATGATGCCGTTGGTGATGTTCAGCAGGCGACATCACACATGGAAATCACGTCTGCCAAGGCTTTGGTAAATGAAGCTGATATGGTGGATGTGGTGACTGCGGTTTCCAATGCCGAGATGGTGGTAAACACGGTCGTGACAGTGCGCGACAAGGTGATCGCCGCCTATAACGACATCCTGAAGATGCCAATCTAACCAAGCCGGGCGGGGGCAACCAGAATATGGAAAGTGGTGACGTCATTGAGGTCGCGCGGGATGCGCTATTGACCCTTCTGCTTATTGCAGGCCCCATACTGGCTGTCGGTCTTGGTGTAGGCCTGATAATCGCTTTCTTCCAGGCGCTGACCCAGTTGCAGGAAATGACCCTGACCTTTGTTCCGAAAATCATCGCTGTTTTCGCGGCCTTGCTGATCGCGATGCCCTTCATGGGGCAAAGTATGTCTGCCCTGATGCTGCGGATTTCGGAACGCATCATCTCCGGCGGATAACCCATGCTGGGAGAAGTCCTTCCAGCGGAAGCATTCGGGTTCTTGCTTGTCGCCACGCGCCTTATTGCCCTTGTTTTGACGATGCCTGTGCTTGGCGACCAGTCGGTGCCAGGGCGCATACGGGCAACAATGGGCTTTGTGATTTCTCTTGTCGTCTATCTTTCGGTTCGGGCTGAGCTACCGCCTATGCCCGATAATGCCATCATTCTGGGTGCTCTGCTTATCCGTGAAGCCATGATCGGGGTGGTTCTGGGGTTGACGACGCGGATCATGTTGGCAGCAACCCATGTAGCAGGTACAGTGATCGCCTTCCTGACAGGACTGGCCGCCGCTCAGTCCTTTGACCCAAGCCAGGGTAGCCAAGGCGTCCTTGTTGGGGCCTTCCTGACACTTGTCGCCATCACACTGATCGTGGTTACAGACCTGCACCATCTTATGATCCTGGGCATGGCGCACAGCTATCTGAAATTTCCGGTAGCCCTTGGCTTGCCCTATACGGATTTCGCGATGGTCATTGTCGAATATACGTCGAGCGCTTTTTTGCTGGGGTTTCATATCGCGGCCCCCTTTGTGGCCTATGGTATCATCTACAATGCAGGCCTGGGGCTGATTTCCCGCATGATCCCGGCCTTCCAAGTGTTTTTCATTGGCATGCCCATTAACCTCTTTATGGGGTTCGCCCTGTTGATGATCCTTATGGGGTCGATGATGGCGCTATTTATTGAGCGGTTTGAAGAGCTCCTTGTGAGCTTTCTGGGATAGAGAATGGCAGAGCAGGACGACAGCCAGAAGACTGAGGAGCCAACCCCCAAGCGCCTGCGTGAGGCGGAGGAAAAAGGTGATGTGGCCCAAAGTCAGGAGGTGAAAACCTTCTTCATGCTGTTCATTGCCGCCATTGTTATTGGGGCCGGCGGCGGCTTCATGGGCACATCTGTCACCAACGTCCTATATGTGCATATGTCGACGCTGCACCTGATGGACACCGATCAGGTGGGCGCTCTTGAAAGCCTGATGCCAGTCGTTTGGCGCATTTTCCTGGTGCTTCTTGTACCGTTTGGGGCGCTTGTGTTCGCGGCGATAGCCAGCAACATGTTGCAGCATAAGACAAGCATCACCTTTGAAAAGATCAAGCCCAGCTTCAAGAAGCTAAGCCCAGCATCAAATGCCAAGAAGTGGGCACCTGATAAATTGGGCGTGGAAGCGTTCAAGATTTCTGCCAAGCTGATCGCTGTGGCGGTTGTTATTTTCATCATCGTCTATCCGGAACGTGGCCGGATGGATACGTTGATGCTGCTGCCGGTTATCGATGTCGTCGCGCTGATCCATACAATGGTGATCAAGCTTCTGATCGGTGTGCTGATTGTGATGGCGATCGTTGCGGCCATTGATTTCTCTTACCAGTCTTACCAGCACATCAAGAAGCTGCGCATGACCAAGCAGGAGGTCAAAGACGAGCACAAGCAAACCGATGGTGACCCCAAGGTCAAGGGCAGGTTGAGGGCGATCCGAATGGAGCGTTCGAGGCAGCGTATGATGGCCGCTGTGCCGGACGCAGATGTCGTGATCACCAACCCGACACACTATGCCGTAGCACTTGAATACAAGCATGGGCAAATGGATGTCCCCCGCGTGGTTGCCAAAGGGGTTGAAGGCGTGGCGCTCAAAATCCGGGAAGTTGCAACCGAACACAATGTGCCGATTGTCGAGAACCCGCCGTTGGCCAGGGCATTGTATGCAACTGTTGAGATCGACGAGGAAGTGCCGCCAGACCATTATAAAGCCGTGGCAGAGGTAATCAGTTATATCTTGAAGCTGAAAAGGGCAGGGTTCAAGCCATCGCGTTAACGGGCTTGCCTTCTCGCCATCAGGGTGACTACTCTCTGAACTATAGGTGGGCAGAACAGGGACCAAAGGGGTAGGCATTTATGGAAAGCCGGTTGCCGAGACCGTTTCAGGAAGCGCTGCATCAAAGCGAGGCCAAGTCCGGTGTTAAACTGCTGACAGTTGCCTTGGCAGGCCTTATTGGCACCATCGGCATTGCTGCATTGGTTGCAGTAAGCTGGGGTATGGCCGTTGCTTCCATTCTGGGCGGTATTTTGTTGATTGCGACTGCGCTTACGCTTCTCCGGGCCCTTGGCGGCCTGCATCAGCCCCTTGAGCAGACTGAGTTTGCAGATCGAGAGTTGGTCCAGACCTTGGTATCTCTTGATCGGCGGGCTGTAGCGCTTAGCGACTTCCGGGGAGAGATTGCAGCGTCCAACGCCGCTTTTGACCGGCTTGCCATGGGGCGTGTGCGAACAATGATGGACCTGTTCCGCTCTGATGGGGTGAAGGAAGCGTTTGAGAAAACACTGGTGCTCGCAGCGCAGACAGGGCAAGGCCGTGGCGTGTTTGCGAGCGACCGCGCGGATAGCGAAAAGCTGAAGCTAACAGGGCGCCGCACCGGCTATCACATATTATGGCGCGTTTCGCGCGTTGGAGACCGGGAACGGCTCGACCACGAACGCAAGATGATCGGCGATTGGGGCGCACCGCTTTTCGAGCGTCTCGGCTGTGGTGTACTCCTGGAAGATGCGTCAGGCAAAATCCACTATATCAATGATACTCTTAGGGAATGGATGGGCCTGGCAGAGGGCGAAATGCCGCTCAAGATACAGCTCAAGGCCGGGGAAACCCAGCTCCTGATTGGCAAGAAACAGCGGATGGACGTAGATGTGGTGGATATGCCGCTGCCATCGCGCGAGGACGATAGAAACCTCGGACGCTACCGGTTCCTGCGTAAGCTGGACCAGATTCGCGGGCGCCTGGTGCCGGAAGACCGGGAATTCCTGATAGACCCCATCTTTGATGCCGCGCCCATCGCTGTGGCGGTTGTTGCCCGGGATGGGGCTATCAAGGAATATAACCAGCCGCTCAAGCGCCATCCGGCAGGAAAGACGATCAGTGTTGGCTCCAGCGTTCTTGACCTGGTCAAGGAAGATGACCGGGCTGACCTGATGGAGCTCATCGGTTTCGCCCATGACGGCAAGCCGGCTTCAACGCCGCTCGACGTGGTCTATGACGGCCAGCCGGAACGGGTTGGTCAGATTTATTCGTCTGCTATCTCGCGCGGTGATGAGACATACGCTATTCTGTATCTCATTGATACAACACAGGAAAAGAGCCTTGAGCGTCAGTTCGTACAGGCTCAGAAAATGCAGGCGGTTGGCCAATTGGCCGGTGGTGTAGCGCACGATTTCAACAATCTGCTGACAGCCATTATCGGTTTCTGCGATCTCTTGCTGGTGCGGCATGACGCGGGCGACCAGTCCTTCTCTGACATCATTCAGATCAAACAGAATGCTAATCGCGCGGCCAATCTTGTACGCCAGCTTCTGGCCTTCTCGCGCCAACAAACGCTGAGGCCCAAGGTCCTGATGATGACCGATGTGCTGGCGGAGCTTTCAAACCTCATTCGTCGTCTGATCGGTGAAAATATTGAACTCAAGGTGGTGCATGGCCGTGATCTGCAGCCGGTGAAGGTGGACCAGGGGCAGCTTGAGCAGGTGATTATCAACCTCGCGGTGAACGCGCGCGATGCCATGCCGGGGGGCGGCAGGCTAGAGATAAAAACAAGCATGATTGGCCCGGATGACCCGCTCATTGAACGCTACGACGTGGTGGTGCCCGACGATTATGTGCTGGTGGAGGTGATTGACAGCGGGTGTGGTATCGCGCCTGAGAACATGTCCAAAATCTTTGAACCTTTCTTCACCACGAAAGAGGTGGGGCAGGGCACGGGCCTTGGGCTCGCAACCGTTTACGGCATCGTCAAGCAAACCGGCGGCTTCGTTTTTGTCGAATCAGAACTCGGGCACGGCACCCGTTTCCTGCTGTTCTTCAAGGCCCACGCCGCAGAAGCAGAAGCCGAAAGCGCGGCGCAAAAGCCGGAGGCCCCAGCCCGCGACCTGACGGGCAAGGGCACGATCCTGATCGTGGAAGACGAAGACCCCGTGCGCATGTTCGCGTCCCGCGCGCTGGCCAACAAGGGATACAAGGTACTGGAAGCCGCATCGGGTGAGGCTGGGCTTGAGATACTCAATACCCACCCGGAAACCATCGATCTTCTGATCTCTGACGTGATCATGCCGACGATGGACGGCCCCACGCTCGTCAAGGAAGCGCGCAAAAACATGCCGAACCTGCCGGTGATCTTTGTCTCCGGTTATGCGGAAGACGTGTTCCGGCAAAACCTGGAGGCGGAAGAGTTCCTTTTCCTGCCGAAACCCTTCTCGCTGAAAGACCTGGCGGAGAAGGTTAAATCCATCCTCGGCTAACGGGCACACTGAGCGCAAATGGGCACACAAATGGCACAGGGGTAGTGCCCTTTTTTTCTTGGTGTTCCTGCATGAACTAGGCGTGAGAACAAAACGCGAATATTTGTTCTTGCGAAGAGAGAACAAAAAGGGTACAAGGTGGCAAGGGCAAGGATGACAAATCATCCATTGCAAGGGATATCAGCCTGTGGAATAAGGGAGCCCGATCATGGCAACAGCAGAACTACAGTTGGTAAAGGGAAACTCCATGGATAAGACAAAAGCGCTTGAAGCAGCGCTTGGCCAAATCGACCGGGCCTTTGGTAAAGGCTCCGTTATGAAGCTGGGGCAGCGGGAATCGGGCATCGAGATCGATACCATCTCCACAGGCTCGCTCAATCTCGACATTGCGCTTGGGATCGGCGGTTTCCCCAAAGGCCGGATCATTGAAATCTATGGGCCGGAAAGTTCCGGTAAAACCACGCTGGCACTGCACGCAGTGGCGGAAGCCCAGAAGGCGGGCGGCATCGCGGCATTTGTGGATGCTGAGCACGCGCTCGACCCGGTTTACGCCCGCAAGCTGGGCGTGGACGTGAACGAACTGCTGGTGAGCCAGCCTGATACGGGCGAGCAGGCGCTTGAGATTGCCGATACGCTGGTGCGTTCCGGTGCTGTAGACATCCTGGTGGTTGACTCTGTTGCGGCACTGACGCCGCGCGCTGAACTTGAAGGCGAGATGGGCGACAGCCATGTGGGCCTGCAGGCCCGGCTCATGAGCCAGGCACTCCGGAAGCTTACGGCCTCCATTTCCAAGTCCAACACGATCGTTATCTTCATCAACCAGATCCGGATGAAGATCGGCGTAATGTACGGCAGCCCGGAAACAACAACGGGCGGTAATGCGCTCAAATTCTATGCCTCCGTCCGTCTGGACATCCGCCGGGTTGGTGCGATCAAGGAAAAAGACGAGATCGTCGGCAACGCTACGCGGGTGAAAGTGGTGAAAAACAAGCTGGCGCCTCCGTTCAAGCAGGTCGAGTTTGACATCATGTACGGCGAAGGCGTTTCCAAGATGGGCGAGATCATCGACCTGGGCGTCAAGGCTGGTGTCGTTGAAAAGTCCGGCAGCTGGTACAGCTATTCCAGCCAGCGCATTGGCCAGGGCCGCGAGAACGCCAAGCGCTTCCTTCTGGAGAATACTGACATCTCCAACGAGATCGAGAATATGATCCGTAAGAATGCGGGCCTCGTCAACGAAGCCATGCTGGTTGATCCAAAAGCCGAAGACGCGGACGACGCAGACGCGAAGTAGGGCATTGGCCATCTGCAGGTCGTCGCCTTAGAAGTTATAAGAATTCCGGGAAAGCGGCCTTGTGGGGCCGCTTTTTTGGTTCCAGCGGCGCAATTGCTGCAAGGGCAGGTTTAAGGAAACATTATCCTTTGACAGCTATTGTCTGCCTTGGATTGTGGTGGGGCATTGTGGTTGTGGGGTCATATGATACGTCGGGCTACCATTTTTCTTGTCTTGATGGCTTCTGCATGGCAGGGGCTGCTTGCCGCTGACAAGCCGACCATCCACTGGCTCAGCCCTGATTTCCCACCTGTTTTCATCGCTAGTGGCGAGTATGAGGGGAAGGGGTACGGCGACCAGATCGTGCGCTATGTGGCCGAAAAGCTGCCCGAATACAATCATGTGACAGTCACAGTTAACCTCAACCGCATCTACGCGCAGATGAAGAAGCTGGACGGCTTCTGCAGCGCTGCCCTTTTTAGAACCCCGGAACGCACCGCTTTTGCGACTTTCAGCGACGATGTCTATCATCTCATGACCAACCGCGTAGTCGTGATGCAGCGCAACGTCGGGCTTTTTGCCCCCTTCCTCAACACCGACGGCGAAATCGACATCGCAAAGCTGGTGGCAGCGGATCATCTGTCGCTTGGTGTGGTGCCGGAACGCTTCTATAGTCAGCTGATCAACGAGACCCTGGGCAAGCTCGGCGCAGCGGATCATATGGTTACCATACCGTTTGACCGCTATGGCGCGCTGCTATTGCATGGCCGCATCGATTATACCTTCGGGTTCCCCGCCGAAGTCAATCACCAGTTCCGCCAGCTTGGCAAACCGGACAGCTTTACGGCTTTCCCGATTGCAGGCGAAGAAAGCGTCCAGTCCGGTGGCTTCAGCTGTAGCGACATGCCCATTGGGCGAGCGCTGATCGGCAAGATCAACGCCATGATCGCCAAGGAAGACCTTAGCGGCGTCTATGACAGCTTCTATGAACAGTGGCTGGATGCGCGGTCGCTCAAGGACTACCGCAAGCGCCGTGCCGCCATGAAGCGCTAAGCCTATCCTTTCTGGCGCTTTTGGGTGCTTCCGGTCGTACCCTTTTCAAGAAATATGGATGAAGCGCGTCTATAGGCGGTGCAGATGCTAGACACACCAGTATTGCCACGCTAAAACGGCCATAAGAACCGGTGTCGTAACAATGGGGCTAACCCCTTTGCGGCACCTGAATTTTGTTTTCGAGGACTGAGGCCAATTTCATGACCGCACCGATCACTGGCGCTAACGATATCCGCAAGGCGTTTCTGGATTATTTCAAAGGGCAGGGGCACGAGGTGGTGCCGTCCGCGCCGCTGGTGCCGCACAACGACCCGACGCTGATGTTTGTCAACGCGGGCATGGTGCCGTTCAAGAATGTCTTCACGGGTGCGGAAACGCGGGACTATAACCGGGCTGTGTCCAGCCAGAAATGTGTGCGTGCCGGCGGCAAACACAATGACCTCGATAACGTGGGCTACACCGCGCGCCACCATACCTTCTTCGAGATGCTGGGGAACTTCTCCTTCGGTGATTATTTCAAGGAAGACGCGATCAGTCACGCCTGGAACCTGATTACACGCGAATATGGCCTGAACAAGGACAAGCTGACGGTCACAGTGTTTCATGAAGATGATGAAGCCTTTGACCTGTGGAAGAAGATCGCGATGCTGCCGGAAGAGCGCATCATCCGCATCGCCACATCAGACAACTTCTGGTCCATGGGCGATACGGGGCCTTGTGGGCCGTGCTCTGAAATCTTCTATGACCACGGCGATCATATCTGGGGCGGCCCTCCAGGCACGCCGGAAGAAGACGGCGACCGTTTCGTGGAAATCTGGAACCTCGTCTTCATGCAGTATGAGCAGTTGGCGTCAGGCGAGCGCATCAACCTGCCGAAGCCGTCGATTGATACCGGCATGGGGCTGGAGCGTATCTCCGCCGTGATGCAGGGCACCCACGACAACTATGAGATCGATACGTTCAAAGCCATCATCGCAGCGTCGGT
Organism: Kordiimonas lipolytica; assembly: GCF_042651265.1. Classification (GTDB taxonomy): domain Bacteria; phylum Pseudomonadota; class Alphaproteobacteria; order Sphingomonadales; family Kordiimonadaceae; genus Kordiimonas; species Kordiimonas lipolytica. The sequence goes on along the minus strand of NZ_JBHSCR010000007.1, from coordinate 190,340 downwards.
GAACGCTACGGGGGCTGCAGAGAATGACAAGACGCGCGCATCGCACCGGGTGATCGCAGACCACCTGCGTGCCTGCAGCTTCCTGATCGCGGACGGCGTGCTGCCGTCCAACGAAGGCCGCGGCTATGTGCTTCGCCGCATCATGCGCCGCGCCATGCGCCACGCGCACATGCTGGGCGCGAAGGATCTGGTGATGTACCAGCTGGCGCCAACGCTGATCCACGAAATGGGCCAGGCCTTCCCTGAACTTGGCCGTGCCGAGCGTCTGATCGAGGAAACCCTGAAGCTTGAAGAAGGCCGCTTCCGCCAGATGCTGGACAAGGGCCTCAAGCTCTTGGATGACGAGCTTGCCAAAATCGGCGACGGCACCGAGCTGCCAGGCGATGTGGCGTTCAAGCTTTATGACACATACGGCTTCCCGCTTGACCTGACACAGGATGCCCTGCGCGCTCAGGACCGCACGGTTGACGTGGACGGCTTCAATGCCGCCATGGAAGAACAGCGCGCCAAGGCCCGCGCCGCCTGGTCTGGCTCCGGCGATGCAGCGACTGAGAAAGTTTGGTTCGATATCAATGACGAGTTCGGCGCGACCGAATTTGTCGGCTATTCCACCGAACAGGCGGAAGGCAAGGTTGTTGCCCTTGTGAAAGACGGCGCGCGCACCGAGAGCGCGGGCGAGGGCGACGAGGTGCTGATTGTCACCAACCAGACGCCATTCTACGGCGAAAGCGGCGGCCAGATGGGCGACACAGGCACGCTGAAGACCGACGACGCAGATATCACTGTAACTGACACGCTCAAGATGGTAGGCGCCTTGCATGTGCATAAAGCCACCGTTTCGAAAGGCAGCCTGAAAGTTGGTGATACGGTTGAGATGTTGGTGGACGGTGAGCGCCGGTCGAAGCTTCGGGCCAACCACTCCGCAACCCACGTGCTGCATGAAGTGTTGCGCCGTGAACTGGGCGATCATGTGACCCAAAAGGGGTCCCTTGTGGCGCCAGACCGCCTGCGTTTTGATATTTCGCATCCCAAGGCCATGACCGAAGATGAACTGGCCGCCGTTGAGCGCGAGGTGAACCGGGTGATCCGCGAGAACGCGGCCGTTGAAACCCGGCTCCTCAGCTATGACGACGCGATCGAGGCCGGTGCCATGGCGCTGTTTGGTGAAAAATATGGCGATGAAGTCCGCGTTGTGTCCATGGGCGACGAGGCAAGCGCTTCCAAACCACATTATTCGGTTGAGCTGTGCGGCGGTACGCACGTCAAGCGCCTGGGCGACATTGCACTCTTTACTATCCTTTCAGAGGGCGGCGTGTCCGCTGGTGTGCGCCGGATCGAGGCCCTGACGGGTGAAGCGGCGCTTGAACACCTCCTGGGCCAGCAACGGCTTTTGAAGGAGGCCTCTGCCCAGGTTAAATCCAGCCCGGCTGAGCTTTCAGACCGCATCTCGGCGCTGCAGGCTGAACGGAAAACGCTGGAGCGCGAGCTTTCGGAAGCCAAGAAGAAGGCGGCGCTTGGCGGCGGTTCTTCCGGCCCGGCGGCGAAGGACATCGGCGGCGTGAAATTCCTGGGCCAGGTGCTGGACGGCGTGAGCCCCAAGGACCTGCGAGGCCTGGCGGATGACGCCAAGAAGTCCCTCGGCAGTGGGGCAGTGGCCTTTGTGGCCGTCAATGACGGCAAGGCCGCACTTCTTGTTGGCGTTACCGACGACCTGACAGCCAAGCTGAGCGCTGTTGACCTGGTGCGCGCGGGCGCTGAGGCGCTTGGCGGCAAAGGCGGCGGCGGGCGTCCTGATATGGCGCAGGCCGGTGGCCCGGACGGTGCGAACGCTGCCAAGGCGCTTGAAGCTATTGAGGCGGTTATCGCTGGCTAGAAGCAGCCCAGAAAGGCACAATCATGAACAAGCAGACAGTCCGCCAACGCACATATAGCTTCCTGGAGCTGGGAAGCTTTGCGGGGCGGAAAGCTGCTGTGTTCGAAGGCTTCATGATTGTGCTGATCCTCCTGAACGTGGCGGCGGTCGCGCTTGAGACAGTTGACAGCCTATGGCAGGCCTATGGCCCTATTTTCCAGGCATTTGACGCCCTTTCTATCGGCATATTCACGGTCGAGTATCTGGCGCGTGTGTGGGCCAGCGCGGAACGCGAGGCAGTGCCGGGAGACAGGGGCTGGGAGCGGCGTGTCCGCTATATTTTCTCGCCTCTCGCGCTGATTGACCTGATTGCCATCATCCCATTCTATTTCGGCCACCTGACAGGGCTTGACCTGCGCGTGCTCAGGATATTCCGGCTGCTCAGGCTTCTCAAGCTGGTGCGCTATTCGCCTGCGCTGTCATCGCTCGCGCGCGTGATCTATGCCGAACGGCAGGCGCTTCTGGCCGCCATGGTGATTATGGTGGGGCTTGAGGTGTTTGCCTCCACGCTCATGTATCTGGCGGAACATGAGGCACAGCCTGAAGCATTCGGCAGCATCCCGGCGGCACTCTGGTGGGCGCTTGCCACCTTCACGACCGTAGGGTACGGCGATGCGGTGCCGATCACGGATCTTGGTAAAGTCATTGGCGGTGTCGTGATGATGATGGGCTTTATCTTTTACGCCGTGCCGATTGGCATCATCGCCTCCGGCTTTTCAGATGAAGTGCACAGGCGCGAATTTGTCGTGCCCGTAGGTGTTGTCGATGATTTGCCGGCACTGAAAAAGTTGCCGAAAGACGTGGCCAAGGAGCTGGCTTCGCGCGTGCGGTCAGTGACGCTCGTTCCCGGCACAGTGCTGACGCGCCGCAGTGATGTGGACAACGGCATATATTTCATCCTTTCGGGCGAAATCACGGCCTTCTACCATCACCGGGCAATCTCACTCAGTGCGGGCGATTTCCTGGGCGAATGCTCGCTGATCAGTGACCATGGCCGTCAGCCCGCTTCTGTCGCACGCACCCGGTGCCGTGTCATGTGGCTGGACAGCACAGAATTGCAGATTCTGATGTCCATCTATCCAGCGCTTCTGAGCGAACTTAAGGAATATGCGTCCCAGCGCCTGATCGGCCTGGTGGAATGCGGACTTTTAAGTGGCGAAGAGCGCACGGAAATGATAGCGGATTATGACCATTGGGTTGCTGTCGCCAGATCCCCTCAAATGTGATAGTGTCCTGTCTCTGGGGGGCTTCGAGCTAGTTTAAGGGAGCCTGGTTTGGTTCGGTGTTTTTCAGTTCTTCCGTTGCTTGCTGCCGTTATGGCGGGGCCGATCGCTTTTTCATCCGCAAAGGCTGAAGACAGCCTTGTGTTTCAGGTTGAACACCATCCCCCCTTTCTGGAAATAGAGGCAGGCCGCGTTTCCGGCATTTTTGGCGACACTGTCAATCAGGCTGCGGCCATAGCCGGCCTGACTATCGAGTGGCAGGAACGGGCCTTCAATCGCATCAAGCGGAACCTGGACGATGGCACGCAGCCCTTTTGTGTGGCCGGCTATTGGAAGAAAAGCACGGAGCAGGATGAGCAGTGGCATTTTTCGCCACCTATCGGCACATTCGGGCGCTCGGGCCTGCTGGTGCGGGAAGCCGACAAAGCAGCCTTTGAAGCACTGCCTTCCATAGAAGCGCTGTTCACCGATACGGATTTCATTGGTGGCTTCGTGACCGATGCTGTCTATGCCATCCCGCATCTGGAGCTTCTTAAGAAGAGCCACAATAAGCATCTTTTCATTGCTAGCAGTCATGACAAGCTCGCTGAGCTTCTGGCGCGCAAGCGGATCGATTTTGTCATCGAAAACGAATTGATGGCGCCGATCCACAAAGCACAGGTGGCAGGGGGTGATGCGCTCGCTTTCCTGAGCCTTGAAGGGATGCCTGCAGGCAGGGAGGCGCATGTGGTCTGTACCAAGGCGGTCCCGACTGCTATTCTCAGCAGGCTTGATGCGGGCCTGGAAGTCGTAAAAAAAGCCGCCCAAGAGTAGGCGGCTTTTCAAATTCTTTAGCAGTTATTTGGGATTAGCCCAGTTCTGCCTTCAGGTTCTCGTCGATCTTGTCGAAGAACTGGCCTGTGGTCATCCAGGATTGGTTCGGACCGATGAGGAGCGCCAGGTCTTTGGTCATGTGGCCGGTTTCAACCGTGTTGACACATACCTTTTCAACCGCTTCAGCGAAGTTGACCACTTCCGGCGTGCCGTCCATTTTGCCGCGATACTTCAGGCCGCGCGTCCAGGCGAAGATGGAAGCGATCGGGTTCGTCGACGTTTCCTTGCCTTCCTGATGCTGGCGGTAGTGGCGGGTCACGGTGCCGTGTGCGGCTTCTGACTCAACGGTCTTCCCGTCTGGCGTCATCAGAACGGACGTCATCAGGCCGAGGGAGCCGAAGCCCTGTGCCACGGTGTCTGACTGCACGTCGCCGTCATAGTTCTTACAAGCCCATACGAAGCCACCAGCCCATTTCATGGCGCATGCCACCATGTCATCGATCAGACGGTGTTCATAGGTGATGCCAGCGTCTTTGAACTTGTCCTGGAATTCGTTTTCGAACACTTCCATGAACAGGTCCTTGAAGCGGCCGTCATAGGCCTTGAGGATGGTGTTCTTGGTGGACAGGTAAACCGGCCACTGGCGGTTCAGGCCGTAGTTCATGCAGGCGCGGGCGAAATCGCGGATGCTGTCGTCCACGTTATACATGCCCATGGCAACGCCAGCTTCTTCAAACTGGTACACTTCGCGTTCGATGGCTTCGCCGCCGTCGGAAGGCTCGAACTTCATGGTCAGCTTGCCAGCACCTGGCACCAGGAAGTCAGTCGCACGGTATTGGTCGCCAAAGGCGTGACGGCCGATAACGATCGGCTTGGTCCAGCCTGGAACCAGACGCGGTACGTTCTTCATGATGATTGGCTCGCGGAATACGGTACCGCCCAGAATGTTCCGGATGGTGCCGTTCGGGCTGCGCCACATTTTTTTGAGGTCAAATTCCTCAACGCGCTGCTCATCAGGGGTGATGGTCGCGCATTTCACGCCCACACCGTGTTCCTTGATGGCGTTTGCCGCGTCAATGGTGATCTGGTCGTCCGTTTCGTCACGCTTGGTGACGGAAAGGTCATAGTAAAGAAGCTCAACATCGAGATACGGCTGGATCAGGCGTTCGCGAATCCATTGCCAGATGATGCGTGTCATCTCGTCGCCGTCAATTTCCACGATTGGGTTTTTTACGGTAATCTTGCTCATAGTTCCCTCAAATTTATATTTTTCCCAAGGGGTAGTATCGCGCCGGGGAGAGGGCCGGTGCGGATTTTGCGCGCACCCTATCACCAGAATCTGCAGAGTTGAAGGCCCATCCGCAGGAAAAGTGTGACTTTTTGCGGATTTTACCCCTAATGACCGGTTTTTCTGCCGTCAGCGTCCCTGACTTTGGCTTAGAAAAGCTCGCTCCTGGCTTCAGATGGGGCGGTTTCCATCGCTTTCAACTTCTCAATCGCCTGTTCGGCTGTGTCGACAATGGTAAGGAGTGACGCATTCTCGGCACTGGCGAAGCCGCCATCCACGACATTCTTCACAAGTTCGACCAATGGCGTCCAATAGTCCTCATGATTGATCAGGATAATCGGCTTCTTGTGCAGGCTAAGCTGCGCCCAGGTCATGATCTCGAATGTCTCGTCAAGCGTGCCAAGCCCGCCGGGCAATATGATAAAGGCATCAGACCGGTCAAACATCATGCGCTTGCGGTCATGCATATTCTGCGTGACGTGAAGCTCGGTCAGGCCGTCTTGCGTAATCTCAACCGCATCCAGGTGCTCGGGGATGATGCCGATCACGGGGGCGCCGCTGTCGCGCGCAGCGCGGGCCACGACCCCCATCAGGCCGATGCTGCCAGCGCCGTAAACAAGGCCCATGCCAGCGCTCGCAATGCGGCCCCCAAGGTCAGACGCCAGTGCTTCATAGGATGGTTTGTTGCCTAGCCTGGAGCCGCAATAGACACAAACATTCCTGATTGGTGTGGTGCTATGGGGTGTCGACTTCATACATTACCTCTTGCAGGAGGGCCATAAGCTGGCCAAATACTGGAAAAATGCGCTAAATCAGTGTCATAAAGTTTAGTTGTCAAAGTTTTGACATGTTTTTAATAAATTCATCTTTCATTATATAGGCCCGATTGTTAAGGCTTTGTTGAACAGGACGTATGGTGAGTTATGGGCCCACTGGAAAGCAAGAGCGATGATATGCGCCGGATTGCCATCGGTGCCGTGAGCGCGGCTATTGGTGTCGGCGCTATTCTTTATGTGCTTTTCTCAGACGAGCCCGCACCGCAAGCGCCTGCCACCCCCACTGAAGTATCAGAACAGCAGCCAGCAGCAGAACAGGCCGCAAAGCCGGTTCCCGAGTTTGACCTTGTGCGTATTTCGCGCGGCGGCACGGGTGTGATCGCGGGCCGGATGGCCCCGGGCGCAAAGATCGAGCTGTTTGCAAATGGCCGCAAAGTCTCTGAGGTGACAGCCGACGAGAACGGCGAGTGGGTCATGATTCTTGAGGAACCGCTAGACGCCGGTTCCGTTGAACTGAACCTAAAGGGCCGCGAACGCGACGGCACAGAAGTTGCCGAAGCCGATAATGTGGTCGTGGTATCGGTGCCTGAACGCGATAACCAGCGCTTCCTTGAGCGCGAACAGAACGGCGTTGTGGCCGTGCTGACCCCCAAAAGCGGGGAAGGGGCCTCCACGGTCCTTCAGAAGCCGGGCGTAGCCGCCTTTGGTGAAGTGGGTGAAAGCCTGAGTGTCGATACAATCGATTATGGTGACGGCGGCGACGCTGTTATCACCGGCCGGTCTTTGCCGCGCGTGGATGTTCGTGTGTATCTGGACGGAAATTTCATTGGCAACATGCGGGCGGGTGACGAAGGCCGCTGGCAGATTGCGCTTGCGGGCCAGGCGCTGACGCCGGGCAGCCATGTGATCCGGGTAGACCAGACCATCGGTGATGGGCAGGTGCAGCTTCGGATCGAACAGCCGTTCGAGGCGGGCGAGGCCATTGACCCAGCCGTTGCCGAAGGCGGCGTGATCGTGCGGCCCGGCAATACGCTGTGGCAGATTGCCCGCCAGCTTTATGGCTCAGGCGTGCGCTATACGGTGATTTTCCGCGAAAACAGCGAACAGATCCGCGACCCGGATATGATTTATCCGGGCCAGATGTTCCGCCTGCCGCTCAAGGACGAAAAGTCCGAAGGCTAGGCGCTTCCCCTTGTGTGGATTGTTTAAACCTAGATGGGCTTCAGGTGAGACCGGAGCGCGCGCAGGTGGCTTTCGGATTCCAGAAGGATCAGCGTCAGCGCGCCCACAAGGTCATTGCCCTTGAGCTTCTGGCTGGTGGCGGTGACGCTGTGGTATGTCACATCGCCCTTTTTGCTGATGCTGTAGGCACCGTCGATGCCGCGGTTGGTGGAATAAACGCGTTCGATGGCCATGGTGCGTTCGGCGGCATTCTCAACAGTGAAATAGAGGCGGCCCAGCTTGGCATTCAGCTTGATCAGTCCGCCGCCGTTGGCGTCAGTATCTGCTGCAGCATGAAATTTTATGCCTTCCCAGTCGAACTCAAGCTGATCAAAGGCCGCTTCCTCCAGGCTTTCAAGATGCCCTTTGACCTTCTGCAGCGATTCGTGAAGTTTCATGGTGCCCCGTTTCCAATACGCCAGATTACTCGCCTGATATAAGCCTTGCTGCCCAAAAGGGCTTGGATGTTCAAAGCTGTGGCTACAGCATCGCTGCGCCGCCTTAAACAACCGTTAAAAGGCCTGATATTTCTTTTGCTGTATCCTCCCACCAGGGACAAGATTTTTTTTGCGATCGTGCCATATTGCGTCACACGCACCCCGTCAGACTTGACGGGAGGGCTTCAAATCGCCAGTGTGTGCGAAATTTACCTACAAAAGAAAAAGGTTGCCGCCGATGAAGGCTATGGATGTAGTGATGACGCCAATCCACAAGGAAGGGCATTTGTTTGTGGCGATTTTCTTTGCCGTCTCCGTGGGGTTGTTTTTCCTTTCGGAACCCCTTGGCTGGGCCGGTTTGGTGCTGACGGCATGGTGCCTTTATTTCTTCCGCGACCCTGACCGCGTGATCCCAGACGAAAAAGGCGTTCTGGTTAGCCCTGCAGACGGCACTGTGTGTCTGGTAATGGAAGCCACGCCGCCGGCTGAGCTTGGCATGGGCGATGAGCCGCGCACGCGCATCTCCATTTTCCTGTCAGTGTTTAACGTGCACGTGAACCGCACACCTGCGGCGGGTGAAGTAACCAGCGTTGCTTATGTGCCAGGCAAGTTCCTGAACGCTGCAGCCGAAGAGGCCAGCGAGGAAAACGAACGCCAGCTGATTCGTATGACCACAGAAGATGGACACGATATCGCTTATGCCCAGGTGGCGGGCCTTGTGGCACGGCGTATCCTGTGTGACCTTGAAGTAGGGCAAACGGTGGAGCGCGGTGAGCGTTTCGGCCTGATCCGCTTCGGCAGCCGCACGGATATCTATCTGGACAAGGGCCAGAAGCCGACCGTAGCCGTGGGCCAGACCATGATCGGTGGCGAAACCATCATCGCCCGCAAGGCAGCCGGTCGCCGCAAAGCTGCCAGCGCCAGCGAATAGACCGAAGGGCGGAGCAGGGACCATGGGCGACGAAAAACAGGCACTATTGTTCAAGAAGATTTCCATCCGGACGATTCTGCCGAATGTCGTGACGCTTATGGCCTTCATGTCGGGGCTGACGTCCATCAAGTTTGCGTTGGCAGGAAAGTGGGAACTGGCCGTATTTGCCATTCTGCTTGCGGGCATCTTCGACGGGCTTGACGGGACAGTAGCCAGGCTACTCAAAAGCACCAGCCGTTTTGGGGCAGAGCTGGATTCGCTTTCGGACGTAGTGTCCTTTGGCGTGGCCCCGGCTGTAATCCTGTATCTGTGGGTGCTGGAAGGCCTTGACCGCCTTGGATGGGCTGTCGCACTGATTTACGCCATCGCCATGGCGCTTCGTCTGGCGCGCTTCAATGCCAAGCTGGATGACGAAGATGAACCCCGCAAACGCCTTGGTTTCCTGACCGGTGTTCCGGCGCCTGCGGGCGCCACGCTCCTGCTGATGCCACTGATTGTCGATTTCGCCCTTGAAGCTGTTGTGGTCCACAACTATGGGCTTGTGGTGGCGGCCTATGCGGTTGTTGTCGCAGTATTGATGGTCTCTACCATCCCAACCATTTCGCTGAAGGCCTTCCGTGTGCCGAAGGCCTGGTTCGTTCCCGTGATGCTGATCATTGGCATTGTGATCGCGGGGCTGTTTGTTCGCACTTGGCTGGTGCTTATCGTGATCGCAGCTGCCTATCTGTCCAGCATGCCTTTTTCCTATCTGGCCTATGAGCGTCGCCGCAAACAGAAGCGCATCGGCTGACGCTGGTCCTGCATAGCCGCCTTATCTGTGGTATCATTGCCCCGATAGGCTTTATTGGCACTACCTTTGCATATTCGATAGCTGAGAAAGATTGCCACTTAAGGCATGGATGCAGCTTAACCTTTGAAAATAAAGGCGAAAAGCAATGTGTAGAAAGGCGTGATCATGACACAGGGACTTAGCGCACCCGTAGTATTTCCCAGAAAAGGGGCAATTGTTGCCTGCCTGGCGCTGTTTACCAGCGCGTGTGGCGGCTCCACTAACCTTTGGCAAGGCGAAGACGTTCTTGTTGAAGCGCGCCAGGTAACGCTGGAGCGCAGCGTAGAGGGCGTATCCGAGGACAACCGAGACCTCAAGGACCGCTTCAATGCCCTTGAGCGGCTGTATGTGGACCTTGTGAAGCATGTTCGCAATCAGGACCAGGCCCTTGCAAGTATGGAACAGAAGCTGGCTGCGTTCCAGAAAGACCCAGAGACAGAAGCAGCGCTTCGTCGCGTGCGGAATGACCTTTCCGGTGTACGCACCGAGATCAAGTCGCTTGAGAACCGCTTGTTCTCTGTTGAGATGATCGACCGCAATGCAGCCTATCAGACCAAGGCGCCTGCAAAACAGCAACAACAACAATCCTCGCAGCCGCAAGCCACGTCCCAGCCAGCTGTGGATAATACGCAGACCGCGCCAACGGGCACATCGCAGACCGGGGCTGATGTTCAAACAGGTGCGATCGACAGCGGCACACCCGCCACGAACGACGCGCAGGATGACAGCCGCACCTATTACGGCGCACATCTGGCGTCCTACCGGTCTAAAGACCAGGTGGATAGCGGCTGGTCAGCGCTCTACAGGGCGTTCTCTGGCCAGCTTGAAGGGCTGTCTCCACGCATTTATACCCAGAACCAGGAAGGCATTGGCACGTTCCTGCGCCTGATTGTAGGGCCGCTTGAGCGGGAAGAGGACGCAGAACTGCTGTGCGATAACATCCGGGCAGTAGGGGGCGAGCAATATTGCCGGGTATCCGAATATCAGGGTGAGCCGCTGAAATAGCGTCCTGAAAAATCAACCATCGTTGAAATTAGCCGCCGTTTTCACGCCAAACGGCGGCTTTTTTATGTCTTTGGTAGAAAAAAATTGCAATATTTGCATAAGCAACCTTGACAGCAACCGTCAAATCCTGTCGGATGCTGCTTCCTTCACCGATTTCAGATCGGGATTGATCCATCTGGGGAGGTACGATCAATCTTTTTGGCGCCCACGGATTAGGCAGCCACTGACGGAGAAGGCCCGGGCACACCTGGGGGTTCGCTCGGATTAGGCGCGGTGTTTCAGCCACATTGTGGTTTGTTCGCCGCGCCTCTTATTAAGTCACACTGAAAATCAATTTTCTGGGAAGCCGCCTCGTGGAATACGCAGGCGGTTTTTCTATGGCAGTCTGCCTCAGCGCTGGAAAAACAGCGGGTCAGGAATACGGGATTGCGGCTGTACGCGCGGGCGAGGGGCCTTTGGCAGTTTCTTGGAAAGAAAACGCCACATCACCGATGCACCGTCCTGCATCGCGGCCATGCCGAGCCCACCAATCAGAATAAACAGCAGAAGAATAATCAGATGTTCAAAACCAGGCATTGTGTCCTCCGTTCTTATTTTGTTCTTTTATGATGACGCGACGCGCACGTCAAGAACAAAAATAGAACAAAAATAAATTACAGGATTGGTTACATCTGAAATTTATTGCGCTGTCGCGCGGCCTGGTGCTAAACATAAGGCAAGTGAGCAGCACGACTGAAAGACCATAAAACGGTCGGCTGCGACAAAAAAGATAACAAGAGAAAAAGTATGTCGTTAGACCCACAGGCCCAAGGGGCCGGGGCAGGGCCAGGCACTCCAGATTCGGGAGGCCAGGCTGAGCACCAACAGAAGAATTCCGGCAGAAAACGCCGCCCCCGCCGCCGCAAGCGCTGTGCAAAAGGGCAAGACAAGGCGCAGGAGAGAACGCAGCGTTCCGCCGTGCAGCCGTCTGCTCCCGCAAAGCAGCATAACTCAACATCGGCTAAAAGGCCTGTCCGCCAGCAGTCTGACCGACCGTTGCGCGGTGTTTATAGTGCCATTGATCTTGGCACCAACAATTGTCGGCTGTTGATTGCGCGCCCAACGCGGGGCGGTTTCCGCGTGATAGACGCCTTTTCCCGTATCGTCCGGCTTGGCGAGGGGGTGTCCTCCAACAACAAACTTTCAGACGAAGCGATGGACCGCACGATTGAGGCCCTGAAGGTGTGCGCCGAAAAGATCGCGCGCCGGGGCGTCACCTGCATGCGGCATGTGGCAACGGAAGCCTGCCGCGTGGCTGAAAATTCCGATGAATTCATTGCCCGCGTCAAGCGCGAGACCGGCATCAACCTGGATGTAATCTCCGCGGGCGAAGAGGCGCGCCTTGCGGTTATGGGCTGTCAGTCGCTGATCGCGCCCGGCAATAGGAACGCCCTGGTGTTCGATATCGGCGGCGGATCGACCGAGCTTATCTGGGTGCGGGTGCACCCCGGCCAGCGCACCGAGATTTCCGGCTGGATGTCCATTCCCTGGGGGGTGGTGAACCTGTCGGAAAGCTTTGGCCGTCCAGGCGAAACCCTGCCGATCGAACATTACGACAAGATGGTTAAGCTGGTGGTGGATCACCTGCAGGCGTTTGAAGACGCGCATCAGGTCTCAAGCGTGGTCCGGAAACGCAAGACCCAGTTCCTGGGAACCTCAGGCACCGTAACGACGCTTGCCAGCCTGCACCTCAACCTGCCGCGCTATATCCGCGAAAAGGTGGACGGCGCCTGGATGAAATCGCAGGATATTCACGGGCTGTCGCGCCGTGTGGCGACCATGACGCACGATGAACGGGCGGCACAGGTGTGCATCGGCCCGGAAAGGGCTGACCTTGTTGTAGCGGGCTGTGCTATCCTTGAGGCCATCCTCGGGATGTGGAAAGTGCCAAGCCTGCGTGTTGCCGACCGCGGCATCCGTGAAGGCATTCTGCGCGGCCTGATGCAGATGGAGCAGCCGCCAAGGCGGGCACGCCCGCTTTATCATGGCGGCGACAGGACACAGAAGAAGGTAGAGAAGAATGGCTAGCGGCTGGAACAAGCAATCAAACACCCGGAGCCGGGCGCGCGGCGCCAAGGTACGCGTGAAAACAGCGCGTGGCCGCAAGAATTCCTCCACCCGGTGGCTGCAGCGGCAGCTGAATGACCCCTATGTGGCTGAAGCACAGCGTCTTGGCTATCGCTCCCGCGCGGCCTTCAAAATCAAGGAACTGGCGGAGCGCTATAATCTGTTCAAGGGTGTCAAGCGTGTGATCGACCTTGGCTGTGCGCCTGGCGGCTGGACACAAGTACTGACCGAAGAGCTGCCGGACGACGCGCAGATTATCGGCATCGACCTTCAGGAAGTGGAGCCCATCCAAGGTGCGGACATTTGGGTGATGGATTTCCTTGCCGAAGACGCAGAAAAGCGCCTGATGGATGCGCTTGAAGGTCCGGCTGATCTTGTGCTGTCGGACATGGCCAACTCGGCCACCGGGCACCGGCAGACGGATCAGATCCGCACCATGGCGCTTTGTGAAGCCGCGCTTGATTTTGCGGTCAAGGTCCTGGCGCCAGGCGGCACTTTTGTCGCCAAGGTGCTGCAGGGCGGGGCGGATAATGACCTGATGCAGGCCCTGAATAAGCATTTCACCAGCGTCAAGCACGCCAAGCCACCGTCAAGCCGTCAGGATTCCAAGGAATGGTTCGTGGTGGCGACGGGCTTCAAGGGCCGAAAAGAGGCGGAATCCGAATAGTTTCGGCTTAGTTTTACCTGCGACGAAGTTTAGCGTTGATTTTTGGGCGGCCTTCGGGGTATTGAACGGCGAATATCTTAATCCGCCGGGGCAGAAATCTGCCCCCAAAGCGCGCGAAAAGCGCCCACAGTGAAAGCAGGATCGCCCTAATGGATATTCGCCTCGGCCTTACTTTTGATGATGTTCTCCTTGTACCGGCAGCCAGTGATGTAATGCCAGCCCAGGTGGACGTTCGCACCAAGATCACCAAATCGATTGAACTCAACCTGCCGCTTCTGTCCGCGGCAATGGATACCGTAACCGAAGCCCCGATGGCGATTGCCATGGCGCAGGCGGGCGGTGTTGGTGTGCTGCACCGGAATATGACCGAGGAAGAGCAGGCCGAAATGGTCCGCCAGGTGAAGAAATTCGAGAGCGGCATGGTGGTGAACCCGGTGACAATGCACCCGGATGAGACCCTGGCCGCAGCCATGGGCCTGATGACCCAGCATAAAATCAGCGGCATTCCTGTGGTTGAGCGCAATGGCTCTGTTGGCCCGAAGAAGCTGGTTGGTATCCTGACAAACCGGGATGTGCGCTTTGCAACCAACATGGATCAGCCGGTCTCCGAGCTGATGACCCGCGACGTGGTGACGGTAAACGAAGGCGTATCCTTCGAGGAAGCCAAGCGCCTGTTCCACCAGCACCGCATTGAAAAACTGATCGTGGTTGATGATGCTTACCGCTGTGTCGGCCTTATTACTGTGAAAGACCTTGAAAAGGCGGTCGCCAATCCGAACGCCGCCAAGGACAGCAAGGGCCGCCTGCGCGTGGCTGCTGCGACCACAGTTGGCGACAAGGGCTTTGAGCGTGCCGGCATGCTGGCAGACGCGGAATGCGACCTGATCGTGCTTGATACGGCCCACGGCCACTCTATGCGCGTGATCGAGCAGGTTGCCAAGATCAAGAAAGCTTTCGGTAACGTGCAGCTTGTGGCCGGTAACGTGGCGACTGCTGAGGCGGCCAAAGCGCTGATCGATGCGGGCGCTGACTGTATCAAGGTTGGTATCGGCCCAGGCTCCATCTGTACCACGCGGATCGTGGCGGGTGTGGGTGTGCCTCAGCTGACAGCCGTATCCGATGTTGCCAAAGTGGCTTCCGCCCAAGGCATTCCGATTATCGCCGACGGCGGCCTGCGCACATCCGGCGACGTTGCCAAGGCGATCGCCGCTGGTGCGAACGCCTGTATGGTTGGCTCGTTGCTGGCTGGTACCGAAGAAGCGCCGGGCGAAGTGTTCCTTTACCAGGGCCGGTCCTACAAGGCTTACCGCGGTATGGGCAGCGTGGGCGCTATGGCGCGCGGTTCTGCCGACCGTTACTTCCAGGATGACGTGAAAGACACGCTGAAGCTTGTGCCGGAAGGCGTTGAAGGCCAGGTGCCTTATAAAGGCCCGTCCGCAGCCGTTCTGCACCAGCTGGTGGGTGGCCTTCGGGCTTCCATGGGCTATACCGGGTCGAAGACCATTCCGGAAATGCACGAAAAAGCGCAGTTCGTTCGCATCACCAACTCGGGGCTGAAGGAGAGCCACGTGCATGATGTGACGATCACGCGTGAATCCCCGAACTATCCAGCTAAATAAGCAGCATATCTGATGCAGCCCGCAGCGCGCCTTTCCGCCGCCATTGAGCTTCTCTCTGATATTGAGGAGAAAATGGCGTCAAAAGGCGCGCCGGCCGATGTGCTTGTCACGAAATTTTTCCGTGCCCGGCGTTATGCGGGCTCGAAGGACAAGCGCGCGATCTCTGACTATGTCTATGGCATCCTGCGGGCGAGGGGGCTTTACCTGTGGGCGCTCAAGCTATTGGGCGCTGCGCCGACAGCCCGCAACATGATGCTGGTGAATCTAGCGCGCCATGAGCCTGACAGCTTCCGCTATTTCGGGGAGGAGAATCCCTTCGCCCCCACACGGCTGCATGAAGAGGAAGAGGATTTCCTGCGCAAGCTGAAGCGACTGGATTGGCACGATGCGCCAGTTGAGGCCAGCTATAACCTGCCGGATTGGGCCTTGCCCGGGCTGGAGCGCAGGTTCGGCAAGCAGTTGGCTATCGCGGGCGCCAGCCTCAATGAAACCGCGCCGCTGGACATTCGCGTCAACAGCCTGAAAGCCAGCGGCAAGAGTTTTGATCAAATTCTTAAGAATGAATCAGAACTATTTGAAAAAAATAAACTTTCCTGTCTTGGTTATCGCGCAACTGGGCCGATTAATCTGGGCGCGCACAAAGCCTTTTCCGATGGCTTGATCGAGATACAGGACGAGGCGGCACAGATTGCTTCAAGCCTTGTGGCGGCGGCGCCTGGCATGCAGCTGACGGATCTGTGCGCGGGGGCTGGCGGTAAAACGCTCGCCATGGCAGCAGAGATGGAAAACCGCGGCCAGATCCACGCTTTTGATATTTCGCCCAAACGGCTCTCGAGCCTGAAGAAGCGTATGCAGCGCGCGGGCGCACGCAATATCCAGGTGCATCTGATTGCGGCTGAGGGCGCGGGGCGTGAAATTGCATTCGGGCCAATGGAAGGCAAAATGGACCGGGTGGTGGTCGACGCGCCGTGCACCGGCACCGGCACCTGGCGCCGCAGCCCGGACCAACGCTGGCGCTTTGACGCCGACAGCCTAAAGGCGCAGACGGCGCTGCAGGGCAAATTGCTGGCAGAAGGCGCCAAATTGGTGCGAGCAGGGGGCAGGCTTGTTTACATGACATGCTCTGTCCTGCCGGAAGAAAATGAGGATGTGGTGGCAGCTTTCCTTGACGGCCAGCCGAAGGGGGCGTGGAAAGTGGTTGATTACCACACCCAATGGGCTGAAAGCCTGCCAGGGGATGCGCCTGAAACATTGGCCCTGAACCCTGAATTCCTGCAGCTTGCGCCGCATGCGCACGACACAGACGGCTTCTTCCTGGCCATTCTTGAGCGGCAGGTTTAGGCCTTTACCAAATATTTGGGTTTGCGGGGGTAAACTGGCGTGGGCCTGCTCGCGACCTTTGCACGGTTTGGCGCGAGGCAAACACCGTTCATCTCTTGTTGCAAAAACTGCTTAAAAATGCGGTTATGGTGGCAAGAAGAACAAAAAGAGGCATGGTATGCGTAAATCCAATCTTCTCCTGGCAATAGGCCTCGGCGCCATGATGGCACTGCCGGCTGCAGCCCAGACAAGTGATAAACACCAATCCCTGTCGCGTGAACTTGTGGCCCAGGCCACTGTGGCACTGCGCGCGGATAAGGCAACTGATGCGCGACTGTTGTTCGAGCGCGCCCTGGTGGCAGACCCGGCCAATGTGGCTGCCCTTGTTGGCCTTGGCCAGGTGGCAGAGGCCCAGGGCCTGACGGGCCGGGGCCTGAAATACTATCGCCGGGCGCTTGAGGTTGAACCAAACCACAAGATGGCGCTTGAAGCCCAGGCCCTGGCGTTCCTGAAGCGCGATATGGCCGACCGGGCAGAAAACAACCGTGAAAAGCTTGCGCGGCTCTGCCTGAAGGGCTGTGACGCGCTTACAAGCGTGACCGCAGCCCTTGAGGACTATCACGCTAACCACGCAGATGCGTCTATGGCCCAAAAGGAGGGCTGAGCCGGAAGGTTAAGCCCGTTCCGGCGAATGAATGCGAAACGGGCGCCGTGCGGCGCCCTTTTTCGTGCTCAGCGGCTTCGCTTTTTAAGTGTGAAGGCAAAGTCCGGCACGCCTAACCCTATGTCAAGGTGCTGCGCGCCGCCGAACTGCTGGTAATCGAAGCTGACAGCCCTTTTGCTGGGGGCGAGGGCAAAGCCCTGGCGCCCGGCGTCACAAAGGGATGCACATTGGACAAGGTCTCCTGCCGCATTCCTGAGCGGTAGCGTGAGATATGTGGCGTCGATCCGGCCACCCCCTTCCACATGCATCTTGTCGCGCACATACCCGCCACAGGGGTGGCGTGTCAGGGATTCGTTGAAGCGTATCATGGGCTGGGCTGCTTTTTCGCCGACGATGTCAACGACCCTTTTGCCACTCAGGTTCCGGCCAAAATGTGCGTCCATCTCTGTGCCGCTCACTTTCACGCGCATGTCACCCGGTCCGGTAAATTCAAATATGGTCAGAGAGGAAGCCAGCCGCCCCAGCCTTGACATGCTGAGGTCGCGCCGGAGGGGGATGTCTGTGCCGCCTGTGCCGCGCAGGTCCTGCCAGACGCTATAGAAAGCCTGAAGCTTTTCGCTCAACTGTGGCCAGTCAGACGGTGGCGTGTGCATATATCTCCCCGTATCAAAGGTTGGATATAGGCACAGGCTAGCAAGAAATAGGAGGTGCGTATAGAAAAAGGAGCGACCGGTGGGCCGCTCCTTTGATACTGCAATGGTCGCTGCTTAGCGGAAGTCGCCAGGCCATTCTGCTGCGATATAGGCGAAGACCACCCACGCAGCCAGATTTTGCTTCAAGGCTGCCGGGTCAACCTTATCAAGCGTATCGTCCGCCGTGTGGTGCAGGTCAAAATAATCCGTGCCGTCCTGCATCAGGTCCATGCCCGGCATGCCCAGCTTCACCATCTGGCCCACGTCAGGCCCGCCACCGGCTTTGCGGCCGTGGCGCACAACCCCTAGCGGCTGCATCAGTTGCGCCATGGTGTCCACAACATGCAGGGAATCGGTGCTGACGTTGGACGCCAGCGCCCACACAGGGCCTGCGCCAAAGTCTGATTCTGCCCCAATCGCATGGTTTGCCACGTCATCCTTGTGGGCGTCGGCATATTGTTTGGCGCCGATGAGGCCGAGTTCTTCGGAAGCGAACAGCACAACACGCAGCGTGCGGCGCGGGCGCTCTTTCGTCAGGTTCTGGATCATATCAGCGGCAGCCACGGTGATGGCCACGCCGGCCCCGTCGTCAATCGCGCCGGTGCCAAGGTCCCAACTGTCCAGATGGCTGCCCATCAGGACAACCTCATCCGGTTTTTCCCGGCCTGTAATCTCGCCGATCACATTGTGCATGGTTACGTCGCCATGCTCTTTGGTTTGCACATCCAGGTGGATGCTGATGGGCTTGCCGCGCTCAAGCATACGCTCCAGCAGGTCTGCGTCCGGGTTCGACAGCGCCGCTGCTGCAATCCTTGGCGCGTCCGCGTCATAGTTCACGCCGCCGGTGTGCGGCAGACGGTGGCTGTCTGTGCCGATGGAGCGGATAATGATGGCCTTGGCGCCCTTGCGCGCTGCTTCAGAGGCGCCTTTGCCCCGCGCCTGCACAGCAGGGCCATAGCCCGCGCCGGTCTTGAAGCGTTCCATGCGGTTCGAGATAAAGACGATCTTGCCTTCGATGTCCGCTGCGTCAGCTTCCAGAAGGGCTTCATAGGTCGGGATATGGACGATTTCAGCCGTGACGCCGCCCTCTGGCGTTGCGGCGGATTTGCCAAGCGCCGTGATATGCAGCGGCTGGGTGTAGGGTGCCACGACAGAGGCGCTTTCAGACAGGCGCTCCCATTTGGCGACGGTTACCGGCTCCATATAGACCTTGTCGAACCCTAGCGCCTTCAGCTTGGCAACGGCCCAGCGTGCGGCCTCGGCCTCCTTTTCGCTGCCGCCCAGACGGGGGCCAACTTCGGTGGTCAGGCTTTCGAGGATGGTGTAGGCCGTCTCGCTCTCAAGTGCCTTGTCGCGCAGCATGGCTGCTGTCGCGCGCGTATCTTCCGACACCGGGATGGTTTCGGCCTTCAGCGCGGTTGATGCGGATAAAAGAAAGGCCACCCCTGTGGCGGCCTTCAGAAACATATGCTTGTTCATCGCTGCCCCTTAAAACTGGTTTTGTTGCGGGGCGCAGAGTGGGGCGAAAACGCCCCACGGTCAAGTTAGCTGAGTTCACTTATCCATGAGGTGAGCTCATCCAGTGCGCGGCGGCTCATGGCCGATTTGCGTTCTTTCCTGTGAACCCGTCCTTCAAGTGGCGGGAACAGGCCGAAGTTTACATTCATCGGCTGGAAGGTCTTGGCGTCCGCGCCGCCTGTGATGTGGCTGATCAACGCGCCGAAAGCTGTGGTGGCTGGTGGTGGCGTCGGCGTGCCGCCCTTGCGCTCTGTTGCGGCCATCCGGCCTGCCATCAGGCCCATCGCTGCTGATTCCACATAGCCTTCCACGCCGGTAATTTGCCCCGCGAATCTGAGGCGTGTATCCGCCTTCATGCGCATCAGGCCGTCCAGCACCTTGGGGCTGTTGAGGAACGTGTTCCGGTGCAGGCCGCCAAGGCGCGCGAACTGGGCGTTCTCAAGCCCCGGGATCTTCTTGAAGATGCGCGTTTGCTCGGCATATTTCAGCTTCGTCTGGAAGCCCACCATGTTGTAGAGGGTCCCCAGCTTGTTGTCCTGCCTGAGCTGCACAACAGCATAGGGCTTCTCGTCCCAGTGTGGGCAGGTCAGCCCCACAGGCTTCATCGGGCCGAAGCGCAATGTTTCCGGGCCGCGTTCGGCCATCACCTCAATCGGCATGCAGCCTTCAAAGTAGGGCGTGTCTTTCTCCCATTCCTTGAAATCGGTCTTTTCACCGGTATTCAGGTCATGGACGAACTCTTCATATTGGGCTTTGGTCATCGGCAGGTTGATATAGTCCGCGCCGTCGCCCTTGTCGTAGCGGCTTTGGAACCAGGCGGTGCCGAAATCAATGCTTTCCTTGTAGATGATCGGCGCGATGGCGTCGAAGAAGGCGAGGGCATCTTCACCGCACAGCTCAAGCACCGCCTTTGAAAGCGCTGGGCTTGTCAGCGGGCCGGTGGCCACGATCACATTGTCCCACTCCTGGGGCGGCAGTCCTTCGATCTCACCGCGTTCGATGGTGATCAGCGGGTGCGCCTCAAGCGTTTTGGTGACTTCCTCGGAAAAGCCGTCGCGGTCAACCGCAAGGGCGGAACCCGCCGGTACCTTGTGTTTCGCCGCGGCCTGCATGATCAGGCTGTCCATGCGCCGCATTTCCTCATGCAGCAGCCCAACGGCGTTATTTTCATAGTCGTCAGACCGGAAGCTGTTTGAGCATACAAGTTCCGCAAGATGATCGGTGTGGTGGGCGTCTGTTTTTCGGACCGGGCGCATTTCATGCAGCACCACCGGCACGCCTTGCTGGGCTGCCTGCCATGCGGCTTCAGAGCCCGCAAGCCCGCCGCCTACAATGTGGATTTCCTTAAACTCGTTTGCCATCACACCATACCTTTTCATGGGCGGCCCTATTTTGCTGCCGCGCCTGTGTCTTCACTTGCGGGCTTATTTACTGGACTTGGCCCCATTTTGTAAGGGAAAAAGGTGGCACGAGATATCATTTCAGGGGGACAAGGGTGCTGAAAGCACGCGAGATTTTTGAAAAGCTGAGCGAATGGCCGCACAGGGGCTGTGGCAGCGAAGACGAGATGGAAGCACGCGAGGCGCTGATAGCCGAGCTGACCGGCGAATATGGCGTGGATATCACGGATGAAGGCTTCAAGTGCCCGCGCAGCTATCTGCCCTTTTTCTGGATGATTGCCATAGGGCAGGCCGCTGTGGTGCTTTTGTCGCCCTGGGCGCCTGCTTTCATGCTGGCGGCGGGCATCCTGTTTTTCCTCAGCCACCTTCTGTATTTCGACTGGCGCGTCAGCCCGCTCATATGGTGGGGCGCGCGGACCGTCACGGCCAACGTCTCAGCCTCCAAAGGCGCGGGGAACAGGCTTGTTATCCTGATGGCGCATCTCGATAGCGCACCGTCGTCTTATGCCTACAGGCCGGAGCAGGTGAGGCATTTCAAGCTGTCGGTCTATATGGGGACCTTTATCGTTGGGCTTGGGGCGCTGATCCCGGCGATGGGCACGCAGGATGTCACGCTGCCCAATTGGGCCGGATGGATTGTCGCAGTGCTGCTCCTTGGGCAGGCGGTTGTGGCCAGTATCGATTTTTGGCGCTTTGGCTATACGCCCGGCGCCAACGACAACCTGACCGGCGTTGCTGCCGCGACCGAAGTGGCTTCGCGCCTCTGGAAGACCATGCCGCCGGACACAGAGGTTCGGCTGGTGGTAACAAGCGGTGAGGAGGCCGGCATGCTGGGGGCGCAACATTATTGGCGGCAGCACAGGGATGAGCTGAAACAGCGCGAAACCCATGTGCTGAATTTCGATACTGTGGGCTATGGGAACCTTTCCTATGTCACTCAAAGCGGCGGCTTCACGCCGGTTTATTATGACGGCCCGCTTGCCCGCGCGGCTGCAGCCGTAACCAAGATTGACAAGCGGTACGGCCATGTGACGGCGGCCAAGCATCATGTGGGCGATTTTGACAGCGTCTGGTTCGCGCGCGACGGCATTTCAAGCCTGACGGTGGCGGCCTATGACGACGAAGGCCTGATGCCCCACATCCATACGCAGGAAGACAAGGCCTATCATGTGGATATGGCGATTGTCGAGGATGCCGTGCGCTTTGGCGAAGCCGTGATCCGCACGCTTCCTAAACGCTGACAGTAAGGGAGAGGGGCTATGCGCGCAGAAGATATCCTGTATTTCTGGTTCACGGAGGCTGGCGAAGTTGCCTGGTGGAAAAAATCGAAAGACTTTGATGAACTGATCCGTCGCCGGTTCCTGCACACTTTTGAAAAGGCGGCGCTGGGGGAATTCGCCCATTGGCGGGACCGCCCGCGCGGACGCCTTGCTGAAATCATCCTGCTGGACCAGTTCCCGCGCAACATGTTCCGTGATACGCCGCGCGCCTTCGCAACGGACGGCATGGCGCTGGCGTTAAGCCAGGAAGCGGTGCGGGCGGGCGCGGGCCAGGGATTGAGCGGGGACGAGCGCGCTTTCCTCTATATGCCGCATATGCACAGCGAAAGCCTGCATGTGCACCATGAAGCCGTGCGCCTGTTTTCAGAGCCTGGCCTTGAGGAACAACTGGATTTTGAACGCCGACACAAGGCAATCATCAAGCGTTTTGGCCGCTATCCGCACAGGAACGCCATCCTTGGCCGCGTCAGCACAGAGGAAGAGGAAGAGTTCCTGAAAGAGCCGGGCAGCAGCTTCTGAGGCTTGCGGTGTCTGCGCGTTATTGTGGAAGGTCGCCGTCGCGGTCGTTCATGACCGCCAGGCTTTGCCGGTAACCGTTCCAGATTTCAGCATAGGTGCCATCCGCGCGCAGGCGCCTTAGCCCCAGGTTGAACGCGTCGCAGATTTTCTGGTCATGGAACCGGGCGACATAAAGCGATGGCTTCATGATTGGGTGGCGTTTCAGCTCAAGATACTCGCCGGTTTCCGTGAATTGGCTCTTTTGGGCCAGCGCGAGAATCCACCTGTCACCAACGACGGTGTCAAAACGGCCCTTGTACAGAAGCTGGATATGTTTGCTCTGGTCGCCTGACTCGGTATAGCGCTTGGTTTGGGTGACGGCTTCCTGAAATTCAGGCCCCAGATATCGGGTTGCCCCAGAAAAGGAAAGGACAGACAGGCCTTTAAGGTCATCCAGGCCTTCGATCGTCAGGTTCCTGGAGGCCAGCGTCAGCGCCACATTCTGGTGGGCGATGTACCAATCGGTGGAGCATCCAATGTTGGAGGCCAGCACATGCTGTGTGAGGATGCCGTTTATCTGGCCGCTTTCAAAGGCAGTGATCATCCTGACCCGCGGTTGCTGGATAAAGACGGGTTCATAGTCGCTATAGTCGAATATGGCCCTTACCAGATCAATTTCGATGCCATGTGCTGCACCACCCACCACATAGGGCGGGAGATTTTCGCGTGTGGCGATCTCAATCAGCTTTGGATGGAGGGAAGGGGATTGCGCTGTCACTGAGGGTGACAGGCAAATAGCGGCAAACAGAACCCAAAGGGCATGGATGGTCGGGGAGGCACGCATCACAAAACCTTGTAGCACATAATCATGACATTTTGATTATCTAGTGCATTTGGATGTAAAATACCACCTTCAGGATGTAAACATGGGCGTATAATTGCTATGCGCCCGTATCCAAAAGATTTTATTTTCTCTGGTGCACCGCTATTCGGCTGCCTGACGCTTCAAAACGGGGGCAAGATACTGCCCTGTGTAGCTGCGGGCCACGCCTGCCACGTCTTCCGGTGTGCCGGTGGCGATAATCTCACCACCGCCATCGCCGCCTTCAGGGCCCAGGTCAATGATCCAGTCGGCGGTTTTGATAACCTCCAGGTTATGCTCAATCACCACCACCGTGTTGCCTTGGTCCACCAGTGCCTGCAGGACTTCCATCAGCTTCCTGACGTCCTCAAAATGCAGGCCCGTTGTGGGCTCATCCAGGATATAGAGCGTTTTGCCGGTTGAGCGCTTCGACAGCTCTTTCGCGAGCTTGACCCGTTGGGCTTCCCCGCCCGAGAGGGTCGTAGCCTGCTGACCAACCTTGATATAGCCAAGGCCAACGCGGTCCAGCATTTCAAGCTTGTTGCGGATCGCGGGAACCGCCTTGAAAAACTCAACGCCATCTTCAACCGTCATATCAAGAACATCGGATATCGACTTGTCTTTAAACTTGATTTCCAAAGTTTCACGGTTGTAGCGATGGCCCTTGCACTGGTCACATTGCACATAAACATCCGGCAGGAAATGCATCTCAATCTTGATCATGCCGTCGCCCTTGCAGGCCTCGCATCGACCGCCTTTGACGTTGAAGCTGAAGCGACCGGGCTTGTAGCCGCGCGCGCCAGCTTCCGGTAGGCCAGCGAACCAGTCGCGGATGGGGCCGAAGGCACCGGTATAGGTGGCCGGGTTCGACCGCGGCGTCCGGCCAATTGGCGACTGGTCGATATCAACGATCTTGTCCAGATGCTCCAGCCCTTCGATGGCAGCGTGCGCGCCAGGTATGGTGCGCGAGCCGTTCAGATGCTTCGCAACGGCCTTATAAAGCGTCTCAATGGTGAAGGTGGACTTACCAGACCCCGACACACCTGTGATGCAGGTGAGCGTGCCTAAGGGGATGGAGCCCTCCACATCCTTGAGGTTGTTGGCGCTGGCACCCTTGACCGTCAGAAACTTGCCCTTGTGGCCGGGGCGGCGCATGGCCGGAATGGGAACAGCCCGTTTGCCGGTCAGATATTGGCCGGTGAGGCTCTTCTCTGACGCCATGACCTCGTCAGGCGTGCCTTCAGCCACGATGGCGCCGCCGTGTTCGCCTGCGCCTGGGCCCATATCGATGACATAGTCTGCCGTGCGGATGGCGTCTTCGTCATGCTCCACCACCAGCACCGTATTTCCGATATCGCGCAGGTTCTTCAGCGTTTCCAAGAGGCGGTCATTGTCGCGCTGATGCAGCCCGATCGACGGCTCGTCCAGCACATAGAGGACGCCGGTAAGGCCGGAACCGATCTGGGATGCCAGGCGGATACGCTGGCTTTCACCGCCCGACAGCGTGCCGGACGAGCGGCTGAGCGTCAGATACTGCAGGCCCACGTTATTTAGGAAGCCAAGGCGTTCCTGAATTTCCTTCAATACCTTTTCGGCGATGGCATTTTGTTTGTCGGTGAGCTTTTCAGGCAGGTCCATGAACCAGTCATGCGCGCCGCGGACAGAGAGCTCTGTCACGTCACCGATGGTGCAGTCCGCGATTTTTACCGCCAGCGCTTCAGGCTTAAGACGCTTGCCTTCACAAGACGTACAGGTGGTGGAGGCCTGATATTTCGACAGTTCCTCGCGCATCCAGTTGCTGTCTGTCTCGCGCCAGCGGCGCTCAATGTTGTTGATCACGCCCTCAAATGGCTTGTTGACCTCAAACCGGCGCTTGCCGTCAGCATAGACGATGGTCACCGATTGTTTGCCGGTGCCGTAAAGAAAGGCCTGACGGGCGTCTTCCGGCACTTTGGACCATGGCGTGTCGATGGAGATGCCATAGTGCCGGGCCACCGCATCCAGCGCCTGGAAATAGAAAGGCGAGGGGTTGTTGGCCTTGTTGGCCCAAGGGGCCAGTGCGCCGTCCCGGATGGTTTTGCTGTGATCCGGCACCACCAGTTCGGGGTCGAAATAAAGCTTCTGGCCCAGTCCGTCACAGCTTGGGCAGGCGCCGAACGGGTTGTTGAAGGAAAACAGCCGTGGTTCGATCTCTTCAATGGTGAAGCCGCTTTCAGGGCAGGCAAACTTGGCCGACATCAGCTGGCGGCTGGCGTCTTCACCGTCACGCGCGGCGATCTCAACGGCCAGCAGGCCGTCCGAAAGCTCAAGCGCGGTCTCGACACTGTCAGCCAGGCGCTGCTCCAGCCCTTCCTTCAGCACAAGGCGGTCCACCACCACATCAATGTCGTGCTTGTATTTCTTGTCGAGCGTAGGGGCCTCTTCGATCAGATAGAACTCACCATCCACCTTCACGCGCTGGAAGCCGCGCTTTTGAAGTTCGCCGAATTCCTTTTTGTATTCACCCTTGCGGCCGCGCACGATGGGCGCCAGCAGGTACAGCCGGGTGCCTTCTCCCATGGCCATGATGCGGTCCACCATCTGGGAAACGGTCTGGCTTTCAATCGGCAGGCCGGTCGCTGGAGAGTAGGGCACGCCCACGCGCGCCCACAGAAGGCGCATATAGTCGTAAATCTCGGTCACCGTGCCCACGGTGGAACGCGGGTTCTTGGATGTTGTCTTCTGCTCGATCGAGATCGCAGGCGACAGGCCTTCGATATGGTCCACATCCGGCTTTTGCATCAGCTCCAGGAACTGGCGCGCATAGGCCGACAGGCTTTCCACATAGCGGCGCTGTCCCTCTGCATAGATGGTATCGAACGCAAGCGACGACTTGCCCGAGCCCGACAGCCCGGTGATCACCACCAGTTTGTCGCGTGGTATATCTACATCCACGGATTTCAGGTTATGTTCTCTGGCCCCGCGGACGGAAATCTCTGTGAGCATGCTGGTCTCTTGAATCTGAACTAGTGTTTGTGCGCTTGTTTACGCCATCAAATGGCCCTTGGATGCCTGTGCTGTCAAGCCGCCTGACAATAATATGATGGTGTGAACAAAGAAAGAACATAATCCAGCCTGCTGTCAGAAACTGTCAGGATATCCGCGCCAATTCCGTGGCAATCGGAAAAGGTCAAGCATAGCAGGGCATTATCAGTCTTGACATCTGTTGTGGAATTAGAACAAAAAAAGAACAAATAAGCGAGGAGACGATCATGAGCCCGAAAACTGATTTGCGAACCGGCGGTTGCCTGTGCGGCGCTGTGCGCTATGAAATCAACCTGGATGGCAGCGAGACCAACAACTGCCACTGCAGAGACTGCCAGAAGAACTCCGGTGGGGCCTTTATGCCTTTCACAAGTGTTGACCGGGGCCAGTTCCGCTGGATTTCCGCGCCAACTGGCGAGGGCAAAGCCAGTGAGATTGCGGTTCGCCGCTTCTGTGCGGACTGCGGCACGCCCATGACGTGGGAAGGGCGGGACTACCCGGACAGGATTTCCATCAGCACCGGCACGCTGGATGACACAAGCGGGATCGAGATCAGCGTTGAGATTTTCACCCGCAGCCGCTGGCAGGCCATTCCGCCAGTGCCGGGTGCGCGGCAATATGAGGCTGAGGACTAGGACCAGTCTTTGGGGTCGATCCCCAGGGCGGTCATGCGCTGGTGCCACTGGCGACGGGCGAAGGCCTGCATGTCTTCGACCGTGTCCAGCTCGTCCGTGATTTCAAGGCCCATCATGGTCTCTATCACGTCCTCAAGCGTTACAAGGCCTTCAGCGGTGCCATATTCATCCACAATCAGCATGATGTGGCCGCGCTGGTGCATCAGTTGGTTGAAGGCGTGCGAGGCTTTCAGGGTGTCGGGCATCATCGGCAGGTCGCGGCGGAAATCCTCAAGCGTTTTATCGCTTTCGCCCTTGGCGCTTGCCATGAACAGATCCTGCTTGAGCACATAGCCGCAGATATCGTCTGTATGGTCGCGGTAGACAGGGATGCGCGAGAAGGGGTTTTCGGCGTGGTTCGCCAGAAACTGTTTCACCGTCTGGCCCGCCGGCTGGCTGAACATCACGGCGCGCGGCGACATGATATCTTTCACCGACAGTTTATGGAGCCGCATCAGGTTGGCGACGATCTTTTGCTCTTTCTTGTCCAAGAGGCCTTCTTCATGGCCGATCTGCGCCATGGCGGCGATCTCATCGCGGCTGAAGGTGGTGGCCAGCTCGTCCTTGCGGGCGATGGCGCGGGTCAGCTTCTCAGACAGCCAGACAAGCGGCAGTAAAAGCCGCGTCAGCCATACAAGGCAGAAGGCCGTTGTGGGCGCCAGGCTTTGCCAATAGGTCGCGCCCAGCGTTTTCGGGATGATTTCAGACAGCACAAGAATCAGCAGCGTCAGCACGGCACTTGTGACTGCGATATAGCTGTTGCCGAACACCACAGCGGCCTGTGCGCCCACGCCGGCCGCGCCCACTGTGTGGGCAATTGTGTTCAGGATCAGGATCGCCGCCAGCGGCTTGTCCAGGTTGGCCTGTAGGGTCGTCAGGTCCTCCGCGCCGCGTTTGCCGCCTTTCCTGAGCGCCGCCACATACGCAGGCCGCACAGACAGCAGCACCGCTTCCGCAACGGAGCAGAGAAACGAGACGCAGATCGCCAACACGAGATAAAAAATAAGTAGAGCCATATCCGGTTCAGCTTATACGAAAAAATCCCGTGATTGCCTAGAGATAGCTGAGCCACCAGTCTTTGCGCCGCGCCTTGAGGGCCGCGAACCATTTACAGGCTGGGTAGAGCGCCGCCACGACACCCACCCACACAAGCCAGACAACGCCGATGGAAAAGCCGTATCCTTGCGGCATGTTCCACATGGCTGTGGCCATGGCGCGCCAGCCAAGGCCCTGCATTTCTGCGGCGAAAAGCGCGAGCAGGTGCGCCAGGTAAATGTGAGCGAGATAATAGAAGAAGGGCACCCGGCCGAATGTGACCATCCAGCCCACGACCTTGCCCTGCCAGCGTTCGGCATATGCCAGGATGATAAGCCCCGGGCCGATCGTCATCAAAAGGAACGCCAGCGAGGGCGGATATTTGGTGGTGTTGAGGAAGGACCACAGCGTGAAAATGCCGCTATCCTGCGCCGACCAGGGTGACGGGTTGCCGTAGCCGTTCAGAAGCCGGAGAGCTATGAAAGCGAGGGTGAGGGCTAGGCCGAGCTGCAGCAGGAAGCGCTGGCGCACCTCCGGGTCCAGCTTATAGGCCCTGGCAAGGGCATAGCCGAGGGGCATCAGGCCAATCCAGGGGAGAAGCGGATACATGCGCGCCACGGGCAAGCCAGCCACCAGGCTGAAGCCCTGATTATGCAGGATATGCCAGAAGGGCGTTGGCTTGGTCCAGTCGCTTGCCGGGAACAGGCCGTAATCAAGGGCGTTATGGCCAAGAACAACGACAGCGCCGAAGCCAATGATCGCCCAGAAGGGCAACCAGACGAGGGCGGCCATCACCAGCATCGAAGCCCCGATGACCCAGATCACCTGAAGGCCGAAGGTGAAGCTTGAAAGATTGAACTGCCAGCCAAAGCTGACAAGCGTGATCTCGATGGCGATCAGCCAGAGCCCGCGGATGGCAAGAAAGCGGCTGAGTTCAGTCGTGGATTTGCGTTCATGCATCAGTCCGGCACTGATGCCGGACAGGAGCACAAAGGTGGGGGCACAGAAATGGGTAATCCACCGCGTCAGGAAGAGGGCGCTATCTGTCTGGCTGAGGTCTGCCGGGTCAAAGCGGACGTCCGTGAAAAAGTCCCTGACATGGTCGAGCGCCATGATCACCATCACCAACCCGCGCAGAAAATCGATCGAATCCAGGCGGTACACACGCTTGGCAGCAGCCATATATCTCTCCCCACATTATCGCAATGCGAGTATTATTCGCCTTTTTCTAGGCGCGCGTAAACCCCATCAAACCAAACGGCCCATTCTTTTTTCTCCGGGTTATATTGTTCGAAGAACTGGCGTACGGTTCCGTCGTCCAGTTTGGTCCAGCTGCCGCGGAACGGAAAGGTCTTGCCGTTTGTATAATAGAAGATCTCGCCCTCAAGCTTGATGGAGCCGTCCTCAAGGCCGCCTTCATAATCAATCAGATAGCCGCCACCACCGGCGGACACCCAGACCTGGCGCCATTTCTTGGTGTTTGGATTATAGTAATTCAGGCTTTGCCCCGTGCCGCCGTTCGCGCTGGTCCATTCCTCGCGGAAGGCACAGCCGTTTTCCACCGGCGTGATCCTGTTGGTGCCCTGGAACGCGCCGTTGGCGCGGGCCGTCACCGACCACTCACCTTCCCAGAAACTCCACTGCTGGAAAGCCGGATCGGTCTCACAGGTGTTTGCTGGCGGTGTCTGGTTCTGGGCAGATGCTGTTAAGGATGCGCCCAGAATGGCGGCGATAGTGAAGACCTTCTTGATTGTCATAATAATCCCCTATGTCCTTTTATCCCCGACAGTAGCCTGATGCCGTTTCCTCATGCAAAAATAGAGGCTTGCGACGAACCGAGCTTGGCGTGGGGCAGGGTGTGTGAAAGCGGTGGCTTGACCCGCGCTGGCTGCTGTATTACGGTGAGAACAAATATAGAACAAATTTCTTTTTTGGCGAAGGGCCATGTTTCTCTTTGAAGCGTTGGCTGGCTTGTTCTATTGTCGCTGCCACACGGGTGCTAGAGGCACTCAAGAATGACGAATAAGGGGGCTCTGATGGCCGGTAGTGTAAATAAAGTAATTTTGGTTGGTAACCTTGGGCGCGACCCGGAAGTGCGCACGATGAATGACGGTTCACCTGTTGTGAATCTCTCCATCGCCACGTCCGAGAGCTGGCGCGACCGTAATTCGGGCGAGCGCAAGGAACGCACCGAATGGCACCGGGTTGTCATCTTCAACGAAAACCTGGCCAAAGTGGCGCAGCAGTATCTCAAGAAGGGCTCGACCGTTTATATCGAAGGCCAGTTGCAGACCCGCAAATGGACCGATCAGCAGGGCGTTGAGAAATACTCGACCGAGGTCGTGCTGCAGCGCTATCGCGGCGAACTGACCATGCTTGGCGGCCGTGGTGACAGCCAGGGCGGCGGCTTTGCCGACAACAACCAATCAGGTTACGGCGCTGGTGACTTCGCGGGCCCATCCGGTGGCGGCCAAGGCGGCGGCCAACAAGGCGGTCAGCAAGGTGGCAATTTCGGCGGCGGTGCCGACCTGGACGACGAAATCCCGTTCTAAGGCATCTGGTAATTTGAGTATGAAAGCGTGGGGCTTTTGCTCCGCGCTTTTTTTATGGTTGTCGCCTCTTTGGTAAAATGATATGTAATAATATAACATTAAAGGAGAGGCAGCTATGAAGCACTTCATCTACATCATGATCCTTGGGCTGATGACCGCCAGTATATCTGCAAATGCAGATGCAGTAGATGGTCAACGCGAGACCGACCTGGAGTTGACGGTCATGGTTAAAAAAACCGTCAAGGAAGACATCCTTGTCGCCTGGCTCTATTTCCGGGTTGAGGGTGCGGAGTCGGATACCGTTCAACAACAACTCAACGAGAAAATGACAGACGCGTGGGCAATCGCGTCCAGCATGTCGACCGTGGAGGCCAAAATTGAAGGCTACCGGACATGGTATGATGACGGTACGCGCGGCACTCGGTGGGAAAGGCAGAATGGCACAGCGCCCAAAGACGTTGCGCCAAAGTGGATCGCCCGCCAATCAATTCGGCTTCAATCTGGGAACGATACAGCGCTCAGGGCATTGGTGGACCGGCTACAGGCGGCAGGCTTGGCGCTCAACTATTTCGACTATGAAGTATCTCCGGCGCTTTATGATAAAACGCGGGAGGCCCTCATGCAGCCCGCAGCAGAAAAGCTTATCCTTAAAGCCAGAATGCTGGCGAACGCCTTCAGTTCAGACCTCTTGGGCCTCAAGGAAGTGAACCTAGGCGGCAGGCAGGGTCGGCACGCGTCTGCGGCGATGGCAATGGCGCCCGAGCGTGGTTATTCAGGCGAACAATGGATTGTCGCTGTCGCGGAACCTGAGGACCAGGAAGTCTATTTTACGCTGGGTGGCCTTGCCGTCATGGCCATGCCTGATCTCAAGCATTAAGCTTTTCATGCAAAACTCGTGTGCGGAGTAGAGGCCGGGCGTCAGCTCGGCCTCATTCAGGGTGTCCTTGGTTATTTCAGGCTTTCATAATCTGCCAACTGTTCCTGAAAATCGCTTTCTGACAGGTGAATCAGGTTTTTGGCATATTCACCGCCAAGCTTCTTTTGGGCCTGCGGGCTTAGGGCGTTCTTGATGACAGCCATGGTTTTTGGTAGCGCCACCAAAATCAACCGGTCCATCTCATCCTGTGCGGCAGCTTCATTGATTTCATCAGCAATACCTTGCAGGAACGCCTGGCTTTCCTGCTCGGGAAAATCTGCATGGTCTTCATAGGAATGCTTGGCACCTGAAGACGACTGGTGCCCGCGACCGGGCTTGTCTGATCCTTGGTCGTGCTGGAACTTGCGGGCGGCTGGGTGCTCAAGGGCGATATATTGCTGCATGGCACCGTTTACATAATGCCGTGTGTAGATTTTCGCGTGCGCGCGATCCGCCAGCAAAATCCAGTCCCGGGTTTTCTTTGTATGCATGGCTTTGCTCCTGATCCAGGGGTCTATGGGGAGCATTATACACCTATTCGGTGTGAATGTATTGACTTGGGTCATGTGGGCGCTGGCGTTTTGGTTCGCCTTAGCCGAAGAGGGCGCGCCGACAGCGGGCTTTCAGCTCCGGTAGAAGATCCGTCTCAAACCAAGGGTTTTTCTTGAGCCAGATGTTGTTCCGCGGGCTGGGGTGCGGCAGCAGCAGGATATTTTCCGGGTATTTCCGCCAGTTTCTGACGGTTGCGGTCAGTGTCGTCTCGGCTCTGTCCGGCAAGTGCCAGTCCAATGCGTAACCGCCAATAACCAGCGTGAGTTCAATATCAGGTAGCTGTTCCAGAAGGCGCTGGCGCCATAAAGGCGCACACTCGCGCCGAGGTGGCAGGTCGCCAGACTTGCCGGTGCCGGGGTAGCAGAAGCCCATGGGCAGGATGGCAATGCGTTCGGCGTCATAGAAGGTGTCAAAGCCCACGCCCATCCAGTCCCTGAGCCGGTCGCCCGAGGCATCGTCGAATGGCACACCGCTTTCGTGAACCTTGCGTCCAGGAGCTTGTCCGGCAATCAGTATCCGCGCGCCTTTACCCGCCTGCAAAACCGGGCGCGTGCCGTGGGGTAGGTGGGCCGCACAGTGATTGCAGCTGCGGATTTCCGAAAGAAGCGTCTCCATGGTGCGACGATAGCGTGTCAGTCCTGCTTCGTATAGGTAATGCGAAAGGCCTTCTGCCAGCTTTGGCCGCCGTCATCCGATTTGTCGATATACAGCATGCGCACAGGGGACCTGAGCTCCAGCGTCAGGCGGAAATTGCGCCAGACGCCGTCGCCGACCGGAAATGTGGTGCCGGACTTGATGTTGGTGAAGACAATGCTATCACCCGCTGGCGCGCCTTCATACATGTCCATGATGCCCCAGACATCATCGATCGCGGCTTTCCGGTAGACATTCCGGTATTGGTCAAAGCTGATGTAGGTTTCCATATGGAAGCCGGGGCTTGTGGTATCTGCTGGGATTTCAGCCAAAATCATGCCCTTGTGCCGGAGGTGAAGGTCTACTTCTGCGGCAGGAAACGCCTGCCAGGTCTGGCCGCCGTCTTCGGTCATTTCCGTTACCATGCTCCAGCGGCCTTCAAGGACTGCGAGCTTCTGCATCATGGCATAAGGCTTTTCGGATACTGCCGGGCGCTCTGGCGGTTCGGCCATCGCGGTTGCGGTCATGAGAATGGCACAAAACGCCGTCAGAATTGTCTTCATTAGTTGGTCCTCCCCGTTAGCATCACTCTAAGCCGCGGGGGCCAGCCAGCAATATAGAAAATGGTTTAGGCTGGTCTTGTACGCCAAGGCCTGTGGCCCCATGTCTGGTTAAAGTAAAACAAAGAAGGATTGATTTGTGAGGATTGGATTGGCCCTTGGGGGCGGTGCTGGACTTGGTTGGGCCCATATTGGCGTGGTACGCGTGCTGGAAGCAGAAGGTATTCATGCGGATATCGTTTCAGGCACCAGCATCGGTTCCATCGTTGGGGCCTGTGTGGCCGCCGACATGCTGGACGATCTGGAAGAGATCGCGCGAGAACTTACCTTCAAGGAAATGCTTTCCCTTGGCCAGTTTGGCTTCAAAAGCGGTAGCCTGATTGGCGCCGGCAAGATTGAACGCCGCCTGCGTGACCATTTCGGGACGCTGGCGATTGAGCAGATGCCCAAGCCTTTCGCCGCCGTGGCAGCGGACCTTTATACCGGTGAGCGGGTGGTTTTCGATAAAGGCGATGTGGTAACGGCCCTAAGGGCATCTTCGGCGGTGCCGGGGGTATTGCCGCCGGTCGAGACTGGCCGAATGCTGCTTGGGGATGGCGGTATGGTTGACCCGATCCCGGTCAGTGCTGCGCGCGACCTGGGGGCTGATTTCATCATCGCGGTTGACCTGCAGGGTGATTATGAGGGTCGTGCCCGCCGCTATGGCCTGTCGCCCGATGGCAAGAAAAACGGTCGGGCGCTGAGGACAGCGCGGGCAGGGTGGTCCATGGCCTTGCAGGCCCTGAGCCGAGCGCGACTGGAGCTGGACCAGCCAGATGTTATCATCACACCGGAGATTGGCCATATCGACATGGTGGACTTTACCAAGGCCCACGAGTTGATCGCCCTTGGCAAAAAGGTAGCCCTGGATGAGCTGCCTTCGATCTGGGCCGCGATGGAGCGGGCCAATTTGGCTGAGAAATCAGCCTAGCTTCCAACGTCATGCTGAACTTGTTTCAGCATCCATGTGAAAGCAGAGGGCTTAACAGGTTAGCCATGGACCCTGAAACGAGTTCAGGGTGCCGGACGTTAACGATTGATCTCGCGGGAGATCACAATCCGCTGGATGTCTGAGGTTCCCTCATAAATCTGGGTTACCCGGACATCACGGTAAATCTTCTCAACCGGATATTCGCTGAGGTAGCCGTAGCCGCCCAGCGTCTGGATCGCGTCTGAGCAGATTTTCTCTGCCGCTTCGGATGCGAACAGCTTGGCCATGCAGGCTTCCTTCAGGCATGGTTCGCCCGCGTCTTTCATCGCGGCGGCGTTCAGCACCATCAGTTCCGCTGCCTGCAGTTTGGTTGCCATATCCGCAAGGCGGAAACCAACGGCCTGATGTTCAATGATCGGCTTGCCGAAGCTTGTCCGTTCCTTGGCGTATGCGAGGGCGTAATCATAGGCTGCACGCGCCATGCCTACGCTTTGGGCGGCGATGCCGATGCGGCCTGTCTCCAGGTTCGAAAGCGCGACCTTGTAGCCCGCGCCTTCTTCGCCAAGGAGGCAGTCAGTGCCGACTTCCATATCGTCGAACGTGATGTAGCAGGTGTCGGAACACTTCTGGCCCAGCTTGTGCTCCACGCTCGCCACTGTATAGCCTGGCGTGTCGGTGCTTACCAAGAAGGCGGAGATGCCGCGCTTGCCAGCCGCCGGGTCCGTCACCGCAAAGATAATGGCAGCGCCGCCGATCTTGCCGGACGTGATGAACTGCTTGGAGCCATTTAGCTTCCAGCCTGAATTGGTGCGTTCGGCGCGGGTCTTGAGCATGGAAGCGTCAGAGCCTGCCTGTGGTTCCGTGAGGCAGAAAGCACCGATCATTTCGCCGCGGGCGAGCGGCTTGAGGAATTTTTCCTTTTGCTCGTCGGTGCCGTTCGCCAGTACAGCGGCGCACACTGGCGCGTTATTCACGCTCATCAGCGTTGAAAGCCCGCCGTCACCGGCCGCGATTTCAATCAGCGCAAGCGCGTAAGAAACATAGTCTGTTTCCGCGCCGCCCCACTGTTCGGGCATGGTCATGCCCATGAGGCCCAGCTCACCCATTTCGCGCAGGATATCCGCCGGAATTTCGCCAGCTTTTTCCCATGCGGCAGCGTTGGGCGCAATGCGATCAGTGGCAAAGGCGCGGGCCATATCCCGCACCATGCGTTGTTCTTCAGTCAGGATCATGGCCTTGTCCCTCTGGTTATCGTTTTGGCCAATCTAGCGCTTATGCCAGCTCAATCGCAACGGCAGTGGCTTCACCGCCACCGATGCAAAGGCTGGCAACGCCTTTCTTAAGACCACGCTTCTTGAGCGCGTTAATGAGCGTTACGCAGATACGTGCTCCAGACGCACCGATCGGGTGGCCAAGGGCACAAGCACCGCCGTTCACATTGACCTTCTCTGGATCAAGCCCCAGTTCCTGGATCGCCGCCATGGCAACAACAGCGAAGGCTTCGTTCACCTCAAAGAGGTCAACGTCAGCTACAGACCAGCCTGCTTTGTCCATCACCTTTTCCATTGCCTTCACGGGCGCTGTGGTGAACCACTCAGGCGCTTGGGCATGACTTGCGTGCGCGACCAGCTTGGCAAGCGGCGTCAGGCCACGCTTTTCAGCTTCCCCGGCAGTCATCATTACAAGTGCTGCCGCGCCGTCAGAGATGGAGCTGGCGTTCGCAGCCGTTACGGTGCCGTCTTTCTTGAAGGCAGGGCGCAGGCCAGGGATTTTGTCGAGCCGGGCTTTCGGCGGTTGCTCGTCTGTGTTCACTTCCACGTCGCCGCGGCGGGATTTGACAGTTACTGGCACAACTTCGCCTTCGAAGCTGCCGTCTTCAATCGCCCGCTGCGCACGCTCAAGCGAACGGATTGCATAAGCGTCTTGGGCCTCGCGGGTAAACTGGTATTCAGCGGCGCAGAGTTCGGCGAAGACACCCATTGGCTCGCCCGCGTAGGCGTCGGTCAGGCCATCAAGCGCCATATGGTCAATCATCTGGGCGTTGCCGTATTTCACGCCTGTGCGGCCTGTTGGCAGCATATGCGGCGCCAGGGACATGCTCTCCATGCCGCCTGCAACCACAATGCTGTTGCTGCCAGCCTTGATGCTGTCGTGCGCCTGCATCATCGCCTGCATGCCGGACCCGCACATTTTGTTGATGGTTACAGCGCCAGTGGCGTCAGGAATGCCGGCTTTGCGGCTGGCCTGGCGGGCAGGGGCCTGGCCCTGGCCAGCGGGCAGAACGCAGCCCATGATCGTCTCATTAACGGCTTCACCGTCCATGCCGGCGCTTTCAAGCGCGCCCTTGATGGCAACAGCGCCAAGGTCAGACGCAGGAACTGTGGACAGGTCACCCAAGAGGCCACCCATTGGGGTCCGGGCCATACCAACGATAACAATTGCATCCTGAGACATACGGGGCTCTCCTTCAATCTGGTTGGGCCGCCCTCTGCAACCGGGGCGTTTTCCCTAAATTTGGTTGCGGACAATGTGCCAAAAATCCTGCTTTTCGCAAGTGCAAAATAGAATTCTTTTCGCACCTGCACAAAAAAGTGACATTTGACGGGCCACACCCAGCCATATATGAAGGCGACGAACCATTTTGAAGGGACACCGTTATGGGTACACGCGTAGGCTTTTTTCTGTTTGTCGGCTTTGTTCTTGGTGCGATTGTTGGTGCGTGGCTGCCGTATCCCGCCATTCTAGAGACGGTTGTGGGTGGTGCGATTGGCGCTGTTTCAGCAGTACTGATTGACCTTCTGGGCAAGCGCAAGCGGCAAGGCTGAACACAAAGGGGCAGCCCGCAAGCTACCCCTTCAACGATTTATTCAGCCGCCTTTGCTTTTTGTGCAGGCAAGGCGGTGACGAGCGGTGCGACATTTTCAGCGAAATAGCCCGCCGGGCCGTTTTCAATGCCGTCATAGCCGGGGTAGGCCGATGGGTCAGCGTCAGCATTGAGGCTCCAGGTCATCATGCCGCCAAACTGGCTGGGGTCGATGCCGTTGTTTCCTTTTGCAATATCCAGCAGGTTGTTGGCGATTACCGGTGGCACGTTCGTATAATCTTTCACATCCCAGAGATTTGATGCCGTTGGTGCAGCGCCCGCATTGGCGGGAATGCCGATGACGATTTTGGTGGCACTATTCACTTTCCCATTCTGCTGGAGCGCGTTGTAGGCGGCTGACACGATATTGGCATCGTCTTCAGCCACTTGCTGTTTTGGATCGCCGGGAAGCGGGTATGTGAAGCTCGTTCCCGAATTGTAGGCCTGCACCAACACGGCGTCGAACAATGGCTGGCTGTAGATGAGCTCCAGCGAGATGCCACCGTTTGGAATATTGAGCGTGGGCGCGTCTGGGGTGCCTGCCAAAATCGGGGCCATTGTCAGCAGAAGATCATCTTTCACCAGCTTGGCCTAGTGACCGGGTAACTGCGAAAGTGGCCATATTTGGGAACAAAAAGGGTACACATGCAGGCGCGCCCTCGGTCGGCTAGTTGACCGGGTTCTTGCGAAAAACGACCTGCGATCGAACAAAAATAGAACATTAACATGTTTCGACGGCAGTTCCTGTACGTCGCCCTTTCTAATTTGGCACAGAATCACACCAAGCGCCTCTTTCTGATCCACGCCAATGCTATTTCATCCATGGTCGTGCTGGGAATAGCCACCGTCACGTTGGCATCATAGTTCGGAAACTGCTTTTCTACAGCAAACTTGCTGGGGCGCTCTACTTCGAGCAGGACATGTGTCAACGGTTCATCATCCAAGGTAACTTCCTCGAACAAATGATAGCCGTCGCCGGTAGATATCGTTGACTTCGTGCTCATTCCATGGGCTCCCCCCTTTTATTCTTTTGCGTTTGTCCTTTCGGCGTGTTTTCGAACCTGGCAAGAAGTTTTGTAACGGTTGTCACTTCCGCCTTGAGGCCGGCCAATGCCACTTCCTTGGTACGCACATCTTCCTGAATGTGTTGGTGGCTGGTCAAGAGATCATCATATGAGCCTTGAAGCGTAGCATATTTCGTTCCTATGTCCGCAAACCGCCGCAGCTCCTCCGATTTGTTCGCCAACTCTGATGCCAGGGCCTGATTTTCACTCTTTAGGGTTTCCAAGGCAGTATGAGCATCGGCCAGCCTCGTTGTTAGCACACTGTTTTCCCTTGCCAGTTTGGACAGATCTTCCTGTTTTTCACCAAGTTTCTGGGTCAGCTCGCGCTTTTCCACATGCAGTTGCTGCATCTGATGCTCAAACCGGCGGGTCTCAGCGTCCCGCTGCTCCTTTACGGATTGACGGTAATGCTCCAAGCTTTCGCGGGCATGTTGGTGTTTCTCCTCTAGCGAGGCAATTTGCGATGTTTTTTCGGACAAGCGCGCTTCCAGGTCTCTTATGCGAAGTTCCTGCTCCCTTTTGTCATCAACAGCACTCTCCAAAGCTGCCTTGGTATTGGCATGCTCCTCTTTTTCTTCCGCAAGGCCCGCAGAAACTTCCTGTAGCTGTTTGTCGCGTTCCGAAAGCTGGGTTTCCCGGTCGGCAATCTCACGAAACAATGCTGCGATCTGTTCGGCATGATCCGTTCTGGCCTTGTCAACGACAGCCTGCGCCTCCTTTTGCAGTTGGTCAGCAAGGTTGGCCACCATGTTGCGCAAGGTATCGCTCAGAAAGGCGTTTGCATCGATCTTTGCTGCATCCTCGGCTTCCAACTCCCGGAGATAACGATGAATGGTGGTTTTGGAGCCCGTATTACCCAACTCGACACGGACAGCGTCGATCGACGGGTTTTCGCCTCGGGCGATGAGCGCCTGCCGTGCCTGTTTGACGCATTGCTTGTCGATTCCACTGCGTGCCATCATGTTTTCCTATATCATACGATATTATGTACTATGTATTTACATACTATATTATAAGCACGAGCTGGTAATAAATCTATTTTCCTGAAATTTGATAATGGAAGATTATCACATGTTAACCGATAAAATACTGATAAGGTGAAAAAATCGGTATGATACATCAGGCATAGACAGAACAGACGAAGCGACCCTTCATGAGCCGTATCGAAGAGTATGTACAGGCCGCGACCCGTGACAACACGCGCCGGAGCTATGCGTCGGCGGTCGAGCATTTCGAAATCCAGTGGGGCGGCATGCTGCCCGCGACAGCCGACAGGGTCGCCCACTATTTGGCCGACTATGCGGACAGCCTGTCCCTCAACACACTCAGGCAACGCCTCGCCGCGATTGGTCGCTGGCACGTTGACCATGGATTTGCCGACCCGACCAAGACAAATCTGGTCAAGCGCACGCTGAAAGGTATTGCTGAATTACATCCCTACCGGGAGAAGCAAGCCGCGCCACTACAACTCACGCAGCTTGAAGCCCTGGAAGGCTACTGGCATGCTGAGCTTGAGGTCGGCGCCACTACGTCTGGTGAGACGTTGAGAATACTGCGTAATCGCGCTCTTATATTGCTCGGTTTTTGGCGCGCCTTCAGGAGCGACGAATTATGCCGGATCGACGTTCAGCATATTGAGTTTGGTGCTGGTGCGGGAATGACACTCCATTTGGGGCGCTCTAAAACTGATCACAGCCATGGTGGCACGACATACCGATGTCCGGCTCTAAGCCGCCTGTGCCCGGTGAAAGCGTGCCAGGAGTGGCTTAGTGCATCCGGCATTAAGACGGGGCCCCTGTTCCGAGGTGTCGATCGCTGGGGCCATATGCGAAACACTGGGATGCACGCCAATAGCATCGTGCCGCTGTTGCGGAAGGAACTGGCCGGGGCTGGCATAGAGGGCGCCCAATATAGCAGCCAATCACTCCGTCGTGGGTTTGCCTCATGGGCCAACTCAAACGGTTGGGATATCAAGTCTCTAATGGAATATGTGGGCTGGCGGGACGTGAAATCGGCGTTGCGCTACATGGACACTGCAGACCCTTACAAAAAACAGAAGATTGAGGCCGGCCTCCTAAAATACTAGGATGTGGACTCAATTGTAGCAGCATCTGATGGCGAAGATATAGATCAGGTTCAGGAAGTTCTTCCTGATTCTCGAAACGCATGGCGAGCCGGCGCATGTCTTTCATTTTGCAGAAGAAGCGCTCGACGATATTGCGCATGGCATAGAGATTGGTGTCAAGGGACACGGGGTTTCGAGCATCCCTTTTTGAGGGTATGACTGTAAGCGCCCCTTCATTGGCATATGCTTGGCGGATTTTCGTACTGCCAACAGCCTTGTTGACTTCCCCCCCCCTGACCAGTGACAATTGAACATTAAAACTGCCCCCTGAGTTTGCAGGAGGCTCAAACTTCTGACTATTAGGAGGCGTTAATGAGTAAAGACCGGGATACGACTCTCTCGAAACGGCAATTTGTTAAGGGGGTTGCTGCAACTGTGACAGCTGTCGCCGCCACTGGCTTTTTCAGCAACGTTTCATGGGCAAAAAACAGCACGCAGGAACTGACAGGAAAAGAGTTTCATATTGAAATTACACCTCAACCAGTGAATTTTACCGGGAAGCCTAGTATTGCTACAGTAGCAAACGGCACCCTCCCCGGACCGATTTTGAGAGTTAAAGAAGGGGACATGGTTACAATTCATGTCACCAACAAGCTAAGTGAAATGACAACAATCCATTGGCACGGGATCATTCTTGACGCTGAAATGGACGGCGTACCCGGTATTAGCTTTCCCGGCATTGAACCGGGTGAGACGTTTGTACACAAATTCAAAGTGGTACAAAATGGCACATATTGGTATCACGCGCACACACTGCACGAGCAAACAGGCCTATATGGTGCGTTGATAGTCGAGCCACGGATACCATCCGAGAATGAGCACGTTGATCGTGACTATCCAGTCATTCTCAGTGACTGGACCGACGAAGAGCCGATTGATGTCTATTTGAAATTGAAAAAAATGGGGGGATACTACAACTACCAGCGGCAAACTGTAGGCGATTTCGTTGATGACATTGCTCAGGTGGGCTTAAGTAAAGCCCTTTCTAAACGTAGTATTTGGAACAAAACACGTATGAGTCCAACGGATTTCAGCGATATATCGGCCGCTACCTATACATATTTGATGAATGGTCACTCGCCCAACGGTAACTGGACTGGTACCGCAAAAAAAGGAGAACGTATTCGCTTACGCTTTATAGGTGCTGGTACGGCAACTTATTTCGATGTCCGCATACCGGGATTAAAGCTCACTGTCGTTTCAACCGATGGTCAGCGCATTTTTCCCGTTGTTGTTGACGAATTTAGAATTGGCGCTGGCGAAACCTATGATGTGATTGTCACAATTCCTGATGATAACGCCTATACAATTTTTGCTCAGTCAATGGATCGTTCCGGCTATGCGCGCGGTACCCTATCGCCGAAGCCAGGCCTAGAAGCAGATGTGCCATCACTGGATGATCCTGTGCTTTTAGAACCGATAGACATGATGGGTAGTATGGCCCAAAAGGGTTCCATGGCAAGCATGGCCATGAAAGCGCCAAAGCGCAAGGTCAATCATGCACGGACCGAGTACGGCGCTGCTGTGGACATGCGGATCAATTATCCTCGTGTGAATTTGGATGACCCCGGACCAGGGCTGCGCAACAATGGCCGCAGAGTTCTAACATATGCTGACATGAAAAGTGTTGATCAGCCGGAAGATACGAGACAGCCAAGTCGCGAAATTGAGCTGCATTTAACTGGTAACATGGAGCGCTTTATCTGGTCGATTGACGGTCTAAAACTAAACGAAGCCAAACCGTTACATTTTCCGTTGGGAGAGCGCATTCGCGTAATCCTCCATAATGACAGCACGATGGCCCATCCAATGCATTTGCACGGAATGTGGTCTGATCTGGAAGCGCCGGACGGCACATTTCAAGTTCGGAAACACACCATTTCCGTTCAGCCCGCGCAAAGCGTCAGCATGCTTGTAACGGTAGATGCAGAGGGCCGCTGGGCCTTTCATTGTCATCTATTGTACCATATGGCAGCCGGTATGTTTCGTGAAGTCGTGGTAGCGTGAAAAGGCAAAGGAAACGGATTATGTCTCATACAAAATTTAAAAAAATAGCTATCCTCCCAGCTGCTATATTTCTATTTTCTGAACCTTCTTTGTTGGCGCAGGAAATGCCGATGCCACAAGTAGAAGCAACAATGAACAAAGAAGCCAAAGACAAGCCTTCCATGCAAGGAGGGAAAATACCCCCTGACGCTCGCGACCCAAATGCCAATTCCGGAGGGTATGAATACCGCCACATGGATGGCTGGGAAGACACCGACATGATTTCTGTTAGTAAAGTTATTTTTGATCAGTTTGAATATCGGAACAATGGTGACAGCGACGTTCTTCGCTGGGATGTGCAGGGTTGGCGGGGTACTGATTACAGTAAATTTTGGTTCAAGTTTGAAGGGGTCGACGAGTTATCCTCTAATAATGGGGAGATGGAGCTTCAAACACTTTACAGTCGAGCCGTATCGCCATTCTGGGATTTTCAGGTAGGTGCTCGTTATGACGTAGCATATGGTACGGGGTCATCTGGTGACAGAGCATTTGCGGTAATTGGCTTGCAAGGGTTGGCACCCTATTGGTTTGAGTTGGAGCCTGCGATTTTTTTGAGTGATGGGGGTGATATTTCAGGGCGCGTCGTGGCCACATACGATCTATTGTTTTCGCAGCGACTAATTTTGCAGTCGCGCTTTGAGACAAATTTTTCCTTAAGCGAAGCGAGAAAATATGATGTTGGGAAAGGTATCAATGACATTCAGTTGGGGCTGCGGATGCGTTACGAAATTCGCCGAGAGTTTGCACCTTATGTAGGACTTGAGTGGAATCGGAAACTAGGTAGTACAGCGAAAATTCTTCGTGACGACGGTGTCGATCCAAGTTCATTGTCTTTTGTTACCGGCCTTCGGCTTTGGTTTTAGAGACAATTAAAGCAACACGCTTTTTTACCTCCGACATGTTAATTGGGCGACGTGATACTATCATCTGTTATTACATGCCTCAACCTGGGGGAAGTCTCGGCGACACACTTCCTTACGATCAAGTCTGAACTTATGTAAATAATAGGATCGTGAATTGTTAGTTTCGATAGCCATTTCTGTCGCACTCTTCGTCGCCACAGCCTATCTGCATGTGATGTCTCTGGGATTCTGCTCGGGACGCATGGCGTCCGTTCCGTTGCGACCACATACCCGCGTGCTTTCCATCGTGAGTTT
This sequence comes from Kordiimonas lipolytica, assembly GCF_042651265.1. Taxonomy (GTDB): domain Bacteria; phylum Pseudomonadota; class Alphaproteobacteria; order Sphingomonadales; family Kordiimonadaceae; genus Kordiimonas; species Kordiimonas lipolytica. Next base: position 147,108 of record NZ_JBHSCR010000007.1, on the reverse strand, counting down.
GTTGTTTCTCACCCATCTGTTTCAGATCGCGCTATTCGCAGGCGGTTTCTGGATTGCCGAGGCACAGCTTGGTATAGGTGGCTTCGAGGGGTCGGCAACGGCAAACCTGCTTGACTACTTCTATTTCTCGACCGTCATGTACACATCGCTTGGAATCGGAGACATCGTCCCAACCGGGCATCTGCGGTTTCTCGCTGGTGTCGAGGCCCTCAACGGGCTCTTGCTGATTGCCTGGTCAGCATCCTTCCTGTTTGCAACGATGAATCGTCTATGGGACTGGCAACCCTGCGTCGAGCCCGAAGACAAGGAGTGAGACATCCATGTTTTGGTTCCGCCAATCAGGGGCCTTGAACGCAAGAATGCCGAATAAGAGGGCGACTGGGATTTACTTCACGCTGGATCAGAGGGGCTTCGATTGCCCAAGCGTCCTGTATCGTCCGCAGGGGCAGATGGTGGATATGCGCGTAGGAACCCGCCAACGGCGAAGCCCAGCGTAAAACCGATGATCATTGTAATTCCCGCGCGTCGCTCATCGTGACTATTTAGTGTGACATGATCCGTCAACTGCGGGCAGAGTCATTTTGCGGCGCAAGCCAACGCGATAGGTAGGCTCGTTCGAACAGAAAGACGCTGATGATCGCAATAACTGCATAAACAACGATAGAAGGATCGCTTTGCAGTTTCAGAGCAGTGAAGGCGACCAGAACGATCGCATCGAACCCGAGCGCCGCAAGAAGCACGACACCTGACGCACCGATTTCAGTCCGGCGGAAACGCCAGACACCCCATTGCACTGCCATGTCCATGGTCAAGTAGAAGAACGCACCCAACGACGCTATACGACTCAGATCTAAGAACACGGCCAGAAAAGATGCGATCACCACCGTATAGACCAGCGTATGCCGCTGGATCGGTCCGGACATGCCGAAATGGCTGTGCGGGATCATCTTCATATCCGTCAACATGGCCAGCATTCGCGAGACGGCAAAGACACTGGCCAGAACCGCAGACGCGGTTGCGACGACCGCCAGCAGAACCGTCAGCAGGAATCCGACCTGCCCCAAGGCTGGTTTTGCTGCTTCGGCCAACGAATAGTCCTTGGCGGCGATGATCTGGTCGATGGTGAGGCTTGATCCCACTCCGAATGCGACGAGCAGATAGACGACAACACACAATACAATGGAAATCATGATCGCGCGACCGACATTGCGGTTGGGGTCGGTAATCTCGGCACCGCTGTTGGTAATTGTTGTGAATCCCTTGAACGCGAGAACGGCAAGCGCGACCGAGGCGACGAAACCCGTTGCACCAAAATTGCCGGCACTCTGGGAGGAGGCGGCGAAACTGAACCCGCTAGACCACAAGGCCGCGATCCCGAAAAGCGCTATGCCGCCGATCTTGATCGCGGCCATAACGATCGAAAAGAGACCGATTGACCTGTTGCCCGCAATGTTTACAAGATATGCAAAGAGGATCACACCAACGGAGAGGATGGGTACAAGCGGCCCTCCTCCAATATTGAAAGGGCGCAGGAGGTATGTGGCAAAGGTCCGGGCGACGAGGCTTTCGGCGATGACCATGCTGAGCGCCATCAGAAGAGCCGCTCCCGCCGCAACGGCGCCTGGACCGTAACACTTTTGCAAAATCATTCCGATGCCCCCTGCCGATGGCCAGGAATTTGACATCTTGATGTAGCTATAGGAACTGAACCCGGTGACGATTGCACCGATAAAGAAGGCGATTGGAAAGAGCGGCCCGGCAAGCTCAGCAATCTGCCCGGTCAAAGCAAATATCCCCGCACCGATCATGACCCCGGTCCCCATCGCAACCGCCCCGCCGAGCGTAATTGAGTTCTTTTTGTAGCTGTTGCTGCCGTGGTCGTGGTTCATTGGGTTCCTCGTCATTCTCATTGCTCGACTCGGGTATCGCCGATATATATTGCTTCGATTGTCAAGATAGTTATCGCAGCCGTCAAGGCAAGGTTTGATCAACGCGCTTGTTGCAATATGTCTTTCGGTCACCAGCGAAAGTTATGGGTGCATAAGTTTCTCTTTTGTTTGCGCAGCTTGTTTGCGTTTCATGGTGCCGGGGGACCGAACCATCTTCCCTGATGGCGAATGACGCATATATTCCTGAAAGCCTCTTGACCTTATGGCTAGCGTACTCTGCATCGATTTCAATGACATCCTTGAACAGCATGTAGGGTCAGGGCTAAAACAGGATCAAGGGCAAAGGTTGTGTCTGACAGAAACAAAGCAGCCAATGATCCTGTGAACGTGGCAGCGCCAATTTTTCTGCTGAGCATCTAAAACTCCGGTTGCGAATAAAATTCGAAATATCCTCGCATATGGAGTAAGCCCCAGTACAAGCGAATTGATGCCTGTAAGGCAAAGTAGTGTGTCGATGGCAAACAGTATATCAGTCGTCACGTTAGTACTTTGAAGTCCAAATCGAGCCGCTTGGACATATCGAGATCAAATATGCCATAAGGATTTATGTGCCCATAGATCAGCGGAGTAATGGCACGCCGATCCTCTGTCGTTAACGTTCGGCTCCATGAGGGGTCTGCGAGCACCCGTTGCATCATCAGCGTGTTTACATAGACCAGACAAATTTGCAGCAGGTGCAGCGAGAGCACGGACAATTCCTGTTCTTCCAGCCGGTTTGTTGCCACCTCACCGCCTTTCCCGAAGAAAATGAAGGAGTTTGCGCTGTTCCAGTTTTCTACCACGTTTAGGCCTTCGTGAATTTCCCTCCTGAGTTCCTCAGACCCCAGATATCTGGCCAAAAAGATGGTTTTGATGGCTTTGCCAAGCTCGGTGAGCGCCTTGTATGTGGGATGCTGGACGTTCGAGCGTGTAAATCGCCGGAGAATGGCCTCTGGATCCGCGGTACCCAGCTTCATGGCCGCCGCAAACTTTACGATTTCATCATATTGCTGTTCGATAAGGCGCCAATCAATAGGGCGTGTGAGGATCGGTTCCAAGTTGCCATAATTTTGGCGCTTACCTGGATCTGGCAGATAGAGCTTCTGACGACTGATGGCTTTAAGCCGCGGCAGCAGGTCAAACCCGAGCATATGACAGAAGGCGAACGCCACTTCGCTTTGCCCGTGGCTATCCACATATTGACGATCAACATCCATATCGGTGCAGTGCTTGAGAACGCCTTCAATCATCGAGGCAACTTCGGAAGAGGAACACCGCTTGAGTTGAGAGTAGATGCAAGTCGATTTCTTTTCGACATGCCAATAGATCATGACCCCGCGACCACCATAGCGGATATGCCATTCTGTCATGAGATTCTGATCCCAGGCACCGAACTTCTTGGAATCCGACGCGCATGACGTCGTGCCTTCGCCCCAGATCTCCGGGTTTCGTACGGCAAATACCGCGTTCGCTATTTGACCTATTGCATTCCGCAAGGCGTCTTTGCCGATGAAGCGGCGGCGAATATGGAGGAGTTCCTTGTAACTGACGCCGTGCGGGCCTGCACTGATCCGCTTTAGGCCGGCATTCGTACCCATGGCATAGAGGCAGAGCAGCAAGCGCCTCTGAATGGTTTCCCGATCGAGTATTTCCCGATTGCCTGAGGTTTGGAACAGATCGCTGAAGCCTATCCGCAGATCCGCTTCTTTCAACACATCCAGCAAGCCCGTCATCGGCCATCTTTTTGCGAGTTCGGCCTTGATCGGCGCGATGCCTTGCGCTTCTGGCTGGGGCTCAAGAGGGGACAGACAAATTCTGTTCTTGTGATTAGTGCGCAGCGAAACTTTCTTGTTTCTCGGCATGCCGGCATTCAGCTCAAAGAGTGTTCGGTCCATATCCTTCTTTACGCGCGCGATAAATTCACCGGCATCCATGGGCTGGTCCAATAGCCCATAATAGTCTGGACGCCGGTCTTCAAAATCACCAGGCAGGTCTTCATCCGGATTACGGTAACGATCTGCACCGACAACCCAGATCTCCTTGCACCTTATGCGTTCGCGCAACGTTTGCAGGGCGCAGATTTCATAATTGATGCGGTTAATCCGGGGGCCGTTTGTGGCATCGTGATCGATGATGACCTCGTGCCATTTTTTGGGCACCACGCCATCAACCGGCAAGCCTTCATCCAACTGGATAAAACGACGATTGTCGGCGCGCATCCGTTTGATCCAGTCCAGAGCGTCAAGAAGGGGGCGGTGTGCGGCGTTGTTTGAACGAAACTCGAGGACATCAAGGATGGCCGGAAGCATCTTGCGATAGTGATTGCCGTAGGACGCCCGGAGGACTGTATGCACCTTCTTTTTATAGCCAGGACCCGACGACTTGTATTCTTTCACCAGATTGCTCAGAACTTCTGGGTTGGCGACTGGGAAAACCACGTCGCAGACGGCTCCATCGGGGTCGGTCAGGGCAGCGTCGGCGATTTCAAACAGCAAACGTTCCTTGCCGTAGACCTTCTGGAAATCAGCCATTAATTCCTTCATGACTTTCCGTTGCGCGCTTGCGTCGATTTTGTGAATTGTTTCCAATAGGAGATCGATCAGGCCATCGGTAATTTCCCGTCCGCGGAAACAATAGTGGATTGAACAAAGTGAATGCCGGCGCTCAATCGGACGCTGCTTCATGTCCCATGCGGTGTCATTGCTGGCCATCTGTTTCAAGCGCTTGAGGAATTTTGCACTGACACCGCCGAAGGTGGCCGTTGAAAGTCGCAGGGACCGAATGAACCGAAGTTGGCTGCATGTGCGTAATATATTATCCAGGCTGACCCGTCCTGGGTCAGCTTTCAACCCATTGAAGCCTATTGGCACATCAGGATCGGCCAAACTCACCTCGATCGCCTCACGTGTAGCGCCAGATAGCCTCGCGGATATGTCTCGGTGAACACTCTGAAGAAAACGATTGTGGGCAGACCGTATCAAGCGATCGAGTTCTTTGGTGGACGGGCACTGCAGTTTTCTATCTAACAGATATGAGCATGCCTGATCAAAAGCTTCGTTGGGTTCAGTTCCTTCGGAAAACACGTCGTTACAAAGCCATGTGATTAGTTGCTGCCGATCTCTTGCCGTTATTCGCCTAATGTCTAGAAATTTGAGTATCTCCTGCCGGTGCCGCCGGGCGCTTCTGGCTTCCCAATCGTAAGACGATATGCCTTCCGACACAATTCCCAGTTGATCTGAGACATGGCGAATTATCTGCAACGCAAAATCAGAGGTCTTCTTGGGAAAACGACCGTAGGCCTGATAATGCTTAAGCTGCAACGCTATACCAAGTTGTGCGTGTGCCGATTTTCCTTTGAATAGAATTTCTTCATCGGCCTTCAGGTTCCAATTTTCGGCAAGTTCACCATCATCCCAGACTTGTTTCACATTATTCCTCCCCGCACGAGCAAGTTCACAAGAGGGAGAGCATAACCTGTTTCGCTGTCAGGCAATAGATTCGGTCTGTCCGCAACCTCCTGAACTTTCAAACATGAATATGGCCAATTTCGCAGCTACCCGGTCATTGCCCCAGCTTCTTAAGTGTCGTCGCAAACAAGTTATAATTTGCGGTTGTAATCTTGTTATCCTCGATATCCAGGTCGATGCCGTGCAGCCTAAGGGTTTTCGCTGTATTTACGAGGTTTACGGCAGTTAACGGGGATGGGGCCGCGGAGGCGCCAGCACCGCCATAGGACAGCAGCTTCAAGGTACCAGGAGCCGCATTCTTCAGAATTGGCTCCACGGTAGCCCAGAGGGCTGCATCCAATGTGCCGTCAGGGTCTGTGAACGCGACAATGATAACATTGTAGGCTTGGATCTGACTGGCTGTAATGGCCTTCATCGATCCTGTTGCCTGAATGTCGATATAGCCGACCATTGCGTTTTCCGGCCACTTGGGTTTGTCGGTTTCTAGCATGTCCGTTCCTTTCATGTAGGGGCGTGTTGGCCCTGAAGTCCCCCTTAAGGGGAATAAATACAACCGTAAGATTTTAAATAACACGTTTCAGGACAGGCACGAAGCGAGGGTGCGGCCATTGGCCAATATCCAATGCAGAGTTGGTTGCATTCCCAAAAAAGCAGAGAAAAGGAGGGCGGAGACTTCAATCTGCGGCGCATTGGAGGATTTCAAATCTAGTAACCAAATCTTCGGAAAGTTGGTCTAATTATTTGAATAGTGAGTCGACTAATTATCGGGGAAGTGGAAGTGTCCTTGCAGAAAACTGAAGACGCGATTGTCGAGATCGCCGAAAATGCCAGCGAATTCAGCCTGAATTGCGCCGACGTGGCCGCCGCGGTGACAGAGGTTAGCGCATTTTTTACGGCACAGGCCGAAACGGCAAGTACCCTCAAATCGTCTGTCGAGGAGATGAACCAGAGGCGCGAGGAAGTATCAAGGGCTGCTGGCGATATCGGCGATGCCTTGAGCCAGATCGAACAGGTAAGCAACCGTTCAAGTGAGGCTGTTGGCGACACAGCTGCACAGACAAACAAGCTTATCGGCACGGTTAACGGGCTGGAGGAACGCATTAAGGGCCTGTCGGCCGCGCTCGAGACCGTAGGGCAGGTTTCTGCTGCGATCGATGCGATTGCCAGCCAGACCAACCTTCTGGCCCTGAATGCCACCATCGAAGCTGCCCGCGCAGGAGATGCAGGCCGTGGCTTTGCCGTTGTGGCCGGTGAAGTAAAGAAACTGTCAGGCGAGACCCGGGCCGCGACAGAACGTATCAACGATGTTGTGAGCGAACTGTCCAGCCAGGTAAAGGCTCTGATAGGCGACATTCATGAGGGCGCAGAATGTGCCGAGACAGCGCAGTCTCATATTGACGGATTGGTGGAAAGCCTTGAGGAAATGCGGGGTGTGACCTCCGTTGCGGCTGACTGCAACCAGCGGATTGATGCGGCAACTGTCTCTATGTCCGAGGCATGCGTTGTGGTTGACGAGCAGCTTGAAAAAGTTGCGGAAGGCACGGTGCTTGCCGACAAGAAGCTTCGTAGCGCTGACCAACGGCTGAACGATCTGGTTGATTTCGGTGAAAAACTGGTTCAGATCGCGGCAGGGACTGAGGTGGAGACGGCGGATACGCAATATGTCCAGATCGCGAGAGATACAGCAGCCCTGATCAGCGGGTTGTTTGAGGAAGCGGTCAAGAAGGGTGACGTGACCGAAGACGACCTGTTTGATGAAAACTATGTTCCAGTTCCCGGCACGAACCCTGAGCAGGTGACAACCCGATTTACGGAACTGACAGACAGGCTGCTTTTTGACATGCAGGAAAAGATCGTCGCATCAAACGACAAGATCGTTATCTGTGCCGCGTTCGATCGGAACGGCTATCTTCCCACGCACAACAAAAAATTCTCGCACCCTCAGCGCAAGGATGATCCGGCCTGGAACGCGGCCAATGCCCGCAATCGCCGGATGTACGACGACAAGGTTGCTTTAAGGGCTGGTAGAAGCCGGGACCCTTTCAAGATTCAGCCTTATCGCCGCGATATGGGCGAGGGCAAGTTTGTATTGATGAAAGACATTTCCGCCCCAATCACCGTAAATGGCAGGCACTGGGGCGGTTTCCGGGTTGGCGTGATGTCGTAACCGTCAGGCCGCCTTTTCGGGAGACGCGACTGACGCTGCGCCTTCATGGCCTGCTTTTTCCTGGCGTTCGCGCCATTCTGCCTTGATCATGTCGCTGGTTTTCCGGCTGCCGTCCGGCGTCCAGCCAGGCGGGGCGATGAGGAACATCAGCTTGTTCCTGAAGCCCTTGGCGTGCCAAACGTCTGTCACAATGCCCCACCATTCATGGAATGCAACACGAAGCGGGTTGAACGTGCCCAGGTCGCGCACAAGCCCATAGCGGCAGGGCTCGTTTTTATCTTCCGGCACAAACGTGCCGAACAGCCGGTCCCAGATGATGAAGATGCCAGCATAATTGGAATCAAGATATTTCGGGTTGTTGGCATGGTGCACCCGGTGGTGGCTTGGCGTGTTGAAAACCGCCTCGAACCAGCGTGGCATCTTGTCGATTGCCTCGGTGTGGAACCAGAATTGGTAAATCAGGTTCAGCCCGGCGCAGAAGAATACAATCGCCGGCTCAATGCCCAGGATGAAAATGGGCCATTTGAACAGGAAGCTTGGCGTGAGCTGGCTGGTCCAGGTCTGCCTGAGTGCCGTCGTCAGGTTATAGTGCTGGCTTGAATGATGGATCACATGGGCTGCCCACATCCAGCGCGAGCGGTGCCCGAAGCGGTGAATCCAGTAATAGGCCAGGTCATCCAGCACGAGGGCCAGTGCAAAGACCGGCCAACTGGCCCCCATATCGAAAATGCGGAAGTTTTCCCAAACCCAATAGGCCACGACAAAGGTAAGCGACGCGGTAATGGCGCCGGATACCGTGCTGCCAAGCCCCATGAACAGAGACGTGAGGGAATCCTTGCCTTCGAATTTCGCTCGGCCCGTCTTCCAGCCATAGATCATTTCCACCAGCACGAAAAAGACGAAGGCTGGAACCGCAAACTCGGTTGGTTTCGGTAGATCAAGCGGCATGTGCGGACTCCAGCTTGTTGGTGAAGGCGTCAAGAAGATCGGCCACAGATTTCAGCGTGTCATTCGACATGGTCAAGGTGATCTCGGGTTGAGTGAAATCGTTGAGAACCAGCGTGATCCGGGCGTGATCCTTGAAAACCGAACGGATATCTGCGGCGGTCAACAAGCGGCACACCACCCTGTCACCAAGAAGCCGCAAGAGACCGAGGCTTTCAGCGGGGGCCTTAAGGCCGACGAGCGCATATTTCCCTGTGGCATCGATGAAAATATCGTCGATATCCACGTCTGGTTCATAGCGCTTCAGGTTCCTCGAGACGCGCTCTTCATCCAAGCGGCCCTTATTGGGGAACATTTTTGACGCCAGAAAGGCAAGTATCACAATGGCTACAAGCGAGCCGAGCGTTAGTCCCAAATCCATAATCGATCCTCCACCTATAAAAGGCCCTTGAATTAATAGACCGTCAAGTCTTGAATTGGTTGGTTGGGTCACGAAGGAAACCTGATTGTCACATTTTCAGGGCAGGGTGCTTTCGCTGTTTGCAAAATGCACGAAGGGCGTATGATTATGAAATTGAGAATAAAGGCTTTTTTCGGCCTGATCCTTATGGCGACAGGAGGCATGACGATGGTTCATGCGGGTGATGCTGATCCAATTGTTATCGCCCACCGTGGTGCAAGTGGTTACCGGCCTGAGCATACGCTGATGGCTTACCGAATGGGAATCGAAATGGGTGCCGACTATATCGAGCCGGACCTGGTGATGACCAAAGACGGCAAGCTGGTGGCCCGGCATGACGTTTACTTGTCCGACAGCACAAATGTGGCAGACCATCCCGAGTTTGCGGACAGGCGCCGGGAGATTCGCGGCAAGACCGACTGGTGGGTTTTTGATTTCACCTTGAGCGAACTGAGGACGCTGAAGGCGCGGCAGGCGCGCCCGACCCGTGGCACCGATTATGATGGGGTAGAGGTGGTCCCGACCATTGAGGAAATCTTCGCGCTCGTGGAGTCCGAGCGGGGTGACAGCCAGGTGGGGCTCTATATCGAGATGAAACACCCGCTGGATTATAAAGCAATGGGGCTGGACCCAACGCCCGCCTTGCTTGAGGTGTTCAGGCATGCACAGGGTTCGGGTATTCCCGTTTATTTCCAGTGTTTTAGCGGTGATTACCTTGTGGAGGTTGCACCCCACACCAGCGCGCCACTCATCTGGCTGATTGAAGGCGCGGAAGACCCATCCACCGGCCGCTACAGGCTGGATGTACCGCTTGACAAGTACGGGAACATTATCGCCGGAATTGGCCCCTACAAGCAGCTCTTGATGGACGGTGACGGCAAGTCTACTGGCGTGTTGGAGGAGGCGCACCGGCTTGGATACAAGGTGCATCCCTGGACGTTCCGAGCCGATCAAGTGGGGGACGGTTTCGCCGATATGGAAGCAGAATTGGATGCCTACTGGTCGCTTGGCATTGACGGCGCCTTTTCTGATCATGCCGATGTGGCATTAAGGAGCCGCGATGCGTTTTTACAAAGGCAGAAGGGTCAAGAAGCTCAGTGAGGTTGGCAGGCTTGCTGTAGCCTGGGCATTGAGGTAAGATCGCACCATGTTTGACCTTATCAAAGGACTGTTTACCGCCATTGTTGCCGCAGCCGTTATTCGGCTGGGCGCCGAGGTTTTGTTCGAACAGGCTGGCCTTTATATGTAGCCAGGATGACTTGCATCAGGCTTCAAAGAAAAAGGCGCCGTTTGGCGCCTTTTGTATGCGTGAAACAGAGATATTGCGTCTAGTCGCTGTCTGTTGGCAGCTCTTTTCCAAGCGGGAAGGGCCGTTCATCGGTTGCGAAGCTCAGGTAATCCATGATTTCGCTGATATAGCGGCCAAGAATGGTCATGGCACTGCGGACAGTGTCATTTTGGCTGTCGTTCAGCACAATAAGCACCAACTGGGCAAGCGCCAGGACGATGATGGCTTGAACGGCGATAAAGCCAATCGCGCTATAGAGCACCACAAACAGAAGCCTGGAAAAATGTGACCCCCAGTCCTTTCGTTTAATGGCCTCTTTGAATTCTTCAGCATCAAAGCCGTTGTCATCGCCTGCGCGTGCGGCCGTATCCGTGCTTTCGGGCTTATCAGCAGCTTCAGAGATACGCTCTTGCTCATCCGCAATGCTGGAAACCTTGGGCTCGGGCTTTGGCGTCTTGGCTGCAGCAGCCTTTGCCGCAGGTTTCTTGGCAGGTGCTTTCCGGCTTGTGGTCTTTTTCGCCGTTGATTTGGTTGTGGTCTTCGACGCAGCGGGCTTCTTCGGCGCGGCCTTTGATGTTTTCCGCGTTGTAGCCGCTTTTTTCGCAGGCGCCTTCTTCGCAGTAGCGGCCTTAGCCGCAGGCTTTTTTGCCGTGGTTTTGGGAGCGGCCTTCTTGGCAGGCTCCTTATCGGATGTTTTGCTGGTTTCCTCGCTCATATCATTCCCTGTCTGTCGGCGGAGTGAATGTCTTTAAACCATATGTGGTGCACCGTTATGGTGCCTTCAAGGGCTTCAGGCCCAAGGCAGCTTGCCGCGGACTATTTCTGTGGCCGATGATGTATCAACCGGCTTTGACCAGAAGTAGCCCTGACCGAAGCTGAAGTCCAAACTGCGCAGCATTTCGATGTGCTCCACGTCCTCAAGCCCTTCGGCCACCACTTCGTGGCCAAGGTTGGTCGCCAGCATGCCGATCATCTCCAGAATTTTGAAAGGCGCATTGTCCTTTTCCAGCTGGTTGATGAAGCTGCGGTCGATCTTGATAATGTCGATCGGGAACTGGTGAAGATAGTTAAGCGAGCTGTAGCCCGTGCCGAAGTCATCAAGCGCTACTTTCACACCCAACTTACGGATGCGGGACAGCGTTTCGGAAATACGGGTCGGGTTGGCCATAATGGCACTTTCCGTCAGCTCGATGCGGATAAGGTGGCCTGGAAGGTCATGTTCCTTGAGCGCCTTTTCCACCATGCCGGCAACATCGTCCCGCGCGAACTGAACGCCTGAGACATTCACATTCACCGGAACCGTTTTTTCTGGGCCCATTTCATCAAGCCAGGACTTAACGGCAGCACAGGCAGAATCGACTGCCCAGCGCCCAAGGGGAACGATCACGCCGGTTTCTTCCGCCAGCGGGATAAATTCAATAGGGGAGACGGCGCCGCGGTCTTTATGAACCCAGCGCGTGAGGGCCTCGAACCCATGGAGCTCGTCTGTCTTCAGGTCGATAATAGGCTGGTAGTTAAGCTCCAGCTCGCCCCGTTCCACTGCGCGCCGAAGCTCTGTTTCCAGATGGAACTGGGAGCGTGCACGCTGGTGCGAATCGCTTTGGTAAATCTCTGTGCGCGCCTTGCCAGCAGACTTCGCGCGGTGCATGGCGAAATCGGCATCGCGGATCAGGTCTTCCGGGTGAGTGGAGCTGGAAATGGTTGTGGCAACGCCAACCGAGACGCTGGTGAAAACCTCATTGCCGTCCAGATCATAGGGAAGCGCCATGGCGTCATGGATACGGCGGGAGATCATTTCCACTTCTTCGATGTCGTTGAAGTGAGACACAAGAATGGCAAACTCGTCGCCTGAGAGGCGGGCGAGGGTGTCTGAGCTGCGGATACAGCGCCGAAGCGTCGAGGCCATGGAAATCAGGAACCGGTCGCCTGAGGAATGCCCGAAGCTTTCGTTGATCTGCTGGAAGCGGTCGATGTTGATGATCAGCACCGCGCAGCCCGCGCCTGAGCCAGAGCGCTGGCATTCAGTAACGGCTTCTTCAAGCTTGTTCCGGAACAAGACCCGATTGGGCTGGCCGGTGAGGGCGTCGTGGAAGGCGTGATGCAGAAGGTTGCGTTCTGCCAGTTTTTCCGCCGTCTGATCTTCAATGGTGCAAATAACCTGATAGATGCGGCCTTCGTGATCTTCAAGCGGCAGCAGGTGCGACGACAGGAAGCGTTCAATGGCACCGACACGGATCGACCATTCAAAGCTGGCGCTGCGCCCGGACCGGTGGACCTCCAGAATCTGGCCCGAAAGAACGTGATTCTCATTCGCGCTCCAGACACTGTCCAGCGTGCAGGGCATCTGCGCGCCATCCTTGAGGTCAAACACCTCACGGGCAAAACCGTTGATAAACAGGGCCTCAATGACATTGCCGGAGGTTACGCCGCACACAAGGATGCCAACCGGCAGGCGCTCTGCAACGGCGCTTGTGTTGACGATGCGCGATGATTGAGCGCCACCGCCCGATGGGTTGGCAATCGGAGAAACCTTGCTTCCAAGCGTGTCTGCCACAGTCAGCTCCACGAGAAAAGATACAACATTCGGAATGCGGAGCGATGCGCCAGCGCATTCCCGACACTTGAACATCTTGTGAGTAAAGATTTGGTAAAGGCTCAAGTGTTGCAGGCAGTACTATAGGCTCGTGATGGAGCCGAGGAAACAACAAGTTGAAAATTATAGTAAATTTACGGCTCTGCCTGGACGTTTCTTTGCTTCTGGCCCGGCTGTTCTGACGCAGGCAAAAAAATTGGGGAAGGCAGAACCTTCCCCGAGATATCCACCCACTGGGACGGGTTAGTGGGTGGGGTAATTCTCTATGTGCCTAGCTGCAGCCGGATGTCCCGCCGCAGGTGTCGCACTTCAGGCATGTACCGTTACGAACCAGCGTAAAGTTGCCGCATTCGCCGCAGGCATCGCCTTCATATCCCTTCATACGGGCCGCAACCCGAGCGTCAACCGTTGCTTCCGTAGCACCGTTCGCCATGGCGGAACCTACAGCCACTGTGGCTACGCCGGCCGTACCTGTGGCAACAGAAACGGTCTCTAACTCTTTGCTATCCTTGGTTTCTTTCGACTTCAGAACCACAAGGTTGCTGCCGCGAACGTAACCGGAGGACGCGAATTTCTGAACGCGCTCAAGCGCTTCGGTGACTTCCTCATCCATCGCCGGCAAGCCATCGCCGCTGTCGCCGCGGCCCGTTGTGTCGGGTGCCAGGTCAGCAGGCTGAACGTGTGCGAGGTCATCGCGGCCCAGGTAGGAGATCGCCAGCTCGCGGAAGATATAGTCCAGAAGCGAGGTGGACATCTTGATGGTGTCGTTGCCTTCCACACGGCCGAATGGTTCAAAGCGTGTGAAGGTGAAGGCGTCCACGAATTCCTCCAGCGGCACGCCATACTGGAGGCCGATGGAAATCGCGATGGCGAAGTTGTTCATCAGGCTCCGGAACGCTGCGCCTTCCTTGTGCATGTCGATGAAGATCTCGCCCACGCTGCCGTCATCATATTCGCCAGTCCGCAGGTAAACCTTGTGCCCGCCAACGATGGCCTTCTGGGTGTAGCCTTTGCGGCGCTCGGGCAGACGCTTGCGCTTGGTGCCAGCTTCGCGTTCCACCTCGACAATGCGCTCGACGATCCGCTCGGTGATCACTTCGGCGCGCTCGGCAACATTCAGGTCTTCGAGCTCTTCCTCAAGATCCTCGTCGTCAAGAAGCGCAGCGTTCAGCGGCTGGCTGAGCTTGGAGCCGTCGCGGTAAAGCGCGTTGGCTTTAAGAGCGAGCGACCAGCTGAGCTCATAGGCGGCCATACAGTCATCCACATCTGCCGAGTTCGGCATGTTGATGGTTTTACTGATCGCGCCGGAGATGAACGGCTGCGCCGCCGCCATCATATGGATATGGCTCTGCCAGGAAAGCGAGCGCTTGCCGATCTTGCCGCAAGGGTTGGCGCAATCGAACACGCTATAGTGAACTTCCTTCAGGTGCGGCGCACCTTCAAGCGTCATGGCACCGCAGCAGAAGAGGTTGGCCGCTGCGATTTCTTCCCGGTCGAAGCCGATGGCGGCCAAGAGGTCGAAATTATAGTCGTTCAGCTGCTCATCCGTCAGGCCAAGCGTTTCCTTGCAGAAATCGGTACCCAGCGTCCACTGGTTGAACACAAACTTGATGTCGAACGCGTTTTTCAGCTGGGCTTCAACAGCGTCGATCTCGCGCGTTGTGAACCCGCGCTCCTTCAGCGTCTCGTGGTTGACACCGGGTGCCCCTTTGAGCGTGCTGTTACCGACGGCATAAAGCGTGATGTCGTTGATCTCTTCACCGTCGTAGCCAAGGACCTCAAGGGCCTGAGGCACGATGCGGTTGATGATCTTGAAATAGCCACCACCGGCGAGCTTCTTGAACTTCACCAGCGCGAAGTCAGGCTCGATGCCCGTGGTGTCACAGTCCATCACCAGGCCGATAGTACCTGTTGGTGCAATCACGGTGGCTTGCGCATTGCGGAAGCCGTGTTCTTCACCGATTTCAAGCGCGCGATCCCACGCTTCACCAGCGGCCACACCGATGGCTGGGTCGGTCAGGCTTTCGATATCGAGCGGCACAGGCTTGGTGTGCAGTTTCTCGTAGCCGTCATCCTGGCCGTAAGCCGCGCGACGGTGGTTTCGGATCACCCGCAGCATATGGTCGGCGTTTTTCTTGTAGCTTGGGAATGCGCCCAACTCAGACGCCATTTCGGCGCTTGTCGCGTAAGCTTCACCGGTCATCAGGGCCGTGATGGCGCCACAAAGTGCGCGGCCTTCGTCACTGTCATAGGACATACCAAGGCTCATCAAAAGCCCGCCAATGTTGGCGAAACCAAGGCCCAGTGTGCGGAATTCATAGGAAAGCTTGGCGATTTCCTTGGATGGGAACTGTGCCATCAGGACGGAAATCTCAAGCACCATGGTCCACAGGCGGCAGGCGTGCTTGAAATTCTCAACCTTGAAGCTGCCGTCCTTCGCGCGGAAAGTCATCAGGTTCAGGGACGCCAGGTTACAGGCTGTGTCGTCCAGGAACATATATTCCGAGCAAGGGTTGGATGCGCGGATGTCGCCTGAGGCAGGGCAGGTATGCCAGTCATTGATGGTGGTGTGGAACTGGATGCCTGGGTCTGCGCACGCCCACGCGGCATGGCCCACATCGCGCCACAGGTCCTTGGCGTTCACCTTGCGGGCAACGCTGCCATCTGTGCGGCTGACCAGGTTCCATTCAGCGCCGTCATTGACAGCTTTCATGAAATCGTCGGTTACGCGGATGGAGTTGTTGGAGTTCTGACCCGACACAGTCAGGTAGGCGTCCGAGTCCCAGTCCGTGTTGTAGGTTTTGAAGTCAATCGACGTGTAGCCTTGCTTGGCGAACTGGATAACACGCTGAACATAGTTTTCAGGGATCATCACCTTGCGTGCAGCGATGATTTCCTTCTTCAGCAGCTTGTTTTCCTTCGGTTCAAACGCCTTGTCGCCCATGTCAGGCTTGGCGTCATGGCACGCCTTCATGATGCGGTTCAGGTGAATTTCATTCAGCTTTGAACCTGAGACAAGGGCCGCAACCTTTTGTTCTTCAACAACTTTCCAGTTGATAAAATCGTCAATATCAGGGTGGTCGATATCAACCACAACCATTTTGGCGGCGCGGCGGGTGGTGCCTCCTGACTTGATGGCGCCCGCGGCGCGGTCGCCGATTTTGAGGAAGCTCATCAGGCCGGAGGACTTTCCGCCACCGGAGAGGCTTTCGCCTTCTCCACGAATATTTGAGAAGTTGGAGCCGGTGCCCGAGCCGTATTTGAAAAGACGGGCTTCGCGGGTCCAGAGGTCCATAATGCCGCCATCGTTCACCAGGTCGTCGGACACGCCCTGAATAAAGCAGGCATGCGGCTGTGGATGCTCATAAGAACTTTTGGACTTCACAAGCTTGCCGGTTTCGAAGTCTACATAGTGGTGGCCTTGGGCTGGACCATCGATACCGTAAGCCCAGTGCAGGCCGGTGTTGAACCATTGCGGGCTGTTTGGCGCCGCCATCTGGTTCGACAGCATGAAGCGCATTTCGTCAAAGAAAGTCTTGGCGTCGGCTTCGCTATCGAAATAGCCGCCTTTCCAGCCCCAGTAGGTCCAGGTGCCTGCGAGGCGGTCGAAAACCTGCTTGGCGCTTGCT
Source organism: Kordiimonas lipolytica (assembly GCF_042651265.1). Taxonomy (GTDB): domain Bacteria; phylum Pseudomonadota; class Alphaproteobacteria; order Sphingomonadales; family Kordiimonadaceae; genus Kordiimonas; species Kordiimonas lipolytica. Next base: position 130,631 of record NZ_JBHSCR010000007.1, on the reverse strand, counting down.
TCACTGCCGTAGCGCTTGTCTTCAGGCATGCTCTCAAGCGCGTCCGTGTCCGCTTCCTTGCGCCACAGCCAGCTTGGCACATTTTCTTCTTCTACGGGCTTGAGGGCCTGCGGAACGCCGGCTTTGCGGAAATACTTCTGCGCGATGATATCCGTGGCTACCTGGCTCCAGTTTGTGGGAACCTCCACATTATCCATATGGAAGACGATCGAACCGTCCGGATTCCTGATTTCACTGACTGCAGTACGCCACTCCTGTCCAGCATATGGACATGACATGTCTTTGGTAAAACGGCGTTCAATACGCATGCGGTTCCCCCGTTCGGTTATCGCTCATGTTTTACTGGATTCTCGCAGCTTTTTGCGCCTGCAATACAGCCCCTGCCCAGGCGCGCGCCGTCCAGCCCCTATTTCTCTGCCAGCTACTATATCTAGTAGCCGCTCCCTTGAGTTGGCCCAATCCTATGTAGGAAAAGGCAGAGGGGACAAGCCCTATTTTTCACTTTAATGCGGTTGACATTGGCCCTTTTTATCAAGTGCGGGGGACGACTCATTGTAGCGCCATGAGTCTTTCCAAACGGGGGTGTGATTTTCACTTCGATAAAAAAAATTCAAATGGTCCTGTAACAATTCCTTCATGCTTCGCTTCGCCCGGGCGGGAAGCCGAATCAGAAGGCCCTGATTGGGAATGGCCCCGGAAATGTCACAATTGCGAAATATGGGTGTTGTTGCGGCTTTTCCTTGGGGGCCAAACGTGCTAAACGGGCGCGAATGTTCCCGTAATTGATGGAAAAAAGTAATGACTGGTCTGATTTCTAAACTGTTTTCGTCACCGATCTTCACCTGGTGGAACTCTGCCACTTTCGGCACGCGCCTTTTCACGAGCCGCAAGGGTGTGAAAGTCGGCGAAGACAGTCAGGGTAATGTCTATTATCAGGAAAAGAACGGCCATCGTCGCTGGGTCATCTACAAGAATGGGCCTGTTGAAGCGTCCCGTGTTCCAGCAGACTGGCACGGCTGGCTGCATTACACCGTTGATGTATTACCGACCGAGCAGACCGTTGAAACCAAACCTTGGGAAAAAGAGCACCAGCCGAACCTGACAGGTACGGAAAAGGCTTATATGCCTGCTGGCGCCGTAAATGCGGCTCAGCGCGCAGCAACAACAGCAGATTATGAGGCGTGGCGCCCATAAGGGTAGATCACTCCCGGCCAGCGAAAGTAGTTTATGTCGAGCAATCTTGTTGAATCTCTTATTGGCGCGCTGGTTCTGCTGATCGCAGGCTGGTTCCTTATGTTCGCCTATGAGCGCACGGACGGCGCCATGGCGGGCGGCTACACGCTGGTGGCAAAGTTTAACCAGATTGACGGTATCGGCGTTGGGTCCGACGTCCGGCTTGCTGGCGTCAAGGTTGGGTCTGTGCTTTCAAACACACTAGATACCCAGACGTTCCAGGCCGTTGTCCGCTTCTCTGTGGAGCAGGGCGTTGAACTGCCAAGCGATACGGCTGCTGCCGTAAGCCAGGAAGGCCTCTTGGGCGGCAAATACCTGCGCCTGCTGCCAGGCGGCATGCTGGAGACGCTCGCTGACGGTGATGAGATCGAGGAAACCCAGGACGCGGTTGACCTGATCAGCTTGTTCGGCAAGTTCGCAACCGGCGACAGCAAAGAATGACAACCGGCCTGCGGCATATCGCGCTGGCGTTTCTTATCGGCCTTGGCGGCCATAGCGTGGCTGCCCAAGACGCCTCCCAGGTTCCCATCCAGAAATCCGGCGCGGGGACCGCACAGGAAGCCCCGCGGGACAGCGCTGCAGACCACCCTGACAATGTTGCCCACAATGTGGTGGTGCTTCGGGCGCTCGACAAAATTACCGCACGCATCACGGAAATTGAATTGCCGATTGGCGAAGAGGCACGGTTCGGAACGCTGGCCCTTAAAGCACGCTATTGCCGCACCCGGCCGCCCATCGAACCGCCAGAGACCTTTGCGTATCTGGAGATCGACGACATCAAGCGCGATGAAGAGCGTGAACGCGTGTTCGAGGGCTGGATGGTTGCGTCAAGCCCAGCCCTTAATCCGCTTGAGCATTCGGTTTATGATGTCTGGGTGATCAACTGCAGGACGGTAGAGCCGTCCGTCGACGCCCCCAATCCATAAAAATTTGCTGAGTGAATCATCAGCGCGGCCTTGAGCATCGCCTGATATTCGTCCCGCGGCATCTCGCACGCGCCGAACTGCTTCAAGTGATCCGTTACAAACTGGGTGTCCAGAAGGATGAAACGGCCGGCCTTAAGCCGCGCCACCAAGTGCACCAGCGCCACCTTGCTGGCATCTGTTTCTGTGTGGAACATGCTTTCCCCGAAAAAGGCACCGCCAAGAGACACGCCGTAAAGGCCACCGACCAGCTCATCCTTCAGCCAGCATTCCACAGAATGGGCAAAGCCGCGTTCGTGAAGGTCTGTATAGAGATATTCAATACGTTCGCTGATCCAGGTGGTGTTGCGGCCACGGGCAGGGCGCGCGCATGCCTGCACCACCTTTTGAAAGGCCTGGTCCACAGTGACGGTGAAGCGGTCCTGGCGCACAATTTTGGCAAGGGATTTCGGGATATGAAAGCTATCAAGCGGGATGATGCCGCGTTCTTCGGGGTCAACCCAGAACAGTTCTTCGTCTTCGCGGCTTTCAGCCATGGGGAAGACCCCGGCTGCATAGGCCTGCAATAAAAGATTAGGGGTTATACTGTCGTGCGGCATAACCCCTAATATACTTTATTTTGCGTTGTGCTTTTCAAGGAATTTTTCCAGCCAGTGGATATCGTAATCCCCTTTCTGGAAGTCCGGATCGTCCATCAGGGCCTGATGGAGCGGGATAGTGGTGGTCACACCGTCAATCACATATTCCTCAAGCGACCGGCGAAGCCTGAGCAGGCAGCCTTCGCGCGTGTAGCCCGCAACGATCAGCTTAGCGACCATGCTGTCATAGTATGGCGGAATCTTGTATCCGGCATAGACGGCACTGTCACAGCGTACGTTCAGACCACCTGGTGGGTGATATTGGGTCACAACGCCTGGACTTGGCATGAAGGTGAACGGATGTTCGGCATTGATGCGGCATTCGATGGCATGGCCAAAGAAACGCACCATGTCCTGCGTGTAGCTGAGCTTTTCGCCCGAAGCGACGCGAATCTGTTCACGCACGATATCGATGCCGGTGATCATCTCCGTCACCGGATGTTCCACCTGAACACGGGTGTTCATTTCAATGAAATAGAACTCACCGTCTTCATAGAGGAACTCGATGGTGCCTGCACCGCAATAGCCAAACTCGGCCATTGCCTTGGCAACAATACCGCCCATGCGCTCACGGGTTTCACTGTCAATGACAGGTGAGGGCGCTTCTTCAAGCACCTTCTGGTGGCGGCGCTGGAGCGAACAGTCGCGTTCGCCAAGGTGGATACAGTTGCCAAAGCTGTCGCCGATGAGCTGGAACTCAATGTGCCGTGGCTTCAGGAGGAACTTCTCGATATAGACCGCATCGTCACCGAAGGCCGCCTTTGCCTCGGTACGGCAGGTTTTCAGCTTGGTCGACAGCTCTTCGGCTGAGCGAACAATCTGCATGCCGCGGCCGCCACCACCGGCGGAGGCCTTGATGATCACGGGATAGCCGATTTCGTCACACACGCGCTTGGCTTCGTCATCGTCCGTGATACCGCCCTCGGACCCCGGAACAACCGGGATACCCAGCTTTTTCACGGTTTCCTTGGCGGTGATCTTGTCACCCATCATGCGGATATGCTCGGCTGATGGGCCGATGAATGCGATACCGTGCTCTTTGACGATCTCGGAGAAGTGCGCGTTTTCAGACAGGAAGCCATAGCCTGGGTGAATGGCGTCGGCGCCTGTAATCTCAGCCGCCGAAATGATGGCTGGGATGTTCAGGTAGCTGTCGGTGGATGATGGCGGGCCGATACAGACGGATTCGTCAGCCAGCAGCACGTGCATGGCATCTGCGTCAGCTGTGGAATGCACAGCCACCGTCTTGATGCCCATTTCGTGACAGGCACGATGAATCCTGAGCGCAATCTCGCCCCGGTTTGCAATAAGAACTTTTTTAATCATCAAAAGGTGTCCCTACTCGATGATGCAAAGAGGTTCACCGAACTCAACCGGCTGGGCGTCGGCAACCAAGACCTGCTTCACGGTACCGGATTTCGGTGCCTTGATCTGGTTCATTACCTTCATGGCTTCGATAATCAGGATCGTATCGCCTTCCTTCACCTGGGAACCAACCGTCACAAACGGGTCGGCCCCTGGGCTTGGGGAAGTGTAGGCTGTACCAACCATCGGGGAAGGTACTGCGCCGGGATGGTCAGCGGGGTCCGCTGCTGCAGGTGCGGCTGCTTCCGCGGCAGGCGCTGCCGCTGGAGCCGCAGCGGGTGCCGGAGCATGAGCCGGAGCAGCCATCGCTGGTGCTGCATAATTGATGCTGGAAGGCACTTCGCGTGCAACGCGGATGCGGAGATCTTCTTCTTCCACCTCGATTTCGGACAGTGTGGATTTGTCGAGAAGTTCGGCGAGCTCGCGCACAAGCTCTTTATATTCTTTAATTTTAGACATGTAAGTAGCCTTTAACCCCTGGTCACTGATTGCCGCGCAGCATACTGGCAAACGCGTCAATCGCAAGCACATATCCGGTTGCGCCAAACCCGCAAATCACTCCCGCGGCCTGGTCGGACACGAAAGAGTGGTGACGGAATTCCTCCCGCGCGAAAACATTGGACAAGTGCACTTCAATAACTGGTGTGTTGATGGCAGCAATTGCATCCCGGATGGCGACAGAAGTGTGGGTATAGGCCGCGGCATTAAGAATTATGCCGTCGGCGCTATCACCGGCTTCCTGAATCCAGTCAACAAGTGTGCCTTCATGGTTGCTCTGTCGGAAATCCACATTCAGACCGTGGTTCTTCGCATGGTCTTTGATCATGGTGCCGATTTCAGGCAGCGTGAGGCTGCCATAGGTCTCCGGCTCACGGGTCCCCAACAGATTAAGGTTAGGGCCATTGATGACCATGATGTTTTTTTGCTGCGCTTCACTCATAATCGAATCCAAATGTTTCGACAGATCGCTTGATGCCACCTATATAATGCCATAAGCATGGCATGCAAAGCCGCTTCGGTATTTTTTTGCGGAATTTCAATTTGCGCGTAAAGGTTTGGCAGTTCAGATGCAAATTACAGTGAATGGGGAATTGAAGACAATTGGGTCGCCAGAGCGGCTTGATAGCTTTCTCGAAAGTCTGGGGCTTGACCCCACCAAAGTTGCGGTTGAACGCAATCTGGAGATCGTCCCCAAATCGACATTTGCCGATGTAACGCTCGAAGACGGCGACAAGTTAGAGATTGTACATTTTATTGGCGGAGGACTGGAAACAGTGACGCAAGAGCCTAGAGACACCTGGACCCTGGCGGGCAAACAGTACAGCTCGCGCCTGATCGTGGGCACCGGCAAATACAAGGATTTCGAAGAAACAGCAAAGGCTGTTGAGGCCTCTGGTGCTGAAATCGTTACCGTTGCTGTGCGCCGGGTGAATGTGTCAGACCCGAACCAGCCGATGCTGGTGGATTATCTGGACCCCAAAAAAATCACCTATCTGCCCAATACAGCGGGCTGTTTCGATGCCCAATCCGCGCTTCGGACGCTCAGGCTCGCACGGGAAGCGGGCGGCTGGGACCTGGTGAAGCTTGAGGTTCTGGGTGACCAGAAAACGCTTTATCCCAATATGCAGGAGACCTTCATCGCCGCAGAGGAGCTGATCCGCGACGGCTTCAAGGTCATGGTTTACTGCTCTGACGACCCGATCGCGGCCAGGAAGCTTGAGGACATGGGCTGCGTGGCGATCATGCCGCTTGGCGCACCCATTGGATCCGGCCTGGGCATCCAGAATCCAGTTCAAATCCGGCTGATGATCGAACAGGCGAGTGTGCCCGTGCTGGTGGATGCGGGCGTCGGCACGGCGTCAGACGCCGCTGTTGCCATGGAACTGGGCTGTGACGGCGTGCTGATGAACACCGCGATCGCTGAAGCGAAAGACCCTATCAAAATGGCGCGCGCCATGAAGCTGGCCGTTGAAAGCGGGCGGTTGGCCTATCAGGCTGGCCGTATGCCGAAGAAACGCTATGCAGACCCAAGCTCACCGCTCTCTGGCCTGATTTAGGGCAGGGACATGATGGTAAGAAAAAGGCCGCAGTTAGCGGCCTTTTTTGTAGCGGTGTTTGCTGGCTATTAGTTTCCGGCTGTACCGGCCTTTTCCTCGCGGGCTCTGGATACGGCTTCAACCAACCGGTTATAGCCTTCCGCGCCAACGATGATGTCATCCCCAATGATATAGCCGGGTGTGCCGTCAAAGCCGATATCCTGGCCGATAGCCAGGCTGTTTTTGACGTTCTTTTCGATCAGCTTGTCCTGCATGTCAGCCTTGAGCTGGTCAACATTGAGGCCAACGGTCGCAGCCAGTTGGTAGATTCGGTCTTCGGTCAGCTGAACGCTGTCGCCCATCATCGTGATGTGGAATTCTTCGAACTTGCCCTGTTTGTGGGCAGCCAATGCTGCTTTGGCGGCAAGAAAGGAAACCGGCGTCTGGCCGGGACGGTCCAGGATTGGATACTGACGCGGCACAAGGCGGATATTGCCATCTTCACGCACCAGCTTCATCACCGCCGGAAAATGCCGGCGGCAGAAACCGCAGCGATAATCGAAAAATTCAACAATCGTTACATCGCCATTAGGGTTGCCCATAACAGGCGCGCCTTCTTCGTTCTCAAGGAAATCGCGGTACATCTGCACAGCAGGCAGCATCTGCGCAACCGTCTGGCGGCGTTGGAGTTCGCGGATGGCCTTAACAACAATCTCCGGGTTTTCCATAAGATAGTCTTCAAGCACGCGTTCGATCTTGGCGCGCTCGGCTGGATCGATAGCTGTATCCTGGGCGTTAGCATCCGTAAGGCCGGCAAGGGGCAGGGTGGCCGCAAGGGCAAATGCGATGGGCGTAATCTTCACTGAATTATGTCCTGTTATTGGTCAAAGGCAACACGCCGGCGGCGCTGTTGCTGTTGTTGTTTTCTGAATTTTTCGGCCGCTTCCTGCGACACATAGAGAATATCCTGTGCCCGGAGCCATTCCGGGCTGCCGGTCTTAAAGCCTTCGAGGGCGCGCTGTGCATGCATCACCGCCAAGATTGGATTTCCGCCGGAATAGAAACGCTCTGCGGTCGCGAGGCTTGCTTCGGCGTCGCGGCCCATCCAGCTATAGGCTTTGGCAAGATTGAACCAGGCGAAACTGTTGCCGCGGTCTTCACGCGTTGCAGCTTCAAGGATGGGGATGGCGCGCTCCATCAGGGCCTTGTCTTCGAGTGACACCATGGCCTGTCCCATGGCTGTCGCGATCAGTGGTTCATGGGGGGCAAGCTCAACGGCCTGCTGGAAGACCGGCAGGCTGTCGCGCACGCGTCCGTTTTCAAACAGAATCTGTCCCATGATTTCATAAAAGTATGGGTTGTTGGGTTCGGCTTCCACAAGGGCGCGGGCTTCCGCCAGCGCCAGATCCCACTCAAGGGCCTTGTGATAGGCATAAACCCGGGCATAACGCGCAGGGATGCTGGTGTCGCTGGGTGGGTAAATACGTAATGTCTGGCGCGGGTTATACAGATAGCCCATGAGCTTGGCCTTCAAGCGCTGGAATTTTTCTTCCAGAACAGGGTTGGCGGGCTCTTTGAAATGTGGGTTTTTCTCGACCGCTTCCTGCAACTGCAGAATACGCGTGCGGTTCAGGGGGTGTGACCGGACATATGGGTCCTGCCGCACCTGTGCCAGAATTTCCTGGTCACGCAGTTTGTCAAAGAAGCGGATCATGCCTTCGCCGGAGATGCCAGCCTCTTCAAGGTACCGGGCGCCGGCCAAGTCGGCCTCGCTTTCCTGGCCGCGGCTGTAGGCAAGGAACTGGCCCTGCGCCATGGATTGACCGGCCATCATGATGCCCATGCCTGCATCTGCGCCCCCTGCGAGGATTGCTGCGGCACCAAGAACCATCGAAAGAATGGAGGTTGTGCCTGCGTTCATCGCGGCGTCACCTGTCCGCAAACGGTGACCACACGCAATGTGACAGGTTTCGTGGGCAATCACGCCCAGGAATTCGGTGACATCATCGGCTTCCAGAATCAGCCCGGAATGGATGAAGATATTTTGGCCGCCCGTCACAAACGCGTTGATGGAGTTTTCATGCAGCAAATACATATGGACGGAGGCGGGTGTCAGCTCCGCAGCCCGGAAGATCGGATCAGATGCTTCATGCAGGAACGCTTCGGTTTCAGCATCGCGCAAAATGGATTGCGCCCGCGCAGGCGATAGCGGGAAAGCCAGCAGGAACATAGCCAGGGCGATGATGTGTCGTTTGAAGCGTAGCAAGTCTCGTCTCCAAGTTTCCGCCCACGCTATGGGGTGGCGGCTTAATCGTCAATGAACATCCACTGACAACGCCGTGAGGATAAAGGCCTTATTAAACAGAAAAGGCGGCGAAGCTGTGGCCTCGCCGCCTTCCATCAAACTATTCGAGCCTTAGCCGAATGTGCGCTGCCACCAACCTTTACGTTTCGGGCCGCCTTCAGCCTCCGGAGCAACCGGAGCGCTTGCCTGATCAGTACCGTCGGACGTCACAGAGATTTTCTGTACAGGCTTGTCCTCAGGCTTTGGGGCTGGCTTGGCTTTCGCCGCAGGCTTGGCTTTCTCTGCCTTGGCAGGGGCTTCCGCCTTGCTGTCCGCTTTGCCGTCGACCTTGGCGTCAGTTTTAGGCTCTGCCTTTGGCGCGGCTTTACGCGTGCGGCGCTTCGGCTTTTCCTCTGCTTTGGCGTCATCGGCTTCCGGCTTGGCTTCTGCCGCTGTTTCAGCTTTTGGCTCAGCGGCCTTGCGGGTCCGCGTGCGGCGCTTCGGCTTTTCCTCTGCTTTGGCGTCAGCTGCTTCCGGCTTGGCCTCTGCCGCGGCTTCCGCTTTTGGCTCAGCGGCCTTGCGGGTGCGCGTGCGGCGCTTTGGCTTTTCTTCTGCTTTGGCGTCGTCCGCTTCCGGCTTGGCCTCTGCCGCGGCTTCCGCTTTTGGTTCAGCAGCCTTGCGGGTGCGCGTGCGGCGCTTCGGCTTTTCTTCAGCCGTGGCGTCCGCTGCTTCTGGCTTGGCTTCTGCCGCGGCTTCCGCTTCCGGCTCAGCCTTCTTGCGGGTACGCGTGCGGCGCTTCGGCTTTTCTTCCGTTTTGGCCTCAGTCGCGTCTGGGGCAGTTTCAGCGGCAGCCGGTTGAGATTCAGATGCGCCTTCCTCTGCTGCAATTGGGGGTTCTTCGCCCTCTACTGCTGGACGGTCATCACGGCTACGACGGCGGCGGCCACCGCGACTGCCACGGCGACGGCGCGGTTTACCTTCGCGGGTTTCATCCTGATCGCCTTCGTCATTGCGTTGGCCTTCGGCGTCGGAATCGTCGCCTTCGCCTTCATCCTGCTGCGACTGTGTCTGCTGGTCCTGGCCATCCTGCGGGCGATCGCCACGACGGCGACGACGGCGACGACGGCGCTTGCGGCGCGGCTTATCGTCGTCAGAGCTTTCTTCGTCACGATCACGCTGTGGTGCGCTGGTTTCCTGCTTGACCTCGGGTTCTGCGGGCAGGCTGTCTGGCGTTACGGCGCTTTCTGTAGGGGCGTCAGACTTGGCGCCCGGTGTGATGGCTTCACGTGTGATTTCGATCTCGGAAGGGCCATAGGATGGCGTTCCAGTAACCTCGATGGTGAAGTCATAGCGTGATTCGAGCTCAGAGAGCATGCTGCGCTTTTTGTTCAGTAGATAGATCGCAACCTCTGGGCTGGCCATGACGCGAACGATTGAGCTACGGCCCCGAATGCCTTCTTCCTCAAGCTGACGCAGAACCATGAGTGAGGCGGATTCGACTGAGCGAACAATACCTGTACCGGAGCAATGCTCACAGGTTTCCATGCTAACTTCAAGGAGGTTAGGGCGCAGGCGCTGGCGAGACATTTCCATCAGGCCAAACGAAGAGATGCGCCCCACCTGGATGCGCGCACGGTCAGACTTCAGCACGTCTTTCATGCGGCGCTCTACAGCACGGTTATTGTTGCGCTCTTCCATATCGATGAAGTCGATCACCACAAGGCCAGCCATGTCGCGCAGGCGAAGCTGGCGTGCAACTTCCTCTGCTGCTTCAAGGTTTGTCTTGAGGGCTGTTTCCTCGATATTATGTTCGCGGGTGGACCGGCCGGAGTTGACGTCGATCGAAATCAGCGCCTCGGTCGGGTTGATAACGATATAGCCGCCGGATTTCAGCTGCACCACAGGCTGGAACATGGCCTCAAGGTGGTTTTCCACCTGATAGCGATGGAACAGCGGAATGCGGTCCTTATAGTGCTGAACCTTTTTGGCATGGCTAGGCATCAGGAGCTTCATGAAGTCCTTGGCTGCACGGTAGCCTTCTTCGCCTTCCACCAGAATCTCGTCAACCTCACGCGTGTAAAGGTCGCGGATCGTGCGCTTGATCAGGTTGCCTTCCTCATACACGAGGGTAGGGGCAACGGATTCGAGCGTTTTTTCACGGATGCCGTTCCACAGGCGCATCATATATTCATAGTCGCGCTTGATTTCGGTCTTGGTGCGCTTCATGCCCGCGGTGCGGACGATCAGGCCCATTTCCTCAGGCACTTCCAGGTCAGAAATCATCTTCTTCAGGCGCTTGCGGTCTGTGGCGCTTGAAATCTTACGGCTGATACCGCCCGAGTGGGTAGAGTTTGGCATTAGCACGCAGTAGCGGCCAGCGAGCGACAGGTAAGTGGTCAGCGCAGCGCCTTTGTTGCCGCGTTCTTCTTTCACAACCTGAACGAGAAGCACCTGGCGGCGTTTGATTACTTCCTGAATGTTATATTTGCGCTTGAGCGCCTTCAGACCACGACGACGGGCAGCGGCTTCTTCGATTTCCGCGTCTTTTTCGTCTTCGTCGCCAGCCTGGATTTCGGTTTCGCTACCGTCTTCATTGGCTTCGTCCTCAGGAGCCGCGACGATAACGTCATCTGCCTCGGATTCTTCCGCAACAGCCTGGACTTCTTCCGCCAGGATCTGTTCACGGTCTTCAACCGGGATTTGATAATAGTCTGGGTGGATTTCGCTGAAAGCAAGGAAGCCGTGGCGATTGCCACCATATTCAACAAAGGCCGCTTGCAGGGAAGGCTCCACACGGGTTACGCGTGCGAGGTAGATATTCCCTTTTAGTTGGCGTCTTGTTGCTGATTCGTAGTCAAATTCCTCTACGCGGCTACCTTTGATAACAGTAACGCGTGTCTCCTCTGGGTGACGCGCGTCGATAAGCATTCTTGTCGACATATATTTGTTCTCCGGACTGGCTGCCGCGCGGGCACGCCCTCTTTTCGAAGGGGGGCGCAGGCAGGGTCCAATGGGTATGATTTTACTGTAGGTGTGGAGTAGGCAGTCCCCGGAAAGGTACCGGCCAAAGCAAAACGCCGCCGTTCACTGAGTAGTGTACGACGTGAAAAATCTGTTTTCGATGCGCAAAGCCTTTTGGCCATTGCCGGTTCTTGTCCTTATTTGGCCTTGGGGTCGATGGCGATCTCATTTTAAATTTTGAGACCGCGAGAGCGTCCCGTCAAGACCGCGACCTGCCGCCTAAAGCGGCCGATCGATAAACTCGCAAAGCTAAAATAGTGAAACCCAAGATGCTTTACAATCGAAATTGTTCCATCTCGGCAATAAAACTGTATAAGGACAGGAAAGACGGATGGGATTTGTTTCTCTTGAGCGATTAAGCCGTTATTCATACTATGATGACAATAGTCACTATGAATTGACCTGTTTTTTCGGGGAAGAGTGTGGTTTTGCGTAGAATAATGCGACTGTTTCTGTGCCTCAGCCTTATGCTTGCTGGAACGAGTGCGCTTCTTGCAAAAGATATCGATATTTCCGGCATCCGCTTTGGCCAGAACGGGGAAGTGACCCGTTTTGTGCTAGATGTGTCGGAAAAGGCCGAACCCAGCATCTTCCTGCTTGCTGATCCTTACCGTGTGGTGATTGACCTGCCAGAGGCCGATTGGCGCGCAAGCGACAAGGTCAAAGGGGAAGGGGCCGTCGACGGCTTCCGTCACGGGCTATTTGCACCGGGCATTTACCGTATCGTACTGGATCTTAAGGCCCCGGCCATTGTCAAAAAGTCTTTTCACTTGGCGCCGCGTGGCGGTTATGGCCACCGGTTGGTCATTGACCTGGAAACCACATCGCGAACCCAGTTCCTCACTGCTGTAAAAGACAGCAAGAAGGCGCGACCGGTTATGGTTTCCAAGGCGACGCCTGATGTGGTTAGTCCGCGCCGCAGCGTAACCGGCAAGCGGATTATTGTTATTGATGCAGGCCATGGCGGGCCTGATCCAGGCAACCTGGGTGTTATTGGTGTCCATGAAAAGGTGATTGTCCTTGCGATAGCGCGCGCAGTGCGAGACGAACTTAACGCAACGGGCCGCTATGACGTTCGGATGACCCGCGACCGTGACATATTCTGGCCGGTGCGTGAGCGGTTCCGGATCGCGAGACGGCATGGTGCAGACCTTTTCATCAGTATCCATGCGGATTCTATCAGTAAGCCGAATGTGTCGGGTGCCAGTGTCTATAACCTGTCAGAGACGGCATCGGATAAGGAAGCGGCTCGGTTGGCAGCGCGCGAGAACAAATCAGATGTGATTGCAGGCGTGAACCTTGAGCAGGCAGATGACGAGGTGTCATCGATCCTGATCGATCTGGCGCAGCGTGAAACCATGAACTTTTCTGCGCAGTTTGCAGCTATTCTGGTCTCTGAGCTTGAGCGGGATGTGCCGATGCTCAGGCGCGGTCATAGGTTCGCAAACCTTGGCGTGTTGAAGGCGCCAGACGTTCCGTCTGTTCTGCTGGAAGCCGGCTACCTTACCAACAAGCAGAATGCGCGTTTTCTCAATAGCCGTGACGGCCAGCGCCGCATCGCCAAGGCTGTGCGGCGGGCAATTGACCGGTATTTCGAGCAAATGGTAGCGCTAGGCCGCTAATTGCCTTATCTGCGACACATTCTGTTGCCATCTATGGCATGGGACATTTTTTGCATTTTACCCGCGCTATGTGGGCGTTTGAGATACTATGGCTGACACAGACAACAATCAGAAAGACACGACAGAGAAAGTCGCACAAAAGGCCAAGAAGCCTTTGTGGCGGCGGTTACTGAAGTACGGCCTGATTTTGGGCGCTGTTGGTACGGTTTCTGTTGGTATCCTGATCGTTTGGGCGATCATCTATTACGGTCGTGACCTGCCGGATTATCGTCAGCTTGCGCAATATGAGCCTGCTGTGGTCACCCGGGTGCATGCGGGCGACGGTAGCCTGCTGACCGAATATGCGCGCAAGCCGCGCGTGTTCGTGCCGATCAATGCGGTACCCGACCAACTGATCCACGCTTTCATGTCCGCCGAAGACAAAAACTTCTACGAACACAATGGCCTTGATTACATGGGCATGGTGCGGGGCAACATTAGAAACGTGCTGAATGTGATCAAGGGTAGGCCGCTGCAGGGCGGATCGACCATCACCCAGCAGGTTGCACGGACATTCCTTCTGACGCTTGACCAGAAGCTGGACCGTAAAATCAAGGAAATGATCCTGACGCTGAGGATCGAACGGGCCTTCTCAAAGGACCATATCCTTGAGCTTTATTTGAACGAGATCAACTTCGGCAACCGGTCCTACGGTGTTGCCGCAGCGGCGCAAAACTATTTCAACAAGGCGCTTAATGAGCTGACGATTGCCGAGATGGCCTATCTCGCGGCATTGCCGAAGGCACCACACAATTACCACCCTGTGCGCCACAAGGGACGTGCTGTGGGGCGGCGGAACTGGGTTCTGTCGCGCATGCTGGACCTTGGCTACATAACGGATGATGAATACAAGCAAGCGATCGCCGAAGACCTTGTGATGGCGACTGAAACCGACCAAGCCCGGTTTGAAGCCGCACACTTCGAAGAAGAAGTGCGCCGCCGGGTCGGGCGCATGTATGGCACCAAGCAGCTTTATGAAGGCGGTTTGTCTGTGCGTACGTCGCTCGAGCCTCGCCTGCAGGCGATTGCCGAGCGGACGCTGAGGGATGGCCTTGTGGCCTATGACCGCCGGCATGGCTGGCGCGGGGCTATTGGCAAGATCGTGGTCGACAATAATTGGCGGGACTCGCTCAAGGAAATCAAACGGCCCCTCGGCTATCAGGAATGGCAGCTTGCAGCAGTCCATGAAGTGCGGGCAGACGGTGCAATCATCGGCCTAAAGGACGGTAGCTACGGCTTTATCCATCTGGATGAAATCAAATGGGCTCGACCCTGGCGTGAAGGTGAGCGGCTAGGCCCGAAGATCACCGACCCGGCACAGGTGCTGGCGGTTGGCAGCGTGGTTGCTGTGGAGCGCATTTATACCGACGAATATGAAATCACGGGCTTCCTTGATGAAAAGGGACAACCGCTGGGGCCTGTGACGCGGTATGGCCTCAGGCAGATACCCGAAATTGAAGGCGCGCTGGTGGCGATGGACCCGCATACCGGGCGTGTTCTGGCCATGGTAGGCGGCTTTGACTATGACGCAAGTCAGTATAACCGCGCGGTTCAGGCCGAGCGCCAACCAGGCTCTGCCTTCAAACCCTTTGTTTATGCTGCCGCACTCGATAACGGCTTCACGCCCGCGAGCCTGGTGCTCGACGCACCTTTTGTGATCGACCAGGGTGAAGGGCAGGGCAAGTGGAAGCCGCGGAACAGTTCCAACAAGTTCTATGGACCCAGCACGCTTCGGTTCGGCATTGAGAAATCCAAGAACCTGATGACAATCCGGCTGGCCCAGCACCTGGGCATGCCCACGGTGCTGAAATATGCCGAGAAGTTCGGTATCGGAGAGAAAATGGAGCCGACGCTTGCGTCCTCGCTTGGGGCGTCTGAGGTGACGCTTCTTGAGCTCACGGGCGCGTATAGCATGCTGGTGAACGGCGGTAAGCAGATCAAGCCATCCCTGATAGACCGAATCCAGGATCGGCGCGGCCGTACCATCTACAAGCATGATGAACGTGACTGCGTTGAATGCACCATCCGCTGGGACCAGACGACGCTTGAGCCCGAGATTCCTGACGACCGCGAGCAGGTGTTGGACCCGCAGACTGCCTATCAAATGGTGTCCATGTTGGAAGGCGTTGTGCAAAATGGTACGGGGCGGAAGATTCGCGTTCTTGGTAAACCGCTTGCGGGCAAAACCGGTACAACGAATGATGCTACCGATGCCTGGTTCGTTGGTTTTTCAGCCGATCTCGCCGTTGGTGTGTTCACCGGGTTTGACCGCCCACGGTCCCTTGGACAGTATGAAGAGGGCTCCAGCGTGGCTGTGCCTATCTTCCGTGATTTCATGCGAGACGCGCTCAAAGGTGAGCCCGGTGTGCCGTTCCGGATGCCTTCCGGTATCCGTCTGGTGCGCGTCAATGCCAAAACCGGCCAGCCTGCTACCCTCGAAGACGAAGATGTGATCCTGGAAGCCTTCAAGCCGGGGACCGAACCCCGTGTTGGCCAATATGCAGTACTTGACGGCTCGCTTGAAACCGGTAAAACCAAAAGCACAATTCGTAAGGGTACCGGCGGTATCTACTGATCCGGTTCACCCTGAGCAAATTAAGTAACGAAGGAAGTATTTATGCGTGCGGAAGCTCAGGCAACCGTCGACCAACTCCAGCAGTCAATGGCACTGCTGAGGAGGCATCTTTGACTGGGATCAGGCTTTACTCAGGCTTGAGGAGCTGAACGCTCTCGCTGAAGACCCTGATCTTTGGAACGACCCTCAAAATGCACAGAAATTGATGCGCGAGCGGACCAAGCTTGATGACGCCATCAAGGCTGTGCAGGGCATTGAGACTGATCTCGCGGACACGCTTGAAATCCTGGAACTCTCTGAGATGGAGGGCGACGAGGATATGGCAGCCGAAGCCGAAGAGCAGATCAAGGGCTTGGCCGAAAAGGCCAAGGACGCCGAACTGAAGGCGCTGCTGTCCGGCGAGGCAGACGGCAACGACACCTACGTTGAAATCCATTCGGGCGCCGGCGGCACGGAAAGCCAGGACTGGGCATCTATGCTGCACCGCATGTATATGCGCTGGGCTGAAAAGCGCGGGTTCAAGGTTGAAACCGTTCAATATATGCCGGGCGAAGAAGCCGGCATCAAGTCGGCGACCATCCAGGTGAAGGGCGAGGATGCTTATGGCTGGCTGAAGACCGAATCCGGCGTTCACCGCCTGGTGCGGATTTCGCCTTATGACAGCAACGCGCGGCGCCACACCAGTTTTGCATCGGTCTGGGTCTATCCTGTGATCGACGACAGTATCGAAATCGATATTAACGAGAGCGATCTGAAGGTTGATACTTACCGGGCGTCTGGCGCGGGCGGGCAGCATGTGAACACCACAGATAGTGCAGTGCGGATCACGCACCAACCATCCGGCATTGTGGTGCAGTGCCAAGCAGAGCGGTCGCAGCACAAAAACCGGGCAGCTGCCATGAGCATGCTGAAAGCCCGCCTTTATGAGGCAGAGCTGAGGCGCCGTGAAGAAGAAGCCAATGCGGTTAATGCGACCAAAACAGAGATCGGGTGGGGTCACCAGATCCGGTCCTATGTGATGCAGCCTTATCAGATGGTGAAAGACCTGCGTACAGGCGAGGAATCTGGCCAGCCTGATAAGGTGCTGGACGGAGACCTTGATCGCTTCATGGCGGCAGCGCTTGCGGCACGGGTGCACGGGACAGACGCGGAAGTCTCCGACATCGATTGATTATTCGGTTACACCTAAACCAAAAAAGAAAAGGCGCCCAGTGAGGCGCCTTTTTTAAACGATCAGATAGCCAGCTTATTCAGCGGCTGGCTTTGCCTTTACGAAAGACGGTGTCTCTGCCGTCTCATCCTTGGCTGTAGTTCCTGCTACTGCTGACTTGCCCTCAGACGGGTTGGACGAATGCGCGAACCGGCCTGTCAGCTTGGCGCCTGCTTCAACGGACAGGCTTTCGTGGATCACGTCGCCTTCGACAATGGCGGTCTTCTCAAGACGTACGGACCGGGCGCGAATTTCACCCTTCACTGTGCCGCGAATGGTGACGCTGTCGGCAGAGATG
Organism: Kordiimonas lipolytica; assembly: GCF_042651265.1. Classification (GTDB taxonomy): domain Bacteria; phylum Pseudomonadota; class Alphaproteobacteria; order Sphingomonadales; family Kordiimonadaceae; genus Kordiimonas; species Kordiimonas lipolytica. The sequence continues at coordinate 113,387 of NZ_JBHSCR010000007.1, read as the reverse complement.
GTGCCTTTAACCGCACCGGTTTCGCCCATAACAAGGCCGCCACACGAAACATCGCCTGTAATATGGCCGTCGAGCTGCAGTTCGCCACCTGTGCGAACATTACCATCGATCTGGACGTCTGAAGCAATGAGGGAAGGGGGGGTCGCTGCGCCCGAGCGGGGCGTCGGCGTGCTATTGCTGACTGGTTTCTTCATTTCTTCCTTGGATTTCGAGAACATCATTTGCTGCTTTCATAAAAGGCATTGGATCGCGTACTTCGCCATCGAACCAGATTTCATAATGAAGGTGGGTGCCTGTAACCCTTCCGGTTTTTCCCATGTCGCCGACGCGTTGTCCTAAAGTTACCTCATCTCCCTTTTTGACCCGTACCTTGCGCATGTGGCCGTAACGTGTCCTGAAGCCGTTGCCGTGGTCTATTTCAACCATGTTGCCGTACGGGCCAAACCAGCCGGCATGAACAACGGTTCCTGGACCCGTCGCGTTAATCGCAGTGCCTGGCCATCCAGCCAGATCAAGTCCATAGTGGCTGGCCCAGGTCTTTTTAAGCGGGTCTTTACGTCGACCAAACTTGCTGGAGAGGTAATATTTCTCCGCTGGCTGGCCGACGGGCACACTATTGAGCACCATTGTGACCATCTCAAGGCGTTGGCGTGTATTGATCAGTTGCAGGAAGGTGTCGTGGTCGTTTTCATCGAAAACAGGCTGAAAATCCTGCTCAGGTACAAAAGGGCCGCCCATGGCAGTAACCATGGTCTCAGCCTTTTGAAGAAGCTGTTCATTGTCGAGCTTGGTGGGTTCAAGCACCTGGTCAATCTTGGCAATCTGCGCTTCGGCATCGCTCAGGAGAGCGTGCGCCAGATACTGCTGCCGGTGTTGCATCTGCTCAAGCCGCGCAAGAAGATTCTTGCGGCGATCTGTGTTTGAAAGGATCGCAGCCTGTGCGGTACCTGCGCCAAGAATTTCGGCGAGAAAGCTTGGTTTTTCGCCAATTGTCATTGACGTGTTGGGAGCTGGCGCTTTATCGCTGGTCGCCGCTTCTGGTTCAGCATTCACAGGCCTAGGCGCGCTATTTCCGTCAACACCAACCATTTCTTCCAGCAAACGCTGACGGGTCTCAAGCTGCTCTGCCTTACGCTCCACTTCCATCTCAAGCGCGGAAAAGTCGTTTGAAAGCGATTCATACTGCGCAGACATGGTGGTAATGGTGCGGTTTTTGGCTTCAAGCACCTGGTCGCGTGTCAGATAATGATAGGAGGTCACAAGCCCCCAACCAAGCGCAACTAGTACGGCCGATGAGGTCGCCATCTGGAAATTGCTGGAAAAGGTTACAAAGCGAACGCGGCCTTCGCTGCGCAAAAACAGCTGGCGCTCCGGAAAATATTTTTGCCGGAAGATCTGGAATTTCTCTAATAAAGTCAGATCGTTACTCAAAAACCATCCACGCAGTGCGTGTCCTCACCCTGTTGGTCCCTGCTCGAAAGCCATTCCTCTATATAGGCATGCGTCAAGCTAATAAAGGTATAATTTATAGTAGTTTTTTGCCATTCCACCGAATTTCGGGCAATTGGTCAAGCCTCTTGTCCATCCGATAGAAGATCCGCGAGTGGCTCGTAGAAGGAGCAGGGCATCCCGGCCCGGTTGCGGGCGGGCTTGTTGAACGGTGGCTTCAGGCTGCCGTTGAAATACTCGGTTACCAGTTCCTGAAACCATGCCTTGTCGTCAAGTCCACCTTGTTTGGCAAGATGCTTGAACCAGCGGGTTCCTGCGCTGACGTGCCCGATTTCTTCTTCGTAAATGGTCTGCAGTACATCGGCAGACACGTCGTCGCCGCTGCGCTTGAACTGCTCGATCATTTTCGGGGTGACATCAAGGCCGCGGGCCTCAAGCACCATAGGAACAATGGCAAGGCGCGCGGGCAGGCTGTCCTTGGTGTCCATGGCGGACTGCCATAAGCCGTCATGGGCCGGCAGGTCGCCATAGTAGCAATCAAGTGCCTTCAGGCGGGCGCTGACCAGCGCAAAATGGCGTGCTTCATCGTCACCCACTTGGACCCAGTCGTCCGTGAATGCCTTGGGCATCAGGTCGCCGAAGCGTGCCACAAGGTCAAACGCCAGATCAATCGCGTTCAGTTCAATGTGGGCAATGGCATGAAGAAGTGCGCGGCGGTTGCCCTCTGTACCGCCTTTGCGCCTTTTTGGCATGTCCGCTGGCATCATCAGCACAGGCTTGTCCGGGCGCGCGGGGCGCAGGGGAGGCTGGGTGGTGAACTTGAGTGGAAGTGTGCCGCTCCGCCACTTGGCTGCAGCAAGGCGGGCCGTCTCGGCTTTTTCCCTCGGCCTAGCGGTGTTAAGCACGGCGACAGCGGCTTCACTAATATTTTTCCAGTCGTTGGACATCGGCTATATTAGATTGCTTTCACGGCTTCAAGAACGGCTTCAGCATGGCCTTTAACCTTCACCTTGTGCCATACTTCGCGGATCGTGCCTTCACCATCGATCAGGAAGGTGGCGCGTTCGATACCCATATATTCGCGGCCATACAATTTTTTCTGAACCCAGACACCATAATCTTCGATGGTTTTGCCTTCTTCGTCTGATACAAGGCGAACCTTCAGCTCTGATTTGGCGATGAAGTTGTCATGGCGGCGTACGCTGTCTTTCGACATGCCGAGAACCACGGCGCCAGCAGCCTCAAAGTCGCTGATCAATGCAGAAAAATCCTTGGCTTCTGTGGTGCAGCCGGGCGTGCTGTCTTTCGGATAAAAATACAGAACCACCTTTTTGCCCTTGAAGTCGCTCAGCGAAAGGGTCTCGCCGCCATCAGCGGGCAGGGAAAAGGCAGGGGCTTTATCGCCAACGTCAACACTCACGTCTTGTCCTCCGTTTATGGTCTTTGGCCTTGATCATCCCTGATCGGTGGCCGGTAGGGCGTTTGCAGGTTCCTCTATCATAGTTTGGAACAGGCTGTATATGTCTGATTGCCTACGTATCAGCTCAGCCTTTAGATCGTTGAAACTTGACGCGCCTGTCGCGCGGCAAAGCGTGGTTCGAAGCGCCCTTGGTATCGCTTCATCTGCTGAGGGACTGCCCCCCAGGCAAAGGCGAAGCAGGCTCTGGACCTGTTGCATATATTCGTGCCCACCGTGGAGCCTGTCAGCCTGTTCCTTGGTCAGGGCGCCTGATGCGGCAAGACGGCTGATACTTTCGTCAAGTTGCGGGTGGAATATCTCTTTTGCCCGGTTGCCTTCGCGTAGCATCAGATATTGGCAGATGAATTCCATGTCCACGAGCCCGCCACGGGTGTGTTTGATGGCCCACGGGTTGGCTGTGCCGAACTGATCGAACAGTTTGCCGCGCATGTCATTGACGGCGCGCAAGAGCTCATCTGCGTCCCGCGGTGCGGTCAGCACGGATATGATGGTGTCAATAAGCGGTTGGCGCATGCTGTCTGGCGCCAGAATGACACGTGCGCGGGTGAGGGCCATATGTTCCCAGGCCCAGGCGGCGCCGGTGTAATAGTCTGCGAAGGTCTTGAGAGTGACCACCAGAGGCCCTTGGCTACCGGATGGCCTGAGGCGCGTATCCACTTCATAAAGCCGACCTTCGGGCGTCAAGGCCGTGATCGCTGTGATGATATGTTGCCCCAGGCGGGAAAAATACTGGCTTGGCATCAGGGGTTTGTCGCCGTCAGACATGCTGTCCATGTCTGGCACATGATAAAGGAACACCACATCAAGGTCTGATGTATGGGTCAGCTCGCCGCCACCATATTTGCCCATGGCAACAATCGATATGCCGCCGTCCTCGAACCGACCGTGCTTGGCGGCGAATTCTTCCTCCACCCGTTTGGTCAGGGCTTTCAGCGTGATATCAGCAAGGCGGGTCTGAGCCTCGCCGCTTTCCCGAACGCTGGCAAGCGATTCCAGAAGCTGCACACCAATGCGGAAGCGGTGTTCAGCCACAAAGCGGCGCACGATATCAAGGATATCCTGATAGTCGTGCGCGCTATCAAGTAGTTCCTCAAGCTTTTCCCTCAGTTCCTCCTCGCTTTCCAACGGTGCGTAAAAGCCGGGCTCCAGCACGGCGTCCCACAGGTCCGGTTTCTTGCCAAGGGCTTCGGCAAGGGCGGGCGCTAGGCCCATCACCCGTGCCAAAAGCTGAAATAGAGTAGGGTTGGACTGTAGAAGTGAGAAAAGTTGAACACCAGCAGGCAGTTGGGAGATGAACCTATCAAATCGCGTTAAGGCACTTCCAGCGTTTTCCGTACCGGAAAAGGCATCAAGAAGCCCAGGCAGTATCTGTTCCAGCAAGCGTTTGGCGCGTTCCGTCCTCAGTGCCCGGTGTCGGCCGCGGCGCCAGCCTTCAATGACGGCGGCTGAATTTTCTGGGTCATCGAAACCCAGCCTTTCAAGTGTTGCAGGCAGGTCGCCTTCCGAATAGCCGTCGCTCCTTACTGTGTCGTCCTCCGGCAGCAGGGCGTCATAAATGGTGCTGATCGCCTTGGTGTGTTCCATGACGGCGGCCTTGAAGCTGGCTTCATCAGGGTACCCCATGAAGGATACCAGGCAGTCGAACCGATTATCGTCGTCTGGGATATCGTGGGTCTGTTCGTCATTCATCATCTGAATGCGGTGTTCAAGGGTGCGCAGGAACCGGTACCCGTTTGACAAGGTCTTGTGGATCTTGCCGTCAACGATCTGGTCCATCGCCAGCATATCCAGGGCATCAAGCGTGCCCCTGAGCCGGAGCGCGGGGTGCCGGCCAGCGTGCAGTAACTGGTTGATCTGGGTGAAGAATTCAATTTCCCGAATGCCGCCATAGCCGAGCTTAACATTATAGCCCCGGAAGGCCGATTGGGTCTGGCCGTAGTGGCGATTGATCTGGTTCTTGATCGCTGCAATGTCATTGAGGGCCGCGAAATCCATGTTCCGGCGCCAGATCCAGCGTGCCATGGTCTCCAGATAGGCATTGCCGGAAGTCTGGTCGCCTGCAACCACGCGTGCCTTGATCATGGCAGACCGTTCCCAGTTTACGGCCATGGAATGGTAATAGGTTTCGGCGGCTTCAACGGACAGTGCGACCGGTGTTGCGCCCGGGTCAGGCCTGAGGCGTAGGTCTGTACGGAACACATAACCGTGCATCGTGCGGGTTTCCATGATTTGCATCAGTTCCTGCGTCAGCCGGATGAAGCATTGCTTCAGCGTTTTGTTGCCGGTGTAGTGGACCCTTTCGGCGTCATAGAGTGCGATCAGGTCGATGTCAGAAGAATAGTTGAGCTCAAAGGCGCCCAGCTTTCCCATCCCAAGAATGAAGTAGCCGCAATTTTGCGCCAACTTTGGGCTGACGGGCTGCACGTTGCCATTTGGCCAAGCCAGTTCGCCTACTTTCATGCGGGCATGCAAAAGGTGGGCGAGCGAGATTTCAAGTGCAGCATCGGCGAAGCGGCTGAGGGCAGCGGTGACTTGTTCAAGGCTCCACCATCCGGCGACGTCTGCTGCCGCGGTAAGGAACGCTGCGGCACTTTTGCTTTCACGCAGGAAGGCCATAAGGTCTGGTGTTTTCTCGCCTTCCGGTCGCTCCGCTTTGAGGTCCGCCAGAATGGCTTCAAAATGCGCGTCCGGTTCCCCTTTAAGAAAATCTGCCGCGAGTCTGGGTCTGCGGCGAGCAATGCTTGAGAGAAAGCTACTGTGTCCAAAAAGCGCGTTCGCCAGTGCACGGGCGTCTTCGTTTGTTTTGAGCGCAGAATCAGTATCAATCAAAGCTGCCCAAATTTCGTCAGCTTTATCCTGATAATAAGCTTTCGGTAGTGTATGTGTCGGATGTGACATACAGAAGGGCCAACTTTCTGAATTTTTGTTTGCGGACAGACACGAGTGTTCATACCTTGCCTACTCAAATCAAGGGCAATTAAGGCGATCGGACGTCATCTTTGAAAAAGACTTTGGGTTTCATGGGTAGAACCGGCGTGTGGCTTGCTACAGCATCTGTGCTGCTGGCATGCCTTTTGTTTGCGCGCCTTTTGTTTGCTCCCATCGATCTTGGCATCGCCCGCGAGGAACTGATCGAACAAGCCGAAGGCTTCCTGCCCGGCTGGCAGATAGAGTTCGACCAGACGGAAGTTGGGTGGGACTGGCGTAGTGTACGTCCCTGGATATCAATCACCAACCTGCGGCTGACGGATAGGGCCAACCGCATGACTACCCGCGTGCCGCGCGCCCGGGTAGGCGTGACCTTTTCAAGCATTCTTGGCGATGTCGGCCTGTCCTCTGTTGAACTTGAAGCACCGAATGTGCTGATAACAGACCTTGCAGGCTTTTCTGACGCCACTGGGAACGGGTCATTTGCCGACTTGTTCGGCGAAAGCGGCTTCCCAAAACCCGCGGTTTTCCGCCCGGTGACAGAAGCTTTCAGTCGGTTTGCCCGGCGGCTGATGGACCAGGCCCCCGATTTGGACAGTATTATTCTTACCAGTTCCGTCGTTGAGATTGTACGAGGCGAGGAATTCCAGAATGCCCGGTTTTCAGTGCCGCGCCTTGAACTGGCATCAGCAGATGACAAGCTGACACTTGCTGCGCTTGCGGATGTGGTTCTGGGCAACAGGCCGGTGCAGCTTCAGCTTCAGGGAGAGGCAGAGCCGGACGTTGGGGAACTATCTGTCTCTGTGGCATTCAGTCAGATGAAACCAAGTGACCTTAGCTTCCAGGCGACCATGCCGGAAGTGGTTACGTATCTGGATTTCCCGGTAACGCTGGGGCTGGACTTCGAACTGGCTTCGAATGTGGGCCTGAGATCAGCGCGGTTCCATGTCGGAATTGATGAAGGCCTAATCAGTCATCCGGTGCGTTTTCCTGACCCGGCGCCGATCAGCTTTGGCGCGATTGATGGTTACTACGTCGCCTCTGAAGACATGATTGTTGTTGAAGAGCTTTCCTTGCAGGCGGGTGAACGGGAGATAACGGGTAGCGGCGTTCTGCAGTGGTTCGAGGATGCTGATGAACCGAGCGTCAAGTTTCTATTTGAAACGCAGGCCGCGACAATCGCCGAAGTCAAGCGCTATTGGCCGATCGCGACCTATCCGGACGGCAGCCCGAGGGGCGCCCGCGTGTGGGTTGACGACAATATGATCAAGGGGCTTGCACATGACGTGAGCTTCCATGTGGACTGGTCACCAAAAGAAGGCGGTGCCTTTGCCAAAGGCAGTGCTTTCCAGCTGGATTTCGATTTTACAGGTATCGAGACCAGGTACCTGCGGGATATGCCCCCGATTGAGGGTGCTGTGGGCAGCGGCCGCTTGACACATGAAGAGTTTGACATCGCACTGCAAGGTGGATCGGTGCTTGGGATGTCTGTGGCTGGATCGACCGCGCACATGGTCGATATCCATCATCCAGGGGAAGGTATCGGTCGGTTTGATATCAAGCTATCTGGTGCAGTGCCTACGATCATGGACCTGATCTCCTACGATCCGCTTAATGTGCCCCAGAAGATTGACTTTGATCCCGCGCGGGTCGATGGCACGGCCGACGTGGACGTGATAGTGACGCTGCCTCTCGTCAAGGGCGTGCCGAAGGAAGACGTGATCTATACCGTTGAGGCGCAGCTCAGGGAAACATCTGTCGCGGACCTTCTGGGCGGCGAAGGGCTAAGAGAGGGGGCCATGATGCTCCAGCTTGACGGTGACCGACTGTCGCTGGCCGGGGATGGCCGGTTGAATGGCGTACCGATGAGCCTTTACTGGCGGGAAGATTTCGCAGCGGGCAGGGTGAGCGATGATGCCGAAACAACTGAAGTGGTACTCGTTGGCGAGTTTGATGAAAATGATATTCAGGCGTTCGGTATTGATATTTCGGACTTCCTGGCTGGCAAGGCGGTTGGTGAGGCCACATTCATCGGGCGGAATTTCAAGTTCAGCCGGGGCTATTTCACCGCTGATGCCACGGGTGCTGTGTTGAAGGCTTCGCAACTGGCTTGGCAAAAGCCGGCGTCCAGTCCGGCGATGGTAACCGGCACACTAGTGTTCAAAGATGACGGCACTTCGCTGGCGCCCCTGGTAGTTCAGGGAGAGGATGTCGACCTTGTCGCCTCGTTTGATTGGGGCAGTCGCGAAAGCGGCATGATGGATGGTGATTTCACCATCCGGAAAATGGGTAGGCACGAACTAGCCGGTACAGTTGTGCAGCGCCCCAATGTACCAACTCAGGTCAATATTGTGGCTACTGCTTTTGATGCTGGGGTTTTTCTCGAAGGCCTCGACGATGGTCCGGAAAAGCCAAAAGGCACCGCTGAACCCGACGCGGAGAGAGAAGGTAGCGACACAGACATCAAGTTGCTGGCGGACCGGCTTTTGCTGTTGAACGGCGAGACACTGGAGAAGGCTACACTGCAAACGCGGTTCCGCACCGGCGAACCGAAAGAGTTGTCATTTTCCGGATTTGTGCCGGGCACGGAAAAGCAAGTGACGATGACGGTGAGCGAGACTGATGATCCTGCAGGACAGTCTATCACGCTGGCCAGCCCCGATGCTGGGCATATCCTTCGCGGGCTTGGGCTGTTTGCCCACATACGGGACGGCGAACTTAGCATGTCCGGCATGACATCGGGTTGGGGTGATCGGTTGCATATGAAAGGCGAAGCAAAAGTTCGCGATGCTTTGATGGTCTCAAAGGAGAATCTTGGGCCTGGCGTCAAGGAAGGGGTTGTCAGCGGGCTCAACGACTATCTTTCTGATGGGCCTGTGACGCTGGATAAGATTGACGTGCCGTTTGACTATACCAACAGCATATTAGATCTGTCTGGCCTGAAGGCCAACGGCCCGACGATGGGCATGACCATGGAAGGCCAGATTTCCGCGCGGGAAGACAAGATCAACGTGAACGGCGTTTTTGTGCCTGCTTATGGGCTGAACTCGCTTCTTGGCAAAATCCCCATCCTTGGCACGCTGCTGACAGGCGGTGAGGGCAAGGGTGTTTTCGGTGTGTCCTACCGGGTGAAGGGCCAGCTTGAAAACCCTGAGTTCACGATCAACCCAGTATCTGGCATCGCGCCAGGTTTCCTGCGCCTGCTATTTGAGGGCAGGAAGGGTAAGATTTCGGACGTAGAGACACCAGCGCCGCCAGAAGGCGAGGCGCAACCGGCCGGTGGCGGGCCAGGTGAGGAAGCGGCAGAGCCTGAGGCTGAGGAGCCGAGCCCAGTGCCGGAAACGCCACCGTCAGACGAGCCACAGCTTTAGCATCAATAAGAAAGAAGAAACAAAAAAAGCCCCCGCGCATCTATATGGGCGGAGGCTTCTTTGATTTGAGCGCTTGTATTGCTTCTATTCTGCCTTCACAAGCGCGTGGCGCTTCTTGCCGGCGGACAGTTTGATCTGACCATCATTGAGCGCCACAGCCGTGACAGTGTCATCTTCGCTTTCGATTTTGACATCATTCAGCTTGGCGCCGCCCTGTTTGATCAGGCGACGGACTTCGCTTTTCGAACTGCCCAGGCCTGCTTCAATAAACAGATCCACAACATTGTAGCCTGCCTGAAGGGCAGCGGCGGGCACTGAAACAGTCGGCAGATCAGCACCTGCGCCGCCTTTGATAAAGGTTTCACGGGCAGTTGCTTCTGCGGCCCTGGCGGCGTCCTCTCCGCGGCACAGCTTTGTTGCTTCGTTGGCAAGGATCACCTTGGCATCGTTGATCTCAGAGCCGCCCAAAGCTTCAAGACGACGGACTTCGTCCATCGGCAGTTCGGTGAACAGACGCAGGAACTTGCCAACGTCTGCGTCCTGCGTGTTGCGCCAAAACTGCCAGAAGTCATAAGCGGGCAGCTGCTCTTCGTTAAGCCAGATGGCGCCAGAGGCGGTTTTGCCCATCTTCTTGCCGTCTGCCGTTGTAATCAGCGGTGTCGTCAGGCCGAACAGGTGCTTGCCAGCCTTGCGGCGGGCGAGTTCCATTCCGTTGACGATATTGCCCCATTGGTCGGACCCGCCCATCTGCAGCACACAGTCATAGCGGCCTGCCAGTTCCATGAAGTCATAAGCCTGCAGGATCATGTAGTTGAACTCAAGGAACGTCAGTGGCTGTTCGCGCTCAAGGCGAAGCTTCACGCTGTCGAATGTCATCATCCGGTTGATGGTGAAGTGTGGGCCGATCTCGCGCAGGAACGGGATGTAGTGCAGTTCATCCAGCCATTCACCGTTATTGACCATCACGGCATCGCTTGCGCCGTCACCGAATGTCAGCAGCTGGTCAAAGATGGTGCGAATGCCGGCCATATTGTCCTGGATGATCTCTTCGGTCATCAACTGGCGGCTTTCGTCGCGGCCTGATGGGTCGCCGATCTTGGATGTCCCGCCGCCCATCAGAACGATCGGCTTGTGGCCGGTTTTTTGCAGCCAGCGCAGCATCATGATCTGAACGAGACTACCGACATGCAGGCTGCGAGCCGTGCAGTCGAAGCCGATATAAGCTGAAACCGGGCCTTCAGACAGTTTTGCGTCCAATCCTTCCAGGTCGGTTGCCTGGTGGATAAAGTCCCGTTCGGTCAGGACTTGAAGAAATTCCGATTTCAAGTTGGTCATTTATCTGGTCCAAATAGATGGTGTGGCACTAATAAAATTATTTAAGAGCGGGCTGATGTAGCATACGGTGGCGGTAAGGCAAAGCCCCAAGCGGGTGCAAAAGTTCAGGAGACAGGTGTTTTATGTCAGTTTTGGGTGAACCGGGCGAAATCAAATGTGTGATTGGCCTGATGAGCGGGACTTCGATGGACGGCATCGATGCAGCCATGATCTATACAGATGGCGTGCGAATTGAGCGCCTGGGGCCATCCCTGACAATGCCCTATACGCCGGAAATGCGCTCCAAGGTGAAAGAGTGCCTGTCTCTGGCTGCAGGCTGTGCCAGTGCGGAAAACCCGCCCGAAGCCATCAAACAATTGGATGACGACCTTGCGGACTGGCACGCAGAGGCTGTCTTTGAACTTCTGGCTGTCACAGGGCAAACGCCAGATGAGATTGATCTTATCGGATTTCACGGCCAGACGCTGACCCACCGGCCCGACAGGGGCTGGACCTGGCAACTGGGGGACGGTGGCCGTTTGGCGGGCCTGACAGGTATCAAGGTTGTGAATGACTTCCGAACTGCTGATGTCGCGGCCGGCGGCGAAGGCGCGCCGCTGGTGCCGCTTTATCATGCGGCGCTTCTGGCACGCGCGCGGCGCCACAATGTTGTGGCCGTGCTGAATATTGGCGGTGTCGCGAATGTGACATGGGTGCGATTTGGCGCAGAAGGCGGAGACCCCGAGATCATGGCGTTCGACACGGGCCCGGGCAACGCCATGCTGGATGACTGGGCGGAAATCCATACTGGTAAACCGGTGGATACAGACGGCAACCTGGCGGCACGTGGTCTGAGCCATGATGAAGTGGTGATGGGTCTTATGGCATCGCCTTATTTCGATGAGAAACCACCCAAAACACTCGACCGGGATGATTTCAACATTCAGGCAGTCCGCGGCTTGTCCGCAGAAGACGGTGCCGCAACGCTGACAAATTTCGTGGTGGAATCGGTGATCTCTGCGCAGAGTCATTTCCCCAGTCCCCCAGAGGCCTGGTATGTGGCCGGAGGCGGGAGGCACAACCCGACCCTGATGCGACGCCTTCGCAGGCGCATGCCGGTGCTGGTGGACCCGGTGGAAGTGCTGGGCTGGCGGGGTGATGCGCTTGAAGCCGAGGCCTTCGCATTTCTTGCCGCGCGCACGGTGCGCGGATTGGCGCTGAGCCTGCCAAGCACCACAGGATGCAATGAGCCAACCCTTGGGGGCGTTATGCACGAACCCAGAGGGCGGCGGTTGAGGCGCTAGTTAACATTAGTTAACCTTTTTTTGTTATTGGTCTGCTATAAGAACGTCAGTTTCTAATCGGGGGATGGGAGCGTTGCTTGCTGGGTGAAAAAGATTTCCAGAACTTTGTCGCATATTGGCAGTCGCTGGCGGATAGTGCCGGCGATATTCCGTTGCGTTCGGCGATCCAGCTCAAGGATATCCCGAAAGTCGCACCATGCTTCTACCTGTTGCAGTGGCAAGGCCCAGAGGTGATGACGGTCAGGCTTCTTGGAACGGCACTTGATGCCTTCATTCCTGATCTAGGCGTAGGCAGTGATTTCCTTGGCGTTTATCACGGTGAGCAAAAGGATTTCTATACCAAGGCAATGGCCCCGATTTGCTCGCATCCCTGCGGCATGAGCATCACACGTCAGACCACGCTGTCGAATGGTCACAAGGTGGATATACGTGGGGTTGGGCTGCCCGCGCGCGACGAAAATGGCGCAGTAACCTTCCAGCTAGGCCTGACCGATACGCCGGACCGTGATACGCCGCTTGGTTATTCAATTGATCTCCAGCGAAATCATTCCAGGATCGTTGAGTTCGATTATTTTGATATTGGCTATGGTGTCCCCAATGAAAAACCGGCCATTCCGTATGATAACGAAATGGCCGGTTCCTCGACTGGGATGGTCTGAGCGGCTTAGTCGCCGGATGTCAGACGCATGTTCAGATAGTTGTTCACCGATGTCATCAGCTGGTTAAGCTCACTTTCAAAGAAGTGATTGGCCCCCTTGATATTGTCATGATGAATGGTAATGGACTTCTGCGCTTTCAGCTTCTCAACAAGCTTCTGCACTGAAATTGGCGTTACAAGGTCATCCTGGTCAGCCTGGATGATCAGGCCGGACGACGGGCAGGGCGCCAGGAATGAGAAGTCATACAGGTTTGCTGGCGGCGCGACGGAAATGAAGCCCTTGATTTCTGGACGGCGCATCAAAAGCTGCATGCCGATCCAGGCGCCAAAGGAGAAACCGGCAATCCAGGTGCCGGTCGAATTTTCATTCATCGACTGCAGCCAATCCAGCGCGGCTGCCGCGTCGGAAAGCTCGCCGGTACCATTGTCGAATTCGCCCTGACTGCGCCCAACACCGCGGAAATTGAAGCGGAGTGTCGCAAAGCCGCGGTGGGCAAAGGCGTGATACAGATAATAAGTGACCTTATTGTCCATGGTGCCGCCATATTGCGGGTGCGGATGCAGGATCAGCGCTACTGGCGCCGTTTCGGTTTTACCGGGCTGGTATCGGCCTTCAAGGCGGCCAGCTGGTCCACTGAATATGATTTCGGGCATTGACGATCTTTATAAATCTTGTGGTTAATGATGGTTTGTTGGGCACGGGCACCCATCATGTATCCTGATCCCCGTATATAGAGTTTTAGTACCGATTCGCAAGCAATCTCATGCCTTTGGTGAAAAATAGAATTGATCGAGCCCTTTATAGGCCCTATGTGATGGCTCTATGAAGCGCTTAGTTTACCTTGATTATAACGCCACCAGCCCGATCCGGGATGAGGTGATCGACACAGTGACCGCCGCGATGCGCACTGTTGGCAACCCTTCGTCTGTCCATGCGGCGGGTCGGGATGCCCGCGCGCGTGTTGAGGAAGCGCGGACACAGGTAGCGGCAATGGTGAACGCGCGGCCACGGGATGTGGTTTTCACGTCCGGCGGCACGGAAGCCTCGAACACGGTGATTCGGGGCGCGGGGGCCGCATCCATCCTGATTTCTGCGATTGAACATGATTGTGGCTTTGCTGCCGCCAAGGAAAGTGGCCTCCCTGTCTATGTCATTCCGACATCAGATCAGGGTGTGGTTGATATGGGCTCCCTGCAAAGCCTTTTGGCGAAAGCGGAAAAGCCGGCGCTGGTCTCGGTCATGCTTGCGAATAATGAAATGGGCGCGCTGCAGGATGTGGCTGCAATAGCAACTGTTGCCAAGGAGCATGGCGCCCGAATGCATACTGACGCAGTGCAGGCTGCAGGCAAAATATCGCTCGATTTCAAGGCACTGGGTGTCGATTACCTGACGCTGTCTGCTCACAAGCTGGGTGGCCCGCAAGGCGTGGGCGCGATCGTGCTGGGGCCAACGGCACCGCTCAAATCCCTGATCGCGGGGGGCGGGCAGGAACTGTCGCGCCGGTCCGGTACAGAGAATGTCGCCGGTATCGCAGGTTTTGGTACAGGAGCCATGGAAGCCATGGTCGGCCTTGGGGATATGGACCGCATCAAAGGACTTCGTGACAGGCTCGAAAGCGAGATACGGGCAATTGCGAACGATGTGATTGTCGTCGGCAGCGGGGCAGAGAGAATTGCCAACACCAGCTGCCTGATCATGCCGGGCGTAAAGGGCGAAACACAGGTCATGCATTTTGACCTCAATGGCATTTGTGTGTCATCTGGTTCTGCCTGTTCATCAGGCAAGGTGAAGGTCTCGCATGTGTTGACGGCGATGGGGTTTGCGCCCGAGCAGGCCGAATGCTCGATCCGGGTGTCGCTCGGCTACCAAACCACAGAGGCCGATGTCGACGCATTTGTTGCGGCCTGGAAATCCATCTATAGTCGCACGCGGGCAAGATAAGCGCGGGAGACACCGCTTTATGGTGAAAACACCCATCTATCTGGACTATCAGGCCACTACGCCCATGGATGAGCGGGTGCTCGATGCGATGATGCCGTACCTGACAAGCAAGTTCGGCAATCCGCATTCGTCCACGCACCGTTTCGGATGGGAAGCCGAGGCGGCGCTTGATGTTGCGCGCGAGCAGGTTGCGGATGTGATTGGTTCGGAAACGGGCGAAATCTATTTCACTTCTGGTGCCACGGAAGCCAACAATCTGGCGCTTAAGGGCATCATGGATGTCTGGGGCAAGAAGAAACCTCACCTTGTGACCGTGGTGACAGAGCATAAATGTGTGCTGGAAGCAGCCAAGTCTGTGGAAAAGGCAGGATGCCGGGTTACCTACTTGCCGGTGAAGCCCAACGGCCTGATTGACCTGGACCAACTTGCTGAAGCGGTAACAACAGAGACAGCGCTGGTCTCCGTGATGGCTGTCAATAACGAGATAGGCGTCATCCAGCCCATGGCTGAGATTGGTGCTATCTGCCGGGAAAAGGGTGCGCTATTTCATACCGATGCCGCACAGGCTTTCGGCAAGATACAGCTGGACGTGGACGCGATGAACATCGACTTGATGAGCATCTCCGGCCACAAGATATATGGGCCCAAAGGCGTGGGCGCGCTTTACAAGCGTAACGGGCGGCAAACCACGCTAACGCCGCAAATGTCGGGCGGCGGCCAGGAAGGCGGTATCCGCTCAGGTACGCAGGCTCCAGCCTTGGTGGCTGGCTTGGGTGCGGCCGCAGCCTTGTGCAAGGCAGAAATGGCGCAGGAAAAAGACCGACTGGCCAAGATATTGGACCGGCTGAAATCAAAGCTTTTCAAGGCCTTGCCGAATCTTCTTATAAACGGCGATGAAGAGGCGCGCTGGGTCGGCAACCTGAATGTCAGCTTCCCGGGGCTTGATGGCGATCTATTGTTGGCCAATATCCGCTCGCTCGCCGTTTCAAGCGGGGCTGCCTGCGCGTCCGCGGTCAGCGGCCCTTCCTATGTGTTGCAGGCAATCGGGCGGACAGATGCGCAGGCAAAGTCCGCGCTTCGGATCGGGGTTGGCCGCTTCACGACTGATGATGAAATTGATTTTGCCGCAGACACCCTTGTTGGTGCGGTGAATGCTATGGGGGGCCTGAAGCCATGAGCAAGGTGACAGTGACATTCCAACTGCCGAATGGCGAGGAAAAATCTGTCGAGACGGAACCGGGGGTTACGGCGCTTCAGCTTGCCCATGAACTCGGCATTGAGATGGAAGGCGCTTGTGAAGGCAATATGGCATGCTCTACCTGCCATGTGATCGTTGATGAAGAACACTTCGACCGCCTTCCACAAGCCTGTGATGACGAGGAAGAGATGCTCGATCTCGCGCTTGGGCTATCAGCAACATCCCGCCTGGGGTGTCAGGTGGTGATCACTGCAGACCTCGACGGAATAGTCTTCAGGGTGCCCAAAGAACACCGCAATATGATGGGGTTCTAGGAACGGTGCGCTGGTGGGGCTTTGCTGCCCGGCTACAAGAGGACAGTTGAAATCTGTTTCGCTTTTCCCCATATTTTCTTCGTAGGTCGAAAATCAGAAGAATGACCGAACAGCGAGGGGAAAATTATGACAAGAAATCAGCTTTTCATGGCACTGGCAGGCGGCGCTGCCGTGCTTGCAGTAGTGAGCGCTAGCCTGACCTCAAGTGATCATGACGATGATCATGATGGCTTTCTGGTGATTGCCGGCGGTGACAAGGTCAGCGTGTCCGGCGATGATATTGAGATTGAAAGCCGGGGTGACAGTATCGTGGTCCACACAAAGGACGGCACCATCAACTGCACGAAAAATGGTGGCACGGTGGTGATAGAACGCGAAGACGGCAGCACCACCGAAATCACATGCGACTAAAATGAAAAAGGCGGGCCATACGGTCCGCCTTCTTGTTTTTTGTTTGAAACGCTAATCGAACCGTTCGGGCAGGTGATCTTCTTCGATAAGGTCGGTAAAGCGTGTGCAGTCTTTCTCGAACGCCAAATGCACGGTTCCCACGGGGCCGTGACGCTGCTTGCCGATGATACATTCCGCCTTGCCGTAAAGGTTTTCCATCTCGGCCTGCCACTGGACGTGCTTTTCCTGGTCGGATTGGGACGGCTCTTCTTTTTCCTTGTAGTATTCCTCACGGAAAACGAACATCACCATATCCGCGTCCTGCTCAATCGAGCCGGATTCCCGAAGGTCAGACAGCATGGGGCGTTTGTTTTCCCGCTGTTCCACACCCCGGCTAAGCTGCGATAGCGCCAGGACAGGCACGTGAAGTTCCTTTGCCAGCCCCTTGAGGCCCCGCGTGATCTCTGAAATTTCCTGAACCCGGCTGTCGGCGGCCGTGCCTTTGCCCGATCCGCGCAGGAGCTGGAGGTAATCGACCACCACAAGGCCCAGGTTGTGCTGGCGCTTCAGCCGGCGAGCGCGGTTCCTGAGGGCCGCGATGGTCAGGGCAGGGGTATCGTCGATAAAAAGCGGCACGTCCTCAAGCTCGATCGCGGCGCGGGCGATGGCCTCGAACTGGCGCTGGTCCAGGCTACCCTGACGCATTTTGTGCGACTGGATCGGCTCCGGCCCGTCATACACAAGGTTGGCGCGGTCCGACAGGATACGAGCAGCCAGCTGGTCGGCCGACATCTCGAGGCTGAAAAAGCATACAACAGCGCCTTTGGATTTCTCCGGCGGGATGCCCGCCAGGCGATCGTCCGCATAGCGTTTGGCGGCGTTGAATGCGATATTGGTGGCGAGCGCGGTTTTCCCCATGGCTGGCCGTCCTGCCAGAATCATAAGGTCCGAGTTATGCAGCCCGCCGATCTTGTCATTCAGTGCAGCCAGACCGGTGGTGACACCGGAAAGGCTGTCAGGATCCTTGTAGGCGTTTTCGATATTCTCGACAGCCGTACGGAGCGCCTTTGAGAATGCCTGCGCACCCGTTTCCGCCTGGCCCATTTCAGCCAGATCGAACAGCTGCTTTTCAGCGTCCGCGATCTGTTCCGAGGCCTCAACGTCAACGGGTGCGTCATACGCGTCGTTCACCATCGTCTCCCCGATCTGTATGAGCGCGCGGCGCATGGCATGATCATAGATGGTACGACCGTAGTCTTCGGCATTGATGATGGTGGTGGCCGAAGCCGCCAGGCGCACAAGATAGCGCGCCCCGCCCACGTCCGTGAGCGCTTCATCATTCTCGAAGTAGGGTTTGAGCTTGACCGGGTCCGCGATCTGGTTCTTGTCCATGAGTTTCAGGACACTTTCATAGATGCGGCCATGCACGGGCTCGTAGAAGTGCTCAGCAAGCAAAAAGCCCTGAACCTTCTGCGCAGCCTCGTTATTCACGAGAATAGCCCCCAGAAGTGCCTGTTCGGCTTCCAGGTTATGAGGCGGCTGGCGATAGTTCAGCTCGCCGCCTTCATCGTTGGCAGCGTCATTCTTGACAGCTTCCATAAAAAGCAACCCTCCGTGGTGCGGTTTCCAACCCTAAGCCCAGGCCTCCTCCCCAGGGGTCTTGTGCCCCCATGAGCTTGGTAGGGGCGACCATACAGGTTTTGACGCATGATCCAACTGCCAATTCGGCTTTTCCCCAACAGACTTTTCCACACCCTGTTAAGTCTGGGGATAAGTCAGGAAAAAGGTGGCTGTCTAATGAAAAAGGCGGGCCACAGGGACCCGCCTTTTCATACTTTGCAGAGAGGGAGAAGCGATTAGGCTTCAACTTCCTCTTCAGTTTCGTCGGCTGCAGCTGCAACTTCTTCAACTGCTTCTTCTGGCGCTTCGTCTTCGAAGAGTTCTTCAACAACTTCTTCTTCAACAACTTCAACGTCAGCGTCGCTTGCGGTAACAGCAGAACCGGTGTTGAACTGAGTCTCAGCTTCGTCAGCAGAGCGCGCGATGTTCACAACAACAGTTTCAGAAACTTCTGGGTGCAGACGGATAACAACGTCATGCAGGCCGAGAGTTTTGATGGCGCGGTCAAGAACAACCTGTGCGCGGCTAATAGCTACACCAGCCTCAGTAACAGCATCAGCAATGTCGCGGCTTGATACAGAACCGTACAGCTGGCCGGATTCGCCAGCAGCGCGGATCATGATAACCTTCAGACCAGCCATCTTCGAAGCAACAGCTTCAGCGTCTTTACGGCGCTCAAGGTTTTCTGCTTCCAGGCGGGCACGGTCAGCTTCAAAAGCTGCTTTGTTGGTTTCAGTTGCGCGCAGGGCTTTCTTCTGCGGCAGCAGGAAGTTACGGGCAAAACCGTCCTTTACGGTAACAATTTCGCCCATCTGGCCGAGTTTCTCGACACGTTCCAGCAGGATGACTTCCATTTTATGTCTCCTAGGATTGAGCGATTATTGAACGATGAACGGCAGCAGCGCGATGTTACGGGCGCGCTTGATCGCCTTCGCCAGTTCACGCTGTTTCTTCGCAGAAACGGCAGTGATACGGGAAGGGACGATCTTGCCGCGCTCAGAAACATACTTCTGCAGCAGCTTTACGCCTTTATAGTCGATGGTTTGTGCGTTTTCGCCGGAAAACGGACAGGTTTTGCGACGGCGGAAAAATGGACGACGAGCAGCCATTAGCGTGCCTCCCTCTTGTCACCGCGGCCTTCACCACGATTGTCACCACGGCCTTCACCACGTGGGCCACGGCGCTCTTTGTCTGCTTTAGAGCGAAGAACGATCGATTGACCTTCCTCAAGCTCGTCTACGCGGATGGTCATGAAACGCAGAACGTCGTCATGCAGGCGCGCCTGGCGCTCCATCTCAGCAACCGCTGCGTGAGGGGCGTCCAGATTCATAAGAATATAGTGACCCTTGCGGTTCTTTTTGATTTTGTATGCGAGGTTTTTAAGGCCCCAGTATTCGGTCTTTGCGACCTTGCCTTCGTTCTCCTCAATGATTTTGGAGAAGTCGGCAGTAATGCCTTCAACTTGCGACGCAGTGATGTCCTGACGCGCAATGAAAACATGCTCGTAATAAGCCATGTTTTGCTCCTTTAGTGCTGATTGTTCGCCAGCCGCTTTGACGGGCGCCTCCAGCTTTCCTTAACAAAATCCCGTGCCTGAGGGCTTGAGCCCGAGACTCGAGACGGGCCTCTATACCGCTGCAACTGGTCAAAAGCAAGGGAAAGCTTGGGCCGGTGCAATTATTTGCCTTAAAGGCTTGCCATTCCGCTACGGCCTGTGCCATTCCCTCCTGTGATTTGAGGCAAATCGGAGGTTCATGAATGACCCGCGCACTCGTATTCCCAGGCCAGGGCAGCCAGTATGTCGGCATGGGAAAATCTTTGGCTGAAGCGTTTGAGCCAGCCCGTCTAGTTTTCGAGGAAGTTAACGATGCACTTTCTCAAAATCTCTCCAAAATCATGTGGGAAGGCCCGGAAGACGATCTTCGCCTGACGGAAAATACCCAGCCGGCGCTGATGGCGCATTCGCTAGCGGTAATCCGCGTTCTTGAGGACGGCGGCCTGAAAGTGGGCGAGCTTGCAAGCCATGTAGCTGGACATTCGCTTGGTGAATATTCAGCGCTGGCTGCAGCCGGAGCTTTCTCGGTTGCTGATGCTGCCCGCCTGTTGAAGTTGCGCGGACAGGCAATGCAGCGCGCTGTGCCGGTGGGCGAGGGGGCTATGGCTGCGATCCTGGGCCTCAGCCTTGAGGACGTAAACGCAGTTGTAGAAGAAGCGGCCAAGGGCCAGGTGGTCGTTGCAGCCAATGATAACGCAGACGGTCAGATTGTGGTTTCAGGCCACAAGGCTGCGGTCGAGCGCGCGATTGAGATTGCCAAGGCTAAGGGCGCCAAACGCGGCTTGCTGCTGCCGGTATCCGCGCCCTTCCATTGCCCTTTGATGGCGCCTGCTGCTGACGAAATGAAAGCTGCGCTTGCCGATGTGACCATTGAGCGCCCAGTGGTGCCTGTGATCGCAAACGTACTGGCAGCGCCGGTGAGCGAGCCTGACGGCATCCGCAATCTGCTCGTTGAGCAGGTTACTGGTGCTGTGCGCTGGCGGGAAAGCGTGGCGTCCATGGGATCGCTTGGCATTACAGAGATGGTTGAGATCGGTGCAGGCAAAGTGCTTTCGGGCCTTGCGCGCCGTATTGACCGGGACCTCAATACAGCTAATATTCAGGATCCGGCCGACATCGAAGCCTTCACGGCATCGCTTTAAGGCCAGTCAGGGGAGTTATTATGTTTAATCTTGAAGGCAAGAAGGCGCTTGTAACTGGCGCCACCGGCGGCATTGGTGCCGCGATTGCCAAAAGCCTGCACGCTGCAGGCGCGGAAGTGGCCATTTCCGGCACACGTGCCGAAAAGCTTGAAGAACTGAAAGCAGAGCTTGGCGATCGCGTACATGTGATTGCAGCGAACCTTTCTGATCGTGCGAGCGTCGATCAGCTTGCCAAGGACGCTGCAGAAGCCATGGGCGGCGTGGATATCCTGGTCAATAACGCTGGTATCACAAAAGACAATCTGGCCATGCGCATGAAAGATGACGACTGGGACAGCGTGATGCAGGTTAACCTGGAATCATCCTTCCGTCTTATCAAGGCGCTGATGCGGGGCATGATGAAGTCTCGTTGGGGCCGTGTGGTGAATATCACCAGCGTCGTTGGCGTGACCGGCAATCCGGGGCAGGCCAACTATTGCGCGTCAAAGGCGGGCATGATTGGCATGTCCAAGGCATTGGCGGCAGAGCTCGCAAGCCGCGGTATTACAGTGAACTGTGTCGCGCCAGGCTTTATCGGCACGCCAATGACTGATGTGCTCACAGACGAGCAAAAAGCTGCCATCACCAGTGGAATTCCATCTGGCGATCTAGGGGAGCCCGAAGATATTGCATCTGCGGTCTTGTATTTGGCGAGCCCAGAAGCAAAATATGTTACCGGCCAAACGCTCCACGTGAACGGCGGGCTGGCAATGACTTAATTGGGATTTTCCCAAATCACGATTTTGTGGCTACGGCGACAAAAGCATAACAGAGGCTTCTCAAAGGGAAGAAACTGTGTTACTAGCGCCCTCGATGCGGGCGATCTGGCTCAGATTGCTAGGATTTCCGCAACAAGGGGTTTTGATTAAGGGATAATCCCCTTTTTTTATCGGGTTAAAAACGAGGAAAAGAGCAATGAGCGAAATCGCCGATAAGGTGAAAAAAATCGTAGTCGAGCACCTGGGTGTTGACGAAGATAAAGTAACCGACACAGCTAGCTTCATCGACGACCTGGGCGCTGACAGCCTTGATACCGTTGAGCTGGTTATGGCGTTCGAAGAAGAGTTCGGTATTGAAATTCCGGACGATGCAGCTGAAAAAATTCAGACTGTGAAAGACGCTATCGACTTTATTAGCGCGAATTCCTAAGCTGAATCTGCTATTAGAAAGGGCAACGGCCGGGCCACTTGGTTAGGCTGTTGCCCTTTTTCATTTTCTGTCAGACTTTGGGCTGAATGATAGAAATAAAGGATTACCGATGAGACGTGTCGTTGTTACTGGTTTGGGTATGGTGTCTCCGCTTTCCGATAGCGTAGACGGCACCTGGAAACGACTGATTGAGGGACATTCTGGCGCTGGGCCGGTGACCTTGTTCGATACCGAAGGCTACCCTTGCAAAATCGGTTGTGAAGTGAAGCTGGGCGATGGCTCGGGCGACACTTTCAACGCAGACGAATGGATGGAGCCAAAAGATCAGCGCCGGGTTGATAATTTTATCATCTTCGGCATGGCAGCAGCCATCCAGGCCGTCCGCGACGCCGGCTGGGAAGAGCCTGGGGAAGAAGAATGCCTGCGCACGGGTGTCATGATCGGTGCGGGCATTGGTGGCCTGCGCTGGATTTCTGACACGTCTCTCGTGCTGCATGAGCGCGGCGTTCGCCGTGTGAGCCCACACTTCATTGCAGGGTCCATCATCAACCTGGCGTCGGGCAATGTGTCCATCAAGTATGGTTTCAAAGGCCCGAATCACGCCGCTGTAACAGCGTGTTCAACGGGCGCACACTCAATCGGTGATGCTGCACGTATTATCGCGCTTGATGACGCGGACGTAATGGTTGCCGGTGGCACAGAGGCGTCTATCTGCGGCATCGGCTATGCTGGTTTCTGTCAGGCGAAAGCATTGTCTACGCATTACAACGACGATCCGAGTGCCGCGTCCCGCCCTTGGGACAAGGGCCATGACGGCTTCGTTATGGGTGAAGGCGCTGGTGTCGTTGTACTTGAGGAACTTGAACACGCGAAAAAGCGCGGCGCGAAAATCTATGCTGAGATCGTTGGTTACGGCATGTCCGGTGACGGCTACCATGTGACAGCCCCAGCGCCAGATGGCAACGGTGGTTACCGCGCCATGGAAGCTGCACTCAAGCGGGCCGGCATGGCGCCAGGTGATCTGGATTATATTAACGCTCACGGCACTTCCACGCCGGTCGGCGACCCGATCGAATTCGGTGCGGTGAAGCGCCTGCTCGGTGACGCGGCCGACAAGATTGCCATGTCTTCTACCAAGTCCTCTATCGGTCACCTTCTTGGGGCTGCGGGCGCAGTTGAGGCCATTTTCTGCATCAAGTCCATCACTGACAATGTGGTGCCGCCAACCCTGAACCTGCATGAGCGGGCAGAGGGCTGCGACGGTATTGATCTTGTGGCGCTTGAGGCGCAAGAGCGGAATGTAAAGGCTGCACTGTCAAACAGCTTTGGCTTCGGCGGTACTAACGCGTCGCTGGTGATGCGGGAATACAACGGCGACTGATTAAGCGCTTTGAAGAATTAAAGACCGGCTTTTGAGATTGCGCGCTGCCTGATAGGCTGCTTGGCATGATCGAAAGCCGGTTTTTTCATGCCTGTATTCTGGGCCTTGGTGTTCTTGTTGTTTTAATAGCAACGGGGGCAGGGATGGTTCGCCATTTGGCGCACACACCCTCCCTGCGCGCGGAACCACAGTATCTGTATATTGAGCCAGGTATGGGGGTGAAGCGTGTTTCCCGGTTGGCTCACGATGTCGGTCTTGTAGGGGCAGCCTGGCACTTCAATTTGATTGTCCGCCTGAAAGGCATGGACCGAAGTCTGCTTTCTGGCGAGTATGAAGTGCTTCCCGGGCAAACTCTTGAACAAACGCTTACGCAGATTCGAAAGCGAGACGTGTACCTGCATCGGCTGGTAATCCCTGAAGGGCAGTCGGTATCCGAAGTGATGGATATTTTGAAGGGCGCCTACGGCCTTGATCTTGACGGGCTCACGGCACCGGTCGAAGGCAGCCTTTTGCCTGATACCTATTTCTATGAACGGGGCGATCGTGCCGTGGCCGTCGTTGAACGCATGAAAAATGCCATGACAGAAGCGTTGCTAGCGGCATGGGAAGTGCGCGACGCAGACCTTCCGTTTGCATCCGTCGAGGAGGCGCTTGTTATGGCTTCGATTGTCGAAAAAGAGACCGCTGTACCGAGCGAGCGCCCCCTTGTGGCAGCTGTGTTCATCAACAGGCTTAGAAAAGGCATGCGCCTGCAATCGGACCCCACAGTTATATATGGCATCACAGGCGGTACGGCGCTCGACCGTCCCATCAGCCGGGCCGACCTAAGGGCCATGACGCCCTATAATACCTACCGCGTGTCCGGCCTGCCGCCGACGGCCATAGCCAACCCGGGCAGGGAGTCCATCAAAGCTGTTATGAATCCGGCTGATGTGCCATACCTTTACTTTGTAGCGGATGGTACTGGCGGCCACGCTTTTGCAAGCACTCTGGACGAACACAACCGCAACGTGGCGCGTTGGCGCCAGATTGAACGCGACTCACGGTAGGAAATTCCACTAAACGACAAATTAGGGCTGCCCATTGGCGCTCGGGGCATTATAGTGCAGCCCCTGAGGAGCCATTAGGAGCAGTATATGCCGCTTAACAGCATGACAGGATTTGCCCGTGGGGCCGGCGCAGACGTTGGGTTTCGCTGGAACTGGGAAGTCAAAAGCGTCAACAACAAGGGGCTTGAGGTACGCGCCAAGCTGCCATCCTTCCTTGACGGTTTTGACCTGGCCATCAAGAAAGCCGTATCCGGCATGCTCGCCCGTGGGTCCGTCTATATCAGCTTGAATGTTGAACGCGACGGCGACGATGCCAGCTTCGTGGTGAATGAAGAACGCCTTCAGGCGCTGATTGACGTCGCATCGCGCTTCGCAGACGTGCCGGGGGTGGAGAAGGCCAGCATTGATGGGCTTTTGTCCATCAAAGGCGTGGTGGACCTCACATCCCGCGACATGACAGAAGAAGAGCGCACAGCGCTTGAAGGTGTGCTGCTGACAGACCTCAAAGCTGTCGTGGCAGATTTGAAGGCTGCCCGCGCAGACGAGGGCGCGCGCATGGGCACCATTCTGGAAACGCAGTTGGCGGATATAGCACGACTGGCCACCGAGGCCCGTGCCGTGTCCGGTGACCGGCTGGAGGCCATGCACACACGTTTCCGTCAGCAACTGGCAAAGCTTGAGAGTATTGATAAGCCGGTACCGGAAGACCGCAT
The DNA here is from genome assembly GCF_042651265.1 of Kordiimonas lipolytica. Lineage (GTDB taxonomy): Bacteria > Pseudomonadota > Alphaproteobacteria > Sphingomonadales > Kordiimonadaceae > Kordiimonas > Kordiimonas lipolytica. The sequence continues at coordinate 88,391 of NZ_JBHSCR010000007.1, read as the reverse complement.
TGCGCAGGAACTGGCCACGATGGCAGTCAAGGCTGACGTGCAGGAAGAACTTGACCGACTGGACAGCCATGTGGTTGAAGCGAGCGCACTGCTCGCAAGCGATAAGCCAGTGGGGCGCAAGCTGGATTTCCTGTGTCAGGAATTCAACCGGGAAGCCAACACCTTGTGTTCCAAATCCAGCGACACCGCCCTGACGCAAATAGGCCTTGAGCTTAAGGCACTGATTGATCAGTTCCGTGAGCAGATACAAAATATTGAATAAAAACAGAATATTAGAGGGATGAATGCCACACAAGTCTGTCCATAGCCGTCGGGGGCTTATGCTTGTCATGTCGTCGCCATCAGGTGCCGGGAAAACCACGCTTACACGTCGCTTGTTACAAGACGACAAGGACGTGGTGATGTCTGTTTCTGCGACCACCCGTGAACCACGCCCCGGGGAAGTGGACGGCAAAGACTATTATTTCATGAGCCACGAGCGGTTTGATGAGATGGTCGAAGACGACAAGCTTCTTGAGTATGCGACGGTGTTTGGTAACAAATATGGCACGCCGCGAGAGCCCGTAGAACAAGCACTGTTGTGGGGCAAGGACGTGATTTTCGATATTGATTGGCAGGGCACACAGCAGCTGATGTCCAGTTCCAAAGCAATCGACCTTGTTCGAATTTTTATCCTTCCGCCGTCTATTTCGTCGCTGGAAAGTCGCCTTAAAAGCCGCGGGCAAGACAGTGCTGAAACGATCGCAGCGCGGATGGCAAAAGCCGAGAGCGAAATCAGCCACTGGGCGGAATATGACTATGTTCTGGTGAATGACGACCTTGAGGAAACATACGCAGACCTCAAGGCTATTGTCCGGGCTGAACGCTACCGCCGTGAACGTCGTCCTGGCATGTCTGAATTTGTCCGTGGTTTGATGGACGAACGAGCCAACAGGGACGTGGAATAGGTATCAGCTTTACCTATTAAGGATTTGATTTCATCGCGCCATAGCACTTTGCCAGGCGGACAAAATCTTCCACCGGCAAGTCCTCGGCCCGCTTTGTTTCTTCAATCTCTGCCATCGCCAACAGTTCCTGCGCATTTACTGGCAGAGATTTCAGGCTGGCCCGCAGCATCTTGCGGCGCTGGCCGAAGGCTTTTTCGACTACCAGTTCAAGATCTTTCAGCTTTACCTCCGGATCGATTGGCTCGGTTGGCTCATAATGGATGACAGCACTTGCGACCTTGGGTGGCGGCGTAAAGGCCGCTGCGGGCACATTAAGCGCGATCCGTACCTTGCCGCGCCATTGCGCCAGGACGGAGAGTCGCCCATAGGCCTTGGTGCGCGGCTGGGCGACGATACGGTCAGCGACTTCTCGCTGGAACATCAGCGTGAGTGAGGTAAACCAGGGCTTCCATTCATCAAGCGTTAGCCACTTGATCAGCAGCAGTGTTCCCACGTTATAGGGAAGGTTGGACGCGATGCGCATTTTCTCACCTTCTTTTGGGGCCAGAAGTTCCTGTTCGTCCATCTTTAGGGCATCCCCCTGATGCACGGTCAGGCGACCGTCATAGGCGGCTGATATGTCTGCCAGCGCGTCGAGGCAGCGGGGGTCCATCTCGACCGCGACGACGCGTTTGGCGCCCTCGGCGAGCAAGCCACGGGTCAGTCCGCCGGGGCCGGGGCCCACTTCATAGATCACGCTGTCGCTAATATCGCCGGGAATTCGGGCAATCTTGCGGGTCAGGTTCAGGTCCAGCAGGAAATTCTGGCCGAAAGACTTTTTGGCGCGCAAGTCGTATTCGCGGATCACGTCGCGCAGGGGTGGAAGCGTATCGGTCATGACGCAGCTTTCTCGGCCATTTCAGCAGCTTTGCGGATCGCCGCGAGCATGCTTTCGGTCCGTGCTTCGCCCGTACCGGCAAGCTGAAGCGCCGTGCCGTGGTCAGGTGACGTGCGGATGATCGGTAGGCCAAGCGTGATATTCACGCCCCCCCAGAAATCCAGCGTCTTAAGCGGGATCAGGGCCTGATCGTGATACATGCAGAGAACGGCGTCAAAGCGTGCGCGCGCTTCCGCGTGAAACAGCGTGTCGGCGGGCAGGGGACCGGTCACATCCACGCCTTCATCCCGAAGCGCCCAGATAGCGGGCGTGATGTGGGTGGCCTCCTCCATGCCCATGGCGCCGTCTTCGCCAGCGTGCGGGTTGAGCCCAGCCACGGCGATACGTGGCTTTTCAATGCCAAACCGGGTTTTCAGGTCATGGTCGGTTACCATGCCGGCATGAATGATAGCATCGGCTGTCAAGGTTTTAGGCACGTCCTTGAGCGCAATATGAATAGTCACGGGCACCACGCGCAGGTCCTGGGCTGCAAGCATCATTACAGAGGCGGTGTCAACCATGCCGCAGCGCCGCGCGAGATATTCTGTATGCCCTGGCGCTGTGAATCCCGCCTTATACAGCGCGGCCTTATGGATTGGCGCAGTAACAATAGCGCTGACCTCGCCTTTAAGGGCAAGATCACATGCTGCGTCAATCGCACCAACAACGGCTGGCCCGTTTGCTGGATTCAATTCGCCCAGCTTAACCGGCTCAGACAGGCTGACGTCGATCACAGGAAGGGCGCAGGAGAAAGCATCACGCGCTTCTTTGGCAAGGGAGACAGGCTGAAGGGGCAAGTCCGGGTCCGCTACGCGCAAAGCTTCAACAGCGCCGACATAAAGGAATGGTGGCAAGCTCAATGATTCTCGGTCGCGCCAAAGGCGCGCGATCAGCTCTGGCCCTACGCCTGCAGGCTCCCCCATGGTGACGGCCAGCGGCCGTGTATCCGATTGGGAAGCCTGATTGTCTGACATTGGTTTTGTCCGATTAACGGTAGTCGATAATGGCGTCGCGACGCAGGTCACGCAGGTAGCGGCGGCCCATCATGGACAGGCGCTGCTGTTCCAACTGGTTATAGACAGCATCGAAATCCGGTTCCTGCACTTGTGGTTCCTGTCGGTCACAAACGAACAGAACGCGGAGGCCATCTTCCATTTCCATCAATTCGCTGGCACTGCCGATTTCAGCGCTTTCAACAGCGCTACGCAGCTGGCCCTGTAGATCGCGAAGACGCAGAACGCCAATCTCGACCGGCCCGTCAGCGCCGGCCTCCGTCGCCAACTGCTGAACCTGGCCACAAGTGGTTTCGCGGGTGTGCAGGTTTTCGGCAACGCCCTTGAACTTGGCAACAGCCTCATCATCCTGCAGTTTTTCAGCGGTCAGGTGAAGCTGGCGCAGGGAAAACTGTGTATCCAGAGGGTCGGCTGTCAGAATACGACGACGATCACGAACCGCGAGAATCAGGTAACCACCTGGCGTCCGGATAGGCGATGCAACGTCGCCCACACTTACTTCTTCAACGGCTGTCTGGTAGGGGCCATCAAGATCATCTGCCACGATCCAGCCAATATCGCCGCCCACCGCTGCGGTAGACGACGCGGAAAGCTGCTGAGCAATGGCCGGGAAGGAGGCGCCGCCGCGAATACGGGAGACAAGCTCTTCGGCATTGGCTTTGACCGCTGCTTCCTGCTCGGTTGAATCCACCAGCAGAACAATCTCTGCAAGGCGGTATTCAAACTTGCCTCGGTTGTCGTAGATACGCTGGATATAGGCTTCAACTTCTTCATCCGAGACACTGACGAAGGACCCAAGACGTCCTTGAACCAACTGGGACCACGCAAGTTCTGCTTCCATCTGGTCCAGCATGGTTTGTTTGCTGGAACCGATCCCGGCAAGAGCCTGTCCAAACTGTTCTGGGGACTGACCAAGTCCTTGAGCCCGGCGAGCGAAGAACTCTTCCAGTTGGGCATCAGGGATTTCAAGTTCCACTGTGGCGGCTTCCTGAAGCTGCAGGCGCTCGTCCACCATGGACTGAATAACTTGTTCCCGTACTTTCAGGAACTCCTGCTCGGACTGGACACCGCCGGATACAGCGATCACAAGGCGAAGGCGCTGGTTGATGTCGAAGCTGGAAATCGGTTCGTCATTGACGAGAACTTCGATGCTGTTAATGGGCTGCTGGCCATAGGTGGCTGTTGCGGCCAAAAGTGCCACGCTTGCCCCCATGATTGTACGCTGCACCCAATTTTTTGCTGTATTCAATACTCTCGCCATGCCCAAACTTTGCTGTCTCTTCAATGTATAAAAAAGTTCGTTCCGCCCCGATTGGGCTCCCCAACAAGCTAGCCTTTTAGACGGTTTTACCCTAATGCACTAGCCCAAATTCTTTAATTTAAGCCGGAACAGAATGGACGTTCCCGGCTCGACGTCACGGTCACGCGTGAAGGTCTTGCGCACCGTTAGGCCTAGATCGATACATTCATTGGTGTAGGACACCCCAACGTCATATTCAACCCCACCAGAATCCTCGGTGACGCCGTCAATAGTTGCGCCAGTCAAACGGTGGGTGAAACCACCACTGAGCCGCCAGTTTTCCTTAATTTGGTAGAAGGCGCTGGCGCGGATTTCTTCGCGGTCTTCGCGGTTGATGAAGTTCAGGTCCCTATCCAGTTTTAGGTAGCCGACGGTGAGCCCGCGCTTTTCATCTGCCATTGAGACGTTGATCTCGTTGCGCCGCACCGCGAAGGACTGTTCGTCCAGGCGGTAGCGATGTTCGAAATCAAGCCAGTTCTTGTAGGTAATCAGCGTCCGACCGACAAAGTCCGATACATCACCTTCAAGGCCGGCCCCGTCTGCAAAGACAAGGTCGGTGCCGCTGAGGCGCCAGCTTTGACCGACCATCACATCGGTGGACCAGTCGGTGCCATCATACCGCCATCGGAGTCCATAGGTCAGGCGGCTGCCTTCCTCCCATAGGTCATAGCCCGAGGCGCGTTCGGCCGAAAACAGGTTCAGGTCATTCAACTCAAACGCGCGGCTGTCTTCGTTTACGATATTATCGGGTGTGCCGCGGCGGGGCGAAACGGTGATTTCCGCGATAGGTTCCAAAGTATGTGAACCGTTCTCGGTGAATTTCACCAGCGGCCAGGTCACCGTGCCGGTGATGCGGGCAAGATTGCGCCATTCGCTTCCCGACGCGCTACCGAAGGTGCCTGCGAATGCAACATCATCCGGTTCATTGGCATCGTCCAGATTATAGGCGTCAGTGCGCACCAATGCGTCAGCATCGATCACAAAGCCCTTGGGCGTGATCCAACGCCGCTGCCAGTTGGCAGACAGCGATACCCGCTGGGTGTCCAGGCCGTCTGTACGGTGCAGGGCAAGCGCATTACCGCGTAGCTTCACGGTGCCGCCTAGTGGCTTGAAGTTTGGAATATATTCGGCGTCAATAAGTGGCAGCGCAAAGGCAGTTTTACCGGCAATATCCTCGATGCGCAGACCCTGAAACCCGATTGTGCGGGCAGACACATATGATCGTCCATAAAAGCCTTCCAGCAAATATTCGCTGATCAGCGTATCGGCATCAGATATATCGTAGCGGCGCAGGTAAGTATCATCTGATGCCCAGTTGAGGCGATAGGTGGACCGCCAGCGTTTTGAATGATTGAACTGGCCTTCTGAACCTATATGTCCGCGGAATTCCTTGCTGCCAGTTGGCAGGTTGGTGATGTCGTCCCGCTTGTCCGTGTGGGTAATGCTGCCATCAACTTCGAACTGGCCGAAACCAAGGTGCTGGCGATACTCGCCTTCAAGAAGCAGTCCTTCTTTCGACGTGTATGTTGGAGTGATGGTGGCATCGCTGCTGTCGCTGAAGACGTGATAGTAGGGAATGCCGATAACGAACCCAAGGTTTCGGGTTGTTTGGATATCCATCGGAAGCAGGCCGCTGGCACGATCAACCGTGGGATCGGGGTGCGAGAAGTAGGGCGTCCAGAAAACCGGTATACCTAAAATCTCGAGCGTGGCATCCTTATAGTACAGTCGGCGTTTTTCCCGGTCGTGGGTTACCCTGACGGCCTTGAGTTGCCACAAGGGCTGTTTTCCGCTGCCGTCGGCGCATACCTTACAGGGGCTGTAGACGGCTTTCTCAAGCGTTGTCTCGTTGTCGTTACGCTCGCCGCTCGCTGCAGCGACCTGCGCGCCGTCTGACATGATTAGCCGAATATCTTCGACGAAAGCACGTTTGAGCGAGTCGCTCAGGCTAATATGCGGGGCCAGGATACGGTCACCGTTCGGTGCAACAAGCTCTACTGCGCCAGACGCCTCTGCTTCACCGGTCTTTTCATTGTAGCGGATTTCGCCGGCTTTCAAGGTATAGCCGTCGCGCTTCAGAAGAACTTGGCCTAGCGCAACAATCTCACCGGTGTCGGCATCATAGCTGATTTGATCAGCCTCGAATTCCACTGTTTCGCCAGGTTTTACGATGTCCTGCGCAAGAGCGGGCGTAGTGAGGGCGGTCGAACCTAAAAGGCATGCTGCCGCGAGACCGTTCATGAAAGCCGACTGAATTGACACTGCTGGAGTTTCCCACCCTAAACTGTTTGAGCCTTGATAGCTGGTGTGGCCCATTATCGCAACGACCTTGCGGCTTTTCTGATCACCCGCTGACGGAAAAACATGCTACGACCTGTATCTTTCTCAAAAATGTGGCGATTTCGCGAGCGATGCTTGCAACTGAAACCAAGACAAGGCATTAGGTTGGGGGAGGGCGGCACCACAGATATTCACCGTGTGCGGCCGCAAAGAAAGAAAAGCAAAAAGAGGATTTCCCCATGCAAATCGAGTTTTCTGCATTGGATCTGCCAGCATCAGGCGCCGTGGTGTTTCTGGTTGAGAAGGACAAAGAGCTTTCCGGGCTTGCAGCCGAGGCTGACAAAGCCGCCGGTGGCGCCCTGACAAAAGCCATGAAGTCTTCCCGCTTTACTGGCGGTAATGGCCAGAAACTGCAGGTGATTGCTCCTGCTGGCCTGGACGCTGAGCGGGTACTGCTTCTGGGACTGGGAAAAAAAGATGGGATGAAAGCGCTGGATATGGTCGAGCTCGGCGGCGCGGCAGCGGCAGGGCTTCTGGGCTCGGGCAGCGACACAGCGACAATTATTGCGGAAGGCTTTGATGCAGCCGCTATTGCAGAGGGCGCACTTCTGCGCTCCTACCGGTTTGACAAATACCGCACAAAGGAACCTGAAGCCAAGAAACCGACTTTGAAGAAAGTGGTTGTGGCAACAGCTGACGCAAAAGCTGCAGACGCGTTCGCTGGCCGAAAGGCTGTGGTGGACGGTGTTTTCCTGACGCGTGATTTGGTGTCAGAGCCTGGCAACACGCTTCACCCAGAAAGCTTTGCAGAGCGCATCCAGGAACTGTCCGCAGACGGGATTGATGTGGAAGTCCTTGGTGAGGCTGAAATGGCCAAGCTTGGCATGGGCGCGCTGCTGGCCGTTGGCCAAGGGTCCGAAAAGGAATCCAAACTTGCCATCATGCGCTGGAACGGTGCTGATAAGGATGAGCAGCCCATCGCTTTCGTTGGCAAGGGCGTGACGTTCGATACCGGTGGTATCTCGCTGAAGCCCGGCGAAGGCATGGACATGATGAAATGGGACATGGGCGGCGCCGGAACGGTCGTTGGTCTGATGAAAGCACTGGCTGGCCGCAAGGCGAAAGTGAATGCTGTTGGCATCGTGGGCCTTGTTGAAAACATGCCTTCCGGCAATGCGCAGCGGCCCGGTGACGTGGTTACGTCCATGTCCGGCCAGACCATCGAAGTCCTGAACACGGACGCCGAAGGCCGCTTGGTGCTTGCAGATGCCATCTGGTACTGTCAGGACCGCTACAAGCCGAAGTTCATGATCGACCTTGCCACACTGACTGGCGCGATGATCATCTCCCTTGGTCACGAGCACGCCGGTATCTTTACCGATAGTGACGATCTCGCTGAAGGCCTGTCGAAAGCTGGCGCTGATACTGGTGACAAGGTTTGGCGCCTGCCGCTTCACAAGAACTATGACAAGCTGATCGATTGCCCAACCGCTGACATGAAGAATATCGGCGGCCGAGGCGCTGGTTCCATTACCGCAGCACAGTTCCTGAAGCGTTTCACTAACGATGTTCCATGGTGTCATATCGATATCGCCGGGACTGTCTGGTCCGATAAGGACCTGCCGCTGTCTGAGAAAGGCGGTACCGGTTACGGAGTGCGCCTTCTGGACAAGTTCGTCGCAGATAACCACGAAGGTTAGAACGCATGGCGGAGATCCGTTTCTATCACCTGCAACGCCAGACGCTGGAGCAAGCTTTGCCCCAGCTGATGGCCAAGGTGTATGAGACGGGTCAGAACGCCGTGGTCAAGCTGCCCGGCAAGGGCCTGATGGACACCATCGACAAGGTCTTGTGGGATTACGATCCCGCAAGCTTTATTCCCCATGACAAGGAAGGTTGCCACGATCCGTCGGAGCAGCCGATCTATCTGACAACTGCTGACGAAAACCCGAACGACGCCAAAATCCTGGTGTTGATCGACGCTGTCAAATGCCCTGACATGGATGCCTATGAGCGGTGCCTCTATATGTTCGATGGCCGGGATGAAGGCATTGTTGCCGAAGCCCGGGCCGACTGGAAGGCATTCAAGGACAAGGGTATAGAAATGTCTTATTGGCAGCAGCGGGAGCAGGGCGGTTGGGAGCAAAAGGCGTGAGCGATTTCTGTGTCAAGCACGACAAGTTGCCTTACCATATTTGCACCAATATCATCGATTTCGACTTTCCAAAGGTTCACAGCTGGCTGTCTAATGCCTATTGGTCTCAAGGGATTCCTATGGAGACGGTCGTAAAGGGCTTTACCAATTCACTGGCATTCGGCTTATTTCATACCGACAAAGGGCAGGTGGGATGCGCCCGCATGATCACGGACAAGGCAACCTTCGCCTACCTTGCCGACGTTTATATTGACGAAAGCGAGCGCGGTAATGGCTTGGGTGTCTGGTTGATGGAAGTGATCATGGGGCATCCTGAACTCCAGGGCCTTCGGCGCATCATGCTGGCTACGGCCGATATGCACGCTCTGTACCGTAAGTTTGGCTTCTCTGAACCCGCTAAACCCGACCGGTTGATGGAAAAGCTCTCTCCCGAGATATACAAGGCATTATACGGCTAATAGCGTAGGGCCATTGGGCGCACATTGCAGCCATCAGGTTACAGTTTCTTTACCGATAGGCACTATCCTGACACTGAAGGGGAGGACACGTTTGAACCCTCAAGCAGAGAGTAGTGTGTCCTATGTTGAAAGCAGTTGCCAGAGTATCGTCCGTCGCCGTCTTCCTGTATGTGGGGCTGGCTGCTGCCATCTACCACTATCAAGAAAAGCTGATGTTCCACTTCGCGCCCGTCCCTGACGGGCATATTTATGCGTTCAACACGCCGCATGAAGAAGTTCGGCTTGAGGGACAAGGGGGCGCAACGCTGCATGGTGTCCTGTTCAAGACGTCCACGCCAGCGCGTGGCGTGGTGATTTATTACAAGGGCAATATGGGTAATATTGCCTGGTCGGAAGAGATCGCCGAACCATTCCTTGAGCTGGGGTTTGACGTGCTTTCAATGGATTATCGGGGTTTCGGCAAGAGCCGCGGCGTGCTTTCAGAGGCCGCGCTTCTTTCGGACGCAGAAGCCTGGTACGACTGGGCGGCTGAGCAATACCAAGGCAGGGATGTGCGTGTGTTTGGCTATTCCATGGGTACCACGTTCGCCAGCCATGTATCGGCTGTCCGGGACGTGCGTGACACCATTTTGTTCGCTCCGATGAAATCCGTGATTGATGTAGCTGAGCGCCGCTATCCCTTCCTGCCAATTGAGCTTCTTTCTGAATACCCACTTCGGAATGACCAGAAGCTGGCCAGGGCCAGTGGGCACATTGTGATCTATCACGGCACGAACGACCAGATCATCGACTATCAGTCCGGGAAGGCGCTAAAGGCGGTTCTTGGCGCGGACGACAGCTTTGTGACTGTGCCGGGGGGCACCCATTATGATCTTCCGTGGCGGGAGGATGTGCGGTCGGATATCAGGGCCCGCTGGGGCATTACGTTTGCGAGCGGCTCCCCAGAACGCAGCAGGCAGCCAGCAGCAGCAGGTCTTTCAGCAGAAACTGCCCGCTAGACGTCAAGTATGGGAAACCGCCCATGCCGCCGTGCCATGTGTAGCTGAAGGTCACCATGAAGCTGAGCGTGACGATGAAGGTCATGGCGGCAAATGCAAGGCCGCCCATAAAGGCATGCCTGTTCCACCAATAGCCGGTCAGCAGCAAGACGGTAACAAGTTCAGTAACGCCGATCACATAGGACGCGCCCATCTTGCTGAAGTAAACCGGCAGCCACCAGTTGAACACCGGACTGGTTTTCAATAGCGGCGCGATACCGTCAGCTTCGGGAATGGTGAACTTCATGCCGCCGATCCAGCCAAGGACGACGATCAGCCCAACCAGCATGACAGTGCTTGCGTGCGGCACACGTAACCGCCAAAGGGCCAGGCCGCCGATGGCGATATATTTGATCAGGCCCTGACCCGAACCGATGGCTGGGAAACCGCCAAGGCTTTTCATCCAGACTGGGTTGGTAAAAAGCAGTGTCAGGGAAAAAGCCGACATCGCAACAACGAACCAGTATGCGTAGCGCTTCACGCGTTCTGGTACGGAATGCAGCACGATCAGCAAGCCCGACAGAGCCTGAAGGCAGCCGAGGCCAATTGTGATCTCGTGGTTATAGAAACCGAACCTGGACAGGAGTGGATGGGCATCCAGCCAACCGGCAACCACGCTTTCAGATGCGCCCGAGATATTCATCAGGCCAAACCAGATCAGCACAGTCGCCAGCGACAGCGTAACGAAAAGGTCTGTGAATTGTGCGCCCGGGCGCAGGCGGTTGAAGATACTGGTCATGGTTAAAGGCTCCCCTCAGATTGCCTGCAGTAAGCAGAAGATGGGGAAGGGCGTCAAGCGGCGCTTTCGCCCATAACGGCTTCTTGAGCTTCCGTGAAAGCTTCCTCTGCTGCCATCCAGGCGTCTTCGGCGTCGGAAATCTGGGCTGTAAGGTCCGCGGCCATTTTTGACAGTTTGGTCACCTTGTCCTCCTGGCCGGGCTCATAAAGCCGCGGGTCAGCGAGGCGGTTGTCTACCTTCTCCTTGTCGGCCAGCAGCTTTTCGAGCGCCGCTTCAGCCTTTTCGACCTTGCGGCGATAGGGTGCCAGCTGGCGGCGGAGCTCAGCCGCATTCTGCCGTGCGGTCTTCTTCTGATTGTCAGGCTTTTGCCCGCGCTTTTCAGATCGCTCGCCTGAGCGTTCCTTCAATAGATGCTGCTTATAGTCTTCGAGATCGCCCTCAAAACGCTTTACATCGCCTTTTTCAACGATCCAGAGCCGGTCGACGCAGGCTTCCACCAGATGGCGGTCGTGGCTGATCAGAAGAACGGCGCCGTCATAATCATTTACCGCATGGATAAGGGCCTCGCGGCTGTCCACATCCAGGTGGTTGGTGGGCTCGTCGAGAATCAGAAGCTGCGGCGCGTGGAAGGTGGCCAGCGCGAACATCAGGCGCGCCTTTTCGCCACCAGACAGTGATTCCACCGGCCTGTCCGCTTTCTCAATGCCGAATCCGAATGAGCCAAGCCGCGCGCGTACCTTGGCCTCGATCGCATCGGGCATCAGCTTCGCCAGATGGTCAAAGGGGCTGGCCTTCGGCATCAGCTCGTCCAATTGATGCTGGGCGAAATAACCAACGGTAAGCTTCCGGGGGCGGCGCATGCTGCCGTCCATCGGTGTCAGCTTTTCAGCGAGCAACTTTGCGAAGGTGGATTTGCCGTTACCGTTCGCGCCCAGAAGGGCGATACGGTCATCCATATCGATCCGGAGCTCAAGATTTTTCAGGATCGGCTTATCGGCCTCATAACCAACACTAACACCCTCCAGCGCGATCAGCGGCGACGAGAGCGGATCAGGCTTTGGAAACTGGAATGGAACCGTGTGTTCCTCGACCATGGTGGCGATGGGCTTCATGCGCTCAAGCGCCTTGATCCGGCTTTGGGCCTGTTTGGCCTTTGATGCCTTTGCCTTGAAACGGTCCACGAAGCTCTGGATATGGCGGCGTTCGGCTTCCTGCTTGGACTTCAGCGCCATCTGGCGTTCCATCTGCTCGCGCCTCAACTCCTCGAACCGGTCATAGCCGCCGGTATAGATATTCAGCTTCTGGTTCTCCAGGTGCACGATGTGTGTCACGGCCTTGTTCAACAGGTCGCGGTCGTGGCTGACAATCAGCACGGTATAGGGATAGTTCTTGAGGAAATTCTCAAGCCACATCACCCCTTCAAGGTCGAGATAGTTGGTCGGCTCGTCCAAGAGAAGCAGGTCTGGCTCGTTAAAGAGCACGCACGCCAGCGCCACACGCATACGCCAACCGCCTGAATAGCTCTGGCACGGCCGCGCCTGTGCTTCTTCATCAAAGCCTAGGCCCGAGAGGATTGTGGCTGCGCGCGCTTCTGCGGTATGCGCGCCAATGTCAGCGAGCCGTGTGTGTATCTCTGCAATGCGGTGCGGGTCTGTTGCAGTTTCGGCCTCGGCTTGCAGGGCCGTGAGTTCCTTGTTGGACATCAGCACCGTCTGAAGCAGGCTTTCAGGCCCGTCTGGCGCTTCCTGGCCCACATGACCGACCCGCGCCGTCGGCCGAACCTTGATCTCGCCCGCTTCGGGGCTGAGCTCACCAAGGATCATCTTGAGAAGTGTGGACTTACCGACACCATTCCGGCCGACAAAACCAACCTTGTGCCCGGCGGGCACGCCAACGGTCGCTTCCTCAAAGAGGACACGGTTGCCGATCCGGTAGGTTATGTCGTTGATGTGTAACATGGCAGGCGAGGTATCACAGGGCAGGGGCAAAGGCAACGCCATACAGCGCCATGATGGCACTCAGGCACAGACAAAGCTTGGCTTTGCCCTCGTTTGTGCTATAAGGCGCGCGAATCAAGTTCAACCCCACTTTTTAAAGGGATAGTCACATGGCTGTGCAACGTACTTTTTCCATCATTAAACCAGACGCAACCAACCGTAACCTGACCGGTGCGATCAACGCCATTTTCGAGAAAAACGGCCTGCGCATTGTTGCTCAGAAGCGTATCCGCATGACTGAAGACCAAGCGAAAACTTTCTACGCTGTTCACGCTGAGCGTCCTTTCTTCGGCGAACTGGTTGAGTTCATGACGTCCGCTCCTGTTGTTGTTCAGGTGCTGGAAGGCGAGAACGCCGTTCTGAAGCACCGTGAAGTAATGGGCGCCACCAACCCAGCTGAAGCTGCGGAAGGCACCGTTCGTAAAGAATTCGCTCTGTCCATCGGTGAAAACTCCGTACACGGTTCCGACAGCGAAGAAAACGCAGCGATCGAGATTGCTCAGTTCTTCTCTGGCAACGAGATCGTAGGCTAATCAGCCACAAGAATTCTGCCTGGGAGCTAACTGGGCACGCAGGGTTTCCTGCAATAGAAGGGTCGTCCATTTGGGCGGCCCTTTTTCGTTTTGGACAGCTTTTGGCCATGTCCGGACAGGAGCTTCAGGCTGCCAGGACACGATTATGGAATGTTCTCGGCAGGAAAATACGTGATTGTAGTCCAGGGCAACATTAGCGTTCCTTTCATTGGCTCACTGAACTAACCTTCTGGAAATTTGGGGGAATTTGAATGTCGAAGCAGAATGAAGAGATGACGCGGCCTGAAAAGAAATCTGAAGCCATCGAGATCAGGGTGCCTCATGAAACCAAGCAGCAGTTCATGGATGCCTGTAAGGCAGACGAGCGAACGGCAAGCGAGGTGCTAAGGTGTGCCATTGACGTTTATCTGGATCGTGGCGGCTTCTCACGGGGGCGCAGGCATTGGCTGTATGGCGCGCTGTTCGCGTCCTGTATCGCAGCCGTAGGCGCAACCTATGTTGCAATTTCGTCCCTAGAGCAAAATGATCGCCTGACGGCGTCACATAGTGAATTACTCAAGGCAAACCAAGCCTTTAGCCGCATGATGGCTGCGGGGTGGGAGCAGGAAAACCCGCTGTTACATCTCTATTTCGACAAAAGCGATACCAACGGTGACGAGCGTTTGACCCAAGATGAGTTTGTCAAAAGCATAGTAAGCCGAGGAACAGTTTCCGATGGTTTGGGCACGGAAGGCGAGACTGTGATGATGAAGGTTGGGGTCGGTGTCATTATCCCAACCGAAGATGCCCGAGCATTACATCGGGAAGGCTTGGCGCAAACTTGTTTCCAGGCGCTTGGTGAGATCGGCGACACACAACGCGCCCGGGAGTTCCTTGAGCTCGATACCAATGCAGACAACCAATTGACCCTGACCGAACTTGGGCAAAGCAAACGCATTCCGGTACTTTATGAAATCCAGCGTGACTTCATGCTGAAAGATGCAGATGGCGATGGACTGCTGACCTATGACGAGACAAAGGAAGATGTTAGCGTGTGGCGAGGGAAGAACGCAACGCTGCAGAATGACACCACAAATACTGTATGGGGCGAGTTGCCAGAGGCTTGTAAGAATCCGAACTCCACCAACCCGCAAGGGCGGCTCTTCATCAAGGCTGAAAAATTAAAACGCTTCATGATTGGGGAATTTCCGGGTGGCGCTATTGCACCCCAGCCGAAGCATTTCGACCGACTTGATCTGGATGGCAGCGGCTCACTTGATTTCGCCGAATTTGTCGCATGGTACAATCGCGGATTGGGGGATTTTATTGGCGACTAACAAAAACGCTTCTCGATCGCCTCTTGCCCCAATAATTGCCTCATTTTGGGGCAAGGTTGGCATTGTGGGAGGAACAGCGACAGATGTACGAGCACGATTGGCATTGGAAACGAGCGATTTTGGCGGGGTTTGTCGCTCCTCTTGGGTCTGCAACTGTTGTAGGCTTGTTCTACTGGCTGATCAGCAATCTGATTGTTTTGCTAGGCCAGACCGAACTTGAGCCTAGCAGTATAAACCTCATCGCTGGCTTCTTTCTGGAGGCTGAAACGCTATTCAGTATATCGCTAGGCGTCGGTGTTACTGGACTTGTTTTAATGATGGTATTGGGGGTGCCTCTAGGATACGGGATTTCTAAATTCCCTCGCTTTTCCAAGCCAGCCTATATTCTGGCTAGCTTTCTGGCATTCCTTGTCATGCTAATCGTGATTACAGATGGCGATGTTGCTGCAAAGGCCCTGTATGTTCGGGACGTGTACTTTCTTGGCTATTTTGCGATGATCACACTTCTGAATGGCTGGATTGCCCATTTGATCGTGCATGGCAAACGAAAAAGACCGCCTGTCAGGGTCGAGACGGTCTTCGAATAATCCTATTATAACAGTGCTTTAGGGCAGCGGGCTGATGATGCCTGTATCGCCCATGTCAGTGTCCTTGAAGGCCACCTTATTACCAGCGACCCTTACCTTGCCCTGTGCAATCAGCTTAACGGCAGCCGGGTACATCTTGTGCTCATAGGTCAGCGTCTTGGCGATCAGGCTTTCTTCGGTCTCATCCGCATCAATCGGGATAGCCGCCTGCATGATGATCGGGCCATTATCCATTTCCGGGCGCACATAATGGATGGTGCAACCAGCAAAGCGAACACCGTCTTCGAGCGCGCGGGCATGGGTGTGCAGCCCCTTGTAGGACGGCAGCAGGGACGGGTGGATATTGATCATGCGGTCGCGCCAGCGGTTGACGAAGCCGGATGTAAGAAGCCGCATAAAGCCTGCAAGGCAGACAAGTTCTACATTATGCTCGCTCAGGCAATCATGCAGGGCGTCTTCGAACGTCTCTTTGTCCTCATAAGCCTTGTGATCAATCGTTACCGCCTTGAGACCAGCCTGTTCGGCACGCTCCAGCCCGCGTACACCTGGGCGGTTTGAGATAACGACCATGATTTCCGCTGGGTAATCCGGGCCTGAGCAGGCGTCAATCAACGCCTGCAGGTTCGTGCCGCTGCCAGAAATCATTACACCAAGACGTAGTTTAGCCATGCCTTATCCTTCGCCTGTGATGGCGGACCAGTCAGCGTCTGCGCCCCAGGTGCCGGCTTTCCCGCTCACGCGGCATTTCGGCTTGCCGTCGCCTTTGGTGATGTGGCCGACGGTGTAGACCGTTTCACCATGCTCTTCCAGCAGGGCCTTCGCCGCGTCTGCGTGCTCTGCCGCCACAACAACAACCATGCCGATGCCGCAGTTGAAGGTGCGGGACATTTCAGATGCCTTGATGTTGCCTTGCTCGCGCAGCCAGTTAAACACGCCAGGCAGTTCCCATGTGCCGGTGTAGACTTCAGCCAGCGTGTCCCTTGGCATGACGCGTGGGATGTTCTCAAGGAAACCGCCGCCAGTAATGTGGGAGAAGGCCTTGGCGTAGCCGGCCTTCACAGCCGCGAGGCAGCTTTTGACATAAATCTTGGTTGGCGCCAGCAGTTCTTCGCCCAGCGTACCAGCGCCGAAGCCGGATGCGTCAGAATACTTGTGGCCTTTGTCTTCAACGATCCGGCGGATCAGGGAATAGCCGTTCGAATGTGTGCCGTTAGATGCCAGCCCCAAAAGCACGTCACCTTCGGCAACTGTGGAGCCATCCAGAAGGGTGCCCCGTTCCGCGGCGCCCACGCTGAAGCCTGCGAGGTCATAGTCGCCGCCCTGGTACATACCCGGCATTTCAGCCGTTTCACCGCCGATGAGAGCGCAACCGGCCTGGCGGCAGCCTTCAGCAATGCCAGCCACCACGTCAGTCATCTGCGCGACATCAAGGTGTCCTGTTGCCATATAATCAAGGAACAGCAAGGGTTCAGCGCCCTGGACCACCAGATCGTTCACGCACATGGCGACAAGGTCAATGCCCACTGTGTCATGAATGCCAGCGTCGATGGCAACCTTCAGCTTGGTGCCCACGCCGTCATTTGCGGCTACGAGGATCGGGTCATTGAAGCCTGCGGCCTTGAGGTCAAAAAGGCCGCCAAAGCCGCCCAGAGACGCGTCGGCGCCAGAACGGCGGGTGGAAGCCGCCAGTGGCTTGATGTTCTCAACAAGAGCCTCACCGGCGTCGATGTCCACGCCAGCCTGCTTATAGGTGTATGAATCGTTCTGGTCTTTTTGGGCGCTCACGTTTCGTCTTCCAAGCGTTTCTGACGCCTTGTTGCATGGGCGCCATTCTATGATTTCATCCAGCGGGTGGCCACAAATTGGGCTAATTTGATTGCAAGCCTAAGACCCTATGGCATTTGATTTCAAGCGCGTTATAGTGGCGCCGGATCAGTTATGAAAGTATTTATGCGCAAGCTTTTGGGAAATAACCGTCTTTTCTGTATTTTTGCAGCATTGGCTGGCGTTTTCGCGGCAAGTGTTGCTGCATGGGCGCAGGAAAAGGAAGATCCGCTCGATCGCCTTTTCACCATTCAGGCGGTTAAAGTCGATGAAACGGCCAGTCGCGCAAGCGAAGCCCGGCGCGTGGCTCTCGCCAAGGCGGAACAGCTTGCGTATGAGAAACTGCTTGGGAAATTGACCCAGCCTGAAGGCCGCGACAAGCTGCCGACACTCAGCGCCCGGGAAATTCAGGCCATGATCAGCGGCATTGAGGTAGTGGAGGAGCAATCATCTTCCCGGCGCTATCTTGCCACGCTGGATGTGCGGTTTGAGCCCGGCCTGGTCAGCCAGTTTCTGGCCCAGTACAAGGTACCGCATGTGCTTGGCACAGGGCGCGGTATTCTTGTGGTGCATGCCCATAGCCGTGGATTAGAAGACCTTTTGTGGGAAGAGGACGCCACGCTTGCCGCTGCGCGGTCGCGGGTCGACTGGCTGAACCGCATCCGGCAATATGTTTTCCCGCGCGGAGAAATGAAGGAACGGGCCCGACTGACCTATGAAGAGGTCGCCCATTTGGAGCCGCGGGATGTGCTTGCACTTGCCCGCCTTTATGATGTGCGCTCTGCGCTCATCCTTTCCTCCCGCTGGCATATGGAGCCCGGTAGGGGCGGTGTGCTCGACTACCGCTTCCTCAACACCGACGGCAATATCGTTGGCGAGGGAAGCATTGTCAGCGCGGCAGGCGAAGAAAGTGCAATTGCCGCCATGTATGAGGCGGCACTGGATGAGATCGACAGCGCGTGGCGCGCGCAGTTGTTGGTCGACACCGGGCAGGGCGGTGTACTCGATGTGATGGTTTCATCAACTGAGCTTGGGGCATACAATCAAGTGATGTCCAGACTGTCCGACGTCAGCCTGGTGGGGGATGTGGAACAGCTTGAAATCGGACTGCCGTTCAGCCGAGTACAGTTCCGCTATACCGGCCGGGAAGATCAGCTCGTGCTGGCTCTCAGGTACGCGGGCCTGGCGCTCAGCACCTATGGAGACTCTCAGCTGCTGGCCCTGAGAGGCGAAGAGGCAGACCAATAGGCCTGAATAAGACGAGGGGGACACAATGAACAAATGGTTCTGGATCGGCTCAACAGCCGTTGTCGTGCTGTTTATCTATCTGACAAAAGGCGTCATGTTACCGTTCCTGGCCGGTCTGGCCGTGGCCTATTTCCTTGACCCGATCGCTGACCGACTGGAAGCCTTAAAGGTACCGCGCGGTGCGGCTGCGGGCCTTGTGATTGCCGTGTTCTTCCTTGTGATTGTCGGCGTTGTGCTGGCTTTCTGGCCGATCCTGCAGTCGCAGATTGCTGCCATTTCCAAAAGCCTGCCACAAACGCTGGCGGGCCTCAGGCCATGGCTAAACGATGTATTGCAGACGCTCAGCGACAGGTTCGGACAGGATGTTGCTGGCGATGTAGATAGTATGTTGGCCTCCTTCAGCGATGAGTTGCTCGCGCGTGTCAAGGACGGCGCGGGCAGTATTCTGAAAAGCGGACTGGCGGTGTTCAACATCCTGTCCCTGATGCTGATTTCTCCCGTCGTCGCATTCTATCTGCTTAGGGACTGGGACTTGCTGGTTGCTAAGGTGGATAGCTGGCTGCCGCCTTCCGGCAGTGAAGTGGTGCGTGCTTTGGCCACGAATGTTGATACTGTTCTGGCCGGTTTCGTGCGTGGACAACTGATGGTCAGCACAATCATGGGTATTCTGTATGCCATTGGCTGGTCTGCCGTCGGGCTGGATTTTGCAATTCTCCTTGGCGTTCTAGCGGGCGTTATGTCCATTGTGCCGTTCGTGGGCGCTTTGTTCGCAGCGGCGGTTGCAGTTGCAATGGGTGTCGGGCAGTGGGGCATGGACCCTGTGCAGCTGGCCCTGGTGGCCAGTGTGTTCCTGGTGGTTCAGGTCATTGAAGGCTCGTTCCTCACACCGAAGCTGATCGGGGACCGTGTTGGCCTGCACCCTGTGTGGGTTCTGTTTGCGGTGTTCGCGGGCGGTGAAGTGATGGGTTTTGTGGGCGTTCTGATCGCCGTCCCGGCAGCCGCCGCAATAGCGGTGCTGGTACGGTACTGGATCGACGTATATTTGGAGCACCACGGGATAGCAGAGGCCATCGCGCCTGTCAGCGCAAAAGAATAAGCCCGGAAGAGTGATGAGTTTTGAGGATTTGGAATGGTAAAACAGGCAAAACAAATACCGCTTGAGCTACCGCACAAGCCCAGCTTTGAAATGGCGGATTTTATCGTGTCTGCGTCAAATGAAGCTGCTTTTGCCATGATCGACGGCTGGCCAGATTGGCCGCATCATGCCATTGCGCTTGTGGGGCCTGCGGCTAGTGGCAAGACCCATCTTGCCAAAGCTTGGGCGAAGCGCGCTGAGGCGTTAGAGGTCAATGCCGCGGATGAAGTGGGCACTATCCCACCCGGCAGCAATGTTTTAGTGGACGGCGCAGACGCGCCGGACCGCAAGGATGAAACCCTGTTTCACCTATTCAACTGGGCCAAGGAAACGGGCGGATATCTGTTGCTGACGGGCCGGGCGGCGCCGAATTTATGGGATGTATCCTTGCCGGACCTACGGTCCCGCCTGGCGACAATGCCGGTTGCGGAAATCAGGGAGCCAGACGACCATCTGCTGATGGTCCTTTTGGTAAAGCTGTTTTCTGACAGGCAGTTACAGGTTGATCTTGCAGTGGTTGATTATATTATCAGGCGGATTGAGCGGTCCTTTACCGCAGCAAAGGATCTGGTGGACGCAA
This sequence comes from Kordiimonas lipolytica, assembly GCF_042651265.1. GTDB lineage: Bacteria > Pseudomonadota > Alphaproteobacteria > Sphingomonadales > Kordiimonadaceae > Kordiimonas > Kordiimonas lipolytica. The sequence goes on along the minus strand of NZ_JBHSCR010000007.1, from coordinate 68,326 downwards.
TCGACCGGAATGCACTCGCCGATAAGCGGAAAATCAGCAAGGCATTGGCTAAAACTTGCCTCGAGGCACTATCGGACTGATAATTGTAACATTCATGGGCTACCGGGGCCTTTTAACAGTATCCGGGTAGGAGCGTACGACAGCATGGCTGACGGAGACCAGAAAGCAACAGGGCAAACAGGCAATGCCGCAGCTAAGGCTCTGCCTTCGCGCGACGATATTTTGAGCCATATCAAAAGCTTGCCGGGCAGTGAAAAGTACCTGAACAGAGAGCTTAGCTGGCTTCAGTTCAACATGCGTGTGCTTGAGGAAGCCGAAAACCTGCGCCATCCGCTTCTTGAACGCCTGCGGTTTCTTTCGATATCCGGGAACAACCTCGACGAATTCTATATGGTGCGTGTTGCTGGGCTCAGGGGCCAGTGCGACATGAAGCTGGATGTGATGTCGGATGACCAGAAGTCACCGTTACAGCAACTGCAGCAGGTGAATGACCTGGCCGAGACCCTTATGGCAAAACAACAGGAGGTTTGGGCCAGCCTTAACAGCGAGTTGCGCAAGAATAGAATCATCGTGCTGGAAAAGGACGAGGTTTCTGAAGAGGAGCGGACCTGGATCGAGGGCTATTTCCTTGAAAACGTGATGCCGGTTCTCACACCAATCGCCGTGGACCCGGCGCATCCGTTTCCTTTCATCCAGAACCTGGGCTTTACCATGGCGCTGTCACTTGTCCGCAAACGCGACAACAAGGAAATGGTGGCGCTTCTGCCGGTGCCACATCATGTGGAGCGCTTTGTCCGTCTGCCAAATGATGCAAGTGGGGAAGTACGCTTCATCGCGCTTGAGCGCATGCTTGAACTGTTCCTGGATCAGCTGTTTCCGGGATACCGGGTGGATGGTTGCGGCGTGTTCCGGATCATCCGCGACAGCGATATCGAGATTGAAGAAGAGGCCGAAGACCTCGTTCGCGTATTCGAAAGCGCCCTCAAGCGCAGGCGCAGGGGTAAGGTGATCCGGCTGAAGATGGACAGCGCGATGCCGGAATCACTCAGGAACCTGGTGATCAGTCGGCTGGATGCAGATGAGGAAACGGTCGTTATCGTTGACGGTATCCTGGGGATTGATGAAACGGGTGAACTGATTGTTGATGATTTTCCCGACCTAAAGTTTGTGCCTTACAATCCACGCTATCCGGAACGGGTGCGCGATTTTGGCGGCGATATTTTCAAGGCTATTGCAACGAAAGACTTTGTGGTTCATCACCCATATGAATCTTTTGAAGTTGTGCACCATTTCCTCTTGCAGGCGGCGCGGGACCCAGATGTTGTCGCGATCAAGCAGACTCTCTACCGCGCAGGGTCGCAGTCCCAGATCATCAAGGCGCTGGTTGAAGCGGCTGAGGCTGGCAAGTCTGTGACTGCGGTTGTGGAATTGAAGGCCCGGTTTGACGAAGAGCAGAACATCAAATGGGCGCGTGACCTTGAACGGGCAGGCGTGCATGTTGTGTTCGGCTTTATCGATCTGAAGACCCACGCCAAGGTTTCTATGGCCGTGCGCCGAGAAGGTGGCAAACTCAAGAGCTATATGCACTTTGGTACAGGAAACTACCATCCTGTTACCGCGCGCTTCTATACGGACCTGTCGTTCTTCACGGCTGATCCCGCTCTAGCCCGCGACACGAACAAGATGTTCAACTATCTCACCGGTTATGTTGAGCCGGAGGGTATGGAAAAGCTGGTCATGTCGCCCTTCATGATGCGTGATCATCTGATCAAGTTGATCGACAATGAGATTGAGATTGCCCGCAACGGTGGACCGGGCGCCGTGTGGGTTAAGCTGAATTCACTTCTGGACCCTAAGATCATCGACAAACTTTATGAGGCGTCGATGAACGGCGTGCAGGTTGATCTTGTCGTGCGCGGCATCTGTACGCTGCGTCCTGGTATTCCGGGGCTAAGCGAAAATATTCGGGTTCGCTCGATCGTTGGGCGGTTCCTTGAACACGCACGGATCAGCTGTTTCGGGAATGGCCATGGCCTGCCATCTCGCCAAGCAAAGGTTTACATTTCCAGTGCAGACTGGATGCCCCGGAACTTCGACCGCCGCGTCGAGAGCCTTGTGCCAATCGAGAACCCCACGGTTCACGACCAGATCATGGGGCAGGTGATGGCGTCCAACTTCAAGGATAATACACAGTCCTGGTCCATGGCACCGGATGGCTCTTTCACGCGCAACCAGCCCCGTGAAGGAGAAAAGGAATTTATCGCCCACCACTATTTCATGACCAACTCGTCCCTGTCCGGGAGAGGCAAGGCACTGGGCGGTGACAAGAAGATCACGCCTGTGATTGATTACAGTATCGAGGACTGACCCATATGTTTGAAGCGGCGGCCCGGGCCGATGACTATATCGCAGTAATTGACATTGGCTCCAACTCTGTCCGGTTGGTGGTGTTTTCGGGCCTTAAGCGGGTCCCGGATGTCATCTTCAACGAGAAGGTCATGTGCGGCCTGGGTGCTGAGATCGGCACCACAGGCAAAATGGGCAAGGATGCCATGGATAGCGCGGTGTCGACCCTGAAACGGTTTAGGGCCCTGTGCGAACAGATGCAGGTTAAACGCATCGAAGTGCTGGCAACGGCTGCTGTGCGGGACGCAAGAAACCGCAAGGCGTTTATCAACCGGGTGCGCAAGGAATGCGGCATCGAGATAGAGACCATTGACGGCCTTGAAGAAGCCAGGCTGGCCGCACACGGTGTTATTTCCGCCGAACCGCACGCAACCGGTATCATGGGTGACCTTGGCGGCGGTTCGCTGGAGCTGGCGCGCATTGAAGACGGGCAAGTGTTCGAGACCATCAGCCTGCCGATCGGCCCATTGCGGCTGCAAAGCATGTTCGGGGATAATCGGCGCAAAATCCGGAAATACTTGCAGGGACTGTTCGAAGACATTCCCTGGCTATCTGAATGCCGAGGCCAGAACCTCTATCTTGTTGGCGGTGCATGGCGGAACATCGCGAAACTTATGATGCGCGAAAAATCCAACCCATTGCCGATTTTGCAGGGATACCGGAACACGCGGTCTGAGTTCACCAATTATTGCAAGCGGATCAGCCGCCTGTTGCCGGATGACATACCCTTTGCAACGATGCTGACCAGCCGCCGACGCGCGGTTATGCCAACGGCGGCCATCATCATGATGGAAGTGATGGCCATCATGCGGGCCAAGCTTGCCGTTGTTTCGACTTATGGGATCAGGGAAGGCCTCATCTATGACCTGATACGTGAAGACGAGCGGGGTATGGATCCGTTCCTGTTTACCTGCCATGTTTTGGCGGCTGAACGCTCCCGGTTCGCAGAACATAGCGGCCTCCTTTATGATTGGACCCGCCCGCTGTTCTGGCACAAGGTGCCGGACCCTGCGCTCAGGGAGAAATTGCATCGTGCGATCTGCCTTCTGAGCGACATCGCCTGGCGCGGGCACCCGGACTTCCGAGCCGAGAAGGCAGTAGAATCGGTGCTGCACGGTCATTTTATTGGGGTGTCGCACAGGGACCGGGCCTATCTGGCAGTGGCCATGAACCAGGCTTATGGTGCGTCAGTCGACCTCGGTCATGTAGCGCATATTCTGCCGCTGCTGAAGATCAACGAAATCCTTGAGGCCCGAATGATGGGGGCTGCACTGCGGCTCGCTCAGCGGCTGTCGGGCGGCACAGCAGACCCGCTTCTACACAGCAGGCTTAGGGTGTCGAAAACCAAGGTCTATCTGGGCGTACCGAAAACCTACAAGGATATTGCCAACGAAGTTGTTCTGAAACGCCTGACCCAGCTTGGGCAGCTTATGGGCCGCCGGGCCGTCATCGAATTCCCTAAAGACTTGAGCTAACTTCGAGCTGTTCGTATCCGAATTCAGTTGCGCTCCCATCAAGAATGTGATCACGTTTTCGGGAACGTAAAAATCGAGTAAGCGACAATGGAAAATTTACCTGAAGACGTCCTGGCCTGCCTGTCAGCCCACCCGGACATTGAAGTGATCGACTGCATGATGCCCGATATGGTGGGGATGGTGCGGGGTAAACAGCTGCCCATCGACGCGCTCAAGAAACTGTATACAACAGGTATCCCATTGCCGACATCTTCTGCCCTTATGGACAGTAAGGGCCAGCTGGTCGATACGGTTGTCGAGGGCCCGCAGGATGGTGATCCAGACCGCATCTGCAAGCCAGTGCCGGGCACCTTTTCCTTTGTGCCGTGGGCGCCACGCCCGACCGCACAGGTACTTTTGAGCCAGCACGAAAAAGACGGCAGCCTGTTCGCCGCCGACCCGCGTGCAGCCCTGGTGAATGCGCTGGAGCCGCTGGCGAACATGGGACTGACGCCCGTTGTGGCCTTGGAACTTGAGTTTTACCTGACAGAACCAAACCTGCCACTCAGGCCAGCCAAAACGCCTAATGGTTGGACCCCACTGACCGGCGCACAGGCGACAGGGTTCGAGGATCTATATGATTTCGATGACTTCCTGAGAGAGCTGTATGCCGTATGCGCTGAACAAAACCTGCCGGCGGAAGGCGTGCTGTCAGAATACGGCCCGGGCCAGTTTGAAGTAAACCTGACCCATGTGGCCAACATCGTTAAGGCCTGCGACCAGGCGATGCTGCTCAAACGTGCTATCAAGGGAGTGGCGCGCAAGCACGGCATGGTGGCAACCTTTATGGCCAAGCCCTATGCCGATTGTGCGGGCTCGGGCATGCATGCCCATATCAGTTTGCTGGATAGGGACGGGAATAACGTGTTCGGCCGTAAGGGCGGCAACAACTGGTCAGATGTGTTTGAGCATGCTGTGGGTGGCCTTCAGGCTACAATGGCAGAGAGCATGGCCATCTTTGCCCCCAATGCGAACAGTTACCGCCGCTTTCAGAAGGGTAGCTATGTGCCGCTGACGCCTACCTGGGGGCCGAACCACCGGGGTGTCTCGCTTCGTATTCCGCTCGCTGACGCTGCCAACATGCGGGTGGAGCATCGGGTATCAGGCGCGGACGCTAACCCGTACCTTGTTGCCGCCGCCATTGTTGCAGGCATCCACCACGGAATCGACGCGAAGGTGAAGCCCGGGCCGATGGTGGAGGAAGAAACCGTTCTTGGCGAAGAGAAGGCGACGCTGCCGTCACGTTGGCCACAGGCGCTGGACCGTTTTGAAGCTGGCCAAATATTGCCGCGCTATCTCGGGGCGCGCTACCATGACTATTTCCTGAAATGTCGACGCTTCGAAGAGGAAAGCTTCCATTCAGAAGTCAGCGAACGGGATCTCGACTGGTACTGGCGGGCCACTTAGAACGAGAAATCAAAGGGGAGGGCACCGGCCCTCCCGCTTAGGTGTTCCTGGATCAGTCTTTCTCGGATTCGAGCTCAACAACCTCGATATCGCCTTTGTGGGCGGTCAAAGCCAGGTCGCCGCGCATCAGTTTTTCGGCATCCCTACCGAAAATTTCATAGCGCCAGCCATGCATTGCCTTGATGTCCGTGGTCGGCACAGCCGCCCAGTTTTCAAGGTCCGCACTGTTGGCAACCATGCGAGCGGCAACCTTGGCTTCCTGACATTTGATCTTCAAAAGCACTTTCAGGAGGTCCGCCATTGGTGGCGTAGCCGGGCGTGGCTTGGCACGTTCGATCTGTGGCAGTTCGCTTTCCGGTATGTTGAGCCCTTTTTCAAGCGCTTCCATCAATGATTTTCCAGCCCGTGACCGGCTGAAGCCCTTCGGTATACTGCGAATGCGGTCAAGGCCCGCTACATCCTTCGGCGGGTGGGCCGCGATCTCAAAAAGGGTCTCATCCTTCGCGACACGGTTGCGCGGCAGGTCGCGTTCCTGTGCCTGCAGTTCCCGCCATTCGGCCAGCGCCTTGAGAATACCAAGGAAACGCGGCTTGTTGGTACGCACCTTAAGGCGCTTCCAGGCTTCTTGCGGGTCAACGAAGTAAAGCTCAGGCTCGCGCAGCATGGCAGTTTCTTCATCCACCCAGGAAACCCGGTTCTCGCGCTCGAGCTCTGCTTTAAGCGTGCGGTAGATATCCCGGAGGTAGGTCACATCGCCAAGGGCGTAGTGCAGCTGCGTGTCTGTCAGGGGCCGTTTGGACCAGTCCGTATAACGCGCCGATTTATCAAGCTGCGCCTTGGTGATTTTGGTCACAAGCGTCTCATAGCCGACCGAATCGCCGAAGCCGCACACCATGGCGGCGACCTGCGTGTCGAAGATTGGGGCAGGGAGTGCTCCATCCATCATCTGATGGAAGATTTCCATATCCTGACGACAGGCGTGCATGACCTTTAGGACACTCTCATTGGCCAGCAGGTCCATGAGCGGCTGCAGGTCAATTCCTTCCGCCAGTGGGTCAACAGCGAAGGCGCCATCGTCATCTGCAAGCTGGACAAGGCAAAGCTTGGGATAATATGTATTATCGCGAAGGAACTCGGTATCTACGGTGACAAACTCAGCGGCTGCGAGGCGTTCGCAAAGACTGGCAAGTTCGTCGGTAGTGGTAATTGGTTGCATGTAAAATTCCGTTTCTGTTTGGCGCATCTAATACACAACCAGAGGCCAATCGTCACCCTTTCTCTGCAATCCTTCGAACACGGTCTTGACATTCGCTTTCATTCATGCGCTTTTCCGGGCCAAATTTGTACGTATAAATCGTACTTCGAGGCTAAAAAGAACGTAGGAAACCATGCACGCATATCGCTCACATACTTGTAACGAGCTTCGCCACGCAAACGTCGGCGAAACCGTCCGCCTGTCTGGCTGGGTACACCGTAAACGGGACCACGGCGGTCTTCTGTTTATTGACCTGCGCGACAATTACGGCCTGACGCAATGTGTGTTCGATGTGGACAGCAAATGTTTTGCTGATGCCGAAGCCGTGCGTGCGGAAAGCGTAATCCGCATCGATGGCCGCGTGAAAGCCCGGACCGAAGATACTGTAAACAAGGACCTGCCAACAGGTGAGGTCGAGATTTATGTTGATGAGATGGAAGTGCTTTCTGCTGCCGGCGACCTGCCGATGCCAGTATTTGGGGATACAGAGTATCCAGAAGACATTCGACTGAAGTACCGCTTCCTGGACCTGCGCCGTGAGCGCATCCACAACAACATCATCCTGCGTTCCGACGTGATTTCCGAACTAAGGAACCAGATGACGGGTCAGGGCTTCAAAGAGTTCCAGACACCGATCCTGACGGCATCAAGCCCAGAAGGTGCTCGTGACTTCCTGGTGCCGGCACGCCAGCATCCGGGCAAGTTTTATGCGCTGCCTCAGGCGCCACAACAGTTCAAGCAGTTGATCATGGTGTCGGGCTTTGACCGCTATTTCCAGATCGCGCCTTGCTTCCGTGACGAAGATGCGCGCGCTGACCGTAGCCCGGGCGAGTTCTACCAGCTCGATATCGAGATGAGCTTCGTCACGCAAGACGACGTGTTCAATGCCATTGAGCCAGTGCTTGTGAATGTGTTCAAGAAGTTCTCGGACAAGAAGATCACTGAAGCGCCATTCCCGCGCATCCCGTACGCGGAATCGATGCTGAAATATGGTAACGACAAGCCGGACCTTCGGAACCCGATCGAAATCCAGGATGTCACAGAAATTTTCCGCGACAGCGGCTTTGGTATTTTCGCCAAGATGGTCGACAGTGGCTGTGTTGTGCGCGCCATCCCAGCACCAGGGGCGGGCCTGAAATCACGCAAGTTCTTCGACAGCACCAATGACTGGGCGAAGCGTGAAGGTTTCGCAGGCCTTGGTTACATCAACATCAAGGAAGGTGTGCCAGGCGGTCCGATCGCCAAGAACCTTGGTGAGGAACGCACACAGCAGCTTATCGATCAGCTTGGACTGGGCGACAACGACGGCGTCTTTTTCGCATGTGACAAGGAAGCCGGTGCTGCCAAGCTTGCGGGTGTTGCACGGACGAAGGTTGGTGAAGACCTTGAACTGATCCCAAGTGACGAGTTCAAATTCTGCTGGATCGTCGACTATCCGATGTTCGAGTATGACGAAGAGAACAAGAAGATCGATTTCTCGCACAACCCATTCTCCATGCCTCAAGGCGGAATGGAAGCGCTTGAGGCAAAAGATCCGCTTGAGATTCTTGCGTACCAGTATGACATCGTCTGTAACGGCATCGAGCTTTCTTCGGGCGCTATCCGGAACCACCGTCCTGACATCATGATCAAGGCGTTTGGCATCGCGGGTTATGATGAAGCAACGGTTGAGGAAGAGTTCGGCGGCATGCTGAATGCGTTTAAATACGGCGCGCCTCCACACGGTGGTCTGGCGCCAGGCGTTGACCGCATGGTGATGCTGCTGGCTGATGAGCCCAACATTCGCGAGGTTATTCTGTTCCCGATGAACCAGAAAGCTGAAGACCTGATGATGGGCGCGCCAAGCACGGTTCATGCGAAACAGCTTCGAGAACTGCACATTCGGTGCGTCGAGCCGCCTAAGAAAGACGGCGAATAAGATTTGAAAGATGGGGCCCTCGAGGCCCCATTTTGACTAGTGCCAATGTTGATGCCATTGGTTAGATATGACCGATAAAAGCGAGACCGGTTGATGAATGAAAACATTCTGATCATTGATTTCGGTTCACAGGTCACCCAACTGATCGCACGGCGCGTGCGTGAGGCGGGTGTTTACTGTGAAATCGTTCCCTTCAACAAAGCCGACGAAGTGCTGGACACTTTTGGTGCCGCGGGCGTTATCCTGTCGGGCGGACCGGCCAGCGTGACCCACGCCGATACGCCGCGGGCGCCTGAGCGCGTGTTCACCATGGGTATTCCGGTTCTGGGCATCTGTTATGGCCAGCAAACGATGGTTTCTCAGATGGGCGGCAACGTGACCACTTCAGACCATCAGGAGTTCGGCCGTGCGTTCGTGGACGTTAAGGAGAGCTGCGCGTTGTTCGAAGGTGTCTGGAACGTGGGCGACCGCGAGCAGGTTTGGATGAGCCACGGCGATCATGTAGACCGCTTGCCGGAAGGCTTTAAGGTTGTCGCAACGTCCGAGGGCGCACCATTTGCCGCCATCGCAAACGAAGACAAGCGTTTCTATGCGGTTCAGTTCCACCCTGAAGTGGTGCACACACCGCACGGCGCCCAGCTCCTTGGCAACTTTGTCACCAAGATTTGTGGCTGCAAGGGCGACTGGACAATGGCCAGCTTCCGCGAGACCAAGATCAAGGAAATCCGCGAGCAGGTGGGCGACAAGCGGGTCATCTGTGGCCTGTCCGGCGGCGTAGACAGCTCTGTTGTTGCTGTCCTGATCCATGAAGCCATTGGCGACCAGCTGACATGTGTTTATGTGGACCATGGCCTGATGCGTCAGGGCGAGAGCGAGCAGGTGGTGAGCCTGTTCCGCGAGCACTATAACATCAACCTGGTGCACCGCGATGCAAGTGACTTGTTCCTGGGTGCGCTGGCTGGCGTGACCGATCCGGAAGTGAAGCGCAAAACCATCGGCAAGCTCTTTATTGACGTGTTCGAGGAAGAGGCCAAGGCAGTTGGCGGGGCAGACTTCCTGGCGCAGGGCACACTGTATCCTGACGTGATCGAGTCCGTTTCCTTCATCGGTGGCCCATCTGTGACCATCAAATCGCACCATAATGTTGGTGGCCTGCCAGAGCGCATGAACATGGGGCTGGTTGAGCCCCTCCGTGAGCTCTTTAAGGACGAAGTTCGGGCGCTAGGCCGCGAGCTCGGCCTGCACGAAGACTTTGTTGGGCGCCATCCATTCCCAGGGCCAGGCCTCGCGATCCGTATTCCGGGTGAGATTACCCGTGAAAAGGCGGATATCCTGCGGAAAGCCGATGCGATCTATCTTGAGGAAATTCGCAATGCTGGCCTCTATGACAGCATCTGGCAGGCATTTGCCGTGCTTCTGCCGGTCAAGACCGTTGGCGTTATGGGCGACGCGCGCACTTACGACCATGTCTGTGCAATCCGCGCAGTGAACTCGACGGACGGCATGACGGCGGACTATTACCCGTTCCCGCATGAATTCCTTGGCCGTGTGGCGACGCGGATCATTAACGAAGTGCGCGGCATCAACCGAGTGGTCTATGATGTGACATCGAAGCCTCCGGGAACCATTGAGTGGGAATAGGGCTTAGGCCAATAATTTTATGACCTATCGGGTGCCCCCGGTAGGTCATTTCTTTTAAGGCAATGAGCGCCGCTGGCCATGAAAATGATTGCGTTTCAGCACAAGACTAATTTCTTTCCCGTATCCGCTTTCTGACGGCCTTTAGGGGCTGTTCGATCAGGTATACCATGCTGGCGGAAACAAGTACCGCTGCGATATATATAATTAGCATGCTCCCGACATCGCTTTTTATGAGAGACAAGCCGGTTGCCGTCAGCAGGATCGCAACTTGCCAGTGAACTAGAAAGAGGGGGTAGGATATGTCGCCTAGCCATGTGCTCCAGCGGCCAAGCTGGGTGTCTGCGACAGAATAGAGAAATACAGCAACACTGATGCTTTCGCTGTAATGAAGGAACATCAAGAGGGTTTCGGACGTTAAGACTGAGCGCCAGGGAACAATCGGGAGGGTCACGCAGCATAGAAATGCAAAATCTCCCCAGATTTTTGACGGCGTCGTTTTCCGTCGTTTCCCTAGAAAATATGTGGCTGCGCCGAGGGCGAAACACAGGGAAACACCGAATACGCTGTTGTATATTAGATCACCAGGTGACAACGACGGGTTTGCTATACCCAGAAGATATGCACCACACACCAGACACGTCAGAATCGATAGTTTGAGCCACTTGATGGTTATTTGTTCGGACCGGGCCCCAACAAAGAACAAGAAGATATAAAAATATATCTCGATGGCTGTGCTCCAGGCTGGTGGTGCAAATCGGATGGGACTGGATACAGGGATGCCCAAGTGCAGCCCCATAATAGAAATATTCGTAAGGACCCACCCCATTTCGGTTTCAGGGTCGGGCAATCGGATCACATTATTCCAGTAGGCCGCTTGATCAGCTGCCAGCCACGCGAGAACAGCTCCAAGGCCAGCTGCCACGAAATAGGTGGGATAAAGACGCCAGAAGCGGTTCACGAAAAAATCTCGCATCGGACTGGATTTCGCGTAATAGCGTTCGTTCAGGACCTTGGTGATCAGATAGCCCGAAAGGGTATAAAAACCGAATACAGCAAAAGGACCAGCGTTCGGAAAATAGTAGCTCCCAGTGTGGAAAAGGACCACATAGGAAGCCAATATGAAGCGGAGCAGATACTGCATTTCCTGTTTGATCCGGAATTAATGAACAGGCTGAACTTGCTAATCGTTTAGGCGGCCAGAATGAACTTTATGACAGGAACCGGGGCGCGGGCATACCCTCAAAATTCTCTGATTCTGAATTTAGGTACCTGCCAGACCGGCGGGAAGAAAGCGTGTTTCTCAATTTATGGGTTGGTTTCTGGGCGTGTGAGCACTAGATATAGCTCCAAACATTGGCACCGAACAGGAGGCATCCATGTCGACCACCAGTAAAGAAGTCACTGTCGACGCGCGCCCAAAGCGCCAGCAGACCGCGAAGAATATCGCCGCGCGCAAAGGCGACACGCCAATTGTATGCCTGACAGCCTATATTACGCCAATGGCGGCTCGGCTTGATCAGCACTGCGATTTGCTGCTGGTTGGCGACAGCGTGGGCATGGTGCTTTACGGCCTAGATAGTACGCTTGGCGTGGACCTTGAGATGATGATCCGTCATGGTCGCGCCGTGTGCCGCGGCGCCAAACAGGCGCTGGTGGTGATCGACATGCCATTCGGATCCTATGAGGAATCGAAAGAACTGGCTTTTCGGAATGCGGCCCGCGTTCTGTCAGAAACCGGGGCAGGGGCAGTCAAGCTGGAGGGCGGCGTTGAAATGTCAGAAACCGTTCGATTCCTGTCTCGTCGTGGCATCCCGGTGCTTGGCCACGTTGGCTTGATGCCGCAGTCTGTGCATGCACATGGCGGCTATGGTGCCCGCGGACGTAGCGTTGATGAATGGGGCCCTATTATCGAGGATGCCAAGGCCATCGCGGAGGCAGGCGCTTTCGCTGTGGTTCTTGAAGGCGTGGCAGAGCCGCTTGCACGTAAGGTAACGGAAGAGGTTTCTGTTCCAGTGATCGGCATCGGGGCATCCAATGCCTGCGATGGCCAGATTTTGGTGACGGAAGACATGTTGGGGCTCTTTGCCATCAATCCAAAGTTTGTGAAGCGATTCGCGGAAATTGGACGGGATATCGAAGGGGCAATCGCTGAATACGCCGATGAAGTGCGCAACCGCACCTTCCCGGGCGAAGAACATACCTACAAGATGCGCGGCGCGAACAGCTGACCGGGTGAAACCAGCAGCTATCTGCCGAAAAATAACCACAATCCGCTGTTCATTAGCGAAGAAGCGTCTTTGAGGCCATCAAGGGCGTTTCTTGGTTTGCGTCCATGGGGCGCTTTGGCTATGGTAGCGGCCAATTATCGGGCCTTGCCCAAAAAATGGATTAAACCGAGCTGTCCCGAGTTGTTGGATGGCCTTGTCTGGGGAGTTTGGCGTGTCGGACATTAATTCCGATCTGATCGCACAGGAAGTTGACGACGAAGTCCGTCGTGAGCGAATGAACCTTCTTTGGAAGAACTACGGTAAATATGTTATCGGCGCAGCCGTTGGCATTGTATTGGTTGTTGCCGGCCGCGAAATCTATAATTGGCGGGTTTCCTCCATTGAGAGTCAGCATTCTGAAGCTTTCCAGGCTGCGATGGAAGCTTCCGAGGTTGAAGGTGCCGATGCGGTTGCAATCTGGCGCGAAGCAATGCCGAAACTTGGCGGCGGCTATGTAGCTCTTGCGCAACTGCGCCAGGCCGCAGCGCTCGTTGATGGTGGCGACGCTTCAGGCGCTATTGCCACATATGATGCACTGGCAGCCAGCGATACAGGCTCTGCTGCACTTCGTGAACTTGCGACGTTGAAGTCTGCTATGTTGATGATTGGCCAGAATGATCTGGACGCCGCACGCGGCAAGCTGGCGACCATCGCTGTAAAAGGCAGGGCATGGTATTTCTCTGCCCAGGAACAGTTGGCACTCATTGACCTGCAGCAGGGTGACAATGACAGCGCGCTGGTTAAATTCACTCTCCTCGCAGATGACGCAGAGACGCCACGCACCATTCAGGCCAGAGCTAGCCAGTTCCGTACATTCATCGAGGCCCAGCAGTTTGCAGCTGCTGCAACCTCAGCCGATACAGAGACTGCACCAGAGGCAGAAGAGGCAGAAAACACAGCCAGCGAGGGAGATAGCCAGTGAGCACACCGGCGCGTGTAATTATCAAGTCAGGCCTGATCCTGACCACAGCTTTCGCTTTGTCTGCTTGCAGCTGGTTCAAGAGCGAGAAACCCAAACAAAAGTATGATGACGAGGGTAGGGAGCGTATTGCCATTCTTACGTCGACCCAAACCCTGGATGCTGATTCTGCGATTAGTGGACTGCCCGTCGTACTGCCTCGACCCTATGCCAACAGCAACTGGGCTGTTGAAGGCGGTAACCCAAGCCACACGCCGCAACATGTTTCATTGGGTGACAGCCTTTCATTGGCATGGCGCCGTGATATCGGCCCCGGTAACGAGAAGTACCGCCGTATGGTGACCGGCCCGGTTGCTGCCGACGGTAAAGTTTTCGCCGTCGACGTTAAAGGCGATGTTACCGCTGTTTCACTATCGGACGGACGGACACTTTGGAAAACAGAGATTGGTACCGACGAAGAGCGCAGCAAAGTCGGTTTTGGTGGCGGCGTTGCCTACGCAGGTGGCGCGCTGTATGTGACATCGGGTCACGGCATTGTTGTGGCGCTTGACGCATCCAATGGCCGTGAACTTTGGCGCTATAGCGGCTTGGTACCGTTTCGCGGCGCACCGACCGCAGGGGGTGGCCGCGTATATGCTGTGACACATGATAACCAGATGCTGGCACTGGACGCTGATGACGGCAGTCTTGTTTGGGACCAGGTTGGTATTGCGGAAAGCGCCGGTATGCTTGGCTCTGCCTCTCCCGCCTTTGATGGCGCGACGGTTGTAATGGCGCTGTCTTCGGGAGAGCTGATCGCACTCAGGGGCGGGAACGGAAGGATTTTGTGGCAGGATGCCCTGTCTTCCTCTCGTCGTCTTACGCCGCTGGCAACGCTTGCCGATATCGACGGCAACCCGGTGATCGACCGCGGCAAGGTATATGCGCTCAGTCATGCCGGTAGTATGGTAGCCATTGACATGCGGACCGGTGAACGTTCCTGGGAAGCGGATGTGGCGGGCGTCAACATGCCCATTATTGCAGGTAACTTCGGCTTCCTTGTCACGATTGACGGGCAGGTAATCTGTGTTGCCCTCGGGGATGGTCGTATCCGTTGGGTTACCCAGATGCAGCGCTTCCAGGACCAGGAAAAACGTCGCGATTTGATCAAATGGAATGGCCCTGTGCTCGCTGGCGACCGATTGTTGGTGACAAGTTCGCACGGCTATGCCATGAGCGTGTCGCCATATACTGGCGAAGTCCTGAGCGGCATCAAGCTGCCCGCCGGGTCCTCAACACCGCCAATCGTTGTGGACGGTACCTTTATTGTGCTGACAGACGCTGGCGAACTGGTGGCCTATCGTTGATAGGCCACTTCTAACAGAAGTTAAAAGACCATGACCTTCACAATTGCCGTTGTTGGACGCCCCAACGTGGGCAAATCGACGCTGTTCAACCGATTGGTTGGCAAGAAGATTGCTATCGTTGACGATACGCCGGGCGTTACGCGCGACCGCCGCGAAGCGCAAGGCTCCATTGCTGATCTTGAGTTCACAGTGTTTGACACGGCCGGGCTTGAAGAAGGTGAACCAGGATCGTTGTCTGACCGGATGCGCCGCCAGACCGAACGCGCGCTCAAGGAAGCCGACATCGCGCTGATGCTATATGATGCCCGCGCGGGCGTTACTCCAATGGATGAGCATTTTGCCCAGTGGCTTCGACGCGGTGACAAGCCTGTAATTCTTGTTGCAAACAAGTGCGAAGGCAACGCTGTTGTTGACGGTATCTATGAGGCCTACACCTTGGGCCTTGGCGAACCGATTGGCCTGTCTGCGGAACACGGCGAAGGGCTTGCGGAATTGTATCGCGCCATTGTTGACAGCCTCAAGGAGGTTGGCATTGATCCTTATGAGGATGAGGCAGACGCAGACCACGCGCAGGAAGCTCATGATGTCGACCTTGGCCCTTCCGAAGGCGACCTGGAGTATGAATTCGTCGACCGCGAGGCGGAAAGCGAGGAAGAGCGTCCGCTGAGGCTTGCGATTGTTGGGCGACCGAACGCAGGCAAGTCCACGCTGATCAATGAGCTTGTCGGTGAAGACCGTCTGATTACCGGCCCCGAAGCCGGCCTGACGCGCGATTCCATTGCCGTTGACTGGGAATGGGAAGGCATGCCTGTTAAGCTTTTCGATACGGCTGGCCTCAGGAGGCGCGCACGCATCACCGAGAAGCTCGAAAAGCTCTCGGTTGGCGACACTCTAAGGGCCGTACAGTTCGCTGAAGTTGTCGTGCTGCTCTTGGATGCCGAACAAGGCATTGAAAAACAAGACCTGAAAATTGCAGAGCGCGTAGTGAATGAGGGTAGGGCTCTTGTTATTGCCCTCAATAAATGGGACGCGGTTGACGACCGGCTGGGTTCCCAACGCCAGCTGATGGATGCATTGACCCGCAGCCTGCCGCAGCTCAAGGGCGTGAAAGTGGTGAAATTCTCGGCTCTTACCGGCAAGGGGATTCAGCACTTGATGCCTGCTGTTGAGGAAGCCTACGAGGTTTGGAATGCACGTGTACCAACGTCCGCTTTCAACCAGTGGCTGGCTGACACGCTTGAAAAACATCCCGCACCATCTGTCGCAGGCCGCCGCATCAAAATCCGCTACGGCGCGCAGATCAAGACACGCCCACCAACCTTCCTGATGTTCTGCAATCGTCCTGACGATTTGCCGGATAGTTATAAGCGGTATCTGGAAAATGAATTGCGTCGCGACTTCAATTTGCCTGGGACGCCGATCAGGATCATCATGAAAAAGGGTGCCAACCCATACGAGGGGCGTCGGCGGAAGCGCCAGTAGGGCGCTTTGCCATAGCCAATCAGGCAGGGCCGCTTTCCTTTTGACGCGGCCCCAGTTCCCCTTATAGTTATGCCCATGATAAGGCATTCAATCATAGGCCTTTTGGCCATTCTGACTTGCGCGTGGGCTGTGGCTGCGCAGGCCAAAGAACCATTGACAAAAATTACCTTTGCAACCGACTGGAAGGCTCAGGCGGAGCATGGTGGCTTTTATCAGGCGCTGGCAAAGGGTTTTTACAAATCGCGCGGCCTTGATGTGACCATCCGTCCAGGCGGCCCGCAAACCGACAATCCACGCCTGATGGCCGCCGGAGCCCTTGATATAGCCATGGCATCCAACAGCTTTCAGCCAATCAACTTGATTGCCGCTGGTGCTGACGTGAAAGTGGTGATGGCAGCCTTCCAGAAAGACCCGCAGGTGATGATGGTGCATCCGCACGTGGTGGCCAGCGGGCTTGCTGACCTCAAAGAACGCCCGGTTTTCCTCGCTGATAGCGCCATCGCGACGGTCTGGCCGTGGCTGAAGGCCCGGTTTGGCTATGCAGACAAGGACATTCGCAAATATACCTATTCCCTGGCGCCATGGCTTGCTAACCCGGAAACAGTACAGGAGGGGTATGTCTCATCCGAACCGTTTACTGCGGAGCAGGCGGGCGTGGCACCAAAAGTATTCCTGCTGTCCGATGCGGGGTATCCAGGGTATTCAGCCATGGTGATGGTGCGGGGTGACTATATCGCCAGCAACAAACCTGTCGTAGCTGCCTTTATTGCGGCATCCATCGAAGGCTGGCGTGACTATCTGTGGGGTGACCCAACACCTGCTAATAACCTGATTCTAAGGGATAATCCTGAAATGACGCCGGCGTTGATCGCTAACGGCATTGCGGTGATGCGCCGAAACCAGATGGTTGGCGATCCCGATAGTATCGGGCAGATGAGCCATGCCAGATGGCAGCAATTCTACGACGAAATGTCTGGCCTGGGTATTCTTGAGAAAGGCTTGGATGTTAAGCGTGCCTATACCCTTGAATTTGTAGATCCAGAGAACGTCAACTGATGCTCAGCGTATCCAAGCTTTCATTCGCCTATGAGGGTGGCGCTCAAGTATTGGACGATGTCAGTTTTGACCTCAAAGAAGGTGAAATTGTATCGCTCCTTGGGCCGAGCGGATGCGGAAAATCCACGATTCTCAGGCTGATAGCTGGCTTGATTGTGCCACAAAGCGGTTCGATGAAATGGAAGGATGGCACGACGCCAGAGACCGGTTTTGTTTTTCAGGACGCTGCCTTGATGCCTTGGGCGACGGTGACGGAAAACATCCACCTTCCCCTGAAGCTGAGAGGCCAGGAACTGGCTGAAGGCCATTTGAACCGGCTCCTTGCGTATGTCGGGCTTTCAGGCCTGGAAACGCGCTTCCCGCAGGCACTATCGGGTGGGCAGCAGATGCGGGTTTCGATTGCACGGGCGCTGGCTGCCGACGCAACGCTGCTATTGATGGACGAGCCTTTCGGCGCCCTTGATGAGATACTGCGCTTTCGCATGAATGACCTGATGCTGAAGCTCAAGGCAGAACAGGGCTGGTCTGGCCTGTTTGTGACCCACAGCATTTATGAAGCGGTCTATCTGTCTGACAGGATATTGGTGATGGATACAGGTCGGATCGCAGGTGAGGTCACTCCTGGACTTGATCGATCGCTCGAAGCACAGGATCAGAGGTCCTCCCAAGCCTTCCTTGATGCCGCGCGCCAGGTTGGCGCCCTCCTGGAGGCCGGGAGCATGGAAAATGCGTAAAGTGATCCTACCCTTGCTGGCTTTTACCTTGATGATCTTTTTGTGGAGGTTTTTGGTAGAACTATATGAAATACCTAAGTTTATTCTTCCCATGCCTGAGGCAGTGGCAGCGTCATTCTGGGAGAATTTCGGCAGCTTGATGGCAGCCCTGCTTGAAACCCTTCGGGTTACTTTTACGGCGCTGGCTGGCGCTATTGCGAGCGGTGTTTTGTTGGCACTGCTGTTTTCCTTGTCGCGCTCCTTCGAGATGACTGTTTATCCCTTTGCGGTTGTGCTTCAGGTAACGCCGATCGTGTCTGTGGCGCCCTTGGTGCTTATCTGGGTCGGGATAGATCATGTTGATCGCGCGCTTGTCATCATTGCCTGGCTGGCAGCGTTTTTCCCAATTTTGGCGAATATGTCGGCAGGGCTCAGGAGCGTGGACCGACACCTTGATGATCTTTTCACCCTCTATGGTGCCAGCCGCTGGCAACGCTTCTGGCGCCTATCGTGGCCCACTGCGCTGCCTTATCTGCTTGCAAGCCTGAAAGTAAGCGGCGGATTAGCGTTGATTGGCGCCGTAGTGGCAGAATTCGTTGCTGGATCCGGCGGCGCGACGGGGCTTGCGTGGCGCATTCTTGAAGCAGGCAACCGGCTGCAGGTTGAAAAGATGTTTGCTGGCTTGTTACTTCTGAGCCTTGCGGGCGTGGCTATTTTTTATAGCTTTTCCGTTCTCGAATGGGCTGTGATGCGAAAACGTCGCTAGCGATACAGGACTGCGTCCCTGAGGTGCTCGGCCGACTGCACTATCGTCTTTGCCTCATCTGGCGTGAGTTCGCTTTCATCCAAAGCCTGTACCAGGCATTCTAATAGCGCATCAAAATGCTCGTCGGTCAGTTTCCGCTTCATTACCAATCCCTTGTGGGCTTGCCGCATATAGTCATGTGTGCCTTGGTTGGTTTCCATCAGCAAAGAAGAAAAGAACCAGACTTGCTTTCTTTTCAGGGCGTTGACATCTGGGTCTTTGAAAAATTCGGAGATTAAAGGGTTTGCGACCAACAGGTCATAAAAACGCGAAACAACTTTGTCCAATTTGTCTGTGACCTTGACGGACATTCCGGCAGTCATAAATGTCTCCACAATACTAGACCCCATTGTATTATAAGCAGATAGAGGAATGCGGCACAATGTCTCTTGCCCTTTGGACCTAATGGCGCTAGCAAACCGGCATGATGTTTCAAACAGAAGATAAAGACCGCCGCGCGGTAGGTCGCTGGCTGCTGTTCATGGCCTTCATGGTGTTTGCCATGGTGGTTGTTGGCGGCGCGACAAGGCTGACAGAATCGGGCCTGTCGATGGTTGATTGGCGCCCTGTAACCGGGGTTTTGCCGCCAATCGGTGACGATGCCTGGCAAGCAGAGTTCGCGAAATACCAGCAAAGCCCGGAATATAAGCTCAAGAACTATCACATGAGCGTCGAGGACTTTAAAGGCATCTTCTATTGGGAATGGGGGCACCGCCTGCTTGGTCGCCTGATCGGCCTGTTCTTCTTTGTGCCCATGGTGTGGTTCTGGGCCAAGGGTAGGGTGCCAGACGGCTATAAGCCACGCCTGGCCGCTTTGTTCGTGCTGGGCGGCCTTCAGGGGCTGATGGGCTGGTACATGGTCATGTCCGGCCTTGTGGACGAGCCGGCGGTCAGTCATTACCGCCTGACAGCGCATCTTTCGCTGGCGCTTCTGATCTTCGCCGCGCTTTTCTGGACCGCGTTGTCTCTTTTGAACCCCAAACCCGCGGGCGGCACGCCGCTGCTCAAGCGCCTGACCCACACAGCCATGCTTGTTCTGGTGCTGCAACTGGTGATGGGCGCGCTGGTCGCGGGGCTGAAGGCGGGACACATCTTCAATACATGGCCACTGATGGGCGAGACCTTTGTGCCAGAAGGCCTTTGGTTCATGGAGCCTTGGTGGCTTAACATGCTGGATAACGCCATCACGGTGCAGTTTGACCACAGGATCGGCGCTTATGTGCTTACCATTCTCGTTGTAGTCATCGGTTTTATGGCGCAAAACGCCCCGCGAGAGACAAAAAACGCAGTTTACCTCTTGATCGGAGCGGTAGGCGTGCAGATGTTATTAGGCATCATAATGCTTCTGAAAGAAGTACCGGTCAGTTGGGGTACGGCCCACCAAGGTGGAGGCGTGCTCGTGCTGGCTGCAATAATAAATCTGATGCATAAACAGCGAGGGAGGATCGCCAAGTGAGCGACCATCAAGAAAACCAGCAATCAGAGTATGTCACCATCTATGTGATGGCCGAAAGCGAGGACGTTGCGGTTCATATTTCCACGGCACTTGTGAAAGAGCGCATTGTGGCCTGCGCCAACGTAAACTCGGGCACGCGCTCTATTTATGAGTGGGACGGCATTATTCAGTTGGAAAATGAAGTGACCATCTTCATGAAAACGGCCCGCAGGAATGCGGAAAAGGCTGTAGCTCGCATCAAGGAACTGCACAGCTACGAAGTGCCGTGCATTACTGTGATGCCAATCGTTGGCGGAAACGCCGATTATATGACCTGGATCGAGCGCCAGATCGACTAGCCTGATAGGCTATTTCAACCACAAGTTATAGAGGGCGGCGCCGTCATCGCCGCCTTCGCCTATATGCAGCGTGCCGCCTTCCAGGATCAAGGCACGACCGGATCCCTTGAGGTCCCACAGGCTTCCTTTCAGAAACACGTTCATACCCCATTGGATGCCGTGGCGCTCAGCCTTGGCGGGCAGGGCGTATTTCACCCAGGCTTCGCCTTCAGTGATCTTGCCTATATCCGCCTTCCAGGCGTCGCCCGGTGGGGCGTCATTCAGGTATCCCTGCCAGGGTGCGTCCCACATTGTGTCTGTCAGGAAACTGGGCACCAGCAATAGTTCGACCCCTTCGCCTGCCATATAGCTAGTGGTGTCATCAAACCAGCTGTCAGCGCAGATCATGACACCGAACTTGTAGTCAGCCAGCGAGAAGGTTGGCAGGAATTCGGGCTTTGATCCCGTCGTAAAGCCGGTTTCAGACGGGATGGGATGAACTTTGCGGACGGCGTCTTCTTGCGGCACGCCGTCTGGACCGAACACAAAACCTGCGTTAAAGATGGGCCCATGGCCGTATGACAGGCTGTCGGGGTAAACGCCGGGCGTCATGAGCGCGCTTGACCCCGCAACAAGGGTAATGTCGTATTTCCTTGAAAGCGCACCATAGACTTTGAGCTGGGCATCAGCCGATGCGCGCGTCCGGGTGCGGATCAGCGCCGCGGACGTGTTATCTGGATCATCGAAGATAAACAGGTTCTTGAGGAACTGTGGCAGGTTATGGGTGATGATCGGCAGCATGGCCTCGGAACTGCTGGAGGCGTCATAGACACGGTTGCCTTGACCCGCTGCCAGAAGCCAGGTGCCTATATGCTCTGGCAACAGCACAATAGTGCCGGGCTTGAGCCAGCCTTTCTGCTTCGCCGCAGCCAAATAGCCGTCGATCTTGGCCTGGAATCGGTCGGGAGTCGCATAATCCAGTGGCTCCATATAGGGCTCGATGCCCACAACATTGCCGCTGCCTGTGTCGGTCCCGTAGCTGGCGGTCACCTTAAGGTGCAAGGCGGGTGCTTCCGACAGATTGGGCTTTAAGCCAGGCCAGAACAAATAAAAGCCGGCGGCCACAAGGACCGCCAGCGCTATCAGTTTCTTTTTGTGACGCTTCAGCATGGATGAAGCCTATCAGTCGTCCGCGAGGCGTACCACCTGTTTGCCAAAATTCCGCCCCTTCAGCACGCCCATAAAGGCTTGAGGTGCGTTTTCAATGCCATCGGCCACGCTTTCGCGGTACTTGAGCTTGCCTTCCTTGAGCCAGCCTGCGCCAACCTGGATCCATTCCTTACACAGGTCAGGATAATTGAAGACGATAAAACCCTGCATCTTCACGCTACGGCCAACCAGGATAGCGAGGTTGCGTGGGCCGGGCGGCATGTCTTCCAGTTTGTTGTCATAGACGGCGATCATACCGCACAGTGCTACTCGAGCGTTGAAGTTCAGGTTGTTGATCACAGCTTCAAGCTGGGGGCCGCCGACATTTTCA
Organism: Kordiimonas lipolytica; assembly: GCF_042651265.1. Classification (GTDB taxonomy): domain Bacteria; phylum Pseudomonadota; class Alphaproteobacteria; order Sphingomonadales; family Kordiimonadaceae; genus Kordiimonas; species Kordiimonas lipolytica. Next base: position 46,284 of record NZ_JBHSCR010000007.1, on the reverse strand, counting down.
AAATAGACGTCAATGCCGTTCGGGTTGGCGGCACGCGTGGCTTTATGGATATCCGAGGTCTTATAATTGAAGGCTTCATCAAAGCCCAGTTCGTCCTTCAGGTAGGCGACCTTGTCATCAGAGCCTGCACTACCGGCAACATGACAGCCCATGTTCTTGCCGATCTGGCCGACGACCTGACCGACAGCGCCTGATGCGGCAGAGACGAACAATTGCTCACCTTCTTTGAGTTCCGCCACGCCCTTTAGGCCCACATAGGCTGTCATGCCCGGCATGCCAAGGATACCAAGATAGTAGGAGAGGGGGGCGAGATCAGGATCAACCGGCTGGAAGCCTTCGCCGCCCGTAACCATATAGTTCGCCCAAAGGCCCATGCCTGTGAGGTAGGTACCCTCTGGGAACTTGCCACCATTGGATTTGACGACCTTCGCCACGATGCCCGCCTGCAGCGGTTCGCCTATCTGGAACGGCGGTACATAGCTTTTCATATCATTCATGCGGCCACGCATATAGGGGTCAACCGACATGTAGATGGTTTGTAGAAGCATCTCGCCTTGGCCGGGCTCCGGCACCGCGGCTGTCGCCAGCTCAAAGTTTTCCGGTATCACCACGCCGTCTGGCCGGCTGGCGAGAAGGATTTGTTGGTTTTCCATGACTGTGCTGTCCCCAAGTTTGGATGTTTGACTCGTTCCTGATATGGGTCAGCCATGAAAAGGGGCAAGGGAAGGTCATAAAATGATGGGGTATTTAATTACCGTTTTATTAATTCATTGTTTTTACTTAATAAAATTGCAAAAATGGCTGAAAATAGCTGTTGACTAGCGGTGAAATCCGCATATATTGCCCGCCACGAACCGAAGTGCGGGTTTTGTCCCGCTTTTAAGGTATTGAGAGTTTAACACCGGTTTACCGGTAACCGAGGCAAAATTGCGATGAAAACATATTCCGCAAAACCTTCGGAGATCGAGAAGAAATGGCTCGTTGTAGACGCAGAAGACGTAGTTCTGGGTCGTCTGGCACAAGCCGTTGCAGTTGTTCTCCGTGGCAAGCACAAGCCAACTTACACGCCGCACATGGATTGCGGTGACAATGTAATCGTCATCAACGCTGAAAAAGTGAAGCTGACCGGCAAGAAGCTTGCTGACAAAGTTTACTACCGTCACACTGGCCACCCAGGTGGTATCAAGTCTGCTACTGCAGGCGAGATCCTGACTGGCCGTTTCCCAGAGCGCGTTATTGAAAAAGCGATCGAGCGTATGATCCCTAAAGGTCCGCTTGGCCGTCAACAAATGCGCAACCTGCGTGTATACGCCGGTACTGAGCATCCACATGCCGCACAAGAGCCTCAGGTTCTCGACGTTGCTGCAATGAACCCGAAGAACAAGAGGTAAGCGACATGGCCGATCTTCAGGACCTTAAAGAACTGACCGGCGAAGCAGCTGCTGTTGCCGCCGACGTTACCGAAGAGCGCACGCCGGTTGTTGACGACCTTGGTCGCTCCTATGCCACTGGCAAGCGTAAAGACGCTATTGCCCGCGTTTGGGTTAAGCCTGGCTCCGGTAAAGTGACTGTAAACGGTCGCGATCAGGAAACTTACTTCGCACGTCCAACGCTGCGCCTGATCGTTAACCAGCCTTTCCAGGTTGCTGGCCGCGAAAATCAATATGATGTTATCGCTACCGTTAAAGGCGGCGGTCTTTCCGGCCAAGCTGGCGCGGTTAAGCACGGCATCTCCAAAGCGCTTCAGCTGGCCGAGCCTGAGCTGCGTGCTGCCCTTAAGGCTGCAGGCTTCCTCACTCGCGACAGCCGTGTGGTTGAACGTAAGAAATACGGTAAAGCAAAAGCTCGCCGTTCCTTCCAGTTCTCCAAGCGTTAAGCGTTACAGAGTTTCTGTTTCGAGTATTTGTACCGAGTACCAAACAATATTGTTCAGAGTTCAAAAGGCTGCCCCACGGGGCGGCCTTTTTTGTTGCTTCCTTCATTTCTTTTCAGATAGTGATAGTTCTACATTAAGAGATAATTCATATTGGGGGTACCATGAGAAACATAGCGGTCATTGCAGCGTTGCTGATTGGGTTGTCAGCAGCTGTTGCTGCTGATGAATTTGAAGAAAAAGCACTGCGTATCATTGAACTTGACAACACCACGCAACCGTCTATCGACATGATGGATGAGATGATACGCTCTCTGCAGCCCATGATGATTAACCAAATGTATCAGGATTTTACTGATCAGGGTAAAGCAGTGAAACGCGAGACCGTTGTCAAATTGGTCAACGAGTGGCGTGAGTTAGTGATTGTCGAGTTCAGTGAAAAAATGACGCCATTGTTGGTCAAAGAATATCGAAAGCATTTCAGTGTCGAAGAGATGGATCAAATGATCCAGATAATGGAGACGCCAGCTTATCAGACCTTTTCAAGCAGAACGCCAGAGATTATGAAGTCTGCCGGCGATGCTGGTGAACGTCTAGGGCAGGAACTTGGGCAAAAAATAATGTTGGATCTTCTGGAGAAATATCCAGATCTCCGATAGCCATGATACGTTGGCAGAAAAAGCCGCCCTACGGGGCGGCCTTTTTTGTTGTCTGTCTCTAGCGCAGCAAAGAGAAATAGAGGATGCCGTCCAACAGGTTGGTCTGTCGGAATCCTACTTTCTCAAGCACTCCGATAGACGGAATAAGATCTGGCAGGGTAGTTGCTGTAACAGCCGTGACAGACGGATCCGCAAATGCGTGATCCACAAGAAGGCCGGTCATGCGTGTTGCAAAGCCTCGTCTGCGATAGGGCTCCAGAATGCTATAGCCGATCTCGACCTCACCGTTCTCATCCGGCTGTTCTTTGAAGCCGCCCAGACCAATCGCGTGACGCTGGCCGCCTTCGTGTAACAGCACATAGTAGAAGCCCCAGTCTGCTGTCTGAGCGCCCGCGGGGATTAGGTTCAGCGCATGGCGGAAACTGTCGTCGTCGTTAAGGTCCGGCGGCCAGTAGGGTGGGGCTGCATCGACATCGAGAATGTTGAACACCGCTGGCGGGTCATTCAGCTCTGCCTGCAGTAGGTTTCTGCTCGCGGGAACCAAGGTTATGGTTCCGTCGGTCGGAGTAGATGGATGTTTGGTCATTGAAGTATCCTGAAAATGTGCGACTGAGTAGGCAAACACAAAAAAAAACCCGGCCAAGGCGGCTTATGCTTGCATTGCTATTTCAGTGCCTTTCAGGCAGTCACAGGCGATCCAATTCGCTGATATTGATGACTCAGTATAGCGAAGCTCTGCCGCTAGGCCAATAGCGCCGCTAGTGATGATCGTGGCCGCAATGCGGGTCGCCACATGCGTGACCCTGCTTAAGGTATTTCTGCATTTTTTTCAAAAGCCGGTCCCGTTTCATCTTGGAAAGATGGTCCAGATAGGTACGGCCATCCAGATAGTCCATCTCATGCTGGATCACGATGGCAAGAAATCCCTCTGCCGCCAGTTCCTTCCTGGCACCGGCTTGATCCAGGTATGTGAGCTTGATGGCGTTGGGCCGTGTGATTTCGGCCGAAATACCGGGGAAACTTAAGGAAGCCTCCTCATTGGTTGACATCTCTTCAGACGCCCAGGTGATTTCCGGGTTGATGCACACAAGTGGATCACGGTTTCCTTCTGGCTGGATGTCCACGACAATTATGCGGTGCAAGAGTCCAACCATATTGGCCGCGATGCCGATACCGCGATTTTCATACATAGCATCAAGCATGTCAGCGGCGAGGGACTTGATTTCATCGGTCACGTCGGCAACGGGTTCTGCCTTTTTGCGAAAAATCGGGTGGGGTGCGGTGACAATCTGAAGATGGGCCATTGGTCTCATTCGCTCACTGGTTTTGATAAGGCTTCCAGATACGCCTAAAGCTGGCTTGGTGGAAGAGAAATCTAACTGGCAGCAATTTGTGGATAGCCTCTTAACATAAAATTTATAAAAACCGCTGACATATGGTGTCTTACAACCTTAAGATATCCAGACATTTGGACGCTGTTGAGAGTATATTATGTCTTCTTTTCCGAGAGATATTTCATCTAAAATCCAGCATTCGCTGGCGGAATTTTCTATTGCCGAGGTCAATAGCGGCAATAAAGATCTCCTGGGCCGGGATGCTAGTTGGCTTTTTGCCTATGCCTACAGGAACGTCTCAATTGGCGGCGTGCCGGTGCGGGCCGACCTCTCGCCCAGTGATATGAAGCATCTGCTCCCTGACGTGATGATTCTCGAACCTCAGATGGACGGCGACACGCTGACAGACATCAAGGTCCGCCTGACCGGGTCGCGTATGTCGGCCTTCTATGGCCCCGTTGTTGACGGCAGCCTGAGAACACTCAACAGCGCAACGGCTGTGGATCGGGGCTTCAAGTGTGTTGCAGCTGTCCTTGCGTCCGGACAGCCGGTGCTGGGGCATTCGGTCAAAATGTCGGCGGACCTACCGTATTTCCAAGTCACGCTGTTGTTCATCCCGCTGCTTGGCGAAAGCGGCTCTATAGATCAGATTTTGGTGCATTTCTCGGCAGTGCCAGAATAACGAAAAAATGTGATCACATTTTTGTTGCTTATACTCACGCCTTCCAGCACATTGGCGCTCTAATGCCATATAGGGAGGATAGCCAATGGCCGGAGTATCGATTGTCTCATTTGATTCTGTCACGCCTGAACGGGAAGAGGGGCTCCCGGACAGCAGTAAATTGATTTCAGGCACGCCGCTTCAGGTTACGGAAAATGTCTTTGAAGGCGCATCGGGAAAGTTCTTCACAGGATATTGGTCATCAGCTGCCGGAAAGTGGCACGTGAACTACGACGGTGAAGAGGAGTTCTGTCACATCCTGGAGGGTGAGATCGAGCTGACTAGCGAAGATGGGGATACCCAGCGTTTCAAGGCTGGGGATAAATTTGTCGTACCCGCTGGTTTCAAAGGGACCTGGGAAACGATTGAGCCCTGCAAGAAGCTTTATGTCATTGCGCTTGTTGGGTAAGGCTTTCGCCATCAGATTGAAATAGCTCCGCCAGCGATCGATGCCCGCGCTGGCGCTAGCGGCATGATCAACTTGCTATGTTTTTGCGTATAAACATTGTGGCCGGAGCAAGTCGGCTGTGAGATAGTGCCTCAGAGTTACATCAAGGGAGATTTCGAGATGAGTTGTCGCCATCTAACCGTATTGCTTGGGCTATTCGTTTCCGTTTGGTCGGCCGACCTGGCAGGCGCAGACGATAAAGCACAGGCATATATTATCAGCCCAACAGACGGCGCTGTGGTGACAAGCCCTGTTACCGTAGTGTTTGGCTTAAAAGGCATGGGGGTTGCCCCGGCAGGTACTGACAAAGCAAACACCGGCCACCACCACCTACTTATTGATACGGGGTTGCCGCCACTGGACGAAAATATCCCGGCAGACGAAAATCATATTCATTTTGGTGGCGGCCAGACAGAGGTAACGATCAACCTGGCACCCGGCAATCATACTCTGCAACTGTTGCTGGGAGATATGAACCATATTCCTCATAATCCTCCGGTTTTCTCCAGGCGGATAACCATCACGGTGAAAGAATAAGGAATAAAGAAGGCCAGCAAATGCTGGCCTTCGCTTTTTCTGTTACCGGCGTTCAACTTTCAAACTGCAGCGCTGGTATCTCTTCCCATTGAAGCAAACCTGGCCTTGGATTATGGATGATCCGGTTGATGTCGGAATGCTCCGTCAGTCTTCTTGCTTTGCGCAGGAGCACATTGGCCTTGCTATTGCTTTTTCCAGCTTGGGAACGGGGCACTTCTGGCCTGATAGGGCGGTACTGCCAGCTCAGCCGGTAGTTTACCCGCTCGGCCAACAGCTTGGTCTGCATGTTCAGCTTACCGTAGTATTGTTGGAAATCCGCGTTTAAGTGATCCACAAGAACAGAGCGTTGCCTGCTGTCCGTCATGCCGTCCACAAGGCGCTGGATTTGCACATATTTTTCAGCCGCACAATCGAGCCAAGCGTTGGTCTCAATGATGAAACTTCTGACTTCACGGCGCACAGGTTGGTGGATTGAACCGCCGCGCACTTTCGCTGGCGCAGTTGGCACAGCGCCGCACAGGTCCGCAATACTAGGCACTTGATCTAATGCTTTTTCAAGCTCTGGCGTGCTATAGTCAGGTGGGACTGCGAAGGTCAATGTTAGTGCCACAAGTATCTTCATCAAAAAGTCCCCTTCTTACCTTGCAGGGCCGCGTCAATGGGCGCTCCGGTCACTTCACGTGCAAGTGTAAAACTATTACGAGTTTTTTCAAAAAAAGAAATCCATTGAACAGCAGTAATCTTTTAAAAGAGAGCTGCTCGCATTAGCATCCAGCCAAGTTTCTTTTTTTGGAGTTTCTCAATGCCGCACTTAATCGTCGAATATAGCCGGGACCTTGAAGATGAAGCCGGTCCGGACAGCCTGCTCGCGGCAGCTCATGACATCTCAATGGCATCGGGCCTGTTCGACGAGTCGGACATCAAGGTCAGACTTTTTCCGGTCGATCACGCCCTTGTGGCTGGAAAACCAGCACCGACGCTGCATATTACCTGCTACTTGCTTTCCGGGCGGGATCAGCCGACCAAGAAAGCCCTGAATGAAGCACTGATAAATGGGTTTGCGGCACTCGTGCCATCTGCAAAATCCATCAGTGCAAACGCGATTGATATGGACCGAGAATCATACGCCAAGATATCGCGCTAAAGATAAAGAAACCGGAGGGATATATGAAACGCGCAAAATACGGGATTGCCGCTGGCGCCGCCTTGTTACTTACGGCTACAGCCGGAGCAGAGCATCACGAAGGCCCACAGGGTGAGGTTCAGCGGCTTCACAAGATGGTGGCCGATGTGTCTGCCGATCGGATCGAAGCAGATATTACGAAGCTGGTCAGCTTTGGGACGCGTCATACCCTTTCGGACACAACATCTGAAACGCGCGGCATCGGCGCGGCCCGTCGCTGGATCGAAGCCGAATTCAAGCGTATTGCCGAAGGATGCGTCGCTGACCTGGAGGTCTATACCATTTCCGATGTGGTCACGGGCGCCCGGATCCCCAACCCGACGGAAGTTGTGAATGTGATCGCCGTGCAAAAAGGCATCCTTGATCCAAACCGCGTTGTGATGATGTCCGGCGATATCGACAACCGTGTATCTGACCCGCTTGACGGCACAAGCGATTCCCCCGGCGCTAACGACAATGCCTCCGGCATGGCCGGCACAATGGAAGCCGCTCGGGTCCTGTGCCAGACCAAATTCCCCGGCACGATCGTCTATGCAGGCCTTTCGGGCGAGGAGCAGGGCCTGTTTGGCGGTGCAATCCTTGCAAGCCACATCAAGGAAAAGGGCTGGCGCCTGATGGGTGTTCTGAACAATGACATGATCGGCAACATCGAGGGTGTGAATGGCGTTATCAACAACACAACGGCACGGGTTTTCTCTGAAGGGACACGTGTGACCGAAACGTCAGAAGAAGCCCGCCAGCGTCGCTTCTGGGGCGGAGAGGTGGATAGTCCAAGCCGTAACATTGCGCGACTGGTTGACCGCCTTGCAGACACCTATATCCCGAACCTGGATGTAATGATGGTCTACCGCCTGGACCGTTTCCGTCGCGGCGGCCATCACAGGCCATTCAATGAGGCTGGTTGGCCGGGTGTCCGTATCATGGAAACCAATGAAAACTACAATCGCCAGCACCAGGATCTCCGCACTGAGAATGGCATCCGGTATGGTGATACGCTGGACGGTGTAGACTTTGATTATGCCGCGAAGTTGACGGCCCTGAATGTTGTGACCCTGGCATCCATGGCTGGTGCACCGCCATTTCCAAGCGATGTGACGCTTGAAGGCGCAGTGTCGCCATCCACGACGATCAAATGGGATGTGCCGGGGGATGAGCGCGAAAGGGCCAATCTGCGGGGCTTCAAGATTTACTGGCGGCTGACCACTGACGCACAGTGGCGCTGGAGCCATTTCGTGGGTCCAGACGTGCGCTCGCATACACTGGAAAACATCGTTATCGATAACTATTTCTTCGGTGTTGCATCCGTCGCCAACGACGGCCTTGAAAGCCCAGTGGTGTTCCCAGGCTCTATGGGGGCGTTTGAGCGGACAGCCGCAGGTGAAGACTGACATAGCAGACGATTGGCAGGCCTTTTGCGCCAGCACTTTTTCGGCTGCCATCAGGCCTGTCTTGCCAAAAAACTGCCTGCCTCCGTTCCTTCCGGACCCAACGGCCTATCGCGCCGTGAAACTTATTGCCTTGGGCAAAGGCGCCGCGGCCATGGCCCGTACGGTTGAACAATGCTGGCCAGATGTCGCAATAACCGGCATTGCCGTTTGTCGCGAAGGCTATGGCGTGCAGTGTGACCGTGTAGACGTAATCGAAAGCGCCCATCCCATTCCCGATGAGCGCAGTGTTGCCGCGGCTGAGCGTGCACTGAAGGTTGCAGCCGACACCAAGCCCGATGAACTTTTGCTGGTGCTTCTGTCAGGTGGCGGCTCATCTCTTGCATGCTTGCCATCGGACGGGATAACACTTGAAACAAAGAAACAGCTGATTTCAAGCCTTTTGCGGGCAGGTGCCGATATTTCGGAATTAAACACTGTGCGCAAGCACCTGTCGGCTATAAAGGGTGGCCGCTTGGCCGCTGCCGCTGTCAACGCTGGTCATATTGTGACGCTCGCGATATCAGATGTCGTCGGCGATGATCCTGGCCTGATTGCGTCCGGACCAACCCAGGCGGACACATCCTTATGGCAGGATGCGCAAGAAATCCTGGATCGATACGGCCTGGAGCGGCCACGCAGCTGGGCGGATGACTGTGCCTTTGTGGAGAGCAATAGAAGCAGCTTTCAAATTGTCGCCAAGGCTGGCGACATGCTTAAGGCGGCAGAGAACTATGCCGAGGCGTTGGGCTTTGATGTGCGAAATATTGGGAATGATGTAGTTGGAGAGGCAAAGGATGTTGCTGAAAAACATGCCGCAATTGCGCGCTCCCATCTCGAAAAAAATATGGACAAGCCGATCTTACTTTTGTCCGGCGGGGAGCTAACAGCTACAGTGCGCGGCGCCGGGCAGGGCGGCCCAAACCAGGAGTATGTATTGGCGTTGGCAGCTGCATTCGGCTCGGATGATGGGCTGTATGCGTTTGCTGCTGACACGGACGGTATGGACGGTGTCGGTGGGGCTGCGGGGGGCATCAGCACGCCGCAGAGCCGCAAATTAGCGATTGAAAAGGCTGTGGTACCAGAGGCCATGTTGGCGGAAAATGACAGCCTGCAATATTTCAAAATCCTGGACAGCAGTTTTACCGTAGAACCAACGATGACTAACGTGAATGACTTCCGTATGATCGCAATTATGCCACAAGGGCTGACAGCGCATTGACAAACATGTGAGGTGCGAACCCGACGCAGCGTGTTATATGGCGATAGTCTAGAGACCAAACTTTCGGGCCAACGGCTCAAGAAGGGCAGCACTGTGAAGCGTTTTTTCCATGGACTGATTATCTGTAGTTTGGCGTTGCTGAGCGCAGCGGCCCACGCAAAAGAGCTTGCGCGAGTGGAAGCAAGCCACAGTGACCTGTCAATCGAGAGCGACATGGCATCAGTGGCACCAGGGCAACCCTTCTGGTTGGCTGTTACAATCACGCCTCGCAGCGGATGGCACAGCTATTGGAAAAACGCTGGGGACAGTGGGGCAAGACCTGTATTTGACTGGCAGCCTGCCGACAATGCCACGGTAGGTGCAGCCATGTTCCCAACCCCGAAACGCCTGCCACTTGGCCATTTGGTAAATTATGGATATGACACGCCCGTCAGCCTGCTCATTCCGGCAACAGCGCCGACATCCGGTGACAGTTTCCACGTGGCGCTCGAAGCTGAATGGCTTATCTGCGAAGTTGAGTGTGTACCACAGATCGCGGATATCAAACTTGACCTTCCCGTGGGGCCGACCGTTGCAGACAATGATGCATCCGCCATTTTTAAGGCAGCAAGGGCCGCGCTCCCGGATCCAAGCTTCTGGAGCTCAGACCTGACGGTTTCAAGCTCATCGTCAACTCTGACGGTCTATATGGGGCCTGAAGAGGCCGCAGAAGTGACAGACGCGTATTTCTTCCCCGAAAGTGTCGGCATTCTTGATTATGCGGCCCCGCAAACAGTCGATCTGGCCGAAGATGGTCTCATCATACAGGCGCAACGGCCTTCAGGCGCCCCTGAAATTACGACTGCGGCAGGGGTTTTGATGCTGACAACAGCAGATGGGAGCAAGGCAGCGTATAGCCTGCAGCCGTTGCTCCAAATGGCTCAGGAAACAGAAGCCCAACAGAGTGCGACCGTGCCTGCACTTCCCCTTTGGGAAGCCGCATTATTCGCCCTTGTGGGTGGATTGATACTGAACCTGATGCCGTGCGTATTTCCCATCCTGTCACTGAAAGCATTTGCTTTCGTTTCGGCCAACTATAAAACAGCAGCCAACAGGCAGAAGGAAGGCTGGGCCTATACCCTCGGTATCTGGCTGAGCTTCATGATCATAGTAGCCGCGCTGCTGGTATTGAGGGCAGGAGGAACAGCTGTTGGTTGGGGCTTCCAACTACAGGAACCTGTTTTCGTTGGCCTATTGACGCTTTTGATGCTTGTCGTGGCGCTATCGCTTTCTGGCATGTTCAACATTCAATTCGGCATCGAAGGCGCGGGACAAACGCTTGCCGCGCGAGAAGGGGTTCGCGGCGCTTTCTTTAAAGGCGTTCTTGCGGCCCTGGTGGCTACGCCTTGTACAGCTCCGTTCATGGCCCCCGCGATTGGTTTTGCACTGACACAGCCAGTCCTGATCGTCTTGATGGTCTTCAGCTTCCTGGCCCTTGGTTTGGCGCTGCCGTTCCTTGTGCTGTCATACAGTCCTGCTTTGGCGCGCATCATGCCAAGGCCCGGCCCTTGGATGGAGAAGGTCAAGGAGGGATTGGCATTTCCCATGTATCTGACTGCCGCATGGCTACTCTATGTATTCACCCGGGAAGCCGGAGCCGTGGCCATGTTGGTGCTTGTTGCGGCGCTCATAGGCGTTGTTTTCGCTATCTGGATAGGCAAGCAGGCAGCAGGAAGACTCTCAATTCGCCTCTTGGCCTGGGGCTTTGCAGCCCTGGCACTATACGGAATCGTATCTGAACCCTGGCAGGAGCCGAGCCATTCCCCTGAGGAAGGTTATGTTGAAGAGATACCCTATAGCGGTGCTGCGCTTGACACGCTGCTGAAGGAAGGGAAGCCAGTATTCGTCTATTTCACGGCGGATTGGTGTATCACCTGCAAGGTTAATGAACGGATAGCCATCCTAACTGATGACGCCCAGGCAGCTTTCCGCGAGACAGGGACCGCAGTGATGAAAGGCGACTGGACCAACAGGAACGAGGAAATCGCCACCGTATTGGCCAGCCATGGCAGGGCGGGCGTGCCGCTGTACCTCTATTATGAGGCTGGAGCTAATCAGCCGTTAGTTTTGCCAGAAATCCTGGCTCCTAATAGCATAGCGAAGCTCCTCAACGGTAAGACTGACTGACAGTAGGGAGACTGATTATGAAACTCTTCGTCACAATTCTGATTGCGCTCGGATTAGCCTCTGCGGCATGTGCAGACGGCCCAGCTCCAGGTAAGCCCGCGCCGGATTTCACTGGGCGGCTCACAAACGGGGAAACAGTGACTCTTTCTGATCTGCGCGGTAAACCGGTTATGCTTGAATGGACCAACCATGATTGCCCCTATGTGCGCAAGCACTATGGCAGCGGCAATATGCAGCGGAGCCAGCGTGCCCTGACAGAAGACGGCGTGATTTGGATATCTATCATTTCTTCTGCCCCCGGCAAGCAGGGTTATGTCAGTGCGGCTGAGGCCGATCAACTGAGCCAGGCACGCGGTACATACAATGACATGCTGATTCTCGATCCATCTGGTGAAATTGGGCAGCTTTACAAGGCTAAAACTACACCGCAGATGTTTCTAATCGATGCAGAGGGCATCCTGCAATATATGGGCGCTATTGACGACAGGCCATCTGCAAGAACGTCCTCGCTTGATGGCGCGACCAACTATGCATTGCAGGCTTGGGAGCAGCTGAAAGCGGGAGATGACGTGTCCCCAAACTCAACACAGCCATATGGTTGTTCGGTTAAATATGGCGATTGATACGCCCTGATAGGCTGGCTCCGTTCAGAATTGTCCGGCTTTTTTATTAATTTTCAGGGCGATAGCGGAAATTAAAGGTGTGTTAAGCCTATTGATCAACACTGGCGGAACTGCAAAGATGGAAAAAACGGGGGCGAAATGTTTTCGCGCCCGACAGGCTAGTTAACCACAGAAGGCAGGCACGCCCTATGTTTCTTATCATCGGTCTAATCGTGGTCCTTGTGATGGTGTTTGGGGGCTTCGCTCTATCGGGCGGGAGCTTCGGCATTATCCTCAAGGCGTTGCCCTTCGAGTTGATGATCATTTTCGGTGGTGCAATCGGTGCCTATATCAGCGCCAACTCAACCGGTGTCATCAGTGGCTCCCTGAAGGGCATCGGCAAGGTGATGAAGGGGCCTCATTGGAAAGCCGAAGACTATCGTGATCTTTTATGCCTCTTGTTCCTTTTGTGCAAAACCATGCGAACAAAGGGCGTTGTGGCAATTGAAGCCCATATCGAAAACCCTGAAGAATCCAAAATCTTTCAGAACTTCCCGCGAATCGTTGAAGACCACCATGTGGTTGAGTTCATCTGCGACTATATCCGCATGCTGACGATGAACTTTGATGATCCAATGCAAATGGAAGACGCTATGACGGCGGACCTTGAAAAGCATCACGCCGAACTGCACGAGCCACAGCACGCACTGCAAACAATGGCAGATGGTCTGCCTGCGATCGGTATTGTTGCCGCTGTACTTGGTATTGTGAAAACCATGGGCGCCATTGCTGAGCCGGTTGAGGTTCTTGGCGGCATGGTTGGCGGCGCCCTTGTTGGTACATTCCTGGGGATTTTCCTATCTTACCTGATGGTGGCGCCAATTGCAGGCCGACTGGGTCAAATTCTCAACGAAGAAGGCCAGTTCATGAATCTGATCAAGATTGTGCTGGTGTCTCATCTGCAGGGTAACCCGCCGCAAATTTCAGTGGAAATTGGGCGTCGCAATGTTCCGAGCCAGCATATGCCAGGCTTTATCGAGCTTGAAGAAGCGATCGCAGAGTTGCCGCCTGACATATAAGTTTAGGGCCACTTACGCAGGCAGGATAAAAATCTTCCTGTGTTGGCCATAGAAATTCAATGACTTATGGAATGCCATGTCGCAAAATAGGACATGGCATTTTTCTATCAAAATATCGAACAAAGGCTTCGCTATGTCTGACACACGTAAATTCCGGGTCGGTATTCTAGGCGCCAGCGGGTACACAGGTGCTGATCTTGTGCGTCTGTTGTTGACGCATCCAAATGTTGAAATCGCATTGATGACAGCTGAGCGAAAAGCTGGAATGCCCATCGGCGATGTCTTTCCGCACCTTGCCGGATATGACCTGCCTGACCTGATCGGTCTTGATGAAGTGGAATGGCCAGCAGTTGAGCTTGATGTGGTTTTCTGCGCCCTACCACACGCGACCAGTCAGGAGGTGATCAAAGGTCTCCTGCATGCGACGGGCCATAGTCTGCTGGACGAAATGGTGATTGAGACAACAGGTGACTTGGCGGATACTATTCCCGGTGAAGTGAAGGTTGTTGACCTGTCCGCTGACTTCCGTTTGCGCGACACTTCAGTCTATGCACAGTGGTATGGACGCGAGCATACAGCACCGGACCTGCAGCCCAAAGCCATCTATGGCCTGCCTGAGATTAACCGCGAGGCTGTGCGTAAGGCCCACCTGGTGGCTTGTCCCGGCTGCTACCCGACGGCAGCGTTGCTCGCGCTTATTCCGCTTTTGAAAAGCGGCCAAATCTCTGGCACGGATATCATTATTGATGCCAAGTCTGGCGTTTCCGGGGCAGGGCGTTCCCTCAAGGAAGGTAATCTGTTTGTCGAAGTCGCCGAAGCCATGCACCCATACGGCGTCGGGCACCACCGTCATATGCCGGAGATCGAGCAGGAACTGACGCTGGCAGCTGGCGAAGACGTGCGCATCAGCTTCACGCCACATCTTGTCCCCATGAACAGGGGCGAATTGGAAACCATCTATGTTCGCCTTAAGGATGGCGCGACAGCAAAAGACCTCAAGGACCAGTTGGCGTCAACATACGCTGATGAGCCGTTCGTATCCGTGCTTGCAGACGATACGGTGCCTGCAACACGCATGGTGCGCGGCTCGAACAGGTGTGTCCTTAATGTTTTTCACGACCGCATCCCAGGCCGGGCAATCGTGGTGTCAGCCATAGACAACCTGGTAAAAGGCTCATCGGGGCAGGCCATCCAGAATATGAACCTGATGCTGGGCCTGGATGAAACCACAGGCCTGATGCAAGCGCCAATGTTTCCATAGGGCAATAGCGATGGGAGACGCACTAGAGACGCCGCTATACCGCGACACTCATTTGAGTGGGCGCCTGACGCCTTTTAAAGGCAAGTGGCCCGTTCTTGGGGCTGGCAGCTTTGTTTTTCATGGCGCTCAAATCGTCGGCGACGTGGAGATCGGCGAGGGCGCAAGCATTTGGCACAACTGTGTCCTGCGAGGCGACGTAAACCAGATCCGCGTTGGTGCGCGCAGCAACATCCAGGACGGTACTGTAGTGCATGTCTCCACACGTACATACCCAACAACCATAGGCCGGGATGTTCTGGTGGCCCATAAGGCCATGCTGCATGGATGTACCCTTATGGATAATGCGTTTGTCGGCATGGGCGCCATTGTCATGGATAATGCCGTCATCGAAAGTGACGGCATGCTGGCAGCTGGCGCCATGCTGACACCCGGAAAGGTCGTGCGGTGCGGGGAACTTTGGGCGGGATCACCTGCCAAGTTCATGCGCAAGCTTACGGCGGCTGAAATTGCCAAAAACCGCAGCATGGCCGAGCATTATCGTCTTCTGGCCGTGCAGCATGAAAAGGATGCCGGCGGCGAACAAGCCGATCACCCCTATCCGTAAAGAAAAATTCACTCCACAGCCATTGAAATGGGGCTTGGTTTGCATTAGCTAAGCCATGCAACTCTTTATGTTTTAACGTAATTCTTACCAAAGAGGTATCTCCCCATGAGCTTTGAACTTCCCGCACTGCCATATGCACAGGACGCCCTTGAGCCGCATATTTCGGCTGAGACCCTTGGTTTCCACCATGGCAAACACCACAATGCCTATGTCACAAACTTGAACAACCTGGTGGCGGGCACCGAATTTGAAGGTAAGAGCCTCGAAGACATCATGGTGGCAACGGCAGGCGATGCGTCTAAAGCTGGCATTTTCAACAATGCAGCCCAAATCTGGAACCATACTTTCTATTGGCATTCCATGGCGCCAAACGGTGGCGGCAAACCTGAAGGTGCACTTGCTGACAAGATCGATGCTGACTTCGGTAGCTTCGATGCCTTTGTTGACGCTTTCAAGACCGCTGGCGCTACCCAGTTCGGGTCAGGCTGGGCGTGGCTTGTTCTTGATAAAGACGGCAGCCTGAAGGTTGTTAAAACGCTGAACGCTGAATGCCCGCTGACAGACGGCCAAACGCCATTGCTGACCATGGATGTCTGGGAACATGCTTACTATCTGGACTTCCAGAACCGTCGCCCAGATTATATCGCAACCTTCCTTTCAAGCCTTGTGAACTGGTCCTTTGCAGCTGAGAACCTCGTGGCTGCGCAAGCGAAGAAGGCGGCTGAATAGGCGAATAACCTACAGCGATAAACAAAAAAAAGGGCCGGTATTCCGGCCCTTTTCTGTAACTGATTGGTGCGGATGACTTACCAACCTGCGCCACCATTTTGGCCACTAACCATGCAATAAAGCATCGGGATAGACAGCAGAGTGTTCGTGCGGCTGAAAAGCATCGCCTTACGGGCTGCGGCTGGTTTGGCGTCAGCATCGGCTTCGACAATGCCTAGCGCAATCTTCTGGTTTGGCCAGATCACGAACCAGACGTTGAACCACATGATGATCGCCATCCACATGCCAATACCGATAGACCGTGCGCCTTCGGCCAATGTCAGGGCATCAACGATATAGCCGTTCTCAGACGCCAGCCAAAGGCCACTAAGCAGTGTGAACATGGCCCCCCAACGGAACCACCAAAGAGCTTTCGGCGCAATATGCTTGCCAATGGCTGGTTTCTGCTCGTCCGGAATTGACGGCATCGTCGGTATTTGAACGAAGTTGAAATACCAAAGCAGGCCGATCCACATAACACCTGCGAGCACGTGGATATAGCGTGCGAAGAAGGCCGGGTCAAAGTCAACGCCGGCAAATCCTTTAGTCATTACAGCAATAACGATGATCAGAAGCACAAAGCCCGCGATCACTGTATTTTGCAGAGATTCGAGAATCTTTCCCATTTCCTAGCTCCCCTTTTTCTCGAGCAATTTAAAAGTCGTCCCGGCTAAATCCTACCGTTTGAGTATAGGTTTAACAAGAAAACAATAGTGTGCCCGGCCAAGGGCGTAGGCGCCGCCGTCAACAATACGGGCAAATTCTGTTGCAAATGCCGGACACTGGGGCCATGGTGCGCGCCATGAAAAACCAGCTGCAAAACATCGACTATTGCCGGCAACAGGCGCGGGAACATGATCCCGAACGATATTATATCAGCTTGCTGGCGTCCGCGAACAAACGTCCCGGTATCTGGGCCCTGATTGCCTTCAATCAGGAGGTCAGCAAGACCCGAGCCGTCGTAAGCGAAGCCATGCTTGGCGAAATCCGGCTGCAGTGGTGGCGGGAAGCACTGGAAGGTATTGCTGCAGGCACGCCGCGCGCGCATCCAGTCGTTGAGGCCCTGGCGCATGAAATCCATGACTTTTTGGCGATCAGGCGTCATCTGGATGCCATCATCGATACCTGGTCTGATGATTTTGGCGGCGAACAGGTGACCCTTGCCAGTATCCGGAAGCACGCAGACGGCACGGGTGGAGTGCTTAATGCAGCTATGCTGCTCATCCTGAATGCGGATGCAGGCGCTAGCCAACTTGATCTGGCACAAGCCGCGGGCAGGGCCTGGAGCCTGATGGGGACAGTTCGGGCATTGCCACATGAACTCGCAACCCCTTCAAGTGATTGGCAGAGCTTGCTGAGCGATGCTGCTGGCAGGCCAGCCCAACAGGCAGAGAATATGGTCAGTGCAGTCCTGCCCACGGTTCGAAAACTGTTGGCGTCATTGGAGAGTGATATCGCGAACCTGCGTGACGCGCTGCCCGATGCCCGTCGGGACGCAGCGCTCCGGACTGTTCTTGGGCTGGTTCCGCTGACTGAATTGGAGCTAAGGGCGGCCAAGCGGGTAGGGGACGATTTGATGTCATTGGATGAACGCCTTCCCGGAAACGCCAGGAAGCTTTTGGCGCTTATGAAATACCAGTTCTGGGGTTAAGTACCGATTAGACGGATACCTGCGCTAAATTGACCCTGATTTATCGGATGCACTAAAAGCCCGCAAAATCAATTGCAGGCTCATTACCATTTTCAATAGAAGTCCGGCGTTCTGCCTAAACTACGCTTGTATGTCTACCTTTTCGCCAACGCCAGCGCCAGTATCGGAAGGTTCAATTTCTTTCCGTTCAATTTCGGAATCTTCCGCACTTTTGCGTTCGGTGGCAGCAGACTCAAGCGCCCCAGACCGACCTTGCCCCGCAATCGCGGCAGCGTTGGTATTGGCTGTTCCTTGAATGTCCATTTTTTCTGCTCCAACTACGCGTGAATACCCATGACACGCGCTTTCTCAGCGATTAAGACTATACATGAAATGATGCCGGACAGCAAATATTCGACGATTCAGTGCTTTTTAAAGGCATAGGGTCTGCTATTTTCGGTCACGCAAGGCCAAAACCGGGGGCAAAATGTCTAAAATTTTATCCAACCGAATCAAATTTATACCTTTATTGCTTCTGGCGGCTTGTGCCGCATCAGGCCCAGAAAAAAGAGTGAACCACGGCGAAGGGCCTGTGTCCGCACGGGCGCGCAACACCTTAGCAAGCGAAAACCCGGCAGGGCTTGTTACTGTTGCAGAAGGGTTTGAGCGCGCAGGCAATCTTGAAGGTGCTTACAATCTCTTCACTCAAGCGGCAGCGGCTGACCCGAATTTGATGTCGGCTAACCTTGGTATCTCTAGGGTCTTGGCAAAAACCGGCCGCTTAAATCAGGCACAGGCTATTCTGGATGACCTTGCACGTCGCTATCCTAGCACCACTGAACTGAAGCTAACCCAAGTTGATGTGGCCATCATGCGGGCTGACTACAGCCTCGCCGATAAAACGCTATCCGAGGTGGTGACGACAGAAACCAATGACCTGACGCAATTGATCCTTGCCGGCCAGCTAGCACAAGTTACTGGGAACGCGCGACGCGCCAGACTGCTGTTGGATCGTGCGCTGGCCTTGGCGCCCAGCCATCCGGCAGCAATCCGCAACATGGCGCTTTCATTCGCACTGGAAGGCGAGTTTGAAACGGCTGTCGCACTTTTGCAGAAAACCATGGATACGCCCGGCGGTGTGTCTTCTGGCAAACGCTCGCTTGCCTTTGTTTACGCTCTATCGGGCCAAAAAAAAGCAGCAACGGTCATTGCCGGCGGCGCGACGGATCAATCCGGCTTCGAGACCATGCGTATCGCTTTCGATCTATTGCCACGTCTTACAAAGCAAGAGCAGGCAGCCCTTTTGATGTTTGACCATCTGCCTCGCGATATCATGCAGCGATAACATCCATCCCTCGAGACAAAATGTACCCTTGAATGAACCGGTCGAGGCGTCTATGGAAGCTTTGCCGAAGGCCCGGCGGAAGCATTCAATAGTGAAGGAAACGCAGTGAAACAGTGCAAGACAATGGCTGAAGTGCGAGAAGAGATCGACCGGGTCGACCGTTTGATCGTGCCGCTCCTCCTGGAACGCCTGCAGTATATTGCACAAGCTGGTCATATCAAACCCAATCGGAGCGCTGTTCGCGATAACTGGCGTGTTGAGGACGTGGTCTCTAAAGCCAAATCAGTGGCAGAGCAGCAGTCCGGTAACCAATCCTACATCGAGGATATCTATCGCCATTTGATCGAATGGAGCATCAATCACGAATTTGGCGTCTGGGATATGGCCCACCAGGATGTAAGTGAAGGTTGAGGCCGCTATTTAGTGCAGCTAGTGCACGTACTGACGGTAGGGTCGAGCTCCAACCGTTTTTCCGGAATTTCATCGCCACAAACCAGGCAATATCCATATTCGTCTTCGTTCAGGCGGGCCAGAGCCGCTTCTATGCGTAGCAGGGTGGCCTGACGACGTTCCGCAATGGCATTATTCATGGCCTGGCTTTGCAAGGCATCCATGCGCGACAGGCGGCCTACGCGCGACTGGTCAAGCTCAACGGCCTGACGACCTTCAAGAGCATCCTGATTGAGAGATTCGAGGTCCTGACGCAAATGGTTGAGCTTGTTGCGCCAATAAGAGGATTTTTTTTCGCTTCTGATCATGAAAAATACAATAGGCAGAAGATGAATATTGTTTCTAGTTCAAATTGAGGATTGTTATTTTCTGGCAGCCGTAAGGTTGTATTTTGCTTCATTTTTTTCGAGTTCAGTCAACCTGCCCATTTGGTCAGGAATAAATCCCCGCCAAGCTATTGAATGATCGATGAAATATTTGTCTTGGAAAAGGCCGAAAGCCTACTGTATTATATATCTGTAACGACTAATTCGGCCTTGGCCGGACGTTACCTAACCCAGAGGGCTTACCCCCATCGCCCTCTGGGTTTCTTATTGCCAAATTTCAGCTGATATTTTACTCGGCGGCCGATTTTCCAGCAGCGATCGTTTCTTCAACATGCTTCCGGCGCGCATCATGTTCATCCGCCACAGCCATGTCATTCGCCTGCATGGCGTCGATATCGATGTTGGCAAAGCCCAGGATACCCATCTGGCCGTAAGCGTGCTGAATCTTGTCACCCCACAAGCCTATATCTTTTACCACGGGCACAATACGGCTGAACAGATTGGTGCGGAACATTTGCATACCCTGGCTGTTCTCCAGGAATTCAAGGCATTCCTTCATCGGAAAACCGAGGTTTTCCCAAACTTCTTTGTTCTGGAACCGGTCGCGCATCAGGTAGCAAGCCTCGATCAGAAATTCTTCTCGTTCGTCCCGCTCAGCCTGTGTCAGCTCTGGGTAGTAATCGCGAAGGGCCAGGCGCCCAAAAGCTACATGCCGCGCTTCATCTTGCATGACATAGGCGTTCACGGCCGAGGCCAAAGGATCTGTGCTGTGATCACGGATGTTGGAAAATGCAGCAAGTGCCAACCCTTCGATCACCACTTGCATTCCCAGGTAGGTCATATCCCAACGGCTGTCGCGCAATACTTGATCCAGAAGTGTCTTCAGCGGGCCGGTGATTGGGTAGGCAAGGCCGATTTTTTCAACCAGTTTCTTGTATGTCTCCACATGGCGCGCTTCATCCATCACCTGGGTGGATGCATAGAATTTGGCTTCCATATCCGGGACGTTTGTCACGATTTTGGCGCTGCAAATCAGCGCGCCTTGTTCGCCATGCAGGAACTGGCTGTTGCTCCAGGCTGCCTGGTGCCGGCGTGCCTCGCCTTGTTCCTTACGGGACATCTTCATAAAGAAGTCAGCGCCATAGAGCGGAAACAGCTCAATAGGAATGCCTAGAGGGTCGTCCGGGTCCAGTTCGTGCGACCAGTCGATGCGGGATTCCGTATCCCACTGCATGCTCTTGCCTTTGTTATAGAGCCCAAGCAGATCTTTCCGCTCGTCGCTATAATTCCAGTTGAACAAGGCGTCATAGTCCTGGGGCACATCCCAGGAACAATCTTCAAGTGCTGCCGCGTAAATTGGGTCCAGTGCCATCGGATACATCCCTCCATCATCCCGCACATTTATAGACGAGGAAGTCTAGTAAAGAATCCCACGCCTAGCAATAGTAATGACAATATTGTCAATAAAGTCGGTATAAAAAAGGCAGCCGCGAAATCCCGCGACTGCCAAGGTTACCAGGGAGAGAAGGGCTCCGAGGTTAAAGAGTTTAAGGCCTTAGAAGCTAAGCTTCTGCGAGCCTTTGCCGAACTCTGGGTAGGCCTCGAGGCCCAGTTCAGCGAGGTCTGTGCCCAGTTCCTCGTCAGATTCGTCAAGACGAATGCCGATGGTGAGCTTGAGTGCGTACCAGACGATGCCGCTTGCGATCACAACGAAAGCACCGATTGCAAGAACACCCATCAACTGAGCCAGGAACGTAGTGTCTGAGTTGGTCAGGGCGACCGCAAGCGTCCCCCAAATGCCGCAAACGAGGTGAACGGACACCGCACCGACAACATCATCGATCTTGAGCTTGTCGAAGAATGGCACGGCAAACACCACCAATACGCCACCGAAGGCACCAATCAGCGATGCAGACCATGGCTCTGGCGTCAGTGGCTCTGCCGTGATGGAAACCAGACCAGCAAGCGCACCGTTCAGCACCATGGAAAGGTCAACCTTCTTGTAGACCAGCTTGGTGGTCAGCATTGCGGCAATAGCACCGCCGGCAGCTGCCATGTTGGTATTAACAAAGATGTTGGATACCGCGATGCTGTCGCCAGCTGTGCCGAGAGCGAGCTGAGACGCACCGTTAAAGCCGAACCAGCCGAGCCAAAGAATGAAGGTGCCCAGAGTAGCGAGCGGCAGGCTGGAGCCAGGCATCGGGCGAACCTTACCTTCAGCCGAATAGCGACCAAGACGTGGGCCGAGGATGATGGCGCCAACAAGAGCCGCCCAACCGCCAGCAGAGTGAACGAGGGTTGAACCCGCGAAATCAGAGAACTCCGCACCGAATGCACTTGCAAACCCTTCGGAGTTCAGCCAGCCGCCGCCCCATTCCCAGGAACCCTGGATCGGATAGATGATACCCGCCAGAACAGCCGTGAAGATCAGGAACGGAAAGAGCTTGATGCGCTCAGCAACCGTACCAGAGACGATCGAAGCTGTGGTGGCAACGAACACCATCTGGAAGAAGAAGTCTGAACCGGCAGCATAACCTGATGGGTCATGTTGTGCACCTTCTGCCAATGCGGCTGCGTCGTCAGGCGACCAGAGCGAGAAGAAGGTGCCGAAATAGCCACCGTCGACGCCTGAATACATCAGGTTATAACCCATCAGCATCCACATCAGGCTCGCCAGCGCATATAGCGTAACATTCTTGAGGCAGATTTCCGCAACATTCTTGGAGCGAACTAGGCCCGCTTCAAGCATAGCGAAGCCGGCTGCCATCCACATAACCAGGAAGCCGCCGATCAGGAACAGAAGTGTATTAAAGATAAAGGCGGTCTCGCCAGTGACTTCGGCCCTTGCGGGAACGGTCATCAGCGTCGCACCGAGGCCAACTAGGGCCAGCTTTTTGAGTGTCGATTTTTCAAACATTGATAATACTCCCTTAAAGCGCAGCCGAGTCTGTTTCGCCGGTCCGGATACGGATCACCTGATTGAGGTCGAGCACGAAAATCTTGCCGTCGCCGATTTGGCCAGTGTGACCGCTTTGCTGGATGGCCTCGATGGCTTGCGCCGCTACAGCGTCGTCGGTGGCGACCTCGAGTTTTACTTTGGGCAGAAAATGAACTTCATATTCGGCACCACGATAAATTTCTTTCTGGCCGCGCTGGCGCCCATAGCCCTGGACTTCGGTAACGGTCATACCGTTGATGCCGATTTCAGCCAGGGCATCCCGAACTGGATCAAGCCGGTGCGGCTTAATGATCGCGATGATGTATTTCATGACAACTCCCTATGGTTGGTCTCGTTCGGGAGCTCTATCAGCAGGTTCCGTGCCAGTTCTTGAAATATAAGTATAGCAACGGTTTCAGCTTCTTTATGAAAATTGCTGGCGACAATTTATGCACAAAAAATATCGATTGCACAAAATTTGTGCATATAGCTGAGCTTAATAAAGGCAAGGGGAAATATCGCGTTAGCCGTTGCCTTTCGGCTGGTAATCTATAGCCACCTAACGACAGGAGGAATCAATGAAAGTTTACGGTGATAGCCGATCCGGCAACTGCCTGAAGGTAAAGTACGTCTGTGACTATCTGAAAATGCCATATGAATGGGAGGAGGTTGATGTCCTGTCAGGTTTCACCCGCACGCCAGACTTTCTGGCTATTAATCCAGCCGGCCAGATTCCGACGGTCGTGTTTGATGATGGTCGGATACTGTCACAATCGAACGCTATCATAAGATATCTAGCGCGTGATAGCGGCCTGATTCCCTCCGACGACTGGCAGCAGGCCAAGATGGATGAATGGCTTTTCTGGGAACAATACAGCCATGAGCCAGCGATTGCTGTGGTCCGCTTCCTGGTGGCCCTTAAAGGTGTTCCGCGATCCGAGATCGATCAGACTCTGGTCAGCAAGGGCGATGCCGCGCTTGACCGGATGGAACTCCAGCTTAGTCAGCAAGATTATCTGCTCGGTGACACCTTGTCGCTCGCGGATGTCGCACTCGTAGCCTATACCCAGTTCGCGGAAGAGGGCGGATTTAGCCTTGAAACCCGGCCCGCCGTTCAGGCATGGCTCCAACGGGTCAAAAGCAGGTTAACCAGCTGATCAATCAATTGGAGGGCTGCTGCAGTGCCCTAGCTCGGCGCTGGGCCTCGATGATATTATTGGGGCCCGACTGCATACAGCGGCTGGTGAGAATGCCGAAGACTTCCTGCCCGCTGGTAGCCTGGCCCGTCATAACCAACTGGAAGCCGTGTAGCCCCGCCGCTTCACCCATCAGTTCAAGCGACCCATCACCCATATTGTTGATAGAGGCCTTGACCTCAGGGTTGCCTTTTCGTTCCACGGCCTTGGCCATGCCTTCCAGCAACTCCTTGTTCTTGCCGGAAACCATTTCAACAACTTCTGAAAACTTAAGTGGCATCAGAAAGTCTATCGCTGCAGCACCCACATTCCCATAATAGCTGCAGATTTCCTCTTGGCTGGCCGCATCGGCTGCTGGGCCAGAAAGGCTGGCTGCCACGCCCATAATCAGGCTTGTTGTCATCGTTGTCTTCTTCATGACCTTACCTTCATCGGTTGCTGTATGACGCCATTATGTCAGGCGCGCCTGAACATCGGCTGAATAAATGCGTCAGAATAATGAGGATCAGAACAAAAAAAGGCCACCCATGGGGTGACCTTTTTATTGGCGGGCAGGGTGGGATTCGAACCCACGAAGGGCTTGCACCCTTGCCGGTTTTCAAGACCGGTGCATTCAACCGCTCTGCCACCTGCCCAGATGGTGATAAGTCGAAAACAGGGACGCTTTTTAGCGACTGTTTTCCTGTCCGTCCAGCCCAATTATTACGAAAATTGTTTCTGGGATAAAAAGCCTGTGGAAAAGGCGGCTTCGCGCCTTGCACATGGGGCTCTTACTTGTTAGACAAGTCTGTCCGGCCACACCATATATCGGGGGTACCTGTCGGTGGGCTGACTATATATTTGAGTTTATATTTGTTTCGGGGACCGCGGCTGCTTTTATTAGCGCTGCATAATCAAGGGGCTGAAGCTGGTGAGCGACAACACACCCATTACGCCGGAAGAGCGGGATATCCAGCCAATCACCATCGAAGATGAGATGAAGGCATCATACCTCGATTACGCTATGAGCGTAATTGTATCGAGGGCACTGCCGGACGTGCGGGACGGCCTGAAGCCGGTACACCGCCGGATTCTCTTCTCCATGCACGAACAAGGCTATGAATGGAACAAGCCATTCCGCAAGTCGGCACGTATCGTTGGTGACGTGATGGGTAAATACCACCCGCACGGCGATAGCGCGATTTATGACGCCTTGGTGCGGATGGCGCAGGACTTCTCCATGCGCGCGCCTCTTGTGGACGGCCAGGGTAACTTTGGCTCCATGGACGGCGATAGCGCGGCGGCCATGCGGTACACCGAAGCCCGGATGGACAAGGTTTCCTCGATGATCCTTGCGGATATCGACAAGGATACCGTGAACTTCCAGCCTAACTATGACGAAAGCGAGCACGAACCGATTGTTCTGCCCGCCCGCTTCCCGAACCTGCTGGTAAATGGTGGCACCGGTATTGCGGTAGGTATGGCGACAAACATTCCGCCGCACAGCCTGCGGGAAGTGATCGACGGTGTTTTTGCCGTGATCGACAATCCGGACATCGACGCAATGGGCTTGATGGAACACATCAAGGGCCCCGATTTCCCTACGGGCGGCATTATCATGGGCGTTGGCGGCATTCGCCAGGCTTATGAAACCGGCAAGGGCTCTATCACAATCCGCAGCCGCACCCATGTTGAGGAGATCCGCAAGGACCGCTGGGCCATCGTGATCACCGAGATCCCGTTCCAGGTGAACAAATCCTCGATGATCGAAAAGATCGCCGAATGCGTTCAGCAGAAACGCATTGAGGGCATTTCGGATATCCGGGACGAATCCGACCGCGACGGTGTACGAGTGGTGGTTGAGCTGAAGCGCGACGGCGTGGCAGATGTAATCCTGAACCAGCTGTACCGTTTCACCCCGGTTCAAACCAGCTTCGGCATCAATATGCTGGCGCTGGATGGGGGCAGGCCAGAGCAACTTTCGCTCAAGCGTGTGCTGCAGGCCTTTATCGACTTCCGCGAGGAAGTAATCACCCGCCGCACCAAATTCGAACTGGGCAAGGCACGCGACCGCGCGCACATCATGCTCGGCCTTGTGACAGCGGTTGCCAACATTGATGAAGTAGTGGCGACAATCCGAACAGCACCGTCGCCTGCTGCTGCACGCGAGGCCCTAGCAGCCCGCAAATGGGACGCAACAGAAATCCTGCCGTATCTTGAGCTGATCAACGAGATGAGCCACCTGAACGATGATGGCACCTACCAGCTGTCTGAAGCTCAGATCAAGGCGATTCTTGACCTCCGCCTGCACCGCCTGACCGCCCTCGGTCGCGACGAAATCGGCGGAGAGCTGGAAGAACTGGCACTGAAGATCCGCGAATATCTCGAAATCCTTCAGTCCCGCGTGAAGCTTTACGAAGTGCTGCGCGGTGAGCTTGAAGCGGTTCGTGCGGAATTTGGCGACGACCGACGCACTGAGATCGATATGAACGCCATCACAGGCTTCGATGATGAAGACCTGATCGCACGCGAAGATATGGTCGTAACAGTTACACAGAGCGGTTACATCAAACGCGTACCGCTGGCCACATACCGGGCTCAGCGCCGCGGCGGGAAAGGGCGCTCCGGCATGCAGACGAAGGATGAGGATTTCCTTTCCACCGTCTTCGTTGCCGATACCCACACGCCGGTGCTGTTCTTCTCGAACCTCGGCCAGGTATACAAAATGAAGGTGTGGAAGCTGCCGCTTGGTAACCCGCAGTCGAAAGGTAAGCCGGTGATCAACCTGCTCCCACTGAAGCAGGGCGAAACCATCGCGACAATTCTTCCGCTTCCAGAGGATGAAGATACCTGGGGCGAGCTGCAGGTCATGTTCGCGACAGCCTTTGGCAATGTTCGGCGCAACAAACTTTCCGACTTCTCCAATGTTATGTCGAACGGTAAGATTGCTATCCGGTTCTCAGATGACGATGACAAGCTGATCGGTGTGGATGTCTGCACTGAAGACGACCACGTGCTTCTGGCGGCCAAAAAAGGCCGCGCGATCCGCTTCAAGGCAACAGACGTTCGCCTGTTCGCGGGCCGGACATCCACCGGTGTTCGCGGCATGAAGTTCGGTAAGGGTGACGAAGTCGTATCGATGAAGGTGATCAACGGCACAGATGCCACGACTGAAGAACGCGATGCGTATCTTAAGGCAGCGCCGTGGAAGACCGAGCCCGGCGAGCAAACGCTTTCAGACGAAAGGATGGCGGAACTGCAGGCCACAGAGCAGTTTATTCTTACCGTGACTAACCAGGGCTTTGGTAAACGCACCTCAAGCCATGAATACCGTCTGACCGGTCGTGGTGGTCAGGGCATTTGGAATGTGCCTTCTGATGAGCGCCTGCGGAAACAGATCGGTGACGTTGTGATGGCATCGCCGATTACCGACGACGAGCAGATTATGATGGTTACCGACCATGGCAAGCTGATCCGTACGCCGGTTCATGATGTTCGAATTGCCTCGCGGAACACCAAGGGGGTGACACTCTTCAAGGTGGCTGATGGTGAAACGATTGTGTCGGTAGCCAAACTTCAGGAATCTGAAGAGGATGAAGACGTTGAAGAAGGCGCTGATGGCACGGCTGAAGTCGAGGGTACTGAGGCTGAGTCAGGTGCCACAGAAGCGCCTGAAGAACCTGAGGCTGAATAAGACATTATTCATCTAGATCAATTTATTAACGCCCGGTCTTCACATGGAGGATCGGGCGTTTAACTATTGATCAGGAGAAGCGCACAAGCTCCTACCGCCAGGATCGTGCCTGAAATCTTGCTTATCAGGGAAACTGAACCCTTGCGCTTCAGTACCTCTCGCGCCCCAGTGGCTGCCAAAACCCAGATACAGTCCAGAAACGGGGCAAGGATAGCAAACGCGACAGACAGAGTGATCAATTGCGGCATCACCGGCAAGTCAGGCGATATAAACTGTGGGAAAAAAGCCGCAAAAAACAAAATGGCTTTTGGATTGGTCGCCGCAACCGCAATCGCCGCCGTGAAGGCCTTTCCGGGCGTGCGTTCGACCACAATTTTCTTCGGGTCAGCGCCTACATCGCTTTTGCGGAACGATTTGAATGCCAAATAGGCCAGATATGCTGCGCCGCCATAGCGCACCGCACTGAGAACATCGTCCGACAGGAACTCGATAATCGCTGAAAACCCAAGCAGATAGACCGACAGCATAATGATGCCAACCACTTCGGCGCCTGCCACAACCGCAAGGCCATGTTTCGGGCTTTCATTCAAGGTTTCGGCGATTATCAGGCTTACAATCGGCCCAGGTGTCAGCACCAGCAGCGTCACAGCGCCAAGAAATAGCCAGAAAAGAAGCGGGTCAACGGGCAGAGCCATGGCAAAATCTTCCTCGACAGCGTACGATTGTGCTCTAAATGGCACTTGGCCCTTGTTTTTTGGGGCAGTTTCGGGAATGTTGCTGGCAAGCAACCATATTGCAAGACTTTTTCTTGGGGAGTAGCTGTGACAAAACAGCGTATAGGCGTATATCCTGGCACGTTCGATCCAATCACTAACGGGCACCTCGACATTATCAAGCGCGGCCTGCGCCTTGTCGACAAAATGGTTATTGGTGTGGCCACCAATCCTAGTAAAGATCCGTTATTTACACTGGAAGAACGAGTGGCAATGGTTGATGCCGGTGCGAGGCCAATGGCAGAAGCTGCAGCCGTGGAGTTTGAAGTGGTGCAGTTCGATGAGCTGCTGATGCACTTTGCAGAGCGGGTGAATGCCTCCATCATCATTCGTGGCCTGCGCGCCGTAGCGGATTTTGAGTATGAATTCCAGATGACTGGCATGAACTATCAGATAAATCCTGATATCGAGACCGTCTTCCTGATGGCCGACCCCCGGTACCAGACCATTGCGTCACGTCTCGTGAAAGAAGTGGCGCGCTATGGCGGCAATATCAAGAGCTTTGTACCTGCAGACGTTGCAGCGGCCGTGGTTAAACGTGTCGCTGAGTCAAAGCGGGCCTAATGGTCAAGGTTTCAGCGAACAGAAGTATCTAAAATGAAACGAATTCTGATTTTACTAGCAATGATGGTGGGCTTCATGAACGACTCTAATGCAATGGAACTGGATAAGGAAAATACCCTTTATCTTGATTTGGAAACTGGCCGCGTGGTGATCGCCATGCGCCCGGACAAGGCCCCAAAACACGTGGAGCGCATCAAGCAATTGGTGCGCGACGGCTTCTATGACGGCCTTGTGTTCCACCGTGTCATTGAAGGCTTCATGGCTCAGGGCGGCGACCCGTTGGGGACCGGCGTTGGCGGTTCCGGCCAGAACATCCCCGCAGAGTTTAATGACCTGCCGCACCTGCGCGGGACAGTATCCATGGCGCGGGCCGCATCCCCAGATAGTGCAGATAGCCAGTTCTTCATCTGTTTCAATCGCTCGGCATTCCTTGATGGCGAATACACCGCCTGGGGCCGGGTTGTCGCAGGCATGGAACATGTGGATATGCTCAATCGCGGCGAGCCACCGGCCAATCCAAGCAAGATCGTTCGAATGCAGGTTGCAGCGGACGTTGAAGAATAGGGCGCGTTAGATCCGCACTCTTTAGAAGGCACCTCTTTGGGGTGCCTTTTTTGTTGCCGCTTGTCCTTTCCGCCAAGTTCCGATAAAAGCCCGCTCCATGGATGTAGACGTTTTCGATTTTGACCTGCCGAAAGACCGGATCGCACTTAGGCCCGTAGAGCCGCGCGATGCGGCCCGTATGCTTATTGTCGACAATGGCAAACTCATAGACGAGGGTGTCAAAAACCTAGTGGACCGGCTGACAGACAAAGATGTATTGGTTACGAACGATACCCGCGTAATTCCCGGGCGCCTGACTGGCAAGCGCGGCGAAGCCAAGATTGAAGTGACCCTGCATAAACGCGAAGACGCCACCACCTGGCGGGTGTTTGCCAAGAACGCCAAAAAATGTCGGCTCGGCGATATGCTGGATTTCGCAGGCCTCCAAGCGGAAGTGATCCATGTTGGCGAAGACGGCGAACGAACCCTCAAGTTCGATGTAGACCCTGCGGCAATGACCGCAGCCCTTGAAACTCATGGTGTCATGCCTCTGCCTCCCTATATTGCTTCGCAGCGAGGGGTGGATGAACGTGACAAGTCAGACTACCAGACTGTCTTTGCCCGCGAGGACGGCGCAGTAGCGGCGCCGACAGCTGGCCTCCATTTCACCCCAGAATTGCTCACGGCCCTAGATGCCAAAGGCGTGCAACGCCAAACGGTAACCCTCCATGTAGGGGCCGGAACCTTCCTGCCAGTTAAGGCCGACCGCACGGAAGATCATAAGATGCACAGCGAGTGGGGTGAAATCACGCCCGAAGTCGCTACAGCTCTGAATGAGGCCCGTGCCAAAGGTGGTCGCATAGTCGCCGTGGGCACCACGTCGCTTCGGCTTCTTGAAAGTGCCGCCGCGGAAGATGGAATCATTCATCCATTTTCGGCAGACACCGACATCTTCATCACGCCTGGCTACCACTTCAAGGGCGTGGATCTGCTGATGACCAACTTCCACCTGCCGAAATCAACGCTCTTTATGCTGGTTTCGGCCTTCGCTGGGCTGGAGACAATGAAAGCGGCCTACGCGCACGCTATCGCGGCAGAATATAGGTTCTATTCATATGGGGACAGCAGCTTGTTGTACCCGGAAATCAGGTGATCTATGGCTGAACGCTTCAAATATGACATCCACGCAACCGATGGCGCAGCACGGGCCGGCACCATACAGATGATGCGAGGCGAAATTCGCACGCCTGCCTTTATGCCGGTCGGTACGGCCGGTACCGTAAAGGCGATGATGCCAGAAAGTGTGAGGTCCACCGGCGCCGATATCCTGCTGGGCAACACCTACCATTTGATGCTGCGCCCAACAGCTGAGCGCGTGCACAAACTGGGTGGGCTCCATAAATTCATGAACTGGGACCGTCCGATCCTGACGGATAGCGGCGGCTTTCAGGTTATGTCACTGACTCAGCTCCGGAAAATGAGTGAAGAAGGCGTGACCTTCCAGTCGCATTTGGATGGTAGCAAGATCTTGCTGACGCCGGAGCGATCCATGGAAATCCAGCGCCTGCTAGGATCTGACATTGTGATGTGCTTCGATGAATGCACGCCGTATCCGGCCACAGAAGACCAGGCCAGGCAGTCCATGGAGCTGTCCATGCGCTGGGCGCGGCGGTCCCGTGACGGCTTCGACAGCGGTTCGGACCATGCGGCGCGCTCGGCGTTGTTTGGTATTGTGCAAGGCAGCGTCTATGAAGACCTTCGCTTCCGTTCGATCGATGCACTTCAGGAGATAGGCTTCGACGGCTATGCCGTAGGCGGTCTTGCTGTCGGCGAAGGCCAGGACATGATGTTCAAGGTCCTGGATTTCACTATGCCTCGCATGCCGAAAGAAACACCGCGCTACCTGATGGGCGTTGGCAAGCCTGACGATATCGTCGGCGCCGTTGAGCGTGGTATTGATATGTTCGACTGTGTCATGCCCACCCGCTCCGGGCGCACGGGGCAGGGCTTCACCTGGCGCGGCGCCATCAATATGAAAAACGCCCGCCACAAGGACGATATGCGCCCCATTCAGGAAGGATGTGCTTGCCCGGCTTGCACCCAGTATAGTCGTGCTTACGTACACCACCTGATCCGTGCAGGTGAAATTCTGGGAGCCATGCTGCTGACATGGCATAACCTCCAATTCTATCAGGATCTCATGGCAGGCCTGAGGCAAGCTATCACAGACGGTCGCCTGACCGACCATGCCAACAATTTTCGGGCCACCTATGCACTGGGCGATATTGACCCGCTCTGATCAGCGGACAACCACCGGAGAATAGAACCTGAGCGCGAGATCATCGCTGCTGCATGCAGAGCGTTTGGGCGGGCTTGATGGCGATTCCCAGAAGAATAAGACATCTTCCATCACACACTCCTTTTGCGCGTGCGTGACATGCCCCAACGCGCGGTAGCGCCTTATGAAATACGAGCTCGAGCCACGGAATGCCGTTTCCACCACTGACGGCGGCGTGACCGGGTCAAGCTCGCCGCTCAGGACCAGCGACGGAACTCTTGGGAGGTCCGGCATCTGGAACGCCTCTGGCGGCGTTACCGCAATGGCGTTACATGCGTATTGCTGGCGCCATGCAAGGTAACTCAGAAAAGGTGCCATCTCGGGGTACTCAAGCCTGTCGTCTTCAAGCGCGCGATACCAGATTGCCATCGGTAGTTCGCTGCACCGTATCAGATGGTGCATACCCGTATTCAATCCATCACCCGGAAAGAGCAACTGGTCCAGCAGCAAACCAAAGCGTTCCCGCATATTTTCTGGTGATGATCCGATGTAGGGTAGTATGGCAGCACGGGCAGGGGTTCTGAGCGCATGGAAGCTACTTATTAAAAGTTGCTCCCGCGTTGGCTTCGCATAGGCAGCAATTTGGCCTGTTATGATGTTCTTCAGTGCAACTGGCGCGGCAGTCGCTGCATTCTGCTGGGCAATTCCGCGAAGCAAATCCCGCTCAAGCCGGCCTCGCTTGGCTGGGCAGTAGAAATGGCTGCGGCAGTAACTGCTTAGTTCTTTCAAGGCATTGAAGAAATTACGTCCCGCATGCCAGAAGCCATCCACCCATGGGGTTTCGGGTGAATCAAGTGTTTGGGACAAGGTCCCTGTCCGGTCTAGTGTTGCCAGCGCAAGCGACACTCTGGCGCCATATGATTCGGCAAACAGGTGCCAGCCCTGTATGCCCAGTTTTTCGCGCAAACCATATAACTGGCCAGCAGTGATGAGGGTGCCGGGCGGGTCAAAGGAGCCATTATCCAAGGCCTCACGCACCCTTGAAAGACAAGCATCCAGCTTGGCCGCCTGCTGCTTTCTGCCATAGACAATGGCTTCTTCAGCTTTTGCAGCGATCCCCCAAACAGCGTCAGACGCGCCGTCGCTTTTGCAATCCAGGTGCAGCAAGCCGTCCGCCACGGCTGGGACCAGAATCACACGCTGTGTTTTCTCAGCCAAGGCTGCAAATCTCTTCGTCTGGGGCACTGCTAAACTGCCTGGACCGCCCAATAGGTAGAGCACAGGCGGTCGCGCAGTTTTTTCAGCCTCCTCTGACATGAAAACGTAAACATCGAAGAAACTACCCGCAGGCCTGCACAGCTCGCCAGACCGGGCTTTGAGCAAAAACGTCTCATCACACGGTTGTAGCTGACCAAGATCAGTCCCGGGGGATGCTGCGACGCCATGAAGCGCAACTGAAAAAAAATATAAGAGTGAAGCTGCGGCCATTATAAATTTATTCATGAAAATCAGCTTATCCTGCCTTTGAGATCGGCGCAATTCCGGGGTGCGGAGAAGGGGTGTCAGAAAAATTTCATTTTAGGTGACACTTTTGCTTGACGGTCAGGAATGATGCCCCTATGTTCCGCCGCGTTCCCGGGGGAAACGCTCCGACGAACATTTGTGTGAGGGCCCGTAGCTCAGCTGGTAGAGCAACTGACTTTTAATCAGTAGGCCACAGGTTCGAACCCTGTCGGGCTCACCAATTCGGAAAGGCTAGCGTGAAACATCGCTAGCCTTTTTTCGTTTTGCCCGCCACAAGCCCTTTTCCAGTGAAATATTTGAAATTGCCTCGAAAAAGCCGCCTTTCTCGACTTGTCTTTCAGGGGTAGGACAGCCTAAAGTCTACCCACGCATTATAGTTGAAAAGGGAGCGGTATAAACGATGCATAAGCGGCGTGTTTTGAAGTCTGTCCTGGGAATTTTCCTGTCACTAACCGTCTCACATGCCAGTTTTGCATCTGACGATGCCGCGTCTGCCGCTGCAGCCGTTCCACAGCCCGCACAGGATGCCGCTTTTAAAAGCTGGCTTGAAGGAGTCCGGACAGAGGCGCTGGAGCGAGGGATCAAGGCTGATACGCTTGATCAGGTTTTGCCAACAATCGTGCCCGTAGAGCGCGTCATCAAGCGGGATCGCAACCAACCCGAAGTCAAACAGACATATGCGCTTTACCTGAAAAGCCGTGTTAGCGAGTGGCGCAAGGAAAAGGGCGCCCTGATGATGAAAGAGCACGGCGAAGCGCTGCGCTCCGCAGGACAGCGCTTTGGTGTTCAGCCTCGCTTCATTGCAGCAATCTGGGGCATTGAGACCAACTATGGCACAGTGCCACTAAGTTACTCCGTTTTTGATGCTGTTGCGACGCTCGCATACGACAAGCGCCGGGCCACGCGCTTCCGCCGCGAATTGTTTGCAGCACTTGAAATCCTAGACAAAGGCTACGCAGAGTTTGACCTGATGAAGGGTTCCTGGGCTGGCGCCATGGGCCAACCTCAGTTCATGCCGGAAAGCTATCTCAAGTTTGCTGTCGACCATGACGGTGACGGTTCACCAAATATCTGGACCAGCAAGCCTGATGTCTTTGCCTCCATTGCCCATTACCTGAATTCCTACGGCTGGCAAGACGACCAGACCTGGGGCCGCAAGGTAAAGCTGCCCAAAGGCGGCGAGGTATCGCTTCAAGGCGCACAGACGGACGGCCTGAAGCCAGACAGCTGGTGTGCGGCTTATAAAAGCATGGGTGTCTGGCGTGACCTGCAGGACTGGCAAGCCCTGGGGGTCCGTCGCCTGAATGGCAAGGACCTGCCGCCACGCTCAATTCCGGCAGCGCTTATCGTAGGGGATGAAGGAGACGATGAAGGATATCTGGTTTACCGGAATTTCTGCTCCGTCATGCGCTATAACCCATCCTTCAAATATGCGCTGGCGGTTGGCCTTCTTTCTGACGTGATCGCGAAGGATTGATCCATCATGCGTAATCTCCTTCTTCTTCTCACCATGAGCGCCTTACTGGCGGGTTGTTCGTCATCGATGCGCCCTATTGGTCGCGGCATGCCTCAGAATGATGAATTACCGCGTGGCAGCCAAGGTGTGGAGCGGAAGGTAGGCAAGCCTTACAAGATAGCTGGAGTGTGGTATACGCCGGCAGAGCAGCCAAACTACGATGAAGTAGGGTATGCATCCTGGTATGGACGTGATTTCCACGGCAAGAAAACCGCCAACGGTGAAATCTATAATATGAACGCCCTGACGGCGGCACATAAGACATTGCCGCTGCCAACCTATGTCAAGGTCACCAACCTGGAGAACGGGCGTACCATCATCCTGCGGGTGAATGACCGCGGGCCATTCGTCAAGGGCAGGATCATTGATATCTCACGCCGAGGGGCCCAGCTTCTGGGTTTCGACAAGCAGGGCGTTACAAAGGTGCGCGTACAAGCCGTTGACGAGCATGGCCGTCCGCCGAAACTGCCAAGGACGCAGACAGCAAGCACCGCAGTAACAAGCGACGCGCATTTCATTCAGGTTGGCGCATACAGCCAGCGCGAAAACGCTGAAATCCAGGCACGCCGGCTTCGCGGACGGGGGCACGAGGCAAAGATCGAACAGTCTGCATCCAACGGCCGGATGCTTTGGCGGGTCCGCGTTGGCCCCTTCATTGAAATGCTTCTGGCTGAAGAGAAGCTTGACCGAATTGTAGCGGATGGGTTTTATGAGGCCCGAATTTTTACTGAATCGACGCGATGAGAAACAAGGGAAGGCAATGTTAAAAACAAAACTGGCAATAATCGGATGGACCATTTCGGCACTATTCGCGCTGACGGCACCAGCCACTGCCCAGCAAATGGCGACCCCGGCGAAACATGCCATCCTTCTTGATGCATCGACCGGCAGTATCCTTTTTGAAAAAGATGCTGATGAGCCTTTCCCACCAGCGTCCATGAGCAAGCTCATGACGGTTTATCTGGCATTTGATGCCATCAAACAGGGGACAATGCGGCTTGATGATGAGGTTGTCGTTTCAGACGAAGCCTGGCGCAACTGGAACAACCGTGGTTCCACCATGTTCTTGCGCGCACGCGATGTTGTAACGGTGGCAGACCTTCTTCGCGGTATTATTGTTCTTTCGGGCAACGATGCCTGCGTCGTGTTGGCAGAGCATATGGCTGGGTCCCAGAGCGTCTTCGCTGAGTGGCTTAACGCCAAAGCGACCGAACTTGGGCTGACAGGCAGCCATTTCGTGAATGCCAACGGCTGGCCTGCCGATGGCCATGTCATGACGGCTCGTGACCTGGCGACGCTTTCAATGCATCTGGTCAATGACTTCCCGGATCTTTACCCGATGTTTGCTGAGCGGGAATATCTTTATAAGAATTTCGATCGCAACAAATATAACCGCAACCCGCTTCTCGGGCGGTTTGCTGGCGCGGATGGTCTCAAAACCGGTCACACGGAAGAAGCTGGATACGGCCTTGCTGCCTCCGCCGAACGCGATGGCCGCCGTCTGGTTCTGGTTGTTGCAGGGCTGAATTCGATGAACGAACGGATGCGGGAAAGCTCACGCCTGATGCAGTATGGCTTCCGCAACTTCAGCCATTACCCGCTTTTCAAGGCAGGTGAGACCGTTGATTATGCAGAGGTATGGCTGGGTGAAGACAAAACTGTGCCAATGGTTGTGGGTGAAGATGTCGCCCTGACAATGTCACGCCTGCAGCGCGCCCAGATGAAGGTCAGCGTTGAATATACAAACCCCGCACCAGCACCGATTGCCACAGGCGACCAGCTCGGCGAACTTGTGATCGAAATGCCGGATCGTCCGGTCCTGCGCTTGCCGCTTTTGGCAGGTCAAGCCGTCGAAGAAGTCGGTGGTTTCGGCAA
The DNA here is from genome assembly GCF_042651265.1 of Kordiimonas lipolytica. Lineage (GTDB taxonomy): Bacteria > Pseudomonadota > Alphaproteobacteria > Sphingomonadales > Kordiimonadaceae > Kordiimonas > Kordiimonas lipolytica. Next base: position 9,772 of record NZ_JBHSCR010000007.1, on the reverse strand, counting down.
AATCGGCGCGGCATTTGAATATCTGATCTTCGGATCAGCGGGTGCGGAGCCAGGAAACTAATGAACGAATTTTCGCCGAAGTTTATCAGTTTCGAGGGCGGCGAAGGCGCTGGCAAGTCGACGCAAATTCGCCTGCTGGCCAAGTGGCTGACTGGCCGCGGCGTTGAAGTTGTCATGACCCGCGAACCAGGCGGGTCAACGGGCGCAGAGGAAATCCGAGAGCTTTTGGTAAAGGGTGAAACCGACCGCTGGACGCCGATGAGCGAGGCACTCCTTATGACTGCCGCCCGCGCAGAACATGTTGAACGGACAATCAAACCAGCGCTAAAACGCGGCGCTTGGGTTTTGTGCGACCGCTTCTTCGACAGCACCATTGCCTACCAGGGCGGTGCGCGGGGGCTTGGCATCGAAAAGATGCGTGATCTGCAGGATATGGCGCTTCATGGCCTGACGCCGGACCTCACGTTCATTCTTGATTTGCCTGTGGACGTTGGTTTGGCGCGCGCTTGCGGGCGCGAGGCCCTGCGGGAAGACCGGGAGGACCGGTTCGAACGGATGAATTTTGCATTCCACGAGAATATCCGGGACGCATACCTGAAAATCGCAGAAGCTGAGCCTGATCGATGCGTAGTGATTGATGCCAACCGCGATATCACAACACTGCAGAATGACCTGCGGGCGCAAGTGAACCACCGGTTTGTGGGCATGCAATGACCGAAGAGGCCGCTATATCACGTCACCCACGGGAGACAACGGCCGTTTTCGGGCATGAGGCAGCCGAACGGGAGTTCCTGAGCGCCTTTAACGCCGACCGCTTGCATCACGCATGGCTGATCACTGGCCCTAAGGGCATCGGCAAGGCCACGCTTGCTTGGAAGTTCGCCAAGTTCCTGCTGTCGCAGGATGGTGCGGACGCTGGTCCCGGGCTTTTCGGCGATGACCTGCCGCAAGAGGCCACATCCCTTGATGTGGAAGCTGACAATCCCGTTATTCAGCGCATTCTTTCAGGCGGTCATGGCGGCGTTGCTGTTGCTGAGCGCACAGAAAATGAGAAAACGGGAAAGCTTCGCGCAGATATTGTGATTGATGACGTTCGCAAGCTGACAAGCTTTTATTCACAAACAGCAAGCGAAGGCGGATGGCGAGTAGCCATCGTGGACGCCGCAGATGAAATGAACGCCAACGCGGCGAACGCGCTTCTGAAGCTGCTGGAGGAACCGCCAGCAAAATCCATCCTGTTCCTGGTTGCCCACTCGCCGGGCAAACTGCTGCCGACAATCCGCAGCCGTTGCCGAACCCTCAAGCTGAAGGCACTGGGCGAAGAAAGCGTGAAAGCCGTTCTTGTGGCTCGCTATCCTACGCTTGCCAGCGACGATCTGAACGCGTTGGCCCGCCTTTCGGGCGGGGCACCAGGCAAAGCGATTGAGTTGGCAGAACTAGGTGGCGTTGGTCTATACCGGGATATGGCTTCACAACTGGTCCGCCTGCCGCGTCTCAATACGCCGGATGTCCATGCCCTTGCGACACGGCTTGCAGCGCCCAAAGCAGATGCGGAATACCATTTGTTCATCGAGATGCTTCTGGGCTGGGTTGAACGTCTGGTGCGCCAAAGCGCAAGCGGCGTCAGCACAAATGACATTATGCAGGGCGAAGGCGCCGAAATGGCCAGAATTTCTGCAACGGCCGGGCTTGATAACTGGCTTGACCTGTGGGAAAAGATGGGCCGTTTGGTAAGCCGGGCTGACGCTGTCAACCTTGACCGCAAACAGGTGATTGTGAACCTGTTCACGTCGATCGGTGCTTTGGCGCGCGGCTAAACCGTTTTTGCTTTATTCAGATACGAGAATGATATGACCGACAGGCCGTCCTATTACGTTACGACGCCAATCTATTATGTGAACGATGTTCCACATATTGGCCATGCCTATACGACCCTCGCTTGCGACCTGCTGGCGCGGTTCAAGCGCTTGGACGGCTATGATGTCATGTTCCTCACGGGCACAGATGAACACGGCCAGAAGATTGAACGGTCTGCAGAAAAGGCAGGCATTGACCCGCAGACTTTCTGCGACAATGTCTCTGACCGGTTCAAGGAACTGGCCAAGGCGATGAATTTCTCGAATGACCAATTTATCCGTACCACCGAAGACCGCCACAAAAAGGCGGTTCAGCATCTCTGGACCGTACTTGAGGAAAAGGGCTTCATCTATGAAGACAGCTATTCTGGCTGGTACTCGGTTCGCGATGAGGCGTTTTACGCTGAAAAAGAGCTGACCATCGGGGAGGGCGGTGAGAAACTGGCCCCGACCGGTGCGCCGGTTGAGTGGGTCGAGGAGCCCAGCTATTTCTTCAAGCTATCTGCTTTTGAGGACAAGCTCCTGGAGCTTTACGACACCCAAGAAGACTTCGTCATGCCCAAGTCGCGCCTCAATGAGGTGCGCAGCTTCGTCAAAGGCGGGCTTGAAGACCTGTCGATCTCGCGCTCCAGCTTCAAATGGGGCGTGCCTGTGCCAGGCCACGATGGGCATGTAATGTATGTCTGGATCGACGCGCTGGCCAACTATCTGACAGCCGTTGGCTACCCGGACGAGGGCGCTGAGGCTTACAAGACATACTGGCCCGCCAATGTTCATATGGTGGGCAAGGATATCCTGCGGTTTCATGCCGTTTACTGGCCGGCCTTCCTGATGGCGGCAGACCTGCCGCTGCCAAAACGCGTGTTCGCCCACGGCTGGTGGACCAACGAAGGTCAGAAGATTTCCAAGTCGCTTGGTAACGTGATCGATCCGTTCGAGCTGATCGACACCTACGGACTCGACCCTGTGCGCTTCTTCCTGATGCGCGAAGTGCCATTCGGCAACGACGGCGATTTCTCGCGCAAGTCCTTCGTTTTGCGCTGCAACTCAGAACTTGCGAACGGTATTGGCAACCTGAGCCAGCGCACGCTGTCCATGATCCATAAAAATTGCGATGCGGTTATCCCTGAACCTGGAAACTTTACGAATGATGACAGCAAGTTGCTGGATGATATTGCAGCAACACTTGATGTGGTTCGCGGCCATATGGACAAGCAAGCATTCAATTATGCGCTTGAAGCCATCTTTGCGCAGGCTAGCGCAGCTGACAGCTATATCTCCGTGCAAGAGCCCTGGAAGCTCAAGAAAACCGACCCTGAGCGCATGAACACGGTTCTCTATGTACTCGCAGATGCCATTCGCCAGATCGCCATTATGGCCCAATGCATCATGCCTGAAAGCATGGATAAGCTCCTTAGCCAGATGAATGTGTCTGAACGTGGTTTCGACCAGATTGGTAGTGAGCACCGGATCGCGCCGGGTACCGCTATTCCCAAGCCAGAGGGCGTATTCCCACGCTTTGAGCTACCAGAGGAGGACGCTGCCTGATGGCTGAATTCGGGTATATCGTCGATAGCCACTGCCACCTGAACTACAAACAGCTTCGTGAGGACGAGGCCGGTGCAGTTGCGCGCGCTCGCGCCGCGGGCGTTGGCTGCATGCTGGCAATCAACACGAAACTACGTGAATTCAATGAAATTCGCGCCATCGCCGAGACCTATCACGATGTATACGGCACGGTTGGCATCCATCCACACGAGGCCGAAAATGAACCAGATGTCGCGGTTGCGGCACTTGTTGAACGGGCTCAACATCCGAAAATCGTGGGTATTGGCGAAACCGGACTTGATTACTACTACGATAATGCCCCGCGCGACATGCAGCAGGTAAATTTCCGCGCCCATATCGCTGCCGCCCGCGAAACCGGGCTGCCAGTGATTATCCACACGCGGGACGCTGACGAAGACTGTGTAGCAATCCTTCGGGAAGAAATGGCTAAAGGGCCGTTCAAGGGCGTTATCCATTGCTTTACCGCCAGCCAGATGCTCGCGGATGCGGTTCTTGAGATGGGCCTCTATATTTCCATTTCCGGCATCGCCACCTTCAATAGCGCCAAGGACCTGCAGGCTACCGTCAAAACCATCCCGCTGGACCGCTTGCTGGTTGAAACGGACGCGCCGTTCCTGGCGCCCGTGCCGCACCGCGGCAAGCCGTGCGAGCCGGCCTATGTGATGGACACGGCGCGATTTGTTGCCGACCTCAAGGGCATTTCCTTTGAAGAGCTCCAGGAAGCGACAACCGCGAATTTCTTTGCCCTGTTCGACAAAGCCACGCCGCCAGAAGCGGCCAAAGACGCGGCATGAAGCTGACCATTCTTGGCTGCGGCACGTCGGGCGGCGTCCCGAAGATGCCGGAATATTGGGGCGCGTGCGACCCGAAGAACCCGAAGAACCGCCGTCGCCGTGCCAGCGTGCTGGTGGAAGAGGGCGATACAAGCATCCTGATCGACACAACGCCGGACCTTCGGGAACAGGCGCTGTCAGCAGGCATGAAGCATGTCAGCGGGGTGTTCTATACCCACGACCATGCCGATCATACCCACGGTATAGACGACCTGCGCGGCTTTTTTCAGGCGACGCGCGAGAAAGTGCCGGTTTACGGCGACCAGCAAACCATCGACACGCTCAAGCAAAGGTTTGACTATATCTTCAAAAGCCAGAACGGCTATCCGGCGATCTGCACGGCAAAAATCATCTCAGGCCCCACTCGGGTGGGCGGGATCACGATGACGCCGTTCGAACAGGGGCACGGCAGCGGTATAAGCCTTGGCTACCGGTTTGGCGACATGGCCTATTCCACAGACCTGGACCGGATGCCCGAATCCGCCTTTGAGGCGCTTGAGGGCGTGAAAATATGGGTGGTGGACGCACTCAGGTACGATCCGCACCCCACGCACAGCCACCTGGCGCAAACATTGGAATGGATCGACCGGGTGAAGCCGGAGCTCGCTATCCTCACCCACATGACATGGGACATGGACTATGAGACCCTGACGGCGGAGCTGCCGGAGGGCGTTGCTCCCGCCTTTGACGGAATGGTGATCGAACACTCTTAAAGAACACTTGGCGAGCGTGACGGCTTTCCGTATCCTTGAAGCGTAGCGGAGCCAGACAGCATGACCCATAATCCCTGGCAGGTGCCAGACCACAATAACGACAGAAAGCAAGTCCCGGGGCGGCCGAAAGGACATCCGTCGCCTGTTTTGCGCCTTATCGTATTTCTGGCAGGCATGGGGCTGTTGCTGTTTGGTCTGTCGCTCGCGTTCCCGACCACCAGCATGGTCGACCCTTACCTCGTGCGAGGGCTTATCATCATTCTTATTTTTGGCGGTGCTGCGGCCTTCTGGAGCCGTTCAAGCATCCTGCGCCTCGCCAAAATGGCTGGTCTATGGGCGCTGATCATCGCAGGCATCGCCACCTTCTACCTGTACCGGTCCGATCTTGGAAACCGCTTCATGAGCGCTATTGACCCGTCAGGGGTCGTCAGCACGGAAGAGGGGCTTATGGTACACCGCTCCCGCGACGGGCATTTCTGGATGAAGGCCCGGCTCAACGGCGTGGATGTCCGCTTCATGGTGGACACCGGTGCCAGTAATGTGGTCCTAAGCCCGGATGATGCCCGCCGCATCGGTATTAACACCGGCATCCTGGATTATAGCGGCCGCGCCACCACGGCAAACGGCGTTGTTTCTTATGCCCGCGCCACCATCAGCACGCTGGGGCTTGGGGAGGAGACCTTCTATGATGTGCCTGTTACCATCAACGGGGCAGACATGGACGGTTCGCTTCTCGGCATGACCGTGCTGAAGGAGTTTTCAAGCATCGAATTCCGCGGCGACATGATGATTCTCAGGCCCTGATATCCGCAGAACGGGGTAACATTTCTGCAAGCCTGCCATACGGCGGTTGAAACATGAGGCCCATGGCCCATATGCTCTCCTCTCGCTTAACGCCTCACGCCTTTGCCCAAGCTGCAAGATATTGGAACACACCTATATGACCAACCGTCCCGTGCCTGAGAAACAGAAGTCTGAAAATCATTGGTCGACAGTGAAAAGCATCCTGCCGTACCTGTGGGCTGACGGCCGCTGGGACCTCAGATTTCGCGTGATTCTGGCCTTATCCTTCCTTGTGTTTGCAAAACTCATCGGCGTTTACGTGCCGTTCCTGTTCAAGGATGCAGTTGACGCCATCGCAGGCGGCGGCAAGGTAACAGCTGAGACTCTAGCTGTTGCCGTACCGACGGGGCTTATCCTTGGCTATGGGCTTGCGCGGGTGCTGGCGCTTATGTTTGGCGAGCTTCGGGACGCAGTGTTCGTCCGCGTTGGCCAGCATGCGCTGAGACGTGTCGCCCTCAACACCTTCCGACATCTGCATGCCCTCAGCCTCAAGTTCCACCTGGAACGACGCACAGGCGGCCTTAGCCGCGTAATCGAACGCGGCACACGCGGGATTGATTTCCTCCTTAGGTTCATGCTGTTCAATATCCTGCCAACACTCCTTGAAATCCTTCTGATTTCAGCCGTTTTCTGGACCAAGTTCGGCTTCTGGTATGCTGCCATCACATTCGTTGCGCTCGTCAGCTACATCCTGTTTACTATCTATGTCACCGACTGGCGGCTGAAGTTTCGGCGCGAAATGAACGCGCAGGATACAAAAGCCAACACCAAAGCCGTCGACAGCTTGCTGAACTTTGAGACGGTGAAATATTTCACCAACGAGGAACATGAAAGCAGCCGCTATGACCAGGCTCTGGCTGGGTTCGAAGCCGCATCGGTACGCAGCCAGCTGTCGCTGACGCTACTGAACGTCGGGCAGGGCATCATCATCTCCCTTGGGCTGGTGATCGTGCTTTATATGGCCGCGCAGGGCGTTGTGAACGGTCAGTTCACCATTGGTGAATTTGTGCTCGTCAACTCCCTCCTGATCCAGATCTATATGCCGCTCAATTTCCTTGGATTTGTCTATCGCGAGATCAAGCAGTCGCTGGTGGATATGGAAAAGATGTTCGATATCATTCGCATGAGTTCTGACATTAAAGATTCTCCTGATGCATTTGATTTAAAAGCAGAAAACTCTGACGTTGAATTCAAAGATGTGCGCTTCGGCTATACCGATACGCGGGAAATACTCAAAGGGCTCTCGTTCACGGTGCCAAGCGGCACGACAACCGCGATTGTGGGCGCCAGCGGCGCAGGAAAATCAACGATTTCACGGCTTTTGTTCCGTTTTTACGATGTCACAGACGGCCAGATACTTGTGGGCGGCCAGGATATCAGGGGTGTTACGCAAAAGAGCCTCAGGGCCCAGATTGGCGTAGTACCGCAGGACACGGTGCTGTTCAACGACACCATCGGTTATAATATCCGCTACGGCAGGCCTGACGCTACCGAGGACGAGGTTTATGAGGCCGCAAAACTCGCGCAAATCCATGATTTCGTTAGCAATTTGCCTGAAGCCTACGAAACAGAGGTCGGCGAACGCGGGCTGAAGCTGTCAGGCGGCGAAAAGCAGCGCGTGGCCATAGCGCGCACGATCCTTAAAAACCCGTCGATCTTGCTGTTGGATGAAGCGACATCAGCACTGGATAGCCACACAGAGCGCGATATCCAGGCCGCGCTAGAGGAAATCGCCGAAGGCCGCACGTCACTGATTATCGCGCACAGGCTGTCGACCGTGGTTAATGCGGATGAAATACTGGTGATGGATGCCGGACAGATCGTTGAACGCGGCCGACACGACGACTTGCTGGCCAAGGACGGACTTTATGCACAGATGTGGGCGAAACAGCAGGAAGTCAGCGAAGCCTTCGAAAAACTCGAAGCTGCCGGCGAAGACGTCGCGGTTCCGGCGGAATAGCCGCTCGCATCGTGCCAAGCGCGATAGAGACGTGCTGACACGTGCTAAACGGTTTGTTTCGGCATAACCATCTGATCTATCTAATCTAAATATTTCCCATAATATAAATTATGCGCGTCAAGCTGAATATTTCGGCTAAGCGTGATCTGTGAGAATTCGAATACGACGAGAATATTGCAAATCTCCTGATTTTTTTCCGCATTCGATGGACCCGTATCCTAATACTCTGCAACTAAGGTCTCAGTCTCAATCACTAACCCACTGTTATTAATACGCTTTGAGTGTATCTCTTATTTTGAGAACTATTGGGTCTACCAAGGAAAACAATACTCTTAATTTTTCCATTTGGTTTCCCTAGTTTTGTTTGCAGGATATTTTGTCCTTATCTGTAGCCCCAACCGAAAACAAAATGGCCAGCAGCCTGTAAGGCTCTAACATTCAGCTGCAAAAACTAGGGATTTAAAACGATGCTGTTGAAAGATTAGCTGTTCAAAGACGTAAATAATTACGGGTTTCCGGTTGATAGTTTTTCTTCGAAACAAATGTACTTCTACTTGCAGATAGTTGGGCGGTAGAATTAGGATCGTCGAATCGAAGTACGTTTATTTAGGGGCCGAGTTATCAATGGATATTGAAGAGGCTATAGAACTTCTTGAGTCAAGTGAAGACCATCTTGTCATTGAGAGACTTCAGGTGCCAGTCCCGCTAGATGGACCCCTACCCGACCAATTGCTCAAACGTGGCATTTATCTAGATATCGAGACCACCGGCTTATCCCTTGAAAAGGATGAGATAATTGAACTGGCACTTGTTCCCTTTGTGTTTGATGAGAACGCCAATATTATTGGAATACATCCTCCGTTGAATATGCTGCAAGAACCCGCAGTAGGAACCATCTCCGAAGAAATCACCTCATTAACTGGAATAAGATTCGACGATGTCCGAGGCCAAGTAATCGACTGGCAACAGGTACGGGACCTTATCGCTGACGCTGTCATAATTATTGCTCATAACTCGGGCTTTGATCGACCGTTTCTCGAAAAAGTCGAACCAATGTTCGAACTAAAGGCTTGGGGGTGCTCGTACGCGGATATTGATTGGCGTAGTCATGGATTTGAGAGTGCCAAACTGGAGTATTTGGGACTAAAGAGTGGCTTTTTCTACGACGGACATCGGGCCACAATGGACTGTTTTGCTGGGCTTAGGCTGCTCTCAGACAAGCTTGGGGATACAGGCTCGACCGGTTTGAGCTATTTGCTTGAGTTTGCTCGTCAATCGACCTGTCGAATTTGGGCCGAAAATGCACCCTTTGAGTTTAAAGATGAGCTTAGAAAACGCGGATACCGTTGGAATGACGGCAGCGATGCTCGTCCACGGGCATGGTATGTGGATGTGCGGGAGTCTGACGTTGAGGCAGAACTCGAATGGCTTCGCAATGACATTTATCAGGATGCAGATGCTGCGCCTATTCTAACCCGCTTTAATGCATTTTCGCGATATTCAAATCGTGTCTGAGAAAGCAACACTAATAATAGAGGATTGATCGCCATGCACATTGAATCGCTGGCAATAAAGAATTTCCGCTGTTTTGGGAACGCCCCGGTTTATATCCCCTTTAACAACGGTGTGACAGGTTTTGTAGGTGATAACGGTGCGGGTAAATCAGCTGTGCTGGATGCGATTAAGCGCCTCTTTTCACCGGTGGCATCAGAGCGTATTTTTCGCAGGACAGACGTCCACTTTGGTCCTTGGGAAGATAGCCAAAACGTAGAGGAGCGAGAACTAACCATTGATGTAGTTTTTGCCTTCGACGATCCGGACAAATTACCTCATGTGTTTAATGACATGTTTTTTGACGCAGGCACAGGTGCCCTCAAGGTAAGAGTTGTCTGCGAATGCCACTATAAGAAGGCAGTGTTCCCCGTCAGGGCTTATGGGGCCAAAGAAGGCAATTGCATAAGAGAGGATTTTGATTTCATTTGAAGTGACGTAAGGAAC
>NZ_JBHSCR010000006.1:0-72027 GCF_042651265.1 Kordiimonas lipolytica | reverse complement strand
ACTAGAAAAATCCTCATTCGCGCAAACGCAAAAATGAGGGATCACTATGCAGCCGCGCTTGACACATAACACCGCTGCTTTTTATATGGGGGATCAGGCTGCGGCCAGCCGTGGGTCTGCGCTGGTGGCGCTGTCGATCCAGCCGCCGCCCAGCACACGGTCCCCGTCATAGAAAACAGCGGCCTGGCCGGGGGATACGCCGGCCTCAGGTTCGTTCAGCACCACGCGGGCGCGGCCGCCTTCAAGGAAGATTTTCGCTGGCACGCCGGGGCGGGTGGAGCGGATTTTGGCAACAACATCCAAGCCTGAAGCCGGGACATCTTCGCCGATCCAATTCACCTCCTTGACGCCGATCTCGCTTGTCAGCAGTGCTTCCTTGGGGCCAACGATGACCTGCTTTTTGGCGGCATTCAGCTTGACCACATAGATAGGGTCTTCAAAGCCGCCGATGCCAAGACCGCGGCGCTGGCCGATGGTGTATTTTACGATGCCTTCGTGACGCCCGAGCACATTGCCGTCGATATCCACAATATCGCCGGGCTCAAGCGCGCCAGGGCGCAGCCGTTCGATCACATCCACATAGCGCCCTTCGGGTACAAAGCAGATATCCTGGCTGTCCGGCTTGTCTGCAACGGTCAGGCCGAAGCGCTCGGCCTCGATCCGCGTCTGCTCCTTGTCCATGTGACCAAGGGGGAAACGCAGGAAATCCATCTGCTCCTGCGTGGTCGCGAACAGGAAATAGCTCTGGTCCTTGCCGTCGTCGATGCCGCGCACCAGCTGCGCCTTGCCGTCTTCGCCAACAACCCGCTGTACATAATGGCCGGTGGCCATACAGTCCGCGCCCAGGTCGCGTGCGGTATCAAGAAGGTCCTTGAATTTCACTGTCTGGTTACAGCGCACGCAGGGGATCGGGGTTTCGCCCTTGATATAGCTGTCGGCAAACTCTTCCATCACCTGGTTCTTGAAGCGGCTTTCATAGTCCAGCACATAGTGCGGGATACCCAGTGCTTCAGACACACGGCGGGCATCATGGATGTCCTGCCCCGCGCAACAGCTGCCTTTTTTCTGAACGGCGACGCCGTGATCATAAAGCTGCAGCGTGATGCCGACCACGTCATAACCCTGCTCCTTCAGAAGCGCAGCCGTCACGGAGCTGTCCACACCGCCGGACATAGCCACGACCACGCGCGTCTCTTCTGGCGGGCAAGGGAACCCGAGGCTGTTCAGTTCTGTTTGCTCAAGTGGGGTCGACATTTCTTACTACTTTCGTCAGCTTTCGCTTCTTGCCTGTCGATATAGGCATTCGAGCTTCCAGAGGCAAGTGATTCCGCCCAATAGGCATGAATGATCCTGTTTTTGCCCGGCAAGAACCGCTCCCGCCCCAAATTAGAACGCACCCTCCAATACGGCGACCCCTTGAGATTCAAGGCGTTTCGCATTTTTCGGAAAAACTGGCCCGCCCCTTGCTTCTATCTGGTCGAACAAAACCCTGCCGGGTGATGAGGCGAACAAATTGGTAGTAAGATATGAACCCTATTGATCAATTGATGCAGAGCATTGGCTCCTCCCCTTCTCCAGCGATTGCTGGGCTGTTGGGCGTTAGCCAGGCTTCAGGCGCGGGACAGAGCGATTTAGCCGCTCAGTTTGCCCAGGCGCTGCAAAGCATTGAAACGGCCTCAGTCGTTCCGGGTACTGCTGTATCCGAAGCACTTGACCTCACCACGGAGCAGGCGGAACTTCTTGCCAGCCTCCAGGCCACCTTGCCGCCTGAGATGATGCCCGCGCAGTTGCAGGGGGCACCGTTTGCAGGCTTGACAGCGGACCTTACTGAAAGCAGCGCAAGCTCAGCTCAATCTGCCCAACAGGCGAAGGCGGGCGTTTCAGGCATTGCGATCCAGGCTGCTCTTGCAGGCAGTCAGGCTGCCGCGATGTCAGCGCAAGGTATAACGAGCCAACAGTCCGGCCAGGACATATCCATTCTGCCTCAGGCAGCCCTTGAAAAACTTGGCCTCAAGCTCGAGCAGTTGCCAGCCCTGCCGTCAACTGAACAGTTGGCCGCGGTATCGCAGGCCGGGGTTTCCACCAACAGCCACATTCTGCCTGCTACCGCAGCGCAGGGATTGTTCGGCGTTGCGGTTGAAAAGGCCCCTGTCCTTACCCCGGGCGCAGAGGGCACAACCGTTCAGGCTACACCTAACGCTTTAGGCCAGGCCGGACAGGCCCAGTTGCCTGAAGAGACACTTGCAGCGCCCCTGGACAAACCAGCACTTACTGCAGCGCCCGTTAACGGCGCGCAAGCAGCCACACCCAGCCTTCAAGGGCTGGCACAAGGCCAGCAACAAGCCGTCCCCACGGTGACCCCGCAATCGGAACAACCAAGCCAGGCGGCTCCCGCTACTCCTCAAGCCCCTGCCGAGGCGCAAGCCGATGAAGTAGAGGGTAACGGTGTTGTCACGCAGCAGGCGCAGCAACAGGTTGCAGCCGCGGCGCCGAAGTCAGTAGCGGACCGCACTGTGCCGACAACGAACAAGGCCAACAGTGGCCCTGGCAAAGAGCAGCTTGATTTCAAGGTAACTGCAGAGCCTGCCGCGGACACACTGAAAGAAGCAGCTTCAGCAAAACCGGTAGAACCTGTATCAAAACTTCCAGAAACACAGGCGCCAGCGCCAGCGCGCGAGGCTCTGCCCCCGCTGACACCTGAGCGAGTAGCCGGTTTCTTTGATAGCACGTCGGCAAATGCCGTTGCTGCGGGACTGAGTGGCCTGAAAGGCGAAACCGGCTTTATGGCCAGCATGTCGCTTCTGGGTGGCAAGCCTTCGCCAGAACTGGCGCAGCAGGTTAGCCAACAGCTGAACATGCATGTCACCAAGGCGGTAAACGACGGCCAACAGGCCTTCACCGTTCGGCTCGACCCAGCTGAGCTCGGCCGCGTGCGTGTGAAATTGAGCTTTCTCGAAGGCGGCAAGGTTCATGCTCAAGTGATGGCGGAGCGGCCCGAGACTTTGGACCTTATGCAGCGCGACACTCGTGGCCTTGAGCGGGCGCTTGAGTCTGCTGGACATAAAGCGGATGGCGGCATCCAGTTCAGTCTGGACACTAACGACCAGGAGAGCGCTGGCCGGGCATTCGCCGAAGCAGTCCAGCAGGAAAAAATGCGCGACGATCTGGCAGCGCGCAGCGGCCTTGGTCATGGAATGGCTGAAGGCGGCCTGGAGGTCGACATCGCCGAAGAAGAAGTTCCACTTGAGACCATCCTCGCCAACGTAAGCGTGGAAACCGGTCTGGATATTGAAGTTTAAGGAAAACCGGCCGCATCGGCGGCCGAAATGAGAGCAAGAGAATGGTAGATCTTACAGGCATAACATCGGGAACCGGAACCGGTTTGACGCGGGGCGACAACTCCGCAGCCAAACTTGCCGACGACTTTGATGATTTTCTGACCCTGCTCACAACGCAGCTCCAGAACCAGGATCCAACAGATCCGATGGACAGCAACGAGTTCACCAATCAGCTCGTACAGTTCTCAAGCGTAGAACAGCAGATTCAAACGAACCAGAACCTTGAGTCTCTCCAATCCCTGCTGGAAATGAATAATATTGCCAGCGCAGCTTCCTTCCTGGGAAGTGACGCCCTGATTTTGGGCACAACAGGCGATCATGACGGCAGCTCGGGCATTAAGTGGCAGTATCAGAACACAGCTGTAACGGATGACCTTACCGTTAAAGTCCGGAATGAAACAGGTACCGTTGTCTATTCCGAGGCTGGCCTGACAACTCTTGGGCTTCATACCTTCAAATGGGACGGTATCGATACTGCCGGCAACCCAGCCGCCCCAGGGAAATATACTCTGGACATCGCAGCAACCAATGCTGACGGCGTAGAATTGGACCCGCCAATAGCTGTTCAGGAAACTATCACGGCCGTAGACACCAGCGGCCTTGAACCAATCTTTACCGTCGGCCCGAACGAAGTTGGGCAGTCGGAGATTTTGCAGCTCGTTCATAAGAACTAGCTGACCTAAACACCGGACCGAAGCGCCCGGTTAACGAGCAGAAAGCCCAAAGCACGCGAAAACGCAAAAGAGTGTAGGAGAAGTAAAATGGCATTCACTGCTTTGGCAGCAGGCGTATCAGGCCTCCAGTCCTTTACCGAGGGCGTAGGCGTCATCGCCGACAATATCACCAACGTAAACACGATTGGTTATAAAGAAACCCGGGCCCGTTTTTCGACCCTTGTGACCGAAACAGCAGCTCTTTCATCATATTCACCAGGCGGCGTACGCGCATTTTCGGATACGCTTGTATCAAAGCAGGGTCTTCTGCAGCCTTCGGCTTCAGCGACAGACCTGTCAGTTGACGGCGCAGGCTTCTTCGTGGTGCGTGATGGCACAGATGCAGAAGACGCTGCGGGTGAAGTTCTTTATACCCGCGCAGGGTCCTTTACCCAGGACTCCCGTGGCTTCCTGAAAAACACTGCGGGCCTCTACTTGATGGGCTGGCCGGTAGCCGCAGACGGCAGCATCACCAACAACCAGAACGACCTGGATGAGCTGAGCCCGATCAACATCAACGAATTGAACAGCTTGGGGTCGGCTACACAGAATGTATCTTTGCGCGCCAACGTGAATGCGAGCGCGACCGAGATTGATGGCGCTGCCTATACCCTCGGAGACCTTGCAACCGGCACCACCACGGCAGAACTTGAAACCAACATTCAAGTATATGATTCCCTTGGTCGGCAACACACCGTGATTGTAGCAGCAGCCAAGGTAGACAACGCCGCGAACACTTGGAATTATGAACTCTATTTCGATGATTCATCTGTGCTCACGGCAGCCCACACCAACGGCATTGTTGCTTCTGGCCAGTTGGTCTTCAACACAGATGGCTCCATTGACCTTGCCAGCACCACTATGGATGATATTGGCGGGAACCCCGTTGATCTTTCCCTAGGCGAAACGCTGACATTCGACTATGCCACCAACGCAACCGATGGTGCGACTGTCGAAGTTGAACAAGGCGCTATTACTTTTGACTTTGGTACGGATGCTGAAACAGATGGCTTCTCGCAAACCGACAACGCATCAAACCTGCTGAGTTCAAGCGTGGACGGCGCGAACTTTGAAAACGTGAACGGCGTTTCCATTGGGGAAGACGGCAATGTTACAGCAATCTTCGACAACGGCCTGACCCTTACGGTGTTCAAGCTGCCTGTCGCGACGTTCCAGAACGCGGATGGCCTGACCCGTCGGCAGGGCAACGCCTTTGGCCTGTCGGACCTTTCAGGTACACCGTCCTTCCAGCAAGCTGGTCGCGGCGGTGCCGGCAGCATCGCTCCGAACTCTCTTGAGCAGTCTACCGTAGACCTTGCCAATGAATTTTCGGAACTGATCAAAGTACAGCGGGCCTTTTCTGCCTCCACCAGGATCATCACAACATCCGATGAAATCCTGGAAGAGCTGACAAGACTCTAAGGTTCGAGCTAACCTAGCTTGACAACCACTCTTTTGCGCGAAACTGGGTAGCCTTGGCTGCCCAGTTTTTGCGTAGGTCTATAGGTTAACGGCGCTTTAACTGTAGCCATTAGGCTTTTTTAAACGACCTCTTCCTATAATCGCCTCACCACCAATGGGTGAGGTAGAGTCTTATGCAGAATGGAACCAATAGAGCAAATGTCATTGGACCGACAGGTAAACCTTTGACCCTTGCCGACCTTCCGAAAGCGAATACCCAAAGATGGGTTATCCGGCGCAAAGCAGAAGTTGTTGCTGCGGTTCAAGGCGGACTGCTTAGCTTGGAAGAGGCCTGCGCTCGCTACTCTCTTTCAGTAGAAGAGTTCCTTTCTTGGCAACAAGCCATCACCAAGAACGGCCTACCCGGCCTTCGCGCTACACGCATACAGCAATACAGAAGCGATTAGCACTGCCGATTTGCCACTAAATTCAGCCCATCTCAAATTTTTCCTTTACAATTATAGGCAAAAATTGCCTAGATTTAACTATCTGTTTACTCTGACAGACTAATTTGTTGGGTGAACTTGGGGCGAGTATCCCCATTGGGTGTTTGTATCCGAGGTGGGCGTTGGAAAATTTTCTGCAATTTCTTCGAAATCTTGGCACTGGCCGGCTGATCCTTATCGGCCTAGTAGGTGCCCTGACCATATTCTTTTTCTTTGCCATTGTCGGACGCTGGCAAACCGCTCCCATGACTGTGCTTTACACAGACCTGGACCCCGCGAATGCGTCGACAATCGCACAACGCCTCGAAGCCGAAAGCATCCCCTATGAGACAGACGCGGGCGGCCGCGTTTTAAAGGTTCCTCGGGATCAGGTTGACCGGTTGCGCCTGACGCTTGCCGGCGATGGCCTGACCGGCGGCGTTGTTGGCAAAGAGATTTTTGATCAGGAAAGCAGCTTTGGGCGCACGAGCTTTGAGCTCAATGTCAATTATGTCCGCGCCGTGGAAGGCGAAATAGCCCGCACCATCAAATATCTAGGCTCTGTCAGCGAAGCACGCGTGCACATCGTGATGCCGGAAAGGCGCCCGTTTGAACGGGAGGCCTCCGAGCCATCAGCGTCCATTCTTGTTCGCACAAGCGGCGCCGGACTTGGGCGCCGGGAAGCCCAGGCGATCCAAGCCCTTGTGGCAACAGCAGTGCCAGGTTTATCTCCTGAACGCGTTACAATCTCCGACACATCTGGGCGACTGCTTGTGGACGGAGCCAGCGAGCAAGGCGAATTCTCAAGCTTTACAAGCCTGGAAGAAGCGCGCCTTGCCAAAGAACGCATGTACCGCAACAAGATTGAGCAGTTGCTTGCCCGCAGGGTTGGCGAGGGCCGCGTTCGCGCCGAAGTATCCGTTCAAATGGATATGAGCAGGACGACTACGAACGCTGTAACCTACGACCCTGACAATCAGGTAATCCTGTCTCAGAACGTGGTGGAAGAAGAGTCTCGTGAAACGGATCAGGTAGGCGGCCAAGTTACGACTGCCAATAATTTGCCTGATGCTCAAGGGCTCGGGGTTTCCCCATCAAACACCGCCAGCAAGACTGAAGAAGTAACAAACTTCGAAAACTCGAAGACAGAAACAGTTACGATCAAGGAGCCCGGCGAGATAACCCAATTGCGGGTTGCCGTGCTGGTAGATGGCATCCGTGAGATTGACGAAGAAGGCAACACAGTTGGTTACCAGGAAAGACCGCAGGCCGAGATAGATCAGCTTCGCAGTCTTGTATTGACGGCTATTCCCTTTGTTGACGATCCAGACACCGGTCGCAGCGATGAGGTAACAGTTACATCAATGCGCTTTGTTGACCCCACGCCGATCACGCAGGCTACTCAGGACCTGAGCTTGTTTGGACTGAACAAACAAGACCTGATCGAAGTCGTTTCCGAGGGCGGCATAATTATCTCCATTATTTTGGTGATCCTTCTGGTGGTTCGTCCGCTGGTGATGCGCCTGATCGAAGCCATCCCAGATGCCCCTGCCCCACCTGATCCGGGTCAAATTGAAGACAGGACCACTGAAACACCGGCTATTATGGGGCCAGGCAGCCCGATAACCGCGGATGTAATGGCTGCGGCCGCTGCGGGTGATGAGGATGCAGCCGCTGCTGTTCGCTACGCTCAGCAAACAGGTGCTCTGGTTCGGGACGACATGCGGACGGACGCAAAAATTGACGTCGCACAGGTTGAGGGCAGGATCCAGGAATCTGCAATCAAGAAGGTCGCCGACATTATACGTGCCAATCCTGATGAATCGATCGCGATCGTAAAAACGTGGCTTTATGCTGAGTGATCCAGCGAATCCGCGGTATTAAACTGATACAGGTGTAAAAATGCCAGAATTGACCAAAATGTCCGGAGCTCAGAAAGCAGCAGCTTTCATGTTGGCCATCGGCGACGAACATGGCCGAAATATCTGGGAAGGTCTGTCGGAAGACGAGATCAAGGAGCTGTCGCAGCATATGTCGACACTTGGCACCGTGGCCGCCGCCGATGTCGAAGAGCTTTTCGTTGAATTTGCCTCAAAGGTTTCAACTGTCGGCAACCTGAATGGCTCTTTTGACAGCACAGAACGCCTTTTGGCAAAAATGCTGCCGGGCGACCGGGTACAGCAGATCATGGACGAAATCCGAGGACCTGCGGGACGTACCATGTGGGACAAGCTGGGCAATGTGAACGAAGTTGTTCTCGCCAGTTACCTCAAGAATGAATACCCACAAACGGTTGCCGTTGTGCTGCAGAAGATCAAGGCAGAGCATGCCGCTCGCGTACTTTCTGTTTTGCCTGAAGATTTTTCCATGGAAGTCATCATGCGGATGCTCCGTATGGAGGCTGTTCAGAAGGATATTCTGGACAAGGTCGAACAGACCCTGCGCGTAGAATTCATGAATAACCTTGCGCGCACCAGTCGCCGGGACAGCCACGAGACAATTGCAGAAATCTTCAACTTCCTGGACCGAAGCGCGGAATCCCGTTTCCTCGCAGCGCTTGAAGACCGGAATAGAGATTCTGCAGAACGTATCCGCGCCCTGATGTTCACCTTCGAAGATCTCGCCAACCTCGACCCGAGTGGTGTGCAGACCTTGTTGAGAAATGTGGACAAGGACAAACTCGCCCTTGCAATGAAAGGGGCATCCGACACCCTTCGCGACCTATTCTTCTCCAACATGTCCGAGCGGGCAGCAAAAATCCTGAGAGAAGACATGGAAGCCATGGGGCCTGTTCGTCTGAGAGATGTAGATGAAGCACAAATGGACATGGTCAACAAAGCCAAAGACTTGGCGGAAGCAGGCGAAATCCTGCTTTCCGACAACAAAGGCGAAGACGAACTGATCTATTAGAAGTGGCATGAGAACGAATGGCTGAACCTGTAAAATATCGATTTGATCAAGCCTTCGACGGCGGTGCAAAGAGCCGCTTCGACGAAGAACTTGACCGCCTTCGCGCGGATACAGAGCAAATCAAGTCTGAAGCTTATGCCCACGGCTTTGAGGAAGGTCGAAAGCAGGCCCTAAATGATATTGAAGCGGCCACCCAAGAAACCTTGAGCCAGGTTGCTCAAGCTGCCCATGCCCTTTTCTCGCAGAAGTCACAGCTGGAATCCGGCATCAAACAGGAAATGGTGCAACTGGCCTATGCGATTGCATCAAAGCTCTCGCCAGCCCTTATCAGGGCACACCCAATGGCTGAAATTGAAGCCCTGATAGAAGACTGCCTGGCGACAGCGAACAAGGAACCGCGCTTGGTGGTAAGGGTCTCGGAATCGCTGCTCGACCCAGTCAATGAGCGGCTTGAAGACCTGAAAGCATCAACCGGATTTCCCGGTGATATCGTATTGATCGGAGAGCCGGGCCTAGGCCCTCAGGACTGTCGGGTGGAATGGCCCGACGGCGGCACCGAACGCAAGCATGACACCATCATGCGTGAAGTTGAAACAGCGGTGCAGCGCTTTGTCATGTCTGACGCTGACAATGGCGCCAAATCCGCGACTGCGGAAGAAACAAACCCTGAAACAGAGGAAGCTATTGAGCAACTTGCTGCAGGTGGACCTGAATAAGGAATTATTTGATGGCAGACGAAGACGAAAATTCAGGCGACGTTGGCTTGCAGAACCTGGACGATGGCACAAGCCGTAGCCCGGACCTTGCACCCAAGGAAGACGGGCAAGTCCGCTCGGCGCAAGAATTAGAGCCGGTATTTGATGTTCCGGTACGCGTTCAGGCGGTTCTCGGAAAGTCGACCCTTGAAGTCAGCCAATTGCTGAAGCTGGCCCCTGGGGCCGTTGTGGAACTTGACAGGAAAGTCGGTGAGGCCATCGACATTTACGTCAACAACAGGCTAGTGGCTCGTGGTGAAGTTGTCCTGGTGGAAGACCACCTGGGCGTAACAATGACCGAAATCATCAAGCTGGATGGCGGCGCGAACTAGGTTCGCGGATCAAGGGGGCAGACGGCCTATGAGCACGATTTTGGGTATGTTGACGGCCTTCCTGCTGGTTGCTGGCGCGATCTGGCTCGGCGGTTCTCCCTGGGCATTCATAAACCTGCAGGGCGTCATGATCGTTGTTCTGGGAACTTTCGCCGTTACGGCCATCAGCTTCCGCTTTCAGGAGATGATGACGTTACCGGTGAACATCTGGACCTTGCTGCGCCATGGCCAACGCGACCCGTCGGATGAGGCTGTCAAAATAATGAAGATTGCTGTCGAGGCACGGAAACATAACGACATTTTGTTGCTGGAGCGCCTATTGCCGAAGTTGAAAGATACGCCGTTTCTGATGAAAGCCATCCAGCTTGTCGTTGATGGCACGGAGCCGGAAGAGATTGAGCAAATCTTGCGGCGTGAAGCGAGCTCGGCATCCTCTCGCCATATGAGGTCTGTTGACTTCCTGAGGCGGGCTGGCGACGTGGCGCCTGCTATGGGTTTGATCGGCACGCTTATTGGCTTGGTCAGAATGCTGGGTAACTTGGACAATCCGGCAGAGATTGGACCGGCTATGGCGGTGGCGCTACTGACCACCTTCTACGGCGCGCTGATGGCGCACCTGTTTTTCATTCCGCTGGCAGCAAAAACTGAGCACTGCACAGATGAAGAGGCTTTGGTGAACAACCTTTATGCCATGGGCGCAACATCGATCCGCCGCAAGGAAAACCCGCGGCGCTTGGAAATGCTCTTGAATACCGTATTGCCGCCAGCACAAAGGATAACCTTTTTCAAATGACTGCAAGCCGAAACAAAATTTGCAAGGTCAAGAAAAGAATTGAACCGCATGACCCGCGGAGAAAACGGGTTGATGTAACGGAGACTATAAAATGCGACTGCTGATTGTGGGAACTCTTAATGGCCAGTTGGGTGCCGCCAGCCAGATTGCGATGGACCGCGGGGCCCAGGTAACTCACGCGCCCGACACTGACACTGCTCTTTCAATCCTAAGGAGCCGTGGCGCAGACCTGTTGATGGTTGAAATCTCGCTCGACATTCCGGGGCTAATTCCAAAGCTTCGGGCAGAGCACTTTTCCATTCCTGTGGTCGCCTGTGGCATAGGAACCGACCCCAAAACAGCTGCAGCGGCCATTCGAGGCGGAGCAAAAGAGTATATCCCTCTGCCGCCTGATGCAGAGCTGATCGCTGCTGTTCTTGAAGCTGTTGCGGAAGATAGCCAGTCCTTCATTTACCGTGACGCTATAATGAAAAATGTTGCTGCCCTGGCCGAACAAGTAGCCCCGTCTGAAGCCAGCATCCTTATTACCGGGGAGTCTGGTACCGGTAAGGAAGTAATGGCACGCTTCGTACACCAGAAAAGTCGTCGGGCGAACAAACCCTTTGTAGCGGTTAACTGTGCTGCCATCCCCGAAAACCTTCTGGAATCCGAACTGTTTGGCCACGAAAAAGGAGCCTTCACTGGAGCAGTAGCCCGTCGGATCGGTAAGTTCGAAGAAGCAGATGGCGGCACTCTTCTGCTTGATGAGATTTCGGAGATGGATGTGCGCCTGCAGGCAAAGCTCCTGCGCGCCATTCAGGAACGCCAGATTGACCGGGTAGGTGGCTCAAAGCCTGTCAATGTAAACATTCGGATTATTGCTACATCCAACAGAAATCTTCAGGACGACGTCAAGGATGGCAAATTCCGGGAAGACCTGTTCTTCCGTCTCAACGTCGTGAACCTGCGCGTCCCTCCCTTGCGGGAACGTCCATTAGATATTCAGGCCCTGGCAGAATATTTTGCCAAGAAATATGCCGAAGTAAATCAGGTAGAGGAACGCCCGATCAGCGCCGACGCCATGAAGGTTCTCAAGGCGCATAACTGGCCAGGTAACGTCCGTGAACTGGAAAACACCATGCACCGGTCTGTTCTGCTTGCTACGGGTGACGAGATTTCCGCGGCAGCCGTACTTCTTCCAGACGCCAGCGGCAATCTGGCTGTTACCGGCTCGGGCGAAAGCCGCGCACCGGAAAGCCAGCCTCAAAGTAGTATGGGGGAAGAAGGCGGTATAGACGCGGAAGTGGCCGCAACGCTTGTTGGCAAGACCGTCGCCGAAGTAGAACGGGATCTGATTATAGATACATTGAAGCATTGCCTGGGCAACCGTACCCACGCAGCTAACATTTTGGGAATCTCCATCCGGACACTTAGAAACAAGCTAAACCAGTACCATGCAGACGGTGTTTCGGTTCCCCAGCCGGGCGACAACAACCACCGCGCTTCTGTTTAGTGCAGGAACCGAACTGCCAATGAGTGACAAACAATGAATGATTCAGCTCCAGGTGGGCAGCAGGACAATTCAGGTGCCCAGGGCGGACTGAACGTCGGTGCCGTGCTGTCTGGCATGAAGAGCTCTGACATCGCCTTCGCGCTGGGCATGGTGACTATCATCATGATGTTAATCATGCCGATGCCTGGCTGGTTGCTGGACATCATGCTGGCAGCATCTATCACCTTTTCTGTTATGGTGATGATGACGACCCTGTTCATTCAAAAACCGCTGCAAATGAGCAGCTTCCCTACCATCTTGCTGATCGCAACCATGTTGCGCCTCTCGCTGAACCTGGCGTCGACCCGGCTTATTCTATCCGAAGGACATACAGGCACCGATGCAGCAGGCAAGGTAATCGAGGCTTTCGGCAACTTTCTGATGGGGGGCCAGGTTGTCATTGGTATCATTGTCTTTGCCATCCTTGTGATCGTAAATTTTGTGGTCATCACAAAGGGCTCCGGTCGTATCGCAGAAGTTGCCGCGCGCTTCAGCTTGGATGCCATGCCCGGCAAGCAGATGGCCATTGATGCCGACATGTCCGCAGGCCTTATTGATGAACCCGAAGCAAGACGCCGCCGCCAGGAACTTGAGGATGAAAGCACCTTTTTCGGTTCGATGGATGGTGCTGCAAAATTTGTCCGCGGTGACGCAATCGCGGGACTTCTCATCACCATAATCAATATTGTTGGTGGCATCATCGTTGGTGTTGTTATAAACGATATTAGCTTTGGCGACGCTGTTAACCGCTATACTATCCTTACCGTGGGTGACGGGCTGGTATCACAAATTCCAGCACTAATCGTATCCACGTCCGCAGGCCTGTTGGTAACCAAGGCCGGCGTTTCCGGCGCTACAGACAAGGCCCTGTTCGGACAACTGAGCGGCTATCCGCGGGCTCTGGGTGTCTCAAGCGGGCTTCTTCTTGCCATGGGGTTAATGCCAGGTCTTCCGCTCATGCCCTTCGCCCTTTTTGGCTCTATCCTGGGTGTTTCTGCCTATCTTCTGACCAGCAAGAAATCCCAAGAGGCAAAGCAGGTTGCTATTGCGGAGAGTGCCGAAAAGAAAGCCGCCGTTCCCGCAGAGGAGCCTATTACTTCTGCACTGGCCATCGACCAGCTCAGGCTTGAGCTTGGTTATGGGCTGTTGACCCTTATCAATGACGACAGCGGCTTCCGGCTCACCGACCAGATCAAGGCACTTAGGCGCCAACTGGCGACAGAGATGGGCTTCGTTATGCCCTCTGTCCGCATATTGGATAATATGCAGTTGCCCGCAAATTCATACGTGCTTCGTGTCAAAGAAACTGAAGTCGGTCGCGGTGACATTCGTCCCGGCATGCTCCTGGTGATGGACCCTCAGGGACAACCGGTACAGATACCAGGCGAGGCGACAACTGAACCTGCCTTCGGCCTTCCTGCGACCTGGGTGGATCCTGGCGCGCGCGAAGAAGCCAGTTTCCGCGGATACACTGTTGTGGACGCAGCCACGGTCATCACAACGCACCTGACGGAAGTCATCAAAGACAATATGGCTGACCTGCTCTCGTACGCAGAAACACAGAAGTTGCTGGACGATCTGCCATCAGACCACCAGAAACTGGTGGCCGACATTGTGCCCAACCAGATCACAACATCGGGCATTCAAAGGGTACTCCAGTCCCTGCTTACGGAGCGGATTTCCATTCGTGACTTGCCGACTATCCTTGAAGGTGTGGCCGAAGCGACGGGGTTCACACAAAACATCGTCGCCATCACCGAACATGTCCGCACCAGGCTGGCAAGGCAGCTATGCGCCGCCTACTCCAATGCCGAAGGCTTGGTGCCGCTCATAACCCTTTCTACAGAATGGGAACAGGCGTTTGCGGAAAGTCTCGTTGGCCAAGGCGAAGAGAGACAATTGGCAATGGCGCCCACGCGACTGCAGGAATTTATCAACTCCGTGCGCATGGTGTACGACCAGCAGGCAGAACGGGGCGAAGCGCCCGTCCTGTTGACAAGCCCGCTGGTGCGTCCCTATGTCAGGTCGATTGTTGAGCGGTTCCGCCCCGCGACCGTTGTCATGAGCCAGAACGAAATTCATCCGCAAGCCAAGATTCGGACACTTGGCCAGATTTAATAAGTATCTGAGCCAGTGCCGGCTCACTTAAGGACAATAAAGCGCAATGCGGTTAAAAACCTTTCATGCCAAGACGATGTCGGAGGTAATGGGGCTGGTCCGAAACGAGCTCGGACCGGATGCCATCATCATACAGATAGAAGAAGGCAAAAGCGGCGTCAGGGTGACCGCGGCTCTTGAGGCTGGCGCGACGCCTAAACCACCTGACCATGCCCCAGAACCCAAACAGACACCTGCTGCGTTCGAGATTTCACACCCAGTTCCGCAAGCCCGGGATTTCGATACAGCAGATATTAATGCTGTTCTGAATCATCATGGGCTCCCTTTTGAGACTGCATCTCATATTAGCGAGGCTGCCCGTGCTGTCGGTGGCGGCAGTCTTGTTGACGCCTTTTCAGTCGCGCTGGAAACCGCCATCCGCTTCAGTCCATTAACCGACAGTACAACACGCCCGATCATGCTGGTTGGCCCACCGGGTGCCGGCAAAACCATTTGTGCTGCCAAGCTTACAGCTGACGCCGTTCTGCACGAACGGCCTATCAACTTGATTTCGACGGATACGGTGAAGGCAACAGGTATCCAGCAGCTGGATCATTTCGCTCAACTGATGAAACAAACAGTGTCAACAGCGGCATCGCCCGAAGAACTCGCTGCGGTGCTCCGGTCACACAGCAACAAAGACGGTCTGACCATCATTGATACACCGGGCACGAACCCGTTTGATATGGATGAACTGCGTGAAATTCTCGGCTTTATCCGAGCCGTCGATGCGGAACCGGTTTTGGTAATGCCAGCGGGCCTGGATGCCCTGGACGCACAGGAAATCGCAGGAGTCTTTTCCCGGCTAGGGTGCCAACGCTTCATCGCAACACGGCTCGATGCTGCCAGGCGGTATGCCAGCATTATCATGGCTGCACGCCCTGGCTACCTGGCTTTGGCAGCACTTAGCAGAAGCCCCTTTGTGGCCGATGGCCTTGATCCCGCCACACCAATGGCTCTTTCCAAGCTGATAACAGCCTTACCTCGTCGAAGCAAAGCCGACACACTGACGGATGAGAAATCATGAATGATTTTGTTGCATTAGATCGCAAAGAAACCCTTGAACGGCGCCTGATAACAATCGCGTCCGGAAAAGGCGGTGTCGGGAAAACATGGGTTTCGGTATCTCTGGCCCATGCCTTGGCCCACGCAGGAAAGAAAGTACTTTTGTTTGATGGTGACCTGGGCCTCGCCAATGTCGATATTCAGCTTGGTATGATGCCAGAAAGAGACCTTGGGCAGGTCATCACCAAGGACGCGACAATGGCGGAAACCATCGTGCCCTTTACCGACAGCACTGGGGCTGGATTTGACGTACTTCCAGGCAAATCTGGATCCGGTGCCCTTGGTTCCCTCTCGAAGGAAACATTGGTTGGCATGCGTAACGACCTGACCCAGCTTGCGGAAAATTACGACCATGTCTTGCTTGATCTGGCGGCAGGTATCGACCCCTCTGTGACCACCCTTTCCAAGCACAGGGGACGAATTTTGGTGGTGATGACCGCGGACCCTACATCTCTCACGGATGCGTACGCATTCATCAAAGTGACGCATATGCGCAACCCGAACGCTGATATCTCGATCGTAGTGAATAATGTGGCTTCGAAGAAAGAAGGCGAAAAGGCATTCGCTGCCATCAAACGTGCGTGCGAAGGATTTTTGAAGATTTCACCGCCACTTACCGGTATTATCAAGAATGACCCAAAGGTCGTTGACTCGATTAGGTCGCAAGTCCCCCTTCTGATCAGGCACCCTCAATCAGAAGCGGCTTCGGACATTAAGGCTCTGGCTGCAGCCATTACCGGACGCTAAGCGTACCCACTGAAGCAGCTTCGAACGCGAAGGACTGCGGAATGAGTGATATATCCGGGCCTCCACTGCCTAAACCCGTCGACCCGGTCGCCAGAACGACCGGCAAGACCAGTGCTGTGTCAAAGGATCCTCAGCAGGCCCAGACCGAGGCTCGTGAACATAAGGGCGAAAGTTCCTCAAAACACGAACAGGCTGAGCACCTCCGGAGCCGAGAGCCCGCCGTTTCCATATCCGCAACAGCGGCTCACCTGGAAGTCGGAGAGCGGCTAAAGGAACAGGTAAAAAAAATCGACAATGAAGGCCGTCCGATCATTGTTACGGAAACAGCGACATTCGCCTTGCGCCCCGATGCGGGACTGCGCCCAGGCGACGACGTCAGGTTGGAAATCATTGAAGCCGGACATAAATTGGCAGCAGACCTCCATGAGCGCAATGGGCATACCATCGACCCACCGATCAGGCTTGCCCTGGTAGTTATTGCAATTCATGCGAAACAGCAGCCTCAAACTAATGAGACACAGCAGAACCCAGCCCCTCTTCCTGAGAAAACGGGATATGGGCCTGCCGTTCAAACAAAAAATATATCCAGTACTACCAGCGACGCCTTGGCAAGCATGCTTGGTCGTTCCGCCCAAGGCGGTAGCTCAACCCAGCCCGCACAATACTATCCAAAGTCGCCCCCTGCCCCTGAGGCACAACAAGCGCCCCATGCTCAGGTAACTGGCTCACCTGCTGAACAAACAGGTAATCCTGACTTTCTGGCCAGCCGCAATAGCAGCCCGGACTTGGCAACCCTGATAGCCGCGCAGCAAGGAAACCGCAGCAGGGGCTCGGGCTATGGTCCTGCTACCAATCAAAACCCTGCCTCACCGAAGGCTCTTGATGCAACGCACCTTATCCCGAAATCCAGTCTAACGGAGCTAACAACAAGTGGCCCGCAAGACGGCTTGGGTCCAGTAATCAGGGCATTCTCTTTCTCCGGCCAGTCGCATTCACTTCAACTGATGGATCCCAGTACCAGTCAGGTTTCTCCGGCCCAAGTTGCTACGGTTCTCGCTGTTCGCCCCTTACCGCCTGAGGATGCAAAGGCCCTACCGCTTGCGGTAAACGCCTTAAGCCCTTCCGGGGCCACGCTAGCCACTGTAGAGACGAATAAGGGTAATTTTGTCATTCCCCTCGCTCAGGCTAACAACCTCTCAGGTGAATTGGTAAAGATATCCGACATTCAGCCACTGTCGGGCGTTGCCCCCAAAGAGCATCAGGCCACGTTCAATGCCATATTGGCGGCGCCTGGCGCTGGCCAACGCAGTGCGGTGACAATTCAGATAAACCAGAATGCAGCCCCCCAAGGCATACCCGGCGAAGCGCAAATCAAGGCCGTGCATACCGTTCGCGCGTTCCTTACGCCCAAAGGGCCCAGCGCTGATTTCCGAATTGAGACAACTCAGGGAGAGCTGTTTATCACCATGCCAAACAGCTTTCGTCCAACCACAGACGACCTGATACAAATTCTCCCTGGGCAAACGAGCCAAACACAAACAGTTGGCTTGCCCCTTAGGGCCGAACAAACCGCGCAGCTATCTGCCGGGACCGCGCTCAGTACTCTTGGCGCCCATCACTGGCCTGCACTGGAACAAAGCTTTGCGACCATCATGGGAGCGGATCCTGCCGCGGCAAGTCAATTGGCAAGCAAAAGTGCACAAGGCGGTGGCAAGCTTGCAAACAGCTTGCTCTTTTTCTTGAGTGCCGCAGGACGCGGCAACCCGGAAGGATGGCTGGGACAAGATGCCGCCCGGGTATTGGAACAATCGAATAAGTCCCTATTTGAGGCATTTAAGTCCGGCATGTCACGTTTGATGCAGGCGGCAACGGATACAACATCTGATTGGCGGCCGGCCCTTCTACCCCTTGAAATGCGACTGCCTGATATGCCTTGGGTCGCCATGCTTTTTGGCCCTCCCCCCAGAGACGACGGCGCAGGAGGCGGCAAACAAGGTTCTGGCAACGAGGGCGATGATATGCAGGGCGCACAGCGTTTTCTGGTGGAGGTTCGTTTTTCTGTCCTGGGAGCCATTCAACTGGATGGTCTCGTACGCGAAAACCGCTTTGATCTTGCAATGCGCTCGGAAAAACCTTTACCTCAAACACTAATGCGAGAAGCATCTGGCTTGTTCGCCGCAGCACTTGACGCGAACGGCTACACTGGCCAACTTTCAATCACTGAGAACCAACCCTTCCCCATGGATGTAGAGGCGCTGATGCAGCAGGTACAAATCAGGCCTGAACATGCATCGCTGACTTGAACTCGATAGTTTTTGTTGTATCTCTTGCTCCGGTTCAATTTAGGATACTTGCGTGCGCGTTACTTTGGCATTTGTTGGCTGCGTCTTGATCTGGGGCTCTACCTGGTATGCGATTGAGTTGCAATTGGGCATCGTTCCCAAGGAATGGTCTCTCGTCTATCGTTTCGGGATTGCATCCTTTACACTTTTCCTGCTCTGCCTCGTCCGCAAAGAGCGTCTAATTTTCCCGATAAATCAGCATCTCTGGCCAGCCTGCACCGGCCTGTTTTTATTCTCCGCAACCTATGTCCTGACATATGGGGGCGCAGAATATCTTACGTCCGGGCTGGTCGCCATCACCTTCGCCCTTCTGTCATTTCTAAACATCATCAACGGTCGAATATTTCTGGGAAATGCCATCAAACCCAGCGCGCTGTTTTCCGCACTGCTGGGCATCCTGGGGCTGGCGTTCATTTTCAAACCGGAAATTGACAGCTTCACACTTGATGACGAAGCCTTCAGGGGACTCCTTTTATGCCTTGGGGCAACACTTGTTTGTTCTTTCGGCAATACCTTTGCCGGCACCAGTGGGTCCCGGAGTATGCCACTTTTTTCCTTCAATGCATGGGCCTTGGGCTATGGAGCCCTGTTCAATTTCAGCTACGCCATCTATAGCGGAAAACCTGTAGGGTTTGACCCATCCGCCTCTTATGTGGGTTCGCTGTTATATCTTGCAATTGTTGGGACGGTGATTGCGTTCTCCATGTATATTTGGCTGATTGAGCAAATCGGCATTGGTCGGGCGGCTTATATGAGCGTTCTCACACCTGTCATTGCTCTGGCAATTTCAACAGTGCTTGAAGGTTTTACATGGAACCTGTTTGCGCTTTCAGGTCTGGCACTCGTGGTCTGTGGCAACTTGCTGGTGGCCCGTACCCGCGAAAAGCCGTCTCAGCAAATCTCAAAATCCTAAGATGATTCCAGGGCCCTTTGAGTTTCGTCAAGAGCATCGCGCATCACACCCACAAGGAAATCAACCTCCGCATGGGTGATGATAAAGGGCGGGCACAAAACAACAACATTTCCTGCTGGCCGGACAATCAGCCCACGCACCAACGCCATCTGGCCAACGTGATTGCAGACGCTCGCTTCCAATGGATACTGCTCACGCGAACGCTTATCTTTTGCCAGTTCAACACCGGCAATCAGCCCGGACACCCGAACTTCACCCACCAGCGGATGGTCCTCAAGCGTCTTGAGTTTCTTGCTGAAATAGGGGCCTATGTCGGCATGTACCTTTTCCACATGTCCTTCAGTTTCAATGATTTCGATATTCTTCAATGCGAGCGCAGACGCAAGAGGGTGTCCTGACGTCGTAAATCCGTGGTGTAGAACGCCGCCTTTGTCTTCGATCACGTCTGCAATCTCATCAGAAATGACCGCCGCAGAAATTGGTGCATAGCCCGAGGACAGACCCTTGGCCAAAGCCATCATATCAGCTTCGAAGCCGAATGTTTCTTGCGCGAACCAATGCCCTGTCCTGCCGAAGCCGGTAACAACTTCATCCGCGATAAGCAGCACATCATGTTCCGTGCATATCCGGGAAAGTTCAGGCCAATAGCTGTCTGGCGGCACAATCGCGCCCATTGTACCCTGGATGGGCTCTGCAATTACGGCGGCGACGTTCTCCGCACCGGCCTCCAGGATTTTCTTCTCCACGTCTCTGGCGGCCGCAAGGCCGAACTCTTCAGGCTCCAGGTCCCCTCCACACCGGTACCAGAAAGGCGAGGTGGCCTGAAGCACATCATCGCCGCCCGCAAGACCGAAATCTTCAATCATGGGAGCATTACCGTTCAGGCGCGTCGTCGCAAGGGTGCTGCCGTGATACGAATAGTCCCGAGAAATAAGTATCCGTTTACTGGGCTGCCCCTTTCGGCGCCA
Organism: Kordiimonas lipolytica; assembly: GCF_042651265.1. GTDB lineage: Bacteria > Pseudomonadota > Alphaproteobacteria > Sphingomonadales > Kordiimonadaceae > Kordiimonas > Kordiimonas lipolytica. The sequence continues at coordinate 51,577 of NZ_JBHSCR010000006.1, read as the reverse complement.
ATAAAGGTAGGCAAGCTTGATCAGTGTCTCATTCGCTTCCGACCCGGAATTTGCGAAGAAAACCTTGTTCAGGCCAGCCGGTGCAAGGCTTGCAATTTTTCCTGCGAGTGCGGCGGCATAAGGGTTCGATACAGCTGAGAAACTGTGATAATAGCTCAGGGTACGTATAGCCTCGACAGCTACGTCAGCCATTTCTTCTCGGCCATACCCGATATTCACACAGCCAAGCCCAGCCATGGCGTCCAGGAGCCTGATCTCCTGCCCGGTTATATAGGCACCCTTAGCCTGCTCGATCACGAACGGGGCTGCCTTCTTCACGGCTTGCGGATCGGTGAAGGGATGCAAATGATGCATCCTGTCCAGCGCTTGAAGCTGTTCCAATATTGCCTGATCGGATAGGCCCATCATTTTCTCCCCTGTTTATTCTTTAATATCAGAAAGGGGCAGGTAAGAAAATGAATCTGCTGGCATTTAGGGATTTGGACGGGATTAAAAAAGGCGCGCTAGTTTCTGCGCATATTCACATATCGTGGATCAGCCAACGCTTCTTCACGAGCGTGGTTCTGTATTCCCAACTCGTCAAATGCATCCTGCTCCATTTTGGCTTCCGCTGCGGCCTCCCGGGCTTTTTCCCGACTTTGGGCAATTTCAAACGTCTTCAGTTCACGAAACCCCTCAGCAACAATGTCCTGATGCTTGGCAACCTCACGCTCCTTGGCAGCAAGCAGCTCAGACAATTGTTGCTGGCGCATCCGCACCCCTTCAAGATAGGCCCCAATTGCCACGGCCGACACTTCCAGCCCACTGTTTCTGGATTGCTCAACGACTTCTGCTTCCATCGTCTCTATGGCAAGCACGATCTCTTCCCGCTCGCCCTGCAAATCCGCAAGCCGCCGCCGCTTTTCATCGAGCTCCCATTTTCTGAGACGGATAATATTTGCCAGTTTGCTCATGAGCTACCTTATGCCGCGCCAGACAAATTCAATTGGGCCGGACCCGTTTCCAGAATTTTTTTCAGCTGAAGATAACCCTCTGCAAGGGGCGTTTTGTCGTCTTTCCATTGGCCAAGGAATTCCTCAAACGCATCATGGTATCCAATGGCAGCATCCACATCCGGGTTGCTGCCGCGTCGGTAAGCGCCAAGTCGGATCATCTCTTCCATATCAGCGTAGGTCGACATGAATTTTTTCGCTTCCCTGACAATCAGGTTTTCATCGTCAGAATTACAGCGCGGCATCGTCCGGGAGATTGATTTCAACACATTAATCGCTGGAAACCTGCCACGTTCAGCGATGGCGCGTTCCATGATAATATGGCCATCAAGAATACCGCGGACAGCGTCAGCAACGGGTTCATTATGATCGTCGCCCTCCACCAACACGGAAAAGATTCCTGTCACATTCCCAGAACCTCTTGGCCCCGGCCCAGCCCGCTCCAGCAACTTTGGCAGTTCGGTGAAAACTGTTGGCGTATAGCCCTTGCTGGTCGGAGGCTCGCCACCTGCGAGGCCGATTTCACGCTGTGCCATGGCAAAACGGGTGACGCTATCCATCATGCACATTACTTCCGCGCCACCATCCCTAAAATACTCAGCGAGTGTCATTGTCAGATGCGCTGCCTGCCGGCGCATAAGGGCCGACTCGTCTGATGTGGCAACCACAACAACAGACTTGGCCAAGCCGTCTTCACCCAGGTCATCTTCAATAAATTCCTGAACCTCGCGGCCCCGCTCACCGATCAAGCCGATGACACTAACGTCTGCAGATGAATGACGAGCGACCATTGAGAGCAGGACGGATTTGCCCACACCAGAGCCTGCAAAGATACCAAGGCGCTGTCCTTTGCAGCAGGTGATAAAGGTGTTCAGCGCCCTGACACCCACATCGACCTTTCCGCCGACGCGCTGCCGACTATGAGCTGGGGGGGGGCTTGCCCTAAGCAGCCTTGGACGCGTTCCATGTTGAATGGGGCCTTTCCCGTCTATTGGTTCACCAAGGGCATTCACCACGCGGCCAAGCCACGCATTAGACGGGAAGACGACCGGTTCACTTTGGGTCAGAACAGCCCGGCAACCAACCCCTACCCCTTCAAGTGCATCGAAAGGCATAGCAAGCGCAGTTTCATGACGAAAGCCGACAACTTCAACCGGAACCTTTCGATAGCCGCGGGTCTCCACCTCCAGGCGTGACCCGATCGAGATATGTTGGCCAATCCCGGCCAATTCAACCAAAAGTCCACGGACGCCAGTAACCCGTCCATATCGACGCTCGGTTTGAACTCGCTCAATTTCCTGAATAAGGCTGCGCATTGTCCCTCATAAAACCCGAACCGCTATAAAAGCCTAATAGCTGGACCACCCCTGGCCCGCAGCAATTCTCTCTGTCGTCGGCGCCCATCATGCCGCAATCACTTTAAAGATTGGTAAAAGCCCACGACAGACTAGTCAAACCCCTTTCCCACCGTTGCGATTTTTCTTGGACAATTCGTTAACCTTCGTTAACATTAACCATAGAAACATACGTCATCCGGGAATGGGGTCGCCGTATTTTTGGGTTCCCGGAGTGTTTCAACAGGAAGAATTTCTGGGGGATATGAGGGTTCAGGCAACCGCTATTCCTCAATAATCCACGGGGAAAAAATATGCGCGTTCTTCTGATCGAAGATGACCCAACAATGACCCGCAGCATCGAGCTGATGCTGAATTCGGAGGGGTTTAATGTATACAGCACTGACTTGGGCGAAGAAGGCCTGGACCTTGGAAAGCTGTATGACTACGACATCATCCTCCTGGATCTGAATTTGCCCGACATGCATGGCTATGACGTCTTGAAAAAACTTCGGACCGCCAAGGTCAACACGCCCATCCTGATCCTTTCTGGCCTTACTGAAATGGAAAACAAGGTGAAGGGACTCGGGTTCGGCGCTGACGATTATATGACCAAACCCTTCCACAAAGAAGAAATGGTGGCACGTATTCATGCGATTGTCCGTCGGTCCAAAGGCCATTCCCAGTCCGTAATCAAGACAGGGAAGCTCGCCGTCAACCTCGACACAAAAACTGTGGAAGTGGACAACCAGCGCGTCCACCTGACCGGCAAAGAGTACGCCATGCTTGAGCTGCTGTCCCTAAGGAAGGGAAGCACGCTGACCAAAGAAATGTTCCTCAACCACCTTTATGGCGGGATAGACGAGCCAGAATTGAAGATCATTGACGTCTTTATCTGCAAGTTGCGTAAGAAGCTCGCGGCTGCTTCAGACGGTGAGAACTACATTGAAACGGTCTGGGGACGCGGGTACGTGCTGCGAAACCCTTCTGAAGAGGCAGAAGCTGCGGCGAGCTAGGCGCAACCCTCTGAACATAAATGACAAAAGGCGGCCTCGAATGCCGCCTTTTATTTTGGCCTAGCCCAGCCCCATGAGTTTTTCGGCCGAACCATCGCTTGGAACATACATACCGCGCTGCCCGCGAACCGGCCGGAATGAATCAGTGATCCCCAGGACTGTCTCTGCCGCTCCAAGGAAGAGGGTTCCGTCATCCGCCAGTACCTTGCGCATGCGTTCCAGAACCTGTTTCTTGGTTGCCTGGTCAAAATAGATCAAAACATTCCGACAATAGATCACATCAAATGACCCCAGTCCGACGAAATTGTTCAACAGGTTGAACGGCCGGAAAGTAACCATATTGCGAATATCACTGTTTAGCTTCCAGGTATCGCCTTCCTGGGTAAAATACTTGATCAGCATCTGGATCGGCAGACCACGCTGCACTTCAAACTGACTGTATGTACCGGCTTTGGCTTTATCCAGCACCTGAGTACAGATGTCCGTGCCGACAATCTCGATCTTCCAATTCTGCCACTTAATCCAATTTTCGCGCAGAAGAATTGCCAGCGAGTAAGGTTCCTGCCCGGTCGACGCTGCAGCACACCATATTCTGAGACGCTTCTGGGTCCCACGCGATTTTTCCATGGCTGGCAAAACATGATTTTTGAAAAGATCGAAAGGTGTATTGTCCCGGAAGAAAAATGACTCGTTGGTTGTCATCGCTTCAGTGACTTCAACGCACAGAGCCTCTTCACGGCTAAGACGCAGCTTCTGTACCAAAGCGTCCAACGTGTCCAAACCACGCTTGCGCGCCAGCGGCGTTAACCGGCTTTCCAGCAAATAGACCTTGTCTGGCGTCAGCATCAAGCCGGAACGCTCTTTCAATAGTCCTGCAAGGAATTCAAAATCTTCAGTTTTCAACCGACTCCTCCTTGCAAACGCGTAGCTGTTGCTGCTCCCAACTCCAGCACCGGAAGCACTTCAGTACAAAGGCCCGCTGTCGCAACTGCGCCAGGCATTCCCCAGACAACGCTTGTCGCTTCGTCCTGAGCCAGGACAGTCGCGCCATGTCGCGTCAATTCACGGGAACCCTTGAGGCCATCATGCCCCATACCTGTCAAAATCACTGCCAGAACATTTTCGCCATAATATGAAGCCACGCTTCTGAACAAAGGGTCAACGGCGGGCCGACAGAAATTCTCCGGTGGCTCATCGGTAAGGCGAATTTTCATCACCCCCTCGTCATCAACAACCTCCATATGCTTTCCTCCTGGCGCAACGTAAATCTCGCCAGGCCGGATCGGCATGCCATCTCTGCCTTCTTGCGATGGCCACCCCGTGGCCTGCCCCAAGTGCTCTGCAAGAATTGCCGTAAAAGTTGACGGCATATGCTGCGTAATCAACACAGGTACGTTTGGCGCTCTCTTGAAGCCCGAAAAGAACTTCATCAACGCCTGCGGGCCACCGGTTGAAGACCCGATAACCAAGATTTTTGGCCGTCGGAAAGAACCTGTTCGAAGTTTGATGTCCTTCTGGTGCGGCACATCCTTGATTGGGTCTACGGCAGCGGCAGGACGAGCGGATGCTACGCTGACAGGAGCTGCCGGTCGACGAGCCGTAACGAACCCGGCCGGCGCGCTGGAGGCTCTTGGCGAGACCACCCTGGCAGCATGCCCCGAAGCCGAAGCAACTCTGCTGCCGGGACCTGCGCTATTATCCGAATGAGGCAACTCTTCGCCGCGCTTCTTACGCCGCCGGGATGCCCAGGCCTTTACCTTGTCGACCAGTTCTCTTCTGAAATCGATGTTGGCGTTAACAGACCGCGCTGTTTCTGGCTTAGGCACATAGTCAACAGCGCCCATCTGCAAGGAACGCAAACTGACTTCCGCATTCTTACGGGTCAACGTAGAAGCCATAACGACCTGAATATCAGGAACCATTTCGATCATTTTCGGAAGGGCTGTCAACCCATCCATTTCAGGCATTTCTATATCCAGAACCACAACTTCAATATCGTTGGCAGCCAATTGCCGGAGCGCCACGACCCCGTTATTCGCTGTAGTGACCACTTCGATATCTGGATCTTCAGAGAGGTAACGGCACAGAAAACCACGAATGATGGCGCTGTCATCAACGACCATTACCCGGTAAGGACCACCCTTCTGAGAGGCAGTATTGGTAGTTTTGGAGGCAGCTGAGCTCACCCGTTATTCCTCAATTACATTAAGCCGACTTGCGTGAATTTCGCTTCAATGATTTCTCTGTCGAAAGGCTTCATGATATATTCGTTGGCACCTGCCTCAATCGCGGTACGAATGTGGGCCATGTCATTTTCAGTCGTGCAAAAAACCACAATCGGCTGATCGACGCCTTGTCGCGACCGAATGGCTTTCAGGAACTCCAGGCCATCCATTACAGGCATGTTCCAGTCCAGCAGCACCACGTCAGGCATATTTCGGTCGCAGGCATCCAAGGCGTCCTGACCATCGACCGCCTCTTCGATGTCAAAGTTCAATTCCTCAAGGATGCGCCGGGCGACCTTTCGGATCACCTTTGAATCATCGACGACAAGACATAGTTTCATTTGCGAATGTCTCCCAACTCCACCCCTATTGGTGACAAGTGTTTCGGTATTTTTATATATTTACGCAGCTTTGTTGCTACTTTCAAAGCGTAGAAGTTTATCTACATCAAGAATCGGCAACAGTTCGTTCTCCAGGCGATAGATTCCGCGACTAACTTCCCGCCAACGAGGGTCAAGGGTCACTGGATTTCTCTCAAAGTCCTGATCGTCGAGCGAGAGAACCTCACCAACGCTGTCAATCTGCAGGCTATAGGGCTCTTCATTGTGCTCCACAACCACGGACATGCTCTGTTTCCCAGCTTCCAGCGGAGGCAACCCCAAACGCTGTCGAAGGTCGATGGCTGTCACAATCTTGCCGCGCAAGTTCAATACACCCGACACCCATTCCGGCGACAGAGGAATCTTCGTGATCTTTTGTGGGTTAAGAACATCATGAACACCGAGCACCGGAATCCCCAGCGTCTGACCGGCAAGACGAACTGTTACAAAATCCTGGCTGCCTGTCGCAACAACGCTCAGATCATCTCTCACAACAAGGTCGCTCATGCTGCATCTCCTTTAATCTTAAGCTGTTGTGCCAGGCTACGCAGCAGCGTCTCCTTGTCGAACTTGGCGATATAATCGTCAAATCCAGCCTCATGCCCACGATTGATGTCACGTTCAGTCGCAAGTGAAGACAGGGCAACCATGGCCGTATCTGCCCAACGAGTGTCCTTCTTGACCTCTTTCGCAAACTCAAATCCGTTCATGTCTGGCATTTCGATATCGGAAACGATCAGATCGAACATCTCCCCGTCTTCCATCAGCGCCAGTGCTGCTGCAGCGCTTGATACCGCCCTTACCCGGTAGCCGGCCACAGTAAGCACGGGGCGAAGCATATTGCGGAAGAAATCGCTGTCATCGATCAAAAGCACCCTGGCGCCCGAAGATGGGGCAACATCATCCGAAAGGTCGCGGCTCTTGAGCCAATCAGCAAAAGCAAGTCCGAGATAGTAGGAGACATCCACAACCTCAGATGCCTTGCCGCTAATGATAGCCGATCCCACAACACCTGGCTTATCAGACGCCAACTTGATGGTGAGCTCTTCCTCAACAATATCGAGAATTTCATCAACAGCGAGGCCCATTGTGTATTCCCGATCCGAGAACACGAGCACCGGCTGTCTGCCTTCTTCCCGGAATTTCATATCTGGGTGAGCCATGATCAAAGGCATCAACGCACCACGGTACTGGACCATGTGCTTACCATCAGAAAGCTCGATGGTATCGACATCAACTTCTTCAAGTCGCGCGACCAGAGCCAGAGGGACGGCTTTCTGATTTTTGCTGCCAGCCCTGAAGACAAGCATGCTCTCCTTGTCATTGCCAACGGACCGTTTCACAAGATCCTCCGCCTCAGCTTCTTCGCGCTCATGATCCCCGACACCGGAGTTAGCAAGCGATGCAATACCGTTAGGATCCAGGATCATAATAACGCTACCGTCGCCCAGGATGGTGTTACCCGAATAGATTTCCAGATCCTTCAAAATTGGCGCAACAGGTTTGACCACGATTTCTTCGGTATCGAATACTTGGTCCACCACGATCCCGAAGGTGAAAGCACCAACCTGCGTAACAACGATGAAATCATCAACATTTTCGCGCGCATCAATCTCGTCGCGTGTCATGAAGCCAAGGATTTCATTAAGGTAAACCAGAGGCAATAACCGGTTCCGCAGGCGCAGAACAGGTGTATCCTTGATGGTTTCGATTTTGTGTTCAGAATTCTGAGAGGCTCGAACAAGTTCCAGCACGCTGATTTGAGGTATCGCATACCGTTCTTCTTCGGCCTTGACGATAAGGCCCGCAACGATCGCCAGCGTCAGCGGAATCTTGATCTGGAAGGTACTGCCTTTGCCTTCCACCGAGTTCATATCAATAGTGCCGCCAATCTTCTCAATGTTTGACCGCACAACGTCCATCCCGACGCCCCGACCGGAAACGCTGGTGATCTTCTCTGCTGTCGAGAAGCCCGGATGGAAGATGAACTTCTGGATTTGGGCATCAGACATATCCTCAAGCTCAGCCTGCGTCGCCAAGCCCTTTTCCAAAATCTTTTTGCTGAGCTTGGCTGCGGAAATACCGCGGCCATCATCCTTGATTTCAATGATGATGTGACCACCCTCATGATAGGCATTCAGGATGATCGTGCCGTTTTCCGGTTTCCCTACGGCCATACGCTCTGCGGGTGTTTCAATCCCATGATCTGCTGAGTTCCGCACCATGTGCGTCAGCGGGTCCTTAATCAACTCAAGAACCTGTCGGTCCAGCTCTGTGTCTGCACCCCTCATGTCGAGATCAATTTTCTTGTCCAGTTCGACGGTCAGATCCCTTACGATACGCGGCAGTTTCGCCCAGGCATTGCCAATGGGCTGCATCCGCGTCTTCATCACGTTTTCTTGCAGTTCTGTCGTACACTGGCTCAACCGCTGGAGGGGAACGCCAAGCTCCGAATTGTCCATATTGCGTGTGATTTGCAACAACTGGTTCCGGGTTAGCACCAGTTCGGAAACCATATTCATCAGGTCTTCAAGCAGGTCAACGCTTACCCTGATTGACTGGGAAACCTTCTTCTGCTCGCGTCCTGCCGCTTGCTGCTGGGCACTTTGAGAGGTCCCTGCCTTATTGGTTTCAGCCTTGGCGATTGCCTTGGAAGCAGTAACGACAGCTTCGCGAACCAGCTCAAAGGTCATGACGGCTTCATCGCATGTATCGCCGTCGACCTGGCATTCCTCAAGCACAGCCTTAACCAATGTCAGCAGCTGGTCAAAGTTTGCATCAGCAAAACCGTTAACAGTTACGAGTTGTCGCCCAACATTATCCGCTGCATCTATGTCATCTTTAAAGAGCGCCAGCATAAGCCCCATAAAGCGCATCTTACGTTGGTCTACTGTGGTGCCCGCAAAAAATTTCGAAAGTTTTTCGTCTGTCTCAAGGCGCTGGGAAATCAGATGCGCGGCTACAGCCAATGCGTCTTCGCCACCGATACGATCAAACAGAGCCCCACTTCCGCTACTAGCAGGCTGTGCTGCGGCAGGTTCCTCGTCAGCTTCATCTTCTGGCCCTGGCGCGTTCGCAAATGCTGCCTCAAGCTCTTCCAGGGAAACTTCCCCTGGCTTCAGGGTCCTACCAAGGCCCGGATCTACGATTTCGCCTTCCACCGTATCAGGCTCAGGGTCAGGTTCAGCAACAGCCCCTTCAGCAATAGCATCAAGCCTACCTATCAATTCACTGTCGTCGCCTTCGGGTTCTTCCTCCGTGGCTTCAAGGCCGGCCAGAATTTCTTTAATGCGGTCCAGACTTTCCAGAATAACCGTCACTGCATGCTCGGACACCTCCAACTCGCCGTCACGGAACTTGCCCAGAACGTTTTCGGAAGAGTGAGCAACAGATTCAAGCCGCGGCAGACCAAGGAACCCACATGTCCCCTTAATGGTGTGAACAAGGCGAAAAATGTTATCCAACACCTCTTTATTGTTGGGGTCCTGCTCCAGCTTAACCAATTCGACGTCAACAACGTCGATGCTTTCTGCAGTTTCAGTAAGAAATTCGTTTAATAGATCATCCATTTCCATATTCCCTGGAGAGGTGCCTGGTATTTCTGCCTATGAACTCCACAGACGGCCTCGACTGGCCTCAACTTGGGCTGTTCGCAGAACGAACGTGCCCATAATCCCGTATCTTGCACCATGGCCAAAAAGAGTTAAGAACGTGTAAAACTTTCTCTATTCTCCGCCCGTTTTTGCAGGCAGTACACAGGTCGCTTTAACCACGATATTGGTTTCCCCGAGCGCTTCAACCACAATCTTGCCTCCAGTTTCCTTTGCAACCGAATGAGCAAGGAATGCTGGCGCGGCGCGCGGATCCAAGTCTTCTTCCGCCAAAACGCCCTCCATCGCATCCCTGACGGGCTTCTGGAGGATGACGCGTTGACCTTCTCCTACAACAAGAACCGTGACCTCGTCGCCCGAACGCTGTGTCGATATCCTCAGCTTGCCGCCCCGGATCAGGGATTCTGATACTACCAAGCCGACATTCAGAAGGATTTTCACCAGGCTCTTTGGCGCACTTGTCAAATCAATCTGCCAGTCCAGCTCCACTCGGCTGCCAGAAAGGAAAGACCGCATGGCCTTTTCACATTCCCGCACATCCAGCTGGGCCGAAAAACCACCTGCCGCACCAAATGCAAGGCGAAAGAACTGGAGTTTGTTGCTTGTCTGATGTGTCGACTTTTCAATCAAGTCAAGAACGGCTTCCCTCATCGAAGCTTCTTGCTCGTCCTGCAAGACTTCCAATCCGTTATTGATTGCGCCAACGGGGCTCACCAGATCATGGCAAAGACGCGAACATAAGAGCGCCGCGAAATCTATATTGGCCATATACGCCTCCGCATTGTTAAAACCCCACCCTGGGCCACAAGTCAGTCTTGCGATAAATACTTGCGATTTTTTCCAGTCATGGCAGAACCATAGCCAACTGTATCCCGAGCGCCAAGCCGCCAATCACATATTTTTCTAAGGACTATCATGTCGCACGACCTTTCTTCCATGATCCCATCCCTTCAAAAAACCATCTTGCGAGCTGGCGAGACTGTCATGGAGGTCTTCCACAGCGACTTTGAAGTGTTCGGAAAATCCGACCAGTCACCTGTAACGGAGGCCGACCGGCGCGGCGAGGAAGTTATCGAGGCAGCCCTCAAGGAACTTGCGCCAGACATTCCGATTGTAGGTGAGGAAGCGAAGTCCGAAGGCAAGTGCCCGGATATCTCTGGCGGCACCTTCTGGCTCGTTGATCCGCTGGATGGCACCAAGGAATTTATCAAGAAAGGGTCTGATTTCACAGTGAATATCGGGCTCATCAAAGACGGCCTACCTGTTATGGGCTTGGTCCTTGCGCCGGCCATGAACAAGCTCTATTGGGGCATTGCTGGTGAAGGTGCATGGATTGCAGACGTGGAAGACGGCAAACTGAAGAACCCGCGTGCCACTAAAACAAGGCAGCCAAACGAGGACAGCTTGACGATCGTCGCGTCAAAATCTCATCGCTCGGAAGAATTGGAAGCATGGCTGGCCCATTTCCCAACTGCAGAGCATGTATCAATCGGCTCCAGCCTGAAACTTTGTCTGCTCGCAACCGGCGAAGCAGACCTGTATCCCCGGCTGGGCCCAACGTGTGAATGGGATACTGCTGCCGCCCACGCCGTCCTTCTGGCTGCTGGCGGAAGTGTTGAAGTCGCAGGCGGCAGTCCGCTCACATACGGCAAGGACCTCAAGACATTTCTGAACCCTTGGTTCCTTTGCAAAGCAGACCCAAGCTTCACAACACCCGGGCTTGATGCCTGACCACGCGCCGAAGCCTTAGCTCAACACAAAGCTTTGGGAATTTGGGATCCTCGGTTAGCCTGTAGGAAACTGTGGGAGGAAGCAGATGACCTTATTAGTGCTGGGCTTGGCCCTTTTTTTCCTGTTGCACCTGGTACCAATTTTCGCGCGCGAAGCGCGAAGCAGTGTCATGTCGCGGATCGGGGCCCTGCCCTATAAGGGCCTCTTTGCCCTCGCTTCAATTTCATCTTTGTATCTGGTCTACAAGGGCTGGACACTGACTGACCCTGTTTTTCTGTATGAAACACCGGGCTGGGCATATCACCTGACAGCTCTTCTCGTGCTTATCGGCTTTGTCTTATTCATCGCCAGCAATGCGCCCACCAACATTCGCCGGGTCATTCGCCACCCGCAACTAACCGCCATCCTCTTCTGGTCTGCGGGCCATATGTTGGTGAATGGTGACAACAGATCCCTCATCATGTTTGGCGGCTTTTTCATTTGGTCTCTGATCACCATATGGGGTTCCAACCGACGGGACGGGGAATGGGAGAAACCCGACAAGGTTGGCTTAGTCATGGATGCCGTCACAGTTGTCATTGCTCTGGCATTCTATGGCGGCTTTGCATTCTGGGCCCACGATTGGCTGATCGGCGTCAGTCCGATGCCTGTCACCTAGCCAGTACAAGCCCGAACAAAGCACAACCCTTTCCGTGCTGAGAACTCGGCCTAAAGCACGCCTTTAGGCCGTTTGTTCTGTCTGCATTAAAGTCCGGAAACCTTTGCTGATTCCCCCTTCTTCAGTACAGAATGACGAATTCTGCGGATCAGCAGGAAGGCCGCCAGCATAACAAAGGGCACACTGATACCCGTCATCAAGCCAGGGTTAATTGGATATCCGGCTGCTTTGGCGGCCTTGAAGCCCACACCGGCAAGCCCAATAGCATAATAGCTGATGGCCACAACAGACAGGCCCTCTACGGTTTCCTGCAACCTAAGCTGTAGCTGCGCCCGTTGGTTCATGGATATCAACAGCTCTTTATTCTGCCGCTGGGAATCAAGGTCCACCTGCGTTCGCAGAAGCCCGGCCGCCCGATCCACTCGAAGTGCCAGATCATTCAGACGCTTGGCGGCCGCTTCACAGGTTCGCATGGCTGGCGCCAGATGTCGGTCAAGAAAGTTTGAAAGCCTCTGACTGCCAGGAATCCTAACTTCGCGCATCTCCTCGAACCGGCGCTCCACCAAAGAATGATAAGCTTTTGCCGCCGAAAATCGAAAACTGGACTGCGCCACCTGATGCTCCGTTCGCGCCGCAAGCCCCAGCAGCGTATCCAGATGCAGCTCCGCCTCGCTACCGGCGGTCGTATGCGACATCTCCGATACCGTCTGCTCGAGCTTGTTCTCTATTTCAGAGGACTGCGCCATCACTTCCCGGGCCACCGGCAGGGCCATCAATGCCATATGGCTATAAGTGAATATCTCGATCACCCGCTGCACCAAGCGCCCTGCCCTGCCTTCGGACAGATCATCAGCCAAAATCGCGAGGCGCATGAAGCTGTCGTCATGAATGCGAAAATCGCTCCACACCGACGAGCGACCGCCCGCGACCTTACTTCCCGCCACATCCTTGTGCCAGAAAGGCGTGAAACAGGCTTCCTTGGCCACTTGGTCGTCGCTGTCGACAAGTTCGATATTTAGGGCCACCAGCATGCGCCCGGGTATGGCCTCCACCCAGTCCCGCGGCATTGCTTCCACGGCAGCGACCGTAAATGGTATATCCCTGCCACTTCTGACAGCCACCGTATATGTCGTGAATTCCGTGTGGCGCTCCCACTTCAGGAAGAAGGGGCCAAAGTCACCAACATAATGCCGACCAGCCGCGGGCGGCCGCGCCATGCCGTACCGGTCGCACAGATTCTGCAGATGCTTGCGGTCTGCCACCCCGCCGTCTTCACCAGACAGATAGGCAAAATGGCTTACCCGCGCCGGCGCCCCCAGCCGAATGGCAGGGCGTCCGTGCAATTCCTTGTTCAATTCAACCCGCAAAGGGTCAGAAACACTTGATATATCCATCTTCACTCTCGTCACAAATGTGAGAGAGCCCTACCCCAAAAACGAAATGCAAGCCCGGCGCGGACTTTACCCCAAAGTGCCTATTTGTCATGACGGCTTTTTCTAACGATCCGGGCAACCTTCCCTAAGCCACGCCTTCGCCGGTCCTCTCTCCGATATCCTCCTTTACAATTTAATGTTTTCAATTAATCTCTGCCTGAGAGAAGGGGAGAGACACAGGTGGCAGACGGATCAACATTCCAAAAAGAAGGCCCAAGCATTGCCATCATTGGCGCTGGCCTCTCGGGCTTATGCATGGCCATAAAGCTGAAAGAAGCTGGGTTTTCAAATTTTCGGATATTCGAGAAAGCGGAAAAGGTTGGCGGCACGTGGCGCGACAACACCTATCCCGGGGTTGCCTGTGATGTTCCCAGCCACCTTTACAGCTATTCCTTCGAACCGAAGGCCGACTGGAGCATGGTCTTCAGCCCTGGCGGCGAGATACAGGACTATATCGAAGACGTTACGGCCCGCCACCGCCTGCAAGAAAGCCTGGTCTTTGGCGCAGAATTAACCGGTGCAGAATGGAAAGGCGGAAAGTGGCACCTGACTTTCGCGAACGGCAAGACCCACACAGCCAATTTTCTTGTGAACTGTATGGGCGGCCTGCATATCCCTAGCTATCCGGACATCCCGGGCAAGGAGCAGTTCACGGGAACCAACTTCCATACGGCATCCTGGAACCATGATCATGACCTGACGGGAAAGCGAGTAGCCGTAATTGGTACCGCAGCCAGCGCCATACAATTGATCCCTGAGATCGTTGACAAGGTAGAACATCTGGACGTTTACCAGCGCACACCCAACTGGATCGTATCACGTCCCTATATGGCTTATTCCGAGAAATGGAAGCAGCGCTTCAAGCGTTTTCCATGGCTAGAAAAACTGCACCGATTGCAAATCTACCTGACTTTCGAGATGCGGTTTCCCCTTTTCCGGCGAGACAAATTTTTCTCCGGCCGCGCAACACGCATGTTCAAGAAGCATCTGGAAGCACAGGTAAAAGACCCTGAACTCAGGAAAAAACTAACCCCCGATTATCCGATCGGCTGCAAACGCATTTTGGCATCGGACACCTATTTCCCCGCCCTGCAGCGCGATCACGTTGAGCTGATCACCGATGGCATCGAGGAAATCGTGCCAGAAGGCATCAAAACGAATGACGGCACGGTCAGGGCGGTTGACACCATCATTTACGCAACCGGCTTCAAGCCCTGGGACCAGATGGAAGGCGTTACCATCAAGGGAAAAGGCGGCCTGGACATGAATGCCTATCTGGCGGACGGCATTCGCGCGCACCGAACGGTGGCCATGCCGCATTTCCCAAACCTGTTCATGCTGCTTGGCCCAAACAGCGGCCTCGGACACAACAGCGTCATCGTGATGATCGAGGCCCAGGTCGGCTACATTATTTCCGCCATCAAAGATGTGGTCTCGCAGGGTGCTGCGGCGATCGAAGTCAAGCCAGAAGAAGCCGATGCTTATGACGCAAAGCTCCAGAAGGACCTGGAAGGCACAGTATGGGCTGGTCACTGCAAAAGCTGGTATCAGGGTGATGACGGGCGCATCTACACACTTTGGCCCTGGTCAACGCTCAAATATCGCCGCGAAATGAAACACTTCAAACGCCGCGAATATGAATACGAATAAAAAGAGGGGCCGCAGGGCCCCTTCTTTCTGACTTTAACGCGTTGTCACTGGCAGTGGTGGTGACCAGGCCGGGTCAGACGCATCAAAGGGCGTTGGCACCTGGCGTTCGTTATAGCCGGTCAGGTCCACGCTCCATAGGCTAGGCTTGCCGCCATTGGCACCTTGATTGTAAGGCGGCGTACGGAAGAACATCAGCACCCGACCGTTCGGTGACCATGTCGGCCCTTCATCCTGGTAGGCATTTGTCAGCAGTCGTTCGCCGCTGCCGTCTGGGCGCATCACACCAATGCGGAATTTTCCTTCACCAATTTTGGTGAAAGCCACCAGATCGCCACGCGGGGACCAGACAGGCGTGGCATAACGCCCGCGCCCAAAGCTGATGCGCTGCACGTTTGAGCCGTCAGCATCCATCACATAAAGCTGCTGCGTGCCACCGCGGTCCGAGTTGAAGACGATACGACTACCGTCCGGTGAATAAGAAGGCGACGTATCAATGCCCGGGTCGTCAGTCAGCCTTGTCACTTTGCGCGTGCGCAAGTCCATCACATAGATGTCGGAATTACCGTCTTCCGCTAGGCTCATGATCACCTTGTTACCATCCGGCGAAAAGCGCGGAGCAAAGGTCATATTCGGGAAATCCCCAAGCACCTCAAACTTGTTCGACAGGATATTGTAGAGATACACCCGCGGACGGTCGTTGAAATAACTGAGATAGGTAATTTCCTGCCGGTTAGGCGAAAAACGCGGCGTCAGCACAAGATAGCTGCCATCTGTCAGGAACTGCTGGTTCGCACCGTCCTGGTCCATGATCGCCAGGCGCTTCACACGGCTAAGCGGGTCTCCCTGCTCTGCGATATAAACAATCCGCGTATCGAAATAGCCCTCTTCCCCAGTGAGGCGGCTATAGATGCGGTCGGAAATCACATGAGCGATGCGGCGCCAGTTGGACACAGGCGTAGTATAGCCAACGCCTTCCATCTGCACCTCGGCAACCACATCCCACAAGCGGAACTCCACCCGCAAATTGCCGTTTGGCAGCATGTTCAGGCGACCGGTCACTAGGCCCTGAACCGCAAGCGGGCGCCAGGCAGCAAAGCGTGGCCGCGTGGGAGCAGCTGTAATTTTCTCAATGAAAGCATTGCGGTCCACGGCGCGAAACAGACCAGTCGACACAAGGTTTGACGTGATCACGTCACTGATGCTCACCCCAATGTCGGAAAGCTTGCCGGTTGGCGTTTCCACATCCACCACGGGCGCGAATTCAGGCACCGCGATGGGCACAGGTTCAATGTTTCCCCGGTTCACATCCACTACCAGCTGGGCATTTGCGCCCGCTGACAAGATCAGAACCAAGAGTGAAAATATGAAGCCTATCCGTCCAAACATTCTGCCGTCTCTCATTTATCCGCCGAGGAACTCTCGAGGGTTGAATTTAAAGATAATTTCGTTCTGTCCCGTCTTCCGAATATATTCTGAGGCCTCAGGGAACGGCGCACATAGCTGTACTGCGCGCCGCGCGGTTTCAGCAAAAACCCGAAAGAAGGCGCGATCTGGATCGTTCAGGTCGCCCGCATTCAGAAATTCAGGTTGCCCTAAAAGACTGCCATCCGACGCAAGCCGAACAAGCACGTCCACGCGCATATCCTTAACCCCCTTGGCCCCCATAGGCAAATTCCAGCAGCCATATACCTTCTGCTGCAAGGCATCCATCAGCGTTGCTGTCGCTATCCTTCCGCGCATACCTGCAAATGGATCGGGCTTCGCCTCTTCCGGCTTCTGCTCGATCTTTTCTTCTTTCTTTTCTTCATCCTTCGGCGCCTGCTCCTGTTCTTCCTTGATGGAACGGTCAATCAGGGCAGCAATCCTGCTGGACTTCAGCCTCGAAGGCGGTTTCGGTTTTGACCGTGGCGCTGTCCGCGCAACCAGTTTCTCACGCTCACTCACTTCCGGCTTGGGCTTTGGCTTCGGCTTTTCAACGGCCTTGACCGGCTTGGCGTCCGGCAACGGCACAGCTTCCGCAGGGGCTTCAGCGGCAACCTCTTCCCGGGCATAGTTGGGCTGGGGCTTCTCCGGCGCTGCTTGTTCCTGTGTTTCCTTTGCGGGCTCAGGCGCAACCACCTGTGTTTTGTCCGCGATCTGGACGAATTCAATGGCGATCGGGGGCGGCGGCAATGGGCGGTCTTTTGACCAATCAGGGATGCCCACAAGCGCCACTGTCACCACACCAAGGTGCAGCGCGCTGGAGAACATCCATCCGATCGTTTCAGACTTCGACACGCTTACTCTATCCAGACCTAATTCTGTTCAGCAACCAGTGCGACCTTGGTGTATCCGGCGGCATTGATCGCGCCGATCACTTCCATCACCCTGCCATAATCCAATTTGGTGTCCCCACGCACATAGATACGGGTTTCGCGGCTCTCGCCTGAAATCGCCGTCAACCGTGGGATCAGCTCATTCAGGCTGACTTCAGTGTCGACAATAAATATGGCACCTTTTTGATTGATCGAAATCTCCAGCGGCTTGCTGTCCTGCGGCAAAGGTTTGGCTGCGGCTTTCGGCAGTTCAACCGGCACTCCCGCCGTCAACAGCGGCGCCGTTACCATGAAGACGATCAGCAAAACCAGCATCACATCGACAAAGGGCGTGACGTTGATTTCGGCAAGCGGCTGATAGCGTCCCCGCCGCCGACGCGCGCCTTCGACGCGGCCTCCTGAAGTTACGGTCGCGCCCATTTCTAGTGCCCCTGTTCGTCAAGCTGGCGGGACAGGATCGCGGCGAATTCGTCCGAGAATCCTTCCACACGGCCAGCGTAGCGGCCAAGGTCGGTCGACAGCTTGTTGTAGGCGATCACCGCCGGGATAGCGGCAACAAGGCCCAGGGCCGTCGCCAGAAGTGCTTCCGCAATGCCCGGCGCCACAGTGGCGAGCGACGTGTCACTTGCGGTAGCAATAGAAGTGAAGCTGTTCATGATCCCCCAGACCGTGCCGAAAAGGCCCACGAAGGGAGCGGCGGAGCCGATGGTCGCCAGATAGCCAACCTGCCCCTCAAGCCGGTCCATTTCCCGGCTGGTGGTGACATGCATCGCCTTGTAGATACGGTCTTGTACCGTGAGTTTGTCAACGCCCGCAGACCGTTTCGCCAGGCTACGCTGCCACTCCCGCATCGCCGCGACAAACACGGCCGCCAGCGGATGTGCCGGCGCGGCCTTAAGGCCGTTATAGAGTTCATCCAAGCTGCCGCCTGACCAGAAACGGTCTTCGAACTCGTTGGCCTTGGCGCGGGCATCCTTCACCCTCGCCCAGGTATTGAAGATGATCGACCAGCTCCAGAGGCTGGCGGCGATCAGCATGATCATCACGGCCTGCACGATAAAATCTGCCTGCAGGAACATGCCCATGATCGAAAAATCGGGCGCATTCCCACCAAGCTGGACTGATTCCACTGTTTGAACCTGCATCAAACTCTCCCCGAAACCTTAACTATTCAGCCTTAACCGTTTTGAGCGGCAGCCGCTGCGTTCATCCAGTCCTGCCAGCACTTTTTGGCAGAATTAGGCCAGCGGCGTGGCCGGCCGTCATTTCCGATCACTGCCACCAGCACATCGGCCTCCGCGACCAATTCACCGTCTCGCATGATCCATTGTTTTACCTCAATGGCCGCGGCGCGAACACGCGTGACCTTGGAGTGCCCCATCAGGACATCGCCAATCTTGGCCTGCCGGTGATAGCGAATATTGATATTAGACACGACATAAGTCAGCGGCCCACCTTCTGATTCCGGCAAGTCAAACAGATAGTTAACATCTGCAGCCGAATTACGGATGCTTTCTGTGCGCACGCGTTCAAAGAAGCTGACATAGCGACCATGGTAGACCATGCCGCCAACATCGGTGTCCTCATAATAGACCCTGATCGGGAACTGGAATACGCCGTCAGCCCAGGCGCCTTCTGCTGTCTGTGGTGTGCTCATTACTTCCCTAACATATCCAGTTGGCCGGTTTCCTTGCCGGGCGGCGGTGTGAGCCCCAGATGCTTCCAGCCGTCTGGCGACAGCATCCGCCCGCGCGGCGTGCGCTGCACGAGGCCAATCTGCATCAGATAAGGCTCGATGATATCCTCAATTGCGTCGCGCGGTTCCGATAGTGCGGCAGCCAGAGTCTCAATTCCCACCGGGCCGCCCATGTAGGTCTCGCCGATACACTTCAGATAGCGGCGGTCCATGGTATCCAGGCCCAGGTTATCCACCTGCAGCCGGGTGAGCGCCGCGTCAGCGTGAGGCGCATCCACCACCTCTTTTTCCGCCACCAGGGCGAAATCCCGCACCCTGCGCAGCAGCCGCCCCGCAATTCGCGGGGTACCGCGGGAACGGGCCGCCACTTCGCGGGCGCCGTCTTCCGTCATCTTCAAGTCCAGCAGCCGCGCACCACGCCGAACCACCTCGGTGAGTTCTTCGGTGGTATAGAACTCCAATCTCGTTGGGATTCCGAAACGATCCCTGAGCGGCTTGGTAATCAACCCCGAACGCGTGGTCGCCCCCACAAGCGTAAAGGGCGGCAGATCAATGCGCACGGAGCGCGCCGCGGGGCCTTCACCAATGATCAGATCAAGCTGGAAATCTTCCATCGCCGGATAGAGAACTTCCTCCACCGCCGGGTTAAGCCTATGAATTTCATCGATAAACAGGACATCGCGTTCTTGCAGGTTGGTGAGCAGCGCGGCAAGGTCACCCGCTTTGGAGATCACCGGCCCCGATGTCGCCCGGAAATTCACGCCAAGCTCCCGCGCCACAATCTGCGCGAGGGTCGTTTTACCCAGCCCTGGCGGACCAAAGAACAGCACATGATCCATGGCTTCGGTGCGAGTGCGCGCAGCACCGATAAAAACTTCAAGGTTCTCCCGCGCCTGCTTCTGGCCGATAAAATCCTTGAGAGTCTGGGGCCTTAGCCCGACATCAATGGTGTCACCACCCGTCTCAGAGCGGTCCACCAGACGGTCCTGATCGAGCTCACTCATAGGCTGCTCAGCTCCTTCAGTGCCGCAGGCACCAGTTTGCCAACATCTGCGTCATCACCGAATTCTCCCATGACTTTGGCCACGGCACCATGCGCTTCCACGCGCTTGTACCCGAGGTTGACAAGCGCCGATACGGCGTCCTCAAGGGCACTCTGTTGGGCACTCTGGGCACTACCACCATCCGGGGCACTTTTGGTCACACCCATAGTGCCCATTTCGACACCCTTAGGGCTAAACACCAGGCCGGTGACTTTGTCTTTGAGTTCGTTGACGATGCGCGTCGCCACTTTCGGGCCAACACCCTTGGCACGAGACACGGCCGTTTTGTCCTGGGCTGCGATCGCGTTCTGGAGTTCGGTGGGCGAAAGCGCCGACAGGATCGCCAGACCAACCTTGGCGCCCACACCCTGCACGGATGTTAGAAGCCGGAACATATCGCGCTCAAGTACATCGACAAAACCAAACAGCGTGATGGCATCTTCACGCACCACGGTTTCAATGTGCATCTGCGCGGCCTCGCCCCGGCCGGGCAGCGAGGACAGGCTGCGGCTGGAGCTATGCACCAGATAGCCAACCCCGTTCACATCAATGATGGCCCAGTCTTCACCTGTGCTGTCAAGCAAGCCTGTCAGTTTCGCGATCAATATTTGATCCCCCCGAGATTTTTCATTGTGCTGACATGATGCGCATGACAGATGGCAACTGCAAGCGCATCTGCCGCATCCGGGCCATTAATTTTCACACCCGGCAGCAAAACCTGCACCATGGCATCCACCTGCTCCTTCGCGGCATGCCCAACGCCCACGACGGACTTCTTCACATGGTTCGGCGTATATTCGGCAACCGGTAGGCCCGCACGCGCCGGAATGAGGAGCGCAATGCCGCGCGCCTGCCCAAGTTTCAGGGTTGAGGTGGGGTTCTTGTTGACGAAAGTTTCCTCGACCGCGCAGGACCGGGGCTGCCAGTCGGCAATCACAGCCTCCAGGCCTTCGGAGAGTTCCACTAGACGGTCGGCAAGAGATTTCTTGGGGTCAGACTTGATGACACCATTGGCCACATGGGAAAGCCGTGTACCGACACTTTCAACAATGCCCCAGCCCGTGTTCCGCAAGCCAGGATCAATCCCCAAAAGCCTCATGTGCGCCCTTCCTCTAGTCGTTCGTCATTCGCCGACTGGATCGGCGAATCCATGATCCTTTCGCCTGGCTCAAACGTGGACTCGCCGATCAAGCCGGCGAGTGACCAGTTGATCTTTATTCGGCGTCCAGTTCTGCCAGAACGCTTTCCGGAATCGTGTAGTTGCCATACACGGTCTGGACGTCGTCATTGTCTTCGAGCGCATCAATCAGGCGCATCATTTTCTCGGCGCCGTCTTTATCGAGCTCGATCGGCTCCTTCGGCTTCCAGATCAGGTTTGCGTTGTCGGGCTCTTTGCCCAGCGCCGCGGTCAGTGCCTCCACAAC
Organism: Kordiimonas lipolytica; assembly: GCF_042651265.1. GTDB lineage: Bacteria > Pseudomonadota > Alphaproteobacteria > Sphingomonadales > Kordiimonadaceae > Kordiimonas > Kordiimonas lipolytica. The sequence goes on along the minus strand of NZ_JBHSCR010000006.1, from coordinate 30,069 downwards.
AGCGTGCAGGTCTGCGCCTTCGGTGTAGATGGCGTGGCCGTCATCATCGCTTTCAACCTCTTCCGCGCCAGCTTCAAGTGCTGCTTCGAACATGGCGTCAGCATCTGCCGCGTCAGCCGGGTATGTGATTTCGCCAACCCGGTCGAACATGAAGTTCACACTGCCGCTTTCACCCATGTTACCGCCCGCCTTGTTGAAGATGGTGCGTACTTCGGATGCTGTGCGGTTACGGTTGTCCGTAAGCGCTTCAACGATCACGCCAACACCGCCGGAGCCGTATCCTTCATAGCGCATCTCGTCATAGTTTTCGGCGTCGCCACCCGATGCTTTCTGGATTGCGCGTTCGATATTGTCTTTCGGCATGGACTGGGATTTGGCGTTCGCAACAGCCAGACGAAGGCGTGGGTTGCTGTCGATGTCCTCACCGCCCATCTTCGCGGCCACCGTGATCTCACGGCTCAGTTTGGAGAAAATCTTCGAACGCTTTTTGTCCTGCGCACCTTTGCGGTGCATGATGTTTTTAAATTTGGAATGACCTGCCATGGTTACCCTCTGATAGTCCCGTTTTAGACTCACGGGCCAGAGACAGACGTCCCTCGAAGCCCTTGAATACACATTGAAGCACAGCGGCGCGGATGCAGCCAGCCGGTGTTGGCACTCTTCTTAGCAGATTTAAGGCACTTGAACAGGGAAAATTGCGGGATTTTCCCTATGCTAGCTGCATATAATCCATGTAAACTTCAGCCGCACACGAAGAACAGGACGGGAGCGTATGATGACACATCTGGAAGGCAGCTGTTACTGCGGCAACATCGCCGTGCGTGTTACGTGCGACGAGACGCCAAGCCACCTGACGCCCCGCGCCTGCGACTGCGACTTCTGCACCATGAATGGTGCAGCCTGGGTATCCATCCCGAAGGCCAGCATGGAAATCGAAATCCAGAACGAGGCGGCCATCAGCCTGTTTGAGCAAGGGTCGGAAAGCGCGCGTTTCTGGCTGTGCCAGCGCTGCGGCGTGGTAACCGCCGTAACCTGCGATATTGAAGGCACCAGGAAAGGCGCTTTCAACGCCCGCATCATGGATAGCCGAGACGAATTCGCGCCGACCGAGCCCGCCTCGCCCAAGCTTCTGGGCAAGAATGAGAAGCTCGCCCGCTGGGACAAGCTGTGGATCGGCGATGTGCGGATCAAGGACTGTTGGGACGTAGGGCTTTAGAGCACCATGAAAGCCAATAGACGAAAAATTCTAGTTGCATTGGCAGTTGTCAGCACTGTCATTCTACTGGCTTCGTCGCCTGTGCTCATCAGCATTTGGTTTTCAGCATTTGCTTCCAACAAGGTTATCGTGATTAACGAAAGCTCCTTCGCGCTAGAGAAGGTCACAGTCAGCATTGCTCAAAAACAGCATCAACTGGGAAACATCGCTCCCGGTCAAGCGGTCAAACTGAAGGAAAACGCCGGACCAGAGGGCGTAGTTGGCGTCGAGTTTCACACAAACACCCAAACAAAAAGCTGCGAAACCGGTTACACTGCTCATAGCGTTAGTACACGGACCACCTTCGTCCTCCGAAAAGATGGCACGCTGGAAAATTCATTTTCCTATGCCCCTCATCCCTTGCAGGAAGAGTATTTCGCGTGCAAGAGCAAGGAATCTGCCAACTAAGTAGATTACGCCAATGCTTTCCGGAAGCTTTCCGGGTCATCCAAAAAAAAGGCGATGCCGTCATAGGGGGTTTTTCGGAACAAACCGTTTCGCGGAAGCCCGCCCGGCTTTACCCGGATCAACACATTTGGCTGCGCCAGGATCGTCAGTTTAAGTATGTTGGCGTCCTCCGCCACGTCGATCCCAGCCGCTGAAGCCTGCACGCTTTCGATATCCGCAAGCTCAATATGATACAGGTTACCAAGCCCGGTCCGAACGGTCAGCCCGTTACCCGACAGCGTTACGGGCCACAGCCGCCAAGCCACCAACATCCCGACAAAATAAAGAATGGTGAACACACCAATAGCAAACACCTGCCACAGAACTTCGGGTGCCAGCTTCATGACAATGAAATGCAAGGCGATTAGTTCAAGAATGAAATAGACAATTGCCCCCTTAAGCAGGAAAGCATCTGTGTTGATCTTGTGATAACTGAAGGCCTGGGTGGATGCCGCAAACTGCCGCACCGGTTTCCAGAAATGGAAAGCATAGAAAATCAGCTGGATAGGGTTCAGTACCGCGTTTCGAATGGCTTGCTGCATAGTTACCCCCTGGCATGCAGGTCTCTATGCATTCAGTCTGCGCTCAACTGAAAAGCTTACAATATTCCCCTAAAATTGATTTCCCAGCCGCAATCGTAACAGGTCAAGCCATTGCGTGCTGGGCCCACCAAAGCGCGGCAATCGTGATTGACGCCAATATCCAAAGAAACAGGCTGCCGCCTTTTTTCTTCGCTTTTTGGGGCTTCGCCCCGCTTGTGTTCCCATTTTGGGTACCTGGTGCTTCTGCACCCTTATCAGCCGCTGCCTTTTTGCTGCCTCTGGCCATACATCCACCTCAAACACTGCCCCCATCGGCCCTTAAAGGGTAGCGCAGCAGATGGCCGTGACAAGGTGAAAGCTGCATGTGGGCTATAAATTCAACCAGACCGGTTGTATTCACCCATCGCCGGTTATGTTAAAACTACACGAAAGGCACAGCGGACACTGCCAGACGGGTGCGGGGGCAGCGACTCCGACCTAGGCTCAATAATCATCTGTTTCATCCAGGTCGAACGTCAACACCACCATGTCACGGCACTGGATACCGTTCTCAAAGATCGGCTCAGGGTAATTCAGCGTGTAATAGTTTTTGGCGATCCGTCGCATGCGAAACCCCATCTTCTGGTAGAAGGCAAGCTGGTCGATACTGGAATTTCCCGTGCCCACATCCAGAAGCTTGGCGCCTTCCTTGCGCGCTTCCTCAATAGCGGCCCGAAGGAGTGCCTTGCCAACACCCTTCCCCTGCCACTCCGGCGCGACGGAGATATTCTTCAGCTCCCACTTCACATCGCCAAGATGCATCAACACAAAAACACCAACCACGACACCGTCCCAGGTGGCGCTGAAAAGCGTGCCGTCAGCCAGATAGTCCATAACCATGGCGGGTGATGGGTCTGCCTGCAAAAGAAGGTCCATGAAGGGGACTGCGTCTTCTTCGGCCCTGATTTCCAGGTTTATGTCTGTCACCGTTGCTTCCTCTGCCATCAATGCCTCTCCCATCTATGAAAGGCTCGCTTTTTCACGCATCGCTTCATAAAATAATAGCAATAAGTGTCAGGGCACAAATAGACACAACAAAAAATCAAGCGATAAGGGAGACCATCCATGGCCTATGACGTTGATGCCTATAAGCCCGCGGAGATCGCGAAACGCATAGAAGATGCCGGGGTCGCGAAGGTGTCGCAGCCCGCGCGAAAAACCTTCGTGCTGGCGGTTCTGGCTGGTGCCTTCATCGCATTTGGGGCGGTCTTCTATACCCTGACCATGACTGGCAGCCCGCTTGGTTTTGGCCCGGCCCGGCTGCTGGGTGGTCTTGTGTTTTCCACCGGCCTGATATTGGTAATTGTGGCGGGGGCGGAACTGTTCACCGGCAATAACCTGATCGTCATGGCCTGGGCGGACCGGCAGATCACCCTTGCGGCACTTCTGCGCAACTGGGGCATTGTCTATGTCGGGAACCTTGTCGGCGCCTTAGGCACGGCAGCGCTTGTGGTGCTTTCCGGCATCTATGACATGGCGGGCGGTGCCGTTAGCGAAACGGCGGCCTCCATCGCGGCGTCGAAGCTTTCGCTTCCGACCGATCAGGCCTTCTTCCGCGGCGTGCTCTGCAATGTGCTGGTGTGCCTTGCCGTTTGGCTGTGTTTCGCCGCCCACAGCGTAACCGACAAGATTCTGGCCATTGTCTTGCCCATCGCCGCATTTGTCGCCCTTGGATTTGAGCACTCGGTCGCCAATATGTATGTGATCCCGGTTGCGATGCTGGATGGTGGCATCGTGTGGGACGGCGCGGGCCTCATGACCAACCTGGTCTGGGTTACGGCAGGCAACATTGTTGGCGGCGGCGGGCTGGTTGCCCTTGTTTACTGGTTCGTTTATGGCCGCACCAGTTGAAGACAGGACAAAGATGGCAGCATTTGGCCACAACAGATTGACAGACAAAGACCGCAAGAGGGCAAAGCGCGTTCACAGGCTTGCGCGTCTTCTGGACAGCCAGTTCCGCATTCCCGGCACAGATATTCGCTTCGGCCTGGACAGCCTTTTTGGCCTGGTGCCTGTGGTGGGCGATACTGTCACCGCCGGGATGGCGGCTTACATCATTTTCGAGGCTTTCCGGATTGGGGTCAGCCGGCGCTTCATCGCACGCATGCTGGGCAACCTGGTGATTGACTGGGTCATCGGCACGATTCCAATTGTCGGCGACCTGTTCGACATTGGTTTCAAGGCCAACGAACGCAATATCCGCCTGATGGAAAAGGATTTAGGTGTCGCGCTCGCGGACCTCTAGGCGCACTTCCGCCTTGGGGCGCTGCACCAGGCTGACAAGCACGCCGGAGATGATCATCAGCAGGAACCAGGACCCCAGCTTTGACGCATGCACAAAGTCCCACTCGTTCACCTGATGCGGATAGACCCAGACACGCCCGAAGGTGCTGAAGTTCTCGGCACCCCAGATTACAGTCGCAATGCACACAAGCGCAAACATCAGCGGCAAACGGCGGCGAACGCCACTGGCGGACGTGAAATACACCCAGGTGCGGCCAAAGATCAGCATCACAGCAACAAACAGCATATATCTGAGATCGAAGAAATGCTGGTGGGTGAAGAAATTGATATAAATCACCGCCGACAGGACCACAGTGACCCAAGTTGGCGGGTATCCGGTGAAGCGAAAATCAAACAGCCGCCAGACACGTGCAAAATAGCTGCCGACTGAGGCATACATAAAGCCAGAGAACAGCGGCACACCGGCGATGCGGATCAGGTTCTCTTCCGGATACATCCAGGACCCGGTCGAGGTTTTATAGAGCTCCATCGCTGTGCCGACGATATGAAACACCAGGATCACCTTGGCCTCTTCCCAGGTCTCCAGCCGGAACCTGAGCATGATGACCTGGATCAAGAGCGCTGCCAGGAACAGGAAGTCATAGCGCGCAAGCGGGGCATTCTCAGGCCACAGCCAGCGCGTCAGCAGGATCAGGACAATCAGCAGCGCGCCAAACAGGCAGGCCCGCGCCTGCATCAGGCCAAACCATCCCAGTTCGGCCAGCGCGTCCCTCATCCCTCTAGGCTTTCTTTAAGTTCTTCCAGCTCCAGCCAGCGCATTTCCTTTTCGTCAAGCGCGTCCCGCTTGGCCTCAAGCTCTTTGCTGAGCGCATTAAACCGGGCCGGGTCCTTGGCGTAAAGCCCGGGGTCAGAAAGCTCGGCTTCCATCTGCTGCAGCTGTTGGCTCAGGGCTTCCACTTCCGCCGGCAGGTGATCGAGCTCCCGCTGGTCCTTGTAGGAAAGCTTGGTGGCTTTCTTACGCGCGGCATTCTGGGGCGCGTCCGTGATGGACACCACTGTTGCCTTCTCTGGCTTGGTCTTCTCAGGCTTCGGCTCGGCCTTCTGCGGCGCTGACAGCTTCTTCTGAGCCAGATAATCTGTGTAACCCCCGGCATATTCGGTGGCTGTGCCGTCGCCTTCCATGACGATCGAACTTGTCACCACGCGGTCCAGAAAGTCCCGGTCGTGGCTCACCAGAAGGATCGTGCCTTTATAATCGGCCAGCACTTCCTGCAAGAGGTCGAGCGTGTCCATATCCAGGTCGTTTGTCGGCTCATCAAGGATCATCAGGTTCGACGGGCGGGCGAAGTTCTTGGCGATCAGAAGCCGGTTCCGCTCTCCGCCCGAAAGCGCCGACACAGGGGTATTGGCAACCGAGGGGTCGAACAGGAAGTCCTTCAGGTAGGACATGATGTGTTTGGTCTCGTCGCCGATATGCACCCATTCGCCGCGACCGCCCGTGAGCACATCCATGATGGTCATATCGTCCTTGAGGTCGGCGCGCTTCTGGTCGATCACCAGTGTTTCAAGGTTGGTGCCGCGCTTGATCTCGCCGCTGTCGGGCTCCATCTCGCCGATGAGCACCTTTAGGAGCGTGGATTTACCCGCGCCGTTCGGGCCGATGATGCCAACCCTGTCACCGCGGTTGATGCGGATGGAGAAATCCTCAAACAGCGTGCGGCCGTCAAACGCCTTCGAGATACCCTTGGCCTCGATCACCCGTGTGCCGGATTTATCCGCTCCCGCAATAGAGATATTCACCTGCCCCGTGGCCTTGATGACACCGCGGCGCTCCTGCCTCAGGCCCTGCAGACGGCGCATGCGGCCCTGGTTTCGGGTCCGGCGGGCGCTGATACCCTCCACCGACCAGCGGGTCTCTTCCTTGATGAATTTATCAAGCTTCTTCAGCGCTTCGGCTTCTTCGCCGTAAACCTTTTCCTGCCAGGCTTCGAACTTGTCGAAGCCTTCATCCAGCCGCCTGATCTTGCCGCGATCAAGCCACAGGCAGGCGCTTGCAAGGTTATTCAGGAAGGTCCGGTCGTGGCTGATCAGCACCATCGCGCCGCGCCAGGCCTTCAGATAATCCTCCAGCCATTCGATGGTGGCGATATCCATATGGTTGGTGGGCTCGTCCAGAAGCAGCAGGTCTGGCTCACCAATCAGCGTGCGGGCGAGCGCCGCGCGCCTCAGTTCCCCGCCAGATGCCGTCTTGGGGTCTGCGTCACCCGCCACGCTCAAGTCCTCAATCAGCACGTCGGCGCGGTACGTCTGGTCCTGCTCGTCCTCCGGCAGGCCCGCAACGATATAATCCTTCAGCGTGGCATACTGGCTGGCGTCTGGCTCCTGCGGCAGATAGGCGATGCGCACCCCCGGCTGGACCCAGCGTTCGCCGCCGTCGGCCTCGATGATGCCAGCCACCAGCTTCAGAAGCGTGGATTTACCTGTACCGTTCCGGCCCACGAGGCACAGGCGCTCATTCGCGCCAATATGCATCTCAAGCTTGTCCAGCACCGGGTCTGCGCCCCAATGCAGGTCAATATCCTTCAAGCTTAATATCGGTGGTGCCATGGTGCCTCTTTACCGCATGTCTTGCGCCTCTTGCGCATTCCGTGCCTTATACCCAGCTATAGGAGAGGCATTCAAGCATGGATGCGTTAACAGGAATAAAATCCGTGACCTTTGGCTGGGGAGCTATTGAGGGTTGCGGACGGATGGGGGACATATCAGTGGCAGAGCATAGCTTTTCAAACACACAAGTGCCGGCGCACGAAATCCCGACGGCCAGCGACATCAATTTTGAACCCCTGCATGCCCGGTACGCGCTGAAACTTGTTACCGAAAGCCTTATGATCTGGGCCATTCCCAGCATCGCCTTCACCGTGCTTCTGGCCATCGGCAAGATTGAAAGCAGCTTCCTTGCCGCCCCTTGGGGCTTTGCCTTGCCGCTTGCTGTACTGCCGTTCATCTTTATTATCTGTTCGCTTGAAGCGCGGCACGCGGGATATGCCGTCCGCGAGCAGGACATCCATTACATGTCCGGCGTGATCTGGCAGAAGCGCGTCGCGTTGCCCTTCAACCGCATCCAGCATGTGGAGGTTGAGCGCAACCCCATTGAGCGATTCTTTGGCCTGTCGACGCTGAAGTTTTTCACTGCGGGCGGCGGATCTGCCGACATGAAAATTCCGGCGCTGAGTGAAGACGATGCCACAAAGCTCAAGTCCTTCGTGCTCAAGCTGGCGGGGGAAGCCGATGACCGCGCCTGATCCGTCTGCCGCCACACTTGAAAGCCTGAAAAGCCAGGCCTGGAACAGGCTTGCACCCGCAGCCATCATCCATTTCATCGTCAAATTTGTTGTCGGCTTTGCCAAAAACGGCATCCAGAATGTGGCCTACCTGGGTGGTGTTGCCATCTTCACCGGCGACAACAGGTGGTTGATCCTGGGCGCCATCGCGGCAGGGGCATCTGTGATCCTGCTCCTCAGCGGCATCCTGAGTTACCTCAATTTCCAGTTCCGGCTCGACGGCCAGACCTTCCTGATCAACCGCGGTGTGTTCAACAAAAAGCGGCTGACCCTGTCGTTCGACCGAATCCAGAATGTGGTGGTCAAGGAACCTTTCTATTTCCGCCCGTTCGGCCTTGTGGCGCTCGCGCTTGAAAGCGCTGGGTCACGTGACGAGGAAGTCAGCTTGGCGGGCATTCCCACCCCACTCGCACAGGACATCCGCCGAGCGGTTCTGGAGCGGCGGGACAACACCCAGGCACACGCGACGCCAGAACAGGATACAGCAACAGACGGAGACTCGGTCGCACCCGCCGCCGAAGAGGAGCTTCTCCTGGAGCAGCCGATGTCCGAGCTGGCGCGGTACGGCCTGTCCAACAACAATATCTGGGTGGTGGCCGGTGTGGCCATTGGTGCCATTTTCCAGCAGTTCGACGCCTGGGAAAAGGATGCCGAGGCCTTTATCGAAAATTCGGTCATTCCCATAACGGGTGATGACAAGGCTGTGCTAGGCCTCCTGTTCGCAGCCGGGCTGCTGGCCATTGTGGCGCTGTTGACCCTTTTTTCCGTGCTGGGCGCGATTGTCGTCTTTTACAAGTTCCGGCTGGCGTATGCAGACGGACGCTATCACCGCACGACCGGCCTGTTTGAACGGCTTGAGACCAGCGTGCCGGAAACCAAGGCGCAAAGCCTGCAGATCAACCAACCGTGGCCCGCGCTGTTGCTGGGGCGATGGCATCTGGTTTTGAAACAGGTGGGTTTCGGCATAGGTGGCAACGCCCCCCAAAACAAGAAATCCAGTTTCATCATCCCCAGTGTCCTGCCATCCTTTTACCAGCCATTGTCCGACCGCCTATTTGGCGATATCGACTGGCGAAACCTGAAGCTCAACCCTGTTGACAGATTTTTCATCTGGAAAGTCATGTCCTATTGGTTCCTCCTACCTGCCCTCATCGCAGCTGCGCCGCTAGTTGCCTATAATGGGGCTGCAGGGCTTCTGGTCCTTGCGCTTCCGCTTGTGATGACACCTGTGGTGATGCTGCGCTACCAACGGTATGGCTATTGGACCAACGGCGAAATTGGGATCGTCCGCTATGGTATCGTTGGAACGCGCACCACTGTTTTCCCATTCCACAAGGTACAGACCGTCACACTGACCCAAAGCCCCAGCCAACGACGCAGAAAGCTTGCAACGCTGAAAATCAAATTGGCCGGACAAATGCTTTATGTGCCCTTCATGTCGCTTTCGGATGCGGACGCCTGGCGCGACTGTATCCTGTATGAAGTGGAAGCATCCAGAAAAGCCTGGATGTAGGTCACCATCAAAAAAGGCGCCGAACGGCGCCTTTTTCCTTATCTGTTCACTGTTCTGTTCACTGTGGCTCAATCCATCAGCTGATACTTGATCGGCAGGCGGCGGATGCGCTTGCCGCTTGCCTGGAAAATGGCGTTTGCAAGGGCTGCAGCCACCGGCGGCACACCGGGTTCGCCCACACCGCCCGGTGCGGCATGAGACTGGATGATGGCGGTTTCCACGTGTGGCGCTTCGTCGATCCGGCAGACCGGATAGCCATCAAAGTTCGATTGCACCACCGCGCCATTCTCGAACGTGATTTCACCGTGCAGCGCATGGGAAAGCGCAAACACAACAGCCCCTTCCATCTGGGCTTTCACCCGGTCCGGGTTCACGGCAACGCCGCAATCGATTGCCATCCAGGCGTTATGCACCTTCAGCTCGCCCGCGTCAGAAACTTCCACCTCCAGCGCGCAGGCGACATAGGAGACAAAGCTGCGATGCACGCTGATGCCCATGCCGCGGCCTTTTGGCATTTTCTTGCCATAGCCGGACATATCAGCAGCTTTCTTGAGCACTGCCTTGAGGCGCGCCGTATCAACAGGATGGCGTTCAAGCGATTCACCATAGTTTGAGTAGCTGGAGCGCTGTTCGCCCTTCAGAAGGTTCGGCATGTCCTGGGTCGGGTTCAGCTTGCGGTCACTGCCGATCATTTCCATCCACATATCAACCGTGTTCTTGCCTGCCTCATTGGCCAGTTCGTCCACGAAAGAGCCAATGGCAAATGCCTGCTGGATGTTGGTCACAGACCTGAGCCAACCGATACGGGCATGGGCTTTCGCGCTACCGGCATCCACGCGCAGGTTTTCAACGTCGAACGGCAGATCCAGAAGGCCAAGGCCCAGTTCAAAGCTGCCCGGACCGTCCGCCGCCGGGTTGAAAGTCCCGCCAATGGATGGATAGGCCGCTTTGTGGTTCCAGGCGGTTACAGTGCCCGAACCGTCCATGCCTGCGGTCACGCGCTGGGCAGAAATAGTGTGATAGTAACCGTGATGCACGTCGTCTTCACGGGTCCACACCATCTTCACAGGCTTCATGGCATGCTTGGCCAGGATGGCTGCTTCGGCTGCGAAGTCCGGTTTTGACTTGCGCCCGAACGCACCGCCCAGCAGTGTTGCCTCGACATAGATTTCCTCGGGCTTTTTACCGACAAACGCGGCCACAGTTTGCTGAACAGACTGCGGGTCCTGACAGCACACCCACATCTTCAGGTCGTCGCCCTGCCATTCGGCGGTCGCCGCCGGTGGCTCCATGGTCATATGGTGCTGGTGCGCGACGAAATAGTCTGCGGATAAGACCTTGTCTGCCGCCTCAATCGCGGCTGGCGCATTGCCCCGGTCCACGTGCGTGATGCCGTCACCGTCAATCGATTCCCACAGCGTTTTTTCATATTCGGTGGTGTCATAGGACGCATTCTCACCGCCTTCAAACTGGGCTTCAAGCGCCTCACGGCCTTTCATTGCAGCCCAGGTGTTGGTTGCGAGAACCGCCACCCCACCAAGCGGTTTGAAAGACGCTGGCAGCGTGAGCGCTGGCAGTTCCACAACGTCCACAACACCGCTGACCGCCATGGCGGCCTCTTTGTTGTAGGCTGTAACTTTGCCGCCAACCACAGGTGGGCGGGCTGCCACGGCATAGAGCATGCCCTCGCGCCGCACGTCCTGGCCAAACACGCTGCTGCCCGTGACAAAATCTTTCATATAGATGTTGCGCACGGGCTTGCCGATCAGGTTCCAGTCCGGGTTGGACTTGAGCTTGAGCGCGTCAGCGGACGGTGCCTCAAGCTTGGATGCTGCATCAACAAATGCGCTGAAGTCTTCAGACGCGCCCGTCACCTTATTGTGGATACGGTGGTTCTTTGCCTCCACATCAGCAGGCGAAACGCCCCAATGGGCGGCTGCCGCCTGTTCCAGCATCTGGCGCGCGCCGGCGCCTGCGGCGCGGAAGGCCTCATAGAATTTCCGGATGGAGGTAGACCCATCCGTGTTCTGGTCGCCAAACTTCTTGTCGCCATAGGCGGGTTCAAACACAATGCGCGACCAATCTGCCTCCAGCTCATCGGCGATGATCTGCGGCAGGCCGGTGCGGCTGCCCTGTCCCATTTCCACCCGGTGGATGAAGATGTGAACCGTGCCGTCCAGGGCAATCGTCAGATAGGCGGAATTTTCAAGCTGTCCGGCCGTGCCCATGGCTTCGGCGCGAACGCCTTTGGCAATAATCGGCGCCGCAACCACAAGGCCGGTCGCCACACCAAGGGTCTTCAGCGCGCCACGACGGGAGATATTTTCAACCATGAAATTCATAGCTTGCCTCCCTTCACTTTGCCCGAGGCCACATCGCGGATCGCTTTCTTGATCCGCTGGTACGTGCCGCAGCGACAGATATTGCCATACATGGCTTCATCGATATCCGCGTCAGAGGGGTTCGGGTTGTCCTTCAAAAGGGATGCCGCCTGCATGATCTGGCCAGACTGGCAATAGCCGCACTGAGGCACGTCATTTTCCGCCCAAGCGATCTGGAGGGCGTGCAATGTGTCACCGTCCCCAAGGCCTTCAATGGTTGTCACCTCTGTGCCTTCCACGTCAGCCATCCAGGTCTGGCAGGAGCGGGTTGCCATGCCGTCCACATGCACAGTGCAGGAGCCGCAAAGCCCAGCCCCACAGCCAAATTTTGTGCCGGTCATGCCTGCCAGGTCACGCAGATACCACAGAAGCGGCATCTCGCCGTCGCCGTCATAGGAAACGGTCTGGCCATTCAATTTGAAGTCCATCGGAAATCCCCTCACAGAATCTTTTATCGTGGCGGAGTATAACGCTCCTGCCCGCGCTGTCTAAACAACTATTGTTTATCTGCCTGTCTGGCGCGACGAACTGAGCTATTCTTTGAAACGCACGCTTTCCACGTGGGCTGTCACGGCACCAGGCTTCCAGGTGTGCGGCACACCCTGGGGCATATAATAGCGAATATTCGACATTTGCCAGACATCGCCGGGGCCAAGCGGCTCGACTTTCTCGAAACCATAAGCGCCTGTGTGCACCGGATGAAAGTCCACCTCATGGACGATATCGCCATACTTATTGAGGAAGTTCACATGCACGCGCACCTCATCAACGGTTCGCTGCCCATTGTTCCTGAGGCGGAACCAAACGACAGGAATGCCTGATTGCTTGCCTTCTGTCCCGCGAACAGCGAAAAGCCCCTCAATGGCGATCTTGTCGCGGTAACTTTCGCGCGTCTCCAAAGGCGCAGGCGCAGGCTTCAGCATGCTGGACCAGGCCAAACCTAACGGCACAGCGACCAAAAAAAGCGTCAAGCTGAGATAAACAACCCTGTTCATGCTACCCCCATCACCAAGTCTCAGGAGACGTTATAACAGGGGATGACAAGATACATCAAATGTTGTTTTGAGGGCCGCTTTCGTCACGGTTGAGGGCGGGAGAAGACCCACTGATCATCACTTGATGCCGCCGCATCGAACTTGTACCCGCCCACGTCGAACTTCTTCAGGGCTTCAGGATCCGTCAGGCGGTTGTCGATCACATAGCGGGTCATCAGGCCCCGCGCCTTCTTGGCCATGAAGGAAACGACACGCGCGCGGCCATCCTTGATTTCCTTGAACACCGGCGTAATCACCCGCGCCTTCAGCGCCTTCGGCTTGACCGCCTTGAAATATTCGTTTGATGCCAGATTGATCAGCACACCATCGCCTTCAAGGTCCTCGTTCAGGGCTTCCGCGATCTTGGTGTCCCAGAAGCTATATAGGTTCGGGCCTCTCTCGGTCTTGAATTTGGTGCCCATTTCAAGCCTGTAGGCCTGCATCAGGTCCAGGGGCTTCAGCACGCCATAGAGGCCAGAGAGGATGCGCACATGGTCATTGGCGAACGCGCGGTCCTGATCAGACAGGCTCGCGGCGTCCAGCCCCACATAAACGTCGCCCTGGAAGGCATCGAGTGCTGGGCGGGCGTTGGCTGTTGTAAAGGGCGCCTCAAAAGCCTTGAAGCGCGCCACATTGAGCTCTGCCAGATTGTCGGAAATGCCCATCATCGCCTTAAGGTCATGCGCCTTCAGTTTCTTGGCGTAGCCTGCCAGCTCCTCCGCCTCGGTCATCAGTTTTGGCTGACCGGCGTCGCTCGCAAAGTTTTCGCTTTCGAAATCAAGCTTCTTGGCCGGTGAAAGAACGATGATCATTTAATGCTCCCTATCAGTCCAATTTGACAAAGTCATATATGCCTAAATCTAACGGCTCCGAAAATCCACAGTCAGCTACATACAGCGAAAATGGGAACATGGAAGTTGCGACCGCAAATTCCTTTCCATCAGCAAGGCGGCACCTTATTCCTGCATCCAGCCTGACTCTATTAATCGCATTTTCAGGCGTGTCGGAAGCCCCTCCTTCACATTGAAGTGTGGCCCCATCTGCTTGCCCCAGCAGATCTTCTATCACTGCCGACGATGCGGGCTCGTCCCACTCCGCCTTCTTCAGGACTTCTACCCTAGCAACTTTCCCACAGGGAATTACGAGGTCAGCATCCCCTGCTATTCGGCGGTCCGTCACCTGAAGAGGGAAAACCTCAAATCGTGGCGCAACATCTTCGCTCCTTGCCGTCAAGGTGACAACGCCGCCATTTGAAAGTTCAAATGAGACTGCCGACGGATAGGGTTCGGTTTTATATACCGATATTTGCGACACATCCGTTTTTAACCTACGGAGAAGCTCCAACTCCTGCGCATCCAAGTCTAGGTTCATAGCCTGCCTCGCCTTGCCCGCAACTGTCCCGCCATTCCCCATACGAGCGTAATGGCGGAGGCGATCACAAGCATGACAAAGGCGGCCTGGTTCACGGTCTGCCAGCCGTAGAGGTTCAAGATAAGGCCCGCGGCGAAGGACGCAACCCCGGTGGTGGAGAAAACCAGAAATTCATTCAGGCCCTGCACCCTGCCCTTCTCTGCCTGTGTGTGCACACGGGTCAGAAGCGTGGTGCCGCCCACAAAACAGAAGTTCCAGCCAAGCCCAAGCGCAATAAGCGCGACAGAGAAATGCATCACTTCAATGCCCGAAAGCGCCGTCATGAAGGCCACGGCAAAGGCCATATGCCCCACCAGCAGGATGGAAAACAGCCCGAAGCGCTGGATCAGGAAGCCTGTGAACAGGCTGGGCAGGAACATGGCGATCACGTGCTGCTGGATTACCTCAGGGCTTGCCTCACCGATCCGGCAGATCTCCATCGCCAGCGGCGTAGCGGTCATGACAAAGCTCATCATGGCATAGCCAAGGGCGGCGTTGACCACAGCCACAATAAAGCCGGGCTGGCGCACGATCGCCCCCATCGGACGTGCGTCTTCCTCTTTGGCATTGTCACTCCCGACATCAAAAGCTTCCTCAAGCGGCCGCAGGAAGGCCACAGGGATGAACACGCAAGCCACCACAACAGCCGCAAAAACGAACGCGCCCATATAGTCTACGCCCTCAAACAGGTCGCCGAAGAAGCGCCACAGCGTCGGCACAAAGAAGGACGCCACAAGCCCGCCGATCAGCACGAAGGAAATTGCCCTCGAGGATTTGTCTGCCGGCACGCTTTCAGCCGCCGCGAAGCGGTAATATTGCGCGCTGGACTGAAACGGCCCAACCATCAGCGCGCCCACACACAGAAGAATAAAGCTGCCACTATAGACCGCATAGGTCATCATCAGCGCGGACAGAACGCCGATGGCCGCGCCCAGGCGGAAGCCGAACCGGCGCGAGGTGCGCTGCATGATGATGGACATGGGCGCTGTTGTAAGCGCGGTTGATACGATTGAGAGCGTGACGGGAAGTGTCGCATACTTCGGGTCAGGCGCGGCGGCAATGCCCGCAAGCCCCGCAAAGGTTACCATTGTCATGCTGGTGGCAAGGAAACAGGCCTGCGCGAGCGCCAGCAAAATTACGTTTCGGTACTGTGTCACACTCTATCCTTCGCTGGTCGCCTTATTCTGGCCTTCGCTGGTCGCCTTATTCTGGCGCAATTCTTCTATCTTGGCTTTCATTGCCAGTTGTTTACCTTCATGCCGGGAGCCGTAACGCTGTTCAGTGCTCTGCTCAAATCCGCCCAGAAGGAAACCGAAATCAAGCTCGAAGTCCTTGATGGCATGAAGCAGGCATAGGAACAAGCCTGCTTGGTCCGCATAAAAGAGCGGCCTGCCAACAAGGGCGTTTCGGTGATAGATTTCCTGAATATAGCGTGACACAAGGCACGCATAACGCTGGCCTTTTTCCGTGCCTGCGAAGGAAATAAACCCGCCTGCCAGGTTGCCCCATGGCAGCCGCCAATAGCCGCTGTTCTTGCGCCATATCCAGCTGCTAATCAGAAGGTCTTTGTAGCCAAAATCGGCGACTTGGGCGACCGGCGCGTCAAGCCAGCCGTCAATATCGGTTATGGTCACGCCTTCGTACCTCTCAAGATAGGTGGGCAGATGCAGATAGCGCGTACATACGCAGATGCCTTCAATTTGGGCCGGGTGCTCGCGCGCGATGCGGTTGGTTTCAAGGGTGTAATTCAGGCGAATATTGTAAGCTGATTCCCAAGCAGCAAGCCGCGCTTCCATTTGCGCCCTGGTATCGGCCACGTTGATGAAATGGAAATGAATCAGTGCGCCCGGGTTGGTTTCCGCCATCACCGCAGCATACAGTTCACCGTACCAGTCAAAATAGCGCTGTTCGCAGGCAACCATCACGGCATGCTCGCCTTCCGGCGCGTGGCGAAAAACAATATCAGACGTCACATGGTCATCGATCCAGCCATCAATTTCTAGGGCAGCCTTGGCCTCCAGTTCACCAACAGGCAACAGCACCTGTGCCTGCTGGAACACGGGTGTCCGGAATCCGTCTCTCGCGTTCGCCCTAGCATAGAGCACGAGAGCCTCGTCAAATTTGCCTTCAAGCGCCAGCCTGTTGGCGCAGAAGGTGGTTGCAGCGATGCTGTCGCGGGCCAGCACATCCGCCACATGGCTGGCTGATGCAAGGTTCTCAAGCCGCGTCACCAGCGCAGTTGGGTCCTTCACAAAGGACGGCATCGCAGGCCGATAGATGGCAAAAACCAGAAGCTCGAACAGCAAGTCTTCGACACGCTCTGAAAGGGCTGCGTCCTTGCGCCACGGCTTCACGGTCAACAGTTTAACAGCCGCGACTTCAAGAATGCGCCAGCGCTTCTCCAGATACGCCAGAAGGGCCAGTTCCAGAAGCACGACCGGATTCATGCCATCAATCCGGGACAGCACCACCTTCGGCGTGGCGAACAGCGCTTCGGTCGCCTTTAGGTCGGGGGACGCCTGCCTGAGCGCGAGGCCCTGACGGACGATATCTGCTTCAAGTGGGGAAAGGCCTGTCGTGTCAGCCGCTTCGCACAGCGCGTCAACCACACCCGCCGTCCCCGCGCCGTCCGCGATCACTTGCGGCCAGCGCAGCCATGGCCAGACATAGTCTGCGTCTGAGAGGAGCTCGGCGCGGTGCACAGCATGAAGCACGTTCACTGCGCCTTCACCGCCTGTAAGACCATCTAAATATTGCCGAACTTCCCGGATCAAACGATTGCCCCCAAAGTCGCTACTTTGTAAAGGCGTAGCTTTACTACAGCAGGTCTGACCTGCCTAGGGGAGATGTGCCCCTATCGGGCCGACGGCGAACGGCAACCAACGCTGCACAAAAAATATCTTTGGCTTGGTTTCGCCCGTGCCGCATAAGGCGGTAGTCACGGGACGCTGCAAGGGGACAGCACCGAACCGCCTGATATTCCTGAGCACAGCAACAATCGACGCCCTGCCCGACCGTGTTACTCAGTGCACAGCCAAAAGGCGCCAGAGGCGCCAAAGCCGCAGCCAGCCTTGGCTAATTAATGGCCGCCATTCCAAAATCTGGTTGCACATTCGTCAAATTTCGCAGACAAAGACGCCAAAGAAATTGTCGTCAGACGCAAAAGAATAAGTTGATGAAGGACGCCCCAATGACCGCTAGCCGGAAAAACTACCGTAAAAAAATGATCGGCAATCACAAGCTGAGCCCGGAAACCCAGATGATGGGTTATGGCTATGACCCAGCCCTGTCCGAAGGCTCGCTGAAACCGCCAGTGTTCATGACGTCCACTTTCGTGTTCGAGAGCGCAAAGCATGGCAAAGAATTCTTCGAGCTGGCTTACGGTAAGCGCCAGGCGGCCGAGGGCGAAGAGCCGGGCCTGATTTATTCCCGCATCAACAACCCTGACCTTGAGGTTCTGGAAGACCGGCTCGCGCTTTGGGAAGATGCCGAAAAAGGCCTGACATTCTCAAGCGGCATGGCGGCGATTTCCACCTGCCTGTGGGCCTACCTGCGCCCGGGCGACGTGATCGTTTATTCCGCGCCCATCTATGGCGGCACCGAATTCCTGATCCGCAACATCCTGCCGGAATTCGGCATCAAGGCTGTCGAGTTTGAAGCCGGCGGCGACAAGCCAACGCTGGCACCTGCCCTTGAAGAAGCGAAAAAGCTGGGCCGCGTGGCGGTGATCTACACTGAAACGCCCGCCAACCCGACGAATGGCCTGATTGACCTGCACGCCTGCCGCGACCAGGCAGACAAGCTGGGTGAAGAGACCGGCCACCGCCCGGTGATCATGACCGACAACACATTCCTGGGCCCTGTGTGGCAAAGCCCGCTTGAGCACGGCGCGGATATCGTTATCTACAGCCTGACCAAATATGTTGGCGGCCATTCCGACGTTGTCGCCGGTGCAGCAATCGGCAACATGGATGTGATGGGGCCGGTGATGGGTTTCCGCACCATCCTGGGCACCATGTGTGACCCACACACCGGCTGGCTGTTGATGCGCTCGCTTGAAACGCTGAAGCTGCGCATGACTGCAGCGGCAGAGAACGCCAAGCAGATTGCCGAATATCTGCGCGACCACCCGAAGGTGAAGAAGGTGCATTATCTGGGGTTCCTGGGCGAAGACCACCCCAGCTACCACATTTTCCGCGACCAGTGCGGCGGCGCAGCCGGCTCTACCTTCGCGTTCGATATTGACGGCGACGAAGCCGCGGCCTTCCGCGTGCTGGACGCGCTGCAGATCATCAAGCTGGCGGTCAGCCTTGGCGGCACCGAAAGCCTGATGGAACACCCGTTCGCCATGACCCACGCTGACGTGCCGGACGATGTGAAGGTCCGCCTTGGCATCACCGAAAGCATGCTCCGGATTTCCGTGGGTGTGGAAAACGCTGACGACCTGATTGCAGACCTGGCACAGGCGCTCGACGCTGCCTGATAAGCTGGCCAGCAACAATCCTGCCAGCAACAATCTTGAACGGCGGCTCCGAATTGGCAGCCGCCGTTCTTGCTTTGGCGCCTGACCCTGCATAGACTGCAAGCTTGAGTTTTGAGGAGGATGGGGAAGTCGGTGCCTAACTCTGTGTCAGATAATGTTGAAGTCCGCTATATCAGCGCTCAGGAGCTAACGCGCCCTGTGCTGATAAAAGCCCGGGCATGGGCACAGGAACGGTTGGACACCGATGGCATGCTGGACCGCGCCCATGTGACCGCGCCAAAGCTCGCCCCCTTCATTCGCCACGCATCCTTCTTTGAGTTCTTCATCGCAGATGGGCAAGTCACCGACTTTGTCGCCAAGGTCCTGGCCGGCGAGATTGCGGAAACCACCATTGAGATATCCGGCAAGACCGGGCGAAACCACTTGCCCGCCCCGCTGTTCGAACGCTGGCGGACCGCCGGACAGCATCTGATCGACCACGGGAAGATGTTCGCGACCCAGTCACAGGTGTTTGAGAAAGAGCATAAGAATGCAGAAAGCCTGATTGTGCCGGTCAAAAATGACGGCGTCCTGGACCATTCGCTGGTATTTACCGAATATTGGGTTACTGACCCTCGATTTGACGACGAAATTTAGTACAGTCTTCACCGGTTGGCTGATCGATCCCATAGAGGATTTTCCAGCCCCCTTCAGACCGGGCCATGGTGAACTGGTTCACACCGCACCCGACCATCTCGCCATCAAATGACACCTGGAAAGGCGCCCAAACGGTGGCCAGATCATCCGACGCCTGCAGAATCTTCACGCCAAAGACCTGCTCGTCTGCCTGGCCAGGCTCCAGCGTATCCACCCAGGCGGCCCATTTCTCAAATGTGCCCTGGTGGATGGTGCCGTCTTTCTTCAAACGGTCCAGCTTCGCGCCCGGCAAGACCATCGCGCGAATGGCATCGCCGTCGCCTGCCCGCATACCGTCAAACAATTCGCTTACCAAAGCAACAGGATCATCACCCGCAGTCACAGGCAGGCTGAGCCCAAGCGCAAGCGCTGCACACATTATCGATTTCATCGTAAATCCCCCGGTCAGGCAGTCTGGTCTGCTGCAGGCTCTGCTTCTTTTTCACCGTCCGCCACCAGCACACGCGATGCCGGGATAAAGATGGTGAAGCGGGTGCCGACATCGACCTCGCTCTCAAGCTCGATATCGCCGCCATGCATGTCGATAAAGGCCTTCACAAGCGACAGGCCAAGGCCCGTGCCCTCGTGGGAGCGGCTGAGCGCGGAGGCTGAGCGCATAAAGGGCGAGAAGACAAGCTGCTGCTCTTCTTCCGGGATGCCGATGCCATGGTCAGACACCTTGATCGCCATCCGGCCTTCATCGTCCATCCAAGATTTGAGCGTAACATGGCCGCGGCCTTCAGGCGTAAATTTCACGGCGTTCGACAGCAGGTTCAGCACAGATTGTTTGATGCGCAGGCGGTCGCCATAAACCATCGGCAGGCCGTCCGGCACCTCCATTTTGATCTTCAGGCCCTTCTGCTGCGCCTGGCCGGTTACAAGCGCATGGCTTTCGTGGAAGAGCTTGTTCATATCCACCTCTTCCTCTTCCATCTTGAACTGGCCGGCCTCGATTTTCGCCAAATCGAGCACTTCGCCGAGCACGTCGGAAAGATGTTCCGAGGATGAACGGATATCCTGCAGATATTCGCGATATTTCTCATGCCCGATGGGGCCGAACATCTGGTCAGCCATGATGGATGAGAAACCGATAATGGCATTGAGCGGTGTCCGAAGCTCGTGGCTGACATTTGCCAGGAAAACAGATTTGGCGCGGTTCGCGGCCTCTGCCTGCTCCTTGGTAACGATCAGTTCCATTGAGGTTTTCTTGGTGCGCTCGACCTCCTGCTCCAGCTCCCAGGACCGCTTCCTCAGCGCTTCCTCAGATGACGAAAGAGCCTTGTTGGTGGACCGCAGGTTATCGAGCAGTACCTGCACAGCGTCGAACGCCAGGTTGATCTGGCCTGCCAAAAGGCCCAGTTCGTCCTTCTTGTGGCGCTTGTGCACGCTGATCCGCTGCTCGCCGGGATGTTCCGGGCTGATCGAGGAAATTTTCTCCACGATCTGCGCGAGGGGTTTTGTCAGCCCCTGGTGGAACGCGAAATAAAGCAGCATCACCAGAAGAAGGTTCCGCACAAAGCCAGACAGGAATGTGGTCACCGCCCGCGAGAAAAAGGGCTGCAGGCCCACTGCGCGGTCAATCACCACACGCAGGCTACCGGGACGCTCGGCCATGGTGTCCGGCAGGTCCAGCGGGAAGATGTAGGTTTTCACGTCATCGATGAAGAAGCGCGCATAGTTCACGCTGGCGGGGCCGAAATTGGTGGTGTCGGCCTGGTCACCCGCAAGGATCGACCCGTGGTCGTCCAGGATTGCGGCCTCGGCCACATACTCATATTCCATGAGGCCGGAGACAACTTCCTGCGCCAAATCACTATCGAGGATAAGCACGGCACGCGTAGCCGCTTTTTCGGCCACCTGAAGGCTCTTGTTCACTTTCTGATCAAGAATGCCGCCTTCTTCGAGGTAATCCAGATACACCTGACCCGCCGACAAAACCAGCCCAACGGCGAACGCGATGATCACCGCTGTCCGTGCCAGCTTGAACGAAATCCTGTCAGACCAGTGAAGCTGCAAAGATTATCCCCTTACGCATCCCCTAAGACTACTATTGAGGCGTGAATCCATAAAGACTTGGTTAACACCCCGAAAATTTGTCCTTAATTTGGGGTAGTTTTCAACCTTATTACCACTCGCCTATTACCATTCGCCAGTATTTTGCATGCTGCTCCATGGCTCGCGCGCGGGGAGAGCATCACCCTTCTGCAAAAGCTCAATGGAGATATTATCAGGGCTGCGCACGAATGCCATCCTGCCATCCCGAGGCGGCCTGTTAATGGTTACACCCTTGTCCATAAGTCTTTGACAGATATCATAAATATCATCAACCGCATAGGCCAAATGGCCAAAATTCCTGCCTGAGCCATACTCCTCAGGGTCCCAATTGTACGTCAGTTCCACCTGGGCTTCTTCATCCCCGGGCGCCGCCAAAAATACAAGTGTAAAGCGACCGGCCGGCACTTCTTTGCGGCCCACTTCCACAAGCCCCAGCTTGTTGCAATAGAAATCCATCGATTCGTCCAGATCCGTTACCCGGACCATCGTGTGAAGATATTTCACGCCATTGTCTCCCTTGTCTGGTTTATCAGGCGGCAAAAAGGTCAGCCATCAGGCTTTCAAGGTGTTGCTTATCGACTTCGTCGAACGAGCCATATTTCGTGGAGTCCACATCCAAAACAGCGATCAGCTTGCCTGTCTTGTCACGTACCGGCACCACAATTTCAGAATTGGAGCGGCTGTCGCAGGCGATGTGCCCCGGAAACGCGTGGACATCCTCAACAACCTGGGTTTCACCCGTCGCTGCAGCCGCGCCGCATACGCCCTTGCCGAATGGGATGCGCAAGCAGCCAAGCGTGCCCTGATAGGGGCCGACAACCAACTCGTTGTCCTTTTCAGGGTCAACAACGTAAAAACCGGTCCAGAAGTATGTTTCACCAAACGCCTCAGACAGCAGGCAAGAGACAGTCGCCATTCTGGCGGTCACATTTGTTTCGCCTTCGAGAACCGCACGCAGCTGCTCGGCAACCAGCTCATATTGTTCCTGTTTACTCATCACTCATCTCTCCCTGAGAGGCTATAATCCCGATTGGTGTCAATGTGGCATGCGCGGGCATATTTGCAAGCCCAGTCTAACCTGAACGGGATCATTCTGTCGCGATTGTGCCGCGGCTTGACTTCCACCCGCAAGCCCCTTAGGTGTAACCTTTAGGTTTCATTTCGCACCTAAACTGCCGGAGCAACCGCATGACAGCCACACCCTCTGCCGCACAAACCATTGAAAAATTCATGCAGCGTACGGCTGTGGGTACCTTCCTTCTTGCAGTGTCCTACAGTATCGGCACCGCCGAACATCTTGTGGCTAGCGACCTGGCCGAAACGCTTGACCTCATTCAGAAGCCGCTCGGCATTCTGGTGATCCTGATTGTGGCGCCTGCTGTCTGGTCGCTGATGCGCATCGGGGCCTTCCGACACCGTCCGGGCTGTCAGGAACCCGAAAGCTTCGTCAAGGATATGCTGACGCGTGCCTCGACGCTGGCCTTCAGCGTCACCTTCGTTACCCTGCTTGCGCTTCAGGTCCTTTCGGGGAAAATCTTCACAGACCAGCCCGCAGCCTTTTTCATCCAGATCGCGCTCATGGTCTCGCTTTACGTCTTCAGCATCAGTTTCTTTATTCTGAGCCGGGATACGGAAGAAGATGATGAGTATGGGGAGGATGCGCCGTGACCAGTCTCGACAACCGCATCCGTGTTTACCGGGCCGAATACCGTATGAGCCAGGCGGAACTGGCCGAAAAGATCGGCGTCACCCGGAAAACCATCAGCACCATTGAGGTGGGCCGCTTCGTGCCGTCGACCATCATCGCGCTCAAGATCGCGAAATATTTCGGCGTGCCTGTTGAGGACATCTTCAAGCTTCAGGACGACGATACCCCCACGGTCTCTGGCACCTGATGCATACATGAGCGATATCCTCATCACCATCGATACCGAATTCAGCGCCGGGGGGCTTTTTTCCGGCAAAGGCAGCCCCGTCACTGAACAGTCCATTTCCTGCATGATCGGTGGCCAATCCCATGGCCTTGGGTTCATGCTGGACACGTTCCATGAAACAGGCGCGAAAGCCACGTTCTTCCTTGAGGCCGCGCATACCGCACACCTGGGGTTTGACGCCATGCGACCGGTTGTCGACGACATCCGCTCAGCCGGGCACGACATACAGCTTCACCTGCACCCCATGTGGCTGCAGGCATCCGGGCATGTGCCGGGGCAGCCAGTCTGCGATTCCGCCGCGGCAATGGATGAAGGCGGCCTGAGGCAAATGTTTGAAACGGGATGTGAAGCATTCCGCCGCTGGGGCGTGCCGCACCCGGTGGCCTTCCGGGCCGGGAACCTTCAGATGGGACGGCTGGTTTATGACACAATGGCAGAGTTCGGCATTCCTGTCTCCAGTTCCATCGGCAGAGCGATTCATGAAAGCGATGACCCTGTGCTCAGGCTGGATCACGGGTGTCACACCATTGGCAAGGCTATCGAAGTGCCAGTACTGGGATACGCTGACATGAAGCTTGCTGGCCGTACCCACTGGAAGAACCTGACCATCACAGGCTGCGGCACATCGGAAACCAAGGCCGTGATCCGCCGCGCGGTAAAAGCAGGCCTCAAAGACATCGTGCTGCTGACCCATCCTTTTGAGTTCATTAAGCGCCATGACAGAAGCTTCAGCGACCTGTCTGTAAACCGGGTCAACCAGAAGCGCCTGCGCAAGCTTTGCCAGTTGATTGCCGAAGACCCAGCCCTTTCCGTCAGCACCTTCACGGACAAAGCCCCAATCTGGGCCGAGGCCACAACAGCGGGCCCTGCAGCGCAGATCACCGCGCCGCTTCCATCCGTGATGGCGCGGGTTGCCGAGAACAGGCTCAATGACCTGTTTCGCTGGTACTGACGCCGACGTGGCTAGAACTTCGCGCCCTCGCACAGCATCACATCGCTTTAGAGGCTTGATTTTTGTAGCCTTTACCGTGAGGCTACGCTCAGATGAAGGCGGACTCAGGTAGGGACCAATGAACTGGATCAAAATTGATGCTGGCAGCGCCGGGACCGCCAGGGACGCTGAGGCGGCATTCCAGCACATGAAAAGCCGCGCCAAAGGCTTCCACCTGCGCCACGATCTTGACTGGATCAAGGCAACGCACCCCCAGGCCGAGGTTGTCGTCTATTCAGGCAGTGATCGCGAGAAGGCCTACGCCTACGCGCTGGTCTTCACGAAAGACCGCCCCCTGCCCTTTCAGATTGGTGAGCTTGTCTGGTTTCGGAAAAAGCTGGTCCGCCATGAGCTTTGGGAAGGGCCAGTTTTTGCAGATGACGACTTGACCGCAGATGAGAATCGCCAGCACACCCGCGACCTGTTGGCGAGGTTGCGCCCTGAGCTGACGGCAGAAGGTGCCTTAAGCATCGAGGGGCTGCCGCTTGAGAGCGCCCTTTACGACCTGATCATGCATGATGAAGCCATCAAGCGCCAATATGTGGCCATTCCCGTTGGAAAGCCGTTCGCGCACCAATTCATCCGCATGCCGGAAACGGTGGAGGACTATTTTGGCGGCATGAACGGCAAGACACGCCGCAACCTCAAATACGACCAGCGCAAGCTGAGCCGTGAGTTCAAGGCCGTTGTTCCGGCTTGTTACCAAGCGCCGGAGAGCGTGGACGATTTTCTGGACCATGCCATTCCGCTATCGAAGAAGACATATCAATGGCGCTTGCTGAGCCTTGGGCTGCGCGACCGCGCGCACCTGAAAGAAACCTTCGACTATGCAGCCCAGAAAGGCTGGCTCAGGAACTATATCCTGTTCGTTGATGGGCAGGCTGTGGCCTTCATGTTGGGCTATCTTTATGAGGGCTGCTATTATTATACGGACGTGGGGTTCGACCCCGACTGGTCAAAATGGTCTGTGGGATCGGTTTTGCAGATGCATGTGATCGAAGACCTCTACGCGCAGGAAAATACCCCAAGCCTGTTCGACTTCGGTACCGGCTATGGCTACCATAAGGCGCAATTCGGCAATACTGAGCGAGAGGAGATCAATCTGCTGCTGTTGCCGCGGAGTTTCAAAAACGCCCTTACCGCCGCTCTCTACCGATTGAATTTGCGGCTGGAAGCAGCCCTGGTATTCGTTCTGGAAAAGCTCGGCGTCAAGAAGGCACTCAAGAAGCTCCTCCGGAGCTCATAGCGGCTGAAGGAGGCGTCACGGCAATGGGCTATATCCTTGAACGCCTGACCGGCATCTGGAAAACGCGGGGCCCTTTCGGGTTCTTTCGGTTCCTGTTCAGCCGCCTTGTGCGGATCGACAAGGATCTGGTGTTCGACACCCTGCTGACAGATACGGTCGCAGACAAGGACATCACACCAGAAATTGGTACTCTAGTGGAGATCAACCGCCACACCATCCAGGACCCGGCCATCAAAGCGCTCGTGGGCCAGGTGCTGACGGAAGAAAACAGGCATTATGCGGATGGGCTGCGCCAGAATGACCTGATGTTTGTGGTGGTGGGCACGGGCGAGGCGGTTTTGCACTATTCTTGTATCCAGTTTGAAAGCCGCTACAAGACCTTGCTCAGTGAAGCCCCTGAGACACCGCTATTCACCCATTGCTGGACAGCCGCCGAAGCACGCGGCAGAAAGCTTTATCCAACCGTTTTGCAGTATGGTTGCAAGACGCTGGCCGCGCTTGGGCACGACCGGGCTGTCATTACTTGCCATCCAGACAATATCGCTTCAATCAAGGGCATAGAAAGAGCCGGATTTGACCGGCAGCACCTCATCACCAGCCTGATTTTCCTGTCGCGGTTCGCGATCCAGAAAATCGTGCCGCCGGCAAAAGCCGCCAGGTGGCGTTGCACCAGATTATAACAGAGACAGAGACAGGGAGAGCGCTTCGCTTGCGCAAGGCATAAGCCCTAGAAGGACCAGCTCAGGGACGCCCGCACCGAATTGCCTGTATAGTCAGCGACCGGCAGGTTGGATATCGAAGACACATATTTATATTCAGCCCCGAGCTCCAGCCTTTCAGTCAGGGGAACTTCAAGACTGACCCTGGCAGTATGGCGCTTGTCCTGCCGTTCATCGCCAATCGCCGCGTCAAAACCGGAATAGTCCCTTTGGCGGTACTGATAGCGAAGCCTGAAGGTGGCTTCCTTGCTGCCAAGCTTGAACGGATGCTTGTAGCCTGCATCAAAGCTATGCCCCCAGTAGGACAAGCTGTCGATTTCGGCGGTCTGTCGACTAATGCGGTAGCCCGTTGTGATGTTCTTGCCGTCGCCCAGCAGGAAATAAACCTTGGCATCGGCGCTGTGCCGGTCAGCGTTCCGTTCTGACCGCAATGGGTCTGCGAAGGTCTGCTGCCGAAACTGGTAACTGGCGGTAAGATAGGTTTTCTTGGCAACCAAAAGCCCGATATCGGGCCCCACCGAATGGACATCCAGAAATGCTGCACCGTCCAGCCGGATATGGTCATACCGGTAGCTGCCGCCCACATTCACCTTGCCCACTTTGCTTTTCAGGCGGGCGGACAGGCCGTGGATCTGCAGATCGAAGTTCGAAAGGTCCTGATAGATGCTTTGAAAGAAGCTATAGCGACCGCTGAAACTTGTATCGCCTTTCTCAAACACCTGTGCGCCGATTGCGCCACTGATGCGCAACAGGCTGTCGCCCTGACGGCTGGTGCTATCGATGGAATCAATGGTGACGTTGTCGTTATATTCGGCGCCGAACTCCAGGTCGAGTTCCAGGCCACTGTCCGCCTTCGCTGCACCGGCAATCACCAACGAACAAGCCCCTGCAAGCACAGCCCACTGTGCGACTTCACGCGCGTTCCACATAATTGTTCCCTGTAACCCCTCTAATCTGAATGTGTTCTTATTCTGAGTGTGTTCTGGCAAGACCATAGCCATAGACTTCATCAAATCCCGGCTTGCCAAGGTCTGTGGCCTGGGCCTTGATAGCCTCAAATGCTGTGTTGACTTCGCCCTGATATTCTTCCGACGCCAGCCGGGCCAGCATGGCCGCCACAAATGGCGACGCGATCGAAGTGCCTGTGTTGGACTTGTACTTACCTGCTGGATCGCCGGTAAAGACTGCCACACCCGGTGCGGACAGGTCTACGTGCTGGCCCCTGTTGGCGCGCAGGAACACGCGGCCTTCACCGTCAACGGCCGTGACGGCCACGACCGGCTCAATAGCGGCGGGATAGAGTGGCGCCGCCCCCGGGCCCGCGTTACCAACGGCGGCAACAATTGTCATGCCCCGTTCGATCGACCGGCGGACAGCAATTTCCAAAAGCTGGTTCCGTGGGCCGGACAGGCTCATATTCACCACAGCAACCTCATTCTGCAGCATCCAGTCAAGCGCCCGCACTAGGCTTTCTGCGGTTGCAACCTTGTGCCCCTTGCCGGTTTCGAGGAAAACACTTGCTGAATATAGGGTCGCCCCCGGGAGAAGTCCGAATGGGTTTTGCTGTCCTTGGCCAATCAGGATACTGGCCACTGCCGTACCGTGCTCTTGCGGCCGCGGCGCATCGTAGCTGACGAAGTCCCGGACGACGATCGTATCTGCCGGGAACAATGGATGGCTGGTGTCGACCGCCGTATCGATCAGCCCAATCACCAGGCCTGGAACGGCATAGGCGTCAAAGCCCAGCGCTTTGGCCATACTGGCAGGGGAAGATGCTGCGCCGTCCGGGCTAACAGAAGTTTCAGACACATAAAGGTGGTTGCGGTCAACAACGCCGCTTTCAAGCGCCGCCGTCAAATCATCAATGTCGCGCTGCAGTTCCGGGGCACCAGACCTGCTTGCGCGCACAAGCACCATGTCGAGGCCTGCCAGATATTCCACATTGCGATCTTCAAAGGACGACAGGTCTATCGCCTCTGCGGCTTCCCGCTCAGCAAGCAGAAGTACTTCATCTGCGACAAAGACCGCGCCAAGCTCTTCTTCAATCTCAAACATGTCGCGTTCCGCCACGATGGAGTCTGCGGCTCTGTATTCCGTGCCACCCAGCCTCTGGACCCGGTCGTCCCTGTCATCATCGTCCCGGTCATCATCGTCCCGCGCGTCAGATCGGGCATCATGGTCCTGATCTTCCGCCCCGTTCAGGCGTTCGACCGCATCATCGTCGTCAAAATCGTCATCAAGGTCGTCGTCTTCCTTGAAGTCTTCCCTGTCATCTTCATCGTCAAACCTTGAGAATTCCTCGGCTGCTTCCCGTGCGTCCTCAGCCGCATCTTCAGCATCCTCTGCGGCGTCTTCTGCAGCATCTTCTGCCTCTTCGGCCGCCTCTTCGGCTGCATCCTGAAGCTCGTCTGCCCGCTCTTCCGCTTCTTCCTCGGCCCGGTCTTCAGCCTCTTCTTCAGCCTGTTTTTCTGCTTCCTCTTCGGCCCGGTCTTCGGCCTCTTCCTCAGCCTGCTTTTCTGCTTCCTCTTCGGCCCGGTCTTCGGCCTCTTCCTCAGCTTGCTTTTCTGCTTCCTCTTCAGCCCGATCTTCAGCCTCTTCCTCAGCCTGTTTTTCCGCTTCCTCTTCAGCTTGCTTTTCAGCCTCTTCCTCAGCCTGTGCTTCTGCTTCCGCCTCGGCCTGCGCTTCTGCCTCAGCTTCCGCTTGTGCCTCAGCTTCCTCCTCGGCCTGGTCTTCGGCTTCCTCTTCAGCCTGCTTTTCAGCCTCTTCTTCGGCCTGTGCCTCTGCTTCCGCTTCTGCCTGGGCTTCTGCCTCAGCTTCCGCTTGTGCCTCAGCTTCCTCCTCGGCCTGATCTTCGGCTTCCTCTTCAGCCTGCTTTTCAGCCTCTTCTTCAGCCTGTGCTTCAGCTTCCGCCTCTGCCTGGGCTTCTGCTTCAGCTTCTGCCTGTGCCTCAGCTTCCTCTTCGGCCTGATCTTCTGCCTCTTTTTCGGCCTGTTCTTCTGCTTCTGCCTCAGCCTCGGCCTCGGCTTCCGCTTCAGCCTGGGCTTCTGCCTCGGCTTCCGCTTGTGCTTCAGCTTCCTCTTCGGCCTCTTCCTCGGCTTCATCTTCAGCCTGGTCTTCCGCTTCATCCTCTTCAGGGCCGAAGTAAGCGAACAAGGCACTTTCCACATATGCGGAAGTACGCCCAGAAGGGCGCGCGTCAGGTATCTGGGAGACATCGGGGAAGGCAAAAGCCACCTGTGACACAACAAGCGCGCTAAAGCCGCACAGCAATGTCAGGTGCCTATAATTCATTATCCCGTTCTCCAGGTGTTTGGGGGCCGAATTTACAGCGCAAACGCGCTGTATCAGGTGACGTTTAACGCCATTCTATTAAGAAAACGCGTAAGCACACAATTTTATTCCCTACTGAGTAGATAAACCCCGATTAACACTCACACGCGCAGGAAACCGCTTTCTGTGCCATAATAAATTGAAAAAAATTAAAAAAGTGGGAATAAACTCCGCTTGCTTACCGTTACCAAGGTGATGAACGCAGTTATGAAACATGACCCTGCCAACGAATGGCGTGAAGAATTGGTGGCTCTGCTGCCAAGGCTGAGGCGTTATGCGGTCTCACTGACAGGGACACTTCATGACGGTGAAGACCTGCTGCATTCAACGATCGAAAGAGCCCTCACCAAGTTCGATCAGTTCACACAGGGAACCGATCTGGATAGATGGCTTTTTCGCATAGCAAAGAACCTTTGGCTGGATGAAATCA
>NZ_JBHSCR010000005.1:0-424917 GCF_042651265.1 Kordiimonas lipolytica | reverse complement strand
ACAGGGGGTGGCCACCCCCTGTTCAAAATCAAAGAGGCACGAAGATCATAACAAATCTTCGTGCCTCTCAATGTATAAGCCCCCACCGGTTAGGGCAGGGGCTTTTGGAATTTCTATGCTTGAACCGTTTATTCGAACAAGCTCGAAACGCTGGTTTCGTGCGCGATGCGGTTCATGGCTTCCGCCAGAAGCGGCGCCACGGTCACAACCCGGATTTTCGGGTTGACGTTGCAGGCGTTGGTTGGGCGGATGCTGTCTGTGATCACCAACTCATCCATCACGCTGTTTTCGATCCGCTCATAGGCCGGGCCGGAAAGAACGCCGTGCGCAACGTATGCGGAAACGCTGGACGCGCCATGCTCAGCAAGCGCCTTGGCGGCGTTACAAAGCGTGCCTGCGCTGTCGACGATATCGTCTACCAGCACACAGTGATAATCTTTCACGTCACCCACGATGTGCATCACTTCGGAAACACCGGCGCGTTCGCGGCGTTTATCAATGATGGCGATCGGCGCATCAAGGCGCTTCGCGTATGCGCGCGCCCGAACCACGCCGCCCACGTCAGGCGATACGATCATGGTTTTCTTGCCGGCGTATTTTTCCTTTAGGTCACGCACCAGAACGGGCATGGCATAGAGGTTATCGGTCGGGATATCGAAGAAGCCCTGGATCTGGCCTGCGTGCAGGTCCATCGTCAGCACGCGGTCGGCACCGGCGGTGGTGATCAGGTTGGCAACCAGCTTCGCGGAAATCGGCGTCCGTGGGCCTGGTTTCCGGTCCTGGCGGGCATAGCCGAAATATGGGATCACAGCCGTGATGCGGCGGGCGGATGCGCGCTTCAGCGCATCGATGCACACCAGAAGTTCCATCATATGGTCGTTGGCCGGGAAGTTTGTCGGCTGCACGAGGAAGACATCCTCACCGCGCACATTCTCATGAATTTCAACGAAAACTTCCTGATCGGAAAAGCGTTTAACAGCGGCTTTTGCAAGCGGCATGTTCAAGTAGGCGGCAATGGCTTCCGCCAGTTCCGGGTTCGAGTTCCCGGTAAGGATCTTCATGCCCATTAAGGCCTCCGTGCGATGAAGATGTTGCGTTTTGCTGGTCTGTACCAGCCGGGGGGGCATGTGTAAAGGCACCAGCCCGGCAGGAGGGCATTTTATCGGGTCAGTGCCTCAAATCGGGACGGATGGGTTCATATATTCCAAAAGTGAACCTCAGGGCTTGAGCATGATTGCGGAAAGCTGGCGGCCGTAATCTGCCTCGTGGCGGTGAGTCGTCCGCCGGTAGGAGAAATGGTCCTCGCTTGTGTAGGTATCCAGCTCCGCCATCCAGACCGATTCGACATCGTCTGCCTCCAGGCGGTATTTCACGAACCCGGGCAGGTCGAACTGCAAGTGCCATGGGTCCTTGCCCGGCAGGAAGAAGCGGTCGAAATCAAGCTGCTCTTTAGTGAAGCGGTCGCGGAAATCCAGGTCTACCTCATAGGAGGCCTGATGGATTGTGGGGCCGACAGCAGCGCGGATGCGCTCACGCCTGGCACCCAGCGCTTCCATCGCGCGCACCGTGGCGTCGGTCACGCCCGCAAGCGCGCCCTTCCAGCCCGCGTGCGCCGCGCCAATGACACCGGCTGCCCGGTCTTCGAACAGTACGGGCGTGCAGTCTGCGGTCAGGATGCCCAGAATCAGGCCCGGCTGGTCTGTTACCATGGCGTCTGCCTTCGGGCGGTCATTGCCCCAGTCTTCTGTCGCGACCACCACATCCCGGCCATGCACCTGATAGCAGCTCAGCACCGGTGTGTCCGCGCTGCCGGACAAGTGTTTGGCGGCTATGCACCGGTTCTCAAGCACGCAGGCCGGATCGTCGCTGGAGCCAGGGCCGCAGTTGAGGCCCTTATAGAGGCCGGTCGAGACACCACCCGTACGGCTGAAAAACGCGTGTGGGCTTTCGAGGCTTGGGCTTTTCAAATGGTCGGTCATGGGTCTGACTTTACTTTTCCTGTTGCTTTCGCACTATAGGAAATATTCCGGGCGGTGACAGGGGCATGATGCGCTTATTTATCTACATATTGGCAGTTTTGGGCCTGAGTGTGGCGGCGCGCGCCGATGTTAGCGGCACGTTCGAGCTGACGCGCGAGGCAGCGCAGGATTGGAAGGCGACTTTCTGTTTTGATGAAAGCATCACGGCGCTGGGGTTCGAGCGTCCAGTCGCGGATTTGCGCAGCAAGTCTTGGCGCGCCCATGACCCGGGCTTTTCCCTGATCCATTCCGGGCCGGTTTCTCATCTTGAACGGGCTGACGGGAAATCCTTCCGGTGTGCGTCGCTGGATATCACCACCAACACCATGATCCCCAAGAAGGACTATATGCCTTTTTCCCGCTTCAGTGATGGGGGCGTGTCTGTTTTCACCGGCTATCTGATGGGACGGGGCTTACGGCACGGCACATGGGAAAACTATGACCTGAAGGCGACCTACCGCGGGCTGGACGGGGACCGGGTCATCACCCGCAATCCTTCTGGGTTGGCCGAACAGTTCGTCTATTTCGGCCCCAGGGAGCCGAAGGAGATTGCAGGCGCCACGCTGGTGATCGACCCGCTGATCCCTGCGAGTGCCCGGCTTGGGGTCTTGAGCACCCTGCCGCGCGGTAACAAACTCCTTGAAGAGCTATTCGGCTTCAGGCCAGTTCAGCCCTATCTGGTGTTTATGGCGGCGGGGGAGCTGGAGACATCCCCATCCGACCAGACAAAAGCCGGCACGCTGCCATACCAGATACTGTTCACCATGAAGGGTAAGGGCAGCGCAAAGTGGGCCGACAGCGACCCGCTCTATTTTCCGCGATTTACCATGCATGAGGTGCTGCATATCTGGCAGCGGGAGGTGTGGGGCGACTGGCTGGGCGACGATCACTCGTGGGTGCATGAGGGTGCCGCTGAAGCGCTATCGTATGAATTGATGGGCCGGGCGAAAGCCTATAAGGCCGGTCAGCTTGACAGCCTGTGGGCCACTGTCACCAACAAATGTCGAAGCCTGCTCGCGGAAACCAGTGTGCATGATGCGCCCAAAAACAGCCGCTTTGACGCCGTCTATCAGTGCGGGGCGCTTGTGAACCGCATGGTGGGCGCGGCGCTCAACCCCGATGCCCCGGGGGACGGCATGATCCGTTTCTGGCAGGCGATGGCGGCAAGCGGCCAGGCTGGCATGCGCGACACCACGAGCGTGCAGCTTTATCTGGATACCATGGAACACTTGGGTTTCGGCGAGGATGCACGGTCGGCACTTTTGGCGTTCCTGAAGGAAAAACCCTTGAACCCGGACGCTGCGATCAAAGCACTCAGGGCCGTTTTGTCAGCCGCTGCACCATCCCCTTCTTCCTGATTTCCTTTTCTTTCAAATCGGAGTAAGCTGGCCGGTGGGAGAAGTGTTAAGTGGTTGAGCTGAAAGACCTTATAGAAAATGACCGGCTGGTCGCATTCCGTCAGGCATGGGAGGAAGCGCGCACAGCCGGCAATGTCCCTGTCCGGCGCGATATCACGCTGCGGGCCTTCTCCAAATTCATCCCTGACATGCTGGTGCTGGAGAAGAACGGCCCACGGGACTATCGCTATTGTCAGGCAGGCGAAGGCGTGAAGGACCGGCTGGAAATGCATGATGCCGGCGCCAATTTCTTCGACTTCCTGCATTCTGATATTCTGGATATCAGTGAAGACTGGTGGGGCGGCCTTCTGGCTGCACCTTGCGGTGGTCTTGTCAGCTATTCCATTGAGTATCCTGCCGGGGTGCTCCGTCACGCGGCCACGTTGCTGCTGCCAGTTGCCCGCGAGGATGGCAACAATAGCATGCTACTGGGCCTGACCGAGGTTTTGCGTGAACGCTATCTGTCGCCGGGGAAGGGCAGAACTGTGGTCGGTGAATTTTGGGCAGAAGCCTGCCACCTGGATGTGGGCTATGGTTTGCCGGACAGCGGGCCAGCGGATTATAGCCACAAGCCTGACGCGGATTTCCTTGACCGTATGCGTTGATTGATATGCCTGATGGCTCAGGCCGCTATCCGCTGTCGGGTTAGAAGCCGGGCGGTTTTGGCAGCGCGCTGCTTTGAACCGCAAGCACCTTGAAAAGGGTTCCCATTTCATCGGGCGCCGTCAGGCGTTTCAGCTCGGACAGGATGCGTTCCTGGCCCTTTGATGACGCCGTTTCCGCCAGTGCTTGCGCGCGCACGCCAAGCCCGATGGTCATCAGGAAGGCGCCTTGTTCTGCGGCGGGGGTGGCTTTGGCGCCCGCGCTTTCCGATGCTTCGGCGATGCGGTCGAACGCCACATGGGCCGTCAGGTCCGCCTTGCCGGGCTCTGCGAACGGGTCTGTGAACGCGTGCGCCTTCAGGGCCTGGAAGGTATCGCCGGGGGCGGATATGGCGTAGCCGTAATCTATAAAGAGCGCCGCACCGCCATGGGCCGCCAGGTGGCTGGCCACATTGGCGCTTGAGGAAATCGCACCGGGGCACACCTCCAGCAGGCTGCCGTCAGGTGCGCTCAGAAGATGCGCGGGCGCAAGCGCGAACTGGGCGCCAGGCTGCGAGAGCACAAAGCCCAGCCGGTCGCCCACCAGCCCCACAGACCGTTCGAACCATTTGCCGCCCTGTTTTTCATACTGGTGGATGGGCAGCGCGTCGAAAAATTCGTTGGCAACCACAAGGGTGGGGCCTTCCGGGATACCTGAAAAGTCATCATGCCAGGTCGCACCCGGCACCTTTTCCGCCTGCAGGGCGCGGAGCTGCTGGCTGGCTTCAACGAAATGCACCTGCGTGGCATCCTTGAAGCCTGGCACTTTGCCAGCGGCGCGCAGCATGTCCGCCATCAGTGTGCCGCGCCCGGGGCCCAGTTCAACAAGGTTCACGCTTTCCGGGCGGCCCATGACGATCCAGCGGTCCGCGAGCCAAAGCCCGATGGTTTCGCCGAACATCTGGCTGATCTCAGGCGCGGTGATGAAATCCCCCTCGCTGCCGAAAACGCGCTCGCGTTGGTAATAGCCGTACTTCGGGTGCATCAGGCACTCGGCCATATAGTCCGCAAGGCTGATCGGCCCTGTGGCTTCGATCCGGCGCGCGAGGATGTTCTTCAGTGGCGTCACTTTTTCATCTTTGCTTGTTGTGCCGCCCTGTAGCGTAATCCTTTGCTGATCAGCCAGGCGGCGAACAGGAACATGGGGACGCTGAGTAACTGCCCGCGGGTAAGCCCCATGATGTGCTCAACGCCCACATCGGGTTCGCGCACGAATTCAACAAGCACGCGGGTCAGGCCGTATCCCAGATAGAATGTGCCCGCGATTACGCCCGGCATTTCCTTGGCCAGTCGCGTCTTGTGATAAAGAAACATCAGGATCAGGAACAGGATCAAGCCTTCGCCCATGGCCTCATAAAGCTGGCTGGGGTGGCGCGGCAGCGGCCCGCCGGTTGGGAACACCATGGCCCAGGGCACGTCTGTTGTACGGCCCCACAGTTCACCATTGATGAAGTTGGCAATGCGGCCCGCGAACAGGCCTACGGGGCTGACAACCGCGACAATGTCGGCCACGCGCATCAGCTCAAGCTTGTGTTTTCGGCTAAAGAAAATGACTGCCAGGATCACACCGATGGCCCCGCCGTGGAAGGACATGCCACCGTCCCACAGCCGGAAGATGGCCAGTGGATCATCCAGATAATTCTCAGGCCGGTAAAACAGCACATAGCCCAGCCGCCCGCCTGCGATAACACCAACGATCGCCCAGGTGATGAAATCGTCGATATGCTTGACCCCCATCGCTGCGCCGGGCTTTGACGCCAGCCGCCGGATATACCACCAGCCAAACATGATGCCCGCGATATAGGCAAGGCTGTACCAGCGGATGCCCAGCGCGAATCCGCCCACATCTATGGGGCCGAGCGCGAACTCGCTTATTTCCGGGTAGGTGAGAACCGCGAGGTTGGCAATGAGTGACATAATTCCATCCCTTGAAAGCTTTGCGCCATCATCCCCGCGCAGGCGCGTGTGTCAAGTGACGAAGCGGTGACGATCCGCCTGCGGCAACTCGCCCATTGCATTTTGCCTGCGTATCGCCCATATGAAGGTCAGCAAGCGTTAAGGAACGGTAAGATGCAGACCAGCAACAAATTCTTCGATGATCTTTCCAAACTGGCAACCGGTGCGGTGGGTGCAGCCCACAGCGTGAAGGGCGAGATGGAAGAGCATTTCCGTGCCTGGCTGGACCGTCAGCTCGCAGGGCTTGACCTGGTGACCCGCGAAGAGTTCGATGTGGTGCGCGAAATGGCTGAAAAAGCACGTATGGAAAATGAAGACCTGCGCGCAGAGATCGATCTTCTCAAGAAGAAGATTGAACAAAAATAAGCCATTTGCGCAATAAAGTTGCGCGCTATAATTTCCTTCAACAGTGGAATCTAAGGGCCTGTTCTTGGGGCAGAAATCGCCAAATTAGAACGGTCCTTCAACGACTTTTCCACAAGAAATTTCCCTTCCGAAACAATTCATGCTTGCCAGCGACTCCCTGCTTTGGCACGCTATATCTAGTGTTACTTTAGATCAAGGGAGCCAGATTTCGTGTTTCTGGTGAATCGAAGATAGCGCTAACCGGCGAAACCGAGTCTGCCGGTTAAGCTTACCCAGCCCGGCGGCACTCACTTTCCAGGGGGAAACGAGATGACGACACTGAGTACCGGGCATTCTGAAGTTATCAGCCAGAATCCAGTTGATCTCGCCGAGGAGCTCGCAGGTGCCAATGACTGGCCTGTTGAGCGGCACGGTGAAGATGAGCTGACCATGTTCATCTCGGGCCAATATACCGACCTTCAGTTCCGGGTATTCTGGCGCGACGATTTCAAGACATTGCAATTCGCTTGCCTCTTTGACCTGAAGGTGCCGGAAGGCCGACGGGCCGATATTTACCGTGTTCTTGGCATGATCAACGAACGCATGTGGATCGGCCATTTTGAATATTGGTCGGAAGAGGATGCGCTTCTGTTCCGTCATGCCAGCCTGGTGGGTGACCCGCTTGTGGGCGCCATCGGCGAAGAACATATGGTGACAATGGTGGAAACCGCGCTTGGGGAGTGCGAGCGTTTCTATCCTGTATTCCAGTTTGTCATGTGGGGAGGGCAGTCTCCTGAAGAAGCGATCGAGAGCGCCATGCTGGAGTGTGCAGGCACGGCATAGAAAATAAACTGATCGGTTCTTGGCCCCTATGGGCCCTGCCTGAAAATACGGGCGGTGCGATGCGCCGCCCCTTTTTTTGTCGTGAAACTGCTGGGCATTTGCTGCCATACTTCATCTGGCGAATTGCTTACCCTTGAAAGGACCCTGCCATGAAAGCTGCCGTCTATGAGGCCTTCTCTGTCCGCCCGCAGGTAACGACTGTGCCGGACCCGACGCCTGAGGTCCACGGCGTGGTGGTGCGCGTGGAAGCCACGGGCATCTGCAGGAGCGACTGGCACGGGTGGAAAGGCCACGACAAGGACATAGAGCTGCCGCACGTGCCGGGGCATGAGCTTGCGGGCACCATTGTGGCCGTGGGCAGGGACGTCATGCGCTGGCGGGTGGGTGACCGGGTCACGGTTCCTTTTGTGGGCGGCTGCGGCGCGTGCCCTCAGTGCCAAAGTGGCAACCAGCAGGTCTGCGACAGCCAGTTCCAGCCCGGCTTCACCCATTGGGGCTCTTTCGCCGAATATGTCGGGCTGCATCATGCGGACCTCAATCTGGTGGCTTTGCCTGAAAGCATGGATTTTGTTACCGCCGCCAGCCTGGGATGCCGGTTCGTGACCTCCTTCCGCGCGGTAGTGGATCAGGGGCGTGTTGCGCCCGGCGAATGGGTGGCGGTGCATGGTTGTGGCGGTGTGGGGCTTTCAGCGATCATGATCGCGCACGCCATGGGCGCAAATGTGGTGGCGGTGGATATCACTGAGGACAAGCTTGAGTTCGCCAAATCGCTGGGCGCGGTGGCGAGTGTGAATGCGGCTTCCTGTGCCGATGTGCCCGCGGCGGTGGTGGAAGTCACCGGCGGCGGGGCGCATGCTTCCATCGACGCCCTTGGCCATCCTGCGACCTGCTTCAATTCCGTCGCCAGCCTGCGCAAGCGCGGGCGGCATGTGCAGGTGGGCCTGATGGTGGCAGACCACGCGCACGCGGCAGTTCCCATGGATAAGGTGATCGCGAACGAGCTTGAGATTTTGGGTAGTCACGGTATGCAGGCGCACCGCTACGGTGCCATGCTGGCGATGATCGAAAGCGGGGCCCTTGCGCCCGAGAGATTGATCGGCAGAACCGTGTCCTTGGAAGAAGGGATCGATATCCTGACCGCCATGGACACGTTCGAGACATCCGGGGTTGCCGTTATCAATAGATTTTAGCCGCTTGCGGTGCTGGATTTAGTGGCGAAACTGCCGCATTATCACCCCCCATGTTTCAGCCCCCGTTTCAGCGCGGGCTTTTTCGGCAGATGGAGCAAACATGTTGCAATATTTCAGTGAAACCGCCCCTCTTTTGCTTGTCGGCTGCGGCCATATGGGGCGCGCCATGGCGCAGGGCTGGCTTCGGGCCGGCGTGCCCGCGGATCACCTTTATGTTGTTGACCCGCAGGCAGATCCGGTGAGCTTGCCGGGCAGCCGCGCGGATCATTTTGTCGCCAGTGCGGGCATGCTGCCACGCGGTATGAAGGCCCGTGCCATCGTGATGGCCGTGAAGCCGCAGGTGATGAACGATGCGCTGCCCCTGATGGCGCCATTCATCGGCGATGACACCCTTGTGCTGTCCGTCGCGGCGGGGGTAACGCTTGAGCAGATGGCGCGCGGCACGGGCGGTGAGGGCACCTGTGTGCGGGTCATGCCCAACACGCCCGCTGCCATTGGCGAAGGCATCAGCGGCGTTACGGCCGCCCCCGGTATCAGCGAGGTGGACCGGGCGCTGGCGCTTGAACTGATGGACGCAACGGGCGAGGCCGTGTGGATCGAGCATGAAGACCAGATGGACGCCGTGACGGCGGTTTCGGGGAGTGGGCCTGCCTATGTTTTCTATATGGTGGAATGCCTTGCGGCGGCCGGTGTGCGCCAGGGGCTGCCGGAAGCCACAGCCATGGCGCTGGCGCGCCAGACCATCATTGGGGCAGGCCACCTTCTGGACGCGGAAACGGACCTTGAAGCCGCTGAACTCCGCCGCCGGGTAACAAGCCCGGGCGGCACAACGGCAGCGGCGCTTGATGTACTGATGCGCGATGATGGGCTTGGTCAGCTAATGGAACGGGCTGTGGCGGCCGCGCGCAAGCGCGGGCAGGAGCTGGCCGGTTAGCGCCGAATCGTCCCCCATTATCAAGGGTATGTGCGCCAGTAACTGTCGGGCAGGGCCCTGACTGTGTCGCTCAGAAGCGGGTTGTCGATATGAATGACCTGCCGCGGGTGAGCCTTCAGTTCTGCCATTGTGGCCTTGAGCGCCGGGGTGTTATTCAGGAAAGCATCCAACTGGCCGGACTCGAAAGCCTTGATCAGGCCACGTTCGACAATGCGGGCCTTGTGGATGTTTGATTTGGCCAGATAGAAGAAATAGTCATAGCGGTAAACCAGCATCACATGCTGGTCGATCACCATCTGCACGCCGTATTTGCCCTGGCCCTCACTTGTGATTTCTGCCCTAATTTCATTGATGCCGCGCGGGAAGGCGTCGAACCGCTTTCGCGCCAGCATCGGCCAGAGGTTGCCGTCTGAACCCTTGGTAACCGTCAGCCCAACAGCCTGCATGATGGTGGTATCCGGCCAGTCCATACCGGAACCCAGCCGGAATCGAGAGAGCTTCTCAATCGTGTCGACGCCTTTGAGCATGTCCCGGTCTGCCTCATGGACCACAAGCAGCCGGTGGCCCAGCATGCCGCGGGTGATGGGGAAGCGCACCATGGCAAAGTCCCGCTCGCGCTCAGGCGCATAACCGCTATAGTGCACTTCATAACGGGCCTTGTTGTCGGCGAGGGCCCGAAGCGCCCGGTCCTGAGCCAGGATCACGCGGCGCACCACCTCATAGGTATGCCCGCCCCCTTCGGCCTCAAGGGCAAGGGCGAACAGGTCGATTATATATTGATCGTCGTCGGAAGGCATGGCGAGGCGGAAGTGCTCAGCGCGCGCAGGCAGCGCGGCCATCATCATGAGAGCGCCGCAAAGAAACCATCTGATAGGGTTCAAGACCAGCATCTGCACCTTCCACCCCCAATAGGCACCATACTATAGCACCAAAAGTTACCTAACCCTCAACAGCTGTTCGGCGGCGGGTGCACGAAAAAAGAGGCCCCGGTTAGTCACCGGAGCCTGGGGATCAGTTTGTCAACATAGGGAGGTTAGTGCTGTCTCAAACTCACGAGACAAAAAGTAAAGGGCCGGTCCCGGGGGGGAAGTGGGGGGAGGGGGGAGGAACCCCGGGACCGACCTTTGTGACGGAAAACCGTCAAACTCAGAAACTTGGTGCCGCGAGCCAGATACTCGGTACGTTGCTCAGCGGCGATGGGAGGTATATATGTTTGGTAAGCGAAGAAGAAAACCCATTTTTGGGTCGTAGCAGCTATGCGCAAAACGCATAGCTAGAAAAAATTAGGGTGTCGGTTAACGAATGGCTTCGTTATTGGAATAAATAGTGCAGCATTGCTGACCAAAAAACTGTTTACTGACAGGTATTTAGCGGGGAGGATTTTCATGAAACTTAAGCATACGCTTGCGCTTGCGCTGTTAACCTTTGGCGGAAGCGCGCCGGCAATTTCTTTTGAAAAAACTGCAAATCTTAAAGAATTTAATGATTTTGACGTGCGCCTGATGGAAGCGAAAGACGCCAGAGACTATCAGAATCCCGTCTTTGACGACGCGCTTGAAGCCGGAAAATGGGAAGCACTTGTCTATCTGGGGCAAATAGGTGGCGAGGCGTGCGCGAAAATCGAACCGTATTTGTCTCACCGGAACAAAAAAGCCGTTGCAGCTGCGCGCAAGGGCGCTGCCTTCTGCTACGGGGATGCCCCTGTTGATGCCCTGATGTTGCATACGCAAGCCCTGCCATTCAAGGTAGGCGTGGACATGCTGCCTGTTGCCATGGGCTTCTCCGGCAACGCCGACCTGCGCATGATGCTGATTGAAATGGTGAACGCCATGCCGGCCACGCCGCCGAAGGTGGAGTTTGAAAACCAGGACAGGACGCTGCCGCTCTTCGGTCTGATGCAGTCCATCGTCTATGAGCGGCTCGCCCCATCGGCGCTACCGGGCCTTGATGTGCCGCACCTTTTGGCGCTGACAGCGGATGACGGTATTGGCTATCAGGCCGCTTATCTTCTGGGGCGCATACAGAATCTTGACGAACACTTGACGCTTGAGCAGGTAACGGCGGCTTTTGAAACCGCACCTTCGCCTGATGTCCGGCGAGCCCTCATCCGTGTAGCGCGCCAGTTTGGAAATGATGCGATGGGGCTGATCCTTGAAAGGGCGCTGCCGAAGGTGGAGCCGGACGCATCGGTTCGGATGGAAGCCATTAGGGCAACATCTGCATTGAGTGACGAGATCAGTGGCAACTTCCTTGTTAGCGTGTTGGTCGAAGGAACGGTCCATGAACGCCAGCTTGCGCTGAGTGCATTGGCGGCTCGACCCGGTTCAGCGCTGGGCGTGGGCTTTACTGACGAGGTGATTGCGGAAACTTTGCGCACTGCAACGGAGGACGAAAACCCCTGGATCGCCGTGACGGCGCTTCGGGGCCTCAATCTGCGCTCGCCCGAGGAAGGGCTGCGGATTGCCGAAGCGTGGTTCGCGGGCGACGACTATTATAAAGCTTTCTCCGCCATGGGGCTGTTGGCGCAGTCAGACGCGGGCAAGGCGATTCTCGAGGACTATGCAGCCGAAAACCCGGATACCATCCGCGGGCGCGAGGCCGCCATTGCGCTCGATCCATCGATCGAAGGCATCGAGAAACCGCGCAATACCCCAAGCTGGAGCAGCGTGCTTTCGTATCAGAGCCGCGAACTGAAGCTGGAGACAACGCGCGGCACCGTGTGCATCGCGCCGTCCTCACTGGCCCCTTATGCCGCCGCCAACTTCATGCTGCTTGCGGATGTGGGCAAGATGAACGGCATGCTGTGGCACCGGGTGATCCCGAACTTTGTGGCGCAGGCAGGCCAAAGCGAGGACCCGGAACTGGCGAACTGGGGCACCGTTCGCGATGAATGGGGCGGCCAGCATGTAAAGGGCAGCGTGGGCGTGGCTACGGCCGGGCGCGACACGGGCGGCACGCAGTTTTTCATCAATACAGCCTATAACCTGCATCTTGATGGCCGTTATACGGTGATGGGCAATGTCATCAGCGGCATGGACGCGGCCATGGCGCTTCAGGAAGGTGATGTGATCACGCGTGCGGAGACCGTGCGCGCGGGCCAGTGTAAATAATTCGGAAACAAAAAGACTTGTTCAACAGGTGCAGGGCAGCCCCAAGCCTGTTGAACGCTTTGTGATACATGAGGAAAAGTATACTGAGTGTAGCGAAGGACTTTTCTTCACATTCTACAGAATATTGCTTTCAGACCGGATCTGGCGAACCATGAAATCGCGGAACAGCGCCACCTTCAGGCTGCCCCGAAGCTCAGGCGCGTAGCAGTAATAGCTGTTGAACGGGTTACCCTCGACCTTTGGCAGCACGCGCACCAGCTTTTGCCGGTTGTGTACCAGATAGTCTGGCAGCACCGCGATGCCCATGCCTGCCTCCACGGCATGCAAAACACCATACAGGTTGTTGATCTGCAGGCGCGGGGTGCGCTCTTTCTTCGGGTTGCCCACGGTCAGTAGCCAATTGAGGCCCCGGATGGTGGGCACGTTTGAAATGCCGAAGGTGATCAGGTCGTGGTGGTCCAGGTCACTTGGTGTCACCGGTGTGCCCTTGGCGTCCAGATATTCGGGGCTTGCATAAATGTGGGCGTGGAAGGTGGCGAGTGGCCTCTGGATCAGGTCTGCCTGCTCGGGCTCGTGCAGGCGGATAGCCACGTCCGCTTCGCCGGCTGAGAGGTCAAGGTCCGCGTCATCCAGGATCAGCTTGATGTCGATATCCGGATATTCGGTCATGAACTGTTCAAGGTGCGGGGTTAGCCACACGGCACCGAAGGTTACCATGGTGGTCACGCGCAAAAGGCCAGACGGGCTTTCGCGGCTTTCCATCAGGCTGCGCTGGGTTTCCTCAAGCCTGAGCACCATCTCCCGCGCGGTGTTATAAAGTTCCTGTCCTTCCTGGGTCAGGACGAGGCCGCGGGCGTGGCGGGTGAACAGCGAGACATTCAGGCTTTCTTCGAGAGCCCGGATCTGGCGGCTGACGGCGGACTGGCTGCAGTTCAGGCGGATGCCCGCGTTGGTGAAGCTGCCGCTTTCCGCAACCGTGTGAAAAATTCTCAGTCTGTCCCAATCGAGCACGCTTCTCTCCAGATCAATCTGACTGCCCTAGCCGGTCATGACTATTTCACCACAGGGGCACAACCGCAAGCCCAAAGGCGCCAACTTGCCTGCTTGCTGTAACCTGTTGTTTTGCATACTATATGGCTACAAGAGCCAGAACCAAGCGAGACAGACTGTGGGCAACAAGGAAATCCTGCACGAGCTTACCAATGTTTTCAAGCGGAGCTACCCCGGCCTGACGGCTGAGGCGATCATCTGCTTCATGGTGGCTGCGAATGAGAAGGACCCCACGGTCGGCGATGTCGCTCGCGTGGTGGGGATGACCGAACCCATGGTCTATCAGCACCTGAGCACGCTTACATCTGCGGGGGCAGGGCTGATTGGCTTGGTGAACACGGGTGACGGCCGCAACCTCGTGCAGCTGACGCCGGAAGGACAGGAACTGGCCTCGTCCCTGAACCAGTCGGTTAGTTAACGCTTCAAGCGCGTTTTCCGGAAGTGACGTCCAACAAAAAAGGCGACCCTGAGGGGGCGCCTTTTTGGGTTTTGAATGCCTGCGCCTGCTATTCGGCAGCGGCGGCATGCTCAAGATTGGCGATATATTTTTCCGCCTCAAGTGCAGCCATACAGCCCATGCCTGCGGCCGTTACGGCCTGGCGGTAAATCTTGTCGGTCACGTCGCCTGCGGCATAAACGCCCGGGATGTCTGTTTCGGTGCTGTCTGGCTTCTTGATCAGATAACCTTCATCGTCCATCGGCAGCTGGCCTTTGAACAGCTCGGTTGAAGGCTTGTGGCCGATTGCGATAAACACGCCGTGCACGCTCAGCTCGCGCGTTTCGCCAGTCTTTACATTCTTCAGCCTTACGCCGGTGACGCCCAGTGGGTCTTCGTCGCCTAACACTTCGTCCAGCACGCTGTCCCAAGCCACGTCCACGTTCTCCGCCTTGAACAGGCGGTCCTGCAGGATTTTTTCACTGCGCAGTTCGTCGCGGCGGTGCACCAGCGTTACTTTGGAGCAGATGTTGGAAAGATACAGCGCTTCCTCAACAGCAGTGTTGCCGCCGCCGATCACG
Source organism: Kordiimonas lipolytica (assembly GCF_042651265.1). Lineage (GTDB taxonomy): Bacteria > Pseudomonadota > Alphaproteobacteria > Sphingomonadales > Kordiimonadaceae > Kordiimonas > Kordiimonas lipolytica. The sequence continues at coordinate 410,416 of NZ_JBHSCR010000005.1, read as the reverse complement.
ACAACTTCCTTGCCGCGGTAGAAGAAACCGTCACAGGTGGCACAGGCGGATACGCCGTAGCCATTGAATTTCTGTTCGCTTTCAAGGCCCAGCCATTTGGCCTGGGCACCTGTTGCGATCACAACCGTGTCTGCGGTGTAGACTGTGCCGCTGTCGCCCACGGCGCGCTTAGGGTTAGCCTTCAGGTCTACTTCTGTGATCAGGTCATAGATGATGTCGGTGCCGACATTTTCAGCCTGCTGGCGCATGGCTTCCATCAGCTCCGGGCCTTGAACGGCGTCGGCGAAGCCTGGATAGTTTTCCACGTCAGTCGTGATGGTCAGCTGGCCGCCAGCCTGCATGCCGGTGACAATGGTTGGGCTGACGTTGGCGCGGGCGGCATAGATGGCAGCCGTATAGCCGGCAGGACCCGACCCGATGATCAGCATTTTTGTGTGTTTGGTTTCAGCCATGAAAGGTCCCCTGATACTCTGGCGCCGGCGGCCCAGCCGCCAGCGAATAATAAAGCTTGTCCCTTACATAGAGACTTGTCCCGTCTTTGCCAAGATGCCTGATAGCCGCAAACAATGGATTGTTTCGATCAAACTGATCGGGCAAAACGAACAGTGGGTGACCTATTGCTTCAGGGGGCTAAATAGACCCTTTAGCTGCTGAACAGCATGATCCCCAAAATCCAGGCAAACACCAGTGGCACCAGGATATAAGCACCGGCAAGCACACCGGCCATGCCGAAAACGAAACCTGCAATGACCCACAAAAGGACCATGTTCAGGGCGAAAAAGGCGACAGCCGTGTCGCCGCCGATCTTGGCGTCTTTCAGAAGCGGGCCGATCAGGCTGAAGGCGAACAACAGTTTAACCCACAGGGGGCGTGGGGCGGTTTGAACGGTATCGGACATGGTATATCTCCAACTCATGAACTTCTGGGAGGGCAGATAGGCTTGCGGGGGCTCCAAGTCACTGCGGGGAATTGTCGCGGCCTGTGTCGCAGATGGAAACAATCATGAAAAATCCCTATGGTACTGGGCTTTAAAGCAAGCTAGCTTGGTGCCGGGCAAATGGTGGGACATGCTTTGATGCGGTTTTGGGCAATATTGTTGGGGATATGTCTGCTTGTCGGCATGGCGCCGGTTGGCCTGTTGTCGGTTGGTCAGGGCTGCGCGTGGGGCGAGGATGCCGCAGACGAGCCCCTGGGTATGACGGTGACCGACCTGGTGGACGGCTGGCGGCTTGTTCGCGGGCAACTGCCCCCGCCTGAGGAAGCAGCGAGCTTTTATGGCGATGCCGAACCGGTGCCCCTGCCGCACATCTGGGAGCGCGACTATGGCAGCGGGCCGGACGGCAGCTTTGGCGCGGCCACATATGTCCGCCATATATCATTGGCCGAACCCGCCAACCGATACGGCCTGAAAACCGGAAAACAGCGCACGGTTTACCGCCTTTATGCCGTTGTTCCCGCCGAGGAAGCAGGTGAGGCGCAGGTCTATGATTTGGGCGGTAACGGCCAGCCCGGCGAGCATGCGGAAGAAAATGCATTAGGCCGGCTTTTTTATGTCGACCTGCCTTTCGGTGCCAGGGACTTTTATCTGGTGGTTCAGGTGTCGAACCATATTTTCCCAAACGCAGGTTTTCTGTGGGAGCCGAAGATCGGGCCGAAGGAGGTTCTTTCAGACCTGCGAGGTGTTCAGATTGCCGCTTCCTTCTCTGTGACGGGCTTCTTTTTCGCAGTGGGTTTCATCACCATGTTGTTGTCCGCGTGGCACACAACCGGCCGCTATTATTATATCGGCGGCGGGATGCTGATCGTGATGGCGATCCGGACACTGCTGGTGGACAATTACATCTGGGTAATGTGGCCGGGGCTTGATCTTGAATGGGCCTTGCGGATCGAATATGTCGGCCTGTTGTCGCTTGCGCCTGCCTATTATTGGCTGGTGGTGGAACTGTACCCCAAGGAAAGCAGCCGCACTGTGATGATGGCGCTTTGGGCACTGTGTGGCCTTGCCATCGCGACAGCGCTTGTTGCGCCGCTTCCGGTGATGTTCCGCATGCGTGATCCGTATCTTTTGATCGCCTTCCTGGTGCTTGCCAAGATCCTTTATGTGTTCTGGGTGGCGAAGGGTAAAGCGCGTCCTGGTGCCAGATGGGCGCTTTGGGGCAGCGTGGTGGCCGCCTTTGGGGTCGCCCTTGATACTTACCTCTATATCCCGGTGCCGCGCACGTCGTTCGAAGCCGTGCCTTTTACTGCGCTTATCTTCACCTTCGTGCTGATGGGTCTTTTCACTGTGCGCTACCGGCAGGAGCAGGAAGAAAGGGCCTTCCTTTCGGCATGTCTAGAAAAAGCGAATATTGAGCTGAAGGACCGGGCTGAAAAGCTGGACCAGGCACAGGCGGAGGCTGCGGCGGCGCTTGATCTCAAGAACAGCTTCCTGTCGAACCTCAGCAACGAGATACAGACGCCGCTTAGGACGCTGGTGAGCTTTGCCAACCGCCTGACCGACGCAGGCAAAAGCGGGATCGGGGCTGATGAGCGCACGGAATATCTGCGGCTGATCCGCAGCAACAGCGCCAATCTTTCCAAACTGATGGAAGATGTGCTGAGCGTATCCGACCTGGAGACCGGAAGGTTTGTGCTGTCACCCGAACCCACAGACCCGAAGGATGTTGCAGACGATGTGCTGACTTTTGTCGAATCGGTGGCGCATGAAAAACATATTCTGATCGATCTGAAGTGCGAAAACACTGTGATGACGATCGACCCGCGCCTGATGCGCCAGGCCTTGATCAAGATCGTATCGAATGCCGTGAAATTCTCACCGGTCAATGGCGTTGTCACGGTGCGCGGCAGCAGGGCAGGCTCTGATTTTGTCTTTACCGTGATGGATACCGGCCCCGGCATGGAACCCGGGCAAATTCCAGCTGCCATGTCGCTTCTGGGGGGCGCTGACAAGTCCGGCAGGGCTGGTCTTGGTCTTGGGTTGCCACTTGTCGCCCGTTTTATGGAACTGGTCGGTGGCGGCATGCAGATTGACAGTATCCCTGACCTGGGGACCACAGTGACCCTCTCGTTCCCGGTTGCGCCGCCGGGCTCCAGACGCGCGGGTGGAGGCTAATCATTTTGGGGCGGCGGCAGATTGACGTTCGGGCGCTTGAGGCGCTCTGCACAGTTTCAACTGTGTCAATGCTGCAGCCTTCAATAGGAGTGACCCCGCCGTTCGTGTAGAAGCCCGCTGCGGTGACACGGCAGTGCAGGATTTTCTATTTGTCTCTACTCGAACGTCAGGCGGTAGGCCGTCACCCGGTGATCCCCTTCGCCCAGGTTGCGGGGCATGATCAAAAGTCCGGTGACATCGTCATAGTAAAAGTCCGAGGCATGAAAGGGCTGGTCCGAGATGGGGTAGGCCACACCGTCAGCCTTTAGCCGCCAAAGGCGCGGGTCATCCACCATGGACATCAGGAAGGCACTGCCGTCCCACGCCAGACCATCGATATCCTTCACGTCCGGCTGCCGGGTCACGGGGCCGTCTGCCAGAGGTGCGCCGGAAAAGCGGTTCCACAGCCGGATCTGCCAGCCACCGGACAAGAGGAGCTCGCCGTCCACAAACAGGCCGTTTACGAACCTGAGCGCCTCGTGGTCAACAATGAAGCGGGTCAGCTTGTCGCCGTCCAGCTTGTAGATGGTGCCTGTGCAGCTGCCGGACACAAAGACCGTGCCGTCTGCGGCCAGCGCCACGTCGTTGAGGCAAGGCTCTCTGTCAGGCGCGGGGTAGGTCGCGACAATGTCGCCTGTTTCCACATTCAGTGCCTTCAGGCTGTTGACGTCTGCGACATAAAGCAGTGTGCCGGAAAGCGCCAAGCCTGTGGGGCCATTGAGGCCTTCGATCCACTTGGCCTCAATCATCCGGCCGGACATGGACATGCGGCTGATATAGCCCTTGCCGTTGATGCCGTATCCCACAACATTGGAGGCATAGACATAGTTCCGCGCCTCATCCACGGCCACGGATTCGGGTTCGAAAAGCCCTTCGTTTATGCTCCAGATTTCACGGATATGGGCGGTTTCGGCGGCAAGTGGTGCGGCCCCGATGCTTACGGTTATAGCGGTGATTGCGGCAATCAATGCCTTATACATGGTTACACGTTTCCCCTAACTTCCTTCATCCCACCCTAGGGCGAAAGGGGGTGTCGCTGCAATCCCATTCTGGGACTATATCACTCCAGCACTGGGCTTGTTACGGCATCTTGGTCTCGCGGCTCCCTGTTGATTTTCGCCCTTATGTCGGATTTTGATAGCGCTTTCTATTGTCGCTTATTCCGTGTCTGGCGGCGCGATGGTCTGCGCAAGAAATAGCGACGGAATCAGCAAGTGCAGGGCATACAGCATGGCGGCCATAAACATCAGTCCCACATAGGTGATATCTTTGCCAAAAAACGCCATTACAATCAGATTGATGGTCAAAAGCAGCATGGTCAGGCGATAACCAAAGGCAAGCGCCTTGTGGCGGGCATGCATTTCCCATTCGTCCAGTTCCGGGCTGGGGCCGAGTAGTTCGATGCCGATGAGCCTCGATAGCGTCATCTTGCCACGGATGATGGAGCGTAACATGTTCATTTCATCGGTTGCGGCATAGCGAATATGGCTTGGTGCGAATGCTGGCAGGAACATTGCGATCAAAAGCAGGAAAGCGAAAGGCAGAGCGGCGAGTGCGAGCCAGCCACTGTTTGAATAGCCAGCGTCGAAAAGGGCAAAGCAGGTCCAGGATGGGGGCATGCCGATAACAACGGCCCAGGCCAGGAAAAGCCATATGCGGTTTTTCTTTGCAGGTTTGGGCGAGGCATCAGCCGGTCTCTCAAGATTGCTTGTTTCGTTCATGACTATTCCCCCTTCATCGAACGCAGTTGGCCAGACAGCGACGGGAAGGGCTCAAGCGAGAACAGCGTTTCTACCGGGACTTCGAAAAAGTCTGCCAGTTTCAGCGCCAGCTCCAGCGAGGCGTTATAGTCACCACGCTCCAGATACCCCACCGTCTGGAAGTTAACGCCCACGGCGTCGGCCAGTGCCTGACGGCTCAGCCCTCGCTCCGTGCGCAAGATTTTAATCCTGTTATGTACCTGGGTCATATTGTACCTAAAGAATATCTATTTGTTATATATATACAACAAAATGATAAGATATCAATATGGATTTCTGTGTGGCGATATGCGCTGTACTTCCGCGTCGGTTCATGGTCTGCTGGAATAAACGGAGGGAATGACATGAGACTTTTCTGGGTGGCAGCAGCATCTGTGGTGGCGATGACATCGGCGGCTTTTGGCTGCGCGAATTATGTGTTCGATGATCTCAAGGATCTGTGCGGCAAGGCGTTCGAGGGGCGTGTGGTGGAAGACAGCACGGGAAGCGACACATGGGCGCAAAACCGCCTCGTGATGCATATTCGGGATTGTTCAGATACTGAAATCAAAATCCCGCTGCATGTCGGGGGTGACCGCTCGCGTGTCTGGGTTATCACTAAGCTCGAGGGCGGCCACATGCAGTTGAAGCATGACCATCGGCACCGGGACGGTAGCGAAGACAGGGTTACCCAGTATGGCGGACGGACGCGGGTTATCGCCAGCGCGTCCAGCTTCGATTTCCCGGCCGATGATGCCTCGATTGAGAACTTCAATGAAAATGGCCTCGAGGCGTCTGTTATGAATGTTTGGCAGCTCAGGGTCGAAGAGGGGCGCAACACGTTTCATTATCGGCTGAGCCGCCCGGGCCGGTCGTTCGAAATTGTTTTCGACCTCACGAAACCAGTCGATGTGCCGCCGCCCGCGTGGGACCTGCAGCGTTAAAGCATTCCCATCAGCATATCCCACACTAGGCCCGCGTTGGTGCGGGTGGTCTTGCGTGCGTCCACTTGGCGGCCTCCAATCCAGGTGGCTTCCACCCTGATGTCTTCAATCCGCGCCGGGTCCACCGTCAGCGGGTTGGCGCTCATCAGCACCAGGTCTGCGGCTTTGCCCACTTCAAGTGACCCGCGCTCCCGGTCCAGCCCCAGTTGCCAGGCGGCATCGATGGTCATGGCGCGCAAGGCCTCAAGCGGCGTGAGCGCCTGATCGGGCGCAACCTGCGGCCCACTCCGGCGGGGTTGGCGCGTTATGGCGGCCTTGAATGTGCGCAAAGGCCCGATGGGCGTGGCCGGGTTGTCGCTATGCAGGCTGATCCTGAGGCCCGCGTCCAGCGCCGTGCGGGTGGGCATATAGCGCGCGGTGCGGGCCTCGCCCACCAATTCCGGCAGCCGGTGGCCATAGAAGGTCACATGATCGACAAAGAAGCCGGTGGTCATGCCCAGTCGTGCGGCGCGCTGAAGCTGCTCGCGTGATATCAGCGCATTATGCTCAAGCCTGTGGCGGTGGTCTGTGCGCGGGTAATCCGCCAGCACGCTTTCCACCACATCCAGCACGCGGCCAACCGCCCGTTCGCCCTGCACATGCACGGCAATCTGGTAGCCGCGCTTGTGGTAGGCCTCAAACACCTTGCGGAATGTCGATGTCTCATGGTTAAGCGCGCCCATATGGCCGGGCTCAAGATGCAGGCGCCCGGTCGTCAGGTCTGTGGTTTCATAGGGCTCGGCAAAGGCCGCGCCGCCCGCGTAAGGGGAGCCGTCCATCCAGAATTTTACACCGATGATTGCCCCCGGCGTTTGCGCGTCTTCCGGCCCGCCTGATGCCGGGATCTGGTGCGGCAGGCCATAGGTAACGGCCTGCACAGGTGCGTCCTTTGCCCCCGTCAGGCGCTTCATCAGGCCGGGCAGGTCATCGCCACTGCCCACAAGGCCTGCGGCGGCGATGGTGGTGAAACCCGCGCGGGCATAGGCCCCGAGTTGCAGGTTCACCAGCAGGTCATTCGCGCCCAAAGGCGGCTTGGGCGCGTTCGCGAACAGCGCCTTGATGGCGGAAACTTCCCGCACCACGCCGGTGAGCCTGCCGTTTTCATCCTTGATGAATTCACCGCCCATGGGGTTGGGGGTGGTTTCCGTGATGCCTGCGGCCCTGAGCGCGGCAGAATTGGCATAGGCGTCATGCATCATCTGGGTCAGGATCACCAGCGGCTTCTCAGGCGCGATGGCGTCGAGTTCCGCGGGTGTGGGGGCCGTCAGGTCATCCACCATCACCGGGTCCCACCCGAAGGCCATGATCCAGCCGTTTGCTGTGAAGCCGTCTGCTGCCTCCTCAAGCGCTGTCATGATGCTGGCGCGGGTTGAATGGGTGAAGCCGCTCACATCCACCGTGGCGCCGAACTGGGCGGTGGCCACTGGGTGGGTGTGGGGTTCAATGAGGCCCGGCAGAAGGGCGCGGCCCATCAGGTCGACGCGTGTGGCGGCGTCTGTCGCCTGCTCGGCCACACTGCCATAGTCACCCACGGCGACTATCCGGCCATCACGCACCAGAAGCGCATTGGCCGTGCCGCCCGTGACGGTAACAACATCCCCGCCGTAAAACAGCGTCTCATCATGCTGGGCCGGGGGTGCCAGCCAGATGTATGCCCCAAAGGCAATGATGATGACAGAGATTGCCGCGTTGCGGACAACCTTCATGAGACGTGACGATCCAGCCATAAAATTCCCCTTCTTCCCAGTGGTAAGAATAGGGCACCCAGGGCGTGCGGCAAAATAAAAGGGCCCCACAATCTGCGGGGCCCGTTGGAAGCGATGGCTTCTGGTGGCAGGCGTTAGTCAGCCACCGTCAGTGTGACCTCGATATTGCCGCGCGTGGCGTTCGAATAGGGGCACACCTGGTGGGCTGCATTCACCAGCGCCTGGGCTGCGTCCCGGTCCATCCCCGGCAGAACAACTTTAAGCGCGGCTTCAATGCCGAACCCACCGCTGATCGGGCCGATGCCAACACTTGAGTTGATCGAAACATCGGCAGGCAGGCTGATACCCTTTTTGCCAGCAGCGGCCTTCAGCGCGCCGATGAAGCAGGCGGCGTAACCGGCGGCGAAAAGCTGTTCCGGGTTGGTGCCCGGGCCATTGTCACCACCGAGGCCCTTGGGGGTGGAAAGCGTCACATCAAGCCTACCGTCGTCAGACTTGGCGGTGCCCGCCCGGCCGCCGGTGGCGGTGGCATGGGCGGTATAAAGGGTTTGGTCCAGTTTCATTCTAGTCTCCTAAAATATACACGATTAAATCGTGCACGATGTAAATGGCCGACAAAAGAACCGAAAGGAGCCAATTTTGAAAAGGACCATCGGTTCGGGGAAAGACCTGAGGCGTCAGCCGTTTGCCATCAGGTCACTGCGCAGGCGCACAAGCGTGTCCCTGAGCGTTGTTAACTCGTCCGGCGTGCAGCCGCTGGCCCCAAGGGCTTCGGCGGGCACGCTGGCGGCGTCCGCCTTCAGCGCCTTGCCCTGTGCCGTCAGGCTGACGCGGACCACGCGCTCGTCCTCCGCCGCACGCTTGCGCGTGAGTAAGCCGTGGGCTTCCAGGCGCTTCAGCAGCGGCGTCAGTGTCGCGCTATCCAGAAACAGCTTGTCGCCGATCTCGGATACGGTCAGGCCGTCCCGCTCCCACAGCACCATCATCACCAGATACTGTGGGTAGGTTAGGCCCAGCCGGTCCAGCATCGGGCGGTACATTTTCTTCAGCGCATTGGTCGCCGAATAAAGCGCGAAACACAGCTGGTCATCCAGCTTCAGCGAAAGCGCAGGCGCACCGGGCGCGTATGGTGGTTGGTTTTCCATAAACCTTATTTAATCGCGCACGATTTAATTTCAAGGGCAGGTGGTAATTTTTCAGTAAATCGCACGCAGGGCACTATCCGTCGAGGGGCGCTGGACGGGGTAGCGTGCGACGCTTAGCGTGAGGGTGAGGTTAGGGAGGGTAATATGATCAAGACATTTATGAATTTCAGCGTTGCGGCTGTGGCGCTCATTGGTGCAGTGCAGCCTGTGGCGGCGGAAGAGCCGCTTGCAAGCGTGCTGATGGACGAAACAGGCGGCTGCATGGAGGGCCCGGTGGCGCAGTTTGGTCGCTATATTGGCGATTGGGATATCGAAGACCAGACCCTGTCGCAGGACGATGGTGAAACCTGGCTGCCCGGCAACGGTGCGCGCTGGAACTTCACCTGTGTGGGCAATGGTATTGCGGTACAGGACTTCTGGATGCCGAACGGCAAGGCAGGCGGGCCTGCGCCCGGCGTGGGCACCAACCTGCGCATCTATGACGCCACGAGCGGCCAGTGGGAAATCGCCTGGACGGCAACCCGGTCACCCGGCTTTGCCCATATTCAGGCGAAGATGGACGAGGGCGGCAATATCATCATGCATTGGGCCAGCCCTGTGCAGGACCCGCCCCGGCGCATTACCTTTTATCCGCCTACGGACGAAGGCTGGGATTGGCTGATGGAAATGTCTTTCGATGGCGGCGAAAGCTGGACCGGCGTTTACAAAATCAAGGCCACGCCGCGGCAGTAGGTCTTTACCCAAAGCTCTTTTGAAACGCCTGCTTGCCGGTGGGTGTGAACACCACTTCGCGGCTGTCGGCTTTGCGTTTGGCCCAGCCGCTTGCGTACATATGATCGAGAAGGGCAGCGCCTAGGCTGCCCGCCAGATGGGTGCGGCGTTCGCTCCAGTCCAGGCAGGCTTTGCACATGGGCCTGCGCGAGTTTTCAAGCGCGTCGAGCCGGAGGCCGAGGCCCGTGACAAAATCCCGCCCTGCCGTCGTCAGCGCCGGTTCGCCCGCCTCTTCGTGCAGATGCCCGCGTTTCAGCAGGCTCTCGTAAAGCCTGATGCCCATGTCCCCCGCCAGATGGTCATAGCACACCCGCGCGTGCCTCATGGCCGGGTCCTTCGGGCCGGGACGGTTGCGCACATGCCCCGCACGCATGGCCACGCCCATCAGGCTTTCCAGCAGATGCGCCACGTCTGTGTCCGCCAACTGATAGTATCGGTGCCGCCCCTGCTTGCGGATGGTCAGCAAGCCGCCTGCCTCCAGTTTGCCAAGGTGGCTTGAGGCCGTCTGTTTCGTGACGCCCGCTTCTGCTGCCAGCTCAGTCGCCGTCAGTGCCATGCCGCCCATGAGTGCGGTGAGCATGTTGGCGCGGGCCGGGTCCCCGATCAGGGAGGCGATGTGGGCGATGTCTGGTCCGTCTTTCATAGTTCGATCTTAATCGAAACAAGGGTGCGCGGCAATCGGCTAAAGCGTGTGCAGCAACCAACTTTGTATGGAGGAAACCATGACCATTATGTGCTGCATCAAATACACGCTCGACCCCTTCAAGCGGACCGAATTTGAGGACTATGCCAAAAACTGGGCGGAGATCATCCCGCGCTGTGGCGGCGATCTGATCGGCTATTTCATGCCGCATGAGGGCACGGACAATATCGCCCTGGGGCTGATCTGCTTTGACAGCCTCGCGGACTATGAAGCCTACCGCGCGCGCCTGCGTGATGATGAAGGCGGGGCCGCGAATTTTGCCATGGCGCAGCGGGAGCGCTTCATCCTATCGGAAGAACGCACCTTCCTGCGCGCGGCCAATGGAAGCGAGATGCTGCGCTTCTTCAGCACAAGGGACAAGCTGGCATGATTGCCGTGATCTTTGAGCTTGAGCCCAAGGAAGGTCAGGAGGGTGCCTATTTCGATACCGCGGTAACGCTCGCGCCGATGCTCGAAGGCATCGACGGGTTTATCTCTGTCGAGCGGTTTGAAAGCCTGAAGGTGCCAGGGAAGTTTCTGTCGCTCAGCTTCTGGCGCGATGAGGCGGCGGTGCAAGCGTGGCGAAACCTGGAAGCCCACAGGGCCGGACAGGCGCGCGGGCGCGGTGAGATATTCCGGGATTACCGCCTGCGTGTGGCCCACGTGATGCGGGACTATGGCCTGAAGGACCGCATGCAAGCACCCGCAGATTCCCGCACGGCGCACACTTAGCCTCTAAATGAATAGCCCTGGCATAAAGCAGCCAGGGCTTCCCGTCAGCTCGCTCGCTCATTTGCGGCCAACCGCCGCCCACCCTGCGTTTCAGGCTGTTTCTTCGATGCATCCCTTTAGGGAATAATTAAGAATAATCATGCTACAGGTTGCATGGGATTGGGGGGTGCAAGGACGCACCCAATGAATGCTTTTCGCTTTGTAACATCTTTCTTATCCGGCCTTTCTGTTGGCCAGAAACTCATCGGCGGCATGCTGGTGGGCTTTGGCCTTGTGCTTGGTGTTCTGATATTTTCCTCGGAACGCGTAACCGGACAGCTTGTCCAGACCGCGCAGTTGCGGGAACTTGGCACGCTTGCAGATGGCCTGAACAGCCAGATCGAACAGGAAACCATGCGGGCGCAGGCCATGGCGCAGATGCTGGCCGACTCGCCCCCCGTCAAGGCAGCTTTTGCGGCCCGGGACAGGGCCCTGCTCGAAAGCCTGACATTGCCGGGTTTTGCGGAACTCAAGGAAAGCTTCGGCGCCCGCCAGGTGCAGTTCCACACCGCGCCGGCGACATCGTTCCTTAGGGTGCACAGGCCGGAAAAATTTGGCGACGATCTGTCAGGCTTTCGCCATAGCGTGGTAGCGGCCAATGAGACCGGGAAGGCCCAGCTTGGGCCGGAAGCAGGTGTGGCTGGCCTTGGCATCCGTGCCGTTCTACCCATGTTTTTTGAAGGCCAGCAAACCGGCTCTGTTGAAGTGGGGCTGTCCCTTGGGCAGGCTTTTGTCGATGAATTCGCGCGTGCAGACGGCGTGGAGCTGGCTATCTATCAGATACTGGAGAAGCAGTTGAAGTTGCTTGGGGAAAGCGCCGCCGCCAAAACTGATTTTGAGGCATCGACATTGCTGTCTCGCATCGGCGGCGACACATTGCTGCCAGCCTATGAGCATCAGGGCAAGCCCTATGCCGCAATGATGCAGGTCATTGAGGATTTTGCCGGGAAGCCGGCGGCGATAGCCGTGGTTCAGCTGGACCAGAGCGCCTATCAGGCCCAGGTATCCAACAGCCGGGAAAGCCTGATTGTTGCAACCCTTATGACTGTGGCTGTTGGCGCGCTTCTTATTGTATTTGTCCTGTTCAGCATTCTGCGGCCCATTCAGCGGACAACCGCAACCGTGAACGAGCTTGCGGACGGCAATTACGATATCAAGGTTGGGTATCTGGAGCGGAAGGATGAGATTGGTTCCCTTGCGGGCGCTCTTTCCATATTCCAGGCCAATATCATTGAGCGTGAAAAGCTCGAGCAGAAGATCGCCCAGGAAAAAGAAGAGGCCTTGAGGCAGGAAGCCGAAAGGGAAGCTGCTGAGCAGGCGCGCCTGGAACAAGAGCGGCAGGATAAGGAAGCTGCAAGGGCCCGCGCGGAACAGGAACGTGTTCGCATGCTGCAGGCGCTTGCCGATGATTTCGAGGCTTCGGTCAAGGTTATGATTGACGAAGTGGTTGACACCGTTGGCGCCTGTTCTTCCAAAACCCAGGAGCTCAGGTCAAAGATTGATGAAGCATCCGGGCTGATGAATACGGTAAGCGATGCATCCGTCAAGGCGTCGTCCGATGTCGGCTCTGTCGCCTCTGGCACGGAAGAACTTTCAACGTCTGTTTCTGAGATTGCACAGCAGGTTACACGGTCGCATGAAGTGACATCGTCGGCACAAAGCCTGGCGCAGTCGGCGCGAACCGATATCGAAGGGCTGGAAAGCGCGACGCTTCAGATCAACGCTGTGATCAACCTCATCAATGACATTGCCGAACAGACCAACCTTCTGGCCCTGAACGCCACGATTGAGGCGGCACGTGCGGGTGAGGCCGGCCGGGGCTTCGCAGTTGTTGCGAATGAGGTGAAGGCCCTTGCGGACCAGACACGCAAGGCTACGCAGGAAATCAGGGACCCTATTGAGGCCCTTCAGAAGTCTTCGGATGTGGTTGTTGAAAGTATGACACGGATTATGTCGGCGATTGATGAAGCAAGCGAGACTTCCGGGTCCATCTCTGCGGCTGTGGAGGAACAAAACGCCGCCACGCAGGAAATTGCCCGCGCGGCCCAGTCTGCAGCCGATGCCACATCGCTGGCAAGCGGGTCGGTTGACGGGGCGCTGTCTGCCCTTGAACAGAATGTCGGCTATGCTGTTGACCTGAGCGACGCAGCCAAGCTGCTGGACAAGGTGGCAAACGACATGAGCGGCAAAGTGGACGCGTTCCTGCAAACGGTCAGGTCTTCCGCACATTAATAGCAAAGCCTGGCAAAAAAAACGAAAAGCCCCGACCGCAATAGTCGGGGCTTTCTTTTTAGGTCATCAAATGCCTGCGCGTGCAGGCGCCTGATTAGAGATTTTCAGCGTTTTTCGACAGATAGTCAGCAACGCCAGCAGCGTCAGCTTTCATGCCTTCGTCGCCTTTGTTCCAGCCAGCCGGGCATACTTCGCCGTGCTCTTCGTGGAATTGCAGCGCTTCAACCAGACGAACGAATTCGTCTACGTTACGGCCAAGCGGCAGGTTGTTCACAGTCTGGTGCCAAACGAGGCCGTCTTTACCGATCAGGAAAGTGCCGCGCAGCGCGATGCCGGCGTCCTCGATCAGAACGTCATAGTCGCGGGCGATTTGCTTGGTCACGTCAGCAACCATTGGGAAATCAACTGGGCCCAGGCCGCCTTCTTTGGTTGGCGTGTTGCGCCATGCAACGTGGCTGAACTGGCTGTCGATGGAGCAAGCCACAACTTTCACGCCAAGTTCCTTGAACTTTTTCATGCGGTTGTGAAAGGCCAGGATTTCAGAAGGACATACGAACGTGAAGTCCAGTGGGTAGAAGAACAGCAGACCATAGTCGCCGCCCAGATATTCCTTCAGGTTGAAGTTTTCGTTGATGGAACCGTCTTCCATGACTGCGACGGAAGTGAAGTCCGGTGCTTGTTTACCTGCGAGAACGGCCATGTGCCCCTCCTTGAATATGGGTGATAAATGTTCAAATCTCATGCGCGCGCGGTGTGAAGCATGCCTGATGGGGCGTAGAATCACCCCCGCGCTGGTGCGCCATACTTTATGCTTCTGAGAAGGATTTGCAACCTCGCGTTATCGATTTCTGTAATCGAATAAAACGATTTATTACTTTTGAAATAAAAGCCTTATCCGTTTACCGGATTCAGTGTCTCCGTGCAAGGATATTGTCTGCCCCGATACCGGGGCTGGCAATCGAGAATTGCCTCCCCATATATGGCTGCAGGATTTTCGGGAGGGTGGACAAGGTGGAAACACTGGACGATTTTCTGCGCTACAACGCAGTTGGTATGTTTCTCTGGGTCGCAGTGGTGATGCACCGCGATTTCTGTGACCGGTTGGCAGGCCGCTTAGGCGGGATGAGCGCGCTCTGTTCGGCAGCTTATCTGCTGGCCTCCAAGCCCGGCTTGACCATTTTGGGAATAGACGCAGACCTGGTGCTGTTTCCTTTCGCGGTCATGGCACCCGCCATGGCGTGGCTCTTTGGCCTCTCCCAGTTTGATGACAAATTCAAGATCGGCTGGATGCACTGGGCAGTCTGCGCCGCAAAATTCATAACAGGCGGCGGTGTTTACTTCCGTTGGCGGGCTGGCGAACTGCCATTCGGCAATGGCATTGTCGGCTGGCTCGGTGGTGTGGTGATCATCGGCATCCTGATCCACCTGACCTACACAGCCTGGAAAGGGCGCACGGATGACCTGGTGGAAAGTCGTCGCAGTTTCCGCAGCATCTTTGTTGCCATCGTGATCATTATCTCCGGCGGGGTGATGGTGGCGGAAGTGTTCCTGATCGACAAGGGCATCACCAGCTACCTGCTTTTGTTGCAGTCTTCCGCATTCCTTGCAGTGGCTTTGTTCCTGAACTGGCGCTTGTCGGCCAGCGATAGCATGGACCTGTTTTTCCGTTCTCCATCCAACCCGGCGGCATCCAATAGCGTGCAGGATGATCGCTCAGTGCAGGCTGCCGACCAGCTTGATCTGGATATGATCATGCGGCTTGAGGCATCCGGCATATTGCTGGAGCAGGGGCTGACCATCGCGCGCATGGCGGAAAAGGCAGGCATGCCTGAACACCGGCTGCGGCGCCTTATCAACCAGCATCTAGGGTACCGGAATTTTTCGGATTACCTCAATCACCACCGGATTGCGGCGGCGCAGGAGCGCCTGTCGTCTGTCGAGGACCGCAACCTGCCGGTGCTGACCATCGCGATGGATCTGGGCTACGGCTCGCTCGGGCCCTTCAACCGGGCGTTCAAGGAACGCACGGGCCAGACGCCCACTGAGTACCGCCGCGAGGTGCTGGCTTCCGCCTAGGTTGAAATGCCCTGAAAACGGGTTCGCCGAAATTTTGAAAAGCTTGCCGATTTCTTGAAATCTTCGCCAATTTCAAAATCGGCAAGCGCGATATGCCGATTGTTGTCCATATAAGCGCAAAGGCAACCGCAAGTCATATGCGGGCCGAAGCGATAGCAGGATTTGGCAAATGGACACCAGCACCTTCAGCACCATCGTGACCGAACTTGGCACCATCTGGGCCACGATATTTTCATGGGATTTCGGTCGCTACCTTGTGGGCGGCGGCGGGATATTCTTGCTGGTTTGGGTCCTTTTAGGCCGGCGGCTGCAGTCAAGAAAGATCAGGGCAAACACGCCGAAGCCGAAACAGATGTGGGCGGAATTCAAGGCGTCTGCCATTACGGCTGCGGTCTTTGGGCTGGTCGGTACAATATCGCACATGGGCGTGACGAGTGGGTTCCTGCAGCCCATCTACGGTGAGATCAGCGAGTATGGTTGGGCCTATTTCCTGTTTTCCCTTGTGGCGGTGATTGTGCTGCATGACGCCTATTTTTATTGGACGCACCGTTTGATGCATGTGCGCGCGGTGCTGAAGCGGGCGCATTATCTGCATCACCGGTCCCATAACCCGACGCCCTGGGCCGCCTACAGCTTCGACATGGTTGAAGCGGCGGTGCAGGCAGCATTTGTCCCCATTTTTCTATTCTTCTTCCCACTGCACGGCCTGGCGATGTTCCTTTTTCTGGCACATATGATCATCAGGAACGGGATGGGCCATTCTGGCTATGAGCTCTTCCCGCGTCGCTGGGCCGTGCATCCTATCTTCGGGTGGCTGACGCTTGTCACCCACCACGATATGCATCACGAGAACGGCAATTATAATTTTGGCCTCTATTTCAGCTGGTGGGACCGCCTTATGGGCACCGAGCACCCGGATTATCTGGCGCGCGTGACAGGTGACAAGGCGCGCAGTCGCCAACCGGCTGACGTTACGGAGGCAAAAGAAAATGCATAGCTCATACAAGAATGAATGTTCAGCTATGCGTTTATTGGGGGTGGTTTTAAAAGGACTCCCCCGCCATATGCACCTTCAGATAACCGAGCCCTGCGCGGGCTCCTTTGTTGGTGTCGCACAGAAGCGGCCGCTGGCCGCAGACATATCCTTCCCAAAGAACGCGAGGACAAAGAGATGAAAAATTTTGTAAAAGCCCTGGGCGCTGCAGCGCTGTTTACCGGCATGGCAACCACTGGCGCATCCGCCGCTGACGCAGACCTGGTAAAAGGTTTCTGGCTGACTGGCGACCAAGGCCAGGTTGTTGAGATCAAGGCTTGTGACGAAGGCTCCAGCCGCCTGTGTGGCGACGTGGTCTGGGCGCCTGCGGGCACGCCTGAAGAAACCCTGGTGCTGCTGGGCCTGCGCCCATCCCGTGCCAACCTTTCCAAGGGCCACTTCTGGAACAAGGGCAAAGTGATTGACCTTGCAAGTGGCAAGAAGCGTGGCGGCAGCATTGAGCTTCTCGAAGACGGTACGCTGAAAGTTGATTCCTGCAAGCGTAACCTCTGCAAAAGCCAAATCTGGGAGCGCCCAAGCGCTGAGATGGCTGAACTGCCAGAGCATATCCGTCTCGCCAGCCGCTAAGACAGGCGAACATGAATAAAAAGAGGGCGGACCCCGGCGGGTTCGCCCTTTTCTTTTGGCTGGTGCTTGGGGTGCCTATCGCCGCCTATTGCCGTACCGCGGTCAGCCCATATTTTTCCGCAAGCAGTTCTTGCACCGAATCCTGGCCCGCCAAGTGCGCGGCCCCCACGGCGATGAAGATTTTGCCTTCACCGTCCATCATGGTCTTGATCTGGTCGGCCCAATTGGCATTGCGGTTCAGGAGAAGCGCATCGGCCAGTGTTTCCTGGCCCACCATGGCAGCCTGCATCTTGTCGCCCAGGTTTTCCATGTCGCCCTCAAGCCAGAGCGTGACGATTTCGTCCAGCATGTCCGGGTCTTCCACGATCTGGCGCACGCTTTCCTCGAAGAAAAACAGCTCGTCCTTGAAGCTGAGGTTGCCGAAAACCTGCATTTGTTCGTCCAGCGTTTCCAGATAGGCCAGGGACTTTCCTTTTGCCTTGGCCTCTCGCCACAGAATGCTGTCCACGCCCGCATCTGGGGTGCCGCCGCGCGCCTGAATTGTCAGGGCCTGCAGGGAAATGCCTGCCATCCACGGGCGGTATGGTGCGAAATTATTCACCGCACTTGCGGGCATGCCAAGGCCTGTCAGTACGGTTTCGAAATTCTCAAACGCCTCGGGGCTCAGTTTCTCAATGAATGATGGGCCCGAAAGGTTGATGCCGTATGTTTGCACCAGCTTCATCTGGGTCGCGGGTGCAATGTCCACGGCCGGGGCTTCGGTCACCAGCGTATCAGCGGTATCAAGGGCTTTGCTGACCTTGTCCGACCGCCACTCAATCGCCGGGTTCATGATATGCACGGTGCCAAACAGCCAGATTTCACTGTCTTCGTCCGACAGCTTCCAAAGGGCTACGTCGGCGGCCTCAGCCCTGGCAGGGGCCGCGAGGGCAAAAATGCAAAACACCAGTAGTGGTGCGATATGGGCGCCAATGGTGCGCCGCAGGGTCAGTTCAAAAGTCATAAAAAAATATCCTCGGTTTTCTGTCGCACTCGGGCCGCGTTCGCGTGCCATTTGTGTCTTCAGTCTTATGACGTCGCCAAAGCTTACAAACCAGACCTAAAAAATTTAGGTCTGGTTATTCTAGCGGGCTTAGATGAACGGATGATGACCGCTTGGGGCGGCGTTATTTCTTGAGCTGGTCCCGAAGCGCACGGGCGCAGGCGGTCGCGATTTCCGATTGCAGGCGAACCTGGGCGATTGCTCCTTTTTCACCGGCCTCTGTCAGCCTGGCCAGGGATTCTTCAAGAAGCTGAAGTGTTGCCAGCACTTCCTCGTTTGAGGCGTCCGGCTGTTTTACTGGCGCGGGGTCTTCAGTGGTTTCTTGCCTGCCGTAGCGCGCTGCTTCTTGCTGCGGTGTCATGGGTGAAAGCGCATCAGATACCGCTTCGCGTACCATGGCGGCGGCGGTGCTGTTGATCATGTCCGCCAGCGGGTTGCGCTTCTGGGTGTCGGTCGCTGGCGCGTCCGGCGTGATGTCGCTGTCGGCCATGCGCTCTTTGGCTTGTATGTCAGCTTGGGGCTTCTCAATGCCAGATTGCAGCACACTGGGGCTGTCGGCAAAGGACGCAGGCTCAGGTGCCTGTTGCCGCTCAGCAGGCTTCGGGCTTTCATGCTCTTCGTCCAGGAAAAGTGGCTGATCGTATGTCAGCGTATCTGTGGCTTTGCCTTCGCTTGCGGGCCTGACAGGTGTCAGGATGCCTTCAAAGCCTTCAAATACGCCGCTTGACGGGTTGAAGACAGGGGCTGCCTCCAGCGTCCAGTGCTGGTGGCCGGTATCCAGTTGCGGCAAGCTGATGGGCGCATCATGGATGGTGCTGCGGCGCTGGAACGCGCGGCTCACCGGATGGTCCAGCTTGGTATTCAGGCCCAGCATGTCCAGCATGGCTGTGCCGACAAGCCGGCCCGCACCGCCGAAAATCCTGGCAGCAAACGGCGATACCAGGGTGATGAAGCCGTCGCGGTCGCTGCGCCAGGCCCAACCGCCCGGGCCGGGGTCGCGCAGGAAGCGTGGCTTGGCCTCTGCTGCAAGCCGTGGTTCTGCGTGGGCGACCGTTTCCGTAAGCATGGCTGCTTCCGGTGTGTGCGCAGTTGTTGGCGTAGCGGCTGTATCTGTCAGCTGGTGTCGCCCGCTGTCTGCTCCGCTATCGCTGGTGCCGACCATCTTGGTCTCTGGCATGGCCGGGCGCTCGTTCATGCGTTCGGCGATCAGGTCTTCATCGGTCCGCAGGATCCTGAGGCTCGCGGCCTTTTTCTCAAGCGTGTCGATAGCGCCGCCGAAGCCTTCAGGGCGCAGCCGGGTGACCGTTGCCGCAAAGCCCTGGCTGTCGCCAGTGCTGCCCGCGGTCATAACGGTCGTGCCGCCGCCACCGACTGCCACGCGGCGCGGTTCCATTTCTTCAAGATGCTGCTCTTCGTGCTGGGCGGCCACATCTGCTTCAGTGCGGGTGTTGTCTTGCGTTTCTTCCGTCTGTGGCTGTGTGCCGAGATCGTCGCGCCACAGCGCGAGGGTTGAGCGTCCTTCAAACGGTGGCGCCGCAGGTGCCGCGCGGGCAAGCGCGATCCACACATTAGCGGAAAGATCAGTGCGGGTGGCCAAAATCTGGTGATGCTCGCGCCCGGTCTGGGTGATGAGCTCGATAATATCGTCTTCATCGAAGGGCGCGTTTTTAAGTAGGTCTTCCATCAGCGAAGCGCGGTCGCGCACCAGGCGGTGCACAAGGTCCATCGGCGGCTTCGCCTGGCCTGCAAGAATTTCGGAAACGGTACGGCGGCTGTCGGGATCAACATGCGGGATCAGGGCTTCGACCACGTCCAGAAGCTGGGCGCGGGTGGGCTCTTTCACAGGCGCCTTGCCCGTGAGGAACATGTCTACCAGAGAACGGAAGAGCGTTGTGCGGTCCTCGCCGTCGCGTTCGCGCGCGTAGGCCACCAACTCCCTGATCCGACTGTCCAGTGCATTCATGTCGAATGCCGACACTTTGCCCACAACTTAACCCACTTCAACTGTCACATGCCCGCGTAGGGCGATGTGTCTTGGCCGTCCCGACCTGAGATATTTATCGTTTTCAAGTGGGGTGAAAATAGCTCCCGAATCACCCTGGCCCCTATAGTACCCAAAAAGAATCATGATGCTAGTGATGATTAACATTAGAAATATAATTGTTTGAATTTGGAACTTTATTTTAAAAACGGGCTTGGGTAGTATGCTCGCCATACCCGAGGGGGATGTTTCGGGGGAAAATTCAAGGAGTATAAGTATGGGGCGTGTCAAACTTGATGCGGTCGACCGCAAAATCCTGTCGTGCCTTCAGGCTGAAGGCCGAATTACCAATGTGGAGCTTGCGGAACGTGTGGGGATTACGGCCCCGCCTTGCCTGCGTCGCGTGCGCGCACTTGAGGAAGAAGGCTTCATCCGTGGCTATCATGCAGACCTCAATCAGGAAGCGCTTGGCTACGGCCTGACCGTTTTTGCCATGGTTGGATTGCACAGCCAAGCTGAAGCAGACCTTCAGAAATTCGAAGAACAGTGCAAGGGATGGCCGATGGTGCGTGAATGTTTCATGCTCAATGGCGAGATCGATTTCATTCTGAAAATCGTGGCCCATGACCTGGCTGGCTTCCAGCATTTCCTGACCAGCGAGCTGACGCCGGCGCCAAATGTGGCCAGCGTGAAAACTTCGCTGACGATCAGGACATCCAAGCACACGCCAGGCGTGCCGCTTCCGGAAGTCTCGTAAGCCGGGACTGTTCTGGCAGAAGCAAATAAAAAAGCCCGCTTTATCGAGCGGGCTTTTTGTTTGTCTGGTTAGGGTCGGGAGGCTTACTTGAACTCCACCTTGGCAATTTCATAGTAGCGCTCGCCGCCCGGCGTTTTCACTTCAACTTCCTGCTCAACGCGGCGGCCGATCAGCGCACGGGCGATCGGGCTCTGGTAGGAAATCTTGCCGGCTTTCACGTCGCCTTCATCGGCGCCCACAATCTGATACACGACTTCCTCGTCGTCCTCGTCCAGCAGGGTGACTGTTGCGCCAAACACGACCTTGTCACCGGAAAGTGTGGTCGGGTCGATCACCTGGGCGCGGCTCAACTTGCCTTCAAGCTCCATGATGCGGCCTTCGATATGGCCCTGGCGCTCTTTGGCTGCGTGATATTCAGCGTTTTCCGAAAGGTCGCCGTGGGCGCGCGCTTCTTCAATAGCCGCCACAACTGAGGGGCGCTCAACGCTTTTCAAATTCTTCAGCTCAGCAGCAAGGCGATCATAGCCATCCTGCAGCATGGGCACTTTTTCGTTCATGTGTCCCGTCCGTTGTTATTTTCATCGATGGGCCAGTTACCTGCTGGCCATATACAAAACAGGAGCGCCGACCCGTGGGGGCCGGCGCACTTATTTCCATTTAGTCATAAACTTGCAAAAAATCAAGCCAGATCGGCTGTCAGCTTCAGGGACGGGGCCCTAGGCTGCGAAATCCTGCAGGCGTTTGACATCAAGCATGCTGTCCTTCAGGGCTTTCAGTGCCTGCACCGACGCGGCGGCCGCTGCCATGGTTGTGAAATATGGCAGTTTCATCAGCAGCGCCGTGTTCCGAAGCTCATAGCTGTCCTTGATGGCCTGCTTGCCTTCGGTGGTGTTGAACATCAGCTGCACTTCGCCGTTCTTCATGATGTCCAGAACGTGCGGGCGCTGGCCTTCTGTCACCTTGAATACGCGCTTCACTTCAAGTCCGTTGGTCTTGAGGTAATCTGCCGTGCCGCCTGTGGCGATCACGTCATAGCCCATGTCCAGAAGGTCCCGCACCAGCGGCACCAGTGCATATTTGTCGCTGTCTTTCACGCTGACAAACACCTGGCCCTTTTCCGGCAGCTTCACGCCCGCTGCCAGCTGGGACTTGTAGAAGGCCATCGGGAAGTTGTCGGCAATGCCCATCACTTCACCGGTGGATTTCATCTCAGGCCCCAGGAGCACGTCAACGCCAGGGAAGCGCGCCCACGGGATCACCACTTCCTTCACCGCCACATGCTCTGTGATCGGGTCCTTCAGCTCAAAGTCGGTCAGCTTGGCACCAGCCATTACCTGCGCGGCGATGGCGGCAACCGGATAGCCCACTGCCTTGGCAACGAACGGCACTGTGCGGCTGGCGCGCGGGTTTACCTCGATCAGGTACACGTCGCCGTCCTTGACCGCGAACTGCACGTTCATCAGGCCCACGACATTCAGTGCCTTCGCAAGGGCGCGTGCCTGACGCTTCACTTCATTCACGATGCCCACAGGCAGGCTGTAAGGCGGCAACGAGCAGGCGCTGTCGCCAGAGTGGATGCCTGCTTCCTCGATGTGCTCCATGATGCCGGCAATATGGATGTTTTCGCCGTCAGAAAGGGCGTCCACATCAACCTCAATCGCGTCCTTGAGGAAGCCGTCGATCAGCACGGGGCTGTCGCCGGATACCTTTACGGCTTCGTTGATGTATCGGTCCAGGCCTTCCTGGTCATGGACGATTTCCATTGCGCGGCCGCCCAGCACATAGCTTGGGCGGATCAGCACAGGATAGCCAACCTTGTTGGCAACCTTGATGGCTTCTTCGTGGCTGCGTGCCAGGCCGTTGCTTGGCTGCTTCAGGCCCAGTTTTTCAACCAGTTCCTGGAAGCGTTCGCGGTCTTCCGCCAGGTCGATGGCGTCCGGGCTGGTGCCCAGGATCGAGATACCTGCGGCTTCAAGCGCGTGCGCAAGCTTCAGTGGCGTCTGGCCGCCGAACTGTACGATCACACCCTTCACGGTGCCACTTTCCTGTTCCTTGCGGATGATCTCGATCACGTCTTCGGCTGTGAGCGGTTCGAAATACAGGCGGTCAGAGGTGTCATAGTCTGTCGACACGGTCTCTGGGTTACAGTTGACCATGATGGTCTCATAGCCCGCGTCAGAGAGCGAGAAGCAGGCGTGACAGCAGCAGTAATCGAACTCGATGCCCTGGCCGATACGGTTCGGCCCGCCACCCAGGATCACGATCTTTTCGCGGTCTGTCGGGTTGGATTCACACTCAGGCTTTTCGCCCGCCGCGAAGGTTTCATAGGTTGAATACATGTAGGGCGTCTTGGCCTCAAACTCTGCCGCGCAGGTGTCGATGCGCTTGAAGCTTGGGCGCACGTCCATATCAAGCCGCGCTTTCATTACAGCCGCTTCCGGCACACCGGCGAGCTTGCCGATGCGGGCGTCAGAGAAGCCGTGCATCTTCAGCTTGCGAAGCTCACGCGGGTCGGCCGGCAGGCCGTTCTCGGTGATTTTCTTTTCCATGTCCACGAGCATCTTGAACTGGCGCAGGAACCAGGGCTCATAGTGGGTCACGCTGTGGATGTCTTCAAGGCTCATGCCTTCGCGGATGGCCTGAACAATGCGCAGGATACGGTCCGGGCGGGCGAAACCAAGGTCACGCTTGATGGCTTCGAAGTCACCCGAGCCGGGCTTGTAGCCGTCGAATTCAATCTCATCGAGGCCGATCAGCCCCGTTTCCATGGAGCGCATGGCTTTCTGCAGGCTTTCTGTGAAGTTACGGCCCACAGCCATCACTTCCCCCACAGACTTCATCGCGCTGGTGAGAAGCGCATTGGTGCCTGCAAATTTCTCGAACGTGAAGCGCGGCACCTTGGTGACCACATAGTCGATCGTTGGCTCGAACGACGCAGGGGTCACGCCCGTAATGTCGTTGTCGAGCTCATCCAGCGTGTAGCCCACAGCCAGTTTCGCGGCGATCTTGGCAATCGGGAAACCTGTGGCTTTGGACGCCAGCGCGGATGAGCGGCTCACCCTTGGGTTCATTTCAATCACGATCAGGCGGCCGTTTTCCGGATTCACGGCGAACTGCACGTTCGACCCGCCGGTTTCCACACCAATCTCGCGCAGTACCGCGAGGGAGGCATTCCGCATCACCTGATATTCTTTATCTGTCAGCGTCAGCGCAGGCGCGATGGTGATGCTGTCGCCGGTGTGGACGCCCATTGGGTCCACGTTTTCAATGGAACAGACAATGATGCAGTTGTCGGCTTTGTCGCGCACCACTTCCATTTCATATTCTTTCCAGCCGAGGATGCTTTCCTCAACCAGCACTTCGTTGGTGGGCGACGCGTCAAGGCCCGCGCGAACAATCTGTTCGAACTCTTCCTTGTTATAGGCGATGCCGCCACCGGTGCCGCCCATGGTGAAGCTTGGGCGGATGATCGCCGGCAGGCCGGTAATTTCATTCATCACCTCAAGGGCTTCTTCATAGCTATGGGCTGTCTTGCCCTTACAGACCTCAAGACCGATCTTTTCCATCGCGGCGTTGAAGCGGCGGCGGTCTTCCGCCTTGTCAATCGCGTCTTCTGTCGCACCAATCAGCTGCACGCCGTATTTTTCAAGCGTGCCGTCGCGCGACAGGGCAAGGGCGGTGTTGAGGCCTGTCTGGCCGCCCATGGTGGGCAGAACCGCGTCCGGGCGTTCTTTTTCAATGATCTTGGCGACAACCTCTGGCGTGATCGGCTCCACATAAGTGGCGTCGGCCAGCTCAGGGTCCGTCATGATGGTGGCCGGGTTACTGTTTACCAGGATCACCCGGTAACCTTCTTCCCGAAGCGCCTTACAGGCCTGGGTGCCCGAATAGTCAAACTCACACGCCTGCCCGATAATGATAGGGCCCGCGCCGATGATCAGAATGCTTTCGATGTCGGTTCTTTTTGGCATTTGGTCGGTCCCTTATATTTAGGCTGCGTTTTTGTGGTTCTGGATCATGTCCATGAATTGTTCGAACAGGTAGAAGCTGTCCTGCGGGCCGGGCGATGCTTCCGGGTGCTGCTGCACCGAGAAGATCGGCTTGTCCGTTGCCTCGATGCCGCACACTGTGCGGTCAAACAGACTGATGTGGCTGATTTTCACGTTTTCCGGCAGGCTGTCGCCGTCCACCGAGAAGCCGTGGTTCATGCTGGTGATTTCCACCTTGCCACTGCGAAGGTCCTGAACCGGGTGGTTCGCGCCCCGGTGGCCCTGGTGCATCTTGTATGTCTTGCCGCCGAACGCGAGCGCCAGCAACTGGTGGCCAAGGCAGATACCGAAGATCGGCAGGCCGGTCTCGATCAGCTTGGTGATAACGGGTAGGGCGTATTCGCCGGTCGCGGCCGGGTCGCCTGGGCCGTTTGAAAGGAAAATCCCGTCGGGCTTGAGCGCCATGATCTCATCAAAGCTTGCAGTGGCGGGCACCACGGTCACGCGCGCCCCGGTTGCCGCGAGGCAGCGCAGGATGTTGTCCTTCGCGCCATAATCCACAGCCACCACATGGGCCTTGGGGTCGGTCAGCTCGGCATAGCCGTCTGCGATGGTCCAACGGGCGCCGGTCCATTCCCGGTTTGCCGAACAAGTTACCTCTTTCGCCAGGTCCATGCCTTTAAGGCCGGGCCACTCTTGCGCTTTCTTCAGAAGGGCGGGGATATCGAACTTGCCGTCTTTATTATATGCGATCACACCGCTTGGCGCGCCGTTCGCGCGGATGTGGCGTGTCAGCTTCCGTGTGTCGATGCCGGAAATGCCCACCAGGCCCATCTCTGCGCACCAGTCATTCAGGTGCTTCATTGCGCGGAAGTTCGCTGGCTCTGTGATGTCGTCGCGGATCACCAGGCCGCGGGAGGCCGCCGTGTCGCGTTCCATGTCTTCTATATTGGTGCCCACATTGCCGACATGCGGGAATGTGAAGGTGATGATCTGGCCTGCGTAGGACGGGTCTGTCAGGATTTCCTGGTAGCCGGTCATGGATGTGTTGAAGCAGACTTCACCAACGGCTTCGCCGTCCCTTCCAAATCCATATCCCCAAAAAACAGTGCCGTCTGCCAGAACCAGTGCGGCGGTGATATCCTCAGCGGGTCGCTGGGTGGGGAGTGTGGAGTCGGTCATGGGGGCGGGTTCCTCCTGCCATTGGTTTCACACATGTTCCCTTGCGTATCAAGGGATTAGCCGGTAAAAGAGCGCGCTGTGCGCCCTGGTGGGCGGCGGCCAAATTGTCGGGACAATAAGCAAAAGGGTCCCTGGGGTCAAGTAAAGAATTTAAAAAAATATCTAATAAAATCAATGGGTTACGAAGCAAAACCAATTTGCCAGCTGGCAGGCAATGCGGTAATATGTGCGCTTCCGACTCGTAAAGTCAGGGTGGTTTTTATGTTGCGGGACGAACTTAATCAGTCAATGAAAGCGGCGATGCGCGCTAAAGAAACGCGCAAGCTCTCTACTGTGCGCCTTATTCTGGCTGCGATCAAAGAAAAAGATATCGAACTCCGGACAACGGATGGTGGCGACCGTGATGATGACGCCATGATCACCGATATCCTGTCGAAAATGGTCAAGCAGCGCCGGGATAGCATCAAGGCCTATGAAGAGGCTGGTCGGTGCGAATTGGCAGAGCGTGAGCGGGAAGAAATCGATATCATCGAAGAGTTCCTGCCAAAGCAGCTTTCCGACGACGAGATCAAAGCCGTTTGTGAAGGCGTGGTCTCAGAGCTTGGCGCGGAAGGCCTCAAGGACATCGGCCGCTGCATGGGTGCGCTGAAGGGCAAATATGCGGGCCAGATGGATTTCGCCAAGGCAAGCGTGACCATCAAGGGACTCCTGAGCTAAGGCTCTTTATATTCTGAAATTCAAGGAGAAGGGCGGCGCCGGTTTGGCAGCCGCCCTTTTCAGTTGACCGGGGGTGTCACACCCGGTGGGGTAAAAAGGTGCGGGCGGTGTATATCGGCGCGAGGTGGGAAGGGGGCTCTTCGCCATTTGTGCCGGCTAGATCTTGATCACCTGCATCGGGCGAATGCTGGGATAGCACTGCCGTCGCGCAGGCTCCTTTTTTGCCTCGGCCTCTCTTGCTGCGGCATGTCTGTTGCCGTGAAAGGCCATGTCGTCCATGGGCGCCAGAAGGGTCGCCAGCCGTGCGAAGAAGCTTTCCTTATGACTTTGTTTAGATTTGATTTTCTTAGGCATGTCGTGACTCCGTTTTCTTATTGTTGTTGATATTGTTGATTTTTGACAGTATTTCAATTTCGTAGTTTTAAGGCTATGACTTAGAAAATTTAAGGACCTTTGATGCGCTACAAATTGCAGTCATTGTCTGGCATTTTGGCGTTTGATGCGGCGGCGCGCCACGGCAGCCTCACGCTCGCGGCGAAAGAGCTGGGGCGCACCCAGTCTGCGGTCAGCCAACAGGTGAAAGGGCTTGAGGAGCAGCTCGGCTTCGCCCTTTTTGTGCGTCGGCCACGTGAGATTGAGCTGACATCGGCGGGGCGGTCGCTTGCCAAGGCGGTAAAGCAGGCACTTGAGGGCATTGATGATCGGGTCACCACGCTGATGCGCAGGCATGAGCCCAATGTGATCCGCCTGTCGGCCTATCATTCTTTCGCCATCCAGTGGCTGATCCCGCGCCTGCCGCGTTTCAGTCTGGCGCATCCGGAGATCGATATCAGGCTGAATGCGGACGACCATCAGGTCGATGTGGCGGCGGAAGGGTATGACCTGGCCATCCGCGGCGGCTGGCTTGGCAAACTGCCTTCGGGCGTCACGCCCATGCGGGTGGAAAAATATATGCCGGTATACGCACCGTGCCTTGCGGAAGGGCGCGAAATCACGGTTGATGACCTGACGGATTATCCGCTGATTGGCTATGAAGACCGCAGCTATTGGAACGACTGGCTCGAACATAACGGGGTAGAGCTGCGCGACCCGGACTATGGCAAAACCTATAGCCACTCAGGCTTGCTGGTTCAGGCGGCCATTGTTGGTGCCGGTATCGGCATGGCGCCACTCGCCACAGCCGCACAGGCGTTGATTGACGGCAGGCTGAAGTGCGTGCCGGGCAAGCCGTCCAGCAACGGCTTCTGTTTTCACGCGGTGACCGCACGGGAGCCGGTGTCGGAAAATGTCGCGCTGTTCGTTGATTGGCTGGAAAGCGAGATGGCGCAAATGGAAGTCGATTTACAGCAATATCTCGCATAATCGCCGATGGCGGTTTCCGGATCGATTTCCCTCTGTTCTCTGCCGGTCTGTTGCGTTAGAAGGGGTGTCTTCCGGTATTTACTTTTTAGTGGGTGGTTATGGCGCTTAGTCCGCAGTTTCTGGATGAGCTGAAGCACAGGTTTACCCTGTCCGACGTGGTCGGGCGGCAGGTGAAGCTCGTGCGCCATGGGCGCGAACATCAGGGCCTGTGCCCGTTCCATAATGAAAAGACACCCTCCTTCACCGTGAATGACCAGAAGGGCTTCTATCACTGCTTCGGCTGTGGGGCGCATGGCAGCGTGATTGACTTTGTCATGGGCACCCAGGGCATGGAATTCATGGAGGCGGTGGAAGTCCTGGCAGGCGAAGCAGGCATGGAAATGCCGCGCCAGACGCCCCAGCAAATCGAACGCGACAAGAAGCGCGGCACGCTCAGTGAAGCCATGGAGACCGTGGCCAAATGGTACGCAGCTCAGTTGAAGGGCCAGATTGGCCGCGCGGCCTATGACTATATAAAGGGCCGGGGGCTGACGGACGAAACGCTGGAGCGCTTCGGCATGGGATACGCGCCCGCCGCCCGCACCGCGCTGAAGGACGCGATGATTGCGCGCGGCATTGGCGAAGACCAGCTGATCGAGACCGGCATGTTGATCAAGCCCGAAGGCGGCGGCGCATCCTATGACCGCTTCCGTGACCGGCTGATGTTCCCGATCACTGACCGGCAGGGCCGGGTGATCGCCTTTGGCGGCAGGGCGCTATCGAAAGATGCCAAGGCCAAATACCTGAACAGCCCGGAAACCACGCTCTTCCACAAGGGCGCGACGCTTTATAACTGGGCCAATGCTCGCGCCGCCAGCTATGACGCCGGGCAGGTGATGGTGGTTGAAGGCTATATGGATGTGATTGCACTGGCGCAGTACGGCATTGATTATGCTGTGGCGCCCTTGGGCACCGCGCTGACGGAAGAACAGATTTCGCACCTGTGGCAGATGGCGGATGAGCCAATCCTCAGTTTCGATGGCGACAACGCGGGCCTGCGCGCCGCAAGCCGGGCGGTCGAACGCTCGCTGCCCATGCTCAAGCCTGGAAAGTCGCTCCGCTTCATTATCATGCCGGAAGGTGACGATCCGGATAGCCTCGTGCAGCGCGAAGGCAAGCGCGCGATCGAGAAGCTGATCGACAGCGCCGACCCGCTTGTGAACGTGCTGTGGCGCAATTTGACAGAGGGCGTGGCGGTGGACACGCCAGAGCGCCGGGCTGGCTTGGAGAAAAAAATCTTCGGAACGCTTTCCGAAATTGAAGATGAAAACGTCAAGAAGCTATACCAGACCGAATTCCGGAACCGGATATGGGAACTGTTCCGCCCCGCGAAAAAGCAGGGCGGTGGTCGCGCTCCGGCCCGACAGGGCGGTAACCAGCGGTTCCAGAAAAAGAATGCGGGCGGAATGCAGCCGTGGCAGCAGGGCGGTGGCTTGAAGCACACGTCCTTCGCGCAAGGTGACAAGGCGCGGCCTGTGACAGACAGAATGGAGAAGACCATCATCTTGACGCTGGTGCATCACCCGGAAATTCTGATCAAGCATGAAGAGCTGGTCGCAAATCTGGAGTTCGGCACAACGGGGCTTGACGATCTCAGGTGTGCGTTATTAGAGAAGGCCGCTGCTGGCGAGACCCTTGACCATGAGGCGGTGATTGCCCATCTGGAAGACAGGCCGGAAATGGTAACGCTTGAGAAGCTGCTTTCGGAACGCGCGCTGAGGGATGAATGGTTTGCCTGGCCTGAGGCGGCGCTTTCGGATGCGCTAACCGGATTCGAGCATATTGTCTCGCGATTCCAGCATATTACGGCGGCAAAAGCGGCCTATGAGCAGGCCGAGGCGGAATTTGCGGCCGACATGACGGAAGAAAACAGGGGCAGATTTATCGCGGCGCAGGAGGCTTTCCGGGCGCTCGAGGAAAAAGAAGCGGACAAAGAAGGATACCGGCTCGAATCAGGCAGGTTTTCTTTCAATTAATATGGTATAGACTGCGATTCGCGCAGTTCTGGAGAAAAAATACATGGCAACTAAGGCGAATCAGGAAGACGAAAAGGCAACGGGCTCCGACGAAGGCAATGAGCGTTCGATCGGCGATGCCACGGAGGCCGCCGTCAAAAAGATGATCGCAAAGGCGAAGGAGCGGGGCTACATCTCATATGATGAGCTGAACGCTGCTTTGCCGACCGAAGAAATGTCATCCGAGAAAATCGAAGACATCATGACCATGCTGTCTGAGATGGGTATCAACGTGACCGATGGTGACGACCCGGACGAAGCTGAGGGCGACGAAAAAGAGGCCGAAGAGACCGAACAGGAAGAGTTCAAGACCACGGACAAGAAGGAAGCGAGCGATCGCACTGACGACCCTGTGCGCATGTATCTGCGCGAGATGGGGTCTGTTGAGCTTCTGTCGCGTGAGGGCGAGATCGCCATCGCGAAACGGATCGAAGCCGGCCGGGCCACCATGATCGAAGGTCTGTGCATGAGCCCGCTGACGTTCCGCGCCATCATCGAATGGGCAGAGCGGTTAGAGAACGAAGAGATGCTGCTTCGCGACATCATCGACCTTGAAGCCACGCTGGGTAAGGAACCAGACAGCGCCGACCTTGAAGACGAGGACGGCGGCGACGTGATGAAAGAGGGCGGTGAGGAAAAGGCTGAAAAGGCCGAGAAGGCCGCCGACGCCAAGGAGGATGACGACGAGCCTTCCGATGGCAACAATGATAGTGAAGGCAATGATGACGACGAGGATGACGAGGACGAGGAAGCGGCTATGTCGCTTTCCGCTATGGAAGCGCACCTCAAGCCGGAAACTATTGAAAAATTCCGCCTGATTACATCGACTTACAAGAAGTACGCCAAGCTGCAGGACGCCCGTCTGGCGGCTGCCGTTCAAAGCGAAACGCTTTCCACGGCCCAGGAGCGTCGATTCAAGAAACTGCGCGAGGACCTGATTGAGCTGGTGAGCTCGGTACGGTTCAACAATATGCGTATCGAAGAGCTGGTGGACGAACTTTACGGCCTGAACAAGCGCCTGATGAGCCTTAGTGGTCGCCTTCTCCGGTTGGCGGAAAGCCACAAGGTTTCCCGCACAGCTTTCCTTGATGAGTATCAGGGCAATGAGCTTGAGGACGGCTGGTCTGACCGCGTGGCCAAGCTGAAAGGCAAGGGCTGGGCTGCGTTCGTTGAGAACGAAGGCTCTGCCATCAACAATATCCGCGATCAGGTAAGTGACGTTGTTGGCCGCACGGGCCTGCATGTGGACGAATTCCGCCGCATTGTTCGCACGGTACAGAAAGGCGAGAAGGAAGCTCGGATCGCCAAGAAAGAAATGGTGGAGGCCAACCTCCGTCTGGTGATCTCGATTGCCAAGAAATACACCAACCGCGGCCTGCAGTTCCTTGACTTGATTCAGGAAGGTAACATTGGCCTGATGAAGGCGGTGGACAAGTTCGAATACCGCCGCGGTTACAAATTCTCGACCTACGCTACATGGTGGATCAGGCAGGCTATCACCCGCTCGATCGCCGACCAGGCGCGCACCATCCGTATTCCGGTGCATATGATCGAGACAATCAACAAGCTGGTGCGTACAGGCCGCCAGATGCTGCACGAAATTGGTCGCGAGGCTACGCCGGAAGAGCTGGCAGAACGTCTATCCATGCCGCTTGAGAAGGTGCGTAAGGTGATGAAGATCGCCAAGGAGCCAATCTCCCTTGAAACGCCGATTGGCGACGAGGAAGACAGCCACTTGGGCGACTTTATCGAAGACAAGAACGCGATCCTGCCTGTGGATGCGGCGATCCAGTCGAACCTGCGTGAGACTACGACCCGCGTCCTGGCGTCCCTGACGCCGCGGGAAGAGCGCGTGCTTCGGATGCGTTTCGGTATCGGCATGAACACCGACCATACTTTGGAAGAAGTTGGTCAGCAGTTCTCGGTAACGCGGGAACGTATCCGTCAGATCGAGGCGAAGGCGCTCAGGAAACTGAAGCACCCAAGCCGGTCCCGCCAGCTCAGAAGCTTCCTCGACACCTAAGAGGCTGGCTTCGTGATAGGAAAACCCAAATTCTGGAAAGGCAGCCGCACGTGGCTGCCTTTTCTGTTTCTTTGCATAGTCAGCCTGGTGCCCGCTGCGGCCTCTGATCCCACGGGCGTTGAAGACATTCCAGCGGCATCCACAAAGTTGAAGCAGGATGATCAGGGGCGTGTGCTGGTGGACGTAGAAGTGCGCGGGGAAGGGCCCTATCCCTTCCTGTTGGACACGGCCGCCAGCCGCACGGTGATGTATCGTACGCTGGTGAGCGTTCTGGGGCTTGAGGCTGTGCCGTTCAAGTCC
This sequence comes from Kordiimonas lipolytica, assembly GCF_042651265.1. Lineage (GTDB taxonomy): Bacteria > Pseudomonadota > Alphaproteobacteria > Sphingomonadales > Kordiimonadaceae > Kordiimonas > Kordiimonas lipolytica. The sequence goes on along the minus strand of NZ_JBHSCR010000005.1, from coordinate 378,132 downwards.
CGCCGGGTGATGACTGCGACAGGTGCGCGGGAGATGCAGCTTTACCGCATTGGCGAGTTGAAGGCGCTAGGCAAAAGCCTGCAAGTGAAAGAAACAGTGGCCATGCCGGACCCTTCGGTTGAGGGCATATCCGGGATATTGGGGATTGATATCCTTCGGGGTCATGTTCTGATGCTGGACCGCACGGGTGTGCGGCTGGATGACGATCGCAATGTCAAGCGCGAACCGGGCTGGCTGGACCTGAAGGCGCGGGCAGTGGGCTATGGCTCGCTTGCTGTGACGGTGGTCATCAATGGTGTTGAAATCCACGCGCTTGTTGATACCGGTTCCGGTGCCACAGTGTTGAATGGCCCGGCGTTTGAAGCGCTTCAGGAAATCATCCCGGACGGTATGACAGACGATCAGGCCAGCGTTTCGGCCTCCGGGCGCGCGATGGCGGCGCATGTTATCAAGGTGCCTGGCATGACCATCGGCGATTGGGCATTGGGGGAACAACGGCTGGTGTCCGCTCACCTGCCGATTTTTTCAACCTTCGGGGCCTCGCACGCGCCTGCGATGATCCTTGGAATGGATGTGCTTTTGCAGGCGGACACTGTGGCGATGGATTTCAAGCGCTGGCGCATGATGGTTCGCACGCGTGGAACAGGCCTTGCAGCGCGATGACCGACAAACGGCAACACCATCAGGCCCGGATTTCCCAAGCCCAGCAACAAGGGAAAAGCAAGGCCATTGAAGCGGCATTCGCTGCGGCTCTCAAGGATATGCCCGAAGACCCGGTGCTGCTGGCGCAATGGGCCGAATATCAGTTCGGCCTTGGAGAGAAAAAGTCCGCGCGACGGGCCCTTCTTCACGCATACAGTCTGGTGCCAGAAGGCCAGCATCACCTGAAAATGGGGCTGTGCGACAAGATGTTCTGCCTGGAGCTTCAGACAGATGCTTTCAAACTTCTGCCGCCTATTGCCCCACAAGAACGTGCTGTCGAAACCTTGGTGCGGATCAAGATACTGCGGCACCACCAGGACGATATTGGCGTTCGCAAGGCGTGCCAGCATCTGATTGCCCATGCCACATTGCCCCACGAGCGTTGGAGCCAAATTTCAGCACTCCTACTTGCGAGCGGCCATCCCGGAGCGGCGATAGAAGCCTTCAGGAAAAGTATCCGTGATAGCGGCGCGACCCCTGCGGAACTCAACCGCTTGGTAGCCCTTCATATTGAGAATGATGACCTTGAAAGCGCCTGGGAAGTGCTGGAAGAGATGCCAGAGGAGGCGCGGCAAGCGCCATCGATGCTTTCTGCATTGGCCCAGTGCCAGCGCAAGCGTGGGAATAAAGACGAAGCAATAGAAGCCTATAGACGCCTGCTGGACCATGCGCCGGCCAACACGGCGGTTTGGAGCGGCCTTGCTGACCTATCCGAAAAGGCCGACCTTCCAGGGTTGGTTGCTCGGTGCCAAACGGTTCTGAAGGACGAAAAAATCCCGGACGCAGAAGCCATGTTGCTTTGGTATTCGTTGGCGAGGATGCAGGATCGTTTGAAGCTGACCTCGGATGCTTTTCAGAGCTATCACAGGGCGAATGATATGATGCATGCCTATTATGTATCGGAAAATCGCGCCTATGACACAATAAAGGTGGAGCAGACACGCGAGCGCCTGATGGAATGGTTCCGGGCAGAGATGTTTGGCCCGCAGCAGCGGGATCAGGGGCGGGATCAGCCGATTTTTGTGGTTGGGATGCCACGGTCTGGCACCACGCTTCTGGAGCGTATTCTGGCATCTTTGCCCAATGTCAAGCCGGGCGGCGAAAGCAAGGCATTGGCCCGTATCGCGTCAGACCACCATCAGGAAGCCCTACGAGGGGCTGCGCCGTTGCCGCAGGATATTGACCCCCAGCAATGGCAAACGTTTGCCGACGACTATTGGGCGAATACACGGGTTCATGGCCGGTTCGTCACAGACAAATTACCGCAGAATTACCGTAATCTGGGGTGGGGCATGAAGATGTTCCCATGTGCGCCGATCATCTATCTGAAGCGTGATCCGCGCGATATCGGCTGGTCGCTTTACAAGCGCGCTTTCCGGTCTGCATTTGCCTACACGGTGCAGCAGGAGTTCATTGCTCACGCGATCAAGCAATGCGAGGCCTATATGGCCCACTGGCGACGCGTTGCGCCTGGCCGTATTCTGACGGTGCAATATGAAGAGCTGGTGCAAAATCCGGAAGAGGTGACCCGCGAGATTGCCGATTTCTGTGGCGTTGAGTGGACACCAGCTTGCCTGTCACCTGAAAAGCTTGACGTTCCAACGTTTACCCTTAGTGAACAGCAGGTGCGTGAACCCATCAATGCCAAAGGGCTGGGCCGCTGGAAAGACTATGAAGAGTTTCTTCAGCCGATGATCCGGGCCCTTGAAGGCTATGGGCTGGTGACATAAAAACGGCCGCATCAGCGTGCGGCCGTCCTTGATGAATTTGTCTGCCTTAATGAATTTGTCTGGCAGAGATCTAGCGGAACAGCGACAGGATCGCAGCCGGCGCCTGGTTCGAAATCGACAGCGCCTGAATGCCCAAAGCTTCCTTCACGCGGTTGGCCTCAAAGGCGGCACTGGTCTTGCCCAGGTCGGCGTCCACAAGGTTGCCGATACCCACTTCAGTGGCGTTACTGAGCGCTTCGGTGAAGTCCTTGGTTTCCTGCAGTTGGCTTGCGCCCGCCCCAAGCTGTGACAGCGAGCTTGAGAGATTGTTGATCGAATCCTCAATGGCTGTAACAGCAGCCTGCGCGTCCGCGACAGAGCCAATGCCTTGGCTTGCCCCAAGCGTGACGTTCGGCCCGCCCAGCGACAGGTCCTGCGCGTCAATCTGGATGGCGCCCTGGCCATCAGCGCCCGTGACCGCGACGATATTGTCGCCACCTGCCTTGACCGCGTTCGTGCCGTTGAATTCGGCATTGTCGACGATAGAAGTGATCTGGTCGCGAAGCTGCGTGAATTCCTCATTCAGCGCCTGCCGGCTGACATCATCAAGGCCCGGATCGGACGCCGTTACGGCCTTTTCCTTCAGCTCAAGCAGAAGGTTGGACACGCCGTCACCTGCCGCCAGCGCCACATCGGTCGTGGAGATCGCCCGGTCAAGGGACCCCTTGACGCTATTGAGGCCCGCGACATCGCTTTTCAGGAGTTGCGCGATCGACAGGATCGCCGCGTTATCTTTCGCACTGTTGACTTTCTTGCCAGTGGAAATTTCATTTTGCGTTTGAGCCTGGAGCGAATTCGTACGCTGCAGGTTACGCACGCCCAGCAAACTGCTGGCGTTCGTATTGATCGAGTTTACCATTTTCAGCACCCATAGGTTAACCGGCGGACCCCTCCGCCAGCGGTATTCTACCTGCGGCTATTATGGCACAAACCGCGCGACATATGAAGAAATGCTTAAAATTGAGCACAAACGCCGCCCCGGCAGGCATCGCCGACCGGGGCTTTTGCGTTAATCCTTATGGGTGATGAAGGCGGCGATGGCCTTCTTGAGCGCAAGCACATCCATCTTGTCTGACACGGCGACAGGCGTGTGGATCGAAAGGAGCGGCACCCCGAAATCGATGGTGTCGATATTCAGCTTCGCCAGTTCCTTGCCCAGGGTTCCGCCACCGGCGCGACCTACCTTGTAGGTGGTGGTCTGCCAGGCGACATTCGCTTCATCAAGCGCATTGCGGGTCCAGGCGATAAACTCGCTGTTGGCGTCAAACCCGCGACCATAAAGCTTGATGTTTACGCCATACCCAAGGCGGGGTGCGTTAGAAAGCTCCCAGGCGCCGGGGCTCATGGGGTTCACGCCCGGATTGACATCGATCGACAGCGCTTTTGATGCCCGAAGCGTGCGGGTGAAAAGCGGCTGGCGGTAAGTGTCGCCAAGTTCGGCATAGACAAGCTCGCTCACCAGATCTGGCAGATAGGTGGAAGACGCGCCGGAGACATTCACATTGCCGCTTTCTTCATTGTCGGCGAACTGGATGATGGTGGTGTGTGGCAGCCTTGAAGCGTCAAAGGCCGCCATCATGCTGGCATAGGCTGCGAGCCGGTCGTCCTGGCCGTAAGCCGCAATCAGGCGCCGGTCCAGCCCCATGTCCCGCGGCCTCATGGCCGGCACCAGCGACAGCTCGGCCGACACCAGATCGGCGGCCTCTATGTCGTAGGTTTCCTTCAGATACTGGAACACCCATGTTCTGGCGCTGAATTTGCCGTCCTCCCCATGCGGGCCGTGGGCCACGATGGGGTCAAGCTCTTCATGGGCCACCACGTCGCGGGCGCTTTTCTTCATCTGGTCGCGCGCCGTGTGGGGCGAAAGATCCGGGATCATCAGGATCGGGTCATCAGCCTTCAGGCCAACAGAAATTTCAACGGTTTTGCCGGCCTTGGTGTCCACCCGGCCGACAAGCGCCAGCGGGGTGTTGGTCCACTGGTAGGTCTTGATGCCGCCGTGATAGTTGGTCTGGAACAGGGCGAAGCCCTGGCCTTCGTCCACCGGGCGGCCCTTCAGCTCAAGCCGCGGGCTGTCGATGTGGCTGGCCACAATGCGCACGCCGTCTGCAATCGGGGCCTTGCCGCCGATGATCAGCGCCATGGCACGGTCTCTGTTTACATGGAAATATTTGTCGCCGGCTTCAACGCGTGTGCCTGGGGTCCATTCCTTGAAGCCCTGGCGGGCTGCCTCTTCGCGGACTGCAGCCACCGTCAGCAGTTCTGTGCGGGCGCGGTCCAGGAAGGCTTTGTAAGTTTCGCCAAAGGCGCTGGCTTGTTCCTTGTCGTCCTTTGAGGCCGCTTTCCATGCGCTTTCGCATGTGCCCTGCGGGCAGGGCTTGTCGTTTGCCTGCGCAGTCGTGGTGGGTATCAGGTGGCTGCCCAGAAGAAGGCTCAGGGCAAGGGCGGTCTTAACGGTGCGCGGGGCGTGCGGCAGTGACGACATTCTTATTCCTCCGATCGTGTTTCAGTCTTTGCCTGAGAAATTAGAATGACGACGCGCGCATTGCAAATCATCCGCGCCATAATTATATCAAATAAAAATAAAGTTTAGCGAGGGGTACAACAAATGACCTTATGGACCATGATCGTCGCCGTTGTCGCGGTGGTAATGATTTCTGTCATCATCATGCAGTGGATCGCCACAAAAGAGAAAATCGCCAAGGCGCACGCAAAAGCAGCCGACGGCCAGTCGGACGGGCGTATCGCCAGCCTTGAAAAACGCGTCGCGGTGCTCGAGCGCCTGGCGACCGACAAGGGCCAGCAGCTCAAAGATGAAATAGACGCGCTTTAGGGCAGATAGCACGGGGAGGATCACATCATGGATGACGCAGCACCAGTATTGATCATTTTTGGCGCCTTTATATTCGCGGGCACCATGCGCTGGATGAAATATAAGGCGGAAGCCTTGAAGCACAGTGCGGCAAACGGCGATTTGCGGCGTGAGATGGACGATATGCGTGAGCGCATCAAGGTGCTGGAGCGCATTGTCACAGACAAACGCTCACGCCTTGAAGCAGAGATCGACGCCCTTTAACGAAACACGTCATTTTTTCACTACCCAATGTGGCAAGAGTTTGCTACCTACCACTCCGTGGTTGGGGCCTGTAGCTCAGTTGGTTAGAGCCGGCCGCTCATAACGGCTTGGTCGGGGGTTCGAGTCCCTCCGGGCCCACCACTTTCCTTTATAGGCATTCTCAGAAAAACTGGGAAAATTCTCAGAAATATCTGGAAATGGACCGGACAGAGTTCACGAGAACTCGTCCGGTCTTTTCTGTTTAGCGGACCCGCGCAGCTATAGTGTTTTGGGGCTGCTTATCGCCAAAAGCGGTCAAATATGATTTTGTGCTAAGGTACAACCTGTCCTGGCGTGCAGTGACTGATTTTCTATCTATCTTGGAATGTCAGCATGTTGTCAGCTTGCATCGTATATAAATGTGCCATGCATATGAAAGCGATCATATTTTCGGGTTGGATTGGTCTTGCTGTGGCGACTGCCGCAACGAGCGACGATGCTGGTGACCATCATCATGACAGGAAGGTGGACCATCTGGTCGCGCGGTCTGCATTGCAGCGCGGCGAGATCATGCCGCTTGAAAAACTTTTGTCGATTGTTCGCCCCAAACTGAAAGATGAAGTCGTTGGCATCAAGTTTGAGATGCATCAGGGCCACTGGTATTATGAATTCCGTACCGTGGATGAGGATGGGTATCTGCACTATATTCATGCTGATGCCAAAACCGCCAAGATCGAGACGGTGGAGAATCATCCATGAAGGTACTTTTAGTCGAGGACGATGCCCGCATTGCGGAAGATGTCAGGGGCGCCCTTGAAGGTGCCGGCTATGTGGTCGATCTGGCGCAGGATGGCGAACAGGCGTGGTTCCAGGGCGATGTGGAAGAATATGACGCTGTCGTCCTTGACCTGGGTCTACCCCAAATGGACGGTATCGCAGTTCTCAAGCGCTGGCGTGAAAATGGAAATACTGTGCCTGTTCTTGTTCTGACGGCTCGCGGAAGCTGGGGAGAGCGGGTTGCGGGCATTGATGCAGGCGCCGACGATTATCTGCCAAAACCATTCCAGATGCCTGAACTGCTGGCCCGGTTGCGTGCAATCGTGCGCCGGTCCGTCGGGAAGGCTTCTTCGGTAATATCCATTGGGGCGGTCACGCTGGATACGCGAAAGATGGCGGTTGAGGTGGATGGCAAGGATGCCAATCTGACGGCACAGGAATACAGGCTTTTGGCGTATATGATGCACCACACCGGCCGTGTCGTCCCTGCCTCGGAGCTTATTGAACATCTTTATAGCGGGGATGCGGACCGGGCCGAAAACTCAATCGAGGTTCTTATCGGCCGGGTCAGGCGAAAGCTGGACGTCAAGCTTATCAATACCAAGCGCGGGTTTGGCTATTTTGTTGACGGAGATCAGGCATGATTGCGCGGTCTCTTCGGCTCAGGCTGCTTCTTTCAGCAACAGGTGCCATTGCTGTCGCTCTTGTCCTTGCGGGGTTCGGCTTGACAGCCTTGTTTGACCGGCATGTAGAGCGCCGCATACAAGACGAGTTGGCGACCTACCTGCGTCAGCTTTCCGGCGGGATCGAGTTTTCCGAAGATGGCAGCTTCTTTGTGGGCGTACCCTTGGCTGACCCCCGGTTTGAAGTCACCTTCAGCGGCCTTTATTGGCAGGTGGAAGATGACGACAGGGCGCTAGCCATCCATTCGCGGTCCTTGTGGGATACCCGAATTGCTCTGCCGACCGATCCGCTTCAGGTGGGCATCATCCACCATCACCGGCTGCCAGGGCCGGGTGGTGCGACGCTGATGGTGCAGGAACGCCGTATTCTCTTTCCCACAAACGAGGGTAACCGCTCACTCCGTATTGCCGTTGCCCTTGATCGGGCCGACCTTGATGCAGCTCTCCAGGCCTTTGCAGGTGATCTTGTGCCATCGCTCAGCCTTCTTGGGCTTGTGTTGGTGCTGGCCGTCTGGTTTCAGGTCAGTATGGGGCTGCGCCCCCTGGATGCAATCCGCAGGGGGGTGAGCGCAGTACGCAACGGCCGGGCAAACCGACTGCCAGGGAACCAGCCTTCAGAAGTTATGCCGCTCGTGGTTGAGGTGAATGATCTTCTTGAAAATCAGGAAAAGGTGGTCGAACGCGCACGCCAGCGCGCAGGGGATCTCGCGCATGGCCTGAAAACCCCGCTGACTATTTTACAGAGCGATGCCGCCCGGCTTCGTACCATGGGCGAAACAAAACTCGCCGAAGAAATTGAAGGACTGGTTCAAACCATGCGCCGTCATGTTGACAGGGAGCTGGCGCGCGTACGCCTTACCGAAAAAGGCGCGCGCCCAGGCCAGGATACGTGCCTGAGCACAATGGTAGAAAAAATAGTACGCACGATTCATCGAACCCCCCAAGGTGAGGTCTGCCGGTGGTCGCTGGATGTTCCAGCCGATCTTTATGTCTCTATGGATGACGGCGACCTTGCCGAACTGCTTGGAAATCTGATCGACAATGCCGCCCATTGGGCATTGAGTGAAGTGACAATCCGGGCTGAGACAAATGGTCGGGACGGCTTTATCTCGCTTCTCGTAGAAGACGATGGCCCCGGCGTTTCTGAAGCCGACCTTGGCAAGCTTGGCAACCGCGGCATCCGGTTGGACGAGCAGGTGCCCGGCAATGGCCTTGGTCTGGCAATCGTACGAGACATTCTGGCCGCATATGGCGGCGATATTGGCTTTGCCAACAAACTGGACGGCGGACTTCAGGTGCGGGTTTCCCTGCCTGCCCGTAAATCCGCGACCCTCTGAAACATGGCTTAAACAAGGACTGCTATTATGCTTCAACATTATACGGTGGCTGCCGTTCTTTCGCTGGCGCTCGCGGTGGCACCAACGGTTTCCGCTGAGGGCGGGCAGATTGCACTTAGTCAAACCCAGCAGGCGCGCCTTGGCGTGCAAACGGGCGACGTGCAAGCGGCTGAGCGTCAGGCGCTGGTGGTAGTGCCCGGGCGTATCACCCCCCCCTTGGATGCCAGATTGGCAGTTGCAGTACCCTTTGCGGGCATTGTTCAGGCTATTCATGTCCTTGAAGGCGCGAATGTGAAAACCGGCGACAGTTTGCTTACGGTCGCAAGTAATGATTTTCTGGAGGCACAGGCCCGGCTTTCCCGGGCACAGGCCGACTATCGGGCCTTGAAGTCGGCAGCTGAACGGCTGAAGACCTTGTCCCGGGAAGGCGTTGTTGCATTGGGTCGAGCTGAAGCTGCAGAAGCGGAGGCGACGAGGGCAAACGCTGAGCTTGCTGCCACGCGCCGGATGCTTGACAGCGCCAAGCCAGTCGCCGGGCAGAAGGGAACCTATAGCCTTGTAGCTCCCCACGACGCCACGATTGCGCAGCTGCAGGTGATGCCCGGTGAAATGATCCATACGCTGGATAGCGCCGTCGTTCTGGAAGGCACGGGCGCGCTGTGGGTGGAAGCCGAACTGCCGTCACGCTTTCTGGGCAAGATAACTTTAGGCGATATGGTTAGCCTGCAACCGTCGGGCGCCGGGGCAAAGATCATCGCTATCGGGCGAACGGTTGACCCGCAAAGCCGCTCTGTGACCGTGCGTGCGGAGCTTGATCGCAATGACAGCCTGCGGCCAGGACAAAGCGTGCAGGTAACTGTGTTCGGCGTCGCGGAAGAAGGCGCTTTTTCCGTGCCGCGGGATGCTGTGGTACGGCTTGCTGGTGGTGATGCCGTATTCGTGGCGGAACGCGGCGGATATGGTGTGGTTCCCGTGACGGTGCTGTCCCGGGGCGCGCACCAAGCCATCGTCACTGGCCCGCTTTCTGCTGGTGCCAAGGTTGCCATCAGTGCTCTGACAGAGCTTAAAGCCCTCGCGCTGGAGGGTGACTGATCATGCTGAACCGGATTATCGAGTTTTCGCTAACCCAACGTCTTTTGGTGGTGGTGCTGGCCCTAATGCTGGGCGTGGCGGGTGCTTTTGCCTTTCTCAAATTGCCGATTGATGCTTTCCCGGACATTTCACCAACGCAGGTGAAGGTGATCCTGAAGGCCCCTGGCATGACACCGGAAGAGGTGGAGCAGCGCATCAATGTGCCGCTTGAGATGGAGCTGCTCGGTATTCCGGGGCAGACGATCCTGCGCTCGGTCGCGAAATATGCCATCGCGGATATCACGCTGGACTTCGAGGAAGGTACAGATGTTTATTGGGCGCGCCAACAGGTGTCAGAACGGCTTTCCGGTGTCATGGAGGTGCTGCCGGATACAGTGTCAGGTGGGCTTGCGCCGATTTCCACGCCGCTTTCAGACGTGTTTATGTTCACAGTTGAAGGCGACGGTTTGACACTGGATGAGCGCCGGGCCTTACTGGATTGGACCATCCGTCCTGCGCTCCGCGTTTTGCCGGGGGTGGCCGACGTTAATGCCCTTGGTGGCCGGGTGAAGACTTTTGAAATCGTACCGGATCCGATCGCGCTTCTGGATGCAGGCCTCACGATTTCCGACCTCCGCACCGCCATCGCTGCCAGCAACAGCAATGACGGTGCTGGTCGGTTGAATGATGGCGAGGAAAACCTGATTGTACGGACAGTCGGTGCCGCACGAACATTGGATGATTTTCGTCAGATCGTTGTTATGGCTGATGAAGGGCGCACGCTCAGGCTGGCAGATGTGGCGGACGTACGTTTTGGCGCGCTGACCCGCTATGGTGCCGTAACCAAGGACGGCAAGGGCGAGGCCGTACAGGGGCTCGTGATTGCCCTTCGCGGCGCGGATGCCCGTGCCGTGGTTGATGGCGTAAAGGCACGACTTGAAGAATTGAAACCAAGCTTGCCGGAAGGTGTGGAGATTAGCGCCTTTTATGATCGGTCAGACCTGATCGAAAAGGCTGTTGGTACGGTTTCCAAGGCACTCCTTGAAGCAACGGTTCTTGTTGTCGTCCTGCTTTTCCTTTTTCTGGGCAATGTGCGGGCTGCCCTGGTGGTGGCGCTGACATTGCCGTTTGCGGCGCTGATCACCTTTGTAATGATGCAGTATTTTGGCTTAACCGCGAACCTGATGAGCCTGGGAGGACTGGCAATTGCCATTGGTATGTTGGTGGATGCCGCGGTCGTCGTGGTGGAAAATACGGTTGAGCATCTTGCCCACCATAAAGCTGATGCCAAGGTTCCTATGCTACACCGGGTTTACCGTGCCGCCAGTGAAGTGGCCGTACCTGTGGCGTCAGGTATTCTGATCATCTGCCTTGTGTTCCTACCGCTTTTGTCTTTGCAGGGGCTTGAAGGAAAGCTGTTTGCACCGGTTGCACTGACCATTGTCTTCGCGCTTTCTGGATCGCTGATCCTTTCACTAACACTTATTCCTGTGTTGTCATCTGCGGCGCTTAAGGCTGGCGCGCATGCTGATCCCTGGCTGATGCGCAAGATTGCGCCAGTATACAAAAGGCTTTTACGTCGCGCGCTGGATAAGCCATTGCCGGTTTTTGGCCTGGCAGGAACTGGGCTTGCAGCGGCGGTGGTTGCCTATGTGATGGTGGGTAAAACTTTCATGCCGACAATGGATGAGGGTGGGATTCTTCTTCAACTGGCGCAGCTTCCATCGGTGAATGTAGAACGCAGTACGGAAGGTGATCTAGCTGTTCAGCGTGCAATCCTTGAAGACGTGCCGGAAGTGAAAAGCATCATTGCCCGTTTGGGCTCGGATGAGATCGGCCTTGATCCCATGGGGTTGAATGAGACAGACAGTTTTCTGGTTCTGAAGCCCAAGGAAGAATGGCGCAAGCAGGACAAAGCCTGGCTGGCGGACCAGATCAGGGCCGTGATGGATGATTTTCCCGGTATTGATTTCGCGTTCACACAGCCAATTGAAATGCGGGTATCTGAAATGCTGACCGGTAGCCGGGGTGATCTTGCGATCAAGATTTTCGGGCCGAACCTTGAGGTTCTGGGCCGTCTGAGCGACCAGATTCAGAAAACCGTTGCTTCGATTGATGGGGCGGCAGAGGTTATTTCGGTCGCCAGCGACACGGTACAGTATCTGCAAGTGGATATTGATCGGCTGGCCACTGGCCGTGTTGGCCTGCAACTGACCGAGGTTCAGGAAGAATTGCGCGCTCAGCTTGAAGGCGTAAGTGCCGGTTATGTTGCCGAACAGAACCGCCGTATCCCTATCATGATTAAAGGGGGTGATGAACTCCGTAACCGGGTAGAAATGTTCGCCGATTATCAAATGCCGACACCGGATGGCGGCCGTGCCCGCCTCAGCGACATTGCCCACATCCATATGCCCGAAGGGGCCGTTAAGGTGGATCGTGAAAATGCATCACGTTATGCGGTTATCCAGGCCTATGTATCCGGGCGGGACCTTGTTGGTTTTGTTGAAGACGCGCAGGCAGCTGTGGCAGCGCAGGTGACCTTGCCTGCGGGCTACAGGCTTGTCTGGGGCGGTCAATTTGAGAACCAGAAGCGTGCGGCAGAAAGGCTCGGCGTCGTTGTGCCGCTGGCCCTGACCCTGATCTTCTTCGTACTGTTTGCAACTTTCCGGTCTATGCGACAATCGCTACTTATCCTGGCGAATATTCCATTCGCGCTTATTGGCGGCGTTTTGACGCTATGGCTGTCAGGCGAATTCCTGTCGGTTCCTGCCTCGGTTGGCTTCATCGCCCTGTTGGGTATTGCAGTATTGAACGGGCTTGTTCTGGTGGCACATTTCAACCATCTGATGGCGTCCGGGCTTGATATGCAATCTGTTGTTTTTGAAGGCGCCCAGCGGCGTTTGCGGCCCGTTCTCATGACAGCAAGCATCACGGCCTTTGGCCTTGTTCCGCTGTTGTTTGCGACCGGGCCTGGTTCGGAAATCCAGAAGCCGCTGGCGATCGTGGTGATTGGTGGGCTTGTGAGCTCTACCCTGCTTACGCTGTTTGTTCTGCCAATCCTGTTCCGCCGTTTCGGTGGGCAGGATGAAGTCGTCCAGATTGAAGGGAGTGGATCATAATGAAAACCCTATGCAAATTGGTCGTTGTCTGTCCGCTCGAAGTTGCAGAAGACATAACAGAGGCGTTTCTTGACGCCTCCCCGGGGCTTCCTGGGTTCACTTCGTTTGATGTTCAGGGGCATGGCCATGATTTTGCTTCTGCATCCACGCATGAGCAGGTTCGCGGCCATGTTGCCCGCAAATGCCTGTGGATGGTGTTGCCTGAAAACGACGTAGAGCGAGCACTGGTTGCTTTGGGTCAGGCAACGCGCAACGCTCATGTCACGCACTGGCTGGAGCCAGTCGCCGGAGCAGGGAGTCTGAAGGCATGATCAAGAAATATATAGTCGCTTTTTCTGTTCTGGCTGCCGGCGGTGCCGTCGAAGCAGCCGATAGCTTTCTGCCGCAGTCGGATGTTGCCCAGGCAGCGATTGGCGCGCACCCTGTTGTTGCGGCGGCCGAGGCGAGCCTTGCAGAGGCCGAAGCCCAAGCGCGTGTCTATAAGGCTGGTGACCATGACTTCCATCTGAGCGGAAGCTATATCCGCCGTGATGTCAGGGGCGAAGGAACCTATAGCGAATGGGATAGCACCATCAGTCGGGCGATCCGCCTGCCGGGAAAGGCGAAAGAAGACCGGAAGATCGGGGCGCTTGGTATCAGTGTCGCTGAAAATGCACGCGATGACGCCCGCCATCAGGTCGCGCTGATGCTGAAGGATTATTGGTTTGAATGGCTGGAAGCCGGCGCCATGCACCGAATTGACCAGATGGCAGTGGATACCTACCGGCAGGAACTTCAAGCTGTGGAGCGCCGTTATGAGCTGCAGGAAGCGGCTCTTCTGGAGGTGGAAGGTGTACGTTCCGCGCTGGCCACCGCCGCGGCTAAGCTGCAAAAGAGCCAGGCCAGAAAGCTGGAAGCAGAACGGGCCATCGGTACCATGTTCCCGACTATGGCCTTGCCGGCCCAGCAACTGGATATCGGCGACCCCGCGGCAACAGAATACGGCTTTGACGAATGGAAAAATCTTATCCTTACTCGCAGTCATGAACTGCGGATGGCGGAAAAATACGCCGAACAGCAGATGGCTTTGGCCCGTCGCGGGCGATTGAACAAGATCGCTGATCCGACCGTTGGTGTTCGCTTTTTCAGTGAACGGGGCGGCGAAGAGCAGGGCGTTGGCCTTCTTTTCTCCATGCCTTTCGGTTCCAGCCGCCGTAGCGCCCAAAGCGATGCAAAGCGCGCGCGGGCCCTTGCTGCCGAAGCACAGGCGCGGCAGGTGCGCTTGATGGTTGAGGAAGTCGCAGACCGGGATATCACTCGCGCTGAAGCCGGGCTTTCGGTGTGGCAACAGGCATCTGCGGCATTGACGGCAAGCGAACAGGTTGTCTCCCGGGTTCGCCGTGCGGTCGAACTTGGTGAACGTGATCTGGTGGAACTGCTGCGTGCCCTTAATGCGCATCATGACGTTGTTCGCCAGGAAGCGACCGCCCGCATTGCGGCGCATGACGCAATTACGCAGTTACGCATTGATTCCCACGAAATATGGATTGCGACCCACCACGATCATGAGGACTAATCCCCATATGAAGCGCAAGGTAAGGGCCGCTTTGGGTCAGAAGCGGGCCTATAAGCGGGGTTCAATGAGTGTCCGCTTTTGTGGTTTTTAAGATTTCTCATTTTCTATGAGAATGGATCAATATTTCTCCGTTGCTCTGCGAACGGTTCTCTTTTCCTTTGCGAACAGAGTTGAAAGAGGGCTGGAAGCCGCCAACTGCTCTCTCGCTTTCTGTGAGGATTTACACCTAGCTGTCAGGGACGCCAATTCGCCTCGGCCGTGACAGACGGTCGCGCCCTTCGCCTGATACAGGTTTCCAGCAGGGGGCGCCGGGCCGGTTCCAATCATTTCCTTGCTATTTTGCCGGATACGTGTTCTAAGCAGTGCAAATGTCGCATGTAGATGACTTCATCAGCGGCATTCCATTCTCGTCATTGATCCTATGATTGCTGCCTTGAATCGCCAATTTTGGCAAAGAACATTACGGCAGCTGATCTACACAGACTTCCCAACCAAAGTGCCTGCTTTCTTTCACCCCCCTTGGGTGAAGTGCTGCAGGAGGATTGAAGAGACTATTTGACTTATTTTAAAGACCTCGGCCTTGCCGAGTCAGTCCTGCGTGCAATTGAGGCGACAGGATATACGACCCCAACACCTATCCAGCGTGATGTAATCCCGGCCATGAACGCCCACCAGGACGTTATTGGCATCGCGCAGACCGGAACCGGTAAAACCGCTTCTTTTGTATTGCCGATCCTGACCCGGATTGCAGCAAGGAAAAAGCGGCATTGGCCAGGAACTTGCGGCGCCCTCATTTTGACACCGACGCGCGAGCTGGCCCAGCAAATCGCAGAAGAAATCCAAACCTTCAGCAAGTTCATGAAAGTGAGCGCGCCTGTTGTTGTCGGCGGCGTAAGCCCCCGTCCGCAGATCACGGCCTGCGCCCCTGGTGTCGACATCATTGTTGCGACGCCGGGACGGCTCTTGGACCATATGGAATCGGGCGCTATTCGGCTTGGCCAGACCCTTCAGGTGGTGGCTGATGAAGCCGACCAGATGATGGATATGGGCTTCCTGCCTGAGCTTCGTAAGATCATGCAGGCACTGCCGGAACAGCGCCAGACCATCCTGATGTCCGCGACCATGCCGCCTCCAATCAGGAAGTTGGCAAATGAATTCATGACCAACCCAACTGAAATTTCAGTTGCGCCGGCCTCAACGCCGATCGCCCGCATTTCCCAGATCGTGAAGCGTGTTGAAAAGGGTGCGAAAAGAAACGCTCTTGCCGACATTCTGGCCGATGAGGCCGTCACAAAGGCCGTGGTCTTTACCCGTACCAAGCATGGCGCGGACAAAGTCGCGGCAGATCTGGCCAGTGCCGGACAGCCCGCGCAGGCCATTCATGGCGATAAAGGTCAGGCGGAACGCGAGAAAAGCCTGGCAGGTTTCAGGGACGGCAAAACCAGAATATTGGTCGCCACCGACATTGCTGCCCGCGGGATCGACATTGACGACATTTCACATGTTATCAATTTCGATATGCCGCTTGCCCCAGAAGCCTATGTGCACCGGATTGGCCGCACAGCACGGGCTGGCCGAAGCGGCGTTGCCATATCCCTATGCGATTCATCCGAAGTGAAACTTTTGCGCGCGATCGAGAAGCTTACAGGCCAGCAACTTATGCCTTCTTCGAAGCCGGCAGAGGCTGGCAGTGAAGGCGGTGCGGAAACCCGCAGCGCCTCAAACGCCAGCACAAAGGCTAAATCGGCGCAGGACCAGAAACCCAAGCGTGACAGTCAAACCGCACGCGGATCACAGAACAGGAAGCCCAGCGCGCCACCATGGCGCAAACCTGGGCCAGATATGCCTACTGACGGCTTGATGCGCATGCTCGGCGAGAGCAGGTCACTTGCGGCAGGCATCGCCTGAAGAAGGCACACACTATTCAACCAAACCAATATCCAAATTGTAGACTGAAAGGAAATTCACATGGCTACAGGTACTGTAAAATGGTTCAACCCGGACAAAGGCTTCGGCTTCATCAAACCAACTGACGGCGGCGCGGACGTATTCGTTCACATCAGCGCGATTGAGCGCTCCGGCCTCGGCAGCCTCAATGAAGGTGATGAAGTTGGATATGAAATCCATGTCGACGAAATGCGCGGCAAGTCTTCTGCTGAAAATCTGCAGCTGACATAAAGATTTAAGGTGAGGCGCTTTGTGCCTCACCTTCCTTCCCGGGAGGGTTCTTCCTCTCGAACACTGATGTTGCTTGCTTCAAGCACCTGACAGGTTAAGCTTGACCGGCTGCAAACACCGGCAACACAGGTTCGCTTCCGTTTCCCGGCAGACGGGCCTTGTTTCAATTCCAGTGCCGCAAAGCAAAGTGGTGAACCGATACGGATCCTGAAAATGCTGAAAATCGTGCCTGTAATAATTGACGAGATTTACATCCCAACCAAACGGCGTGGCGAGTTGGATCAAAGCAAGGTGGAAGCCGTTACCGAAAAGCTGCTGAACGGTGAAGCGCAGAAGCCGATCAAAGTGCGCAGCGGCAAAGGCCGGTTTGTATTGGTCGAGGGGATCAACCGCCTGGAGGCCAACAGGGCCCTGGGTGAAACGGAAATTGGTGCCTATGTCGTTCAGGCCCCAAAATTCTGAAGACTGTTGTGGCTTGAAGCGCCAGCTACGCCCAAAGGGGCAAGGCAAAAAGCCCAGAGACTTGGGTTCAATGCCCGCACTGCTTAAGTACTTGCCAAATCAGGTCTTCGGATTTCCTCAGGAATTGCGGCAACCCATATTTTCTGAACACCCCTTATCCTACCGCGACAGGTCCTCGGCGCTGAAGCTGGCGGAAACGCGGATGCCGTTCCTGTCTGTCACGCTGACATGATAGAAACCGGGGCCATCAATCATGAAGGTGGCGTCCCGTGACCAGCGGCTGGACCGGATCGGCTTGCCGTCCATGAACCATTGCAGCGGCATTTCACCGCCTTCCGCCGACAGTGTTATCGGGGTGGCAGGGCCCATCAAGCCGACCACGCTGTCTGCCTGTGGGAAAGCTAGCGCGAGCGGCGCGACCCGCCTGCCGGAAACCTTTGAAAGCTGCGGCCTGTCGAAATACTCCAGCGCGGGCGGCAGCGCCTGGGCGGTCAACAGGTTGCCTCCCGGCGCCGGGGCAGGGGCGGGCGGCAAGTGGCCGAAGGCGTCAAACAAAAGGGGCGCGGCGGTGTTGTTGCCGAAGTGGCCGGGCATGGGTGTGCCGTCAGGCCTGCCAATCCAGACGCCGATGGTATAGCCGCCGTCATAACCCACAGCCCAGGCATCGCGAAAGCCATAGCTGGTGCCCGTCTTGAAGGCAATGTGGCGTGGGTTCATCTGATACTTGCGCGGCAACCGGTCCCCCGGCGCGCCGATGCCCGAAAGAATGTGCCTCAGCGCATCGCGGGTGTCCGCGCCCAGCAACGGTTCGCCCAATGGCTCGCCTGTGGCGACCAGCGTGTCTGTGTGTCTCAAGGGCCGTGCCTGTCCGTCATCCGCGAGCGCCGCATATAGCATCACCAGATCCTCAAGCGACATACCAACCCCGCCAAGAGCGACAGCAAGCCCCGGCGCTTCTTCACCGGGCAGCGACAGTGCGGCCCCCGCATGGCGCAGGCTTTCGGTGAACTGCACGGGGCCAAGGCGGTCAAGCACAGCAACCGCCGGCACATTCAGGGACCGGCGCAGCGCTTCCGTGACTGTCACCTGACCATAGAAAGTATCCATGAAATTGCTGGGCGCGTAGCTGCCGAAGCGGCGCGGTTCGTCCATGATGCGGGTGCTGGGGTGGGCGATGCCCCGGTCGAACGCCATACCATAAATGAAGGGCTTGAGCGTGGAGCCGGGCGAGCGCGTTGCGGTGACCATGTCGACAAAGCCGTCGCGGGCGGTGTCGGTATAGTCGGCAGAGCCCACATAGGCGATGACCTTGCGGCTTTTGTTTTCCACCACCAGCATGGCGACGCTGGCACCACCGTGCAGGCGGCTGGCCCCCGCTTTCGCCAGCGCCTCAAGCTGTGATTGTAGGGCGATATCGATATAGGTGTGGGTCACCGGGCCTTCCGCCGATGCCTTCAGGCGGGCAGCAAGGTGCGGTGCTGTTAGTCGTGGGGGCCGCTTGCTGTATGGCACAGGCGCCTGTGCGGCCAGCGACGCCAGGTGTGCTTCCAGCCCCACGTCTGCCGCGACCCGTGCCAGCACCTTGTTCCGTGCCTGTTTGGCGTTTGCGGGGTTTCGGTCAGGCCTGAGGCCCGTCGGCGACTGCGGCAGCACCACAAGAAGTGCGGCTTCATCGGGCGTGAGATGGTCTGCCTCATGCCCGAAATAGACGAGACTTGCGGCCCGGATGCCCTCAATATTGCCGCCGTAGGGCGCAAGCGTGAGATACATCTCAAGGATGTCGCGTTTGCTGAAGCGGTGCTCCAACTGCAGCGCCCGGAACATTTCCACCAGCTTGGACGAAAGCGTCCGCGGGCGGGGTTCCAAAAGCCGCGCCACCTGCATCGTCAGCGTGGACGCGCCCGAGATAATCTCCCCCGAAGACGCCGCCTGCCAGGCCGCGCGCATGACCGCAAGCGGGTCAACACCGCTGTGCTCATAGAAGCGCTTGTCCTCATAGGTGATCAGCATGTTGATGAACAATGGGTCCACCTGATCGAGCGAGACATGGCGGCGCAGGCGGCCGTTTTCCACCGGGAACAGGCGCATGACTTGCCCGTTTGCGGCCAGAACCTCATGCGAAACGGTGTGGAACCGTTCCAGCTTGGGTGGGAAAGTGGCGTCCAGCGCGAAAAATGTGGGCACGGAAAGGCCAAGGGTCGCCGCAAGGGTGATTGCGGCAACTTTCAGCTTTTTGCGCCAGTTTCTGGGCCAGTTTTTGGGCCAGTATTTCGCGATCTTTGCCATACTCACCGCCACCGTTAGTCCGTGATCAACAGGCGGGACGCCTCGCCCTGATAGCGGTACTGGGGCTTGTACATGTCCTCAACGAACGGCCCGGGCAGGACATAGTCCCCCGGCGTGATTGCCCGCACGATATAGGCCACGTTGAAGTCGGTCTTTTTGCCGCGCCGATACCGGGGTTTTGGCAGCGCCGCAACGAAGCGGTCATCGCGGGCGTCGGAAAACTCCGTCGCGCTCAGGTTCTTCAGAAACGCAAGCCCGCTGACATCGGTGCTTTCAATCTCCAGCCCCGCCGGCAGCAGATCCACCAGAAGCGGGTCCTGCACGGCTTCCACCAGTATGGAGCCCGACAACAGCACGACAAACCGGCCGTTCCTGGGCAGGGTTCCGGCGGTCAGCGGCTTGCCTTCAAGGCTATAGAAAGACCGGCTGTAGCTGAAGCCGTTCGCGCTTTTTTCAGGCGCTGTTTTCGACACGCCGCGCAGGGTATGCACAAGGCGGACAGGCATGTCGCCGGTGTTGGTGACGGTGGCGGCAGCGCCTTCATCTGCTGTCAGTACCTTGCGCCAGAAGCCATTGGCGGCGCTTACGTCTTCCCCGCCGATGGTGAAACGCATAACGCCATCACCCGGTGCGGCATAGGATGCCGCCGCGCGGGCCAGCCACGCCATTTCCTGTGTGCTGAGCCACTGGTCTTTTGCGACGCCTGCTTCCAGCTGTTCAGCCAGTTTGGCCATATGGTCGGCGTCCGTGCCTGTCTCAGAAAGGATGGTGGTGATGGCCGCAATATCGCGCAGGCTGGAGCCATAGTCCCCATAAGGCATGGAGCCTCTTGAGGCGCGTATGGCGCGGACAAAATATTGCTCTGCCGCATCCTTTTCACCCACGCTGCTCAGCGCGCCGGCGATTTGCGCCAATGAGATTGGTGAGCGCAGTTTTTTCGCAAACTGGTCCGCGAAATAGCGCACCTCGCTTGCGGACACTTCGCCGTAGCGCGCCAGTACATAGTGCGCATAGGCTGTGGCTTCGGGATAGCCGCGCCCGCGCTGCCCGACCATGCGCTTCAGGCGGGAAAGGGCGAGTGTTACCGCCCCTTCAGGCACATAATAGCCCTTGTCCTTTGCGCGCAGCAGGAAGTCAGTGACATAGGCATCCAGCCAGTCATAGCCTGAGCTGTAGCTGTTCCACAGGCCGAAGCTGCCGTCTGACCGCTGCCGGTCCAGAAGCACCATGATGGCGTTTTCAATGGTGTTGGCGGCTTCGCCTTCATTCAGGGAAAGGCCGTATAGCCGGTTCAGGTCGCCAAAGAACAGGCTGGGCATGGCGCGCGAAACCGTCTGCTCGCTGCAGCGGTAAGGGTAGGCCCGCAGTTCTTCAAATTTCCTCCCGGCTTCCAGGTTGGGGCGCGAAGAAACGGTGAGATACTGGCTGACGGTGCCTTTATAGAAGGCGTCTGGGCCAGGGGTGTCCGCGGCACCGCTTTCACCGGGTCTGAGCGTCAGGCGCGCGGTTTGGGTCATGTAAGGCCAGGCAGGCCGCACTGAAATGTCATAGTGGCGCCTGACGGGCGGCAGGTCACCGCCGCTCACGGAAAGCTCAATCCCCGCGGTGCCAATGGTCTGCCCCGTGAGCGACACCGTCAGGTCACGCCGCTCACCGTTCTTGAGTGCGATGGTGCCAGTGGGCGCCTCAAGGCCGATGACATCGGATGTCGCCGCCAGTTTCACTGTGAACTCACCATCCTTGCCCGACAGGTTCTGGATGCTGAAGGTGGCTTTGGCCTTATCCCCGGGAGCCAGGAAGCGCGGGGTGATCAGGTCCGCCACCACAGGCGTGCGGACAGTCAAGTTTGCACTGCCCATGCCGACAGCGTCCTTGCCTGCCGCCACGGCCATCAGGCGCATGCGGCCCATGAAATCCGGCAGGTCAAGCGTGACGCTGGCCTGGCCATTTTCGTCCAGGTCAATATCGCGCTCCAGAAGCGCGACCGTTTTTGTGGTGCGGGTGATCGGGCTGAAGAGATTGCTGTCTTCCTTGAGAATACGTGAGCCGGAGACCATGACTTCCTCAAGCGCGAGGTTGTCGCCACCGGTGCGGATGGTGCCGCGCTTGCCTTCTTCAGACCGGATCAGCCGACCATAGACATCGCGGACATCGAAAGCGAATCGGCGCTTGCCAAAATAAAAGTCGTCTGGGTTCGGGGACTTGAAGCGGGTGATGTTCAGGATGCCTTCGTCAACGGCGGCCACGGTAACCTTGATGGGGCCGTCTGGCCTGTCGCCGTCAATCCGGAACGGAATGGTGACTTTTTGGCCGGGCAGGGCGGTATCCGGCACATCGAACAGGATGCGTTTGGACCGCTTCTGCCGGTCGATGGAAAACCAGGCTAGGCCGGTTGCGCGCACCGGCAGGCGGGAAATAGCCCCCGCATTCGGGCGGATCGCGGTGGCAAGGATATAGGCCGAAGGCCCCCAGTTTTCCTTCACCTTGAAGTCAAAAGTGCCGCCATCCTTACCAAGCTCGATGGTTTTGGTCTCAAGGACCCGGTCGCTTGCAATGGTCAGAAGGGCCATGCCTTCGAACGGGGCTTTCACGAAGCCCTGCAGCCTGTCTCCGCTTTGCAGGGCATCGTTTTCAACTGTCAGTTCAAGGCCGTCTGGCACATCAGGGTTGTCGGACCGCATCCACCAGCCCACGTAAAAGCGCCTGCTGGCAACGGCATTGCCGCCTTCGTCGGTGACATCAAGGCGGTAGCGGCCCCAAGGCAGGGCGCGGGTAACCTGCACCAGCCCATCGTCGCCGCTTTTCAGGTTCTCTTCGCCCAGCGTTTCGTCATAAACGCTGGTGCGGTAGTTCCAGTTGCCCCGGGTTTGATACCAGGTGTGGCTATAATGTTCCTTCACCCATACGGCTGTCAGTTTGCGCGCTGGTAGCGGCTCACCTTCTGCGTTTACCGCAAGAATGGAAAGCGACGCCGGTTCGCTGCTGTCGAAATGGCCATCATTGTCGGGCTTGATGCCAAGCATGACAGGCGCGCGCCCAACGGGAAGCCACATGCCGTCCTGAACCGGGCGGCCGCCGACATCCCGCACTTCCGCCATCAACTTCGCGCGAAGAGGCAGCGTGGTGTCAGGCAGTTGGTCCACAAGAAGCGCTATCCTGCCGAGGCCGTCTTCACCGGTCTTGAACTCAAGCGGCTCCAGCTTCTCTGGTGTAAACTCGTCCTGCGTCAGGCCGAACTGATAGCCTTTCCAATCGTCAAACGGGGCAGGATCAGCCTCGAGCGACGCATAGAGGGTGCCTGAAAGGTTGCCAGCGGGCGCACCATAGAGGAAGTCTGCCTGGACATGCACCTCAAGCGGGGCGCCAGCTTTCAGTTCCTCTTCCACCGTTTCCAGCTTGGCGGTCAGGCGTTCGGGGACAAAGTCATCTACCTGGAAAAAGGCACTGCCAACGCTTGTCTTGTCATCGTCGGCATAGAGGTTGGCGCGCCACTGGCCAGTCCGCGCGGCCGGTGAAAGCTGATAATTGAAGGCATAGCTGCCAAGTGCATCGCCAGTGATGCGTTCCTTCAGGGCTTCGACGCCGTCAGGACGGGTGATCACCAGGCTTAGCGGCAGGTTTGCCACAGCGTGGGCTTCGGCATCCCTCATTAGCCCGGACAGCATCACCTTTTCGCCAGGGCGGTAGATGCCGCGCTCCGTGTAGAGGAAGCCGTCAAGCGGCCCCGCGGGCATGCGACCTTCGGTGCCCCTGTCGCTCAGGTCAAGCGCAGGGCCTTGCAGTTTGACGAAATTATAGTCGCCGTCATCGGTGCTGATGGACAGTGCCATGGGCGTGTTGCCGCCTTTGCCGCGCATCAGTTCGGCAGCGATGGTGGCGCGGCCTGTTCTGTCGGTCGTGGTTTGGGTGAGCGTGTCATTGTTGCGGGCAATCACGGTAACAGTGGCGTTCCTGACCGGCTTCGCGCTTTCAAGGGAATTGACAAACACATGCATACCGTCTGCCCCCTGAAGCGACATAACGCCCAGGTCGGAGATCACCATCCACTGGGTCTGGCGTGGCGTCCACCGGTTCCGTGTTTCATCATTTTCAGGGCTTGCCACAAGCGCATAAATGCCAGGCTGGATGGTTTTCAAAAACTCACGGACCGGCACAAGTGTCGTGACATCTTTATTCTTCGCATTGTCGATGTCGATGCTGCCTTCCCAGACAAGCTCGCCCAGGTCGTCCTGCAGGTTCCGCTCTGACCATATATTCAGGTTCTGGCCGTCCATCCCCGTTTTCAGCCACGGGACAAGGCCCCTGTCTGGCACGCGGTAGAGGCTAAGGTTTGCGCTATCCAGATTGACGCTCTTGAGCGGGATGGTCTCATCGCCCACTTGCGGCAGGATATAGGTGCCGTTGCCAAACAGGACACGGGCCTCCCGGTCCGGCACCGTGAAGGTGCGCTTTGCGTCCGCATAAAGCTTTGCGTCAGGCTTGCCGGGTAAACCTGCAAGAAGGGTGACGGATAGCGTGTCGCCATACGTCATGCCGGTCAGGCAGATGCGCCTGCCTTCGCCGCGTACGGCGATATCCCGCTCGCTTTCAAACCGGACATAATCCCGAACAGGAATGGGAAGTGGGTCCTTAATGGGATGCGATAGCACAAGGCAAGCGCGGGGTGTCTGGCCTTCAACATCCATCACTTGGTCGACAATGCGCAGGGTGAAGCGTCCCTCTACGCTATTGAGCCAGGTTTGGCGCGTGTTCTCGCGGTGGATTGCCTGCGCGTCCTTGAGCGTGGCCAGGGCTTCCGTTGGCTGATTTTCTGCCAGCATAACCTGGGCAAAGGCATCAAGTGCTGCGGCCTTGTCCCTTGCCGTGTTCGCTATCGTGAGGAGGTGCCAGGCGGCGCCGTAAGCATCCTCAAGCTGCCCTATATTAAGTCTATTGACCGCGAGGTCACGCCATGCAGTGGCATCGGTAGGGTGCTGGGCAAGTTTGAGCTCTAGCCTGAACCGCTTTTTGAAGGCTTTGATATCGTCGTTGGTGACAAGTCCGGGGGCATCCTTATCAAGCGCATCAGAAAGGTCGATATCTTCAGCTGACTGTGCAGTTTCAAGCGCCCTCAACTCCTCCGCCCGGGCCTGTGCCTCTTCAAGCAGCCGTTCTGCTGTCGCTGATCGGTCTTCCAGAACTATGGGGGAGGTGATGCCGCCGTCATCCGACAAAGCGGGCGGTGTGGCAGTCTGGAAAAGACAAATGGTGGCGAGCAGCAAAAAGGCGGCGAGACGGCGCATGTTTATTCCCCATGACTAGACGTGTGTAGGTGTAACTATACCGCTAATTGTGGTCAAACCCGGACAGCTTTATGCCGGAACAGGGGAAAATTATGACCGCTGGGGCCCTCTGCCGGGGAAGGAGCTGCGGGCTGTCTGAGTTACGATTCGCGTAGGGAATGCTGTTTCAGGGGTGATACTGACCTGGAGGGGAGGGCGAGGAGGTTTTGAGTGAAATGAATATAAAACAATGGTTTAAGGTTGTTTTTCTGGTTCGCCTGTGGCTTTTAATTTACAATTAACAAAAATGACTTATGTAATATCTATATTGAATGGAGCGATGCTGATGACCGATGATATCAAGCCGGAAACTGCAGGACATATTCGCCCTTTGCG
This sequence comes from Kordiimonas lipolytica, assembly GCF_042651265.1. GTDB lineage: Bacteria > Pseudomonadota > Alphaproteobacteria > Sphingomonadales > Kordiimonadaceae > Kordiimonas > Kordiimonas lipolytica. The sequence goes on along the minus strand of NZ_JBHSCR010000005.1, from coordinate 353,481 downwards.
GTTGAATGACCCTGCTCCTGTTTTTGCCGCCCGCACGACCATGGGCGTGAAGTGCCTGACGGACTATCGCGGTAAATGGCTCTTGCTGTTTTCACACCCGGCGGACTTCACGCCTGTGTGCACCACAGAATTTATGGCGCTTGAGCAAGCGGCGGATAAATTCCGCGCGCTCGACTGTGAACTTCTGGGCCTGTCGGCGGATAGCATCTATTCGCACCTGGCCTGGATCCAGAATGTGGAAGAGCGGTTCGGCGTTACCATCAGTTTCCCGATTATCGAGGACCTGTCGCTGACCATCGCTGAAGCGTATGGCATGATCGATGAAACGTCGGTTAGTACGGCAACCATCCGTTCGGTTTTCTTTATTGATCCTGAAGGCATTATTCGGGCGCAGGTTCACTATCCGGCCAGTGTTGGTCGTTCGGTGGACGAACTGCTGCGGGTTCTGATGGCCCTGCGGGCAACAGAACAGGGTGAGCTTGCGGCCCCGGAAGGCTGGCATGCGGGCGACAAACTACTGAAGGCGCCACCGACCACAATTGAGGAAGTCCGTCACACCCAGAGCATGCCAAAAGAGGCGCGCCGCGACTGGTATTTCATGGAGGCCGGCGGTGACTAACGCGGGGCTCGATATGGTTCAAACGCAAGCGGCTGAGGTGGCGGGGCTGATGAAAACCCTGTCGCATCCGAACCGGCTTTTGATCGTGTGCCAATTGATGGACGGTGAAAGCTCTGTCAGCCAGATCGAAGAAACCACAGGCGTTCGCCAGCCTACGCTGTCCCGTGAACTGGGGCGCTTGCGCGACGAGGGGTTGGTTCAGACCCGGCGTGAATCCAAGGCGGTTTTCTACAGCCTGAAAGACGACAGGCTCAGGGATCTGATGAATGTTTTGTGCAAGGCCTGGGGCGGTGAGGCCTTGGCTGCGCGTGAGCGGGCAGCAACAAGCGAACAACCCTTTTTCCCAACAATTGAAGGGCGCCGGACAGGCCGTGTCCGGATCAAGCCTGACCCATACAGAAAAGACTAGCAGTGCTGGCAAGCACCAGCCTGCATATGAGGAGACAAGCCATGAAACCGACAGTGACAAAGTTTTTTGACGAACCCACCTTCACCTTCAGCTATGTGGTGGCAGATCCGGCAACAAAGAAATGTGCCATCGTGGATTCAGTGCTGGAATATGCGCCTAATTCGGGCCGCACCAGCACGGCGGCCGCCGATGAGATCATTGCTTTTGTGCAGAAGCAAGGCCTTGAGGTGGAGTGGATCCTTGAAACCCACGTTCACGCCGACCATCTTTCGGCGGCGCCCTACCTGCAGGAAAAGCTGGGCGGCAAGCTGGCGATCGGCGCCAACATCACTGTAGTGCAGGATGTATTCGGCAAGCTTTTCAATGCCGGCAGCGAGTTCGAGCGCGACGGCAGCCAGTTCGACGTACTGTTTGAAGACGGCGACGAATTCGCCATCGGTTCGATTTCGGCCAAAGCCATGCACACGCCAGGGCACACGCCAGCCTGCATGACCTATATCATCGGCGACGCCGGTTTTGTGGGCGATACGCTCTTTATGCCGGACTATGGCACCGCGCGCTGTGATTTTCCGGGCGGCGATGCCGCAACGCTGTTTGCATCCGTACAGAAGATTTTCGCGCTGCCGGATGAAACGCGCCTATTCATGTGTCACGACTATAAAGCGCCGGGCCGCGACGACTATGCGTGGGAGACCACAGTTGGTGAAGAACGCCAGCGCAATATCCATGTGCATGACGGCGTGTCTGAGCAGGAGTTCGTCGATATGCGGACCAAACGCGATGCCACCCTGGATATGCCGCGCCTGATCCTGCCGTCTGTGCAGGTCAACATGCGGGCGGGCCACATGCCGCCAGAGGAAGATAACGGCATTCGTTACCTCAAGATCCCTGTCGACGCGCTTTAAGGCCGGGCAGAAGCGCAACCAAAGGAAAAAATCATGGATATCAGAAAAATCACCCCGGCGCTTTCCGTGTCGCCGCAAATTTCCCTGCAGGACATCAGTGTCCTCAAGGGGCTTGGCTTTAACGGCATCATCAATGTCCGCCCTGACGGGGAAGAAGACGGCCAGCCGACATCGAAGGAAATCGAGAAGCTGGCGGAAGTCAGCGGCCTTTCCTATGTGCATATTCCCGTTGTCTCGGGCCAGATCACTGAAGATGACATCAGGGCCTTTGCCAAGGCCCGTGCCAGCATGGTTGGTCCTGTGCTGTCATACTGCCGCACAGGCACGCGCGCTGTGACCCTTTGGGCGTCATGCGCGGCGGCGAACCTGTCGACGGACGCCATTATCAAAACCGCTGACGAGGCGGGCTATGACCTTTCGGGCAAGGCCGCAGACCTGGACGCACGCCGCGATGCGGCGGCTGGTGCGAAGGTTGCTCCTGCGCCTGCCAAGGGCGGCCCGGCCCATGACGTTGTGATTGTTGGTGGCGGGGCAGGTGGCCTTGCCGCAGCCGCGAGCCTCCTGAAGCGCAGGCCCGGCCTTGATATTGCGGTGATCGAACCACGCGATACCCACTATTACCAGCCGGGCTGGACGCTTGTGGGCGGGGGTGTCTTCTCCCGCGATCAGACCAAGAGGGCGATGGCGGATGTCATGCCCAAGGGTGTGAAATGGATTCGCTCCGCCGTGGCGCGGTTCGAGCCCGCGCGCAACAGCGTGATCCTTGAAAGCGGTGACGAGGTGACATACCGCGCGCTGGTGGCGGCCCCCGGCATCAAGCTGATGTGGGAGAAGGTCAAGGGCCTTAAGGAAGCGCTGGGCAAAAATGGTGTTACGTCCAACTATATGTTCGATATGGCGCCCTACACCTGGGATCTGGTGAAATCCCTGAAGGGCGGGCGCGCGATCTTTACCCAGCCGCCCATGCCCATCAAATGTGCGGGTGCGCCGCAGAAAGCCATGTATCTGGCGTGCGACCACTGGAAGCGCTCTGGTGCCTTGAAGGACATTGAGGTTGAGTTCCACACGGCGGGCGGTGTGCTTTTCGGCGTGCAGGACTATGTGCCCGCGCTGATGGGCTATGTTGAAAAATACGGCGCCAAGCTCAACATGATGGAAAATCTTGTTGCGGTGGACGGCCCGAACCAGATGGCGACATTTGAGGTGACGGACGCCGACGGCAAGGTGACAACCGTTGAGCGCGGCTTCGACATGATCCATGTGTGCCCGCCTCAAGGGCCGCTTGATTTCATGAAAGGCTCCGCGATCGCTGATGAAGCCGGTTGGGTGGATGTGAACGCGGAAACCTTGCAGCACAACAGCTTCGGCAATGTGTTCGGTATTGGCGACGGCTGCAATGCGCCAAACGCAAAGACAGCTGCGGCGGTGCGGAAACAGGCGCCTGTGGTGGCCAACAACGTGCTGGCGATCCTGGATGGCACGAGCAAAACTGCCCTTTACAAGGGCTATGGTTCCTGCCCGCTGACAGTAGAGCGCGGCAAGGTGGTGCTGGCCGAATTCGGCTATGGCGGCGAACTGCAGCCCACTTTCCCATCCTGGCTGGTAAAGGGCACCAAAGCGTCCGGGCTGGCCTGGTTCCTGAAGGAAAAGCTGATGCCGGCGCTATATTTTGACCTGATGCTCAAAGGGCATGAATGGCTTGCGGGGCCAGAGATCATCTCTCACGCGCCGCTCAAGCATGAAGCCAAGGATGCGTGTGATTTCACGCAATCCAAAACGGGTTAGGACCGAAAGGAAATATGCCAATGGCGGCATCCAAGCGCCTGTCCGCGATATTCCCGTGCCTTGAATGGGCGCGGGAGTATAACCGTGAAACGCTTATCAACGACCTGACGGCAGCGGTGATTGTGGTGATCATGCTGATCCCGCAGTCGCTTGCCTATGCAATGCTGGCTGGCCTGCCGCCTGAGGTGGGGCTTTATGCCAGCATCCTGCCGCTTGTGCTTTATGCCGTGTTCGGCACCAGCCGGACGCTGGCTGTGGGGCCTGTGGCTGTGGCGTCGCTGATGTCTGCGGCGGCGGTGGGTGCCGTGGTGAAGCAGGGTACGGCGGGCTATATAGAGGCTTCCATCCTGCTGGCGTTGCTTTCGGGTGCATTCCTGATGCTGATGGGGCTTTTCCGGCTTGGGTTTCTTGCGAACTTTCTGTCTCACCCTGTGATCTCCGGGTTTATTTCTGCCTCTGGCATCTTGATTGCCTTCAGCCAGCTCAAGCATGTGCTGGGCATATCCGCGAGCGGGCACACGCTTCCGCAAGTGGCCACCTCCCTTGCGCACAACCTGCCTGACGTGAACGGCTATACGCTGGCGATCGGGGCGGGCTGCTTGGCGTTCCTCTATTTCGTGCGGTTGCGCCTAAGCGGCCTGTTGCAGGTGTTTGGTGTGCCCGAAAGCGTTGCTGGCTTTGTCGTCAAGGCTGGGCCTGTGCTGTCTGTTGTGGCAACGATCCTGATCGCAAGCACCTGGCAGCTGGACGCTGAAGGCGTTGCCATTGTTGGGGCTGTCCCAGAAGGGCTGCCAACGCTTGGTTTGCCTGCCATCCATATGGAGCTGGTGCGCGAATTGGCGCTGCCGGCCTTCCTGATCAGCGTGATCGGGTTTGTGGAATCGGTATCCGTCGCTCAGACGCTTGCGGCCAAAAGGCGCCAGCGGATCAACCCGAACCAGGAACTGATCGCCCTTGGGGCTGCGAACCTGGGGTCTGGCGTTTCCGGCGGTTATTCGGTCACGGGCGGCTTTGCCCGGTCTGTTGTGAATTTCGACGCGGGCGCGCAAACACCGGCTGCGGGCGTATTTACCGCCATTGGCATTGCCGTTGCCACACTGTTCCTGACACCGTTGATCCATTATCTGCCCAAAGCCACGCTTGCCGCGACCATCATTGTAGCCGTGCTGGCGCTGATTGACTTCCGCATGATCCGCGCAACCTGGATATATTCAAAGCGTGACTTCCTTGCCATGGCTGCGACCATCTTGCTGACGCTTGGTGTCAGCGTGGAAGTGGGTGTGGCGTCCGGCGTGACGCTTTCGATCCTGTTGCATCTTTATAAAAGCAGCCGCCCGCACTGTGCTGTGGTGGGCCTGGTCGCGGGAACCGAGCATTTCCGCAATATCCGAAGGCATGATGTGGAAACCTGCGACACCATGGTCACCTTGCGGGTAGACGAAAGCCTGTATTTTGCCAACGCGCGTTTTCTTGAAGATCAGGTCTATCGCCTGATGGCGGAAAACGAAAAGCTGAAGCATGTTGTGTTGATGTGCCCGGCGGTGAATGAGATTGATGCAAGTGCGCTTGAAAGCCTTGAGGCTATCAACCATCGGCTGGAGGATGCTGGGGTGAAATTCCACCTGAGCGAGGTCAAGGGCCCGGTTATGGACCGGCTGCAGCGGTCCCATTTCCTGGATGAGTTGAGCGGCCAGGTTTTCCTTACCCAATACCAGGCCTATCGGGCGCTGGCGAATGGCGAGCCATGCCGGTCGAATAAGGCACCAACGGGTGGGCATAACGAGGCCTGATGAGGGCGCCTCTAATGGGCGCCCTGCAAGCAGGCTGTACTGAAGCTGGTTTTAGCGGCCTGATTGTACCGTAGGCTGATCGGCGAACGTGGCAGTGTGTGTGGTTTCGCATGTTGTCACACGGCGGAACGGTGGGCGCTTGGAGATAGTGCGCACATAGTCAGGGCCGATCTTGCAGCTTTCCTTTTCCAAGGCTTCGTCCTTCTGAACAGCTGCCGGATAAGGGTTCGGTGATTTGGATGGCTGAGCCACGGCAGCGGTGCTGAAGAGGCCTGTTGCCATAATGAGTACAAGCGAGCGGATTGTTGTTTTCATTCTAATCTGTCCCTTCTTGGTTTGCGCGGTCTTGTGCCGCGGTCTGACCTTACAGATGTCTCAGGTACGTGCCCGAAGCTGAGCTGGATCAACAACCAGCAGGCCGGGAACGCCAAAAGTCTGAGCACAATAAAGAAGAAACTTCCGACTCACTAGTTACATCGGAAACTAATAACGAATTTGTGAGGAGGTGGGCTTAGACCGGCAGCGAGGCCTTGATGCCAGCCATCACATCGGCGCGTGCTTTGTCCAGAATGTTGTTGCCGTTGGTCTTTACAGCCGTGGCAATTTCATCCTGCAGGTCAAGCAGACGGATAAAGTGTGGTGAAGCATCGCGCTTCTGGATCAGGGACTGCAGGGCACGGGCGTCGAAGTGATGCTCGTAAACACCCGCAAGCATTTGGGTCCAGTCCGCACCGTAGCTGGCTTGAACGCTGCGGATCACTTGCACCACTGTTGCCTGGACCTTGTCCATGCCGTACTGGCGAATCGCAGCACGTACCGGCGCTGAGTTTTTCACATCATGCAGCAGCAACAGCGACAAATTCTTTGAAATGCCGGTTTCCAGCACAAATTTGAGCGCGGTATCGTGTGCTGCAGCGGCTGGCTGGGCCAGATATGCGTCGGAAAAGTCGGGCAGGGCGTAGCTATCCATCACGGAATCACCATGCGACGGCATAACAGGTGCGCTTGAAGCTACAGCCTGAGGGGCTGTCGCTGTAAGGGCCACTGTCATAAAGAGCGCTGTACCAACGGTTTTGCGCCCGAACCGGGAAGAGACTCTGCTGAAAAACGTCATAAGCCGACTTAAAATCCGATAACAAACTCAAGATGGCCACTGAAATACGCGCGTTATGTTACAGTTTTTTGTCTTTTTCGGCCTTTTGGGCTATTGTCATAAAAAATTCATAAAACTACCGAGGAATCGGGTTGCTATATGCTAAGTGTATGTAGCGAAAAGGGAATTTGTTTAACAATTCTCAAAAAATATTTTCTGTAGCGATTTCATATGGTTAAATTCCCTTCCAATGAGCCGGTCTGCTCATGTTACATATTATTGTAACAAAAGTGGTCATAATAGATCGGTTTGCCAATAGGAGGCCTGTATGCGTTATATGAAATTTGGAACTGTTTCCGCCGCTATCATCTTTGCTGCAAGTGCGTCGTTCGCTGACGCTGGCGCAGATGCAAGTATGCTCGCATGGGATGGCGATGACTATGCCACCAGCGAACTGGGGAGCGGAGACTGGAGCAAGGCTGAAGCCGCTCTTCTCGGCAGCGATGTCGCCCCTGAAGACGCCGTGTTCGCCAAGATCAACCTCGCGTTCGTCTATAGCTCTACCGGTCGCAAGGACCTGGCGATGAATATCTATCAAGAAATACTTGAAGGCAAGGCTAACCCCTATGCACTGACGGTATCGGGGCAGCCGCGCCGGGTGAAGACGATTGCGAAAGTCGCTCTTGCCCGTCTTGAGGACCAATAAGGATTAATTCTTATTAAATACGGCTGGTGTGAGAGCCTTGTCCGTGCCCACACCAGTTCAAAGACGATCTCCTGAACTAAGCTGATATAAAAGACTATCATTCCCTGGAAGCACGTACCGGTCCCCTCTGGTGCGTGCTTTTCTTTATCGCAAGCCGCCTGATCAAGCTAGGGGAGCTTCCCTGTGTTGCTCCATATTAAACTAGAGTCGCTGTCTGGATTTGATGTTTCAGTGTGAAATATAAGGAAGTCCACCACGCCCATTGATGACACACTTCGCCTTAACTGGTTGTATTCTTATCGCATAAAGATATGTCGTGAAAGTATGAAGTCGCAGAATTCTGCGGTTTTCTGGGGTTTTGATATTAGCTGACCGAATGTTCCCCAAACGGTCATACCGCTGAAACGAAACTGAAATATTCCCCCACTAGGCCTCATGCCCCAGGAGCCGGCTCGCAGAAGCTGGTCCACAAGTCATGCAACGCAACAACCTATCCAGGTGACGGAAACGTCGTACGGGGAATGAAATGACCAAATTACAGATTTTGAAGAACACACTGCTGGCGGCTGTTGCTGCTACAGCGCTTGTCGCGTGTGGCGACGACAGCACAGAGCTGGCGTCTCCCGGCACGGTAGCGCCAAACCCAGGCACCGGTGGCGGTGACAATGGCGGCGACAACGGCGGCGACAATGGCGGCGATCCTGCCGTAAAAATCGGCCGCGATGGCGCTGAATATACTTCCGAAGGCAACTGCCCAACTGGTACAACTGCCGTATCCGTTGGCGAACAGACACACTGTAGCCTGTCCGGTACGCTCACCAGCGACGTAACGCTGACCGCAGGCAACATCTACCAGCTGTCTGGTAAAGTGGCTGTTGGTGTTGACGTTGGCGCAGACGGCAATGCAAGCGCAGGCGACCCGGCGGTTCTGTCTATCGAACCCGGCGCTGTTATCTACGGTGCGACCGCAACCGACGTTCTTGTGATTTCCCGCGGTTCTGAAATTCGCGCTGAAGGTACTGCCAACAACCCGATCATCTTCACTTCCGCGCTTGACCTTGACCTTGCTTCTGAGCTGGGCCTAACGGCAGCTGCAAGCTACTCCGGCCCTCTGCTGGAAGAGCCATTCACGTCTGAGTGGGGTGGTCTGGTGATTAACGGCCGTGCTTCCATCAACACCTGTAACCAGGCTGAAGTTTGTGAAGCTGAAGGCGAAGGCGACAGCGGTCTTTATGGTGGCAATCTCGACACCGACAGTTCCGGCGTTATGAAATATGTCCAAATCAAATATTCCGGTAACCCGATCACCGCTGATGACGAGCTGAACGGCATCGCATTCCAGGGCGTTGGTTCCGGTACCGAGCTGGACTATATCCAGGTTCACAACGGCGCAGACGACGGTGTTGAATTCTTCGGCGGTACGGCTCAGGTGAAGCACCTTGTGATCACTGGCGCAGACGACGACAGCCTCGACTGGACACAAGGTTGGCGCGGTAAAGCCCAGCACGTGATCATCATCCAGAACCCCGCCCAGCCTGCATCCGACCAGGGTATTGAGGCTGACAACTTCGGTGACGGTAACGACTTCCTGCCACGCGCACAGCCACGCCTTTCTAACATGACCATCGTTGGTTCCGCTTCCAAAGGCGGCGAAAGCGACATCGGTATGCTTCTCCGTGAAGGTACTGGCGCGAACATCTACAATACTGTTGTTTCCGACTTCGGTGATGCGTGTCTCGATATCGACCAGGACGCAACGTTCACGAACGCTGGCACAAGCGCTACGAACCTGACGGGCAACCTGACCATCGAATCCACACTCCTGGGCAGCAACTGTGCGTCTGTCTTCAAAGAAGACGGCAACGTATTTGACCTGGAAACTTTCTTCACGTCACAGGCCAACAACGCTGTTGGCGCGACCACGCTTTCCAACAACTTCATCAACGGTTCCGCTGAAAATGCAATAACCGGTACTGATGTAAGCGTTATCGACAGCTTCTTCGACGCAACCGACTATGCCGGTGCGGTGAAGAGCGACAGCGCAGCTGACAACTGGACCCTGAACTGGACTTACGGTCTGAACCCTGATCCAGAATGTCCAGAAGGCACGACTGCAAGCACAGACGGCACTGTTTGTACGCTTTCCGGAACTTACACGTCTGACCTGCGCCTCGTGTCCGGTCTTGACTATGTTCTCGACGGCAAAGTGGTATTCGGTATCGATGTTGGCGCGGACGGCAATGCTGCAGCGGGTGACCCTGCAACGCTGACCATTGAGCCTGGCGTGACCGTAATGGGTGCTGACCAGACATCTTACCTGGTGATCTCCCGCGGTTCGAAGCTGAACTCCAACGGTACGGCTGACGCACCTGTAACTTTCACGGCGATCGACCCTGAGACCCGCGACCTGGACGTTGATACTTCCCTTTGGGGCGGTCTCGTGATCAACGGTCGCGCCACAATCAACACCTGTAACCAGGCTGAAGTTTGTGAAGCTGAAGGCGAAGGCGACAGCGGCCTTTATGGCGGCGACGACGACACTGACAGCTCCGGCCAGATCTTCTACACCCGCGTTGTATATGCTGGTAACCCGATCACTGCTGACGACGAACTGAACGGCATTGCCTTCCAGGGCGTTGGCTCCGGCACCACGATCGATTACCTGCAAGTACACAACGGTGCCGACGATGGTGTTGAATTCTTCGGCGGTACGGCACAGGTGAAGCACCTTGTGATCACCGGCGCTGACGATGACAGCCTCGACTGGACGCAGGGCTGGCGCGGTAAGGTTCAGCACGTTCTGATCGTACAGAACCCGAACCAGCCTGGTACTGACCAAGGTATCGAAGCCGACAACTTCGGTGACGGGAACGACTTCCTGCCACGGGCTCACCCGATGATCGCCAACGCGACGATCCTGGGCAGCGCAGCAGCTGGCGGCGAAAGCGACATCGGTATCCTGCTCCGCGAAGGTACTGCGGCGAACCTCTGGAACGTGGTTGTGGCTGACTTCGGTGACGCATGTCTCGACATCGACCAGGACGCTACCTTCACCGTATCCGGTACTTCCGCCACTGACCTGACGGGTGACCTGACCATGGAAAGCACGCTCCTGAGCGATAGCTGTGCCTCGGTCTTCAAGGATGACGGCAACGTCTTCGATCTTGAAACTTGGTTCAACAACCAGGCCAACAACATTGTTGCAACAGACAGCCTGACGGCTCTCTCGGGTGCGGCCAGCTTCAAGACCTACATCAACGGGGCTACGGAGAACGGCGTAACTGCAACGGATGTAAGCGCAATCGACAGCTTCTTCGACGCAACCGACTATGTCGGTGCCGTGAAGAATGCAGCCAACGATTGGGTTTCCGGCTGGACCGTGTGGCTTAACCAATAAGCAAACAGCACAAGGCGCCGCGGCAGGGCTCAGGCTCGTGCCGTGCCGCGGCGCTCAGCATAAGTAAAGAAAACTGATGGTGCCCGAAATGAAATTGACCCAAAAGAGTTTGAAAAGCGTGCTTCTGGCCTCGACGGTATTGATACTGCCGGCCGAAGCAATCGCTCAAGATAAGCCGGAGCTTATGACGGTAGACGTGGAAGAAATCACGGTTACCGGCCGCTACGTGCCAGACGAAAAGCGCGCGACGTCTGAAATCGCCAACGTCCTCGACAGCGAAGCCTTTGCCCTGGCGGGTGACAGCGACATCGCGAGTGCCATCCAGCGCCTGCCGGGCCTTTCCCGGACGCGTGACGGCTATGTGTACGTTCGTGGTCTTGGTGACCGCTACTCCTCAACTCTCCTGAACGGTTCGGGCATCCCGAGCACGGACCCGCTGCGCCGGGTTGTCCCGCTTGACATCTTCCCGACCAGCTTGATCTCATCCGTTCTGGTGCAGAAAACCTATTCACCAGAATTCCCTGCTGATTTCGGTGGTGGTGTGATTGACCTGCGCACCAAGGCCATTCCTGACGACTTCGTTCTGGAAATCGGCATCTCAGGCAAATACAACACTGAAGCAACCGGCAAGACGGGCCTCAACTACGATGGCACTGGGTCCGAAATCTTCGGCTTTGGTGGCTCCCGCCGCGACATTCCGGAAGAGCTCCTGAAGGATGTGACGCTCGCAAGCCTGACGCCGGAAGAGCTGGAAGCCGCAGGCGAAGCGATCCCGAACATCTGGTCCATCGACAGCGAACCGCTTTATCCAGGCGCCGGTTTCGACCTGGTGTGGGGTAACCGCTATGATGTTGGTGACGAAAGCGCGTTTGGTTTCTTCACCGCTGTTACTTACGATATCAACCAGCGGCACCGTGACGGTGTTCGCCGCACGGTGACCACGTCAAACGCTGGTCCGGTTATCCGCTCGAACGCCGCTCCTGAAGTGTGCGACATGCCTGAATTTGACGGCGAAGATGTAAGTGGTTGCGGTGTGCGTCAGTCCAACACTGATATCTCGCTCAATGGTATCCTGTCGCTTGGTTATGAATTCAACGCTGATCACTCGATCAACTTCACCGGTACGGTGCTGCGCGATAGCAGCAAGCGGGCGCTGATCGAAAAAGGTCAGTTTGCACAGGAAGACGCGCTCCGGACCCGGTCGTTCATCGACTGGATCGAAAGCCAGGTCTGGACCAACCAGCTGACGGGTGAGCATTATGTCAATCTGTTCGGCGATAGCGACACGTTCCAGACCACGAAAATCAACTGGCGCGCCAACATCTCCCGTTCCGACCGGGATGTGCCCCTGCGCCGCGATACCACGTACGAGTATAACCCACAGCTTGACGCCGACCTGATCCTGGCGCGGACAGACAGTAACACCACCGTCTATAACGCCCTTGATGAGGAAACCATGGAGTTCGGCCTGGACTTCGTTCAGCCGATGTATATCGGCGGCTTCCTGGCTGACGTCAAAGGTGGTTTCACCTATCAGGACAAAGACCGTAGCTTCGGTCTGGTGCGCTATAACTTCGCCTTCCCGGCGGGTATCAGCACAGACCTGCGGGCGCTGGCGCCTGAGATCATCTTCGGCCCAGGCAACATCCGCCCAGGCGGCATTACGCTGACCGAGATTTTCGATGCGTCTGACTTCTATTCCGCGCAGTTCGAAAATATCCAGGGGTACTTGGGTGCGGATATCGAAATCAGCCCACGCCTTCGGTTCGCATTTGGCTGGCGCTATGAGAACAGCGAGCAGGTGATTGATACGGTTGACCGTATTACGCTTGATCCGCTTCTTGTGACCCAGAAGGGCGAATATTGGCTGCCTGCCGCGACGATGACTTATGAAATCGTCGACAACATGCAGATCCGTTTCGCCTACAGCCAAACAGTGAACCGCCCGGAAGCCCGCGAGCTTTCAACGGCCCGCTTCCTGGATGACGAGCGGAACATTTCCGTACAGGGTAACCCTGAACTGCGGATTGCCGAAATCGACAACTATGACGCTCGCTTCGAATGGTATTTCGCGCCGGGTGAAAGCCTGACGATTGGTGCCTTCTACAAGAAGTTTTCCAACCCGATCGAGCGCAGCAGCCGTGCCCTTGGTGAAGGCCGCCTGATCACCTACGTGAACGGTGAATCCGGTGAGCTGAAGGGTATCGAGGTTGAAGTCGAAAAAATCCTGGATGTGCAGGATTGGTTTGGTTGGGAGTTTTATGGCCGCGAGTTCTATGTTCGCGCTAACGGTTCCTATATCGACTCTGAAACTGTGACAGCGACCGCTGACCTGGGCGTTGTAACGAACGCAGTTCGTACCTTCCAGGGCCAGTCCAAATGGCTTGCCAACACGCAGCTTGGCTGGCGCGGTGACGTGGACAATATGTCCCTCATCCTGAACTACACCGGCCGCCGTCAGGCGCTCCTGGGTGTGTTTGGCGCGGGTGACGAATATGAAAACCCACCGCTCCTTCTGGACTTTGTCTACAGCCGCGAGTTTGAAGTGGGTAGCAACATCCTTGAAGTGAGTCTCGAAGCAGGAAACCTGCTTGGTGATGAAATCGAATACGTGCAGGACGGTGTTATCACCGAAGGGTACGAAATCGGTCGCACCTTCAGCATTGGCTTCAAATACAAGTTCTAACACCGAAAAATCGGCCCGTCGCTTCGGCGGCGGGCCTTGGTGAGCACGAAAAATCGGCCACCGCAAAAAAAGTGCAACAAAACGGCGCAAAGATGCCGGCACAAAAAAAACGAATGATGATGCTTTTTGGAGACGTACTAGTTTCATGGACACGTATGGACATGGAAAAAGACAGGTGACACCTGTGTCCCGCCAGCCCCGCGCCTTGCGTTTGGGGATTTTGGCGTTTGAGCTCTGTCTGGTGATTCTGATTGCCTATCAGGCATCCGGCCTGATGTTCCGAATCATGGAACCCGAACAGACACCATCGGCGCAGCCCTTAATAGCATCGCGCGCCCAAAATGCGCACTCAGATGCCGATACCGGCATGCTGACCGGCTTCGATCCCTTCTTTCGCGCCGTCCCGGAAATAAGCGCCGTCTCCGCCGTGGAAGCGGCACCGGAAAGCAGCCTCAAGCTTGAACTTTTTGGCCTTCGTGCAATGGGCGACGGCAAAGGCAGCGCCATTGTCAAAACCCAAGACGGTAGCCAACAGGTTGTCCGTGTGGGTGACATTATATCGCCGGGTGTGAAGCTGGCAGGCGTATATAAAGACCGGCTTGAAATCATCCGCTCCGGCAGCTTGGAAGCGGTTTACCTGCGCCCGCAGGGTGAACGCGCAGCGCGGCCCATGGCTGCGGCATCCGGCCCGACCGCAACAAGCTCACGCGCCACTGGCGGCGCACTCAGCTATCTGGCGAACCTGCAGCTTGAGCCCGTGCGCCGTGACCGGCGAATCATCGGTTTTCGCCTGCCGGGAGATATGCCCGAGGCGGCAGCGGCTCTTGGCCTCGAAGGTGGGGATATCCTGCTGGCAGCCAATGGCGAGCCGCTCAACTCATTTGAACGTATTTCAGAGATCGGCGAAGAGCTGGCAGGTGCCCGCCGTATCGATCTCACCATCGAACGCCGGGGCGAGACACGCAGTCTCAGCCTGGGGCTCTAGGGAATTTGGATCATGAAAGTTTTTAAGAATGCTCAATGGCTCATGAGGCCGCTTGTCGGGGCATTGATGCTGGCTGCGGTGCCTTTCGCGCCGACAGCGTTGGCAGCGGAGGGCCATGTGCTCAACTATCGTGATGCCGAAATCCGCGCCTTCATCGATGATATTGCCACCATTACCGGTAAGACATTCATCATCGACCCACGTGTGCGCGGTACCATCAATGTGGTCTCCACTGAACAGGTCACTATTGAGGGCGTGTTCCAGACCTTCCTGTCTGCACTCAAGGTTAATGGTTTTACCCTGGTCCCGACAGCCTCAGGCGCCTTCAAGGTGGTGCCGGACGAAGTCGCGGCCCAAGACGCGGGCCCGGTGGACGAGGCCCGCAAGGGCGACCTGCTGATAACCCAGGTTTTCACGCTGAAGTATGCCGACCCGCTGGCGGTGCAGGCGGCCATCAAGCCCTTTTCCTTCAAGAAGGGTCGTGTGTTTGCCCGCAAGGGCACGCCCGTGGTTATCGTGACAGACTTTGCTGACAATCTTGAGCGCATCGCCAAGCTGGTAGCCACCCTGGATATCGACCATTCCGTGATCCGCACGCTGGCGCTTGAAAACACCAGCGCATCCGAGATGGCAGATATCGCTGTCAAGCTGGCCACGCAGCCGGGCTTTGACGACAATGTCACCCAGTCGCTGACGGCGCTACCGCTCGACAGCAGCAACACGCTGGTTCTTAAAGGTCCCGCGGATGTTATCGATACTTTCCTGCCGGTCCTGAAGGAGCTGGACGCCAACAATGCCTCCCGCGGGGACCTGCGTGTAGTGCAGCTCAGCTACGGCACGGCGGAAAAAATGCTGCCGATGCTGGAGGCCGTGACCCGCTCCATGACGGGGCGCGAGGGCAATGCCGGCGGCGATGTCATGATCTCTGCCTACTCGGGCGCCAACGCCATCGTCATCAATGCCTCATCTGAAATGCAGCAGCGCATCGCCAACGTTATCCATATGCTGGATGTGCCGCGGGCGCAGGTGCTGGTGGAAGCGATCGTGGTGGAAGTCTCGGAAGGAGCGGCGAAGGATCTGGGCGTTCAATATATTCTTGCGGGCGGCAAGAGCAGCAACATTCCATTCACCGTGGCCAACTATTCCAACACGGCGCCGAATATCCTGGCGCTTACAGGCGCGCTGCAACTGAACGACAGTGACGGCGACGGCACGTCCGCAAAAGACCTCGCAAGCGCCGCGGCTGTGGAATCTCTCCTTGGCTTCTCCGGTTTCGGTCTCGGTATCGCGGGCGAAACGGACGGCGGCACAATTTTCGGCGCCATTCTCAACGCGCTTGAGCAGGACAACGGCAGCAACATCCTCTCGACCCCGTCGATCATGGCAATGGACAATGAGACCGCCAGCTTCCTCTCCGGCCAGGAAATCCCGATCACCACGGGCCAGACGCTGACAAGCAGCAGCACCAACCCCTTCACAACGATCGAACGTAAGGATGTGGGTGTGAAGCTTGAGGTCACGCCGCAAGTAAACGAGGGCGAGGAAATCCACCTGATGATCCGCCAGGAGATTTCGTCCATCGCAGGGACAACAGGCGCCAATGAGCTGATCACCAACAAACGCGAAATCCAGACAACTGTGCGCGTTCAGAATGGTGAGATTGTCGTGCTGGGTGGCCTGATTGAGGAAAACGAAAGCGTGTCAGTCGACAAGGTGCCGTTTTTGGGCGATATCCCGCTTCTCGGTCGTGCTTTCCGGTCTGACAGCAAAAGCCGCTCCAAGCGCAACCTGATGATCTTCCTGCGTCCGACCATTGTACGGTCAGCAGGTGACGCAGAGGCGCTGACTGCCAAGAAATACAATTATATGCGGGCGCAGCAGGCGGCATCGGAAACCGGTCTGTCGCTGGACCTTCTGGTGGAAGAAGTGATGGGCAAAGGGGCTGAGAGGTAACTGGCTCATGGCTGAAAAAGAGGCACCATTTCTGCGCTATATGTTCGCCCGCGATCACGGCATTGCGGTGACAGCAATGCTGGACGGTGCGGCTGAAGTCGCCCTGCGTGAAGGCGCGGACCCGATGATGCTTGCCGAAGTGCGGCGTGTCGCTGGACGGCCCCTGAATGTCTCCAGCATGGACAAGAAGGCGTTCGATGCCATGCTTTCCGATATGCATGCAGTTGAGGGCATTGATGCAGGTATCGACAGTGACATGCCTGCCGAAAGCCTCGACAGCGCGCTTGAAGGCATGCCTGCAGCGGCAGACCTTTTGGCCAGCGAAGACGAAGCGCCGGTGATCCGCCTGATCAACAGCCTGATTGCGGAAGCGGTCAAGACCAAGGCGTCGGATATCCACCTGGAACCGTTTGAAAACCGCCTGTCTGTGCGCCTTCGTATCGACGGTGTGCTGAACGAGGTTGCCAGCTTGGCGGCCCGGCTGACGCCATATCTGGTGTCACGCATCAAGGTTATGGCCCGGCTTGATATCGCGGAAAAACGCATCCCGCAGGACGGACGGCTTTCGCTCAAGCTGGGGGACCGCACCTTCGATGTGCGGGTATCCACGCTGCCGTCGCGGCACGGCGAAAGGGTGGTGCTCCGGCTTCTGGATGCCTCAAGCGCGCAACTGACGCTGGAAGACCTGGGTATGCAGGAAAGTGTGCATGCCGGCATACGGGACCTGCTGGCTGAGCCGAACGGCATCATTCTGGTTACAGGCCCGACCGGGTCGGGCAAGACCACCACGCTTTATGCCAGCCTTGCGCTATTGAATGACCAGAGCCGCAATATCATGACGGTTGAAGACCCTGTGGAATATGCGCTTGACGGTGTCAGCCAGACGCAGGTGAACACCAAGGTGGGCATGACCTTCGCCTCTGGCCTTCGGGCCATCCTCAGGCAGGACCCTGACGTGGTGATGGTTGGTGAAATCCGGGATATGGAAACGGTTGAGATGGCCATCCAGGCATCGCTGACCGGCCACCTTGTGCTTTCCACCGTGCACACGAACAGCGCTGTGGCGGCCATTACTCGTCTGCGCGACATGGGCGTGGAACCTTTCCTTCTGGCGTCCACGGTCAAGGGTATTCTTGCGCAGCGGCTGGTCAGGAAGCTGTGCGGCGATTGCAAGAAGCCAGCCCACAATGAGGCATTGGTCCGGGAACAGTTGGGTGCGCAGGCGTCCGAAGCTGCAACGCTTTTTGAGCCCGTGGGCTGCCCGTCATGTGGCGGCAAGGGCTATTCCGGCAGGGTTGGCATCTATGAACTGGTGCGGATAGACGACCAACTGCAGCGCATGATCCAGGACGGCGCGTCCGAAGCCGATATGGCAGACCATGCGTTCCGGAATGCGGACACGCTTTCAGCAAGCGGTCGGGCGCTGGTGATGAAGGGTGTGACCACCGTTGAAGAAGTGATGCGCGTCTCGCGCGTGAAGGAGGCCCCAGGTGCAGGCGTATGATTATACGGCGCTTGACGGCGCGGGCAAAAGCCGGCGCGGCACCATTACGGCAGACGGTGAAGGCGATGCCCGCCAGCGCCTGATGGCCAAGGCGCTCTATCCAACGGACCTGCGGCCCGCCCGCGGCGGAAAGGCCGGTGCTGAAGGTGGCATCCGGCTTACGCAGTTTTTGCGCACTGAAAAGATCAGCCAGAAAGACCTGGCGCTCCTGACCCGCCAGCTGGCCACCATGGTGCAGGCTGCCTCACCGGTTGAGGAAGCCCTGGCCGCACTGGCGCAACAGGCGGAAAAACCAGCCACGCGCAACGTCATCACGCGCGTGCGCGCCAATGTGATGGAAGGCATGCGCCTTTCGGCTGCCATGGGGCTTGAAAGCGCCACGTTTGACACCCTCTTTTGTGCCATGGTGGCGGCGGGTGAAGCGTCGGGCGACTTGGGTACCGTGCTTGCCCGCATCGCAGACCACCGGGAAAAAGCCCAGGAAACCAAAGCCAAGGTGCAAAGCGCGCTAATCTATCCCGCAGTTCTGATGACAGTGGCAGCGGGCGTGGTGACAGCGCTCATGATATTCGTGGTGCCCAAGGTGGTCGCCCAGTTCGACAGTTTCGGCAGTGACCTGCCCATGCTCACCCAGATTGTGGTGGGCGTCAGCAACTTCCTCACCAGCTACGGCCTGTGGCTGTTGCTTGGGCTTGTGCTTTTGGTCGTGGGCAGTGTGCTTGCGCTCAGGCGGCCGCCTGTTCGGCTGTCGGTTCACGGCGCGCTTCTCAGGCTGCCGCTTGTCGGCAAGCTGGTGCGCGCGGTCAACGGTGCTCGGTTCGCACGCGCCTTCGGCACACTGGTGCAGGGTGGTAGCCCGGTGCTGGAGGCAATGACAGCGGCAACCCAGACAGTGAAAAACGCGCAGATTCGCATGCGCCTTGATGCTGCGGGCACGCAGGTTCGCGAAGGCAAGGGCGTGGCAGCTGCCCTGAAGGCGGTTGACGGCCTGCCGCCCATGCTTGGCTATATGGCGGCGGCTGGCGAACGCAGCGGCCAGTTGGGGCTGATGCTGCACAAGTCAGCAGACTATCTGGAAAGCGAATTCGACGGGTTTACCAAGTCGGCACTCAGCCTGCTTGAACCCATGATCGTGATTTTTATGGGCGGCATTGTCGGGGCCATTGTGCTCTCAATCATGCTGCCGATCCTGAGGCTGAACAGCCTCGTGTTGATGTAAGGAGACCCGTGATGAACAAGGTCTGGACCAAACTGAAAGCGGCCTTCAAGGCGTCTGCGCGCAATGAGGATGGCTTCTCGCTGATTGAACTGATGGTGGTGATTGTGATCATCGGCCTCCTGACCACTGTTGTTGTGGTGAATGTGCTCCCCAGCCAGGACCGGGCCATGGTGGAAAAGGCGCGCGCCGATGTGCAGACCATTTCCCAGGCGCTTGAGATGTACAAGATGGACACGCTCAGCTACCCAAGCCTTGAAGAAGGCATTGACGTGCTGGCCAGGGCGCCAAAAGGTGGCCTGCGCACCGAAGGCTATATCAAGGGCCTGCCGCGTGATCCGTGGGGCAACCCCTATCAGTATCTCATTCCGGGCGAACACGGCCGGTTTGATGTCTTCTCCTACGGCGCGGATGGCCGTCCGGGCGGTGAAGGCCTGAATGCCGACATCGGCAACTGGACCGAACAGGAAGGCTGATCCCGTGCGTAACTGGCGTTCCGATAAAGGCTTTTCCTTGGTGGAAGTGATGGTCGTTGTGGCCATCATCGGCCTTATGACGAGCGCCGTTGTGCTGGCGATGCCCTCAAGGGATGACAGGCTTCTGGACACGCTGTCCCGCACCGGTCGCCTGATGGTGGCGGTGGAGCGCCAGGCCGTAATTACGGGCCAGGTAATGGGGGTGCATTTCTCGGATACGGGGATGGACCTGTTGGTCCTCGGAGACAGTGGCTGGGTGCCGTCGGATGCGACCATTGATGCGGGCAGCGCCAGCTTTGGCGATGCGCGGCTTCTGGATATCACGGTCGAAGGGGCAGTAGTGGATGTCGCTGACACGGATCTGCAGGCCCATGTCTATTTCCTGCCCACGGGTGAAAAGCCGGCCTTTACGCTTACGCTGGCGTCAGGGGCGAAAAAGGGCACTATGACTGTGCCCCAATTGGGCCCTTTTGAGGTGAAGACCGATGGTTGATACCGCAAGAGAAGACGGATTTTCCCTTGTGGAACTGCTGGTTGCGGTCGCGATCCTTGCGCTCGCCGCCGTGTCGCTCCTCGAACATCAGACCCAGGCCATTAGCATGACCGGCGCGGTGGAGTATCGTGCACTCGCTGCGACGGTTGCGGACAACCGTTTGGCCACTGTGCTTGGGCAAACAAATCCGCCACTTTCCGGCATCACCACTGGTCAGGAAACCCAGATGGGCGTGGCCTTTGAATGGCGCCAGACTGTGCGGCCTGCTGACGGCGGCGACCTGATGTTGGTTCAGGTCTCTGTGCGAGCCGCGGACGAGGGACGCGAGCTTGCGGCCCTGACCGGATTTCGGAGGGCTGAATAATGTTATTCCGTATCCGAAATGATGCTGGTTTTTCCCTGGTCGAAACCATGGTGGCGACCTTTATTTTCGCGCTGGTGAGTGCCGCAGGCGTTGCGCTGCTGACCAGTTACCAAAGCGGCCGGGAGATGCTTCAGGCGGCTGATGGGCGGGTTTCGGAAATCACGCTGGCGCGGGAAGTGATAAAGGCCGACCTTTTGGCGGCGCTTGATCGGCCAGCCCGAATGGAAATGGGCGAAGTTCGCGGTTTCACTGGCAGCGCCTATCTGCCGGACGGCCTGAAACTGAGCCTTGTACGCGGCGGCGGCATGCGGGCGGTGCTGGACACAGGTGAAAGCGCGCTCGAGCGTGTGGATTATGTGCTGGAAGGTGACAAGCTGGTGCGCCGCACTTTCAAACGCACAGACATTACAACAGCCAATAAGCCCCGCGACCGGGTCATGCTTGAAGGTGTGAAAGCCATGGCGCTTCGCTTTGAAAGCGAGGGCCAGTGGATTGAGGAATGGCGCCCAGAGGTGGCGCTTAAGCCCTTGCCGAATCTGGCTGAACTGTCGTTTCAGATGGCGAATGGCCGAAGCCTGAGATTTGTTCTTCTGGTTGGAGGGCAGGCATGATGCCGCGCGTGAGTTTGAAAAGGTTGCGGGAAGACCGCGGCGCGGCGCTGGTAACCGTTATGCTGCTGGTGTCCATTATGGCGGCGGGCATGGCGATCAGCTTTGACGCGCTTGGTTTCATGACCAAACGGCATACGGCAAGCCGGATGTTCGAGCAGGCGCGCTATTATGCCCTAGGCGGCGAACAGCTGGCACTAACCGCTGCGGAAAAGCTGTGGAAAGCGAAGGCGAGGTTGGAGGAGGCCAAAGTGGTTTCCTATCCGATCGACGGCGGCCAGATCGAAGGCGTGATCAGCGATGCCAGCAACTGTTTCAATGTGAACAGCCTTGTGTCCAAGGCCGGTAGCGGCGGGTACAAGGCGGACGAGCGGGCCATGGCGCAGTATGGCCGCCTTCTGCTTCATCTTGGTTTTGCCGAGCGCGAAGCAGTGGGGCTGACTGGCGCGCTGGTTGACTGGATCGATAGCGACACGCGCCCTGTCCTTCAGGGGGCGGAAGACTATGACTATGCGGCGCTCGATACGCCATACAGAACCGCCAATACACTGGTTCGGGACCTGACGGAGCTTCGCCTGGTGAAGGGCTATACGCCCGAGGTCCTGGCTCGCGTGGGGGCGCATCTTTGTGCCCGCGACAATACGGCCGATACGGTCCTGAACGTGAATGTGCTGCGCCTGGCAGATGCACCGCTTCTGGCGGCTATTCTTGGGCCGAACGTAAGCCTAGAGTTCGCATCCAGGCTGATCGCCACACGGCCCTCGGGCGGTTATTCGGATATCGCCGATTTCTATTTCGAACGCGCGTTTGAAGGCAAGGCAGTTGAACAGGACATACGCGCCCAGACTGCGGTGAAGCCGCAGCGGGTGGTGAGCCAGGTTCGGGTTCGCTTTCATGACGGGATCAGCCGCCTGACAAGCGAAATCTGGCTGAATGATGACGGGGCTGCCCATGTGGCCAGCCACCGTTTTGGAGTATTTCAATGAGTGAAACCCTTGTCATAAACTTGGGCCATGATGGTCTGCCGGTGGGTGAGGCCCTGCTGGTGGATGGTGGTGCCCTGCGCGGCAGGATTGCCCCAGAGGCTCTCGCGTCAAAGGCGGGCGCAGACACCGTGTTGGTTATCCCCGGTGGCCAAGTTGCAAGTCAGCGGATATCGGTTCCGGATTTTCCCGACGCGAAGCTGATGAAAATTCTGCCCGGGCTTCTGGATGGCAGGCTGGCGCTGGCGCAGGAAGAACGTCATTTTGCCCTGATGGGCACGCGGGAGGCCGAGACAGGCGAGCGCCTTGTTGGTGTGATGGCAAGATCCGTTTTGCAGGCCGCCCTTGGATTTGCTGGTGCTCATGGCCTGCCGGTGCGCGCGGTGGTGCCAGACTATATGCTGCTGCCGGTGCCAGAGGAGGGCGCTGTTGCCGCCAAGATTGGTGAATTCGTTGTTGCGCGCATCAGCGACGGCACAGGCTTTTCTGTTGAGGCTGACTTGGCAGCGGCAATGCTGGGAGAAGCGGGCGCGGCGTCAAAGCAGATGCCTGATGCCGAATTTGAAGAGCTTTTGGTGCATGCGCAGGCAGCGGAAGGCAACCTGTTGCAGGGGGCGTTCAGCCCGCGATCTGGGGTTGCTGACTGGGTCATCTTCTTCCGCCGCGCTGGGCTTCTTGCTGCGGCATCCCTGATGGTGTGGATCGGCGCAAGTCTTTATGCCGCGACGGACAATTTCAATAGGGCCGATACGCTGTATGCCAAGGCCGAAGAGCGTTTCAGTGAAGCGCTGCCGAATGTTGGCCGAGTGGTGAATATGGAGGCGCAAATGCGCCGGGCGGTGCAGGACGTACGCCAGCAGGGCGGCGGTGAGTTCATGATCCTGTCCAGCTTGGCCGCAGATGCCCTAGCCGGTGACGACAGCACCATGTTTGAAGGCGTGCGGTTTGACGGTGAGCGCAGCACCCTGGTGCTGACAGTGACCTTTGCATCCTTTGCCAAGGGCGAGGCCTTTAAGACGCGTTTGGCTGAAAAGGGCCTTGTTGTCACGGAAGGCAGTAGCCGCACTGAAGGCGCACGCGTTTCTTCGGAACTGACGATCAGGAGGCGTGTATGACCGAGTTCTGGCAAAACTTGACGGCGCGGGAACGGGCCATGGTGACCATCGCCGGCGCGTTGGCGGTTTTTGTGTTTGGGTATTTTGCTCTTGTTCGTCCTCTCGTCGCCTACGAGCGGACAAGCGAAAGTGCGCTCAAGCGTGCCCAGGCTGTATACCAGCAGATCGCCCAGGGTGCAGCGGAAGTTGAAGCCGCGCGCGGTACCAAGCCGGGCCGCCCAGGCGCTAAGGAATCCCTCAGGGTTGCAGTGGCACAAACCGCACGGGACAGTGGGGTTGCCATCAGCCGCCTACAGCCTGGCGCTGACGGGGCCCTGACTGTCTGGGTGGAAAGCGTGCCCTCAGCTGTCTTTTTCCGCTGGCTGCAGGAGCTTGGCTCAGCGCATGGCATCGCGCCCGTGAAAGTGCTGGCACAAAAGACTTCGGCTGAAGGCCGTGTCCGGGTGCAGCTAGAGTTCAGGGGCGCGTGATGTCTGGGCGAGCTTTGTTCCTTACCGGGCTTGTTGTCTTCCTGTTGTTCGCGATTGTTCGCGTGCCGGCAAGTGTTGTGATCCCCGTGCTTGGTACGCCGGCAGGTATCGCCTACAGTGGTACAGAAGGAACGATGTGGCAAGGCAAGCTCAGGCAGGTGACTGCATTGGGCCAGCCGCTTGGCGATGCCGCTTTTTCCATCAGCCGACTGTCACTTCTTCTGGGGGCGCCCGAGGCAGATATCAAACTATCTGGCGGTAATCTGCAAGGCGGTTTTCGCTGGAAGACTGACGGCGGCCATCAGATCAGCAACCTTGACATGATGCTGGATGCCAAAGCCCGGTTGGGGCAGCAAGGGATGTCCGGTGCGCTTCGGTTGACCGGTGGATCATTCCGGGTTACGGCCGGTGGCCGTTGCCTGGAAGGGGCTGCCGATATGCGCAGCAATATTCTGGAGCGCGGGTTTGGGGTTGAAGGCCTGGTGCTGACGGGACAGCTGGTTTGCCGGGACGGGCAGATGCAGGTAATGATGCGCGGTACCATGCAGGGGCTGGACATTGCCATCGACGGTAATATTGGCCGTGAAAGCGCGCAGCCCCTGTCGGCAACATTGACACCGGCGGCAGGGGCGGACATACCTGATGAACTGCGCCAGTTGCTGTCGCGTTACAGTTTTACCCCAAGGGCAGACGGCAGTTTGGGCGCGCAATTTGAATTGGATATGTTTCTATGACCAAATTCAACCGGCTCGCGCTCTGCGTTCTGGCTTTCAGCCTCCCGGCCTGTACGAGCACCGGCAGCACGCCGCCAGAAAGCCGCGTGGCTAATAAACCTCAAATGGCTGTACAGCCACTTGGCAGTGACGAAGTGCTGTCCCGGTTCAGCGTGCTGCCCGCGCAATCGTTGGCGGCTGGGGAATGCGGCCTGTTCCTGTGGCTTAAGCGCGATGATGCGCCGCTGGTATTTTTCCAGAAATCTGACGGCTCTGCGGTCATGATGATTGATGGGGTCGAGAGCCCCATGAGGCGGATGTCGCAAAAGGGGCGGATCGCGCTGGAATATTTCGAAAGCCAGTCTTTCGAAACGGCAGACCTCGCGCTGGATGTCACAGTAACGCCTGAAGCGAAGCGCAGTTTGCAGCAGGGACTGAAGCTGCCATCAGGTATGGTGTCGATTGAAACAGCTGACGGCTGGTCTGCGGTACTGCCTGTGATTGGGTTGATCGGCTGTAAGTGATATCAAAACTGTAACAATTGGGCGCTTGGGCAGGTGCTTTGTTGCAGTCTTTTTAAACATTTGTGAAACAGGCCTAAATTGGTTGACCGCACAGCCTAAGCGCTTAGGATCGCTAGTGTTTCTATAAAGCATCATACTTATTGCCGCGGCTTGTCCGCGGCTTTTTTTTATCCCCAGAGCGCCGCTGGTGGGGCGCTGACAGTGCTGCCTTTAAACGTCAGTCCCGGCTCTCGGTCGCGGGCAAGAAGAAGCGGGCCGTCCAGGTCCACGAAGCTGGCGCCGGCGGTCAGCAGCATGGCGGGCGCCATGGCGAGCGACGTTCCAACCATGCAGCCGACCATGATCTGAAGCCCATGCTTGATTGCCTCTTCACGCATCTTGAGCGCTTCGGTCAGACCGCCTGACTTGTCCAGTTTGATGTTGACGCCGTCATAGAGTGTGGCCAGGCGCGGGATGTCCGCAGCCGTGTGGCAGCTTTCATCCGCAATCACGGGGATGGGACGCTGGAGCGATGCCAGCATTTCCTCGGCACCAGCGGGGAAGGGTTGCTCAATGGCTGCAACGCCCAGGTCTTTAAGGGCGGGCACAAGGGCCCGGTAGTGATCTTCTTGCCAACCTTCATTGGCGTCCACAATGATGGCGGCGTCAGGGGCGCCTTCGCGCACCGCACGGACACGGTCCAGGTCATCATCGCCTGCGAGCTTGAGCTTCAGGAGTGGCCGGTGCCCATTGGCTTTGGCTTTCTCGCGCATTTCGCTCGGTGCCGCGACCGATAGCGTGAAGGCAGTTGCTACAGGTTTGGGCTCAGCTAAGCCAAGCATATCCCAGACGCGCTTGCCGACCAGTTTGGCCCGCAGGTCCCATAAGGCGCAGTCCATGGCGTTTCTGGCGGCACCCGCTGGCATAAGGGCTTGCAGTCTGCTGTGGTCCGCCGGTGAGTGCAGGTCTTTCGAAGCGCGTTCAAGCGCTGCGATCACACTTTCCACAGTTTCACCATAGTGCGCATAAGGCACGCATTCACCGCGCCCGGTACGGCCTTCATGGTGAACGCTGGCGGTGACAACCATCGCTTCGGTTTTTGACCCGCGCGAGATGGTGAAGGTGCCAGCGATGGGCCAGGCTTCTTTGGTGAAGGAAAAATCCATGAACGATCCGTGTGTGTTTATGCGCTGCCATTTAGCCAGATTTCATCTGTTCAATAAAGTCTGCAACACAAAGACTGCTCAAGATAGCTTCTCTAACCTGCCTCTTAATTAGGCGTTGTGTGAACGCCTGCCTAAAAATTACTCAACGGTTGTTGAAGCTTTTATGAAACTTATGCCGCTCTACTGGCACAAAAAAAGAGAAGGAAAATAATAATGATAATAATTTCAATTGGTTATTAAAAATATGTGTTTTTCTCAGGGCGAGAAAAATAACTGGCACACAGGTTGCTTTTATAAGGGTGAGCCGCCACAGCAGACGGTTCAAATCTCCGATCCATCGAAGGGTTGAGTTTACATAGCATCGTGTCTGACCGCTGCAGGTTTGCATGGTGTATTTGGCCTCAGCGCAATCGTACCTCCCTAACATAATGCGTTTGCCACGAGGCTTCAGATGAATCCAATGGAGATTGACATGAAATCTGTACTGAAAACTGAAAGCCTGACGAAAACTTTTTCCCTGAGCGCATTTGCTCTGTCACTTGGTCTTGTTATGGCTGCTGCCGCTCCGGCTAAAGCTGTCAGCAACACAGGCCCTGTTACAGGTCCGGATACGCTTGAGGTTGCCGGTATGGCTGGTGTGAAGCCTGATGCCCTTCCCAAGGTAATCAAGGCAGTATCACCAGAATATCCCAGCCACGCAAAAGCCATTGGCCGTGAAGGTTGGGTGATTGTGGAGCTGGATATCGACGAAAAAGGGATGCCATTGAATGCCGAAATCGTCGATGACGGCCCAAGCCCCCTGTTCAAGCGGGCGACACTTCGGGCGATCGAGCAATTCCGTTTTGAGCCAGCCGTGTATGCGGGTGAGCCGGTTGCCGTGACCGGTAAGCGCTACAAGGTGGTTTACGCCTTCCAAGAAAGTTAAGGGAGTTCGACCGCGGCAGTCTGCACACACTGACTTTCCCTTCCCTTCCTTCCCAAATGTCACGTAAGTGACAGGTCCGGTGGGTGCAGATCCTTCCACTGCCGTTTCCCTGGGGCGAGGTCTTTATTTAAGACCTCGCCCCTAACTTATCTGGCACCGTTCCTTTTGATGTGATTTCAAAATAGACAGTGATTAAATATTGATCACGCCCCGACCGGCGCTGCTCCCATTTTACGGCGGATATTCGTGCGTCAGACGGTGTTTTCGTTGCCTGAAAAGTCCATCCAGTCATCTCTTAAACTATGTGTTTTTCTAGGTAAGTCAGCATTTTAGCGGGTTTTTGCCGGGTGGTCGTATGCCGGGCTCTCCGAAAACCCGCGGGCTTTCTGATTCTGGCATACCGCTTGCTGTAATCAAAGTGGAATGACAGGGCTGTCAGACGAGGTTTGTGCGTCAGTAACCACCGGCCCGTTTGTCCGAGTTGAGCGTACATAGAACAGCAGCGCAGCTGCAAACAAAGAGACCGACACATATGGCAGACAAAGACTTGAACATTCTGGTGATTGATGAAGATCCTGGTCGAGCGATGCTTCTGGAGGAGGCGCTGGTCGAGGCGGGTTACACCCATGTGGTAACGATCCAGAGCACCACGAACCTGCATCAGCGCATAGCCGCGCTGGCGCCTGACATGGTGATTGTCGACCTCCAGAATCCTGACCGGGATACGCTTGAGGGCATGTTTCAGGTGACCAAGTCGGTCAAGAAGCCGATCGCTATGTTCGTGGACCAATCTGACGGGGAGATGATCCGCCGGGCTGTCGAGGCGGGTGTCAGTGCCTATGTGGTGGACGGCCTGAAGCGCGACCGCGTGCAGGCGGTTGTCGATGTGGCGGTCAACCGGTTCGAGACATTCCAGCGCCTGACCGACGAGCGGGACGCCGCGCGGAATGCCCTGGCAGACAGAAAGACCATCGACCGCGCCAAAGGGCTGTTGATGGACCATCGTAAGATTTCTGAGGACGATGCCTACAAGCTTATGCGTGGTGCCGCCATGAAGCAGAGCCGCAAGCTAGTGGAGATTGCACAAAGCATCATCACCGCGATGGAGCTTGACGCCCAGTTGATGGATGGAGGCCGCGATGCCGTTTGATGAGTATCCAACAGTCAAGGCCGGTTATATCGCCCTGACAGACTGCGCACCCCTGATTGTTGCCCAGGAACTGGGGTTCGACCGGCAGGCGGGCATCAAGCTTGAACCAATTCAGATGAAATCCTGGAGTGCGGTCCGGGACGGGCTGGCATTCGAGCAGCTTGAATGCGCGCAAATGCCGGGTGCGCTGGCGCTTGCCATGCATCTGGGGATTTCGGGGCTTCGCGTGCCGGTGCGTGTTCCGCTTCTTTTGGGGCATGGCGGTAATGCCATTACCGTGTCTGCCAAGCTGTATGAAGAGGCCATAGCGCTCTTGGGCAGCGAATATGAAGGACCACGGGCGGAAAGCGCGGTTCTGGTAAAGGCTGTTGCCTTGCAGCGAAAGACACGGGGGGAGCGACGCATCCGTATTGGGGTTGTTCATGCCTTTTCCAGCCACAATTATGAAGTGCGGGCGTGGCTTGCATATGCGGGCCTTGATCCTGACCTGGATGTCGAGCTGATTGTCGTGCCGCGCTCCAGGATGCTGGAAGCCTTGGCGACCGGAGAGATCGACAGCTTCTGCGTGGGGGACCCCTGGGGGCAGTTGGCGGTGGAGGCCGGTATTGGTCATATCATTGCCACGAAGGCGGACCTCTATCCCTACAGTCCTGAAAAAGTGCTGGCGTTTCGTGATGCCTGGGTCAAGGGGCACGGCGAGGTGGCCGAGCGCACCATTCAGGCGATTGCCCTGGGAATGGAATGGGCTGCCCAGCTCGAGAACCGTGAAGAATTGGCACTTATCCTGGCGAGCAAGGATTATCTGAATGTGCCGGCAGAGGTGCTGACGCGGGCCTTGGCCTGCAAACCTCAATTGGCGCCAGGCTTTGGGGAGACCTATGTCCCCCGCTATCTTGAGTTTGGTGGTGACTGCATGCCGACAAAGGCAGGGGCCCTGTGGCTTCTGGCACAGATGCGTCGCTGGGGGCAGGCTGAGGCCGGGTTTGAAAAGGAAGTGGAGACTGTTTTCCAGCCACTTGAGACAGGAGGTATTCAGGGGGCGGAACAGGATAATTCCGTCAATGAGGACCCTGGCCGGCTGGCGTTCGATGGTGTGCCTTTTTCGGTGCACGATATTGAAGCCTATCGGCACAAATTCTCTGTGGGAGGGTAACTCGGCCAGTCATTAAAATGGCCAGTCACTAAAGCAGTCAGTCATTCAGCCGATCAGCTGTCCATCACCAGAACGGCTGCCCCCTCAAAGCGGCCATGCCGGAGGTCATCCAGTGCTTTGTTGGCATCCTTCAAGGCATAGGTGTGGGTGCTTGTCTTTACCGGAACGGTCGGGGCTATCTTCAGGAACTGTTCGCCGTCCTCGCGGGTCAGGTTGGCTACAGAACGAATACCCCTTTCCTCCCAAAGGTTCTTGTAGGGGATAGTGGGGATGTCGCTCATGTGAATGCCCGCGCAAACCACCGTGCCGCCCTTGTCTGTGTGCTTGAGGGCTTCCGGGACAAGCGCTCCCACGGGCGCAAACAATATCGCGGCGTCCAGCTTGTGGGGCGGTGCTTCATTGCTGCTGCCGGCCCACGTAGCACCAAGGCTTCGCGCGAAGGCCTGGGCATGTGTGTCGCCTTCCTTGGTGAAGGCATAGACCTTCCGCCCCATGTGAACGGCCACCTGGGTGATGATATGGGCAGCGGCCCCAAAGCCGTATAGGCCGATATGCTCTGCCTCGCCGACCATTCTGAAAGCGCGGTAGCCAACGAGACCTGCGCACATAAGCGGTGCGGCTGCCACATCATCATAGGCGTCAGGAATGGGGAAACAGTAGCGCGCGTCGGCGACCATATGGTCCGCGAAACCGCCATCCAGCGTGTAGCCGGTGAATTTGGCTTGGTCGCACAGATTTTCCTGCCCGTTTTTGCAGTAAGTGCAGGTGCCGCATGTGTGGCCAAGCCAGGGCACGCCAACACGGTCGCCAGTGCGGAAATGGGTAACCCCTTCGCCCAGCGCTTCAACTTCGCCGATGACCTCATGGCCGGGAATAAGCGGCAGTTTGGGCGACTTGAGGTCCCCATCTACCACATGCAGGTCCGTGCGGCAGACTGCACAGGCCTTGACGCGAATAAGAATCTGCCCCGGGCTTGGACTGGGGCAAGGCAATTCCTCAAGCGTCAGCGGGCTCCCCTGTTTGCTCAGTACCATCGCTTTCATCGGTCTTGTTCCCTCCGGCCTATCCATATGGTTCACTCTGCAGCAATATAGTGTCATTATCAGGCCATGGCTTGACGCTTATCAAGGCTGCAATATGGCCAGTGCCTATGGTAGGTGGGATGACAAGGGGGAATGTATGCTGAAGCTGAAGCGTGTTGCGATTGATACCTACGGGGCCAATGTGGCCTTTATTGCCAGGACATGTCGCATTTATCGCCCCGAAGAATATCAGGCTTTCAACAAAATCAAGGTAGCCCACAACGGCAGGACGCTGCTGGCCAGCCTGATGGTGGTTGATGACCTGTCCATCGTGGGGGATGACGAGCTCGGCCTGTCAGAGCAGGCGTTCGAGCGCCTTGGCATGCCGGAAGGCGAGATGACGACCATCGCGCTGGCCGAACAACCGCGCAGCATTGACCATATCCGAAAGAAAATTCTGGGCCACACGCTTGAGCCCTTCCAGCTTGAGGAGATTGTTTCCGATATCGCCGCGCACCGCTGTTCGGAAATGGAGATCGCAGCCTTCCTTGTGGCCTGTGCCGGCTTTATGACGACTGCTGAAATGCTGGCGCTGACGAAAGCCATGGCCAAGGTTGGGAACAAGCTTTCGTGGCGTGCGCCTGTGGTGGTGGACAAACACTGCATCGGCGGCATTCCCGGCAACCGGACATCCATGATTGTGGTGCCCATTGTGGCCGCGCATGGGCTGCCGATCCCAAAATCCTCAAGCCGTGCCATCACATCGCCTGCCGGTACGGCGGATACGATGGAGGTTCTGGCGCGGGTGGATCTTTCCATGCATGAAATGCAGCAGGTGGTGGATGAATGTGGCGGCTGCCTTGTTTGGGGTGGGCATGTGAACCTGTCGCCCGCCGATGACGTGATGATCTCGGTGGAACGGCCACTTTCGATCGNACGTGATGATCTCGGTGGAACGGCCACTTTCGATCGACACGCGCGAGCAAATGGTGGCTTCCATCATGTCCAAGAAAATGGCTGCGGGGTCGACGCACTTGGTGATCGATATTCCGATTGGCCCAACCGCCAAGGTCAAAAGCCACGGCGACGCCATGCGGCTGAGGAAGCTGTTTGAATATGTTGGGCAGGAAACTGGCCTGCATGTTGACGTACTGACAACAGACGGAAGCCAGCCTATTGGGCGCGGCATCGGCCCGGTTCTTGAGGCGCGCGATGTGATGGCGGTGCTGGAAAACAAAGCCGACGCACCGGCGGACCTGCGCGAAAAGTCACTGCAGCTCGCGGGGGCGCTTCTGGAAAATGATCCCGCGCTCAAGGGCGGGTCAGGCTATGCCCGCGCGCACCAGCTTCTTGAAAGCGGCGAAGCGCTGAAGGCCATGAACCGCATTATTGATGCCCAGGGCCGCCGAACGGATATTCCCTGCACCGGTGAGCTGACCCATGACATCGTGGCATCCAGGTCCGGCAAGGTTGTGGGCATAGACTGCTTCCGCATTGCCCGCCTTGCGCGCCTTGCAGGGGCCCCGATGGATTGCGGCGCCGGGATCGATCTGTTCAAGAAAGTGGGGGACACGGTGGAAGCCGGCGAGCCGCTTTACCGCATCCACGCCTGCTTCGAATCCGACTTCGGGTTCGCCAAGAAGTTCGCCGATGAAGGTGACGGCTATACGCTTGGGGACGGTGCATGACGACTGCGACGCTGCATGTCTACCCCGGGCAGGAAGCCCCGACCGCTTTGCTGGCAGACAAGCTTGGCATCGATATGCAGGGCATTGATATTCACACTTTCCCGGATGGGGAGAGCCTTTTGCGGGTACATCCTGGCGAGGACACAGCCATTCTGTATGCCAGCCTTGATCATCCCAACGAGAAGCTGATCCATCTGTTGCAGGCGGCGCAGGCACTGAGGGATGGCGGGGCAGCGCGGGTGGTGCTGGTGTGCCCCTACCTGTGCTACATGCGGCAGGACAAGGCCTTCCATGAGGGCGAAGCAGTGACGCAGCGCCTTCTTGGGCCGCTTCTGGGGCCGTGGTTTGACCGTATTGTCACCGTAGACCCGCATCTGCACAGGGTGGCTAGTCTCACCCAAGTGTTCCCTGGAAGGGAAGCAGATTCGCTGTCCGCCGCGCCGCTGATCGGGGCCGCTGTGGCGGCTGACCCTGCGCTAAAGAATGCGGTGCTGGTGGGGCCTGACGGGGAATCCCGTCAATGGGTGGCTGCGGCGGCACAAGCATCAGGCTTGGACTTTATTGTCGCCAGCAAGGAGCGCTTCGGTGACCGTGACGTGCGGGTAAGCCTGGATGAAGCCAGCGTTTCCCGGGGGCGTCCCGCTGTGATTATCGATGATTTGATCTCAAGCGGTGCGACCATGCAGGCCTGCGCGCGGTTGTTGCTGGACGCTGGCGCTTCACACGTTGAGGCCATGGCCGTGCATGCCGTCTGCAGCGACGCCGATCTTGATAAACTGGAAGGTGCGGGCATCAGTCGCGTGCGATCGTGCGACGGTATTCTGCATCCAACAAACGCTATATCCCTTGCGCCGCTATTGGCCGAGGCACTCACCCGGGAGACCGAAAGATGACACTGAAAGTTAAATTCTGTGGTGCCGCGGGCACTGTGACCGGGTCGTGTTACTGGGTTCGGTTCGCCAACTTGCAGTTCCTTGTGGACTGCGGCATGTTCCAGGGGCCGAAAACGGTGAAAGAGCTGAACTATGGTGATTTTCCCTTCGATCCGGCCCAGATCGATTTTGTGCTGCTCACGCATGCCCATACAGACCATGCAGGCCTGCTGCCAAAGCTGACCAAGCATGGATTTCGCGGCAATATTTATACCACGGCAGGGTCGAGGGACCTGTTGACCTACATGCTGCCGGACAGCGCCCACATTCAGGAAATGGAAGTATTGCGCCTGAACCGAAGGAACCGGCAACGGGGCAGGGACGAGGTGGAGCCCATCTATACCGGTGAGGATGTCGAAGCCTGTTTGGGGCAAATACGCACGGTGGACTATGAAGACTGGTGTGACCTGAAGGGTGTTCGGGTGCGCTTCTGGAACGCCGGGCATATTCTGGGTGCAGCATCGATCGAGCTTGAGGTGACCCACGAGGAAGGGCACATGGAACGCATGCTTTTCTCTGGCGACATCGGGCCGGACCACAAGCTTTTTCACCCTGACCCGGATGCCCCGAGCGGGCTTGATTATCTCTTTATGGAATCAACCTATGGCGGCCGTGTGCGGACGGACCTCAAGCCGAAGGAGCGCAGGACGCTTCTGGCTCACGAAATAAACGAGGCGCTCAAGGGCGATGGTGCGCTGGTGATCCCTGCGTTTGCCGTGGAGCGCACGCAGGAGCTTTTGCTGGATATTGCTGTTTTGTTGAAAAGCGGCGAAATTCCACACGTGCCGGTGTTCCTCGATTCCCCTCTTGCTATCCGGGTTACCTCCGTGTTTGCCGACCATGCGGACAGTCTTGAGGATGTGGACGGCGGTGGATCGCTTTTCAATCACAGCAGCTTTCATTTCACTGAAACAGTGGACGAGAGCAAATCCATCGCCCGTTTCAGGGGTAATATGATCATTCTTGCGGCGTCTGGCATGTGCGATGCCGGGCGCATCCGCCACCACCTTAAAGAACACCTGTGGCGCCCGCAGTCCACCGTTCTTCTGGTAGGGTATCAGGCGGAAGGCACGCTGGGTAGCCTTCTGGAGCGGGGCAAGAAGCGGATCAAGATACAGGGCGAAGAAATCGAAGTGCGGGCAAGTATTCGTACGATCGATACCTATTCCGGGCACGCCGACCATAACGGGCTGCTGGAATGGGCGAAAGAACGGCTGCCGGTTAGGCGAAATATCTTCTTGTGCCACGGGTCGGCACAGTCGCTGGAGGCCATGCGGGTTGCGCTGGTTGAAACAGGTATCCCTGAGGAGCAGCTTATCGTGCCGCAACTTGATGACGATTACACGCTTGAGGACGGTAAAGGGGTGCCGAAGCTGAACCGTGTGGTTCCGCGTCTTGACCCAACAGCGGTTGAAAAGCCGGATTGGCACAATGACTTGGCGTCCCTGAGCATGGATCTCAGGCGTAAGCTAGAGACCGCCAAGTCTGACAGGCAGCGAAGCCAGCTTCTGTCGCGGCTGCGGGATCTGTTGCAGACCTATCAGGGGGACTAGCCGCCACAAATGTGGCTGTGGCGGCTGGTTTCAACGTGATCAGTCGTCGCCGGTGAGCCAACCCTTGTCGAGTTGCTTCTTGGCTTCTTCCTCACCCATCTTGATCAAGGCCTGGATGTCCTTGCTGTCGAAGTCGGTCACGTCAATCGGCAGCCGGTCTTCCGGGCGGATCTCGACGAACTCGATGATGCGCTTACCGGCTGCTATAGCCTGGCCGCCGATTTTGCAGGCATGGTTGATCTTTCGAACTTCATTGAGGTCATTGTTCATGATCTCGCTTGTCAGTGTACCGATGGTGCGTTTCAGAAGCTTCAGGATGTTCCGGAAGTTCTTTCTGGCATAATCCGGTGTCATCTGTTCCGGCTTCATGGCGATAACGGCCATCTGTTCCGCGCCGCGTTTGATCGCAGGCTTCAGCGGGGCGATATTGCGTATGCCGCCATCGGCCATGGGCATGTCATTGATCCACATAAGCGGCATCGCGACCGGTTCGCGGGTGGAGGCGATTACATAGTCGATCACGTCATCGCCAAATGTTTCCACGCTGGCCTCAAAAAAGTCCCCTGTCGCCATATTGGTGACGCCGCAGGCATAATAGGCCGGGCTGGCACGCAGGTTATCAGGGCGGATGTTTTCCCGTGCGAGATCAGCGGCCCCGTCCATGGTGGTCAGGCCGTCAAATTTGCCGAACAGCACGTCGCCCACCAGCTCAAGCGTGCCGCGCTTTTTGCCGATTGAGGCGAAGCTGGTGACGTTATCGCGCCAGAAGGCTTCAATCTCGTTGCCAATTTCAGGCCAGTCCGGCTGTTTGCCGGCGAGAACGGCTGCGCCTGCCCGGTCTGCCATGAAGCCGCCGTTCATGGAGCCCACCGATACGCCATAAATGGCTTCCGGCGTGAACATGGAACCGTCCGCAAAAGTGTGATTCAAAAGTGCCTTGATGGCCCCAGCCTGATAGGCGCCTTTTACGTTGCCGCCCGACAGAACCAATGCCCGTTTGAAACTCGCCATGATAGCCTCCCCCTGAGTGTGCAAGTTATAAGTGTTGAAAATGTAACCAAACGAGAAAATTTTGGCGAGGAATTTATGATTTGCTTCCGTTTTCCGGTTGCAACAGTGGGGCTGCCTTCAGCCATCGCAGCTCTAATGGTCGATGGCTTCAGGTTTTGACAAGCTCTGAAAAGTCTGAGCCTGCCGCCGACGGGACAGTCGGGACAGGCTCAATCTGGAACAAAAGAGGATATCAATATACCCACCTTCAAGGATGCGGCAGTATCTTGATGCCTCTGGCTCGATGCGGGGGAGCGTAAAAACCGGACACCAATGATGCCGCCTCCAAAGATTGGCTGACCTATCAGGTTGCCCCACTACCCATAGCTGCTAGGGAAGCAAATGCAGCTCTGGGCCCACTGTGGCACGTGCGACAGGAGCGGGAGAGATGGATTGCTGCTGCGCACTGTCCTGATATGCCTGA
Source organism: Kordiimonas lipolytica (assembly GCF_042651265.1). Classification (GTDB taxonomy): domain Bacteria; phylum Pseudomonadota; class Alphaproteobacteria; order Sphingomonadales; family Kordiimonadaceae; genus Kordiimonas; species Kordiimonas lipolytica. Next base: position 317,645 of record NZ_JBHSCR010000005.1, on the reverse strand, counting down.
AGCCACTTGGGCTTCACCAATCATCGAAGGCAGATTTTTTATACCGCTGTGGTCACGCGGAGGATTTGATGTAGGTCAAGGCAATGCATTTTTTTGAAAAAGTTTCACTTTCCAAAAAGAAGCCCTCTCAGCTTCCCAAGGGGTGGGGCTGAAAGGGCACAGAGGAGGTCACGCCATCTGGCGTTCAGGGAGGTCTGGTGGATACAGAAACAAGCTCTGTATTTCATGGTACGCGCACGCGGTGAAAAACCTTCGTGCAAAGAATGACTATTGACGGAGGCAGGCTGAAAATGGTGAATTGTCTTTGTTTCAAGCGGACTTGATCAAGTGAGGGCAGCGTGAGTACAGGCACGGTCAAATGGTTTAATAAAGCCAAGGGTTTTGGCTTCATCGCCCCCGACGAAGGCGGGGACGATGTGTTCGTGCATATTTCTGCAGTCAAGGAAGCAGGCCTTCATGACCTTCAGGAAGAACAGCGGCTGTCGTTCGAGCTCATGGACGGGCCAAATGGGCGCGTGACAGCCGGGTCGCTCAAACTGGTTTCCTAGACCTTTTCAAGATCATCCACACTTCCTGCCATGATGGCCGGGACATGTTGGGTGATTTTTTCAATGGGCCAATCCCACCAGGCGACGGCCAGAAGCCTTTCGATTGTCTTTTCATCGAAGCGCATCTTCAGGACGCGTGCCGGGTTGCCGCCCACGACGGCAAACGGCGGGACATCCTCTGTGACCACGGATCGGGACGCGATGATCGCGCCGTGGCCAATTGTGACGCCCGGCATGATAAGGCTCTCAAAACCGAACCAGACATCATGACCCACGGTGGTATCTCCCCGCATCGGCAGGCCCGCCAGTAGCGGCATATGGTCCGCCCAGTCTGCCCCGAATATGGGGAAGGGGAAGGTTGATGGGCCGTCCATGCGGTGGTTGGCCCCGTTCATGATGAATTTGGTGCCTGTGCCCAAGGCGCAAAAGCGCCCGATTGTCAGCCGGTCGCCGACAAAGTCATAGTGATAGAGCACATTGTTTTCCTGAAAGGCCTCTGGCGCCTTGGGGTCGTCATAATAGCTATAGTCGCCGACCTCGATGTTATCGCCAGAGACGACATTCTTGAGGAAGACAACGCGCTTGGCGTGCGCGAGTGGATAGCGCTGGCCTGGGTCAGGGTGATGGTATTTTTGATGCATAACAAAGCCTTGCTGCAAAGTGGCAGATATTGGTGGCCTGTGCCGTCAGCTATGGCGGACAGGATATCTCAGGCGGCTTTGTTCATCGGCAGGGTACTCACATTGTTTGCTTGCCGGTTTCATACCGCGAAGGGGCACCGCAGTAAAGCCGTTATCGGCGCAGCCAGCCCATCCTTCAGCACACAGGCCCAATAATTCCTGCTTGCAAATGGCATATAGTTCGGATACGAAATAAATGCTTCGGATGCGAACTATATGGATGGTCGACATGAACAGACCAAAAATTTTTCACCTGATTCACATGGCCCACAGGGCCTTGTTCCGCGCGGCAGACCGGCTGCTGGCGGACCGCCATGGCATCACAGCCGCACAGAACGCGCTGTTGTTGTATCTGGAAAAAAACGAAGGCGCGACGATGGGGGCGGTGGCGACCGCGATTGGGCTCAAGAACGCTGCAACATCGGGGCTGGTGGACCGGATGGAGAGCAAGGGGCTGATCGCTCGCCGCCCAAGTGAACAGGATCGCCGCAGTTTTGAGCTCGTGCTGCTGTCGAAGGGACGCGCGATTGCTGGCGAAAGCCATGCGCTTATCCACGCCACCAACGACCACCTTCTTGAAGGGTTTTCGGAAGCCGAGCAGGAAACCATTGCACGCTTCCTGGAAACCGTGATCGCCAAATCCGATGCTTACGGGAAAGACACAATCAAGCTGGCAGAAAAACAGTCAGCCTGACGCACATTAGAACGAGGAAGCCATGACAGATCATATCATCACTGAAATCAAAGACCGGGTAATGCGGATCACCTTCAACCGCCCGGACAAGAAAAACGCTCTTACGCATGACATGTATTCCAAGGTGGTTGAGGCCATGCGCACTGCGGAAGAAGACGACAGCATCCGGGCGATGCTGTTCACGGGTGCCGGTGAAGCCTTCACCTCTGGCAACGATCTTGTGGATTTTCGCGATAATCCAAAGATGGGACCGGATGCGCCGGTTGCCCAGTTTCTGCAGTGCCTGCTGACAGCAAAAAAGCCGATCGTGATGGCGGTGAACGGTATTGCTGTTGGCGTCGGGCTGACCATGCTTTTGCATGCTGACATCGTCTATGCGGCGGAAGAGGCTGTGATCACTGCGCCGTTCGTTGACCTGGCGCTTGTGCCGGAGGCGGGATCTTCGCTTCTGTTGCCTAAGCGTGTTGGGCATGCCTGGGCGGCTGAGATCATGATGCTTGGCCGTAAGGTTACCGCCCGCGAAGGGCTTGAGATCGGTATGTATTCACGGGTGCTCAAGGCGGATGATCTGTTGCCTGCAGCAGAAAAAGCTGCTGTAGCGCTGGCGAACAAGGCGCCGCAGTCTGTCCAGCGCACGAAGGCCTTGATGCGGGGTGATATTGAAGAGGTCGGTGCCCGTATGGAGAAGGAATCCAAACTGTTCGGCGAGCAGCTGATGTCCGCCGAGTTTGCCGAATCCGTGATGGCCTTCATGCAGAAGCGCGCGCCGAACTTTGGCTAACCGCCGGCAGTCATAGAGTGGAGGAAGGGGGCTGTTGCCCCCTTCTTTATTTTCGCCGGTTGCCATGCATGCCTTGAGCGCAACTCAGCCATGCTCTGTTTTCCATAGATTGAAGTTTTGAAAATAGGTAAGCTTTCGCCCAACGCCTCGAACTGACTGCTGGGAGGAAGCGCCTGACTATGTCTCAAGTACCGGAAAAGACCACCTGGAGGACCCCTGAAGTATGCCTCATTCTGATGGCGGCGGCGGCACCCTTCAGTTTTTCAATCTGGATGACACTTCTGAATAATTTCACGGTTGAGGCAGCGGGCTTTACCGGTAAGGAAATTGGTATCCTACAAAGCCTGCGTGAAATCCCGGGTTTCCTTGCTTTCACTGCGGTTTTCCTGTTGCTGGTGCTTAGGGAACAGGTTTTCGCCGTTCTGGCGCTTGCGATGCTGGGGCTTGGTGTTGCGATCACCGGGCTGTTCCCAACCGCTTACGGCCTGTATTTCACGACCATCATCATGTCCGTCGGTTTCCACTATTTTGAAACCATCCAGATGTCCCTTTCGCTTCAATGGTTGCCAAAAACAATCGCTCCGCGGGCGCTCGGTCGGCAGATGTCTGCGCGATCGGTTGGCTCCCTTTTGGCTTATGGGCTGATTTTCGGGGCAATCTTCCTGCTTGCGCCGGATATGCTTGACGGAGTCATGGGCAAGGTTGGTGGCGGACACGGTGCAACAGAGGCCGTGGCAGAAGCGTCGGCGATGTCTGCAGAGCACACGTGGCTATATATCATCCTCTACGCCTGCGGTGGTGGCGTGACCATTGCGCTGGCACTTTTCATTTGGCTGGCGTTCCCACGCATTGATGGCCATGAAGTGCAGCACAAGCACATGGTTTTCCGAAAGCGCTATTGGCTTTACTATGCGCTCACTTTCATGGGCGGAGCACGGCGCCAGATTTTTGTCGTTTTTGCAGGTTTCCTGCTTGTCACTAAATTCGATTTCACCGTGATTGAAATTGCGGGGCTTTATCTTGCCAACCATGTAGTAACCATGTGGTTCGCCCCCAAGCTTGGCGGCCTGATCAGCCGGTTTGGTGAGCGGAAGGCGCTGATTGTCGAATATATCGGCCTCATTATCGTGTTCGGCAGTTATGCGGTGGTTGAAACGGCCAGTGTGGCGGCCGCGCTTTATGTGCTGGACCACCTGTTCTTTTCCTTCGCGATCGCCCAGAAAAGCTACCTGCAGAAAATCGCCGATGGGCGTGATATCGCTGCGACATCCAGTGTCAGCTTTTCCATCAATCATATTGCGGCGGTTGTTATCCCGGCGGTCTTTGGCGCAGTGCTGTGGCCGATTTCGCCTTCGCTGGTGTTTATTGCGGGTGCCATCATGGCTGCCGTATCGCTTGTCTTGTCGTTCAACGTGCCATCTGAACCCGGGCCGGGTAATGAAGTTATGTGGGGCAAGGTGTCTGCTGCAGCGGTGCCCGCTGAATAGGCTTTGGGGCTCACCGCTTTGGGGAGGCATGCCGCCATCCAGCAGCTTTACCTTCGGGCAAAAGTGAATATGATCGGCCCCACAAGCACTGGCAGGGAGGCAATATGACATCGGCAAGCACGCGCCAAGAGGCTCGGGCGAAATTTCTTCGCGAGCAGGGCTGGCATGACGCCCGGATAGAGCCGCTGACCCCTGATGCCTCCTTCCGCAGTTACGCACGCCTGCGCCGCGCAGGCGATGGATGCATGCTGATGGATGCCCCGCCAGCTCATGAAGACCTCAAGGCCTACCTGGACATTACAGCCCACTTGCGCGCGCTGGGACTAAGGGTTGCCGACACCCTGGGCACTGACCTTGAAGCCGGCTTCGCGCTGATTGAAGATATGGGCGATGACACTTTCACCCGCCTGTTGGATGCGGGCCACGACGCAGAGCCCCTGTATCTTCTGGCAACAGACGTGTTGAAGGCACTGCATGCTCACCCAAAGGCTGTGGAAGTCGATGTGCCGCCATATGATATGGCAGCACTCCTTAGGGAAGCGGAGCTGTTTGTAGATTGGTTCGTGCCGGCCTTCAGGGGGAGTGAGGCCAGCAAGACTGAAAAGCAGCGCTATATGGATGCGTGGCAGGGCGCCCTGAAGGACGTTGCTCGCGTGCGGAGCGCGCTGGTGCTGAGAGACTATCACGTAGACAACCTGATGATAACGGGCGGGACGGAAGACATTCGCCACTGCGGACTTCTTGATTATCAGGATGCTCTGTTGGGCTCGCCTGCTTATGATCTTGTCTCGCTGGTGGAAGACGCCCGGCGCGATGTGCCCTCGGGGCTGCGCGCCGCTGTCATGGAGCGATACACGGCAGGTATGCAGGATAATGAAGTCACGGCCCTTGAACGCGATATGGCCCTTTTGGGCGCGCAGCGCCACGCCAAGGTGGCGGGCATTTTTGTGCGCCTCAGCAAGCGCGACGGAAAACCCATCTACCTGGGGCATATTCCCCGTGTGCTCAGGCTCCTTTCCAGCGCGCTAAAAACGCCAGAGCTTGCAGGCGTGCGGGAAAGTATTGAGGCAATGGTGCCGGACTATGAGAGCGCTAGATTTTAAAGTCGCGCACGGCTTGCCAGAACAAGGCTTCATACTGATCGACCATGGCCTTAACCGAATAGTCTTTCTTGGCCTTCTGCTGGTTTGAGGGGCCAATCCTCAGCCCGTTGTCACGACGTTCGAGCATGGCAGACAAAGACTTAACAAGGCTGCGATCGTCCCGGCCGTGGATGAAACGCTGGTTTTCCTTGCACACCATCTGCCTGATATCGCCCACATCGGTGCTGACGATTGGCAGGCCGCAGGCCATGGCTTCAATAACCGAAAGGGGCATTTGTTCGGTATCCGAGGACAGGGCGAAAACCTCAAAAGTGGGGATGATGGTTTCCGGGTTTGCCATGGCACCTGTAAAGACGATCCGCTTGGCCAGGCCGAGTTGATCAGCATGCGCCTTGAGCGCCAGTTCTTCACTGCCGCTGCCGACAATCACCAGCTTTGCGTCCTGGTATAGACCCGCGATTTGGCCAAAGGCATTGATCAACCGTGTGATGTTTTTTTCGGGGCGGAGGCCTGCGACAGTGCCAATGATGCGGTCGTCATTGGTCAAGTCGAGTTTCTTCATCAGGCCCCGGTCGGGTGGGCAAATGAAACGCCCGATATCGATTCCGTTCGGAACGTAATGCAGTTTATCCGCGCGAAGATGCCAGCTTTCCCGCGCGACTTTTTCCAGCGTGCGAGATGGCACGATGACAGCGTCGCACCCGCGATAGGCGAAGGAACGGACCAAACGCCTGCGCGTGAGTTCGCGATGTTGCTCCTCCTTGCCGAAGCCATCCTGAATCTGGATGGTTGGGCAAACCCTGAGGAACCGATTGGCCAGTGCCCATTCTACCGATCCCCAGTTATAGGTGACCAGCAGGTCCGGGCCAAAGTCCTTCAACAGCTGGCGGCAGGCCTTAACCGAGCTCAAGACGCCCATTTTGTCCAGTGCAGCAGGCATCTCCGGGATGGGGCCGATGTCCTTGATCAGCGACAAGGCTTCATAGCAGCCGTCCATGGCGAACACGGAATGCGTGAAATTACCTGTTTGCGCGTTGATCTGGTTGACCACGCGGCGCTGCGCTCCACCAACCTCAAAGGATGGGAAAACATGTAGGATTCGAAAAGGGTTAATCAATCCAATGCTCCTGGCCGCGACATCCTCAGGGGTAATGCCGCAGGGAACGTGCGTCAAGGCAATACAACCCTTTTAGTGGCTCATGAATACCGGTAGCTGGCTTTCGGCCGTTATGTGTTTGGTGACACCACCAAGCACCATTTCGCGCCACCGGGAATGAGAGTAGGCACCAAGGACGATCGTATCCGCGCCAATCGTATCTGCCGTTTTGAGCAGACATTCGCCAACCGTCTGGTTTTCGGCTTCGATTTTCCGGGTGTTGGCCTCAATTGCATGCTCTGCCAGATAGTGGGCAATGGCGTCCGCTCCGGGGCGATCTTCGCCAATGTCACCCACTTGCACGATGGTTACTGTTTGCGCATCTCTGAGCATAGGCAAAGCGCCTGCAACGGCCCGGGCTCCTTCTGCCCGCCCATTCCACGCAATCATCAGGTGCTTGCCCACAGTGCCTTCATAGGCGCTGGGCACCATAAGGACGGACCGCCCTGAACGGAAAATCAGATCGTGGAATATATCTTCAGTGTCTAGATGTTTACTGTCGGGTTGCAGGCACAGGGCGATATCGGCTGTGCGGGCACGGCGACCGACATGGTCGCTGACTTCGCCCGTCAGAACAGACCAGCAGGCTTTGGCCTTGTCGCTGGTCTCCCCTTCGGCAAGCCATTTCAGCCCATGCTCATCTGCCGCTGCGCGGAATGCAGCTTCGGCCTCATCAGCCTGGCGCTTGCCTTGTTTTTCTGCGTTGTCGCACAGGGTCTGGATCATGTCGGCTGTCAGGCCTTCGCCCATGAACGGAATGGCAGAGCGCGGGTCAGGCCGGATGAAAAGGCCTGTCAGGCTCGACCGGAACTGCAGGGCCAAGCGGTTCGCCACAGCAAGAAGGGGCGCAGCTTGGATATTCGCCGTGAGAGGGAGAAGGATTGACTTCATCGGGATTGCCTCCGTTCGCATTTTTCAAACTCAATGCTTGGCCTAAAGTTTCATTTCTGTCTTTGATGCTTGTCAAAGCTGGTTCATCATGCGTTCACCGCGATGATTTTAAAAGTATACTCTATGAAACGTGTAATTTGTATTCTGCTCTTTTTTGGTGCCGTGTCGGCAGGGATGCTGACGCTCCCATTCGCTCTCGAAGCAGGGATTTTCGCGGCGTCGGCCCTTGATGAACATGATGATGTCTTGCAGGCGATCAAACGCGGCGAGCTGATGTCCTATGCGAAAATCAAGCGGATCGCGGAGGCCAAACTGCAGGGCGTCGTTGTTGGCCAGAAGCTTCGGCGCACGAATCGGGGGTGGCAATATGACCTGCGGGTCAGGCGTAAAGACGGTAAAGTCATGGTGGCCATTGTTGATGCCCGGACCGGTGAAATAGTCGCAACACGTTAAGCGGGGAGAGAAAAAGAATGCGTATTCTTGTGGTGGAAGACGATCAGGCGCTCGCGGACCAGATTAAGTCCAGCCTTATAGATACCGGTTATTCGGTTGATCATGCCGCAGACGGCGAAGACGGCCATTTCCTGGGCGACACCGAACCCTATGATGCGGTGATCCTTGATCTCGGGCTACCGATCATGGACGGCGCCAGCATCCTGAAGAAGTGGCGCTCTGCGGGGCGGGCCATGCCTGTGCTGATCCTGACCGCCCGCGATGGCTGGACTGAGAAGGTTGAAGGCCTGGACGCCGGGGCCGATGACTATCTGACCAAACCTTTCATCATGGAAGAGTTGCTCGCGCGCTTGCGCGCCTTGATCCGGCGATCGGCGGGGCAGACAAGCCCACAGCTTGAGTGCGGCCCTGTGATTCTGGATACCCGTAACGGGCGGGTGTCGGTATCAGGCAGTGCCATCAAGCTTACGGCGCAGGAATTCAAGCTCCTCAGCTATCTGATGCACCATGAAGGCAAGGTGGTTTCTCGCACCGAGCTGACTGAGCATATCTACGACCAGGATTTCGACCGGGATTCCAACACCATTGAGGTGTTTGTGAACCGGGTAAGGAAGAAGCTGGACGTGCCGCTTATCCACACAGTGCGTGGCCTGGGTTATCGCCTGGAATGGATTGAGGAGTAGGCGTGAAAGGACCGGACGCAGCAAGGGAAGATGCAAAGCAAGCCTCGCAAGGGCGCTTGCGGCATTTCCTGCGCACGCTGACCGGGCGTCTGTTGCTGTCGGCGCTGTTGTGGTCGGGTGCGGCGCTTGTTATCGGGGGCATGCTGCTTTCCTATGCTTTTCGAAGCTATGTCCTCTCCGATGTCGATGAAAAGCTGGAGCTCCAGATCGATACGATGGTGGGGATTAGCGAAATCTCGCCTGAGGGCGTGTTGCGCTTCAACCAGCCACTTCTGGACCAACGCTTCGCCGCACCATATTCCGGCTGGTACTGGCAGATATCTGAACAGGATGAACCGCCATTCCGTTCCCGGTCCTTGTGGGATTATGAACTTAAGCCGGATTTGACGGTGCGGACCTTCTCGCTCAGGCACGCAGAAGTGGAAGGGCCGGACGGACAGACATTGCGGGTGGCGGAACGCGATATCATCCTGCCGGAGGCAGACCGGATTTTTCGCTATCAGGTGGCCACCGACACGGCAGAAGTGCGGGAGGCGATCCAGCGTTTTAACTGGCTGCTGCTGAGTGCCCTTGGCCTCATTATGCTGACTGTGTCGCTCGCGCTCGTACTGCAGGTTGCCTATGGACTGCGACCGCTCAGGAACCTGCGTCGCAAGTTGGTGGATGTCAGGGGCGGTAAAGCCTCACGTATTGAGGGGGACTGGCCCGAAGACCTCAAGCCGCTCGCGCAGGAGATCAACGCTCTTATCGATCAGAATGAAAAGCTGGTGTCCCGCGCCCGCACCCATGTGGGCAACCTAGCGCACGCCCTGAAGACACCGCTTAGTGTTATCAAGAATGAAGTGGATGAAGACCCCGCAGACAAGGCAAAAGCCATCGCGGTACAGGTGCGCAGCATCGGTGAACATATCGACCACCATCTGAAACGTGCGCGGATCGCAGGAGGAGGAAGCGGGCAGGGGCTGCCGGTCAAGGAGCGTACAGAGAAGATTGCGCGAGCGATCGAAAGGCTTAATCAGGGTAAAAGCCTGAAGGTGGATTTGGATATCGATCCCGGCCTGAAGTTTGACGGCGAGAAAGAGGATTTCGACGAAGTTGTTGGCAACATCGTTGATAACGCAGGAAAATGGGCCACGGGCAGGGTTTCTGTGACAGCTAAAATGCTGCCGGCAGACCATCGCCGGCCTTACATGCAATTCCGTGTGGAGGACGATGGACCGGGTGTGGATGAAGCTGAAATGGATGCTTTGTTCGAACGTGGCCAGCGCCTGGATGAGCACGTTCCGGGGACTGGCCTTGGCCTCGCGATCGTACGCGATATTGTAGAGCTCTATGGGGGCAGTGCTTCGCTGGAACGGGCCACCCTTGGTGGTCTTGCGGTGGTACTGAAGCTTCCGGCCAAATAGGGGCTAGTTCTCTCGCTTCAGCGCCAGCAGGGAAAGCCAGCCCGCAATAAGGGCAAGACCGCCAAGCGGCGTGATCCAGTGGAAGGCACCCAGGCTACCCGGCCCGAAGACCACCCTTACGTAGAGGCTGCCTGAAAAGGCCAGCACACCAGCCTGAAACAGCCAGACCGGGATCATCAGATGCCGTGTGCCTGCGGTATTGTGTGCCAAGGCTGCAAGCCCCAGAAGCGCGAGCGCATGGAACAAGTGAAACTGTGTTGCCATGGTGAACATGGCGATGTCCGCTTCAGGAATGGAAGCGGGCAGTGCATGCGCGCCTACGGCAGCAAGTCCGGCAGCAATGGCGCCGTTCAGTCCTGCAAAGATCAAAATTTTGCGAGCGATTTGCACAGCAGTTTCACATCCTTTTAGCGGGAAAATTATAAGTGCATGAATTTAAAGCATTAAATTTCATTTCATTCAATCATGGGTCGGGGGAATATGGTAAACACAATCTTAAGGTTATATATTTTAGGCTATTATGCGTACTAATAGTTGTTTTTTGGTGATCCGTTTCGTAGCATGGAACCGTAAAAGCTGTCTTGAGGCACTTCCGTAATCGGTGTGGATCAGGTCAGAAGCAACAATAAAATAACGGCAGATAACGGTAAGTGTCCTGGGGTCGCGCCAATAGAGTGCGCCAAATTAGTTTGATACGGGGAGGAAGTAGGAGTGTGGGAGGCTGCATCATTGGATGCCGCCTTGATAGCTGTCGAGGAGAATTGTGTGCTGCAGGAAATTGTGAATGTCGCGAATGTCGGCTTGGTCGTTATTGGTTCGAAGCTTGAAATACGGCTCTGGAACAGGTGGATGGCGCAGGCCACAGGCATTGACAGCGAAACCGCCTGCTACCAGCAAGCTGACAAATTATTGCCCTCTATCTTTACGCCCTTGCTGGTGGATAAGGTCCGCAACGCGATCAACATGGGGATTGCGACAAGCATTCCTCAGGCTGACGGCGATTTCACACTTTCATCCCAGCCCGTTGATGTCACCATCCAGCCTCTTGAAGCCCGCCATTATGTGCATTCCTTGCGCCCGGTCAGGGAAGAGGTTGTAGACCAACTCTGTCTAATACAGATTCGAACCAATCTGCCCGCGCTGCGTGCTGGATATTCGGCGCAGGGGCAGGGACTGCAAGATGAAGACGAAGTGCTGGCGAAGAAGGTTGAAGCTGAGCGTCTGAATTTCCTGGCCATGATCGGCCACCAGATACGAACGCCTGTGAATGGTGTGCTTGGGGTGGCGGAACTGTTGCGCGATACGGCGCTGACCAATGAACAACGCAAATATATCGAGCTGTTGGTACGTGCCGGTCAGTCTTTGCAAACCTTCGTGAATGAGCTGACAGACCTTTCCTATCTGGAAGCAGGGCGTGTGAAGCTGGAAGAGGAAGTAACCGACCTGCCACTTTTGTTTCAGGATGTCATGGGCATGTTTGAAACAATGGGATCGCAGAAGGGGCTGCGAGGTGTGCTCAGCGTCTCGCCTGATGTGCCAAGGCACGTCAAGGTCGATCATCAGAAGCTGCAGCAGATACTGGCAGTTCTCCTGAACAATGCATTCAAATTTACCCATAAAGGAGGCGTCAGCCTTGAGGTCGACTACCGGCAGGCACGTGAACAGCCCGAGCTTCTGGTGAAAGTCTCCGACACGGGAGTCGGTATCCCTGAAAGCCGCATCGGGACGCTATTCGAACCAAGCAAGCCAAGCGTGGATAACGGCCGTTTCTATAATCGCACAGGGCTCGGGCTTTTCTTGTGCCGCGAATTGCTGGACCTTCTTAGTGGCACTGTGAAGGTTGAAAGCGCGCTTGAAAAAGGCACGACCTTCACGCTCACTATTCCGGTACATGAAGCACGGGATGCTGTCGTGGCAAACAGCCAAGGCACAAGGGTCGGGGCTGGGCGCCAGACCGGCCAATGGCGCATTCTTTTGGCTGAAGATAATCCGGTGAACCAGGAACTGTTCCGCACGATTCTGGAGCGTGAAGGGCATCAAGTTACGATTGTGTCAAATGGTCAGGAAGCTGTGAATAAGGTTCAGGTGGAAAAGCCGTTCGACGTTATCCTGATGGATATTGCCATGCCAGTGATGGATGGGCTTGAGGCAACGTCTCTTATCCGGTCGCTGGTCGGGTCTGTCGGCAAGACCCCAATTCTGGCGCTCACGGCGCATGCGCTGAAGGGTGATCGGGAGATATTCCTGAACTCAGGTATGGACGGGTATCAAAGTAAGCCGGTGGACCCTAAAAAGCTTCAGGAAGCGATAGCGCGTGCCATCGCTTCCCGTAAAGCAAATCGGTCCTGGTCTGATTTTAAGGCACCAGAACGATCGGGACACCCAGGGAATGGGCCAATGAGTTGGCTACGCTTCCCAGGATCAAATCGGCCACGCGGGACCGACCGCGCCGACCAATAAAGACCTGATGGGCTTTTTCATCTTTGGCTTGTTTGCGGATTACGTCCACAGGGTGGCCCCAGAAGAATTCGCTGCTGATTTCAACGCCTGAATCCTTGTACTTGTCAACAACAGGATCAAGGATTTCCTCGCGGGCGCGCTTTTCTTCATGCTCTTTTTCAAGCGGGCGGTTGACGATTTCCTCAACGGTTAGAGGCTGATAACCGGACCAGGGGATCACTGTGATCAGGCGCACTTTCGCGCCGGTCTGTTTGGCCAGGTTGATGGCATGCTTGGCTGCCCTGTCGCCCCATTCACTGCCGTCAACAGCTACCAGATAAAGATTTTGTTTGCCCATGTCCGCTCCTCCCGGAAAAAATATGTCCATACTCAAGACGGAAATTATCAACCCATACTGGCAGTTACCTTGACGGATATCAATTGTTGTTCGGGAATTATGCAGGCTCCGCTATCAGGCCGTCTTTGATCATGGCGGCGCATTTTTCGGCGATCATGATAGTGGGGGCATTGGTATTACCACCAATCAGGCGCGGCATGACAGACGCATCCACGACGCGCAACCCCTCAAGGCCGATCACTTTCAGGCTCGGGTCCACCACGCTCATGGCGTTGTCTGCCGGGCCCATGGCGCACGTGCCAACAGGGTGATATATGGTTTCGGCCTTTGCGCGGACGGTGTCATTGGTTGCTGCGTCATCTTCCAGATCAATGGTGTCCCAGGGGCTCTTTTCCTTCTCGATCAGGTCGGCGAGCGCAGGCTGGCGCATCAGGCGGCGCACCACTTTGATGCCTTCGCGCATGACCCGCAGGTCTTCCGGTTCCGCCAGATAGTTGGGGTCGATCTTCGCGGGCGCCAGCGGATCGCTGGAGGCCAGGGAAATCGTGCCGCGGCTATGTGGGCGGAGCTGGCAGATGTGAATGCCGAAGCCGTGTTCGTGGGGGTCCGCGAAGCCGTGTGGTTCATCGGCCATCGCCAGCATGATGTGGAACTGGATGTCAGGCCGTTCAAGCGCAGGGTCGGTCTTGAGGAACGCGCCAACCGGGGTCACACAGTCTGACAGAACGCCCGGCTTTTTCATCACCCATTTCAGCATTTCCGCAATACCGCGGTGCGGAGCCTTGTAGCGCAAGTATGAAATCGGTTCCTTCAGGTGGGCATAAACCGTGAGGTCCAGATGGTCCTGCATATTTTTACCGACGCCCTTCAGCTCATGCATAACGGGCAGGCCAACAGCCTGGATGTCCTTCGGGTCGCCAATGCCCGATAGCTGCAGAAGCTGGGGGCTGTTGATGGCGCCACCGCACAGGATCACCTCCCGGCCTGCATGCCATTGTTCCACCTTGCCTTTACGGCTGAGTTCAATGCCGACGGCTTTTTTGCCCTTCAGCATCACATGGCGCACCTGGGCTTCGGTCAGGATTGTCAGGTTTGGCCGGTCTTTCGCTGTATCCAGATATGCCTTTGCTGCACTCTGCCGGCGTCCGCCACGGATTGTCTGGTCGTACCAACCCACGCCTTCCTGCTTTGGGCCGTTGAAGTCGTCGGTGAAGGGCAGGCCCATTTCGCTTGCGGCATTCAGGAAGCTGACGTTGAGCGGGCTGTCGGACGTGTGCTGGGTCGTCAGAAGTGGTCCGCTGGATGAGTGGAGGTCATCGTCTGGTCGGTCGCTGCCTTCTGCCTTTTTGAAATAGGGCAGGACATCATCCCACGCCCAACCCTTGCAACCAATCTGCGCCCATTCGTCATAGTCGCGCGCATGGCCACGTACATACAGCAGGCCGTTGATCGAAGACGAGCCGCCAAGCACCTTGCCGCGTGGCCAGAAAAGCCGGCGTCCGTTCAGGTGCGGCTGTGCTTCTGTCCAGTAGTTCCAATTGTGCTTGTTGGGTGCCACCACCTTGGCGATCATGCCGGGCATGTGGATCGCCATCGAGCTATCTTTCTTGCCCGCTTCAATCAACAAGACGCTGACCGCGCTATTCTCGCTTAGCCGTGCAGCCATGACACACCCGGCAGACCCGGCGCCAACAACAATATAATCGAATGTCTTCTGGTTCATTTTATCGCTTTCAGTGTGATTGGCAGGCCATCGACCGGTTTGATCAGCGGCATGATCTGAAATCTGGTCTTGTAACCTTCCGGCAGGATCAGCTCATAGTTCGGCAACAGATGCGTCATGATCACCTTTGCCTGCATATAGGCAAAATGCAAACCCAGGCACATATGGGCACCGCCGCCGAACGGTACCCAGGCATAGCGATGCCTTTCCTTGGCGCCGCCTTCGGCTGAAAAGCGCATTGGGTCAAATTTTGTAGGTTCTGGCCAGGTGTCCGGATCACGGTGCGTTGTGACTGTGCTCAGGCCCACGATTGTGCCTTTGGGGATGATATGACCCTTGAATTCAACATCCCGCACGGTTTCGCGCGGCATGGCCGGCACCGGCGGATTCAGCCGCAGCGCTTCCTTGAAGGCATATTCCGTCAGGGTCAGGTCATTCATTTTTTCATAGGGCAGGCGGCCGTCATTGAGGCCGAGCGCAGAAATTTCCATCCGCAACTGGTCCTGCCAGTCCCGGTGCCGCCCCAGTTCATAAACCATGGTGGTTACCGAGCTGGTGATGGTGTCGTGTGCCGCCATCCACAGGAAGATCATGTGATCGATAATTTCCTGGTCGGTGAAGGTATTGCCTTCATCGTCGCGCGCCTTGCACAGCTGGGTGAAAATATCTGTAAGGTCACTTTCCCGGCGCTGGGGGATCAGGCCCTGCAGGAAGTCGATCATGAAGCGGCGACCCCTTATGCCGCGGGCCATCATTGTGCCGGGGATGGGAACGCGGACCACGCCCATACTGGCGGCAACCATGTCCGTTAGCGCCTTGTTGACCTTGCGGCTTTCCTCGCCTGGCTCCAGGCCCAGGAAAACCGTGGTCGCCATATCAAGCGACAGCTCTTTGATGGCCGGGTAAAACTCGAAATGGCCTTTCTCGCCCCAGGCCTTGATGCGGTCGGGCATGGCGTCGTTCAGGCGCTCCAGATACCCTTTCATGGGTTCGGTTTTGAAGGCAGCCGCCATGATGTGCCTGTGCGCGCGGTGCTCGGCAAAATCCAGTAACATCAGCCCGCGCGGGAACAGTTTGCCAATATAGGGCCACCAGCCTTTTTCGCTTGAGAAATTCTTGCCCTTGTCCATCAGGACAAATTCGTTCGCTTCCGGCCCAAGAAGGGTCACGCTGTCGCGGAAGAAGCTGTTGGTCCGGTATATGGGGCCATATGTCTTGCGCATGCGGGCGCCAAAGGCTACCGGGTCGCGAATGATATCAAGTGTGTGGCCAATTAGCGGCAGGCCGCGCTCGCCCGGAATATCTTCCAGACGCGCCGCTGGCCGCTCTGTTGCAGCTGTAGTCATGTGCCTTGTCCCTCCCCAGGGTGCTGTGATCCGGTCCAAATGGAATAAACGGAACTCAACAGTCCAGAAATTGACTATAGGGCACTAATTGTGGCTGTCAATTCTTGCCGTGAGAGGGGGCAGGTACGCCTTTTTTGATAAATGGCTTCTTCTGGCGCTCCTGGTAATACTCCATGTCGCTTATTATATTGGTTGCTTCCCATGGAGCATAGCCACACCTGTTGTCGGGAGCGCCTTCAGGAAGGTCACCATAATAAAAATCGACCTTCAGGCCATTGCGGGCAATTGCTTCGCCAGTATCTTCGAACTGGTGATATTTCCAGCGTGCCAGTGCCCTTTCGGCGTTGTCATCGAATACGCCCTCGGGCGTGGAGGACAGTATCTCAATGTTTTCAACCTTGCCACTTTTGCTGATGTCATAGCCTAGGGTCACTTTGCCGGATATGCGGTCTCGTGCCTCTTTCTGCTGCATTACCAGCATGGTGCACTGCTTCAGCTGAATATAGGGATCGGACGGATCCCCGACGGTAGAGGGCAGTTCCGGCAGCGGTATATGCCTGCAGGTGGTCTCACCTTCTTCGCCAAAAGTGAAGGTAATGGGCACATCCTTGCGGGGTGCTGCATATCCATCTTCGAAATGAAGGAAATAGGACCAGCGCCTCAGCGCCCGTTTGATGGCGCCGTCCATTACTCCCTTTGGGTCGCTATCCGTGATCCTGATGTTTTCCACCTCGCCCTCGACGGTGATATCAAACAGCGCTGAGGCGTGACCTGTGAGGCGTTTCTTGACGACAATGCGCGGCAACATTGGGTTGACGCAAACGGAATTCTGCCACATGGGATCTTGTGGCCTGGCCGGTCCGTCGGCCCCGACTGCAGCAGGCGCCATCACGGTGGTCATGAAAACAAGTGCGCTTTTTCCGATCTGTCTGAACATTCCCTGTGCCCCATGAATGAAAATGATATAATATAACATATATAAATCATATGCGCTGTCAACAGCGAGTTTGTGACGTAACATGCAAACAGCCCACCGGAAGGGCGGGCTGTTGATTGCTCTTGGCTGAGTGGTTTATTTTGCTTCAGCGGTTGTTGCCTGGGGCCATGGTACGTGGGTGCAGGTTGCCTCCTGTTCTTCAGGAGAACCCCCAAATGTAAAGGTTAGCTCCACATCTTTGCGGCCGCTTTCAACCCCGTCCTTGAAATAGGCGAAATAGCGCCACCCCCTGATTGCGTTGGACACGGAACGGTCCATGACGCCAGGTGGGTCGCTTTCAACTACGCGTATGTTGGTGACACGGCCATTTGGCTGGATGTCGTATTTGACTTTGACATAACCCTGCAATTGCTTCTGTTTCACCGCAAACGCAAGGCGTGCCCCCTTGCACCGTGATGTCAGCCAGTGTCCGTCGTGTTCGTCCCCCTCTGCAAAGGCAGCGGGTGTTGGTGCGCCCATAGCTGCCGCGATCAAGAGTCCCAAGGCGGCTTTGGTTGTGGTTCGCATGGTTTTCCCCTTCCTCTCTCAAGTAGATTCCGAATTCATGCTCCACTATCGTGACAAGCCTTTTCCCCAAAAAGGCCAACGCGCCGCTTTTTCTGCAGCGTCTGTCTTGCTTCTGTCTCCTGCTGTCGCTCGCGCCCCCAGTGCGCATATCATCGTGCCCCAAGCAGGCACTTTCGTTTATAAAAGTCAGCATAGGGTCTATTAACCATTGGTGCAAGGATGGGGTTTGGGCCTGCCTATGGCTAGCCGTAGCCGCCTCCGCCAGGTGTTTCGATGGTGATGCAGTCGCCAGGCTTGACTGTGGTAGCATCCGACGCCGTCATTTGCCCTTGACTGCCGTTCATTCGAATGATTGCAGTCCGACCAGGTTTGCCCGGTTCGCCACCTGCAAGGCCAGGTGGTCCGTCAGCCCGGTGACCGGACAGGATCGAGACTTCCATTTCTTCAAGGAAGCGGATTGTGCGCACGGCCCCATTGCCGCCGGTGTGCTGGCCCTTGCCGCCGCTCCCCGTCCTCACGCCGAAGGTTTCCACGCGCACCGGGTAGCGCCATTCCATCACCTCGACATCAGTCAGGCGGCTGTTGGTCATGTGTGACTGGATGGCATCCGTACCGTCAAATGTTGGCCCGGCGCCGGTCCCGCCCGCAATGGTTTCGTAATATTGATGACGGCTGTTGCCGAACGTCAGGTTGTTCATGGTGCCTTGGGCCGCGGCCATGGTACCTGCGGCCAGAAACAGGGCGTTGGTGACAATCTGGCTGGTTTCCACATTGCCGGCAACAACGGCAGCCGGTGGTGTTGGGTTCAGCATGCAGCCTTCAGGTACCACCAGATGGATTGGCTTCAGGCACCCGGCATTCAGTGGGATGTCTTCGCCGGTCAAGGTGCGGAACACATAAAGGACCGCGGCTTTGGTGACAGCGAGCGGTGCGTTGAAATTATTGTCCTGAACCGGGCTTGTGCCGGTGAAGTCCACGGTGACAGTCCGGTCTTTCCGGTTGACGTCCAGGCGCACGCGCACCTCAGCGCCGCAGTCCATCGGATAGCTGAACCGTCCGTCCTTCAGGCGGTCGATCACGCGGCGGACTGCTTCTTCGGCGTTGTCCTGCACATGGCCCATATAGGCGTCAACCACATCGCGGCCAAAATCACTAGCCAGTTTCTTCACCAGCGTCACGCCGCGTTCGTTTGCGGCAACTTGGGCTTTCAGGTCAGCGACATTCTGGTCAGGATTGCGGGACGGATACGGGCCTTGCGCCAGCCTGTTCCTGAGTTCCTGCGTGTTGAAACTACCTTCAGACACCAGCTTGAAATTGCTGAAGCGGATGCCTTCCTGGTCAATTGTCTTGGATGCGGGTGGCATTGACCCCGGCGAAATGCCGCCAATGTCTGCGTGATGGCCGCGGGATGCCACATAGAAGTGCGGCTCAGCATCGCTTTCAAAGAAGACCGGAGTGATGACTGTGATATCCGGCAGGTGAGTGCCACCGGCGAACGGGTCATTCAGCATGAACACGTCACCTGGCTTGATCGTGCCCTTACGCGCGTCGATAATGTTCAAGACACTTTCGCCCATGCTGCCCAGGTGCACTGGCATGTGAGGCGCGTTGGCGATCAGGTTGCCTGCTTTGTCGAACACGGCGCAGGAGAAGTCCAGCCGTTCCTTCACATTTACCGAATGGGCGGTTTTCGCCAGTACGCCACCCATTTCTTCCGCCACCGACATAAAGAGATTGTTGAAAATCTCCAGCATGATCGGGTCGGGTTTCGTTGTGTCGATATCCCGGCGGGTGCGCTCTGCCGTGCGGTGCAGCAGCAGCGTGTCATTCGCCTTCAGTGATGCCGACCAACCGGGCTCAAGGATCGTGGTACCACCATTTTCAAGGATGACTGCGGGCCCAGTGATGGTGCAGTCCGGCTTCAGCTGTTCGCGGTGATAGATTGCAGCGTCCTTCATGGCGCCGCCGCTGAAGAATTGGAACTTGCCAGCAGGCGATGCGCTTGTGCCTGTGGCTGCCAGGTTCAGCGCGGTCGCGGCACCGCCACCGGCGGCTTCCGCTTCCACGGCTTCTACATAAATGGCCTGGTCTGGCTCTGTGAAGCCAAACTGGGCTTTATGTGCGTCTTCAAATGCGGCTTTGGTCTTACACTCGTCAGCCAGCGGCACAGTCAGCGTCGTATCCGTGCCCTTGTATTTCACCCGAAGGCGCACAGAGACGGTCTGGTCACGCTCTGGCACGCCCTGTTCGGTGAGGCGTTCTTGCGCAAGCCTGCGCACTTCACCAGCCGTCGCGGCTATTGCTTCAGTATCAGCTAGCGGGCACTCCAGCGCTTGATCCGTGATTACCCGCTGGTCTGCAAGGCCCATCCCCAGGGCTGAAAGGACGCCTGAGAATGGCGGCACGATGACATGGTCGATCCCAAGCGCATCTGCCACAAGGCAGGCATGCTGGCCTCCCGCGCCGCCGAAGGTCAGCAGGCTGTATTTCTTGATGTCATGGCCGCGCTCAACCGACACGCGCTTGATGGCGCGGGCCATGTGCTCCACGCCCACAGCCAGGAACCCCTCTGCAATTTCATGCAGGCTGTAGCTAGTGCCGGTCTCTGTCTTGAGTTGGGCCTGGATTTCCTTGAAATCCGCTTCCGTCGCCGCCGTATCAAGGGGGGACTTGCCGTCTTCGCCAAACACAGTTGGGAACAGGTCTGGCGACAGTTTCCCCAACATGACGTTACAGTCTGTGATGGTGATAGGCCCGCCACGGCCATAGGCTGCTGGGCCAGGGAAGGCGCCCGCGGAGGCAGGCCCAACCTGGAAGCGCCCGTCGATGACCTTGCAGATGGACCCGCCACCGGCGGCAACTGTGTGGATATCCATCATGGGCACTGTCATGCGGACCCCGGCGACCACAGTGTCGAACACGCGCTCGTAAGCGCCGTCATAGTGGCTGACATCGGTGGATGTGCCGCCCATGTCAAAGCCGATCAGCTTGGAAAAGCCCGCACGTTCGGCAGTTTTCGCCGCACCCACAATGCCGCCGGCTGGGCCGGAAAGGACGGCATCCTTGCCTTCAAAGGCGTGTGCCGCCGCAAGCCCGCCGTTTGACTGCATAAAATAAAGCGGGCTGCCGGTGGTGGCGTGCTCTACCTGGTTTACATAGCGCTTCAGGATTGGGGATAGATAGGCATCTGCCACCGTGGTGTCGCCACGCGACACCAGCTTCATCAGCGGGCTGACCTTGTGACTCAGCGAAATCTGTGTAAAGCCGATTTCTTCGGCGATCTTGCCTGCCATGATTTCATGGTCGGGGAAGCGGTAAGCATGCACGAAGGCGATAGCAACGCTTCTCAGGCCCGTATCATAGGCTTTCCGAAGTGCCTTGCGGCAGGCAGCCTCGTCAAGCGCAGTGACAACCGTGCCGTCAACCGCCATGCGTTCATCAGCCTCCACGACATCGCTATAAAGCGGCACAGGGCGCTCAGGCTTAAGCGCGAACAGGTCGGCCCGGTGCTGTTGGCCAATCATCAGGGCATCCTTGAAGCCCTTGGTTATCAGCAAAAGCGTGGGCTCGCCGTCGCGCTCCAACAGCGCATTGGTGGCAACGGTTGTGCCCATCTTGATCGCGCTGACGTCCGCGGCGGGGAAGGGGGCATCATCCGCCACCCCCATAATGTCACGCATGGCATGCACGGCGGCATCGTCATATTGGCCGGGATTTTCCGATAGATACTTGTGGCTGGTAAGGCTGCCATCGGGGTGCTTCGCCACCACGTCAGTGAAGGTGCCGCCCCGGTCGATCCAAAACTCAAACTTGCTCATACATCCATCCCCGTTTTGCCTATGCATAGCGGGCTTGAGTGGCAAGTTCAATGCGCGAGCGAGAAGCAGCCCTTCAGTTACAAAAAAGGCACCACTCTGGGAGAGAGTGGTGCCTGGGGTGGCCCCTCGAGCTGAAATGGTGCCAGGGAAGGTCGGGGCCTGGGTGTCGGGAACCCAGAAGGGTGCAAGCCAATGGCTCACATTTCCTTTCCTTCACCTAATGAGGGTAAAATTAAAACCAATGATTGTCAATCGTGTTCGTCCGGGTTTCATTGGGCCTTGTTGTTTTGTCTGGATTGAAGGTCTTCCAGATAGGTTGCCAGCCCCTGATACCGGGCCCGCATATTGCTCTGCATTCCCTTGCAGAAACGGGCGGTCCCGAAATCGGTTAGCAGGGCGTCAAACAACCCGCGTCGGCGCCCAACCTTGAACATCAGGACAGCTGATGACACATCGGCGACCAAGGTGATGCGTTCCTTGCCGTTCAGTTCCCCCATTATCTGTGAAATGGATTCCTCTATTGGGGAACCTTCCACCTTGAGGGCGATTTGCAGCGTGGATTCCGCTGCAATTTTGTTGAGCATCGCGGGATCGAGGTCAGGGCTCTGACAAACAAGGGCGAAGGCCATGACCTGGGCCGCATCATCCAAGACATGAAGTTCCCCTTTATCCCGGTTTTCGTCAATGTAGGTCAGGTGTTGTGCGGCAAGCATGCGCACGATTTCAGCCCGCTGGAGCATATATTGCATGGACTTGACCATCTGGTCCCGCTGGGTTGGGGCAGCGTCTTCGTCCTGGGCAAGAGCGCTGGTGGCCTGCAGCAGGCAGGCGGCAGTGGCGATTGTGGCGATCAGCTTTTTCATGGAGTTTTCTTCCCATATGTTTTTCTGGGTATCGTCATACCATTGTTTTGCTTTGGCGAAACATGCTAAATCGCCCCATCGGGACACTGGAGGGCCTGGCCACGCAGGGAGCAGAAAGTAAGGTTCATGGAAATTTATGTTGATGCAGATGCCTGCCCTGTGAAGGAAGAAGTGCTGAAGGTTTCCTATCGGCATGACCTGGTGGTGCATCTGGTGTCGAATGCCTGGCTGCGCATTCCTGTTGGGGAAAATGTGAAGAAGGTCGTGGTGAGCGACGGCTTTGACGCTGCCGATGACTGGATCGTGGAGCACGCCGGTGCCGACGATATCTGCATCACCGGTGATATCCAGTTGGCCGCCCGGCTTCTTGAAGCGGGCGCGGTGGTTTTGGGCCATAACGGCAAGCCGTTCACAACAGACAATATTGGTATGGCACTGGCGATGCGGGAGCTTAAATCCCAGCTGCGGGACATGGGTGAAGATCGCGGCTTCAACGCCAGCTTTTCCCAAAAGGACAGGTCACGCTTCCTGTCTGCGCTTGAGCTTGCTGTGCAAAAGGGCCTGCGCCGCTAATTGGTGTTGGTAGGCAATAAAAAGCGGCGCCAACCATATGGTTGCGCCGCCTGTCACCCCAGTCTAACCCCTTAGACTTTGATGTCGATTTTCAGGCCCTTGCCATTGATGGTATGCGGAGCTTCGAGCTTCACTTTGCTCTGAGGTACGTCATTCAGATCCAGTTTGGCGCCGCCACCATTCTTTTGTGGTGCAATGCCTGCTGTGTTGAGCTGCAAGGCTGGGCCAGACGAAATACTGCTGATCATAAAATAACTCCTGAACCAAAAATTGAACGCGTGATTCTGTTTACAAGGCCCTTAGTGACAGAAGCCTTTTCTTTTGTGAAGAGATGAATAAAATTTTACCCACATTATTGATTTTATTCACCTTTTGGCAGCCATTCTGACAGGAAGCGAACGCTGTTGCCGCCCATGACTTTGCGGATGCTGTCTTCTGAAATTCCGCGGGTTACCAGGGCTTCGGTGATGGCACCAATGTCGCTTGCTGTGATGGCTTTCACCGTGCCGTCCCAGTCTGATCCCAGCGCTATATGATCTGCGCCCACGAGGGTGATGCCATAGGCGATGCTGGCGGCGATGTCGTCTGGGGTGTCACCGCAGGCTGCGCTGTCCCAAAAGCCGACGGCGATCAACCCACCCTTCGCCGCGATGGCCTGCATCAAGTCATCCGGGAAATTCCGGGGTGTGTCACAGTGGCCCCGGAAGCCCGTATGCGAGACCACGGTTGGGCGCACTGCGATTTCAAGGGTGTCCCAAGCGACCTGCTCGGATGAATGGGCTAGGTCGATGATTATCTCCTTCTCTTCCAGACGCTGCACAACCTGCTTGCCAAAGTCCGTCAATCCGCCTTTTGCCTCGCCGTGCAATGATCCGCCCAGCCGGTTGTCGAAGAAATGCAGCAGTCCGACCATGCGGAAGCCGGCGTCATAGAGGCGGTCGATATTGGCGATGGCGCCTTCCAGGGGATGTGCGCCTTCTGTGCCCAACAGGGCGCCGACGGGCGCAAGGCGTTTGGCTGTATCCCGCGCTTCAAGAAAGGCAGCCAGTTCAGCCTGGGTGCGAACCCACATCATGGCGCCGCCAGAGCGGTTGACGGCATCATCCAGCTTTTCGGCCTGGTATAGCGCACGCTCCAGCAGACTGTTCCATGTCCGGACCGGCCAGCCCTGACCGACTGCGAGCAACGTGATGTTGTCGCTTGAAGCGTCATTTGCGTGCAGATTTTGCCCGCGCGGCGTTTTGGTCACAGTCGTGAACATTTGCAGGCCCATATTGCCCTCCCGCAGGCGCGGCAGGTCTACGTGGCCATAGTCATGTCGTGCCAGCAGGCTTCGGTTCCAGAGCAGTGTGTCCGCGTGCCAGTCCATCACAAGGAGGGAGCGGTGGAAGGTTTCCGAATCTGCGCTTAGCCGGTAGGGTCGATGGTCCACCTGTTTGTTCATGGAGCGGTCCGCCATGGGAGCAGCGATCAGGCGCAGCCCCGCATAGCCAATGAGCAAGGCAAGCAATGCCAGCGTAACTGTTACTTTGAGAATGCGAGCCATAAAAAATCCTCCCCTACATGAGTATAGGGGAGGATCCGTCTTTGGCGAGTGTCTAAGTCCTGCCAATTCAAAAGACGCTAGGTTTTGGCCTGCCATCCCACATGCAGAGCTATCTGGTTTGCAACGGCATCAGCCATATGGGCGGTCAGTCTGGTCAGGTCGCTGGTCCAGTATCGGTCTGTGTTTAGACCATATGCCCGATAGTCAGAGCCCGGATTGATCGTGTCCAGCTCCAGGGTGGTGTACTGCCCATTTGTGGGGTCCAGAAGTTCCACCGTTACTTTCATGACGCCCTTGGCAGCCCCCATTGTAGGGCCCGAGCGACGACCGCTGTTGAAGGCCCCGCCTGATGAGACGCGACTGTTGAGTGCGGCGAGTGAATGGTCCAGCTGAATAGATGTAACCGTGACCTGATAATCGGGAACAGCGACGCCGCGGGCCTGAAGGCCACCGTCGATCATACGTTCCATCATGGAAAGCAGGTCATATCGATCCAGGGTGTCAAAGGCTGGATGGCGAAGGATGCAATTGCGCTTGCAATTTTTGTCTTCAATAAGATTGATGCTGTCCTCATACCGTGACAGGTGGCTGTCATACCTGATTTTTTCAGGGTCTGCGGGTGCATCCACGACTACTGTTACAGATTGCGGAACATTTGGCTCCACGATCGCGGTGGCCGTGGTGGTTACGCTCTGCACGGTGGTTGCAACTCGGGTAACGGGTGCGACGGCAGTGGCTACGCGTTTCCTTTCATAATCGGAAGAGATGCTCGCGACAGCGGCGCTAAAGGCCTCCTGGATGGGTTTATCGTCCGGTAGCCTGTGTTTGATGGCGCTCAGCGCCAGCCGCTTTTCATAGTCACCGCTGATTGAAGCCGCAGCTTCAATCAGGGATACCCAGCCTTTGGTGTCGAAGGCGCCGTAGGCTGCGATGCTGCTGAGCGCCAGGCGTTTTTCATAGTCGCTGCCGATTGAATTGATCGCGTTAAGGGCAATGGCTGTGGCACCACGGGACTCTGACAATTGCTCAACAAAGGAACTCAGGAGAAGGCGAAGCTCATAATCGCTTTCCATCTCTTCGGCAGCAAGTTCGGCAAGCCTTTCCAGGTTTCCTTCGCTCAGTGTCTGGTCATTGACGGCGGCAGACAGCAGGAGCCGCATCTCATAGTCGCTTTCGACCGAACGGGCGAGTTCGAGCAGGTCTTTCATGGTCTTGTTGTCTGTGCCGAACCGATCAATATAAGGCGTCAGCAACAGGCGCAGTTCATAGTCGCTGTCGATCGTGCGAGCCGCCTTCAGAACCTTTGGCATCACGCTCTTGTCCAGCTCTTTCTCTTCCAGCAGCAATGACAGGGCAAGACGGAGCTCATAGTCGCTGTCCATTTTGGCAAAGCGGTCTACCAGCTTTTTCAGGTCGCGGTTTGAGAGGTCGGCCTTATCAATCAGCAGGGCCGCGTACATGCGGGCAACATGATCAACGTCAAGCTGGTCAATTTCCTTCACTACCCCGCCTGTGCCTTTGGCAGCAAGAATGCGGGTGACACGGGCCTTGGCGTTCAAGCCCACCTGGCGCACCAGAATCAGTAGCGTATCGGCCAGCCACTTTTCGCCCTCCTTGTCGAAGTCGGATTTCTTGCCGTCCTTCCAGTAGGTCAGTTGAATTTGGCCGTCTGGATTTTCAATGCGAACCTTGTGCTTCTTGCTGCCGTACTTGCTGCGCAGTACCAGCATCGCCCCTTCTTCCATAGACGCGATGGCAGCATCGTCATGGGTGAGGGTGAATTCACCGTCCCAGCGCGCTTTGATCTCGCGCTTGCCGTCACTCCAGACCATGTTGCCGATGCCATTTGCATCAGTGATATGAAGGCGCGTAGGTCCATCAACTCTGTGGGACGACTTTTCGAATTCGTGCAGTTCTGCCCGTTCCGCCAGGAGGCGTGCGTTTTCCTTCACTTCTGCCTCTGCCTGGGCGATGGCCACGCGCATTTCACGGGCGATCTGTGCCTCGCTGGGTGCGGGCATGCCTGTCGCTTTGGCCTCCTTGGCCATGACGCGCGCTTTTTCCGCAACCTTTGCGCGGGCCTCTTCGATCGTGCGGCGCATTTCCGCTTCGATTTCCTCGGCGCTTGGTAGGGTGTCCGGGTGGGCCGTAGTCGATGCCATAATAGGCAGTGGCATTTCAGCAGACAGCGCGTCCGCAAACTGGATGCTAGGGAGCCCCAGCGTTATGGCGAGAAGGCTGCAAGCAACAGCGCCCTTCGCTGCCACACCGGATTTTCCGAAAGCTTGGCCGTTCGCACCGATTAGCCGTTCGACCCTGGTTTTTAGCATTGATTTATTACCTGCCATTGCAAGTCCCCATTGTATCTGTCGTGTTTCATGTATTTTTGTGGCGCAGGTATAGAGGGCGGCGGCAACAGACTTGGCGTCAGCCAGGTGCGTTGCTGCCCATTCATCTGCGGAAAGCTCCGCGATATCTGCCAACCGCTTGCGCGCCAATCTAAATAGCGGTTGAAAGAAAAACAGTCGTGATAGGGCCTGCATGACCATCAGCATCAGTGGGTCTCGGCGTACCATGTGGGCAACCTCATGCGCTAGCAAGCTGTCGAGTTCGCTCTTTGGCAAGTCGTCAAAGGCCCAATCGGGCAAGCAGATTTCGCGCCGTGGCAGGCATACCGGGCTACTCAGGTCGCTTGAGCGGCTCAGGTAAGGCACGGTCCGGATTTGGGCCGCGTCGCAGATGGCCCTGAGGGCTTTGTTGGCATCATGCTCGGCCGGGACACGTAGACGGCTGCCCAGGCTTTTAATGGCGCTGGCATAGCCGCCAAGAAGCAACACAAGGGCGAGGCCAGCAAGGGCAGCCCACATAAGTGCCGCAAGGTCTTTGGTGCGCATGCTGGCCATCAGGTTCCATAGGGTGTTTGGCGCGGATGCAGTGGCTGCTTCGATAGTAACCATTGGCTCTAACGCTGGTCTTGTCGCAGGCATAACTAGCTGGTCAGTCTTTGTTGAAAGACTTTCCCGTTCGGCCATATTGCGGGCGGTTGTTGTGATCAATGTTTCCTTGTCCTGCCTTGGCGCTGGGTCAAGCATCGGCAGCATGCCGGCAAGGGGGCGTCCTTCATTGAATTCCTCAACCAAGGCTGCTGTTTTTTCATGCTGGATAGTGATGGGTTTGGAAATCCAGTCGCCGACGGGCAATAGAGCGAGGAACGAGCCGGCAACCGCCAGTTTCCAGGCCATGTCAGCCAGGTCGGGCTTGTTCAGGAGCCGCGTTTTTTCCATCAGCCACACAGCGCCAAGCAGCACTGTGCTTGCAACCATGAATTTGAGGGCAAGCGTCAGCGCCGGCATGTCGAAAAATGCGTCAAACATCAGACGTTCTCCCCATCGATCAACTGCTTGATCTGGTCCAGTTCATCTTTCTCTATCTCGCCTTCGTTAACCAAATGGGCGAGCAGGGCTTTGCTGTCGCCTTTAAAGAGCGTGGAGACGAGGGAGGAGACCATGGACCGCTTTACGTCGCCTTCGCTGATGAGCGGCCTGTAGACACGCTCCCGCCCCCGGGTTTCCGAAGCAAGAACGCCTTTCTTTTCCAGTCGGGACAATATTGTGCCGACGGTCGTATGAGCGAGGCCCAGATTATCCAGCACGGCCTGCACATCCTTGGCTGAGCCTTCGCCCAGCTTCCAGAGTGCCTGCACGAGCTGATATTGTTGATCTGATAATTTTATATTCGCTGTCATGTCTCGGACCTTCTACTACATGTGTAGAAGAATTATTACTACAGCTGTAGTAAGGCGTCAATGGAAAGAATCTTAAAGTTTTGCAGCCTGGGAAAATGGACTGGCTTCAAAAAGCCGGATTTGATTTTTTGCCTTTCTGGAATAAGGTGTTGCCCGACTTGGCATCGCATTGGGGGAAAATGTGGCCCTAGATCTTTCATCGTTGCTGCTGGTGACCGTCCTGATACTGGCTGTCTCAACCTGTGTGCTGGTTGCGCACTGGATTGCCAATTTCAGTTTCGCGGGACTGGGTCGCCTTGCAATCGGTATGGCGATGGCAACGGCGGGCGTCTTTGTTTTGACGCTGGCTGCCGGGCCTGAGCGGTCTTTGGCTATCCTCCTTGGAGATCTGCTTATTCTAACAGGCCACCTCTGGTTCTGGTTTGGAATCGCAGATTACTGGAAAGAGCGGTCCCGGCGGCTGACCTATCTGGCGGGCGCTATTATGGTTTTCGCAATAGTCATTCTGGTCAATAACCTGCTGCAGGGTGGCACGCAGGAAAACCGTGCAGCGCTCTATTCGTTCTTTGCGGCGGTGTTCTCACTGGGGGCTGCGCTTTCAGTGGTGCAGGCGCTTGGCGGGCGCGTCGGGCTATATAAAGGTATCATCAAACGGAAAACCATTGGTGCAAGCGTTGTTGCCGGTGTGTTCCTGGCCCATGGCGGTTTTAATGTCTACCGCGGCATAAGCATCATGGCGATGGAGACACCAAAGGCCTATTTCGATGACACTGCTATTGCGACCCTGACCCAGATCGAAGGCATGGTGTTCGCGCTGGCTCTTGCAGTGTCGCTTATCGTATCGACGGCAGAACGTGTGCAGGCGGACTTGCGCATTCAGGCGATGATGGACCCCTTGACGCAGGCGCTCAACAGGCGGGCTTTCATGACCGTGATCAAGACCGTGCTTGCCCGGTCACGCCGCCTAAGC
Source organism: Kordiimonas lipolytica (assembly GCF_042651265.1). Classification (GTDB taxonomy): domain Bacteria; phylum Pseudomonadota; class Alphaproteobacteria; order Sphingomonadales; family Kordiimonadaceae; genus Kordiimonas; species Kordiimonas lipolytica. Next base: position 288,878 of record NZ_JBHSCR010000005.1, on the reverse strand, counting down.
GAGCCAGTGTCCCTGATCATGATGGATATCGACAAATTTAAGCGGATCAACCTGAAGCATGGACATCTAGTGGGGGACGCTATTCTCAGCCAGTTTGCAGAAGGCGTGATGGAAGGCCGTCGGGCGCAGGATGTCTTTTGTCGCTTTGGCGGTGAAGAATTCGTGCTGTTGTTGCCCGGCACAGCGGAGGAGGGGGCCGAGCTGGTGGCGCACCGGGTGCGCGATGCTGTCACAGGGTATCCTTTTCAGCACGGTAACAAGGATATCAGCCTGACGGTGAGTTTCGGTGTCACCACTGCGCGCGGCGATGACCTTCTTCCAGACAGTATTCTTGATGCGGCCTACAAGGCTCTCAGGGAAGCGCAGAAGGAAGGCCGCAACCAGATTGAGGTTTCAGGCAGCGCTGGAGCCGTTAAACCCGCCCAAAGCGCATAGGTCAAAAAAAACGGCCCGGATCGATGATCGCGGGCCGATTCTTGTTTTTCTGTGAAATAATCTTAGAGCTTTTCAACCAGCAAGCTGCCGATCGAATAGCCTGCACCGAACGAGCAGATGATGCCCTTGTCGCCGGCCTTCATGTCTTTGTGGTTTTCGTGGAAAGCCACAATGGAGCCAGCGCCTGCGGTGTTGCCATATTGGTCCAGCACGGTTGGCGCTTCATGGCTTTCCGGTTCGCGGCCCAGAAGCTTCTTGGCGGCATACATATTCATGTTGATGTTTGCCTGGTGCAGCCACATGCGGCTCAGGTCTTCTACGCGGAGGCCTGCATCTTCAAGCTGGCTGGAGATGAACTCAGTCACCAGCGGCAGCAATTCCTTGAATACCTTGCGGCCTTCCTGCATGAAGAACATGTCCTCACGCAGCAGGCTATCGTCATCAAGGCGGGTCATCGGACCATAGTGCGTCCGGATATTGGAAGAGAACTGCGTTTCGGCCTTGGTGCCGGTTACCTTCCAGAGGTCGTCGCCCTTAGCGATCGATGCATCTTCAAGCACAACCGCAGAAGCGATATCACCGAAGATGAAGTGGCTGTCGCGGTCACGGAAGTTCACCATGGTGGAGAAGATTTCCGGGTTTACCATCAATACGCGCTTGGCAGTGCCAGCCTTGATGGCGTTCACACCTGCGATCAGGCCGTAAGTGGCGCTGGAGCACCCCATGACCATATCGAGCGCGCTGCCCTTGGTGCCAAGGTGTTTCTGAACTTCGATGCCGATGGCTGGGAAGAAGCGCTGCACAACGGCAGCGGAGCAGATGACCTGGTCGATATCTTCTGGCTTGAGGCCTGCGTTCTTGATGGCCTGTTTGCCTGCCTCAATCGCCATATGGGCCTGGAAGCAGGGGCGCTCATCGTCGCCGTGGCCGCCTTCCGGCATTTTGGACATCATGCGATCAAGGTCCATCACGCCTTCAACGTCTACCAGGTGGCGGGCTTTGATGCCGGAAGCTTTCTCAATGAATTCAGCGCTTGAGTGCTGTTTGGCGGGGATCAGGCCGGCTTCGATATCGGCCTTGTTGCGGGCATTGAAATCATCAACATATTCGTTGAATGTTTTGACGAGTTCCTCATTGGTGATTTTGTGCGGCGGCACATAAAGACCCGTACCCGAAATTACTACATCAACCATACCAAACAGTTCCTTGTTTTTGCCAGCCTGTCTTACGCCGATTTATGACAGGCCTGTTACATTGGGCGCATAGATATACTGCCTTTTGGCCCAACATCCAACCAATCATTCTGGGAATATCTGCCATGCAAAAAATGGCTTAGTTTTCTGTAGGATAGCGCATACGGCTATGCTACCAAATTGGTATGTCGATCTGGGGTAAAATTATTGGTGGCGCTGCTGGGCTGGCCTTGGGCGGGCCCATAGGGGCCCTGTTGGGCGTCGCGGCCGGTGCTGCGGTGGACGCGGGCGTCTCCAGGGGAAGTGCCGGGCCGGACGCTACCAAACAGATCACTTTTACCATCGGGGTGATCGCTCTGGCGGCTAAAATGGCCAAGGCGGATGGCAGGGTGACGCGCGAGGAAGTGGATGCCTTCAAGCAGGTATTCCGCGTGCCGCCGGAAGAGATGGCGAATGTCGGCAAGGTGTTCGATATGGCGCGTCGTTCGACCGCAGGATTCGATGCTTACGCCAAGCAGATCGCCAGCCTGATGTATGACAACAGGCCTGTGCTGGCGGATCTTCTGGAAGCGCTCTTTTTCATCGCCAAGTCTGACGGTGAAGTGCACCCCAATGAGCTGAATTATATCAGGGCTGTTGCCAAGATTTTTGGCTACAGGCAGGCGGAAATTGATGCGCTCGTACATCGGCATGTGGGGGCGGACCCTGAGTGCCCTTATGGTGTGCTGGGGGTCGACCCATCCATCGATGATGCTGCACTAAAGGCGCAGTACCGAAAGCTGGTGCGGGATAACCACCCGGACCGCCTGATCGCGGCCGGTGTTCCGAACGACTTCATTGCCGTGGCAACACGCCGGGCTGCAGAAATCAATGCCGCCTATGACAAGATCAAGGCCATGCGGGGCAAGGAAAGCCCACGTACGGAGCAAAGGGCATGAAGACGCGGGATATTTTCCTCGTCATGCTTGTAACCCTTGTTTGGGGTCTGAATTTTATCGCGGTGAAATGGGCGGTGGAGGACCTGCCACCCCTGGTGGCCAACGCGACCCGCTTCATTGTTGTTGTCATTGTCCTGCTGCCGTTCCTCAAGGTAATCCCAGGCCGGATGAAAGACCTGGCGCTGGCTGCTGTCAGTCTTGGCGTCATTCATTTTGGTGCAGTCTTCATGGGCATGCAGTTGGCCGACGGTGTTGGCGCCGTGGCGATTGCCTCGCAGCTTAATGTACCCTTTTCAACCATCCTTGCGATCCTGATCTTGCATGAAACCGTTGGGTGGAAGCGGGCGCTTGGGATTGCTTTAAGTTTTGCGGGTGTGATGGTGCTTGGGTTTGATCCCAATGTATTTGCCTATTGGGACGCCCTTTTGATCATTGTCTTCTCTGCATTCATGTATAGCGTGTCGGCCATCTTGATGCGGCAGCTCAAGGAAGTGCGGGCTGTGACGACGCAGGCCTGGGTGGGCGTTGCAGGTATCCTCGGGTCCACCATATTGTCGTCCATTTTTGAAAGCGGCCAGTTTGAAGCCATCGCCAACACAAGCCCGAAGGCCTGGGCCGCGGTAATTTATACCGGGATTGGGTCCTCAGTGATTGGCCATGGCGGCGCGAACTATTTGCTCAGGAAATATGAGGTTTCCGTGGTGTCACCCTATTTTCTGATGATGCCTGTCTTTGCGATAGGCAGCGGTATTTTGATCCTGGGTGAGGAATTTACCTGGAGGATGGCGGTTGGCGCCTTGCTTACGCTTTCCGGTGTTCTGGTGGTGACTATCAGGAACAGCGCACGCGCCAAGTCCCTCGCGGTCGCGGAAGTCAGGCCCACGCCGGAGGAGATCGCGGAAGAAAGGAAGGGCGTTGAGGGTGGCTGATATCATCGAGCATCCATCCCCGAACTGGAATGAACGCCCTGAAGGGATGGCTCCCGATATGGTGGTGCTTCACTATACAGGCATGCGTACCGGGGCAGAAGCGCTGGACCGCTTGTGTGATCCCGCAGCCCAGGTTTCGGCCCATTATCTGATTGAAGAAGACGGGCGGATATTTCGCCTGGTGGATGAGGAAAAACGGGCGTGGCATGCAGGTGTTTCGTACTGGCAAGGGCGCGAAAACCTGAACCATAACTCCATTGGGATTGAGCTTGTCAACCCGGGGCATGAGTTCGGCTATAGGGAATTCCCCGATAGCCAGATTTCTTCGCTTCTAGCCCTTCTAAGTGACATCAAAACAAGGCATACTGTCCCCATGGCGCATTTCGTTGGACATAGCGATATTGCCCCGGACCGCAAAGCAGACCCCGGTGAGCTGTTTCCATGGAAGTGCCTGGCCGAAAAGGGTTTTGGTCTCTGGTCTGATGTGGCTGGCGGCGAAACCGAAATGATTGCCAGGCAGGGCGACCGGGGGGATATTGTCAGTAACCTTAACAAACAATTAGGTATCGTCGGATATCATCAGGACGACACCGGAAGTTTTGATGACGCCACCGAATCCAAAGTCCGTGCCTTCCAGGCACATTGGCGACCCGAAACCGTATCTGGGTGCTTTGACAAGGGAACAGCCGCCAGGCTTGCCGACATTGTCAGCCAGATACACATAAATGGGGAACGTTTATGAAAAAACTGCTCTTTTCCACCTTCCTGACTGCAATCGCGATGCCGGCTCTGGCACAGAATGACACTGTAACGACAGAGCACCGACCGAACGAACACACCGTGGCGTGCCTTGAGGCGCCGACACGGGATTGTGCCTTCACATCGGCGCTCCAGACAGTGATTGGTGAAGAGTTCGGGATTGAGCGGGCGAAGGTACTGATCGGTGTGGCACGTGCTATGATCGAAACGGGACAGCAGGATCAGGCGATCCAGACACTGATGCTTGCGCTTGATGAGGCCAGATCAGTACGGCTGACCCTGGTTACCCAGGAAAAAATCACCGTTATCGCTCCGCTCCTTGCCCGGGCGGGGGATGGTGCTGGCGCTTTGGCTTTGGCCGAGGAACTTCAAAATGACGGCATCCGTGATACGGTGCTGGCCAAGATCGCCGAAGAAGCCATCTCGGCGGGTAAATTGGCTGATGCACGCGTGGCGCTTGGCCAAATGACCAATCAGGTGAAAGCCTTCTGGCGGGAACTGTCGCTGCTGCCCCGGGCGCCACGAGAGGCTCTCGCAATCGTGGATCTCGCGGGTCTGGAAGCTAAGGTTCAGGAAGTGACGGTTCCTGACCAGCGCTATCTGGGTGTTATACAGCTTGCGATCATTTCAGACCGTATGGGCCGCCCTGGGGACCGGAATGCGTATCTCGCAGAAGCAGAGGAGCTTTTCAGCAGCATTGTCGGTATTTCCTCCCGTGCCACCATTGCGGCACAACGGGCTCGCAGCATGTTTGATGCGGGAATGGACGAAGCGTTCGTACAGGAAAGTTACGAACTTGCCCTGCTGCATGGTGGGCGGCTCAGAAACAATATGGCGCTTGTGGATTTTGCCAAGAAAGTTGGCGTGATCGAAGCAGCTCGCGGTGATCTTGAAACCGCCTTGTCACGGCTTGAGTATTTTATCGCTGTGGATGAGAAAGCGCAGTATCTCGCGTCACTGAGGGCCGGGTCCAACCAAAGCATTTTTGCTGCCGAAATGCGGGAGCTGCTGAATGAAGTTGAGGAACTGCAGGGGGCATATGAACGGGACCTCGTGCGGTTGACCCTTCTTGAGGGCGCGCTTGGCAATTCAGACATGTATCTGGCCCGCCACGTTGTGGAAGCCATGGAAGACGACGACAACCAGGCCCTTGCGCTTGCCTTGATGGCGCCGCTTCTTGATTAGACCTGGCGGACATCGCCTGAAATAGAAAGGCCGATCCCATGTGGGTCGGCCTTTTTATTTATATCTGATCAGTTCCCTGAAGGTGCCTTTGCCGGTGCGGGAGGTTCTCCGCCCGGGGCGGTCACCGGCTTGTAGCGGGTTATCCAAAGGAAGGCGGCAGGGGCGAAATAGAAGCTCACAATCATTGAAAGGAACGCGCCGCCTGCTATTGCCACAGCAAAAGGCGGCCAGAAGGCGCCGCCCGCCAGTATAAGGGGGGTGAAGCCGCCCACGGTAGTGATCGTTGTTGATACGATGTGCCTGCCCGTGCTCATCACGCCCTCAACCACAGCATCTGGATCACCGGCGCGCGCGGCCTTGATGCCCCTAAGCTCCGACTGGATTACGATGGTCGCGTTGATGGCCAGGCCCACAAGGCCCATCAGGCCGAAAATCACAACGAAGCTGAGTGGAAAATTGAAAAACCATAGGGAAAACAGGCCAAGACCCGCTGCCTGAACAGCTGCTGCGAAGGTTACAAACGCCATACGGAAGCTGTTGAAGGTCAGGACGATCGCAAGAAGCATCAGCACCATCAAAAGGCCCGCGGTGCCGAACAGTTTGGTCATGGCTTCATTGCGCTTTTCCGATTCACCGCCGAATTCGATCTTGTATCCCGGCGGGACTTCCAGGGGCTCGTTTTCAAGCGCCTTTTTCAGGGCTTTGAAGGCGGTATCCGGCAACACACCGAAGTCCAGGAAAGCCTGCACCTTGTTCAGGCGAACACCGTCATGGTGCTCGATGGTGCCTACCTTCGTCGTCAGTTCCACGTCTGCCACGGCAGAGACCGGAAGGTCGGTCAGGCCCCGTGAGGATGTGCCCTGAAGGGGGCGCCCGGTCAGGCTCATGTCGGCGATCGAACTGATGTTGGACCAGTTGGCCCGATCCGCGATCAGGCGTACCGGCACCTGTTGGGTTTCTTCAATCACATAGGTGGCAACTATGCCGCCAGTCAGCGCCTGAAGCTGTGCCTCCACCTGGCTGAGCGTCAGGCCGGTGACGGACACATCGTCTTCCCGGGCTCTTACGTTGATCATCGGGCGCCCGGCCTTCAGCGTGGTCTTTGTGAAAGTCACGTTTGGCAGGCGGCTGACAATAGCACGCATGTCTTCACCAAGGCGTTCAAGAACAGCCAGGTCTGGGCCCTCAATGCGCACCTCAAGCGGGGCGGCGATTGGGGGGCCGGTGCCAAATTCGCGTACAAGCACTGTCGCTTCGGGCAGCAGCGTTGTCAGCTCAGTTTGCAGTTTGGGAATCAGCCTTGGGATTTGGTCGAATTCTTCAACGGTAACAACAGCTTCTGCGGCATTCACGAGGCCATCGTTCTTGGCCATCATGCTGTAATAGAACTTTGCGGCCCGCGTGCCGATGAACCAGTGGGTTGTCTGAATTTCCGGGTTGGTGCGCAGGTCCATATCCAGCTTTTCAACCACACGGCGGGTTTCCTCGATGGACGTCTGGGCGGGCATCTGTATCTCAACACGGAACTGGTTCCGGTCGCTTGTGGGGAAAAACTGTTCGGTCAATTGACCAGCCAGTAAGAAGCCTAAAAGCGGAATGGCAGTCGCAACCACCATCGACCGAACCGGGCGGCGGACGGACCATTCCAGGCTTTTCCGAAACGGCGTGGACAAAAGCTTGCCTTCAACACCGTCCCGCCACCAGACGCGTTTGATCGGCCCGGCATCCGGCGCGCGCCCTTCCACCACACGCCCTGCAACAGCAGAAATGATGGTGAAGGCGATCACGTAGGAGGCGATCAGCGAGGCAATTACAGCGGCCGGTACGCCGATCAGGAAGTCACCAGCATTGCCTGGCATCAGCACAAGCGGCATGAAAGCAATAATGGTGGTGAGAGTGGACCCCAGCAGTGGTAGCCACAGCTTGCGTACCGTTTTCGCAACGGCGACAGACCGGCGTTCGCCCTTGAGACGCAGGTGCTGGATTTCGTCTGTGATTACGATGGCATTGTCCACCATGATGCCAAGCGCCACAATCAGGCCCGTTACCAGAACCTGTTCGATCCTTTGACCCATGGCGTCAGTAATGGCCAGTGATGCCAGAAGCGTCAGCGGCAGGATGGAGGCAGACACAAGAGACGCCCGCCACCCCAGCGACACCAGAAGCACCAGAAGTACCACCAGCGCCCCCTCGGCCAGGTTGCCCATCAGGCCATGGAGGCGCTCATCGGCATATTCGCGCTGATCGAAAATGCGTTCCAGATGCACACTCGAAGGCAAGGTTCCCTTTGCGTCTTCAAGCAATGCACCCAATTGTTCGGACCAGGCATCAATGCGGTAATCTTCGAACATGCGGGCGGCGATAACCACACCGTAGTGGCCGTTCAGATAGGTCAGGCGGCTGGGCGGGTTTTCAAACGCGCGCTCCACCTTTGCCACATCGCCAAGGCGCAGGCTGGCACCGGAGGCATCCAGCCCCAGGGGAATGCGTCGGATGCGGTCGAGGCTGTTGAGCGCGCCTGAAACCTGCACCACCATGCGGTTCCTGTCATCGGATACCACACCAGCTGCACCCCGTGCGTCGGATCCCCGAATACGGGCGGCCACGTCTTCCATTGTCAGGCCGTAAGCCGCGAGTTCCGCGTCATCGATGCTGACCCTGATTTCCTCCTGTGGCAGGCCCAGGACATCAACGAAATCCGTACCCGAAAGGTTCCTGATCTGGCTTTCGATTTCGCGGGCATGACGGCCAAGAATGGCATAGTTGATTGGCGCATCCGCGTGCCAGGTGAGCGCCATGATGGCGGAATGGGCATAGATGCGCGTATCGGAAAAGTCGGGTGCCAGGGCGCCTGTGGGCAGGTCGGTTACTTCCGATACCTTGTCGCGCAGGCGTGCGGTAATGGGCTTGGCGTCATCGACCCGGTCTTCCAGTTCCACAGTAATCAGCGATACCCCGGGGTTGGAGACGCTCCAGACTTCTTTTACTTCCGGTATTTCGCGCATCTTGCGCTCGAGTTTTTCGGAAATTTCCGCTTCAACCCGCTCGGCGTCCGCGCCGGGATAGAAAGTCGTCACCTGAATGACACGGCTTTGCATGTGCGGGTCTTCAAGGCGCGGCATGGTGTAGAAGCTGTTGAAGCCGGCGATCACGATCAGAAGGAGGATCAGCCAGACCACCCGTGGGTGGTTATAAAGGGAACCTTTCATCTGACGTCTTCCTTAACCGCGGGGTTCTGGGCTTGAGGGCAGGATGGTCACGCGCTGCCCCGGGGCCAGGCGTTCAATTCCGTCGGCGATGACTTGATCACCAGCTGAGATGGTGCCGGTAACAAAGACACGGTTATTGTCCGTGTAGAGGATCTGGACATTTTCGAACTGCACATGGGGCCCTTCGGGGCCGTCTACAATCTTGTTGACGCGCCACAAACCACGTACGTCCGAAGACAGGGCGCGAAGGGGTAGCCATGCGCCTTTCGCCTCTTCCCAGTCGCTTACAACAGCGGTGATTAGTTCACCTCGCGCGGCGGTGCCTGTCGGCAGGTCGAACGTGACCATCATTGTGCGGGTTTGCCCCTCGATCGAGGGTACAACGGATCGGAGGGTAGCACCGCTGATGGTGTTGCGGCGTCCATCGCGGAGTTCTATCGGTGCGCCGTCCCGTGCCGCCTGGGCATATTTGGGCGGCATGCCGACATGGGCTTCCATCCGTTTGTTTTCTGAAATTTCAACTATGCTGGTGCCTGCAGCCACTACCGTGCCCTCATCCAGGAAGCGGGCGGTGATAACGCCGTCAAACGGGGCGGTTATGCGCGATTTGGTCAGGTCTACGTCGAGTGCGGCGATTGCGGCTTCCAGTCGCTTCTGATTTGCCCTGAGCGAGATGGCGTTTGCTTCGGCTTCGTCCAGGTTTTGGGCTGATGCATGACCCTGTGCATAGGTTTCCTGCGTCCGCTTCAGCGTGCGTTCGGCAAGATCGAGGCGGGCTTTCACTTCATCTTGCTCCGCCAACAGTTGCGCCCGTTGGGCAGCAAGGCGGGCGGTGTCAAGCGCGGCCAGCGTGTCACCCTTCTTGACGCGCGAGCCAAGGTCGACCGCGATGGCGCTTACGCTGCCGCCTAGCTCGAAGGCCATCTGGCTGATCCTCCCAGGGACCGCGCGACCGGTGAAGGTTCGTTTTGCGTGGTAGCCGTGTTCCAGCACAACCTCCGTAGTGCGGACCGGCAGTGAGCGGCTCTGCCCGCTTTCAGGAATGCTCTGCGCCGTAATTCGAGCGGCAAGGATGCTGCTGAAGATGCCTACTGCGGCCAGAATACCTGCCGCCTTGAAGATTTTCGCACGCTGTACTGTCATCTTGTGTCCTGCTGTCGCCCCTCGGGCCTTATCTTGCAACTGCCTGATCTTGCAACTGTCTGTCAGGCTGCTTTTCCGCTTGTATATATAAACTAGACTGCATAGTCTAGTAAATTATCGAGGCAATGGTTCCGTAACGTAAAATTATGCCCGATGCGTTTGATAGCTTGCATATGGGGCAATTGGTTTGGTATTTGTAGACTATCTAGTCTAAAAAATATGCATAGCTGACTTGTCAGAAATTTGCATGTTCGGGAGTGAGGGGCTATTGAAGCCCAAATGGACTGGAAAGTCGGAACAGAAAAAAGGCTGATAACCGTGTCGAATACCGCACTGGCGCAAAAGGGCGCAGAAGATCAGAGTAAGCCCTCGCGCGGGCGTCCACGCGATGTGGAAAAAAACAGAGCTATTATAGATGCCGCGAGCAGGCTGTTTCTTGAGAATGGTTTCGACGGTACCAGCATGGATGAAGTGGCGAAAAGGGCCGGGGTATCCAAGCAAACTGTCTACAGCCATTTTTCGTCGAAAGAGCAGCTGTTCGGTGAGTCGATCCACATTACCATCGAGAAATATTTCCCAGATCAGGCATTGCAGGAAGTGCGCAGTCATACGCTGGAGGCCGACTTGACAGCCGTGTCTATGCGTTTCGCTCATCTGTTAATGAGCCAGGATGCCATGGCTATGCACCGTGTGCTGGTGTCTGCTGCACCGCGGGGGCCGGAACTTGCCCAGATTTTCTGGGAAGCAGGGCCGGCCGAGATGATCGTCAAGCTATCCGCGTTTCTCAAATACTGGGTGGACAAAGGCGAGCTGGAAATCGATGATCTGGAAAAAGCTGGCGCGCGCCTGATCTCGCTTTTGAAAGGCAAGCCTCATTTCGAAATGGAAATCGGTCTGCGTGATAGTGTGAGCGATGATGTCCTTGAAGCCCATGTAGTTGACGTGGTGAAGTGCTTTATCAAACTATATCGTAAAAGCTGACGGGGCGATCACCCCATAGAAAAAGCCGCCTGGTCAAACCTTGGGCGGCTTTTCTTTTGATATCTTTGGGCGTCTTATTCGGTGCCGTCGGTCGATTCCATCCCGGCGCCCTTCAGGTCCTCGCTTGAATAGCGGGCGTTGTCGCTATCGCCCTTCAAGTTAGACGGCAGGCTTTCCACCTGCGCTTCGGTCCGTGGGCCAAGCGTTGTGTCGAACACGATTTCATCGCCATCGCTGGAGCAGGCCGCAAGGGCAAACAGGGCTACAGCTGGGATCAGTTTTTTCATGGGTACGTCCTCAATCATGATTTGCGGCGGACTTTGCCCTAAAATTATGGCGGCTTCAAGCCCGTGTGCGTGCTTATTTTCTTGACCCCGCAGGGCGCTGGTGCTTGAGTGCCGCCCGGCAGATGGCTGGATGGCCGCCGCTACCTCAGGGTAGGGGAGGAAAGTCCGGGCTCCACGGAAACACGGTGCCGGTTAATGGCCGGCGAGGGCGACCTCAGGGAAAGTGCCACAGAAAGCAAACCGCCTGATCCGTCAGGTAAGGATGAAAGGGTGCGGTAAGAGCGCACCGCGTCCCTGGTAACAGGGATGGCAGGGTAAACCCCACCGGGAGCAAGACCAATAGGGATGGTTGCCTTTAGTGGCAGGCGAGTTTCTGCGCCACCGTCCGGGTCGGTTGCTTGAGCGGCATGGCAACATGTCGCCTAGAGGAATGGCCATCACCAGCTTGCTGGTACAGAACCCGGCTTACACGCCATCTGCCGCTATTTCCTCAGCGTTATACTGTTGCGTAAAATTACTGTTTTACGATAATTTGTCGCAAAGCATGCACGGCCTGTCGCAATTTGCTGTCGGGGCCCCTATCTATTTCTATGGTTTAACCCAGCGGGGCAGGGGTGTGATGTGTTTGTCCCGGTGAAACAAGAACAACAAATCAACAGCGAGGATATCCTGATGAAATTGAAATCAGTTGCCAGAAATGCGCTGGCGGGCGCCAGCATGCTTGCCATGTCTCTTTCCATGTCGACCGGCGTGTTCGCCGAAACTTGGGTCGAAAAAAGCAATGAATACTCCCAGCAGCTCCTGAACCTGATGGGCAAATATCAGCCTGAGTTCGCGGCCCAGGTGGGCGTGACCGGCGTTGAGGCGAATGTCTTTGACCTCAAGGAAAACGTCGTGGACCGTTACCGTGCGGACTCGATGGAAATTGTCGCCACGCTGAAGGCTCAGATGGCCAATGAAACTGATCCCGCGCTTTTGCAGGATATGGCCATTATGGTGAAGGCACTCGAAGACGGTGCCAAAACACTTGAGCTACAGAATAGCGCGCAGCTGCCATACTTCAATGTGCCGCAGATGATTTTCGGTGGCTTCCAGGCGCTTCTGGGGCCCGGCAGCGATGCATCGCGCCACGCTCAGGCGGTCACGCGCCTGAAGCGCTATGCCGGCCTTGAGGACGGCTATACCCCGATCGTTGAGCTCGCGATGGCCCGCACGCGCGAGCGGATGGGCAACATGGAGCTGAAGGGGCCCTATATCAAGGAAGTCGAGCAGGACCTGGAACGTATGCCGACCTTCATTGATGGCATCGACAGCCTGTTTGAAGGTGCGGGCCTTGAAGGCTGGGAGGATGCCGTCGCGACACTGAAGGAACAGCTGGCCGACTACCGCGCCTTTATTGAGGATGAGATCAAGCCCCGTGCCCGCCAGAACGCGCGCCTGCCGCGTCCGCTTTATGAAGACGCCCTGAAGGCAACCTGGGGCGTGGATGCAAGCCCTGAGGAACTGATCGAGCTCGCCACCCTTGGCTATGCCAACATCAAGAATGAAATGAAGGCGCTTGCGGTGCTTGTCGCTGAAGAAAAGGGATACGCGAGCCACGACTACCGCGACGTGATCGCGAAACTGAAAGAAGACAATATCCCTGGCGATCAGTTGAAGGAATTCTATGAGGACGTCATCGCCAAGCTTGAAGAGATCGCGATCCGCGAAGGATTGGTGACGATCCCTGAGCGTGACGCCCAGGTGCGTATCATGACAGCGGCAGAGACGGCCCAGCAACCCGCGCCGAACCTGCAGCCGCCACGTTTTGTGAATTCCGGCCCGAAAGAATATCCAACCTTCCGCCTGCCGCTTCTGAAAAAGAACGAGGACGGTAGCTGGAAGGCGACCGATGAGACATTCCGTGCCAACGCCTGGACCCTTTCGGCCCACGAAGCGCGCCCGGGGCACGAGCTTCAGTTCGCATCCATGGTTGATAACGGTGTATCGCTTGCGCGTCAGCTTTACGCTTTCAACAGCACCAATGTGGAAGGTTGGGCGCTTTACGCTGAGGCAATCTCCAAGCCTTATATGCCACTGGATGCCCAGCTCGTATCGCTGCAGCACCGGCTTCTGCGTGCAGCGCGTGCATTCCTCGACCCAATGCTGAACCTTGGTCTGATCGATGCGGTCGAGGCCAAGCGCATTCTGACCGAAGATGTGATGCTGTCGGATGCGTGGGCACAGAATGAGATTGAGCGCTACACCTACCGCATCCCGGGGCAGGCGCCCGCCTATTTCTATGGCTACAGCAAGCTGCAGGCCTTGCGGACAGAGGTTGAACTGGCACTCGCTGACAAGTTCGACGCCAAGGCTTTCCATGACTTTATCCTGGCCCAGGGCCTGCTGCCGCCAATGCTTATGCGTCAGGCGGTGATGGAGCGGTTCGTGCCGTCCCAGCTTTAAAAGGCACAGGTACAAGAAATCAGCGAAGGGGTGGCCAGTGGCCGCCCCTTTTGCTTTGACCTGTCACAATTGTATACAATTGGCGCGATAGGTCTTCCAATTTCGCTTCTGCGCGCTACAGTCTCTCCTTGTCAGAATTCTTGCAAGTTTCAGGGGAAGTAAATGCGCCGATATATGTCCATGATGGTTGCGCTCGTATGGGTGGCCTTGGTGTCTGTGCCGTCAACTGCGGCTGAGTTCGCAGAAGAGATCAAGGGGCTGGAACATAAGCCTGGGTTGATCGATCTGTATGTCGATCACGCGAAAGCTCGTGCGCTTTTGGCGCTGGATGGGCCGGATGGAGACGGTCAGATGGGCCGCTATATCTACGCCACCTACCTTACAGGCGGGCTTGGATCGAACCCTATGGGTCTTGACCGCAGCGTGCCGAATGGCAGCGACATCATCCAGTTCCGGCGGGCCGGTGCAAAGGTCATGGCAGTGATAGAGAATACCCGTTTCCGGGCGACCGCAGACAATGTTGCGGAAAAGCGCGCAGTGGAAACAAGCTTTGCCAAGTCCATCATCTGGTCCGGCGACATCATTGCCACGGACGAAGTTTCCGGCAAAGTGCTGGTGGACATCAGCAGCCTTCTGATGCGTGACGCAACGGGCGTTGCAGCGCGGTTGGGTGATACCGGGCAGGGTAGTTTCTCCATCGATAAGGACAGATCCTATATCGACACGCGTGCAGCCTTCATGTTCCCTATCAATGGTGAGTTTGATGCCCATGTGACATTCTCGGGCAAGAAGCCTGGGCCGGAAGTGCAGGCGACAACGCCTGTGCCGGAAGCTGTGACCCTGATCGCGCATACGACCCTGCGTGAACTGCCGGCTGATGGCTACAAGACACGCCGCTACGATGCCCGTGCAGGCATTCTGAGCATGGGGTATATTGATATGTCTGCAGGCCTGGACGAGGATGTGGTGACCGTTCTTGCACGGCGCTACCGTCTTGAAAAAGATGAAAGCGGTAATGTCATCAACCCGATCGTCTTCTATATCGATAACGGTGCGCCGGAGCCAATTCGCAGCGCGCTTCAGGAGGGTGCAAGCTGGTGGGCCGATGCATTCGCGGCCGCTGGCTTCCCCGGTGGCTACAGGGTGGAGATATTGCCCGAAGGCGTGCACCCGCTGGATGCGCGCTATAATGTGGTGAACTGGGTACACCGGGCCACGCGCGGTTGGTCCTATGGTGCGGCATTATCTGACCCGCGTACCGGCGAAATCCTGCGCGGTGTTGTGCTGCTGGGCTCCTTGCGTGTGCGCCAGGATATCAAGATTTTTGAAGCGCTCGCGGGAGCCGGAAAAACCGGCACAGGTGTGGCTGACGATCCTGTGCAGATTGCACTCGCGCGTATTCGCCAGTTGGCGGCCCATGAAGTCGGCCATGCCCTTGGCTTTGCCCACAATATGGCAGCCAGCACCTATGGCGGTCGGGCCAGCGTTATGGATTATCCTGCACCTGATGTTCGCGCCAACCCTGATGGGACGCTCGATTTTTCAAATGCCTACGGCGTGGGCATCGGCGCTTGGGACAAATGGACCGTGAATTTCCTGTATGGCGATTACGGCAATCAGGATGACCAGGCAGCGCAGGCGGCCCTTGTGGCTGAAGCCGATAAAGCGGGGCTGATTTATGTCACTGATCCAGATTCCCGCTCTGTTGGCACAGGCAATATTCGTGGTGCCTTGTGGGACACAGGTGAAGATGCGCTTGAAAGCCTCGCGAACACCATGACTGTTCGCCGTATCGCGCTGGACCGCTTCGGTGACGGCAATCTGCGACCGGGTGAAGATGCGACAGCGCTTCAAACCAAATTCGTGCCGCTCTACCTCTACCACCGCTATCAGCTGCAGGCAGCGGCGAAGCTTATTGGTGGGGCCGATTTCGCTTACCGCGCTGAAGGCGATGGGCGAGCGCTTCCAGTGCGCGTGTCTTGGGATCGCCAGCAGGCGGCGATCGATGCGCTTCTGGATACACTGTCCCCGGAAACGCTTGATGTGACTGAGCCGGTTTTGCTTGCCCTGTCGCCCCTTGGATACGGCGAGGGCGATCCGCAGTTTGGCCGCGAAACTTTCACGTCCGCGACCCGGCCAATGTTCGACCTGATGGGCGCGGCATCCGTGGCGGTGGATCTCAGCTTCGACGCGCTTCTGGCGCCCCGGCGATTGGCACGCCTGCATCAGCAGGGGCTGTTGGCAGACTATCCCGCGCTTGAGCAGGTGATGGCAGACATCACCGGGGATATGTTGGGCAAGCATCGCTCCGATGCCCGCTCAGAAGCGCTCCGGCAGCTGGTTGTTGGCCAATATGCCGAGCGGCTGATCACCCTGACACTTGGTCCGGATATTGCGGTCGGGGTGCGGCAGGCAAGCCGCGCCGCGCTGATGGGTTTGAAGAGGCAGGTCTCCCGTGCCCGCCGTGCGGCTCCGGCCTTCAGTGACGGCCTAGTGGCGCGGATCGATGATGCACTGGCTCGTGCGCGTACCCCTGCGGTAAGTCAGCCTGTGGCGCCAACCATTCCGCCGGGAAGCCCCATTGGTGGGGCCGAGACCTGCTGGCACTGTGCGCCTGATCAGTAGGCGATGCATATAGTCGGACCGGATGAAGGAGCCTGCGGGCTCCTTTTTTGTTGCCCGGTGCGATGGCCTTGATGGTTCCGGGCTGGTTCAGCATGGGCCGCTGTCACGCGACAGTAATTATGTCCCAAAAACCTACCAGATGATGTAGCCGCGCCAATTCCGATACATATTCGATCAATTTGGAGCAACTGCACTTGGTGGAAAAACGACATTAATTCTGTCCTGAAAAAATCGGACAAAATTAGTGTCGTTCACGCATTTCGGAGATGTTAGCGTGTCCGCAAGGGCAGGGGAAGCGGACCTCTAGCTCTGGTGAGCTGAATGTCGGCCCATCGCCAAAAGCAGTCCAGATTCATTGTGGACCAAATAAAGATCGATTGCAGGACCCTATTGACTGGGATAACCGCAAAGCAGATCCTTGCGGCGTGGATTGTTCCCAAGAGTGGCCCACCCAGGAAATCTGTGAGACCGTGTCTGGAAGTCTTGTCATCCAAGCTAGGTAGAAACTGTCTGCGCAGTAAGAACTCCTGAATTTCCAGAAAGCATAGCTCGATTTAAAACTGGGCTTTTGATGTTTGGATCAACCGCATGGACTGCCGGATTATAGTGAGTAACTGAACGGCATCCTATGGGTTATTCGGCTTTCCGTCGCTCAATTGTCGTTCCATGAACACCGAAAGTGGATCTGCGGCATAGGGAGGAAATGCCTCCCGCTCATGATAGCCCTGACGCCGATATAGTCCGAGCGCCTCTGGCTGGCTCACTCCAGTCTCCAACTGAATCAATTGAATGCCTGCCGCGAGTGCGTCAGCTTCGATTGCATGAAGTAGGCGCCTGCCAATTCCTGATCCCCTAGCGGACGGAGACACGAACATTCGCTTAATCTCTGCAGTGTCTTGGCCGGTCTTCTTCCAGCCGCCGCAACCCACCAGCTTGCCATTGTCCCGCGCAACAAAGAGGCGAAAGTCAGCGCGCTCCAGCTCATCAATATCTATCATATGATTGCTCTCTGCTGGATACAGGCTTGCCATGTAAGCGTCAGATGCAGCTATGAGTTCTAGGACATCATCCTGGCGGGCTGGTTCAATTTGAATAACGATCACCACAAATTCCAATCTGTTTTTCGATTAAGGCTGTTTGCCAAGTTGAAAGATTCCATGGACCTCAATCGAAACGAAGGGGCCAATTTTAAACGCTTGTCGTGTGAAACCTAGACACGGGGCATCATCTTGGAAATGTACATACTGGCCACAAGACGTTCAATCCGGTGTCGACAGGTCGCGGCGCCGCATAGTGGGGCACCTGCCGCAAACGCTATCTGTTCCTTTGTTCCTCGATACCGTGCTCGGATCATCAGAACTATTGATCACTACATTTCGTTAAGGCGAACCCCTGTGTCCAATGGTTCACAACCGGCCACCAAAAAACAAGGGGGCTCTATGGCGTTAATGGGAGCCAATTCTATCTAGGTGGCGATATGGCAAGGAACACGGTACTCCAGAGTTGCGCAGCGTTTGACTCAGTCAAGTGCGCTTGTCCTTGGCCGTAGGGTGCTGGATGGAAGGTGCCGCCTTCGTAGTTCCAGGACCACAGTTCAGCAGTTTTAACAGGATGGCCATTTTGGATAGCTGTCCACAGTTCTTTTTGGAAGCCAAGTAGTTGGTCGCGTGTCGATTTTGGCAAGTCCTTACGGTTGATCTGGCGGTCTAGTCCAGCAGCCATCATGGCTTGTTGCCATGGCCATACTACTGGCCCGTGATAGTGGCCCTTAGTGAAGATCGATTGCACTTCCGCATCTGCAAAAGCCGGGTTAGATACCAGCATGCCGACAGGGGTCATAAGCCCGGCAGGAAACGGTTGCCGTATTTGAAAAATGACTTTTTCAAGTTGGTCAATTTCGGGATCACTGAAAAATAGGAGGAATGCCGGATCTGAGTGAACTACGGAAACCGGTTCACCGTTGGTGTCTAAAGATAGGGCTGGGAATTGTACCAGTCCTTCAGACATCGATTTTGCTGCGATTGAGGGTATGCCGTTTTCTTTGGCATATTCATCGATTTTGGCCTGTGCTGTAGAAGGCTGCAGTGAAACTTCAAACAACGCTGGCGCATGATCGGTCCAAACTTGGGCCATGACTGCGGCTCTTTCTGCCAAGCCTTCGTCAGCAATGAGATTAGCGCGAGCCAGGTCAGCTATAGCCTCCAACGCTGCAGGAACTAGTACAGCGTTTACATTATATGGGTAGCGGCCATTCCCAAGGCCTTCTTGACTGTCGCGCCATTCGCCAACTCGGGAGCCATCCTTGATCCGAATCAAATTCTCGAAAACAGGATCATTCACAAAAGGCTGGGCGTGGTTTAATACATATTCCACGTTGCGCGCAAAAAGGTCGCTAAAAGTTGCTCCACTTGGAGATTTTTGGATTAGAAGTTCTTTTAGATGAGCAGCCTGATGTTCCCCCATAGCCATATACTTGGCCAACATAGGGGCGAGCAAGTAGCCCTCGTCGATCATGGCATAATCATAGACAGGATCTGCAGCGGCATGACCTGTTTCGTCCATGTGTCGCATGACAGCAAATTCTGCGATCTCTTCTTCGTGTGCCACTTGCCCATTTGGCGCCAGCCGGTTGAGGACCGAGATAATGGCGGCGTCTATTCCTTGGGGCTTGAGCGTCGGCATTAGAAGGGATGTAGACAGAAGAGTGTCTCGACCAAAGTATGTGTTGAACCGCCAGGAACCTGCGAGCATTTTCTCCTTATATGTGAGAAACGCAAGTATGTTGCGGGACAAGGGATCGTCTGCGGCTGTAGCGTTCAGCAGTTCCCCAGGCGCAATGGGTGTGAGAGGGGTATCGCCGGTGAGTGCCTGCATCTGAAATCGGATCAGAGAATCTTTGCCTGCAATTAATGTAATCCGACCGTCGTCTGCATGGCTAATTGAACCCGAAAGCATCTTAAGAGATAGTGCATATCCGCCCAAGCCGTCCAGCCGTTCACGAGACCAAACAATATCGTTAGCTTGCTGCTTCACTGAAGGGGTCAATCGAGAGTCAACCGTGGCCTCATGCATATATGTGCGAATGGCTCGGATATTGCCTAGGACAGCACGATTTATGGTCAGGGAGGAGGCTTGAGCCGTAACTGTGGCTTCGATGCCATATAGAGGTCCCGCAGGCGTTTCTTTGCTTATTGGCGAAATAAACTCTAGCGGACGCCAGTTTGCCGCCTGCTGCTGTTCATCGAACCATAGGCTTACGCCACTATTTCCGGCAGGAAACGCGACAATCAGCCGTGGTTTTGTGCCAGATGTCAGCACTGTATGCGCTGCCGATGAGCCGGAGCGATAGAACTCGTTGTAGATTTTGCCCTCGGTAACGGAAAAATGTAGTGGTGCCTCTTGGGGCTGGCTGGATGGCGATAGAGGCTGTTCCGCCATTGCAGGATCGGCAACGCAAGCCAACCCGGCCTGAGATAAAGCAAGTGCAAAAAATGCTGCGGATAAATGCTGAGGTATTCTTATCATGAAAATTTCGTCCTTAAATCCGATTGCAGCTCATTCTAGTGGGCTTCAATGATTGTAGTGGTGCTTTTACGGAACAGAAAAAGCGTGATCAAAAGCAGCGTCATTGGAACGAGGGACAGGTAAAAAGCCTGGGTCCCGCCTACTGCTTCGAAAACAGCTCCCGTGATCAGGGATCCGGTCGTGCCGCCCAAAGCGGAAAAGATGACAATCAACCCAGTCATTTCAGAGTGCTGGTACGTCGGAAGCGCTGTCAGTACGGCCGAATTGATCGCCGGATATATCGGCGCCAGAAAAAGCCCGATCAGCGGAAAGATATAGGTGGCCGGTGGCGCGTCAAACCAGGTGACATCCACGTTGGGGACGACACCTTCTGCCATTGGCAAGCTGATTAGAACCAGCGCACCCACGGCCAGGACACAGACATTCAGAACCGGGTACCAGTCAAACCGCGCCATCAGGGCCCCTGCGGAAAACCGCCCAAGCGCAAGGCTTGCGGCAAAGATGCTGGTGGCCTGAATGCTCATGCTGGACGGCAGGTGCAGTACCTCTCGGTTGAAGGTTGGCAGCCATGTGCCGATACCCTGTTCGATCAACACATAAAGGAAAGCCGACATAACGAAGATATAGCCAATGGGGCGGATCACGAGCCGTAGCATATCCATGAAATCCTGCGCAAGCGTGCTGCCCTCATGGTGCGCGCCGCTTTCATCAAACGGCGTCAGGTGAATAAACAGAATGCTAAGCGCCGTCAGACCGGCTAGCCACCAGTAGACATCAAGCCAAACAGGCGAGCCAGGCGCTGCATCATCGACGAAAGAACTGAACAAGGCGTAGCCCACCAGGACGCCGACCATGAACATGCCCTCAAGCGTATTCATGAAACTGGCGTGTTCCTTCCGGCTATAGGTGATCAGCCCGACGGAGGAGTAGACCGACACTTTCACGAGGGCGAACGACACGCCCACAGACAGGAACAGAATCTTGGTGGTCAGGAATGCAGGCACCAGCGGCATAGCGAGGCATGCCAGCGTTACGATACCAAGCCCCGTCATCATCGAGTTGCGGAAACCGAAGCGCGGCAGGAAGGATGCAACCAGAAAGGAGACGATCGCGATCGGCAGATCCTTGAAGCCTTCAAGAATGCTGGCACCAACCTTGGAAACGCCAAACGATTCCTGAACTTGGAGGATTACGGTCCCAACGCTGTTCAACAGAATGGCGAAAACAAAATAAACCAGAAACAGAGCAAACTTGATTCGCCAGTTATGCGTGAAACCTCCCACGGAACTCTCCTGTATTTCTCTTGCATGGTTTTTTGACATGCGCACTACAATAACAAGCTTGCAATCGATTGCAAGCTTGTTATTGTAGTGCGCCTCTTCTTCCGCCTCACGGTTCGTAGCGGAAGAATGCAAAAGGGATGCCGTAGTAAAGGATTGGAGTATTGTGAATTTGAAGCGCCTCAATAAACCGAATGCGCCAACGTTTCTGCCGGATGACTGGCGGCTGATGGAGAGCGGTTTCACGCCCAGCACCCAGGCTGTCAGTGAAACTCTTATGGCCCAGGCCAATGGCTATCTGGGCACCCGTGGCACCTTTGAAGAACCTGTGGCACCCGGCACCCATTCGATCGAGGGCACTTATCTGAACGGTGTCTACCTCAGGGAACCTATCCACTATGACGAATCCGCGTTTGGTTTCGCCAGCCACAACAACAAGATGATCCTAGTGCCCGACGCCAAGCGAGTGACCCTGACTGCCGGCGGCGAGACATTTGTTCAGGGCGACAGTGAACTTGACGGCCAGATGCGCGTCCTTGATATGCGCGACGGAATGCTGACCCGCACTAGCCGCTGGGTGACGCCGAATGGTATGCTGAAGATCAACTGTCGTCGTTTTGTATCGATGGCTGAACCTGGGCTGATGGTCATTGACTATCAGGTCAATTCTGTCGACTTTGTAGGGCCTGTCTCGCTGACCACGGGCGTCGGAGCCAACTATGGTGGCGCGCGTGAGGGCTTTGATCCGCGCGCCGGCGCCCTGTCTGTAGGAGCGTGTCTCGACAATCCTGTTGCTGACAAGAAGGCGGGTACGACGCTCGTCCTTCATGATGTGCGCGACAGCGAGCACGTCGTTGCCTCAGCATATCAACTGAATATCGAAAGCGATGCCGAAATCCTTGAATCGAAAAGCTGGCGCGAAGATAGTTGGGCAACGTGCCTTGAAGGTGTGCTGTCCCCCGGCCAGTCGCTCCGCGTGATCAAGTTTGTTGGTTATGGTGACTTTGACAAGGCCTCAAAGGAAAGCAACACCCAGCGACTAATTGCCAATTTGACCAACTGGGCAAGCACCGGCTTCGACACACTTTACCGGGCGCACAAGACCTGTTTTGACAGCTTCTGGAGTGGCGCTGACATCTCGGTGGACTCCGATGACCCGGTCGAGCAGGGCATCCGGTTCGGCCAGTATCATTTGTTCACCAGCGTTGGCAAAGACGGCAAGCGGGCCTTGGGTGCCAAGGGGCTGACTGGCCCCGGGTATGATGGCCACTATTTCTGGGACACTGAGATTTATGCTGTGCCTTTCTTTGTGTTTACCGACCCCGCTGTCGCCCGCTCGCTGATTGAATATCGTATCGGCACACTTGATGCCGCCCGCACCCGCGCCCGTGAGATGGGGCACAAAAGCGGTGCTCTGTTCCCCTGGCGCACCATCGGGGGGGAGGAATGCTCAAGCTTCTTCCCGGCGGGCACAGCGCAATATCACATCAATGCCGCCATCGCCTATGCCGCCATCCAATATGTGCTGGCAACCGGCGATAGTGACTTGTGGCTTGAGGGCGGTGCCGAGCTTTTGTTTGAAACCGCTCGGCTTTGGATGGGCCTTGGGCACTTCAGCGCCCACAAGGGCGACGCCTTCTGCATCCATGAGGTTACAGGGCCGGATGAATATACCGCCATGGTAGACAACAATCTATATACCAACATGATGGCCCAACATCACTTGCGCGAAGCTGCCGAACTTGCGGGACACATGGCGCAAGAAACGCCAGATACCTACAAGGCCCTTTGCAAGTCCATTGGTCTCACACAGACTGAAGTTCAAGCCTGGTTGCGTGCGGCTGACGCCATGTATCTGCCCTATGACGAGACCCTGGGCATTCATGAACAATGTGACGGCTTCCTCAACCGCCCCGAATGGGATTTTGACGGAACACCCACCGAGAAATACCCCCTGCTGCTGCATTATCATCCGCTGGTGATTTACCGCCATCAGGTTTTGAAGCAGCCGGACGTGGTGCTGGCGCAGGTCTTGCTGCCACACCTTTTCAACGAGTCTGATAAGCGTCGCAACTTGGCCTATTATGGGCCGCGCACCACACATGACAGTACGCTGTCTGCCTGTATGCATGCTGTGGCACACGCGGAAAGCGGTGACCGCAAAAAGGCCTATGCTTTCTTTGAAGAGACCTACCGCATGGACCTGGAGAACCGTCACGGCAACACCCACTATGGCAACCATATGGCCTGCATGGCGGGGTCCTGGATGGGGCTGACCTATGGATTTGCCGGCATGCGGTTCGTGGGCGGGAACCTCTCGTTCCAACCCTATCTGCCCGATGGCTGGTACCACTATGCCTTCAAGGTGCAGGCTGCAGGTACCACACTAAAAGTTCTGGTCACCGAGGATGAGACCCGATTTGACAATGAGGGTGCCGCCGAGCTTCGCTTCACCCACTATGGCAACACCGTCACCTTGCGGGGCGGCGACAATATCGCCCTGCCTAATGCATGAGTTTTGTTTGGAGTATCCACATGGCACAGAAAGCCTGCATCTTTGACCTGGACGGCGTGATCACCGACACGGCGCATTATCATTTTCTGGCCTGGCGGCGCCTGGCACAGTCGTTGAATATTCCTTTCGACGAAGAGGACAATCACCGTCTCAAAGGCGTGGGACGGATGGAATCGCTCGCCTATATCCTCGACAAAGGTGCGCGCACGGTCTCGGATGACGAGCTCGCCAGCCTTGCCCACCAGAAAAATAAAGACTACCAGGACCTGATCACGGGCATTTCGCCTACAGATCTGCTGCCCGGCATACTGGACGCTTTCGCATGGCTGAAGTCACATGGCTGGCTGGTCGGGTTGGCCTCCGCTAGTCGAAATGCGCCACAGGTGTTGGCAGGACTAAAGATCACCGAACAGTTCGACTATGTTGCCGACGCCGGTGCCATCCCGAACGGCAAACCCGCGCCCGACATCTTCCTTGATGTAGCCAAAGCCTTCGGCCTGTCCGCCAGTCAGTGCGTGGGCGTGGAAGATGCTGTCGCTGGCATCACGGCCATCAAGAGCGCAGGCATGTATGCTGCGGGCATTGGTGACGCAGCAGTCCTCACTGAAGCCGATATTGTGCTACCGACGCCCGAGGGCCTGCCGGAGCAGGTGTTTTCAATATTCTAAAGGTGGGGACGCCGGGCGTTAGCCTGACCCGCATGTGTCGCGAATTACGAGTTCCGTGGGCATAGCCACATGCTCGACTACCTGGCCGTCAAGTATTTTGATCAGGTTCTGCACTAGCAAGCGTCCGCCCTCGCGTACATTCTGCCTGATGGACGTCAGCCCCGGCATGCTGAAAAGGGCAGGTGGATTGTCGTCAAATCCCACTAGGGCAACGTCATTGGGTACCTGGATACCTAATTCTGCAAAACGCTTTAGTACACCGAGCGCGATATTGTCGCTGACGCAGAACACTGCGTCGCACACCGGCCTTCCATTACTGGTTAAGGATTCCGCTTTTCTGTAGCCGTCTGATTGAGAAAAGTCTGTTGGCACCACAAGCGCATCGTCAAGAGGAAGGTCTGCTTCATCATGTGCCTTCTTGTAACCCTCCCAGCGTTGCTCCATCTCCGGATGACGAACATCACCCATAAAGGCGATATGGCGGCGACCATTCTGTACGAGGAGGCTGGTGGCGTCATAACCGCCCTTCCGGTTGTCGCTGCCCACGGTGAAGTAATTGTGGCCTGCTATCTCGGCACCCCAGACAATGAAGGGAGCTTTGGCGTCTGCCAATCGGTCGAGTCGCGGGTCGTTGCGGCCTTGGCCAATAATAATTAGGCCATCGGCGCGCTTCGATTCGAGAAAGTAAGTATTCAAATCAGCTATGTCCTGCTGATTGGTTGACAGCAGAAGATCGTATCCGTGATGTGCGGCTTCATCCGCGATACTGCCCAGAAGAACCATCATGAAGGCGTTCGACAGGTCGTGACCCCATTCTCTATCAACCAGTAGCACAACCGCCAGCGTGTGTGTTTTCTTGGTGCGGAAGTTGCGCGCTGCAGCATTGATTTCATAGTTGTTCTCGCGCGCGATGCGCTGCACCTTTGCCCGAGTGTCCTTATTGATCAGCGGACTATTCCTGAGTGCGCGCGACACGGTCGCTTCGGATACACCGGCAAGCTTGGCGATATCCGCCATCGTTAGATTTTTGTTTTTTTCCATTTAGTTTTACTACATGCGTCAACATAGCTTTGTCGAGTTATATTACAAAATTATGCAATCGATTGAAATTTTGTATTGCAAACGATTGCAAAGCAGCGTAGAAACGAATCCATTCACCGCTTTGATGTGAGTGCAGACACGTGTGTGCGACTACAGCCGCCACACAGTCGGGGTGGAAGCCGGCTTGTTGAGCATCGCTTAAAAGCATACATTTTTGTGAAGTGTGGGAGGGCCAAACACATGCGTTTTACACTGAACCACCTAAAATCCAGTACCGCCCTGGCGACATTTATCGCTTTTTCGGCAACAGCCGTTTCAGCACAAGATACCAGCGCCGATACTGAAACTGACAACATGGCATTTGAAGAGATCGTAGTTCTGGGAACACCAGGCGGCGCCGGCGTTGCTAAGCAGGATGCCAGTTTCGCCATTACGACAATGAACGAGGATGCGATCGGTCTAGCCGGCACCAAAAGTACGGCGGAGTTGTTCACGCTCGTACCCGGTGTGTGGGCTGAAAGCTCCGGCGGTGTGGCTGGTGCGAATATTGACGTGCGCGGCCTGCCAGGTGGAGGTGATGCCCCTTTTGTGACCATGTCCATCAACGGCTCGCCAATCTACGGAACAGAGTCTTTGTCTTTCTTTGAGCAGAGCTCGATTTTCCGGATCGATGAAACCATCGCCAGCGCAGAGGCACTGCGTGGTGGCCCGAACGCCGTCTTCTCGAACGGTGAGCCCGGTGTAACGCTGAACTTCAATCTGAAGAAAGGTGGCGATGAGACCGAGGGTCGCGTCAAATACACCACCTCTGACTATGACCTGCAGCGCGTTGATGCGGTAATGTCCGGCCCTCTTGGCAATGAGCTTTATTATATGGTCGGCGGTTATGTTCAGTCATCCCCGGGTGTGCGCGACGCCGAATTTAACTCTGAAAAAGGAAAGCAGGTAACCCTGCAACTGACCAAGATTCTTGAGAATGGCGAGATCAACGCCTGGACTCGGGTGACCGATGACCATGGCCAATGGTACCTACCGATGGCGCTGTTCACTGGGAATGACTTGGGCGATTTCTCGCAACTTGGGAATGCCACGCGCTTCCGCACCCTGCAGGTGAATAGTAACGGCGATACCGAAACCTTCGACTTTGCTGGTGGGCGCGGCTGGGACGGTAGCGTCTCTGGTCTGAATATTGACTTTGATCTGGGTGATGGCTTCGCCGTCCGTAACAACATGTCCTACACTAAGGGTAACGCTGATACATATGGCCTTGTGCCGGATGGTAGCCCAATCCAGGTGTCAGCTCTTGGGCTGGCCTCTGTGTCTACACTGGGCGGTGAGGCTTTGTCCGATAGCGACTATATCCAAAACTATGGCCACTGGGTTGTCCAGAAAGATCTGGAGTCCTTCACCAATGACCTTAGCCTTTCGAAAGAATTTGGCGATCATGAGGTGACCGTCGGTTATTACAAGGCTACATGGTCTTCAGACGATTTCTGGACACTCGGTAACTTTACGCCAGTTCACAACGTGGCAAATGGCGATTTTCTCGAGGACAGCATTGCTTGTGCTGATTTGCAAGCCGCTGGTTCAGGTTCAGGTTGCTGGGCATACGGCATCAGCTCTGCCGGCGACGCCTCCGCTGACGCGCTCTACTTCGCCGACAGCTGGCAAGCTACGCCTGACCTTCGCGTCGATTTCGGCCTACGCGAGGAATGGCTCGATATTGATTATGTCCTTGATAGTGGCCCAGGTTACCCTGACGGTGTGCGCGATATGTCAACCAACCTCAAGGACAATGCCTTTTCCTACACGGCTGCCGTGAACTATGACATCAATGACGATCTTGGTGTATTCGCTCGCTATTCGAAAGGCTCTCTGTTCCCCAACTTTGACGGTGTGCGGGAAAGCAGGCTCAATGTGAATGGCATCAAGCAGCTTGAAGGCGGCGTGAAATATTCGGGAGACCACTTCGGGTTGTTTGCTACTGCCTTTTACAACAAGAACGACAGCTTCTCGAGCACTGTTGGCAGTGTAGTTTCTGCTGCAGCTTTCAAAACGCGTTCGCTTGGCGTCGAGCTTGACGGACGCTATACTTACAATGCATTCGATCTCGCCTTTATCATCACGTTGCAGGATGCAGAAATTACTGACTCGACAACCACGAGTGACATTGGCAACCGCGTGCATCGGCAACCGAAATACCAGTTCCGTATCAGCCCAAGTTACGAATTCGAACTTGGTGACATGACAGCTACTCTCTATGGAGCCCTGCAAGTGGTAGGTGACCGGTACGGTGATCGCGGCAATACAGTTGAACTTGCTGGCTATGAGAAAATCGATGCTGGATTGCTCGTAAATACCCCCTCAGGTCTCTTCTTCCAGATCCATGCTGATAACTTGAATAACAGCCATGGTATCACGGAAGGTGACCCCCGTAACCCTGCTGCACCAAACGGTCGCCCCATCCTGGGCCGTTCGGTGAAATTCAGCATCGGCTACGACTTCTAAGTCCCGAGTAAAGGCCCGCCTTTCCTCCCCTTGAAGTAGGCGGGCCTCTTCCCCTCTAAACAATAGATTTCCCATCCAAGTAATTGGGGCCTAGGGCGTTTCCGGAAGCATCCGGAGGCGCCCTCTTTTTCAGAGGACGCATGCCAAGAAACTGCGGACAGTAGCGCGGGTTGAAGTTTAGCTTTGGTTGTACTCTACTTCGAAGGTGCCAGCTTTCGGCCGGGCAATTAAATTGTCAGTCTGGTCGTGTGACTTCCTTCTTCGTCCCCCTCTATAACGGCTTCTGAAACACCGACTTTTGAGGACACTACTCGCGAAATGCAGTGATATTAATAGCGAGCGCCTAGGCCAAGCTCGCTGCCTGATACTGTGTTTTAAATCGCGGAAGGTAAGTTTCCCCAAAAAAGTAGTAGGCGAGAAATAAGATTGAATAGCCCCTAGATTTCTAGACACCTTGCTTGGTAAAAATGAAGCAAGGAGTTCAAGTATGTCATCAGGTGTTCGTTATACGGAAGAGTTCAAGCGTGACGCAGTCGCGCAGGTGGTTGATCGAGGCTATTCGGTGCTTGAGGTTGCGACGCGGCTGGGGATCAGCACCAAGTCGCTTTACGATTGGAAGAAGCGCTATCACAAGCCGGAGCGACAGATCAGACAGGAGGCTGCGGAGACGGCCGAGATACGTCGCTTGAAGGCGGAACTAGCCCGGGTTACCGAGGAACGGGACATCCTAAAAAAGGCCACGGCGTACTTCGCAAGAGAAGCCAAGTAAAGTACGCCTTTATCAAAGCGCACCGGGGCCTGTTCCGGGTGTGCGTGATGTGCCGCGTGCTGCTGGTGCATCATAGCGGCTTCTATGCCTGGCTGCGGTCGCCCTTGAGTGACCGGACGAAGGATGACAGACGGCTGACCGGATTGATCAAACAGGCCTGGTTGGAAAGCGGCTGTGTCTATGGCTACCGCAAGATTCATGATGACCTGCGGTCAATCGGCGAGACCTGTTCACCGAACCGGGTATGGCGGTTGACCCGTCTGGCTGGTATCCAGGCGCAGGTTGGCTATCGTCGCCGACCCGGCAGCTATGGTGGGGCGCCCGCCATTGTGGCCCCCAATCAATTGCAGCAACAGTTTGACGTAGCACAGCCTGACAAAGCTTGGGTGACGGATATCACCTATATCAAGACCCATGAGGGCTTTCTGTATCTAGCTGTCGTGATTGATCTCTATTCCCGGCGCGTCGTCGGTTGGTCGATGCAGTCCCGCATGCATATGGATCTGGTTCTGAGCGCGCTTCTGATGGCTGTCTGGCGGCGCAAGCCAAGGTCGAAGGTCATCATCCATTCAGATCAGGGCAGCCAGTTTACCAGCCATGAGTGGCAGAAGTTCCTGCAGACCCACAATCTGGAAGCCAGCATGAGCCGGCGGGGGAACTGTCACGATAATGCTGTCGCCGAAAGCTTTTTCCAACTCCTCAAGCGAGAACGGATCAGGCGAAGGACGTATCGGGACCGCACAGAGGCTCGGCAGGACGTGTTTGACTATATCGAGTTTTTCTACAACCCAAAACGCAAGCATGGTAACAACGGGATGCTGTCACCCGTCGAGTTCGAACAGCAGCAAAATTGGAAAGCCCAAGGTGTCTAAGAAACTAGGGGCTATTCAGATAGCTGTCCTGACGCACCTGTGAGGTTAGTACATATTACTTATTTTTCTTGTAGGTTAAGACGTAGCCTTTGTCGGTTTCGATGTGCTGAATAGGGTAAAGCACTTCTATGGCTTTGATAAAGCTATCGGTATCGTCAAGTCGGAAAGAACCGTATATTGGCAGTGGTTTCAGCCTCACGTCTGAAATGGCGATCTGCTTCTGGGATTGCCTATTGATACGGTCAATTGTCGTGCTGAGAGGTTCACCATTGAGGTGTAACACTCCGCTCCGCCAGGAAGAGAAATGGTCGGGGGGACTTGTCTCTTTTTCCAGGATATAGACCCCAATTCTCTGATTCATACCCACTTCTTCTTCGACGCTAGGTCGGTGAATAGTAGGAACAGCCTTTCTAATGGCTATCTTCTCTCCAACAGTCGCATAAAGCATTGGGCTTCTTTGGTCAGTTGGGAGTTGTGCCTCGTCAGCTACACCTATTCTTACAGTTCCCTCCGTTACACTGACCGTCACGTCGTTGTTTGTGTAGTCAATGTTAAAGGCCGTTCCCACGGCTTGAACCAAAACACCACCTACTTCCACGATAAATTCGCGCTCTTTGTCTTTAGCAACCTCGAAGAAGGCTTCTCCTTCATCAAGGACAAGGTATCGTTGGTCTTTCTGATAACTAACGGTTACCAGTGAGTCGCCATTTAGGTGTACTTTAGAGCCGTCTTCCAAGGCTACATTCCGTATTTCACCGATGCCGGTTTGATAGTTTTGGCTGTCAGGTGCAAATTCCAGAAAATATCCAAACATGAACAGCGCTAATGTGGCAGCAACTAGTCCAAATGTCCTGATTGGGGAAGTAATCCACATTCGGCGAGTTGTTGTTTTCCAAAGATCAGATGGCCTATCGGGAGCGTGAATGATTTCCTCTGCAGGTCTCACATTGCCGATAGTTTCATAGAGGTTGCTTAGTTCCTCCATTTCATCAAGTTTTTCCGGGTTGTCTACCGCCCAGTCCATCAATTGACGTAGGTCATCTGCCGTAGATTCACGTGTTTCCATACGGATATATAATTCAGCCACATCCTTTGAAATATGGCTTTTTCTTCTTGTTAATCTTCGGAACACCGTTTTCCCCCCTTCAGGTCAACAGCAAGGTGACGTAGAGCATTTCTTAGATGTTTATAGACCATTCGCTCTGACATGTTCATTCTGTTGCTAATATCTTGGATCGAATGTCCCTCGTAACGCCGATAATAGAACACCTGCCTCATTTTTCTGGGCATTTTTAACAGGGAGGCTTCGAGGGATACTTTGGTTTGGTTTAAGATTGCTTGGTCTTCAGGCGAGGCATGGGGACTTTCTATCTCGTCTTCCTGAAAATCCCTCTTCTTGTCAAAGATACCCCGGATGTCTCGTCTGATGAAGTCAATGGACAAATTAGACGCCGTACGAAACAAATAGGCTCTGGGGTGGGCAATCACTTTTTCGTTCTGCTTTTTCAGGAACTTCAAATACGATTCCTGGGTAATTTCCTCGGCTACCTGTTCACATTTGACAGTTGTCATGACAAACAATTTCAGGGCCTTGTGATATCTATTATACAGTGCGATCAGATCCTCAGCGCTCTTGGCACGCTGCTGCTGTTCTTTGCTTTGGACTACAGCTTGCGGGGAAGCGTCGTTAGGCAAAGCGTCATCCTGATTTTCCAGATTTCTTTTTTTAAATGAAATAATCATTCCTAGCTCTGGCTGTTCGATCCATATTTTGTGTGCGGCATACAGACCCGCACTTCTACCCATATTTTCATATAACGATTCAGCGAAACAAACCTGAACCCAAATCCATGAAATTTTTTAGTTGGCTCAGATATCCGCTCCAAAATGAAGTGGATATCTCAAATTTGACCATTCATTTTATCGCCTAGATGAGGTGGGGAAATTAAATTTTTAGTTTGGGGTTCAGGTTTTTTGCATCCATTCGTTAACGGGTGGCAGAGCGCAAAAGTTACGAATGGAGGAAACCGTGATAAAGAATAAGTCTGCCCGTTTTAGCCTGTTGACAGCAGTCAGCATGATACCGCTACTAGCCATCCCAAATCTTGTTTCTAGTCCGGTAATGGCCGCCCAAGTTGCATCACAGGAGAAGTATCAATTTGACATTTCTGCCCAAAATTTGGGAGAGGCGCTGCAGGTGTTTACAGATGTCACTGGAATTCAGCACTTGTTTAGTGACGGCATGATCGCGAGGGAGGCGGTTGGGAGTTTGCGTGGAGCCTACACGGCGGAACAGGCACTGGACATATTGCTGGAAAAAACAGATTACGCGGCGACTTTTACAGGCGCCAAAACAGTTGTCATTAGGCGCAGAGGAGCTTCCGGCGCGGTACCCGCAGCTAAAGAGGCCCGGGCAAATCCCAGTGTGACAAGAACCGAGGCTGAGCCCGCCGTTACGGAATTTGATGAAATTGTTGTTACTGGTTCGCGTATTCGGCGCTCAGGCACCACAACGCCAACGCCTGTTACCATATTAGACTCTGAAGCTTTGGCGCTAAATGGTGATACCCGACTGGCGGACACATTGAATGAATTGCCTGCCATTCGGGCGACACAGACGACTGGCAATGTGAATACAACTGATGATGCACAAGAGGCGGGTACGAACTTTCTAAACTTACGCGGCTTAGGCATTGACCGTACCCTTGTACTTGTCAACGGGCGGCGTCATGTGGGAAGCCGACCAGGTAGTGCAGCCGTTGATACTAATACTATTCCATCTGCTCTCGTTGACCGTATCGAGGTTATCACCGGTGGTGCATCCGCGGTATATGGTGCCGACGCGGTTTCTGGTGTCGTGAACCTTATCCTGAAGGACGACTTTGAAGGTTTGGCGGTCGATGGTCGCTTTGGCGTTTCGGATAAAGGAGACGGTGAGACCTATTCTTTGTCTTTAACTGGAGGGACAAATTTTGCTGACGACCGGGGGAACATTTACGTAAATGCGACCTATGATAAGTCATCGGTAATCCGTGCCAGCAATAGAAGCTATGCGAGGGAAAATCTTCGCTTCGCGCCAAACCCAAATAATACAAGTTCATCAGACGGCATTGCGGACCAGATTCTTTTTGAAAACACTGGATTCATCGGTACGCCTGCAGGTGGGCAAGTAGTTGGACCAAACTTTGAATCATTTTCCGAGTTTGGTGGTCCATTCACCTTTGATTCAAACGGCAATATTGTTTCCCAAGACATGGGAACACTTGTCTTGTCCTATCTTTCGCAAGGTGGAGGGTTCGTTGACTTGTCGGCGTATGACCTCCTTGCTGTTCCTGTTGAAAGGATGATCCTGTCAGGTGGCTTTAAGTATGATCTTTCAGATGACATGCGGTTCTTCTTCGATGCCAAATATGCCCGCAACGAAAGTGAAACTGATGGACAACCCACTTTCGGACTTGCTGGTGACTTTACGGGAATTCCTGGATCTTTTATTCTTGCCGACAACCCGTATGTTCCAGAAGCACTAAGTGATATCCTTGCGGCTGATGGCCTAGACGGATTTTATGTAACCCGAACCAATGTTGATCATGGCGGTCGTCAATCACGGTCACAGCGCGATACAATCCAATTATATGCAGGTATTGAAGGCCGTCTGTCAGATACTCTCGACTATACTTTTCACTATCAGTATGGCCGATCTGAAAACACAACAGAATTCATCAATGAACGAATTAACAGCAGATATCTGCAGCAGATTGATGCCATTTTGGACGCTGATGGAAATATTGTTTGTCGTGACGCCTCTGGTGGTTGTGTGCCCCTGAATATATTGGGGCCAAACGCCGCAACATCGGAAGCCTTGGCCTTCAGCCATGTAGACTTCCTTACCCAAGGCGAATTAACGCAGCATGTAGTCAACTTTACTGTAACTGGTGATACTGCGGGAGCTGTGGAGCTTCCTGGAGGACCAGTCGGGTTCGCATTTGGTGCAGAATATCGTGATGAAAGTTCTTCTACGGAAGAGGGAGCCCTTCGTAACAGCGGCGACCTGTTCGGTATCTCGCCTGTGGCAGATACTGTGGGTAGTTATGATGTCTGGGAGCTATTCGCAGAGGCAAGTTTGCCAGTCTTGAGGAATGTTCCCTTCGCTCAGGAGTTTAACCTTGAGGGCGCTGTGCGTTACGCAGATTACAGCACCATCGGTAGCGCAACCACATGGAAGATCGGTGCTGATTGGACACCTGTTTCAGATGTCCGTTTCCGTGCTGTCCTTTCACAGGCTGTGCGAGCACCAAATATTGGAGAGCTGTTTGCCGCGGTTGAGCAAAGCAACGTCTTTTTGAACGATCCGTGTGATGTTGATTTTATTAACGCCGGGTCCGCAACTCGGGCTTCCAATTGTGCGGCGCTGGGTATTGCTCCTGGTTTTCAATCCAACACGGATGCTGTGACAACAGCTATCCTCTCTGGTGGAAACGAGAACTTGCAGGAAGAAACTGCGGATACTTTAACCTTGGGGGTTATTGTGACGCCGTCCTTTATTCCGGACCTCAGTCTGACGGTAGACTATTGGAATATCGATATTAAAGACGCAGTAAATGCTTTTCCTGCTCAGGTTCTTCTGAATGGTTGCGTAGATGGCGATTCAATAGACAACCCTCTTTGTGCATCTGTAAGTCGTGGTAACGATGGGAACATTCAGTCGGTATCCAGCCAACTGATCAACGTTGCTTCTTTTGAAGCCGCTGGTTTTGATTTTGAGATGCGCTACCGTTTGCATCTGGATGAAGCGTTCAAAACCGATGGTATGCTCGATTTTGCGCTAACCGCGACTTACCTCGACAAGCTGAACTTTTTTGCTCAGGAGGGCCAGTCACAGCCGGATAGAGAGGCAGGGGAGCTTGGTGATCCGAAATGGATAGCGAACCTTCGGGCCACCTACCGAAATGACCGCCTGACGGTAAGTTTGTATGAACGCTTTTTCGGGAGCCAGGTCTTTGACCTTTCTGAACCTGAAGAATTTCACGATCCAAATCGGACCGGTAGTGAATTTTACACCGACTTGCAGGTTCGGTATTCCTTTAATGACCGGACCGATTTCTATGTTGGCGTGAACAACGTGTTCGACAATGCGCCTCCGCTGTTGGCTCGTGTGCCTGAGACCCGTGCCTTTGGGGATGATGCTGTGATCTATGACCAGCAAGGGCGCTTCTTCTACTTCGGTGTGGGTATGAAGCTCTAACAGACCACTTACTACTGTGAAAGAAACCAACATTGGCGCTTATTGAAAGCGCCAATGTTCTCTTGGGTTAGAGGCTTTTATGAAGATTGATCAAACCTACCTTGTCGCGCAACTTAGAGCCATGCTGGCTATCCCTTCGCCAGTGGGGATGGTGGAAGACATGTGTGAATATATACGCCGAGAACTAGATAGTCTTGGTGTAAAATGGCAACAACAACGCCGAGGGACAATTGTAGCGACGCTTGATGGTGCGCAAACAAGCCCCGATCGTGCCATCTCCGCGCATTTGGATACCTTGGGTGCAATGGTTGTGGGCATCAAACCAAATGGTCGTTTGAAGATACGGCCTTTGGGGCACTGGTCGTCCAGATTTGCTGAAGGCGCACGTGTCACGGTCTATTCTCAAAGTGAAAAGTATCGGGGTTCTATTCTTCCGGAAAAGTCAGCAGGGCATGTATTTAATGAGGCTATTGATAAACAGCCCGTTGACTGGAATATGATTGAACTACGCGTGGATGCCGACTGTCATTCAGCTGAAGATGCCCGTGAACTAGGATTGGATGTAGGCAATATAGTTGCTCTCGACACGGATTCAGAGTTCCTACCAAACGGCTATATTTATTCGCGGTATTTGGATGACAAGGCAGGGGTTGCCTGCTTGTTGGCAGCGATGAAAGCCGTAAGAGAATTAGATCGTACGCTTGCCGTAGAATGTCATCCTATTTTTACGGTAGCAGAGGAGACAGGATGTGGGTGCTCGCACGCGCCAGATGCCGATGTTGGCGAGCTTGTGGCTGTTGATATTGGCCCTGTAGCCGTCGGACAAAACTCCAGTGAACACACCGTCAATTTGGGTGTTCTCGATACAAGTGGAATTTATGACCGTACACTACTAAACAAGCTTGAAAGTCTATGTGTCGAAAACGAAATTCCCTACAAATTTGATTCTTATCCGTTTTACAAAAGTGATACGCATTCTGCCCAAGTTGCAGGCTTAGATTTAGTGAATGGGCTTATCGCGTTCGGAACAGAATCGACCCACGGCTATGAACGTACCCACATAGATTCGCTTGTAGCTACTGCAACTTTAATTGCTCACTACATGGCGAGTGAAGCATGAGCCAGGCAGCGACACCCAGACGGGAACTGACGACGCGGGCTATTTCAACAGGCATTGTTCTGGGCGCCATTTTAACGCCCTGTAATATTTATTCCGGCCTCAAGATTGGCTGGTCTTTCAATATGTCCATCACGTCTGCTTTGCTAAGCTTTGCTTTCTGGAAATTCATGCAGTCTGCAGCATTGGCCAAGCCTTGGGGGCTTCACGAAAGCAACATCAATCAGACAACTGCTTCTTCTGCGGCTTCAATTATCTCAGGCGGTTTGGTCGCTCCTATCCCGGCACTCGCACTTGTCAGTGGAATAGAGCTGCCGTGGTACCAGCTCATCGCATGGGTGTTTTCCGTTAGCTTTCTTGGCATATGGGTGGCGTTTTTTTTGCTAAAACCTTTCTTGGTTTCCTCACCTTTGCCCTTTCCTGCGGGTGTGGCGACGGCACAGGTCATTACCGATATCTTTGCCAAGGGGAAGGAGGCCCTTAGGAGGGTTTATATGCTTGGAGGTGCCGCAGTTGTCGCCTCGTTGATAAAATCAGTGGATACATATTGGTATTCACTGCCGCGCATCTCTCTTCCTGCCAGTTTTTCTTTGAAAATTGCGGGTGCTAGCAAGAGCACTTTTGTTTCCTTAAAGAACTTAACCTTTTTCCTGGACCCTTCACCCTTGTTGGTCGGTTTCGGCGCTATCATTGGTATCAGAATAGGTATGTCGCTCTTGACAGGTGCTGTACTGGCATGGGGCATGATTGCGCCATTTGCGATCAGCCGAGGCTGGATACCTGTGGAAGCTTTTCCCACTGATTCAGTGTGGTTTGCTGGGGTGGTGGAGTGGCTCTTGTGGCCTGGTGTGGCGTTGATGGTTTTTGCTTCGATCACGTCTTTTGCTATCCTTCTTTTTAAAAAAGACGTGACAGCAGGTCAAACTGACGGTGCCAGCCTCACCCACTATAAACCCGGAAGGCTGGTTTATGTTGGCTTGGCCATTGCCAGTGTTTTGGTGGTCGGGGCGCAAATGGTCTTGTTTGATACAGCTTGGTGGTTGGCTCTAGTGGCACTCCCTATGGCTTTTGTTTTTGGTGTTGTCGCCGGGCGTGTGGTAGGTGAAACCGGTATCCCACCTATTGGCGCGATTGGGCAAATCACTCAGCTAAATATTGGTGTTCTCGCCCCAGGGCAACTGGTGCCCAACTTGACGGCGGCAAATGTTGCAGGGGGAACAGCAGGGCAATGTGCCGATTTGTTGAACGACTTTAAGACTGGTCAAATTATTGGGGCCAATCCGCTGTTTCAGATTGTTGCACAATGCTTTGGCGTGTTCACGGGTGCCATTGTTGGCTCCCTTGTATATCTAGCCCTTATACCTGATCCCACCACTATGTTGATTACGGAAGAATGGCCGGCCCCGGCCGTCTTAACCTGGAAGATTGTTGCTGAGACTTTGCAGCAGGGTATGAGTTCGATCCCTTTCCATGCGCAGGTTGCTATGGCAGTTGGGGGCATATTAGGTATCTTGCTGGCACTGACTGAAAGATTCGGGCCCCGCAAACTGGTTAAATATTTGCCAGCTGCTCCTGCTATAGGATTGGCGTTTGTAATTCCTGCGTCTATTTCGATTGCAATGAGTTTTGGCGCAGTTTTAGCGTTCTGCTTGCAAAAATATGTCCATGCTTGGAGTAGCAGATTTCTAATTGCTGCGGCGTCTGGCCTTGTTGCCGGGGAGAGTATTACAGGCGTTATATCATCAATTGTCAGCGTAGCTTTTGGTTAGGGGAACAGTGTTCTGACGACGGACAGTATGCGTAAACTAAACAGATAAAATTTGTTATATTCTTCTGCTGTGCCTGAGATTTTTGTCCGTTGTCTGCAAAGGGTCAACTCGAGGCATAGCTTTCAAGTTCGCCTGCGGCTGCTATTGCTCAAACAGCAGTCCTTGTGTTCCCAAAGCCACAACTGTTACTCTCCTTCTGAGTATTGGTCAGTCAGGCAATAAGATGAAGATAGCATTTGGCAGCGATCTGCATTTTGAGTTCGGTGGTGCTCGACCGTCATTGGAGGCTATCAGGGATGTTGACCTGTTGGTGCTTGCAGGCGATATCGCAAAAGGCCGTGGAGGGCTCCACAATGAACCTCTTTTCATTGAATATGCCAAGTCCTACGCGGATGAACTCCATATTCCCGTCGTAACTGTTCTTGGCAACCACGAGCTTTACGGTGAAGAGTATCATGCTTTTTTGAAGGCTAGCCAATCTGCGGCAGCAGAGCAAGATTTGGTGCATTTCCTAGAGAACAACGCTGTTGTGTTCGATGGCGTCAGGGTTTTGGGCTGCGCTCTGTGGACGGACTTCAAGCTTGGCGATAATGAGGCGATTGCACGTCAAGAGGCCTATAACACGGTCAATGATTACAAGCGGATTAGTATCCGCAACAAGGGCGGCGGAACGCGTTCTCTTACCCCTGCTGAAACGGCGGGGTTTAATGAGGTTAGTCGCATATTTCTTGAAAAGGAACTGGCAGTGCCTTTTCAAGGACCGACAGTTGTTGTTACGCATTTTCCACCTATCTTTATGAGTGATCCTCAATATGAAGGGGATGCTTTGTCGCCCTATTTTTGTAATGGATGGCAGGAGAAAATCGAGAGCGGCGTGTTATCCCCAGATGTTTGGATCGCCGGGCACACCCATTATTCAATGGCGGTGACGATAGGCCGAACCCGGATAGTTTCACGACAAGGTGGCTATCCTGGAGAGCTTGAACCGTTTGAATGGGGTGTCATTGAAATCTGACACAGCCGCTCGGGGATTATCGGAGACGGATTAGTGTAGGTTAAGCGGATATGGGACTTTCGTCCAGCAGGGCGTAGTACTCGCTCTTGGCCTCGGCAGATGGAATGTTGCCGATTAGTCAGCCCATTGGGTAGTCGCCAACCAGCTCAAATATTATGTCGGGCCGTTCTCTGGCCTCGTTTTGGGCAATTTGGCGCTCGATGTTTTGGTTCAATTCTTCAAGCGAATTGCCAACTTCAATCACCGTGAGATAGCCGTTTTTGAATCCCGATCCGGTATCCAAAAATCTGACATTGCCCAATTTGACTATGTTCCGGTTGGAGGTGTGTCCCGCAAGGACAAGATCAACATTGGCCACGCGACGGCAGTTTTGGTTCCTGATCCTGTTGCGCCCCCAAAGTGCTTCCATTCGCGGTTGCTTGCCGGTCATTGCGTCATGCCAATCCGCCGGCGCATCTGCATGTATGAGCCCGATGGTTGCTCCATCGGCTAGAATGAGGGTCATGCTGATGGGGAGTCGCTCGACGTAGCGATCGCAAATAGCTTGGACTTCTTCCTGTTTCGTTTGGCTGAGGAGATCAAACCAACCGCCACCATTCGCGCGCCAAAATGCCTTTTCAGATCTTGGCGCGACTGAGTTAGCCATCATCTCGTCGTGATTACCAAGGACAGCATAGCACCACGGCTCAGCGAGCAAGCCTACGCATTCATAACATTGCTTGCCACGATCTACGATGTCGCCGAGGATGAGGAGCTTATCTTGTTGGATGTTAAAATCGACGCGGTCTAATTCATGCCGCAATTCGTCATATGAGCCATGCAAATCACCCACCACAAAAGCCCGTCCAGTTTCAGTCAAATCTATAACTTTATGGCTGGAATGAATGTGGCACGGCAATTTGCCCATTATAGCTGTAGTCCTTGTTGCATATCGTGGGGCCGTTTTGAGGCTTCGCAAAGAACACCAACTAGGGTTCGCTTGTCGATATTTAGAGTTTATTGGCCTTGATGCCCACGAATAGTGGAAAGAGCCAGGTCGCTGGTCATTTCTAAATAGACTTGTTGCGCGAAAGCCATTCGAGTTTGGGCAGTCATGGTTGACCCCTTGGTCAGAGTGATGCAGGCTCGAAAGGCAGCATTTAAGCCAAGACCCGCGCGCTCGTCGTCTTCATTGACATAGTCGAATACTTCATTAATCAGCCTTTGCTCTAACTCATGCGCGGCGGCGATCTTTTCTGGTGTGTTGTCAAACATGGCTACCTCTTCACTTTTTGTGCACATGCACCGACGTGATAAATATTGTATATATATGCTAGTTTTTATCGTCAAATAGTAACTCTATATATTCTATGAATTCTATCCTAGTAGCAAATTACTAGGATGAAGAATCCAAAGATAGAAATTGGGCTGCGGATTCGCGCTCAGCGAAAAAAGCGTACCTGGTCGCAAGAAGAGTTGGCTGCCAGATCAGGGCGATCAGTATACACTCTTTCGCTCATCGAGCGCGGCGTGAACCTTCCGAATCTATTGACACTTATCGATTTGGCGCAGGCATTTGAGTGCAGTCTCGATGATCTCATATGGGACGGGACTGATGCGAGTGGTGTATCGAAATCGGCGGAGCAGAGAGCAATCGAAGCGCAGATTTTTGCGGAGATTACCTCGATGAACCTGAAGACGTTGAAAGCTGCGCAGGGTGCGATCAAAGCGATCCTTGATGCCCAAGGTTGATAGGTCGGCGTTGCGGCTTCATTTCTCGACAACAAGGAGTCCGAAGACAATGTTGATGTAGTTGCATCGTTGATTAGCTATGGTCTGGTCAGTCGCGGTAGTTGATGGTTTAGGCTGCTAAATGATTGTGCATCTCACAAATCTAAAAAAAATCCTAAAATATAGAAGTTATAATTATTTATAATGTGATTTTAATATAAATGGGTGCATAATAAATATTATTGTGCATCAAATATTGAATAGTATATATTTTCGAGTCTACTACATATAGTATGTCTGGTTACTACTTCCTCATCGCCATAAGTTGTTCAATAAATTGAACTTTTCCTGTCAATATGGACTCAAATATTTGTAAATGCTCTC
Organism: Kordiimonas lipolytica; assembly: GCF_042651265.1. Classification (GTDB taxonomy): domain Bacteria; phylum Pseudomonadota; class Alphaproteobacteria; order Sphingomonadales; family Kordiimonadaceae; genus Kordiimonas; species Kordiimonas lipolytica. Next base: position 248,334 of record NZ_JBHSCR010000005.1, on the reverse strand, counting down.
TTTTTCTATATTTAGGAAAAGGAGGCGAGGGTGACTAACTCCCAAGACAAAATTCATATTATGCAAGAGCGGGTCAGAATTATCCGGCCCTTGGCAATGGATCCAAACAGGAGTGTTGCCGACATTGCAGTGGCTGCTGCATTACTTGGGAAATCCGAGCGGACCATTCGAAGGTGGATACAGGATTTTCAGACCGCGCCCGTCGCAGATAGCCTCAAGCCCGGCCACAGGGCCAGTCCAGGGCGTAAGCCCAAATTTCCGTCTGAAACACTGGACATTATTTCGCGGGTGATAAAGTGGCGTCTTAGGAAGAAGGAGAAAATTCCTGCCAAGCGCCCTTATCGACTGGTAAAATGGTTATGCTTGCGACGGAACCTGAGATATCCGTCGCTACGATACATGCAGCGGAAAATTGGGGAAGTCTCCGAGATCGCAAAAGCCAGAGCGAAAATGATCTCCAAGGAGCCGCGGGATTTACGGCTCTATCCGAACCATCATGAGGTCGCATGGCCGTTGGACCAAATTCAGATCGATCACACCAGGATGGACTTGATCGTTGACCTGACGCTCTTTGGCATGGGGAAGAAGAGGGTCTGGCTCACGCTGGCGATCGATGTCGCTAGCCGGATGGTGTTCGGCTATTACATCGGCTTAAAGGCACCATCTGCGCGCAGTGCTGGATTGGCCATGTTGCGAGGGGTTCTGCCGAAAGGCCCCCTGATTGAGGCTATGGGGATTGACCTTGAGGAATTTAGGGCGCTTGGCATCCTTGACCCCTGGCCCATATGCAATGTCCCTATTTGGGTTGGGTGCGATCATGGCGCTGATTTCAAAAGCTATGCATTCAGAGCAGGCTGCCTGCTACTTGGCGCCCAGGTCGAGTTCCGGAAAATTGTAAACTATGGCGGCCATATTGAGCGGTTGCTTGGCACCTTCATGCAGGAGCTACATGGCCTTTCCGGAACGACGTTCAGCAATACGCGTGAAGTGCAGGGGTATGACGCGGTAAAAAACTGCGTCTATACGCTGGAAGACGTCGAGTTATGGGTTGTCACCACAATCCTTATCTATCATGTCACTCCCCATTCCAAGTTAGGGGAAATGACCCCGCTTCAAAAATTTCTCGACCTTCAGGCGAGGCGCCCAGTCGCTACCCGGCTGGTGCCAGACAAGGTGCATGTCCAGTCAGCCTTCTTGCCGTCGGTGAAGCGGGCGGTAACCAAGCAAGGTGTTCGATTTCAGAACCGCCAATACAGCAATCCCCAGCTGGCGCCACTTATCGGCCAGCATATCCAAATCAAATATAATCCAGGTAATTTAGATATCGTGCATGCTTGCCTTGACGGCATCACGCCTTCCTTTGATTTGCATCTTATTGGGCGGGCGGGGAAAAGTCGCCACATGGATGCGCCTATCGACAATATGCCCACTTTAGCCGTGAAAGAAGAGGCGAAGCGACAGAAAGACATTGCTGACGGTCTCGCAGTGCAAAGAGACTTGCTGTTTGATCGCATCAGATCCCATCGGAAAAATGGGGCCGCCACGCCATCGTTGCCTCCGGCTCAGTCGGTGCCGAATCTTCCTGTTAGTGCCGGGCGGCCGCTTCCCTTTGAACCTCGGGAGGGACGGTGATGGCTGCCAGTCGGATGAGAGCTGTGATGCGTCAGGGCGTGCGTGTGATGGGGAAGTGGTATCGGCATCCTGGCCTCCGCAATTTGGTCGGGCAGAGGGTTCAGGTTTATGGCGTTAAAGATAGCGATGCGATCACCATTGTTGCTGAGGATGGTCGAGTTTTCAAAAGCCTTCGTCCTGTCGGCAGTAGCTCGGGGGCAATGCCTGGCCAAGCTGGTGTCAGATCGTTCTAGGAGCGGCGTATGGTGAAGCAACCGAACGATATGGGGCATCTGATCAATGATGAAGTCCGGGAAATTGCCACACGTTCCCCCAGGGAGAGGCAGGCCTTTATCGATCAAGATCAAGATTATAATTTGCCCTATGTCAACGACCTTATGGAGATGCTGGACCAGTTAAAGGCAGTCGGTGCGGGGCGAACGCGCCCACCGTGTCGGCGGATATTGGCACCTACTGGCATGGCGAAGAGTTTTATCCTGGAGCTCTACGAACGACGAAATCCTAGTAGATTTGATCGAGTTACCAAAACGACAGTATGGCCGGTCGTGTTTTTGAAAATACCCAATGAGCCCTGTTCAGATTCCGTCATCAGGATGCTTCTGAGGCGTCTAAATGTTCCGGTGCCAAGTTTGAAGCGTTTCGCACTTCAACTCCATGCGGCCACGATCCTGTCAGGATTAAGGCCTCAGCTCCTTTTGTTTGATGAGCTGCAACGCATCATCCAAGTGTCGGGCGATCAAGCGGTGCGCGTTCTCGAGCTTATCAAGTGGTTCTCCGATGAGCTCAAAATCCCTGTGGCTGTAGCTGGTGTGGAAAGTATGGAAAGTTTCTTTTTGGCGGACGACCAACTGGGCACGCGGTTTCGACCATATACATTGTCGCCGTGGCAGAATGACGAAAATTTGCAACGGTTTGTCAGCACGCTGCTTTCCTATATGCCACTTCGAGAGGCTCCGGATGAGAGACTTTTTAGCTTCGAAGCGGGTGCAATGATTTTAAAAAATGCCGGGAACACGACCGACAATATCGTCACCTTCTTCAAGGAGATTGCTAGGCGGCAATTTCTGGCGGGCCACGAAAAGATTAGGTTAGAAGACGTCCAGGAATTCAAGCTGTGAGCTATCTGGATACTGGGCGTCGCCTACCGGTGATTGTTGCGCCGGAGCAAGGCGAGAGCATGACCAGTTGGCTTGAGCGATTGGCAGAAATCCATCAGTTTCCTAGTGTCCTACAGTTCTTACGCGCCGCGCCGATTAATTGGCGGGGCCCCATTCCAAGGGATTTTGATCGGCGTGCTAGAGGAGAACTTCGAGACTTGCTCTCCAAGGTAACGGGATTGGAGCCTGAGGAGCTTCCCAAAATCTTGCAGGATAAGTATTACCTGATGCGGTACAACCTGAGAAAAGTCGCCTGCCTGATGTGCTGGCTGGAGGATATGGACCAGGGCAGGCCACTATACCGACGCGGCGAATGGTCACTCGTTTTCGAAACTTGCTGCCGCCGTCATCGCTTCCCGCTTCTGGATTTGCCTGTGTCTTTGAAGGGGCAGAAAAAATTCAAGCATTTGGTGCGCAGAAAGTTTGGCGAGTTCAAGGCTGTTCAAAAAGACAATAAAGAAATCATCGATACCCTCATTCGCTTCTCGGAGGGCATGAGTTGGTTTGATCGGTCGGATACAGACCAGTGGTTGCTGCTCGAATATCTTTCGGAAGTATTTTTTGAGATCAACGAAGATCTGCGTGGGTGGGCAAGCGACGGAATAGGAAGGGTCAGGCTCGGTATCTATAAGCTGATTGAGCGGGGTATTCTGACCCGTCCCTATGTTTTCGCCTCTCCTTTGCGACCGGCCACGCAGCTTCGAGAACGATTTCAGCACGATCAGACGATGGGGATTTGGCGCCTGGCACCTGACGGCATTCCCTATATTGGTTTCCGTAGACAAATATTCTTTGCCGCCATTGTGGCTTTTGCGGGAGCCGGAGCGCCGAGGCATCAAGGCATGCAGTATCATGCTGGCGTGACCAGGCGGGTATGGATGCCGGAGCATTTCAATACGATGATAGGGATTTCGCGAAAAGCGTTGCAGTTAGACTAGCGCGCCGCCGTTCGCTGTCGCGCACATAGGTCATGGCCTGCTGGGCGCTCCTGAGGCGCGTCTGGCCCATGATGGCCTTGAGGTCGCAGCCAGCGTCGGCCGCGGATGTGGCGAGGCCAGCGCGCAAGCTGTGACCGCTATAGGCGCTTTCGTCCACCCCTAGCGTCTTCATCGCCGCCTTGACCACCCTGTTGACGGTGACCTCGCTGATGCCCATGTCTCTAAAGGTCTCGTTCCGGTTGGCGCGCAGGAACAGGGCGCCGGCCTTCTTGCCCCGATGCTCGATCCAGTCCTCGACGGCGGCTACCGGGCAGAGCCGCTTTGTTGGGTGGCGCGCCACAAAAATTGTCTCGCCCTGGCCGAGGCGATCGGCCTTGGAGCGGGGCAGGGTGAGCGTCAGACCGTCTTTGCCTATGTTGATGTGTTTAAGCTCGATATGGGCAATCTCGCTGCGCCTGAGGGCGGCTGCGAAGCCAAGGAGCACCAGAGCCTTGTTCCGGATGCCGAGCGGCGTGGCCTCAAATACATCCACCAGCGCCGGCAGGATCGAATAATGCAGTGGCCGCGCCTGGCGGACGGGGGCAAGGCCTTTCTCGCGGGCGGCCCCGCGCATGATCAGGCGGATGGCTTCGTGACTAGTGTCGAGCTTGGTGCCGGCCAGTCGGTGCGCGACCGATATGGCGGCAAGGCGCGCCTTGAGGGTGGTGGGGCGCACCTTTTGCGACAGGACAGAGAGATAGAGCGCCACCGTGCCGGGGTCGCCCGAAAGCGGCTCGACCCCGACGCCGCGACACCAGGTCTCATACTGGGTGAAGGCAGTGCGGTAGGCCCGGCGCGTGTTCTCCGAGCGCGCCATCTTGGTGAGTTTCTGGGCGCGTGCGTAAACGGCATCCAGCTCGGCCTTGAGGGCATTCTGGACCGGCAACCAACCCATCAGGACGGCGGCTTCTTCGTCTGCCGCGGAGAAAAGGCCAGCCTGTTGCTTTTCCAAAGCTTTTTTGGAGGAGGGGGCTTTTTTGCCCGATTTCCGCGATTTTGGGGGCTGGGCCATGCATCCATATACCACATTTATGATCGATAAGCATAAGTTATCGGACATAAAAACGAGAGCCAAAAAAAAGATGTGTTGGCTAAATTGCACATCCTAAATAGAGCTTGCGCAAAGAAAAGTCGTTTGGGACGATAAGCGGAGGCATTGCCTTTAAAGTAGTATTCGTCGACTGGCTTATGGTGTAGCTTTTAATTGTATAGCTTATTCTGTTTAAGGGGTGGCATGAAACGGAAAGCTCTTATTCTCCTAAGCGGAGGTGTAGACTCCTTCGTGTCCGCAGATTTTATGCGTAAGCAAAATAGGGACATTTCTTGCCTATTTGTTGACTATGGCCAACCGTCTGCAGGCCAAGAAAGAAAGGCTGCAAATGACGTTTCAGCCTTCCTGGGAGTGACCCTTCACAAGGTTAATGTCGCGGGTATTGCGATCCCAAACCAAGGCGAAATTCCTGCCCGTAATATGGCATTGATCTCCATCGCATGCATGTACTCAATGGCTGCGTATCATGAAATCGTGATGGGAATACATGGTGGTGTTAGCTATTATGACTGTAGTGAGGATTTTTTCATAAAGATAAGATCCCTAATAATGGAAATTTCTCTCGGCAAAACAAGTTTTGTGGCGCCATTGTTAAAGTGGGATAAGTCAGAAATATTTAATTATTGCATTCATCAAAATATTCCGATTGAATTAACCTATAGTTGTGAAATTGGGGCAGATGTGCCGTGTGGAAAATGTCTGTCTTGCAAAGATAGGGGGATGTTGGGTGAGGGCGGCAAGGCGTAGTTTTATTGTTGGTGAGCAACCATTCAGTACTCCCATGATTGTTCCATCTTTTTCCAGTCGGGGGTTCCCCGATATTAAAAAAATTATTGATGGGGCAAGGGAGTACGTAAACGATCAAGCGCTCATAAGTGCCTACGATCTTCACTACAAGCATATCCTAAAGACCAATTGGAATTTCTCGGAGTTACTTTTTGTAGATAGCGGCGGTTATGAATTTGGGAAAGAAATTGATCTGAGTGATGCAAATATGGAGGACAACCACCAAGGTAGCCGCACCTGGACCCCGGAGCAGCATCTTGAGACCTTGCGGCACTGGAAGTTTCCAAAGGCTACGGTCCTTGTAAGTTACGACAATCCGAACAGAAGGCTAAATATTGGTGCTCAAATCAATAGAGCCCGGCGATTGTTCGAAGAGTTTCCTAACGCTGGTTCCGATATACTAATTAAAGCGGAAAGGAGGGCCTCTAGAGGCGATCAGCGAGCAGGCTTTGTTTGGCCAGATCAAATTGCGCCTTATGTTGGGGATCTTGCGGAATTTGATATAATCGGCTTTACGGAAAAGGAATTAGGGCGCTCTATCAATGAACGCGTTGAAAAAGTGTACCAATTTCGCGCATTGTTCGACAATGCTGGCTTGGATAAGCCGATTCACATATTTGGTAGCCTAGACCCGATCTCTTCCCATCTCTATTTTCTGGCGGGTGCTGACATATTTGATGGCCTGACTTGGCTTCGATATGCATACCACAACCATCTGGCAATTTACCGGCACAATTTTGCGGCGTTGGAAATAGACAGGAATACGATAGAGTCTTCGATAAATTCCCACGTACACCAGAGAAATTGTAATTATCTGATGACTATGCAGTCGCAGATGCGACGTTTTCTAAATGCTGAGGACTTCGGGGTGTTCGATGGTTATGATGGGCTGTTTCGGAATTGCATGGACGACCTAATGGCGCGAGTTGGAGGTGTATGATGGGTGGTGGTGGAGGCGGATACTATTCGGAATATTCCGGTAGTCAGATTCAGAAGAAGATTGAGCAGACCACAGATGAACTTGCGAAGGGATTTGGTGAAGAGCTCCAGCGGCTATTGAACGAAGTTTTGCCGGGTATTAATGACCGAGATGCCGATGGGGATATGGCGATAAGAGAGGAGCTGCGGGGGATTATTTCCGAGGCTATTGATAGCCCGTTGATCAGATTGAGATTTGGTGGCTCTGTATCCAAGAACACTTATGTTGAAGGGCTTAGTGACATCGATGCCCTGGCCGTGTTTCGCAATCTGACCGTTAAAGATAGTAACCCAGCGAATTTGTTAGCAAGAATTGCCGCGAATATTAATGCAAAGTTGGAGGGGTGCGAGGTTCGTGTTGGTGCTGTGGCGGTTACGGTTACTAGGCCTGATGGAAAAGAATTCCAGATAATACCGGCCGTCCGCGACGGAACAAAGCTTCGGGTTCCCAGTTGGGATGGAAAGGGATGGTCCGGGATCGACCTTCGGAAGTTTTCCAAAACCTTGTCCAAGTACAATGCCAACTTGAATCAAAAACTAATTCCTACGATCAAGCTCGCAAAAAAGGTGCTAGCGGAATTGCCGCCATCTAGGCATTTGTCTGGATATCATGTGGAGGCGTTGGCTGTTGACGTATTCAAGCGATACAAGGGTGAACCCAGCACATCCAGTATGCTGCCTTATTTTTTCGACCGTGCCAGCAAAGCAATACTTCGACCGATCACTGATAGTTCGGGGCAGTCGGTACATGTGGATGAGTATTTGGGGGCTCAGAATAGCGTTAAGAGGAAGGAGATGAGCCACTTGCTCAACCGTATATCAAAGCGAATGATGAATGCCTCCGCGTTCCAGTCGCGGGATCGATGGGAAGACATTCTGGGCGTTAGTTATGAATAATGTTGAAAAGCTTCAGAAGCTGTGTGGGCTGATTGATCAAATGATATCTCAGCATGCGTGGTTGAGGGATCGATATGCTCGCCGGGCATCGACGCTGGATGTAATACTGTTGGTTCTGAGCGCATCTCTTTCCGCTTTGGCTTTTGCGGATATTAAAGGAATAGTCGGCGGACTTGTCGATGTGAAGTTGTGGTTGGGGGGCTTGTCATTAACTGTGTTTGTGGCATCAGTAGTAAGCTGGAAAGTCGACTGGAAAGGTAAAGAGAATAGCCACGGGCAAACCGTCGATAACCTATCCCAGCAAAAGCGAGAAATTCTTGCACTTCTGGATCAGGAGGACGGTATCAACAGCGATACGGTGGCCGCCGTAAATGCGAGCTATGCCGTAATTTCTGACAAATGTGCTAAAGTCCCAGAAAGTCTTTTCTTGAAGACCAAGCAGTATCACAAAAGAAAGGTGGCTCTCAGTAGGGCTCTGGATGTTTCTCCCGGAACCTTTCTTTGGGTGATAAAGCTAAAACTTTGGTGGCAACATACCAGGAAATAAGGTATGCGCCTTTTTGGTTTGGAGGGGGCCAAAATGATTGCGCACAATAGCCTGACAGATTTTTACGCTCATGCCCGGCAGATAGTTTTATCAGCTGGTTATTCATGGGAGCGTGATTGGCAGTGTCAAATTGAAGATGGTGGTTATGACGAAACCGCGTTTTTGAGGGAGGCTGCTTGGGTCATTTTGTGCTCTGGATTCAAGGAAGCCCATATCCGAAAAATTTTTGATTGCTACTCATTGGCGTTTTGTGATTGGGAAAGCGCGGCAGAAATTGTTGATGCAGGCAATACTTGTATTGGATTGGCCTGCGAAGTATTCCGTAATCGACGTAAAGCTGAGGCAATATTCGAAATTGCGAAAAAGGTAGATGTTACTGGGTTTTCTGCAGTTCGAGCGGAGATTGACAGGGCGCCACTAGTCTATATTGAAAAGTTGCCGATGCTTGGGCCTATAACAGCAAAACATCTTGCCAAGAACCTTGGTTATCCAATCGCAAAAAACGACCGTCATCTGGTTCGTTTGGCGGAAGAGCAGGGTTTTCGGTGTGTCGACGCCTTTTGTGAGGCGCTCTCCAGCATGGTGGGTGAAAGTATCCCTGTCGTTGATATCACTCTCTGGCGATACGGTGTTTTGAGATCGCAAAATACTTCCTCATTTGCCGCGTAACATTATTTCCCATTTTTGAGAATTTGTCCTGAAGCCGATTTTCGAATGTTGCGCGGATGCGCAACTTTTGAGTCTAACGGCGCCGGCGGACAGATTTACTGTCGCGTGACACTAGGCGCTTCATCAAACTCAGCCTTCCGACTTTCCTTGTTTCAGGGGGCGTCCCAAATCGTTTTGAACCTGGAACAAAAGATAAACAAACATGTCTATTGCATTGATTTAAATGAATTTTATCAACTTGTTTTGCCGAGTTTGGTGTCCAAGAAAGTTCACCATTTCCCATGCAATCCCATTGACCAACCATGTTTACCCATGATATCCCAAATAGGTTCGGATGACGATCCGAATGCCTGTCTATCGTTTGGCGGCGAGCGGCGGGGGGAGAAAACGGGGACCGATGGGCAATGGCATTTTTCCTGTCCACATTTAAAAACAAGGTCGACAAGAAGGGGCGAGTGTCCGTTCCTGCGCCTTTCCGTTCGGCTGTCTCCGGTGGCCATTTCCCTGGTGTTGTCGTGTATCGTCCGCTTAACCTCCCGTGCATCGAAGGCGCGGACATGTCCTTCCTTGAACAGCTGTCTGACCGGCTCTACGGCGACTTTGGGCCCTTCAACCCCGACCAAATGTCTGTCGCCACCGCCATTCTTGCCGGTGCCAGCCAGCTTCAGTTCGACCCCGAAGGCCGTGTCATGTTGCCCGCCGAACTCCGCGAATTTGCTGGTATTGATGGTGCGGCTACCTTTGTAGGGCTTGGCCGCAAGTTCCAGATCTGGGACACGGCGGCCTATGAGGCGCACCAAAAAGAACAGTTGGCGCTGGCGTCTGAGACTGCGCCCAATTTGCCGCCCTTCGGCGGCGGGGGGCAGGCATGATTGCCGCCTCCAGCACAGCTAATCATCACACCGGACATATCCCTGTTCTTTTAAACGAAGTTGTTGAGGCGCTCGCGCCAAAAGACGGCGAAGTGTATGTGGATGGTACCTTCGGGGCTGGCGGCTATACGCGCGCAGTTTTGAATGCAGCCAACTGCAAAGTAATCGCCATTGACCGCGATCCCGATGCCATCAGGCGTGCCGATGCCTTCAAGGCCGAGTTTGGTGACCGCTTCGATATCCTTGAGGGCTGCTTCGGTGACATGCGCGCGCTCTTGAGCGCTGCAGGCGTGGAAGCCGTTGATGGCGTGATGCTGGATATTGGTGTGTCCTCCTTCCAGCTTGATGAGGCAGAGCGTGGGTTCTCCTTCATGGGGGATGGGCCCCTTGATATGCGGATGGGCATGTCGGGCGAAAGCGCGGCTGATGTGGTCAATACATATGAAGAAGAGCGCCTGGCCAACATTATTTATGAATATGGCGAGGAGCGGAAATCCCGCCGTATTGCGGCTGCGATTGTAAAAGATCGTGTCAATGAACCTTTCACGCGCACCAAGCAACTCGCTGACATGATCGAGCGGGTTATCGGCCGCCCGCCACAGCGCAAGGGGCAGAAAACTGTGCATCCAGCCACGCGGACGTTCCAGGCGCTGCGTATCCATGTGAACGACGAGTTGGGGGAATTGGCGCGCGGCCTTGAAGGGGCAGAGCAGGTTCTGGCGTCCGGTGGCCGCCTTGTTGTGGTGTCTTTCCATTCGCTTGAAGACCGCATGGTCAAGAATTTCATGGCAGAGCGCAGTGGCCGCATGAGTGGCGGTAGTCGCCATCGTCCGGGGCCGGTGGCCCAGGGGGCTGCGCCAACATTTGAACAAAAGAACAAGGGAGCGGCGAAGCCAGGAGACGCAGAGCTGGAAGTTAATCCACGCGCGCGTTCCTCCCGGCTTCGCCAAGCTATTCGTACTGAAGCGCCTGCAAGGCAGGTGGCTGAACGGGGGAGGGGCTGATGCGTCGGATGATTACCATTTGTGCGGCTGTAACGGCGCTGGCATCTGGCGCGGCCGTGTTGCAACTGAAGCTGGCGGTTCAGGAGAAGGCCGAGATTGTCGAGGCGCTGGCGCAGCAGATACACGAGGACCGTGAGGCGATCCGGGTGCTGGAGGCCGAATGGGCCTTCCTGACCACACCGCGGTCGCTGCAGGAAAAATCCATCCGCTTTCTGGCGTTGATGCCGCCAAGTGCAGAGCAGGTGGTTACAGACATCACCCGCATCCCGTTCCGGCCGAAGGGGATTGAGGCGGGGGAGGACCCAGGGGTGCTTCTGCCTACCAAAGCACAGCCTGAAGAAAACAAGAAACACGACAAGACAGATAAGGACAGGAAAGGACAAAGTTTGTGAGTGCGACAACGGCATATCAGCGTCTGTCCCTTGAAGGGGAGCGCAAAAGCGCGCTTGATGTTGCCCGCAACCGCCTGATGGTTGCGGTTCTGCTGTTTTTTGCGGCCTTCGCTGTGATGGTGGTGCGCACCATCGAGCTTGGGTTGTCGACGCCTGAAACCAAGCAGGTGGCTGAGCGCCAGATCGTGATCCCGCCGGTGAAGGTGGCGCGCGCGGATATTCTGGACCGCAACGGCGAAGTGCTTGCAACCAACCTTGAAACTTCGTCCCTTTATGCCAATCCGTCCAAGGTGAAGAACCCGGCTGAAGTGGCGGCGCGCCTTGTTGAGGTGCTGCCGGACCTGAGCCTGTCTGAAGTTGAAGAAAAGCTCTCGTCCGAGCGTAAATTTGTTTGGCTGAAACGAAAGCTGAGCCCGCGCGAAAAGTGGCAGGTAAATGCTCTTGGCGTACCGGCGCTTCAGTTCCAGCGCGAAGAAGAGCGTGTTTACCCTCATGGCCGCCTGGCAGCCCATGCGCTTGGTTATGTTGATGTGGACGGTAACGGTCTTGGGGGCGTTGAATATTTCTTCAACGACCGCCTGAATGATGCAAATCGCACGGACGAGCCGATCAAGCTGGCCCTTGATATCCGCGTTCAGTATGCCCTGACAGACGAACTTGAAGCTGCGATGAGCGCGCACCGCGCCATTGGTGCCGCGGGTATCGTGATGGATGTGAATACGGGCGAGGTGATCGCGCTTGCGTCCCTGCCTGACTATGACCCGAACGATATTCGCGGTGTGGCGAACCAGCAGCGCTTTAACCGCGCTACCCAGGGCGTGTATGAGCTTGGCTCCACCTTCAAGACTTTCACTTTTGCGGCAGCTCTTGATCAGGGCATTGCCACGCTTGAGGATGGCTATGATGCCACCAAGCCGCTGCATGTGGCGCGCTTCACGATCCGCGACGATCACCCGAAGGCGCGCTTCATGTCGCTGCCGGAAATTTTCGCTTACTCTTCTAACATCGGTACGGCGCAGATGGCGCTCGACTTAGGGGCAGAGAAACAGCAGAATTTCCTGCGTGAGCTTGGTTTCCTTGACCCAACAAACATTGAGCTCGCGGAGGTGGGAAGCCCGATCTATCCGGCCACTTGGCGCAAGTCGTCCACCATGACGATTTCCTATGGTCATGGCATTGCCGTCAGCCCTATTCAACTGGTGAATGGCATTGCCGCAATGGTGAACGGCGGAAGGCTTATTCCTGCCACACTCACGCACAACGATGACAATTGGCGGCAAGGGCAGCAGGTGATTTCCCAAAACACCAGCCGCAAGATCCGGCAGTTGCTGCGTCTTGCCGTCACCAAGGGGACTGGTGGCCGGTCTGAGGCTGTTGGCTACCGCGTGGGCGGCAAGACGGGGACAGCAGAGAAAGCGGTCGCTGGCGGCTATGACAGAAAAGCGCTGATTTCATCTTTCGTTGGCGTGTTCCCAATGGACGATCCGCAATATGTGGTGTTCGCGCTTCTGGATGAGCCGCGCGGCACGAAGGAAACTTTTGGCTATCGCTCGGGCGGTTGGGTTGCAGCCCCCGTGGTGAAAAATGTGATTTTGCGCTCGGCTCCGCTTCTTGGGGTTGCGCCGAAACGGGAAGACGAAGGCCTGTATCAGCAGGTCGCCCTTATGATCGAGGAGTAGGGAAGGGGCAATGACAGTAACGCTTGCACAACTGCTTGGCGGACGCCGCGTAGCCGGGGATGTCACCATCACCGGCATGACGGTGGACAGTCGCCGCGTGCAGCCTGGCGATCTGTTTGTTGCTCTGCCCGGAACCAAGGTGGATGGTCGCAAGTATATCGCTGACGCGATCAAGGCCGGCGCATCTGCAATATTGACCACAGAGGGAACAGCGGTTGAAGGTGCGGGCGTTCCCGTTATCGAGGATGCCAATCCCCGCCGCCGCTATGCAGAGCTGGCGGCGCGTTTCTATGGTACCCAGCCGAAGACGCAAGTAGCCGTGACCGGAACAAACGGCAAAACATCGGTGGCTGATTTCACCCGGCAGATCTGGCAGGCGCTTGGCTTTGAAGCAGCCAGCATCGGTACACTTGGCGTGCGTTCGGGTGTGGTTAAGCGTCCTGGCGGGCTTACGACGCCTGATCCCATGGGGCTTCATGAAGTGCTGGCGGAATTGGCGAAAAAGGGTGTCGATCATGCTGCGATTGAGGCTTCCAGCCACGGTCTGGACCAATACCGGCTTGACGGCGTGCGGCTTTCGGCTGCGGCTTTTACAAACCTGACGCGCGACCATATGGATTATCACCGCACAGAACAGGGCTATTTCTACGCAAAAGCCCGTTTGTTCGGCGAGCTTCTTGGGCCTGGCGCGGGTGCGGTGATCAATGTGGATGACCCGTGGGGGCTTATCCTTGAAGATATCGCTTGGGCGCGTGGCTTACGCATATTGACGGTGGGCTGTCATGAAAAAGCTGTGCTTCGCCTGTTGAATCAGGAAGTTACGGCAACAGGGCAAATCATCGAAGTTCTGTTTGGTGGGCACAGGCATACAATTAATCTGCCCCTTGTGGGCGCCTTCCAGGCCCATAACGCCCTTGTGGCAGCAGGCTTGGTGATCATTTCCGGCGGCGAGCCAAGGCACGCGTTGATGGCGCTTGAAGACCTTGAAGGCGTGCCGGGCCGGATGGAGCTGATCGGCGAAAGTACCACTGGTGGTGCTGTGTTCGTGGACTATGCCCACACGCCTGACGGCCTGCGCACGGTCTTGAAGGCCGCCCGGTCGCACAATCCAAACAAACTCAAGGTCGTATTCGGCTGCGGTGGGGACCGCGATGCCGGAAAACGGCCGCAAATGGGGGCTGTCGCCACCGAACTTGCGGACGAAGTGTACATCACTGACGACAATCCGCGCTCGGAAGACGCTGCTGCCATTCGGTCTGAAATCAAGGTGGCCTGTGCGTCAGGCATCGAGATTGGTGACCGCGGAAAAGCGATCGAAACTGCGATCGCATCGCTCGAGGCCGGTGACATGCTGATTGTTGCCGGTAAAGGACATGAGGAAGGCCAAACGGTTGGGGAGACCGTGCTGCCTTTCTCCGACATTGTGACGGTCAGGGAAATCCTGGTCGCTCAGGGTGCAGGAAACGGGGGCTGAGAGGGTGTTTATTAAAGAGCCATTATGGACATCAGCGGAACTGGGGGCAATGTGTGGCGGCCTTAATGCGCGGCCATGGTACGCGGATGGTGTTCAAACTGATAGTCGTGAAGTCATGCCGGGTGATCTCTTTGTAGCGCTCAAGGGCGACCATGAAGATGGTCACAGCTATCTGGCCGACGCCTTCGCGCGCGGTGCTGTTGCCGCACTTGTGAGCGAGAGCGTGGACGGTTTCGACCAGGGGGATACCCGCCTTGTGCACGTGGCGGACACACTTGAATCACTGCGCCTGATGGCAGGCGAAGCCCGGCGCCGAGCGCCTGCGAAAATCATTGGCGTGACGGGCAGTGCGGGGAAAACAAGCGTTGTTCACGCACTGAGGAAATCCCTTGAGCGTGTTGACCGCACGCATGCCAGCATCAAAAGCTATAACAACCATGTTGGCGTGCCGCTTTCGCTGGCGCGTATGACCCGGGCAAGCCGCTTCGGTGTTTTTGAGCTTGGCATGAGCGGTCCGGGCGAAATTCGCCGCAACGCAACGCTTGTGCGTCCTGATGTGGCGATTGTAACCGGCGTGGGGGCAGCGCATACGGCAGCCTTCAGCAGTGTGGAAGATATCGCCCGCACAAAGGCGGAAATCTTTGAAGGTCTGACAGATGGCGGTGTCGCGGTGATCAATATCGATCATCCATATGCTGACATTCTCGTTGATGCGGCCAAAACGCTGGGACACCAGGTTCTGACCGTCTCTGTTACTGGCGCGGCGGATGTGCGGCCGCTTCGGATGACCGAACATCATACATGTACGTGCCTGACCGCAGATATCGCCGGTACGCCAATCACTTACAAGATTGGGCAACCTGGTCGTGAGTGGGTGCAAAACAGCCTTCTGGTGCTGGCGGCAGTGAAAGCTGTGGGTGGAGACCTTGGGCATGGGGCGATGGCGTTGGCGTCACTGGAAGCTGAACCCGGCCGCGGCCGGACCCATACGCTGAACCTGCCGTACGCACAGGTTACCCTGCTGGATGACAGTTATAACGCCAACGCGCTGAGCATGAAGGCTGCGCTACGCCGCCTGTCGCTTGTGCCACTTCGGCAGTTCGGCCGCCGGATTGCCGTGCTGGCGGATATGCGCGAGTTGGGTGATGACGCGAAAGTCGTGTATCAGGCGCTGGCGGCAGATATCGCCAAATTTGGCGTCTCGAAAATCTATTCTTTCGGGCCCGAGATTACAAATGTTGCAAGGAGAGCTGGCGTTGATGTAGTTGCGTGCAAGTCCATTGCCGATGGTGCCGATGAGCTGATCCGGGACCTCAGGGATGGTGACGCCGTTATGGTGAAAGGCGCCAACAGCGCAGGCCTTTCAAGCATCGTCAATAAGCTGCTTGAGCAAAACGATCAGGAAATTCAGGAAAACGCCACCAGAGTGGCGGGAGTAGCCAATGCTTTATAACCTGCTTGCCCCATACGCTGACCAGGGTGGCTTCTTCAACCTGTTCCGGTACCTTACTTTCCGGAGTGGTGGTGCTGTGGTAACGGCGCTGATCATCTGCTTCATTTTCGGGCCCATGATCATTCGCTGGCTGAAGGCAAAGCAGAAGAAAGGGCAGCCGATCCGCGAAGACGGCCCGCAAAGCCATATTGTCGCAAAAGCAGGCACGCCGACCATGGGCGGTTTCATGATCCTGCTGGCGCTTGGCATCTCCACTTTCCTGTGGGCTGACCTGTCGAACAAATATGTATGGGCGGTGATGATTGTTACCCTCGGGTTTGGGGCCATTGGTTTCGTGGATGATTACCTCAAGGTGACAAAGCGTTCGAGTGGCGGTGTATCTGGCAAGATCAGGCTGCTATTGGAATTCGCTATCGCAGGTGGGGTGGCTTGGTGGCTCTCTTCGGCTGACGGCACGGAGCTTGCGCTGCCTTTTGCCAAGAACTTCCTTGTGAACCTGGGCATTTTCTATGTGCCGTTCGCCATGCTGGTAATGGTTTGGGCAGGCAATGCCGTGAACTTGACCGACGGCCTTGACGGCCTGGCGATTGTGCCGGTGATCATTGCCTGTGCGGCGCTTGGCTTCATCGCTTATATGGTTGGCAGCACGGTCTATAGCGACTATCTCGGCATCCCTTATGTTGGCGGTGCTGGTGAGCTGACCGTCCTGTGCGCTGCCATGATTGGCGCGGGGCTTGGGTTCCTGTGGTTCAACGCGCCGCCAGCCATGGTGTTTATGGGCGACACCGGCTCGCTGGCACTCGGCGGCATGCTGGGCAGCATAGCCGTTGTGATCAAGCATGAGATCGTGCTTGGCATCATCGGTGGCCTTTTCTGGCTCGAGACCATTTCCGTGATTGTGCAGGTAATCAGCTTCAAGCTGACAGGCAAGCGCGTGTTCCGGATGGCGCCCCTGCATCACCACTATGAAGAAAAAGGCTGGGCGGAGCCGACAATTGTTATCCGCTTCTGGATCATTGCCATCGTGCTGGCCCTGGCGGGCCTGGCAACATTGAAGCTGAGGTAAGGGCGACTTGATTACGGCACCAACATATAAGGACAAGACAGTGGGCGTGTTCGGCCTGGCCCGGACTGGTGTGGCCGCTGTTGATGCCCTTGTGGCCTCGGGCGCCCGCGTCATGGCGTGGGACGACACAGTTGAGCGTCGCGACCAAGTTGGCAGCCATGCCAGGGATCTTTACCGCGCTGACTTCACTGACATGGAAGCCTTGATGCTGGCACCGGGTGTGCCGCTGACGCACCCTAAGCCTCATGCGCTGGTGGAAAAGGCGAATGCCGCCGGTGTGCCGCTGATCAGCGATTTCGATATTTTTCAGGCTGCGCGGGAAAGCCTGCCAGCGCACCGCACAGTGGCCATCACTGGCACCAACGGTAAATCCACGACGACGGCCCTGATTGGTCACATGATTGAAAGTTGCGGCCTACCTGTTGCCATCGGCGGCAACATCGGACGTGGCATCCTGTCCTTGGATCCACTCGCGGAAGGCGGTGTGTATGTGTTCGAGATGTCGTCTTTCCAGTTGGACCTGACAAAAGACTTCAAGGCTGACGTTGCGATCCTTCTAAACCTGACACCGGACCACTTGGATCGTCATGGCGATATGGCGGGCTATACGGCTGCCAAAAAGCGCCTGTTCGAAATGCAGGCAGAAGGTGCCGTTGCCATTGTGGGGCAGGATGAAGCCGCCACACAGGCGCTTGCTGAATCTCTGGCCGCGCCCATTGTGCGAATTTCCAGCAGCAGCCAGGTGCCAGGCGGTGTGTATGCCAAAGATGGCCAGCTGATTGATGATTCAGACGGTAACCATAAGGTTGTGGGTGACCTCAGGAGCCTGCCGACCCTCAAGGGTGCGCACAATTGGCAGAATGCAGCTGCCGCCTACGCTGCAGGCCGGGCACTTGGCCTGAAGGCGGAAGATATCTTCAAATCCTTCACCACCTTTCCCGGCCTTGCCCATAGGCAAGAGCTGATCGGCGAAGCGAATGGTGTTCGTTTTGTGAACGATTCCAAGGCCACGAATGTGGATGCCGCCAGCCGCGCGCTCGCGTCTTACCGCAATATTCGCTGGATCGTTGGCGGTCGCCCCAAGGACAAAACTTTCACCGCACTGTTGCCTTTCACTGCAGAAGTGAAGAAAGCCTATCTTCTGGGCGAGGCCGCGGACGCGCTGGTGCATGACCTGGGAGAAACCATCCCGTATGTCGATTGCCGCGATATGATCGATGCAGTTGAAAAGGCCACTGCCGACGCAGAGCCCGGCGATGTGGTGCTGCTGTCACCGGCTTGCACCGCCTTTGACCAATTCACGGATTTTGAAGCCCGCGGCGAGGCCTTCCGTCTTGCGGTGCACGCTCAGATGCAGGGAGACGCGAAATGATTGCCTTTTCCCGCACCGATAATTCCGTTCTGTCCCGCTGGTGGTGGACTGTAGACCGCTGGATGCTGGCGCTTGTGCTGGCGCTGGCGGGCGTGGGCATCTGGCTCACGCTGACAGCAAGCCCAGCGGTGGCTGAACGTCTTGGCCTGGACGCTATGCATTTCGTCAAGCGTCAGGCTGTGTTCATGACACTGGGGCTTGGTACTGTATTTGCCGTTTCGTTGATGTCCGCAACCATGGTGCGCCGAATGGCTGTGCTGGGCCTGCCGGTGATGCTTCTGCTGATGATAGCGACTCTGGTGATCGGGCCGGAGATCAAGGGCGCGACCCGGTGGTTGCAGATTGGCAGCTATACGCTGCAGCCCAGCGAATTCATGAAGCCATTCTTCATTGTGTCCACGGCCTGGGTGCTGTCGTCGCATTTCTCGGACGAAAAGATCCCGGCCAAACAGGTGGCTTTTGGGCTTTACCTGCTGGTGGTCAGCCTTTTGATCCTGCAGCCCGACTTCGGCCAGACAATCCTGATCAGCACTGTCTGGTTCGCCCAGATGGCGCTTGCTGGCCTGCCCATGATGTGGATGGTGCTGACGGGTTGTGTGGGCGTATTGGGCCTTGGGCTTGGTTATGCGTTGCTGCCTCACGTGGCCAGCCGGATCGACCGTTTCATCAACCCTGCCAGTGGCGATACCTACCAGACAGACAAGGCTATGGAAGCCTTTGAAGCTGGCGGCATGCTGGGCAAGGGGCCGGGCGAGGGCGCTGTGAAGCTGCACCTGCCGGATGCCCACACAGACTATATCTTTGCCGTTGTTGGCGAAGAGTTTGGTGCCATTGCCTGCGTGCTTCTGCTGGTGCTGTTTGCGGGTATCGTGGTGCGAGGCCTTGCGCACCTTCTGGAGGAAGAAAATCCGTTTCGCCTGTTGGCAGCTGCAGGCCTGATCATGCAGTTCGGTTTGCAGACCCTGATCAATGTGGGCGTGAACTTGGCCCTGCTGCCCTCCAAGGGCATGACGCTGCCTTTCATTTCCTACGGTGGGTCTTCGATGCTCGCGCTTGCAATCGGCATGGGCATGATGCTGGCGCTGACGAAACGAAACCGTTTTATCCGGCCGGGTTCTGACCCCATGGGGTGGAGGGCCGCAGAGTAATGCTGATGCGTGCACCAAATATCGTCCTAGCAGCCGGTGGTACCGGCGGTCACATGATGCCCGCTGAAGCCGTGGCTGACGTGTTGGTACGGGACGGCTATCAGGTGTCGCTGGTGACCGACACACGGGGTGACGCCATTTCGAATGCTCTTGCGGATATTGACCGGCATGTGCTCAAGACCGCGAGCCATATGGGTGGCGGCATTCTGGGCAAGGTCAAATCCATTATCAGTATTTTCAAAAGCATGCTGGGCGTGCGCCGTCATTTCAAAAAGATCCAGCCGACGGTGGTTGTTGGCTTTGGCGGCTACCCGAGCTTGCCGACCATTCTGGCGGCGCGCAGCATGGGCATTCCTTTCGTATTGCATGAACAGAATGCCGTGCTTGGACGGGTGAACCGTTTTGTGGCGGAAGATGCGCGTGTGCTTGCGCTTTCGGTTCAGAATACAGCAAAGGTTCCCGTTGGTGCCTATACAGAGGTCACAGGTAACCCGGTTCGCCAGTTAATCGCGAAGCTTTCGAACATCGCGTACGCCGTGCCGCTTGGATTTGGTGATGTGCGCCTTTTGGTAATTGGTGGCAGCCAGGGTGCGCGCATTCTGTCTGATGTGGTCCCCGCAGCCCTCGCCCTTTTGCCGGAAGAAATCCGCCAACGGATTGATATGACCCAGCAGGCCCGTCCAGAAGACGTTGAGCGAGTGACCAAGGCATATAAGGACATGGGTGTCCGCGCCCGGGTGCAGGATTATTTCGACGATGTCGGGTCGCTTCTTTTGAGGGCCCAGTTAGTGATCTGCCGGTCCGGCGCATCAACGATTTCTGAGCTGGCGGCCATGGGCCGGCCTGCCATCATGGTGCCGCTCAAGATCGCGGCAGACGACCATCAAAGTGCAAACGCGGCGGCCATTGAAGAAGCAGGCGGCGGCTGGGTGATGCGGGAAGACGAATTCACGCCGGAAGCCCTGGCGAAAAAGCTTGAGCATCTGTTGACCGACATGAGCGACCTGAGGAATGCCTCCGAAGGAATGCGCATGGTCGCGCGTCTGGATGCTGCGGAGCGCCTGGCTTCCATTGTTGTCAGTATCAGTGAAGAAAGTGAGGCGCCAAAATGAAGGGCATACCGTTCGACATTGGCATGGTTCATTTCGTAGGTATCGGTGGCATCGGCATGTCTGGCATCGCGGAAGTGATGCATAACCTGGGTTATAGTGTTCAGGGCTCGGACATCAGCCAAAACGCCAACGTGCAGCGCCTGCAGAATATGGGCATCGATGTGAAGATTGGCCAGCGCGCCGAAAACGTCGAAAGCGCCCAGGTTCTTGTCGTTTCAACCGCCATCAAGGCTGACAACCCGGAAGTGATTGCCGCGCGCGAACGCACGATCCCTGTGGTGCGCCGGGCAGAAATGCTGGCGGAACTGATGCGACTGAAGTGGTGTGTGTCGGTTGCGGGTACGCATGGCAAAACCACCACGACGTCCATGGTGGCGGCGGTTCTGGAGGCGGCACAGTTCGACCCGACGGTTATAAACGGCGGCATCATCAACAGCTATGGCACCAACGCGGTGCTGGGCGAGGGCGATTGGATGGTGGTTGAGGCCGACGAAAGCGACGGAACCTTCGTGAAGCTGCCGGCGACGATCGCTGTTGTAACCAATATGGACGCAGAGCATCTGGACTTCTACGGCACGTTCGAGGCTGAAAAAGAGGCCTTCAAACAGTTCCTGGACCGCGTCCCCTTCTATGGCGCCGCGATCCTGTGCGTGGACCACCCGGAAGTACAGGGCCTGATCAGCCATCTTCAGGGGCGCAAGTTCATAACCTATGGCATGTCGGCGCAGGCGGATGTGCGTGCGGTGAATATCTCCGCAGCGAAAGGCGTTGCCGCATTCGACGTGGCGGTGCGTGACCGCGTCACAGGCGAGGTACATGTGATTGAAGGCTTCAGTCTGCCGATGCCTGGCAACCACAACATCCAGAATGCTCTGGCGGCGATTGCTGTGGGCCTTGAAATGCAGGTGGGTGAGGAAACGCTCCGCAAGGCATTCAAGACATTCGGTGGCGTTAAACGGCGTTTCACCAAGACCGGCGAAGTGGGCGGGGTGACCATCATCGATGATTATGGCCATCATCCGGTTGAAATTGCAGCTGTGCTGAAGGCGGCGCGCGAAAGTTTCGACAGGCGTGTCATCGCTGTTGTACAGCCGCACCGATACACCCGTCTCAAGAGCCTGTTTGAGGAATTCTGCACCTGCTTCAACGACGCCGACACGGTGATCGTGACGCCTGTCTATGAAGCGGGTGAGCAGCCCATCGAGGGGGCTGATCGCGACAGTCTGGTGGAAGGCCTGCGTGTGCATGGTCACCGTCAGGTAGATGTCATTGATGGAGAAGCCGACCTGGCCGCAGCAGTGAAGCGCCACGCGTCTGAAGGCGACGTGGTTGTGTGTCTGGGGGCTGGTTCCATCAGCAAATGGGCCAATGACCTGCCAACCGCCCTAAAAGCGCTGGAGAAGTAACATGATTGCTCAGGAAAAACACATGCCGTTCATTGACAGCTTGCCCCATGTAAAAGGCAGACTGGTGGAAAATGCGCCATTGTCTCGCCTGAGTTGGTTCAGAACCGGCGGGCCCGCCGATGTGCTTTTCGAGCCCGCAGATGAAGCTGATCTGGTTTCTTTCCTGCGCCATGTGCCGGGTGATGTTCCAATTACCGTCATTGGTGTTGGCTCAAACCTTCTGGTGCGCGACGGCGGCGTAGAGGGCGTGGTTATCCGCCTTGGTCGGGCTTTTTCCCAGATCGATGTGCGCGGTGACGTGGTCAAAGCCGGGGCAGGCGCCATGGATGTACATGTTGCGCGGGCTGCCCAGAAGGCAGGGCTGACAGGTCTGGAATTCATGGTGGGTGTCCCGGGCACAGTTGGCGGCGCGCTGCCGATGAACGCCGGTGCCTACGGGGTCGAGATCAAGGATGTGTTGATCCATGCTCACGGCGTTGACCGCTATGGTCATGTTCATGAATTGCGCGCTGCTGATTTCAATTTTGGCTACCGGTCATCGAACCCGGAAACCAAGAACCTGATTTTCACCCGGGCGTCCTTCCAGGCGCATACAGGTGACCCAGCAGAGATACTCTTTCGAATGGAGGAAATTTCAGCCGAACGCCAGGAAAGCCAGCCAATTGGGACACGCACCGGGGGCAGCACTTTCAAAAATCCAGAGGGCAAGAAGGCGTGGGAGCTGATCGACGCAGCAGGCTGCCGCGGCATGCGCATTGGCGATGCGCAGGTTTCCGAGAAGCACTGCAACTTCCTTCTGAACCTTGGCAGTGCGACTGCTGCCCAGATTGAAGAGCTGGGCGAGGCGGTGCGCGCCAAAGTGCTTGAAAAGACAGGCGTTGAGCTTGAGTGGGAAATTCGCCGTATCGGCCGTACCGCAGAGGAGCAGACGTCCGCATGATGACCGCTATTGTCCAGCGCAGAAGACTGCTTTTGACACTTGGTTTCCTTGCGTCAGCGGCCATCTATGGCACCTGGCTGGCGCCCATGGTTGAAAACTGGGTGATTGAACGGTCCCGTGACGCGGGGTTCGTGCTCAGTGATTTGCAGATCACGGGCGTTGAACGCAGCAAGCGCGCAGACGTGCTGGCGGCCCTCGATGTGGATGATGGCGTCCCCTTGTTGACGATGAATCTGGAAGCGATGCGCCAGCAGCTGGAACAACTTCCCTGGGTCAAGGAGGCGCAGGTAACGCGCGTGCTGCCGGAAGGCCTTAAGGTTGTGCTGACGGAACGCCAGCCCTTTGCCCTGTGGCAGAAGGATGGCAAGGTCAGCCTGATCGATGAAACCGGCACCATCATTACCCAGCGTGGATTGGTCGAATATTCCGACCTGATGATGATCGTGGGAGAAGGCGCAGCCGACAAGATTGGCGAACTGCAGGGTCTACTTGATGGTGCAGGTGGTCTGGCGGCACGGGTCCGCACGGCTGTGCGGGTTGGCAACCGCCGCTGGGACATGATTTTCGATAACGGTATCCGTGTAAAGCTCCCGGAAATGACAGCAAAATATAGCGCCTCCCAGGCGTGGAAAAAATTTGCGACGCTTGAGGACGAGTATCACTTGCTTGGCCGCGAAGTCGATGTCATTGATATGCGCCTGTCTGACCGCATGGTGCTTAGGGTTTCACCGGAAGGTCGCCGCCGTATGAGCGGCACCGGTTGGGCAACCTAGTGATGTTGAGAGTATGAAATCATGAAAACACTGAACGGCACACAGGAAGGAATGATCGCAGCGCTCGATGTCGGGTCCGCCAAGATTTCCTGCCTTATTGCTGAAGTCGATGCCGACGGCCACATGCGGGTACGCGGTGTGGGCAACCGGGCTTGCCTGGGTGGTGTTTCCTCTGGTGCAGTGATTGATATGGATGCGACGGAAAAAGCTATCCGCGCATCTGTTGACCAGGCCGAAAAGATGGCTGGTGCAACAATCAGTGATGTTTTCCTTTCCTTCTCGGGCGGAGAGCCAACAAGCACAGTCATCGAAGTTCAGGTGGATGTGGACGGTCATGCCGTCAGCCAGTCTGATATCGACCGGGCGATTGCCAAGGCCCGCGAACAGGTAGATGCCGAAGAAGATGAGATATTGCATGCCTTTCCCGCGGCTTTCGCGGTTGATGGCAATTTCGGTGTCAAGGCGCCCACCGGCATGTACGGCAAGAAACTGAGCGTAGCACTGCATGTCATCACGGCGTCGAATGGCCCGCTTCAGAATTTGCAGACCTGCGTGCGCCGGGCGCACCTGAATGTGGCGGGCGTTGTGTTGACACCTTTCGCCTCCGGTCTGGCGACCCTTGTGGCTGACGAAGCCAAGATGGGCGCCGCCTGCATTGATATCGGTGCTGGCACGACCAGCATTTCCATCTTCGCCCAGGGTGCGCTTGTGCATGCAGAGGTGCTGCCGATCGGCGGTGCCCAGATTACAGAGCAGGTTGCACGGTCGTTGCTGACACCGTTTGAGCACGCCGAAAGGCTGAAGACCTTCAACGGCGCAGCAGCAGTTGATGCCGCTGATGAACGGCTTGAGATTGAAGTGCCGCAGGTGGGCGAAGGTGGCGATGATGCCATCGTGCGCCAGCCACGAAGCGCGCTGACGGGCGTGATCCAGAAAGAACTGGAGCTTCTGTTTTCCACCATCGGCAAGCGTCTGGATGCATCGGGCTTCTCAGGGGTTGCGGGCCGCCGTGTTGTTTTGACAGGCGGTGTGGCGCAAACCGAGGGTATCCGCGACCTGGCAAGCCGTGTTCTTGGCCGCCAGGTGCGCATTGGCAAACCTGAAATGATCGACGGCCTGCCAGCTGCGGCACAGGCACCGACTTTCGCGGGCGCTGTGGGGCTTTTGCTCTATGGCGCGCGGCGTCCGGTCACTGAAACCATGAAAAAGAAACAGGAAAAAACAGCAGTACCCACAAGGGGGGCGTTTGGCCGCTTCTCGCGCTGGGTTCGGGACAATTTTTAACGGGCAGAAACGCTTGCAGGCTGGCCAATACAGCCCACGCAGGATACAAAGGGATCAAACGGAGGTACTGGGCAATGTCTATCGATTTTGAACACACGGAACTAACGGAGCTGACGCCGAAAATCGCGGTCGTCGGTGTTGGCGGTGCGGGCTGTAATGCCGTCAACAACATGATCCGCGCACAGCTGCAGGGTGTCGACTTTGTCGTGGCGAACACGGACGCGCAGGCGCTTGCCAATGCGGAAGCTGACAACCGCATCCAGCTTGGCGTGCAGATTACCCAGGGGCTTGGCGCTGGCGCCCAGCCGAAGATTGGTCAGGCCGCTGCCGAAGAAGCGCATGACAGCATCGACGAGATGCTGAACGGGTGCCATATGGCCTTCATCACCGCCGGCATGGGCGGCGGTACCGGCACAGGGGCCGCGCCAGTGATTGCCAAGCGCGCACGCGAGCGTGGCATTCTGACGGTAGGTGTTGTCACCAAGCCGTTCCAGTTCGAAGGCGGTCGCCGCATGAAGATTGCGGAAGCCGGAATTAGTGAACTGGCACAGCATGTAGACACGCTGATCATCATTCCGAACCAGAACCTGTTCCGGGTGGCCAATGAGCGCACAACTTTCGCTGACGCTTTCAACATGGCAGATGATGTATTGCATTCGGGCGTACGCGGCATCACTGACCTGATGGTTATGCCTGGCCTGATCAACCTCGATTTTGCCGATGTACGTACCGTGATGTCTGAAATGGGCAAAGCCATGATGGGCACAGGCGAAGCGGAAGGCGAAAACCGGGCCCAGGAAGCTGCGGCTGCAGCCATTTCGAACCCGCTTCTTGAAGAAGCATCGCTCCAGGGTGCCAAGGGCGTGATCATCAATGTTACGGGCGGCATGGACATGACGCTTTATGAAGTCGATGAAGCCGTAAATATGGTTCGTGAACTGGTAGACCCAGAAGCACTGATCGTCTTCGGTTCCGCATTCAATCATGACTTGGAAGGCAAGCTGCGGGTATCCGTTGTTGCCACCGGTATCGAAGGCGGTGAAGGCAGCTATGCTATGCCTGTGCCACGGCGTACCGAAGCCCCGGTTGTTGAAGATGTACAGCCAGCGACAACACCTGAAGCCGAACCTGCAGCAGACGCTGGCATCTCGGAAGCAGAGGCCCAGACGGAAGAACCAGCTGCTGAAGTTGTTGCCACCAAAGCCGCAGATGATGAGGATAATATCGTCGCGGCAATGTCTTCGCTCAAGCAATCGATGGAAGCTCCTGAGGACTCTGAAGTTGATGAGGAAGACGATGACCTTGCTCATTCCATGTCCGTGCCACACGAGGAAGCGGAAGAAGATATCGAAGCCAAGGCCGTAGCCGCCCAAGGCGAAGATACCTTCATTGCCGAAGCTCCAATGACGCCGAAGGCCAGCCCACAGCAGATGAAGCAGCCAAGCGCGTTCCAGGAAGCGGCATACACCAACACGCCTGAACCAAAGGAAGAAGCAGAAAAGCCAGCCGCCGCTGAAGAGGCCGCGCCTCAGAAACGCAGCCTGTTTCAACTGATGACATCAGGCCTGCGGTCAAGCGATGAGCCTGTGGCGCCTGAAGTGCCGTCCAATGACGCGGGCCGCCAGGCGGCTGAACAGGCTGCAGAAGAGGCCGCGCCTGCTGTTGGTGGTGTAGACCCGGATGAGCGTCCAGCCCCAAAAGCGCCAACGGACCAGCTTGAAATCCCAAGCTTTCTAAGGCGTCAGAATAACCAATAAAAGTTGGCGGAAGCCAAAATAGGAAAGGCCGGGAATTCCCGGCCTTTTTTCATTGCAGCGCTATTTCACCCGCTTATAGGCAAACAGCATATCCCGCTCGGCATCGCCTTCCTTGAGTCTGACATACATGTTCATGGCATCATCTTCATGGCATCATCGCTGACGCGCTCAATAGTGAAGCCATCAAAATAGAGCGCGGTGTCAGTTACTTTCACCAGCGGGAAGTTGACAGTTTCGTCTTTTTCTTCCCAGCCCCTCAGGTCGCCATGAAAATGTTTCAGCTGCAGAAGCAGCGTGTTGCCCACTTCGCGGATAACCTCAAGCTCATAAAAATCCACCTTGCCGTCAGACACCAGCTTGAAGGCACCTGCCATGCTGTCGCCGAGGGGCGGTGACCAGTTTTCTTCCACTTGGCCACCGAATGCTTCCCCGCGCCAAAGGCCCGCTATCCAGGCGGCATCCGCAAGTGTCGCTGGCGGGGATGTCATGCCTTCGGTGAATGTAAGGGTTCTGCCTTCTGCAATCGCAGCAGGGCTAAGGTACGCAAAGAACAACAACAGGGCAGTGATGACAGGTTTCATTCTAGCCTCCTTCTGTTCTGAATGGTCAGCCCCAGCGCTTGAGGGCGTCTGTATCGCTTTCCTTGGCATCGACCCACTGGCCGCCCTCTGACGTTTCTTCCTTTTTCCAGAAGGGGGCTCGGGACTTGAGGAAATCCATCAGGAAATCCGCGGCCTCGAATGCGGCATGCCGGTGCGCACTCATGGTGATGACAAGCACTATATTGTCACCAGGCTCCAGTCGTCCGTACCTATGGATCACGCGGCAACCAACAAGAGGCCAGCGTTTTTCAGCTTCCTCCGCCACGCGGCCCAGTTCGGCTTCCGTCATGCCGGGATAGTGCTCAAGCGTCATGGCTTTCAGGTCGCCGTTCATGTCCCGTACGGTGCCGGTGAATGTCACAATGGCTCCGATGTCCACCCGTCCGTTCTTCAGGGCCGCAATCTCATCAGCAATCTGGAAATCCCCAGCCTGAACCGAGACACTTGCCATGATCAGCCCCCCGTGACGGGCGGGAAAAAGGCGACTTCGTCTGCGTCCGTCACCGGATGGTCCAAGCCTACGTGGGTCTGGTTGACCGCGATGCGCACGACCGATTTGTCGCCAAGTGCTGCTTTGTAGATGTCATTAATGCTGCAAAGGTGGTCAATCAGGTCTGAAACAGTGGCAATGCCTCCGGGCAATTGCATGCTCTCTTCCGATTTTCCGACCCGTTCCCGGATCCAGGCGAAATAGACGAGCTGCATGATCACACCATATGCTTTAGGCCAGCACGCAGATAATCGATACCGGTGTAGAGCGTCAGAATAGCGGCCATCCACAACAACCCGATGCCAATTTCATGCGCGGGCAATCCAAACTCTGGCGCGCCTTCAGACCAGACGAGTGCGCCAAGGGCGAACATCTGCACGGTCGTTTTCCATTTGGCAAGCATGGTAACGGGCACGCTAACCTGTGCGCCGGCCAGAAACTCGCGAAGGCCGGACACGAGCAGTTCCCGGCACATGATGATAACGGCTGCGATGACATGAAGGCCATCCACCCACCCGGCAAAAACAACCATCACAATAACGGCGGCGACCATCAGCTTGTCTGCGATTGGGTCCAGAAAGACGCCGATTTTGGAGACACTGCCTGTGGCGCGTGCCAGATAGCCATCGAAGAAATCTGTAATGGCTGCAAGCGCGAAGGTGGCGAAGGCCACATGGCTGCCCAGCGGCTGATCCATAAAAAAGGATGCCACGAGAACCGGGATAACGAAAATCCGGGACATGGTCAGAATGTTAGGCAAAGTCCACATGGGTTGTCCTGTGCTTGCAGTGATGCCGCAACAATAGCTGAAACGGCGGTGGCGTCAATGATTGCTGCCGAGTTTAATCAATCACGGAAATGATCGTAAATTTGCTGGGCCATGGCTTTGGAAATGCCGTCCACGCCTTCAAGATCGCGCACATCCGCATCGGCAACAGCCTTTGCGGAGCCAAAGTGATGGAGCAGGGCTTTCTTGCGCTTTGGACCAATGCCGGGAACGCCGTCCAGCGGCGATTTCCTGATGTCGCCCGAGCGGCGCGCCCGGTGGCTGCCGATGGCAAACCGGTGGGCCTCGTCCCTGAGGCGCTGCAGGTAATAGAGCACAGCGTCATTTTCCGGCAGCATGAAAGTGTCGCGCCCGGGCATATGAAACTGTTCGCGGCCCGCGTTTCTGTCTGGCCCCTTTGAGATGGCGACGACACATACATCTTCGGATACGCCAAGGTCATCCAGCACTTCCATGACGGAAGACAGTTGCCCCTTGCCGCCGTCGATCAGCAACACATCGGGCCAGTGGCCCCGGCCTTTGTCTGCATCTTCCTTCAACAGTCTTTTGAACCGGCGGCGCATGACTTCGCGCATCATGGCGAAGTCATCACCGGGCGCCGTTTCATCCGACTTGATGTTGAACTTGCGGTAGCTGTTCTTCATGAAGCCGTCAGGACCGGCCACGATCATGCCGCCAAGCGCGTTGGTGCCCTGAATGTGGCTGTTGTCATAGACCTCGATCCGCTCTGGCGGGTCATCAAGGCCGAAAAGGTCGGCAACGCCCTGAAGCAGTTTGGCCTGGCTGGCTGTTTCCGCCATGCGGCGTTCAAGGGCCTCGCGGGCGTTGCGACGGGCCTCACCCATCACTTCAGCCTTTTTGCCCCTGGCTGGTACCGAGATCGCGACTTTGCGTTCCATGCGCTCCGACAAGGCCTCTGAAAGCAGTTGCTGGTCGGGAATCTCATGCGACAGCAAAATCAGCCTCGGTGCAGGCTTGTTGTCATAGAACTGGGCAAGGAAGGCCGCCAGAACATCTTCGACGCCTTCGCTTTTGTCGTGCTTGGGGAAATAGGCCCGGTGGCCCCAGTTCTGCCCCGCGCGGAAGAAGAATACCTGGATGCCCACGGCGCCGGCGACTTCTTCGGCCGCGATCACATCGGCCTCGTCGACCATGGCGTTCACCATGGCCTGGTGGCTCTGGATGTGGGTAAGGGCATTGAGGCGGTCCCGGTAGACGGCGGCAACCTCGAATTCGAGCGCGTCACTGGCTTCCTGCATCGCAGAGGCGAATTTCTTCTGGATGCCGGATGTGCGGCCTTCCAGGAAAGCGCGCGTTTCCGAGACCATATCGTCATATTCCGCGTGGCTGACTTTGCCCACGCAGGGGCCTGAGCAGCGCTTGATCTGATAAAGCAGGCACACGCGTGTCCGGCTTTCAAGCGTCACGTCCGAGCAGGAACGCAGCTGGAATACCTTCTGCAATGTATTCAGCGTACGGTTTACCGCCGAGACACTGGCAAAGGGGCCAAAATACAGCCCTTTGTGTTTTCGCGCGCCGCGGTGCTTTGTGATCTGTGGCCATTCGTGGTCCTGACGCATCAGGATATAGGGGAATGACTTGTCGTCCTTCAGGAGCACATTGAACGGGGGCTTGAAGCGCTTGATCAATGATGCTTCAAGCAAAAGGGCTTCGGCTTCTGTCCGTGTGGTGACAAACACCATGGACTTTGTTGCAGCCACCATGCGCATCAGGCGAACCGTCAGGCGGTTTTCCTGCGTGTAGCTGGTGACGCGCTTCTTGATGTTTTTCGCCTTGCCAACATAAAGAACATCCCCGTGGGCATTCAGCATTCGGTACACGCCCGGGGCGGTAGGGGCCGTCCTCAAGTGTTCCTTGATGGTGTTGATGCCTATTTGCAGCGCTGTCTCAACCACGAAAAAAGTGATCCTTTATGTTCGTCATATGGACTTGTGCCGGAATGAGGCAGCAGAATCAATGACATGATTTTGTCATTTTGATTCGTCAAAAAGATTTCCACTGAACCTGTGGATAAGTTTGTGGGAAAAACCCAAGATGCAAGTGCAACATCGCTGTAACACTAGGTTTTATCCTTTTTGCCTAATTTTTGGGCAAAAAAGCTAAGTCATTGATTTATAAAGAACTAGGGTCAGTCAACCACTTAATTTTTACCATAACAATTTTGTATTGTTGTCTGATGATAGGCGTTATGGCAGCCGTTGATTCGGTGTGCAAAACTCACGCCGTTATCCCGCTCGCGTCAGGTGAAAAAGTTCAATTGTTACTAATTGGTTAAGGCCGTTTGTGGCGTTCTATTTCAACGCCGACGCTGGCCGCGCCTTCGACGGCTTCCAGCTTTTCCACCTTTACCCGGGCGGCAATGACCTGGTCATCTTCCAAGGCCATCTCAGCAATTTTCTCTGCCAAGGTTTCAACCAGGTTGATATGGCCGGTTTTGATGATGGCCTGAATCTTGGTTACGATGTCGTTGTAGCAAACAACATTCACCAGTTGGTCTTCATGGTGTTCGACTGTTTCGGCTACCGATAGGTCTACGTTGATGCGAACAGCCTGACGGGTATCTTTCTCATGTTCCCAGACGCCGATCTCGGCTTGGGTAACATAATCGCGGACAAAAACATGGCGAACCGAGCGGGCCGCATCTGCAAAAGGCAGGTGCAGGATGTTTGCTCTTACCAGTGCGTCATCGTGCGACATTACTCAGTCCTCCAGAATGTCCGGGGTACGCCAGGCCAAGTGCTGACCACCGTCCAAAGCCAGCATTTGCCCTGTAATCGACGGACTCTCAAGTAGAAAACGTACAGCCGCACAAATTTCTTCAAGGTCTGGCCCGTGCCCAAGAATCGTACTGGCGGCTTCTTGTTCAAATATTTCAGAGGTTTGGCGTGTGTTTTTGAGCGTCGGGCCGGGCCCGATTGCATTTACCCGAATGTTGGGCGCAAAGGCCTGCGCCATGGTCCGTGTGAGGGTCCAGAGGCCGGTTTTTGATGCGGTATAGGAAAAATATTGGGGATTCAGCTTCAGGACGCGCTGGTCGATCATATTGATGATCGTGCCCCTGGCACCTTCCGGAAGCCGTTCGGCAAAGGCCTGGGCCAACATGGCAGGGGCCCGCAGGTTCACGGCCTGATGGGCATCCCAGCTGTCCACGCTGAAAGTCTGGGCATCGTCTTTTTCAAACAGAGACGCGTTGTTGACAAGCAGCGTAAGAGGCTTGCCGAGGGCTTCTTCCGCTGCTGCAACAAGCCCGGCAGTATCTTCAGCATTCGTAAGGTCAGCCTGCACCGCAACAGCCCTGCCGTCATAGGCCTCGATATTGGCGACAACGTCTTCGGCTTCTTCCTCTGATCCGTGATAATGCACGGCGACGTCATAGCCGTAGGCTGCCAGGTCCATAGCGATGGCCCTGCCAATGCGGCGGCTGGCTCCGGTTACCAGTGCTGTCCGCGGCGCGCGCATCAGAGCGTCATCCCCATGGCGCTGGCGCTTTCAGCAGACTGCGCCAGATAGACGATATAGGCGATATAAAGCAGCACCATAATGGCGCCGGCCTTTTTGCCAACGTGACTGCGCGCCCGGGTAAAGGGTACCAGCAGAAGCGACGCCCCAAGCATGACCCACAGGTCAACCTGCAGGAAGCTGTCTGGCACAGGGATCGTGCCCACCATTGAGGCTACGCCTACAATGGACAGCAGGTTGAATATATTGGAGCCGATTACGTTACCCACGGCAACGTCGCAGTGGCCGCGTACCGCAGCCACCAGTGCCGTGATCAGTTCCGGAAGGCTTGTGCCAAGAGCAACCAATGTCAGGCCGATGACGGCTTCTGAAACGCCAAATTCGCGGGCGATTACAACAGCACCTTCAACCAACATATCAGCGCCAAAGATCAGGCCGACGAGACCCCCCACAACCATGATCGTGGCCAAGCGGTAGCTGTCAGGTTTGTGCTGAAGCTCTTCCATCTCCTCAAGCTCTTTCGCGGCTTCGATCGGGCATGCTTTGCGGCGAGCAATGGAATAGCCGATAAACAGAGTAAGGAAGGCCAGCAGGATAAGGCCCTGCTGCCAGGCAAAAGATCCGCTGAAGGCCATAGCCATAAAGAGCACAGTGGAAACCAGCATGAATATAAGGTTGCGGCCGAGGCGCGGCGCAGAGCAAACCATTGGCGCGATCATGGCTGGAAGGCCCACCACCAGCAGCACGTTGGCGATATTGGACCCAACAACATTACCCAGCGCAAGGGCGGGTACATTGTTCAAAACTGCGTCCACACCAACGACAAGTTCAGGTGCGGATGTTCCAAAGGCGACAATGGTCAGGCCGATGATCAGCTTGGAAACGCCAGCACGGCGCGCAAGCGAAACGGATCCACGAACGAGATAGTCGCCGGCAACTACCAACAATACCAATCCGGCAACAACTTGAATGTAAGCCATACGGTGATCGAATCCTTTTTTACTCGGCCCCAAACACGCCGTTTCGGCTTATATAGGGATTCATTTCCGCAAAAGAAAGTCAGTAACCGAGATTTGTATCCAGCAAATTCTCCGGGCTCTCGCCGTTTTCGATCCGTTTAATGTTCCTGAGCACATATTCCGCAGCCGTGTCAGGGCGGGTGATGGCCGCACTGTGCGGCGTGATGATGACTGTGTCATAGCCCCAAAGGGGGTGATCCTTCGGCAGTGGTTCTTCTGGGAACACGTCAAGGGATGCACCCGCGATATAGCCGCTGTCGAGTAAGGCCATCAGGTCGTCCAGCACAATCAGGCTGCCGCGGCCGGCGTTGATGACGCTGGCACCTTCCGGTAGGCGCGACAGACGGTCGAAATCCAGCAGGCCTTCGGTTTCCTTGGTGGAAGGCAACAGCCCCACCACTATGTCTGTGCGTGCAAGGAAATCATCCAGTTGTTCCATGCCGGTGAAATGGGCCACCAGGTCGTCATCCTTGGGGCTTCGGGACCAGGCGGCGATATTGTAGCCAAGCGGCTTCAAGGCCTGCGCCGCACGCTGCCCGAGCGCGCCATAGCCCAGAATGCCAACCCGCACATCCTTGGCGGCAAGGGAGAACACGCGCTTCCACTGGTTCTTGCGCTGGGCGGCCAGAAGCTGGGGCGTCTGGCGGTGGTGCATCAGTACATTCATCAATATATATTCAGCCATGCCTTCCTTGAGGCCTTCGTCGCCCATGCGGATGATGGGCACGTCCTTTGGCAGGTCTGGGTCACGCGTCAGGTGATCAACCCCCGCGCCGAGGGAGAAGATCGCCTTGATGTTGGGGTAGCGCGCCAGAAGGCCGGGTTCCGGCTCCCACACGAAAGCGTAGGCGTCACCGTCCTCTGGACTGCCCCAGTCCGGGTTGCCGAGGAATTCGACCTTGGGGTCGATGGCGTGGATGCACTGGCGCCAGATATCGTGCGGATAATCGGCCAGGTAAAACAGAATGCGGGTCATGGGGCGTGTCTCCCTTTTACTTAACTTTTGTCGCTAGCGTGTCGTGGTGGCCCACAATCAGCTCCCGCAGGTGGAAGCTGATGTCCGCCCGGTTCTTGAAGCCTGCTTCCACGGCGGCTTGCTCAAACGCTTCTGTGGGCAGGTCTGGGCTTTCCGCGAATGTCTTCAGGCTTTCATGAAAGCCAATTGTGAAGGCATCCACGTCTGATCCCATCGTCACCGTGAAGATGACATTGGTCACTTGCCCCGTTTTGGCAAGATATTCATTTTCCCGACGGCGTTGGCTCAGGAGCGCATCGTGCTTGCCCGCTGCCGCATTGAACATTTCAATATGGTAAAGGCCGGTACCGCTGTTCATCGCTTGAATCTTGCTCCAGGGCGTTTCAGACGTGGCTAGGAAACGAAGCTCATAATCCACCAAAAGGCGGGTTGATGCCCTGAGGAGAGTAGACCACAAAGATTTGAACTTGGCGCATTTTTCGCTGGTGCAGCTATCCCCATAGGGGGCCAGCAACATCAGGTCCCACTGGTCTCCTTGGCTATGTCGCATAATTATGGGGCGAGTGCCTTCAACCTCATCCCAATCGGTTTCTTTGATTTGCTTTAAAAGTTCAGGAAGCTTGCCCGGTGCCGCCCGGTACTGCGTTACCAGATAGTCGTCTGCGGCTGCTGCCACGCCGTTTAGTGCAATTAGGCAAGCCATTATAATGGTGCGCACGTTGCTCCCCCTTTATGGTTTTGATCTTATCTAGGTCATAATATTGAAAAGTCCGCTTGAAAAGCGCCCGGGAATCAACTATTTGTGCGCCCAAGCAAGGGTGCTGACGAAAAGTTGCGTGTTTTCCTTGCATTTTGAAGACGTGCACCTTATGTTGCGCGCCTCGAATCAAGGTGTTCACGGATTTCGTGGGCCCGAACGAACAGCCCGGCAGCGCCATATGTTGGCCCCGGCGAGTGAAAAGGTTAGAAAAATGGCAGTTCCAAAGAGAAAAGTTACCCCGTCTCGCCGTGGTATGCGTCGTTCGCATGATGCCCTGAAGGCGGTTAACTACCAGGAAGACTCGCACACTGGTGAGTACAAGCTGCGTCACCACATCGACCTGAAGACAGGTATGTACCGTGGTAAGCAGATTCTGGAGCCTAAAGGCGACTTCTAAGCCTTAGCTTCCTCCTGAAGAAAAAAGCCGGCCCCTCAGCATCTGAGCGGCCGGTTTTTCTTTGCCTTCAGACCGGATGCTTGGGGGCCGCCCTAACGCGTTCTGCCATAGTTCAGGACGAACGAGAACGATAACAGGTCGTGCGGGTAACGACCGCCTGCGATCCAGCTGGTGATGATAAAGGGCCAGATAACAGCCGCGAAGTCAGAGACCGGTTCGCCCCATAGATGATTTATCCACTGTAGCCACCAGATGCTGGCACCAAGCATCAGGGAACGCATCAGGGCCTGCCAGAAGTTCAGGGGCTGTAGGTCGAGCGTCAGTGCCTGAAGCCCCAGGATGCGCTTGCCGATGGTGGCCCGCCATTTGGACGCTTCGAAAAAGGGTGTCATAGCGAGATAGGCGATAAAGGCGATGTCCGCGTGTTTGATATGGGCCTCCAGCCCGTAGAGCTTCGCGAAGATAATCAGGGGAATCGACACAATCGCCAGGTCGATCGCCATCGCAACCAGGCGGTAGAATGGGTATACGGGCCCTGCCTGTGGGCGTTTCGGGTCACGTGGTTTGCGTTTGTGCAGCTTGCTGCCGCCCTTGACCCCGAACCCATCTGCCTTGGAATGCAGCGGTGCGGCGGGCAGGTCCTTGAGGAAAGCAATCTCGCTGTAGTCAAACCGGTTCAGAAGGTCATGAAAGCGGAAAGACCAGCCAAACTGGGTATTGAGGTAGGCAAGGATAGTGTCCCCCACCTTCAGGTGCCACTGGTCGCCCCGAAGCTTCATCTGGGTCGCCTGGTGTTTGATGATCAGGGCCAACAGCCTTTCACCTACTTCAGCTCGGAAGGCTTCATCCAGCAGCAGGGGCTCTTTTTCTATGAAGCGCCATTTCTCGGGTATATGAATGTCTGGGTTCTTGGCAAGCAGTGCTTGTACCTTGTCCAACATCCTGGCGGCTGCGGCTTCATCGATGGCCTGAACTTCGTCAGCAGATGTTCCTGGCGCCGGGTGGCCTTCAATAGAGTCCATGCTGTCGGCGGCTGTTTCTACCCATACGTCAGCTGGTTTGGGCCCTTCGCCTCCTGCTTCATCAGGCGCCTCTTGGGGGGCTTCCTGCCCCTCCGGGGCTGCCATCATGTCAATGTCGTCAAAGGAAAGGACGGAAGCAGCGGGCACGGTCCTCCCGGTTTCAGCGAGTTTCAGCGCGCGCTTGTAGGCATCATGCAGCTGCTTGAAGGCCTCCGGGTGTTCGTCAGGGCGGGTTTCCTTCAGCTTCCGTGAGTAGGCTTTCTTGATGTCTCGCTTGTTTTCCGTGGGCTCAATGCCCAAACGGGACCATGGGAAAGTCATAACATGCTGCCCGGGTCCAGTTGGTCAAGGGCTTCGCTGAATTGCTCGCGGGCTTTGGCGATATCCGATTCTTTCTGGCTATCGAGCACACTCTCGAATTCTGCCAGATAGCGTCCGATCAGGGTCCGCCGCTCCCCAAGGGATGTCAGGTACAGCTTCTCCGCCCGGGAAATCAGAATCAGATTTTCCTCTTTTTCGCGGGGATGGAACTTGAGGCCAGCCAGCCGGGCGCGCGATTTTTCAATTTCTTCCTGCGTCAGGGACCCTGGCGACTGCTCGATCACATGATTGATGACCTGGCCGGTGCTGTTGATCTTAACATCAACCTCCAGGAGGCCGTTCATGTCGTAGCTGTAGCGCACGTCAATTGTCTGCTCACCTGCCGGGCCTTTGGGCACTGTGACGGCAACAGAGCCCAGGAAAATATTCTGCTCCACCAGCCGATGCTCGCCCTGGAATACGTTGACCTCCATGCGCCGCTGATTTTTTACGACCGTCGCCAGGGTCTCGACATGGCTTGTGGGTACGACGCTGTTGCGTTCGATAAGCGGCAGGAAAAAGCCCGCCTTGCCGGAACCAGATGGGTCGACCACCTCTGTTCCCAGCGTGTAGGGGCATACGTCTGTCAGGACAACATCATCCAGCGTCTTGTCGCGCGCCTTGAGGCCAGCCTGCACAGCGGCCCCCATGGCGACAACAAGATCCGGGTCAAGGTGACCGGCTGGGATGCGCTTGAAAAGAGTGCCAACCATATTGCGGAAGACGGGCATGCGCGTCGCGCCGCCTACCAGCAAAACCTCGGTCACATCAGGAACCCTGAGGCTGGCATCGCGCAGGGCTTGTTCGATGGGGTGGCGCACCCGCATCAATTGGGGCTGGGTGCATTCCTTGAACCATTCAGGAGTGGCCTCGAAGCGCACGGCTTTGCCGCCCAGGTCCAGCTCTATGGCCATGCTGTCCTGTGTGTGGATTTTGCGTTTGACCTGCTCAAGCCGGTCATAGAGCTGCTGCAACTCAGACTTTCCAAGCTTATCCTTGTCGATACCCACGGCTTTGCAGAAGCTGCCAACCATCGCCTCAAGGAAGTCTTCCCCGCCCAGGAAATTGTCCCCCGCGCTGGCGTGAACTTCCATAATCCCGTCGAAATACTCAAGGATGGACACATCGAAGGTGCCACCGCCCATATCCAGGACGACAAACATGCCTTCCGCCCGTTCATGCAGCCCGTATGCGAGCGCCGCAGCTGTCGGCTCGTTGATCAAACGTCGGACAGTCAGCCCGGCAATTTCCCCGGCCTGCTTGGTGGCATGTCGCTGATTGTCGTTGAAATAGGCTGGTACGCTGATGATGGCTTCGGTCACTTCCTCGCCCAGATGGGCTTCGGCATCTTCCTTGAGGGCCTTAAGGACAAACGCGGATAGCTCCGTTGCGGTGAAGCGTTTTTTGCCAAGGCTCACCTGATGGTTCGTGCCCATCAGGCGCTTGAACACCCCCACCGTGTTGTCTGGGTGGGTGATCAGCCGGTTCTTGGCCACCTTGCCAACAATGACATTGTTGTCGCCGTCCAGCCCGACCACCGAAGGCGTCAGGTAATCACCACTTCTGTTGGGGATCAGCTCAACTTCGCCATCCCGCCAGAAACCGCAGGCGCTATTGGTTGTTCCTAAATCAATTCCGATAATTGTCATACCAACTTCACAAGCTGCTGTTTCAGGGATTAGGATATGGAAGCATGAAGCATCATGTCTGGCATAGTGTTTTCATGACATGGATGTGTCAATGTTCGTATCGGATATTGCTTCGATCAAACAAGGCGGAGGACGGCGAAATGAAAATGATAAAGGGCGTGTTGCTGGGGGCCGGGTTGTTGCTTGTGACGGCCTGTATGACAACCAACGAGGTGACTGGTCGGTCCCAGTTCATCATCATTCCCCCCAGCCAGGATGCCGCCCTTGGCCTTGAGGCCATGAACGAAGTCAAAAAGTCAGCTCCAGTTCAGACCTCGGGGCCGATGGCAGAAAGGGTGCAGCGCATCGGTGCCCGCATCGTTGCCATATCTGACGCACCGAACCTGGGCTGGGAATTCGTTGTGATCGACGAGCCTGTCCTGAACGCCTGGGCGCTGCCTGGCGGAAAGGTGGCCATTTACAGCAAGATGGTCGAAAGCTTCACATCCGACGAAGAACTGGCTGCAGTGATCGGGCATGAGATTGCTCACGCGGTGCTGCGCCACGGCGCAGAACAGATGAGCCGTGCCCAGATGCAGAACCTGCTGATCATCGGTGCTGGCGTGGCCGTTGGTGCAACGACAGAGGATGATGAAACTGCCCAGATGGCAGTTGGCCTCGCCTCGCTTGCGACAGCCGGCTTTGTGCAGTTGCCCCATAGCCGCAAGATGGAGCTGGAGGCCGACCATGTAGGCACCATGTATATGGCCAAGGCGGGGTATGACCCACGCGCGTCTGTTCGGCTTTGGCAGCGCATGAAGACGCTGAAGGAAGGTGGGGGGCAGCCTCCGACCTTCCTGTCCACACACCCGTCGGACGACAAGCGCATTTCACGCCTTGAGGAACGCATGGAAGAATATCTTTCCTACTACCGGAAATAATAAAAGTTTAATAAAAACAATTAGGTAACTTGTCTGTTTGGTAATCTTTTGTCACGTTTTGGGACAGGGAGTGCAGAACGCGCGCAAATGCGCCCAACAGGCAGGGCAAAATGACCGAACATGAAATCCATCAGTTGGCGCAAGACTATATAGGGTATTTTGCCCTTGGCGCAGAGGCGCAAGACGCGCAGTTCAAGGCTGTGGAAAAGCTATGGAAGCTGTGCCGGGAAGACCCGTCCATCGGCTTCCGGGTGATCTGGGTCGCGGTCAATCTTGTGAACGCGGACAATC
The DNA here is from genome assembly GCF_042651265.1 of Kordiimonas lipolytica. Taxonomy (GTDB): domain Bacteria; phylum Pseudomonadota; class Alphaproteobacteria; order Sphingomonadales; family Kordiimonadaceae; genus Kordiimonas; species Kordiimonas lipolytica. The sequence continues at coordinate 209,155 of NZ_JBHSCR010000005.1, read as the reverse complement.
TGAAAGCGCTGTCGTTCCTTGGTACAGGGCCACTGGAAGACCTGATCAAATTTCACGGAAACGAATATCTGAATCTCATGATCGAGGCTGCGCGCGAGAATGCAAATTTTTGCGTGGCGCTTTCCTGTGTCTGGCGGCATGCCGTCAGCGAAAATGCCTGGGCGGAGCTGAGTGGCGCCATGCCGCAAATCCGTGCGTCTCATGGACGGATGCAGCCTGCTTAAAGCACAACCTTTTTGGAGTTAGGCGAAATCGAGGCCGATATCTACAGCGGGCGCTGATTGGGTCAGTCTGCCGACGGAGATATAATCCACACCTGTTTCAGCAATAGACCTGATGGTATTGAGGTTCACACCACCTGAGGCTTCACATGGGATGGCACCATCCACAATCGCGCGCGCCTGCCTGAGCATCGCGGGCGGCATGTTGTCCAGAAGCAGGCTATTGGCACCTGCCTTCACTGCTTCGCGCACCTGCTCAAGTGTATCGCATTCAACCTGGATGTCATTGCGGCCTGCGGCTTTGGCACCCGCCACAGCTTTCTCAACCGAGCCGGCGACAGCGATATGGTTGTCCTTGATCATCACGGCATCAAACAGGCCCATACGGTGGTTCTTCGCGCCGCCCATCGCGGTAGCGTACTTGCCAAGTTTCCTAAGGCCAGGGATGGTTTTCCGTGTATCCAGAAGCGTGGCGCCGGTGCCCTTGATCTGGTCTACATATTGGCGGGTCAGCGTTGCGATACCCGACAGGTGCTGCACGATATTCAGCGCAGTGCGCTCGGCGGACAGCATGGCTCTGGCCTTGCCTTCAACCCGCATGATGGCGGTGCCGGGGTCGACCTTGTCGCCGTCGTGGGCAAAGAACTCGATCGTGCAGTCAGGGTCAAGCCGCCTGAAGATGGGGGTCGTCAGCGGCAGGCCAGCCAGCACCATCACTTCGCGGGCATTCATGGTGGCCGTCAGGCGCGCGTCCTCGGGGATCACCGTTTCGCAGGTTACATCACCCGTGGCGATGTCTTCCGCGAAAGCGGTGTCGATAAAGGCGTCGATTTCCGCCGTCGAGAGTGGAAAATCGGTCATGTGCCTTGCTCCCTGGCGGATATGATTACGCGCCGATGGCGGATACGTCTTTGCCGGTATTGATGGCCGCGCTCAGTTCCAGCATCTTGCGAAGTGGCTTTTCCGCAGCCTCGCGAGTCTCTTCATCAAGCTCAATCTCAGGCCCTTCGTCACGCAGGCAAAGATACAGCTTTTCCATAGTGTTGAGCGCCATGAACGGGCAGGTGTTGCAGCTGCAATTGCCGTCTGCGCCCGGTGCACCGATGAAGGTTTTCTCTGGCGACGCTTTTTCCATCTGGTGGATGATGTGCGGCTCAGTGGCCACAATGACGGTGTCGCTCTCTGTTTCTGATGCGAACTTGAGGATCGAGCTGGTGGAGCCAACATGGTCTGCGTGCTGCACGATGTTATCCGGGCACTCAGGGTGCGCGGCGACCGGCGCGTTCGGGTGCTTGGCCTTCAGCTTGATCAGCTCTTTTTCGCTGAACAGTTCGTGGACAATACAGGTGCCTTGCCACAAAAGCATATCGCGGCCCAGCTTGCGCGACAGGTACCCGCCCAAGTGACGGTCTGGCGCGAAGATGACCTTCTGGTCTGCGGGCAGCGAGCTTACGATATGTTCGGCGTTTGAGCTGGTCACGATAATGTCTGTCAGGGCCTTCACGGCGGCTGAGCAGTTGATGTAGCTCAGCACCATATGGTCCGGGTGGGCTTTCACAAACTTCTCGAATTCGTCCGGGGGGCAGCTGTCTTCAAGGCTGCAGCCTGCGGCCAGGTCAGGCAGTACCACTTTTTTCTGTGGGCTCAGGATTTTGGCGACTTCGGCCATGAAGCGCACACCACAGAAGACGATCATGTCGGCATCGGTTTCCGCTGCCTTGCGCGAGAGGTCGAGGCTGTCGCCCACAAAATCTGCGATGTCCTGGATTTCCGGTGCCTGATAATAATGTGCCAGGATAACCGCATTCTTTTCTTTACGCAGGCGCTGGATCTCGGCCACGAGGTCGAGGGTGGGATCAACAGCGGTGCTCGTTTGCAAATTCATGTCAGTCTCCTGCACGCAATACTAAAAACCTATTGGTGCCGCATAGATAGCCCCACGAAAGCCTAAAGGCAAGGCTTAGGCGGGAAGGCGATATTCGCTCATTAGTGTTGCTGGCCCATCGGTCATCACGCGGCCTTCATCCACCAGCGCAATCAGGTGCCCAAGCACGGACCGGGCGGCCGCTGGATGCAGCGCTTTGTTCACATCTTTATACATGCGGCTGACCATTATATCGATGGTCAAAGGGCCATCTTCAAGATGCCTCAGAATTTGGCCTTCGCGCATACGCCGGTGGGTGATGATGCCGCGAATGAAGGGTTCGGGGTCTTCGACTGCCGGGCCGTGGGTTGGCAAAAGGCGCTTTGGCTTTTCCTCAATCGTACGCTTGAGGCTTTTTAGATACGCGCGCATGTCGCCGTCAGGCGGGGAAATCACTGTCGTGGCCCATCCCATGATATGGTCGCCGCAGAACAGGGTCTGTTCTTCTTCCAGCATGAAGCACAGATGGTTGGCGGTGTGGCCGGGGGTAAAGATGGCACGCAGGGTCCAACTGTCGCCAGATACACGGTCGCCGTCCGCCAGCTTGTGGTCTGGCATGAAGGCATGATCCGCGCCAGCTTCCACTTCCTCGCCGTCAAGGCCACCCTTCCGGCCTGCGCCGTGGGGGCCGAAGGCGTATATCGGGGCACCTGTTTTATCGCTGAGCCAGGCGCTGAGGGGCGAATGGTCGATATGACTGTGGGTTACCATTATGTGGCTGATGGTTTTTCCCTTGGTTGCCTCAAGGATGGCGTTGCCGTGGGCTTCCATCATCGGCCCGGGGTCGATCACAGCCACATTCTGGCCACTACCCACAATGTAGGTGCCGGTGCCGGTGTAGGTGTATGGGCTTGGGTTTTTGCACAAAACGCGGGTGATCAGCGGGGAAATGGTCTCCGCTTCGCCGTATGGGGCATTCAGGTCATGGATGAAATCGGCGCTCATAAGGTCTCCAAAGGCATGTCCAATGGGTAACCTGTGTCGCATTCGCTGAAAAGCAAAATGACAGAAATCTGATTTTTTGGGAAGGGTGGTTCGGAGCCGACCGCACCAAAGCGGATTGAGGTGGGGCAAGAGGCGCGGCCGACTCCAATGGCTGGGTCTTCAACAAATTGGCAGCTGCGAAGACCCGAAACTCAGGAACCTGGTATCTGGTGGCAGCCGGAGTGCCAGGTTCGCCTTCATAGTCGCAAACCCCGTGCCAGAAATGATGCCTTTGATTTTCAACAGTTTGGAGGGCTATAAAAAGAACATCAGCTCATTCTGTGCCGACTTGGGACAGAGTTGTCCCAATATGAGACATGTTCATGTGTCTCGATTTGATCCAGAATGGGGCGCTTTATCTTCAGCGGCTTCTTCAGTGACATCTATAAAAGCGCTAGGTGGGGGCGGCTGTTTCCGCTAGGGTTTTTCCGGGATCAGGGGAGGAGATTTTATGGGGGACTATCAAACCCGCCGCGTGATGGGGTTCTGGCGTACCTGGGGGCTTTCTGTTGGCATGATGGTGGGCTCGGGCGTTTTCATGTTGCCAACCGTTCTTGCGCCCTATGGGGCATACGCGTTGGCGGGGTGGCTGGTGACTGGGCTGGGCACCATCGCACTAGCTTACTCGCTCTGCTATATGGCGAAACGCATCACCGCAACGGGCGGGCCTTATGCCTATAGCCGCGCGGGCTTCGGCGATTTCGTCGGGTTTCAGATGGCCTGGGGTTACTGGATTTCCCTATGGATTGCCGTTGCGGCCGTTACCGTGGCCTTCATAGGGTATCTGTCTGAATTTTTCCCAGCACTCAAGACTTCGCCTACGCTATCGGTACTTGTGGGACTGTCCCTTATTTGGATTCTTGTATTCATCAATTGCCGCAGTGTGCGCGGCTCTAGCGCGCTGCAGTTGATTACCACCCTTGCCAAATTCCTGCCGCTTCTTTTCCTCGCGCTCGTGGGGCTGGTGAGCGTCGAAAGCACGAATTTTGCGTCCATGAAAGAACCCGCCGACGGGCTTGATGCCACCATTGCAGCCAGTGCGCTTGCCATGTGGGCCTTTATCGGGTTTGAGGTGGCGACCGTACCAGCAGGCGAAGTGCAGGACCCGGCCCGCACCATTCCCCGCGCCACTATGGCCGGTGTTCTTGCTGTGACCATCCTTTATTTTGCCGTAACCGTTGCAGCCTTTGGCCTGTTGCCTGCGGATGAGTTGATGAATTCAACAGCACCGCTTGCGGACGCGGCATCTGCCTTGGTGGGCCCAGTTGGGGCAACTGTTATTGGCGTGATCGCGCTGATTGCTACCAGTAGCGGCGTGAACGCCAACCTATTCGCAGCCGGGCAGATGCCCATGGCTGCCGCACTCGATGGCCTGTTCCCAAGCCTGTTTGGCATGAAAACAAAATTCGGCACGCCGGCATGGTCTTTCATCATCGGCGGCATTCTGTCGTCGATTGCGCTGGCGCTCAATTTCGTTAACGGCCTAGTGGTGGCGTTTGAATTTCTGATTTTGCTGTCCACCGTGACGGCCATTTTGCCGGTGGCCATGTCTGCCGCATCGGCCTGGCTGTATGCGGTGCGTGATCCGCACGCCTCGCGGGGTGTGCATCTGCGCGATACCATCGTGGCCGCAATTGGGTTTGCTTATGCGGTGTGGATCATTGCCGGGTCAGGGCGGGACAGCGTTTATTGGGCCTTCCTGCTTCTACTGGCAGGGCTACCGATTTATGTTTGGGTTACAAGACAAAGACGAGAAGGGGCGGAATGAAGACTATATCCGGTTTGAACGAATATGGCGCGCTGAAGGTTGTAGCAGTAAGGCCGCCCGAGCATGCCTATGTAAGTGACGAAAAGATCGCAGATGAATGGGAGCGCCTGCGCTTTTATTCCGCACCCAAGCTTGGCCCTGCGATCAATGAACACAAGATTTTCACGGACAAGCTTCGGGCTGCAGGAGCCGAAGTGATCTCTCTTGGCGGCAATGACGCGCTCACGCTTGATTCCATCTATGCTCGTGACGCGTTGCTCGTGAGCCCCAAGGGCTTGATTTTGTGCCACATGGGCCGCAAAGGGCGCAGGGGCGAACCGGCGGTGAATGCAAGCTTATTTGAGGCTTTGGGCTATCCGATTTTGGGCGTTATTGAAGCACCGGGCACTATTGAGGGCGGCGATATCATCTGGCTGGATGACGGTGCCCTGGCCGTGGGCGAGGGCCCGCGCACCAATGCCGAAGGCATCAAGCAGCTTCAGGACATTCTGGGGCCTGAAGTGGAAGTGCACACCGTGCCGCTGCCGCCGCCAAGCCACCCTGAGGATGTTTTTCACCTGATGTCCATGATCAGCCCGCTCGACCGCGATCTGGCGCTGATCTATCGCCCGCTGATGCCGGACAGCTTCATTAACTGGCTGGAGGCGCGCGGCATCAGCTTTGTTGAAGTGCCGGAAGAGGAATTCATCCCCATGGGCTGCAATGTGCTGGCGCTTGGACCCCGCAATATCCTGATGCTGGACCGCCTGCCGGAGACCAAGGCGCGGCTTGAGGCTGCGGGTTGCACGGTCGATACTTACACAGGCGACGAGATCAGCAGAAAAGGCGAAGGTGGGCCGACCTGCCTGACAAGGCCGCTTGTAAGGGGTGCATAGCGTGACGAATGCATATGAAAGCCTGCCTGCCTGGGCCTATTATGATGAAGGCTACTTTCAAAAGGAAATGGAGGCGGTAGTCCGCCCGGCGTGGCAACTGGTGTGTCACCAGAACGATGTTCCGAACGTAGGCGACTATGTCACGCTGGATATCCTGAATGAACGCCTTGTGGCTGTGCGCGGCAAGGACGGCAAGGTCCGCGTGTTCCATAATGTGTGCAGGCATCGCGGCTCGCGCCTCCTTGAGGGCAATGACGGGTCGTGCCCCGGGCGCATTCGCTGCCCTTATCATGCCTGGACATGGGACCTCGAGGGCACGCTAGTGAATGTGCCCTATGAGCGGGACTTCGAGGGCTTCGACCGTGCGGATCACTTCCTGCCGGAAGCGGAAAGCTGTGAGTTCCTCGGGTTCATCTGGGCGCGTCTCAAGCCAGGTGGGCCGAGCATTGAGGACCAGTTCGCGCCTTATCTGGATGAACTGAGCCGATACAGGATTGAGGAGATGCAGCCGCTTGGGCGCTTGACGCTCAGGCCGCGGGCAGTGAACTGGAAGCAGATCGCGGACAATTATGCTGACGCGCTTCATATCCCGGTGGCCCATCCGGGGCTGTCTGGCCTTGTGGGCAATACTTACGGCATGGAAGTGCAGGGCGATATCCACAAGATGTGGGGCGATGTGATGGACACCCGCAAGGACAGCTGGTCGACAAAGCTCTATAAATCCCTGCTGCCCAAGGTGGATCATCTGCCGGACCATCTGCAGCGCCACTGGTGTTATTACCGGCTGTGGCCCAACGTGGCGTTCGATGTCTACCCCGACCAAATCGACTTCATGCAGTTCATCCCGCTTTCGGCCACGGAAACACTGATCCGCGAGGTGGCCTATGTGTTGCCGGACGACCGGCGGGAGATGCAGGCCGCGCGTTACCTGAACTGGCGCATCAATCGGGAAGTAAATGCGGAGGATACGGCGATCATCAACCGGGTGCAGGACGGCATGGCGTCCTCAAGCTTCAGCACCGGGCCGCTGGCAAAAACCGAAGTATGCCTGTTGGATAGCGTGCGCCGCATCCGCGAAGCCTTGCCGAAGGAATTGGGCGAAAGGGGTTAATGCCCCTTCGCTTTCAACCATGCTCCGACACCATAGCTGTTCCACGTAAGGATCGTTTTGCTGCCATAGGCAAAGTCGTCATAGTGGGCAAAGTCTTGCATCAGCTTGTTCACTGCTGCTGTGCGAGCTTCTGGTGTAAGTCGGCCATTTGCATCAAGCGCGCCATCTGCGGCTCGAGCGTCCTTGATAACGGCAACAAGCTTGTTGATGTAAGCGATCTGAAGATCCGCGTTTGCAATGCGACTGGCATCATTGTGCCCCGGCAATACGTGTGTGTCTCCACTGAAGGTGGACTTGAGAAACTCCAGATGGGAAAGCGCGCCGTCAATGTGCCCTTCGCCCAGATAATAGTGGGTATAGGGATAAAAGGTATCGCCCGCGAATACTATATTCAGATCTTTCTGGTAGGCGCTGATGTTATCAGCGGCTTCCCCGGCACCCAGGTCGTGGATCTCAAAATCGATCCCGGCTATGGTGACGGTCTCACCATCCTTGACGATGGTGGTCGGCATCACCAGCCGCTCGTCAAGCGCTTCACCAAAGGCGTTGGGCATCTTGTAGGACTCCAGCATCTGCTTCAGCGTCGGGGCGAAGCCGTCCGCCGTTCCTTGCGTGGCATAGATCGGGAAGTCGCCGAATAGGTCCTTCAGGACCGGCAGGCCGCCAAAATGGTCTGAATGCGGGTGCGTCACGATAACACCTGAAAGCGATTTGCCGCTGGCCTTGATCTGTGCCGCAAGCCGCCTGGCGTCAGAAGGGAGTAACTGCGCGTCAATCAACGCGACGCCGTCTTCGCCTTCGATCCAGTAGCTGTTGGTATTCCATGCAATATGGTTCGATACATACCTATGCAGCGCGGAAGGATGAAGGTCTGCGGCACTTGCAGAAAGGCTGGCTGACATGGCTAGAAGTGCGGTAGCGGCAAGTCTGATCATTTGTCCCTCCCTGATGACATAGAGGGATCAAATCATCCGTTCATGGAAAGGTCAATTGACAGAAAGCTTAGGGTGCCGGATCAGTAAGCCCGCATCACACAGAAGTCGACGATATCGATCAGTGCCTTTTTGGCCGGGCTGTCACGGAAGATCGCGAGCGAGTCCTTGGCCATGTTGCCATAGTGGCGGGCGCGTTCGATGGTGTCGTTCAAGGTGCCATGCTGGTTCAGAAGGTCGATGGCCTTTTCAAGGTCACCATCCGTCTGCTTGCGGCGTTCCATGGTGGTTTTCCAGAACTTCTGTTCATCTTCTGTGCCGCGGCGGTAGGCCAAAATGGTCGGCAGGGTCACCTTGCCTTCGCGGAAGTCGTCCCCGATTTCCTTGCCAAGCGTGGCCTGTTTCGCGGAATAATCAAGGGCGTCGTCCACCAGTTGGAAGGCAATGCCCAAATAGCGGCCATAGGCCTCAAGCGCGCTTTCAACCTCTGTGCCCTGTTCGGATACGACGCCGACGACTTCGCAGGCGGCAGCAAATAGCACGGCTGTTTTGGCGGTGATCACCTCAAGATACTTTTCTTCTGAGGTGGTCAGGTCATTGGCGGTGGTCAGCTGCAGCACTTCACCTTCAGTGATAACTGCGGCCGCATTTGCCAGAATTTTCAGAACACGGAGCGAATCGCTTTCGACCATCAGCTCAAACGACCGGCTGAACAGGAAGTCTCCAACAAGGACGGTAGGCTGATTGCCCCAGATAAGATTGGCGGTTTTCTTGCCGCGCCGCATGTTGCTTTCGTCCACCACATCGTCATGCAGAAGCGTGGCGGTATGGATGAATTCAACAGCGGCAGCGAGGCCGATATGGCGCTTGCCCTCATAGCCAACAAGCTTCGCGGATGCGAGCGTTAGCATCGGTCGCAGGCGTTTGCCGCCTGAGGAGATCAGGTGGCCTGCAAGCTCCGGAATCAGGGCAACCGGGCTGTCCATACGCTTCAAGATGGTGTCGTTCACAAGCGCCATGTCATCAGCGGTCATGGCCTGAAGGCGATCAATTGCCTCCTTGTCCGCCGTTGGCTCTTTGTGATCGTGCATGTTTACGACGTTGCTGGACATTCGATCCCCGCTTTCACTTTTCATTCAGGGCGCGGACATTACTGCCTGACTTTACGGCTGGCAAGGTTTTGCACGCATTTTAGGTCAATTGACCGCAGATAAATTCCACGTACAATTACAGGCATCAAATAAACAAGTGGTGAACGAAACCCAGTGGACGACCAGGCCCGAGACAAAAGCACGCATGTCTTTCCCACTGACCCCTGTCTGGGGCCAGGTGAGACGGTTGACAATTTTCTTGGTGGGGCAGTCAAGCTGATCCAGCCGAAATCCGGTTACCGTGTCTCGATGGATACGGTGATGCTGGCCGCCTGTGTCCCTGCCAAGGCGGGTGAGCGGGTCATAGAAGGTGGTGTTGGCTCAGCCGGGGCTGCGCTTTGTCTGGCACGCCGGGTGCCCGGTGTTTTCGTGCATGGTCTTGATATCCAGGACGATATGCTGAATTTCGCCCGCCGAAATATTGCCCATAATGGCCTCGAAGACTATGTGACTGTATCGCAAGGCAGTATCACCGAACTCAGGCAGGAAGATGAAGCCACTTATGACCATGTGATGGTCAACCCGCCGTATCTGGCGGATGGCAAAGGTATTCGCCCGCCTGCGGAAACTAAAGGCCTGGCCCATATGGACCAGAGCGCTGGCGTGCGCGACTGGGTTAAATTCTGCATTCACCTTGTCAGGAACAAGGGCACGGTTTCCATCATCTACCGGGCAGACAGGGTGGATGAAGTGATCGCCCACCTGCACCGGCGGGTGGGGGAGCTGAAGATCATGCCGCTATGGCCGCGGTACGGTTCGCCAGCAAAGCGCGTGATCATTCAGGGGCGCAAAGGAATGCACGGTACAGCGAGCATTCTACCTGGTTTGGCGCTCCATGGTGAGGTGGAGCGCTACACCCGTGAGGCAGAAGAAATTTTACGTGATGGCGCAGCCCTTGACCTGAAAGCCTTTGCGCATCCGCGCCAAAGCCGCTAATCAAGGGCAGAATGAATATCCAAAGTAGCAAGCATGGCTAACCGACTGTCTAAATTCGTCTATGAACTCCGTCGCCGCCTGTTCGGTGATCCGCCGCCTGTTGTGGCGGTGGTGCGGCTGTATGGCGTGATCGCGCCGGGCCAACGGTTCAAGCAGAATTTGAACATGGCGTCTCTTGCAAGCACGCTTGATCATGCTTTTTCCATTCCCGGCCTGTCGGCTGTGGCGCTGCAGGTAAATTCGCCCGGCGGGTCACCGGTGCAGAGTGCGCTGATTACCAAGCGTATCCGCGACCTGGCGCGCGAAAAAGATGTGCCTGTGCTGGCGTTTGCGGAAGATGTAGCGGCATCGGGCGGTTATATGCTGGCGCTGGCGGGCGACGAAATTTACGCCAACGAGTCGTCGATCATTGGCAGCATCGGTGTGATCGCGAGCGGGTTTGGTTTTGACAAGGCGATCGAGAAATTGGGCATTGATCGGCGCCTTTATACGGCTGGCGACAGGAAAGCCATGTTGGATAGCTTCTCGCCAGAGAAGGAAGAAGATGTGGAGCGCCTGAAGGAACTTCAGGAAGAAGTCCACGAACATTTCAAATCCCTGGTGCGCGAGCGCCGGGGTAAGCGTCTCAAAGGGCTACGTGGGCGCTTGTTTTCCGGCGATGTCTTTACGGGCGCCGACGCCGTCAAAATGGGTCTTGTGGACGGTATTGGCGATGCGCGTGAAGTTCTTCGGGACCGGTTCGGCAAGAAGGTGCGACTGCGCCTGATTGGTGAACGGAAACCCCGCCTGGGGTCGATCCTTGGCCTTGGCCGGACGGTCGACAGCTTTGAGGCAGGCGGGATCGGCCAGATCGAAGATATGCCGCATGGGCTTTTGGCGGCGATTGAAGAGCGGCTGTTCTGGAACCGTTTCGGGCTCTAGTGGCCCTTGAGTGAATATGACGGAGGAAGCGCTGTGACAGGCGAAAACCACGAGACCCAGTTGAACGCCTACCGGGAAAGCATCGACAACATCGACGCTGCCCTTATTTTTATGTTGGCCGAACGCTTCAAGATCACCAAGGCAGTTGGTTTCTACAAGCGTGAGCATGACCTGCCTGCAGCCGATGCCGGACGGGAGCAGAAGCAGATCGAGCGGTTGCGAGAGCTTGCGAAATCCGCCAACCTGGACCCGGAATTCAGCGAAAAATTCCTCCATTTTATTATACGTGAAGTGATCCAGCACCATGAACGGATCAGAGAGAAAGGCGAACTTTAAGGCATGACTGTTGACGGCCCGGACCAGCTTGAAAAACTGAAGGAAATCGGCGCTATCTGCCGCGACGTGCTGGCCGCTATGGGCGCGCGGGTGGCACCCGGTGTCACGCCGCTGGAGCTTGACGCCATGGCGGGTGAAATGCTGGCGGAGCGCGGTGCGACATCCGCGCCCAAGCTGGCCTATGATTTCCCCGGGTTCACCTGCATTTCTGTTGGCGATGCAGTGGCACATGGCATCCCTGATGGTACGCCCCTCAAGGAGGGTGATCTGGTCAACATTGATGTGTCGGCAGAAAAAGACGGTTTCTTTGCTGATACGGGGTCAAGTTTCGCGGTTGGTAAAATCTCACCTGACCTGCAAACGCTGCTGGACGCCACCAAGGCCGCCCAGCGAAAGGCCATGTTCGCGGCACGCGCCGGCCAGCCCCTAAATGCCATCGCCAAAGTGGTCGAACGGGAAGCTGCCAAGTTTGGCTTTAAAATTATTGAAGGCCTGAATGGCCACGGTGTTGGAAGCTGGATTCACGAAGAGCCGACGGTATCAAATATCTATTACCCGCGTGAGCGAGAGCGCCTCAAGGAAGGGCAGGTGCTGACCATCGAACCGTTCCTGGCGACCCACAGCCATCAATATTATGAGGACGAAGACGGCTGGACGCTCCGCCTGGCTGACGGGGGCTTTGGTGCCCAGTTCGAGCATACCTTTGTTGTGACGAAAGGCGCGCCAATCATCCTGACGGCGTAAGGCGCGAAAATCTTTGCTGTTCCAAGGGATTCTCTTGCTTGACCCCATGGGGTCCGCCCGTTAGTTTGCAGCGCAGCAATTCCGAGTAACAGATTCGATTTTTTAAAGCGGTCATCCATGACAGATTTTTCAGCTACTTCGAAACGCAATCCGGACGCCATGCCGTTCCAGAAAATGCTGCTGACGCTCCAGAATTACTGGGCGGATCAGGGCTGTGTCATCCTTCAGCCATATGACATGGAAATGGGCGCAGGTACGTTCCACCCGGCGACCACCTTGAAGGCGCTTGGTCCAGAGCCATGGAAAGCCGCTTATGTGCAGCCTTGCCGCCGCCCGACCGATGGCCGGTATGGTGAAAACCCTATGCGGCTGCAGCACTATTATCAGTTTCAGGTGATCCTGAAGCCAAGCCCGGACAATATGCAGGAACTTTACCTTGGCAGCCTCAAGGCCATCGGTATTGATGCCGAGCTGCATGACATCCGCTTTGTGGAAGACGACTGGGAAAGCCCCACGCTTGGGGCCTGGGGCCTTGGTTGGGAGGTCTGGTGTGACGGCATGGAAGTCAGCCAATATACCTACTTCCAGCAAGTGGGCGGCTTTGACTGCAAACCTGTGTCCGGCGAGCTGACCTACGGGCTGGAGCGCCTGGCCATGTTCGTGCAGGGCGTAGACAATGTATATGATCTTGATTTCAACGGCGCGGGCGCAACTTACGGCGACGTGTTCCTTGAAAACGAGCGCGAGCAATCTGCCTACAATTTCGAACATGCCGACACAGACAAGCTGTTTGAAGATTTCAGAAAGGCACAGGAAGAATGCGCCAAACTCCTGGAAGCCGAGCTGCCGCTGCCTGCCTATGAGCAGTGCATCAAGTCTTCGCACACCTTCAACCTGTTGGATGCACGCGGGGTCATTTCGGTAACGGAACGACAGGCCTATATCGGCCGTGTGCGTGACCTGGCCAAGGGCTGCTGTGAAGCCTGGATCAGGAAAAACGGGTGGGAGGTATAAGTTATGAGTGATCTTCTTATTGAACTCCTGTCCGAAGAAATTCCGGCGCGGATGCAAAAGAAAGCATCCGAGGACCTAAAGGTCATGATGACCACGGCGCTGAAGGAGGCGGGGCTGACGTTTGAGATCGCGCAGGCCTATGCCACACCGCGCCGCCTGGCGCTGACCATCAGTGGCATTCCGGACAAAACGCCTGATATTTCCGAAGAACGTCGTGGCCCACGCACCGATGCGCCGGAAAAAGCGCTTGAAGGTTTCCTGCGCGGCGCGGGCGTGACCCGCGACCAGCTTGAAGAGCGCGAAGAAAAGAAAGGTACTTTCTTCTTCGCCAAAATCGAAAAGCCGGGCCGGGCGTCTGCTGACGTGATCGCAGAGGCGCTTGAAGCAACCGTGCGCAATTTCCCATGGCCCAAGTCCCAGCGTTGGGGCGATGGCAGCCTCAAGTGGGTTCGTCCGCTGCAAAGCATCATCTGCCTGTTCGGCAGCGATGTGGTTGACCTTGATATCGACGGCATCAAAGCAGGCAACAGTACGCGCGGGCACCGCTTCATGGCGCCCGCGACATTCACTGTTTCCGATTTCGCCGATTACCGCACAAAGCTGCAGGACGCCAAAGTGGTGCTAGACCCTGCTATGCGCATGGCCAAAATCGCGGAAGCGGCGCAGTCCCTTGCAGACAAGCAGGGTGTTGAATGGGTGGAAGATAAGGGTCTCCTTCAGGAAGTGGCGGGCCTTGTGGAATGGCCGGTGCCGCTTCTGGGCTCGTTTGATCCAAGCTTCATGGAAGTGCCGGAAGAAGTGCTGATCCTGACCATGAAGAAGGACCAGAAATATTTCGTCACCCGCGACACGGATACGGGCAAGCTGGCCCCATACTTCATCACGGTTTCAAACCTTGAAGCCAAGGATGGTGGCGCAGCTGTCGCGACCGGCAACGGCCGGGTGATCGCTGCCCGCCTGGCGGACGCCAAATTTTTCTGGGAACAGGACCTCAAGGGCAAGCTGGAGGACAACCTGCCGGCGCTCAAGGATATCGTCTTCCATATTGAACTCGGGCGCATGTCCGACCGTGTTGCGCGCATGAAAGCACTGGCTGGGTTCCTGGCTGAATATATTGACGGCTGTGATCCAGCTGAGGCGGAGCGCGCAGCAGAGCTTGCGAAAGCAGACCTCGTGTCCGGCATGGTCTACGAATTCCCTGAAGTGCAGGGCATTATGGGCCGCTATTATGCGAGAGCTCAGGGCGAAAGCGATGCGGTGGCCGATGCCATTCGCGACCATTACGCTCCTGCTGGTCCATCCGACGATTGCCCATCAGCGCCGGTATCGGTTGCTGTGGCACTCTCCGAAAAACTCGACACGCTGGTTGGTTTCTTCGCGATCGAAAAGCGCCCGACGGGATCGAAAGACCCATATGCGCTCCGCCGTGCGGCGCTTGGCGTCATTCGTCTGATAACCGAAAACAACATTCGCCTGCCGCTCGAGCATGTGCTTGGCCTGGCGGCCAAACCGCTGAAGCCATACCTTGAACTGAAGGCTGAGGGTGGTGAGGACGCAATACTGAAGCATCTGGAAACCACGTTTGAAGAGCATCTTCTGCCCTTCTTCGCTGACCGCCTGAAGGTGCAGCAACGTGACCTGGGTGTGCGACACGATCTGATCGACGCCGTGTTCGCCAAAGGCGATGATGATCTTGTGCGTATTCTGAACCGTGTGTCGGCCCTTTCGGCATTTCTTGATACCGACGATGGCGCCAACCTCCTGGCAGGGTACAAGCGTGCGGCCAACATCCTGAAGATCGAAGAGAAGAAAGACGGCAAGTCCTATGACCAGGACGTGCATGAGGCGGCGCTCGTCGATCCGGAAGAAGAGGCGCTTGCCGTTGCGCTCACGCGCGCTGGTGCAGATGCCGAGCACGCGCTTGCTGCTGAAGACTTTGAAAAGGCGATGGCCGCGCTATCTACTCTAAGAGCGCCAATCGATGCCTTCTTTGACAAGGTAACGGTTAACGCCGATGATGAAGCGCTGCGGGCCAACCGCCTTGCGCTTCTTAGCCAAATTCGCGCCGCGGTGAATACCGTGGCGGATTTCAGCCTGATCGAAGGTTGATCACAAAATGGCCGGGCAACCAGATATAAAAACTGCCCGGCGCCCCGATGAAATCTGCGTACCAGAAGGGGACCTCGGGTACGCGACGAAGGACTGTAGAGCATCATGACCAAATGGGTATACAGCTTTGGTGATGGCGCGGCTGAAGGCCGTGCCGATATGAAAAACCTCCTGGGCGGCAAGGGTGCGAACCTTGCGGAAATGGCCTCCCTGGGCTTGCCGGTGCCCCCGGGGCTAACGATCACCACGGAAGTCTGCACCTATTATTACGCCAACGGCCAGGAGTACCCGGACACGCTTGAGAGCGAAGTCAACCAGGCCATTGCGAAAATCGAGAAAAGCGTTGGCGCCAAGTTTGGCGACAAGGATAACCCGCTTTTGGTGTCTGTGCGGTCTGGCGCACGGGTTTCCATGCCGGGCATGATGGATACGGTCCTGAACCTTGGCCTGAACGATGAAACCGTTGAAGGATTGGCGAAGAACAGCGAAAACCCGCGCTTTGCCTGGGATAGCTATCGCCGCTTTATCCAGATGTATTCCGATGTGGTGCTGGGTGTTGATCATTATCACTTCGAAGAGCTGATTGAGATCCTGAAGGAAGAGAAGGGGATCGACCTTGATACCCACCTTGAGGCGGAAGACTGGAAAGAACTGGCGCAGCAGTTCAAGGCCAAGACGGAAGAAGAGCTTGGCAAGCCGTTTCCGCAGGATGTGCGGGAGCAGCTTTGGGGCGCTATCGGCGCTGTCTTCTCAAGCTGGCAGATTGACCGCGCCAAGGTATACCGCAAGCTGAACAATATCCCGGAAGACTGGGGCACGGCGGTAAACGTGCAGGCTATGGTGTTCGGCAACATGGGCGATACGTCGGCAACCGGCGTTGCCTTCACGCGTGATCCATCTACCGGCGATAATGAATATTACGGTGAGTATCTCATCAATGCGCAGGGCGAAGATGTGGTGGCGGGCATCCGCACGCCGCAGAACCTGACAAAGGCTGCCCGCGAGGCTGCTGGTGCCACGCTGCCGTCGATGGAAGAAAGCATGCCGGAAGTGTTTGGGGAGCTTGCCGACGTGTTCGACAAGCTTGAGCACCACTATAAGGACATGCAGGACATCGAATTTACCGTTCAGCGCGGCAAACTATGGATGCTGCAGACCCGTGCGGGCAAACGCACGGCCAAAGCGGCGCTCAAGATCGCCGTTGAAATGGCAGCAGACGGCCTGATTGACGAGAAAACAGCGGTGCTGCGGGTTGAGCCTGCAGCCCTTGACCAGCTTTTGCACCCAACACTGGACCCGGACGCACCGCGCGATGTGCTGACCCGTGGCCTGCCGGCATCCCCGGGCGCTGCATCTGGCGAAGTTGTGTTCGATGCCGACCACGCTGAAGCAGCGGCCAAGGAAGGCCGTTCGGTTATCCTGTGCCGGGTTGAAACCAGCCCTGAGGATATCCACGGCATGCACGCTGCGAAAGGCATCCTGACAGCGCGCGGCGGCATGACCAGCCACGCAGCCGTTGTGGCGCGCGGTATGGGGCGTCCCTGTGTATCAGGTGCCGGCCAGCTTCGGATTGATGGCAAGGCAGGCGTGATGTCCTGCGCAGGCCGTGAGGTCAAGGAAGGCGATATCATCACTATCGACGGCGCATCCGGCGAAGTTATGATCGGTGAAGTGAAAACCCTGCAGCCAGAACTGGCTGGCGATTTCGCCAAGCTGATGGAGTGGGCCGATAGCTACCGCAAGCTGAAGGTGCGCACCAACGCCGACACGCCGCATGACACGTCAACCGCGCGCGAATTCGGTGCGGAAGGCATTGGCCTGTGCCGCACTGAGCATATGTTCTTTGAAGGCGAGCGTATCATTGCGGTGCGCGAGATGATCCTGGCGGATGACCTGGCGGGCAGGAAACATGCTCTGGCTAAATTGCTGCCTATGCAGCGCGGTGACTTTATTGAGATATTCAAGATCATGCGCGGCCTGCCGGTGACGATCCGCCTGCTGGACCCACCACTTCACGAATTCCTGCCGCGCGAGGAAGACGAGTTTGAAGACGTTGCCAAAGCCATTGGTGCCAGTGTTGACCATCTGAAGCGCCGCGCATCTGAACTGCATGAGTTTAACCCGATGCTGGGTCACCGGGGTTGCCGCCTCGGGATCACCTATCCGGAAATCTATGAAATGCAGGCACGGGCCATCTTTGAAGCCGCTATCGTGGTTGAAGAGGAAACCGGTGAAACGGTTGTGCCGGAAATCATGATCCCGCTTGTGGCAACTCGTAAGGAGTTGGGCATGATGCGTGCTGTTGTTGAAGCTGCCGCAGAAGAGGTTTTCGCAGAGAAGAACCACCGTGTCGAATATATGGTTGGCACCATGATCGAATTGCCACGCGCTGCACTGCAGGCTGGGAAGATTGCGGTTGAGGCAGACTTTTTCTCATTCGGCACCAACGACCTGACGCAGACCACCATCGGCATCAGCCGGGATGATGCGGGCCGGTTCCTGGATGAATATGTGAAGAAGGATATCTTCGCGCAGGACCCATTTGTTTCCATCGATCAGGAAGGTGTGGGCGAGCTTGTGGAAATTGGCGCAGAGCGCGGTCGTTCCACCAAGCCTGACCTGAAGCTGGGAATCTGCGGCGAGCACGGCGGCGATCCGGCATCTGTCGAGTTCTGCCACCGGACGGGGCTGGATTATGTGTCCTGTTCCCCGTACCGGGTGCCGATCGCACGGCTCGCGGCCGCTCAGGCAGCCTTGAAAGACTAAAGATCAGAGGGCCTTCGGGCCCTCCTTACATTTGGGGGATGTATGAAGAAAGTGGGCATTGTACTGGCGCTGGTTTTATTGGCCGCGCTGGCACGGGGAATACTGCATTGGCTGGTCTTTGGGGAAGGGGTTTTCGCGAGTTTTCTTGAGACTCCTGAGGATATCGCACGATTGGTTGCCAAGATCATTCTCGACTTGGTTGTTGGGGCAATTGTCGTACTGTTTGCTCTGCCTGCTGTGCTGCTTAGCCGCAGGCGAATGCCTGTTGTCGCGTCGATGGGAACGGCTGCCCTGGTGCCATGTCTGCTGCTGTTTGGTCTGGAATTCTTCACGGCTAACGGCCTGCCTGAAGCGGCGATCAGGCTTTTGGGTATCCTCTTTGTACAAGGACTTGTGGTCGCTGCTGTGGCTCTCAAATACTGGCCAGCGAAAAATAAGGACGCCGTGCAAAACATCTTTGAATAACCGATAGCGCTTTTTATTTTGGTGGCTTGGCCTATCTTCTTTTACGAGGGAGATAATCATGAACCACGCAGAGATTATCGAGACCATCAAGGATCAGGGGTATTTCATCATTGAAGGCCTGATGACGCTTGAGAAAATCGATGCCGCACGGACAATCCTGGACCCAATTTTCGCGGAGCAGTGCACGGGCAGGAACCAGTTCGAAGGCTTCAAGACCCAGCGAATTTACTCGCTGCCTAAATATGGCCCGGCGCTTTGGCCCTTTTTCGACAATGAAGATGTGCTGAAGATCATCAAGCCGCTTCTGTGGGGGGACTGCCTGATCACAGCGGCGCTCGCGGCCAATGTGCTGCCCGGGGAACAGCCGCAGGCGTTTCATACCGACGACAGCTTCTATCCCGTGTCGCGCCCGCGCCAGGCTTTTTCGGTTGGGGCGATCTGGGCCATGGATGATTTCACAGCTGAAAACGGCGCGACGCAGTTAATCCCATACAGCCACCTGTGGGGCGACGAGCAGCCTGACGGTGTGCTGACCACTTTTGAGGCATTCTCTATTAAGGAATCGGGGCAGGCGGACGGCTGGGCGACGCCTGAAAATACCAAGATCGTCACTGCAGAAATGCCGAAGGGCTCTGTGCTGATTTTCCTTGGGAACTTATGGCACAGGGCAGGGGGCAACGTATCAGAGGGCTCGCGCCTAGGGTTATTCCCGCAATATTGTGCAGCCTGGGCGCGGCAGCAGGAGAATTTCTTCTTGTCCATCCCGCGCGAAGATGTTGCAAAGATGCCGGAAAGCATGCAGGCCCTGTTGGGATACCAGATTCACCCACCCTTCATGGGGCATGCAGGCGGGCGGCACCCGGCGAAGCTGCTGAAATGACTAGTTTGCCATTGCCAATACGATAATCAGGATGGAGGCAACAGCGGCGCCAAGGACAAAGAGATTGTGGCGCTCATGTGCTTTGTTCTTTTCCTGCAAGCGTTGTTTCTTGTTTTTGGTCATGACCCTTCCCCGTTTGGAGAATGGCAACACAAGATGAAGAAAAAAACAAGATTTTAAGTGCCGCATGGCTATTCGGTGCGGCTCAGCACCTCGTCATGCCAAAGGCGCCAGTATTTGGCTTCTAACCCCGGCGGCATCAGCCAAAAGGCGTTTGCATTGGTATATTCGTCGGTTTGGCGTAGGCCAACCAGCAATTCATTGATGCGTGAGATAACAGTGCGGCCCTGGGGTGTGTCATTGCAGGCGATGCCGCCCATGCCGAACTGGCCCTCATGTTCCAGCAACGGGTAATAGCTGTATTCGCCGCCATTACCTTCGGTCAGTTCGTTGAAGTGCAGCATGGCGTAATAATCGATAAAATAGTCGAAACGACCTGCATCAAGCATTTTGAACATGCCCTGCGTCAGGCTGGTGCGACCTGACCAGCGGAACATATTCCCCGCATTAGGATCGTTCGCAAAAATATCGTTCAGCCAGCGGCTGTATACGCGGCCCGGCTGAAAAGCGCCCTGTGCGGATGTGTCGGCAATCAATGCCCTGAAATCTATTCGACCATTCGTTTCATGGGCTTTTATCCTGGGCGCGGCTTCTTTTCTGGCAATGATGCCGTGATAGAAGAACAGAAAGGTTGGTGCGCTGAAAACAAGGCCTTCGCGTTGCTCCAGGCTTAGGTCAATACCCTTGTAGGAAGAGGTGGCAAAGCAGGCCTCCATCGTTTTGAGAACAGTGTAGATGCGGACATTCACAACCGCCTGTTCAGTATGTCTGTATTCAGGCATTCCGGCTTGCACAAGGCGCTCACCTGTTTGGGCATAGCCTTTGCCAGCCCACGGTCCTTTGTTGATCCAGGCGGGTTGCCAGTCCAGGTTCAGCCAGGTGATGGTGGGTTTTTCTGCACAATTTGCGGCAGTTGATCCGGCCAGCAGGGCCAGACATAAACCTATTACACCTCGCATTCTGTCGGTGCGCACTCTCTCAATCCCGCTTCAGGTTACAGACGACCTTCCGACCCTAGGTGGCGGAAGTTAAAGAACTGCAAATCGGTGAAGACTATAGCAGGGTAACAGGCTGACCGTTACAGCAAAGCGTGGCATCTTCATATTCAAGCCGGAAATAGGCAAGGGCCAGGTCGCCATTTGACGTCCGGATCTCACCCGCGGCCTTGCCGGTTTCTGTCTCAAGGGCGGTGCCAGCATCTGGTGCACCGCCTTCAACGCGCACGGGCCGCAAGATTTTTTTCAGGTTGGTGCGGTGCTTCATGCGTGCGGTCAGTTCCTGCCCCACATAGCAGCCTTTGGTGAAAGACACGCCGTGCAGTCGCTCAGCCGCGGTTTCCAGCCAGAAGTATTTTTCTGGGATCATGTCACGACTGCCATCCGGCACGCCGTGGCGGAGACGGGCCTGTTCATAATCATCACGGTCAAGAGTGGGGGCATCGGGGCAGCCCGTGGTCACAAGGCGCCAGCCCAAGCCTGCATGCCGGGGGTCTGGAACTGCGACTCCAGGGGCAGCGGGCCTTTCAAGCGAAGCCCAGACGCCCAGTGCTGTCTCATCCGCAATCGTCACATCAGCGCGCAGCTTATACATCATCAGTCGCCGCATCAGGTCTGTCTTGCGCGCAGCTTCAATATCCAGCAACAGGTCATCGCCTTCCGCCATGATGATCATGTCGTACATATATTTGCCCTGTGGCGTCAGGATCGCGGCATAAACGGCCTTGTCGGCTGTCACACCTGTGACGTCGTTGGTCACCAGTCCCTGCAGGAAGCTGCGGGTGTCCGGGCCTGAAAGACGCAGAATGGCGCGGTGATCAAGATGCAATAGGGGGGCTGACATAATAATCCTATCTGGTGCTGATATTCAGGCTACACATAGCCACTTTATTGCGGCTTTCAAGTTGTAAGGTGAGGCGAAGACCGTTACAACAGCCCTCACGCAGGTATGAAGTAAAAACAGGAATACTCCAATGACAGCGCCCGCCTCCAAAACGTCTCAAAATGCTATCGATCGCCTGGTTATTCGCCAGCCAGATGACTGGCATGTCCATCTGCGGGACGGTTCGATGCTGGAAACCGTGGCGTCCTATACGGCGCGCCAGTTCGCCCGGGCGATCATCATGCCAAACCTGACGCCGCCTGTCACGACCGTCGCTGCAGCGGAAGCTTACCGCGCCCGTATCCTGGCAGCCGTGCCGGAGGGTACCGAATTCACGCCGCTGATGACCTGTTACCTGACAGACAGCATCGATCCCGCCGAAGTATCCAAAGGGTTTACCGCAGGCGTATTCACGGCCTGCAAGCTGTATCCTGCGAATGCGACAACCAACTCAAGCTTTGGCGTCAGCGATGTGAAGAACATCTATCCGGTGCTGGAAGAGATGCAACGTATCGGCATGCCGCTTCTGGTGCACGGGGAAGTAACAGACAGCCATGTCGATATCTTTGACCGCGAGGCTGTGTTTATCGATCGGGTGATGAAGCACGTCGTTGCCGACTTTCCGGGCCTGAAAGTGGTGTTTGAACACATCACAACGGCCGAAGCGGCCGCGTTCGTGATGGAAAGCGCGGACAATATCGGCGCAACCATTACGCCGCAGCACCTTGCCTACAACAGGAATGCCATGTTGGTGGGCGGCATCAAGCCGCACTTCTATTGCTTGCCGGTTATCAAGCGGGAAGAACACCGTCTGGCACTTAGGAAAGCTGCCACATCCGGTTCGCCCAAGTTCTTCCTGGGAACCGATAGCGCGCCGCATACCAAGGACGCCAAGGAAAATGCCTGCGGCTGCGCAGGCGTGTTCAACGCACCTTTCGCCATGGAAAGCTATGCCAACACATTCGAAGAAGAAGGCGCGCTGGATAAGCTTGAAGCCTTTGCCTCAGAGAATGGGCCGAAGTTTTATGGCCTGCCGTTCAATGAGCGCCGTATTGTCTTGGAGCGGGCACCAGTGGCCGTACCGGACCATGTCGAAGGAAACGGTAATCGCCTTGTGCCTTTCCTGGCTGGCGAAACACTCAGCTGGCGGTTCGCTGGCATTGTGGACGCCTAATCAGGCAGGGCCGGGGGGACGAGTAGGGGTGATCAGCGGGCTTGCATATGTACTTTGGGGCATGGCTTTCGGCTTTGCCCTCTCTGCACCGATTGGTCCCGTGAATATCATTTGTCTTCGACGCAGTCTTTTCGGGCGCGCGCGTGACGGATTCGCGATCGGATCGGGTGCAGCGCTCGGCGATGCCTTCTATGCTGGGCTCGCCGCGCTTGGGCTCAATGCCTTTCTTGCGCTGATTGACAGCTATGACACGGCGCTGCGCCTTGTTGGGGCGCTGATTATGCTTGTGTTTGCTGTACGAATCTGGCGTGCCCATCCCCACCTGGACCGGGAGCCCATGGAAGGCGGTGTGAAACGGGGCATGATTGGCGCGCTTGTGCTGACGCTTACCAATCCCGGCGTGTTCTTTGGCTTTCTTGGCATGTATGCCCTTGCAGGAATTGGTGATCTGGGCGCGGCTTCCGGTCATGCAACAAGTGATGCTGTCATGCTGATCCTTGGTGTGTTCATGGGCAGTTGCTGTTGGTGGGCGCTTCTTGTCGGAATTGGCCGATACCTGCGGGACAAGGTCAATGACAACCTGCTCACCATAATCAACCATGTTTCTGCTGCCATCATTGGGCTTTTTGCCTTGGGAACGCTATTCAGCCTCCTCCCGATGTGATCAATGATGACGTTTTTGTGAAAATTCAGCGGAAATTTCATGCCGAAACAAGTATTTGAGTAACTTTGATTGCTTGATTGCGACAGATTCGCGTTCTATAGTTGCCACGAACTTGAGGTGTTGCTCACCAGCTTTCTGATTTAGGGGGAGGCGGGGGAGCGATAGTACACGTATAAAACGCGGGAAATCCCCGCTCCGTTGGAGGGAGCAATAATGACGTCCGAGCGCCTGGGCAAGAATATCGCCATCATTTCCGCGGCTGCACTGATTCTGGCAGCCTGTTCATCCACACCTGAGCCTGAGACGGATACATCCTCTACGGATATGTCGACCGAGCAGTCGCAAACTGATACCGGTGCTCCAACGCAGCCTGATATGGGTGAAGTAAAGCAGGACACGTTGGATCCGATTGAGGTTCCTGGCCAAGAAGGGCTGACCGCTTATGCAGGTGATCGTGTTTTCTTCGAGTATGATAGCTCTGAAATTACAGCTGAAGCACGTGCGACACTTTCGAAGCAAGCTTCCTGGCTGATCCGTCATCCACGTGTTCGTGTGTCGGTCGAAGGTCACTGTGACGAGCGCGGTACCCGCGAATATAACCTCGCGCTGGGCGAGCGTCGCGCGACCGCCGTTAAGAATTATCTGATCGCCCTTGGCGTTCCAGCTTCCCGCATGAATACCATCAGTTACGGCAAGGAACGCCCTGCTGTTGTTGGTAATGGTGAAAGCACCTGGAGCCAGAACCGTCGCGGTGTGCTCCGCGTCCAGTAAGCCATAGGCGCACTAAGGACAAGTGGCCCCGTGCCCGGATTTCCGGTGCGGGGCCGTTTTTTATCAGGTGCCCATTGTTCATGGTTGCGCGGCAGCCATTATCGGGCCGCAATTAATTCGTAAGTCTGTTTCCCGGGGCAATGAGTGGTCGTTGGCCCGGAAGTAAAGGAGAACCAGGACATGATCTGGCGTGCTGTTGCCATCTGTATTCTCATTTTGTCAGCAACCATTCAGGTGCAGGCGCAAAGCCGGGCAGAACTGGCGCTGAAGGTAGAGCGGCTGGAGCGCGAAATGATCGCGCTTGAAAACCGATTGCGTGGCGGTGCTGTGGCCCGCCCGGCAGCAGGGGCACAGGGCAGTTTGGATGACAGGGCGCTTCTTGCTGATCTCGCAGCCAAGATCGGTACGGTGGAACGCCAGATGCGAACCATGACGGGCCGCATGGAAGAAATTGAACACCAGCAGCGGAAGCTTGATGAAGCGATGGGTCTGTTGCGCAAGGAGCTTCAGCTCCAGCAGCAGGAGGCGGCAGACTACCGCGCAAACCAGGAAGTGGCCCGGCAAGATTCGGCGTCATCCCAGCCTGTCGATACCGCGCCTGCGGCCACCCCCGCGGTCGAAGTGCCGACGGAACCAGAGATCGCGTTGCCGGAGGGTGAGCCATCGGGCCAGTATCAGTATGCTTTCGGGTTTATCCAGAAAAACGACCTTGATAGTGGTTTTACAGCCATGGACATGTTCCTCAAGGCCCACCCTGACGACGCACTGGCAGGCAACGCCAAATTCTGGCTGGGGCGTATTCACCTCCTGAAGGGCCGTTTGCCTCAGGCCGCGCAGCAGCTGTTGGCGCTGATTGAGGAGCACCCCAATCACGCAAAGCGGGCGGATGCTCTGCTGGATCTTTCAGACGTATTGATCGGCCTTGGCAGTAAGCCCGATGCCTGCAACGCACTGGCCGAATTCCGCCGCAGCGCTGACGATGCTTCAGACCGGCTCAAGGCCCGAGCAGAGCGGACAGCCAAAGAGGCTGGCTGCACCAATTAATTTAGCAAACCGGGGCTGGCTTTTTGGCAAACGAGCTGACAGCAACAGAAGTGAAAAGGGCGCTAGACGCCTGCGGGGTGCCGGAGGGCGCCCCTCTTGCTATTGCGGCTTCTGGCGGGCCGGATAGTCTCTGCCTTGTTCTGCTGGCGTCTGAAATTGCCAATGTGGTTTGCTTGACTGTTGATCATGGCCTCAGGCCTGAAGCGTCTGCTGAAGCGGGAGCGCTGGGCGCCCTGATGGCTGACCAGGGTATCGACTTTCACAAACTGACCTGGCAGGGAGAAAAGCCCAGCTCGAACGTGCAATCGGAAGCGCGGATCGCCCGCTACCGCTTGATGAACGACTGGTGCAGGGCCAATGGTATCGAATATTTGCTGACCGCCCACCATCAGGACGATCAGGCGGAAACCCTGCTGTTGCGGCTGGCGCGCGGTAGCGGGGTATACGGCCTTGCTGCGATGGCGCCAACGTCCCGGGTTCCGGGTTCAGGTGGGCAGGTGACGCTGGTGAGGCCGCTTCTGGACGTGCCCAAAGCCCGGCTTGTGGCGACACTTCGGGCGCGAGAGCTAAACTGGTTGGAGGACCCAAGCAACAAGGCTGAACAGTTTGACCGCGTAAAGGTGCGGGCTTTCCTTGAAAATCCGCCGCTTGAAGGTTTGCGTGCAGACCGTCTGGCAGCAACTGCTGCGCGGCTTCGGCGTACCCGCGATGCCCTTGAATATTATGAAAACCAATGGCTGGCTGAGAACGTAGAAACCAGAGATGACGGGACCCTGGTGTTTGACCCGGCCAATTTCGATTCGGTGCCGCAGGAGATCGCCTTGCGGGCGACAGCCAGCATGTGCCGGTGGGCAAGTGGCGAACGCTATGTACCCCGAATGGAGAAGCTGGAGCGCGCGGTTTTAGCCATGCGCGAAAGCGGGTTCTCCGGGCTAACGCTTTATGGGGTCCAGTTTATTCCTGTGCCGGAGGGACGGGTGCTGGTGACACGGGAACTACGCGCAGCACAAGGGCGGATGCCTTTGGTGAACCACACCGTTTGGGATAACCGTTTTGAGATTTCAGCCAAGGGTGATATTGCAGGGCTGGAAATTGGCCCGCTGGGGCAAGAAGGGTGGAATAGTGCGCTGAAGGTTTGGCCGGAAATCCGGCAATCAAGCCTGCCGCATGCGGCCAAAGTCGTATTGCCGACCATCTTTGATGGTCAGCAGATTGTGGCAATTCCGCATCTGGAAGTCGCTCAAGGTCGTGGAAATGATGTAAGCTTGTCGCTTAAATCCCACGATTGGCCGAAAAAGTAGCTTTATTGGCCATTCTCCTCTTGCATGGGGGCGGGTCACGCTTATCTCTTGGATAAGCATTTTTAAAGGAAGAATGCAGGATAAATGCATCTGACGCAGTCGCCGCAAATGGGGCGACACATGAAAGGCAGTTATAGTGAATGGTTTTATGAGAAACGCACTGGTCTGGGGACTGATCATCCTGTTGCTGGTGACGCTTTACAATCTGTTCCAAAGTGGTGCGCCGAAGCCACGGGAAATTCCCTACAGCCAATTTGTTCAGGAAATGGAACAAGGCAGTATCGAGCGTATTGAAAAGCAGGAACAGGATATCACGGGGACTTACAAGGGCTCTGGTGAGACCTTCACTGTAATCGCGCCATTCATGATTGGTGACAGCTTGTCCCAGCTGGCTGTCGAAAACGGCGTGACCTACCGAGAAATCAAGCGTGAAGAAAACGGCCTGATGCAGGCGATGATCGGCTGGTTGCCCTTCATTCTGTTGATCGGGGTCTGGATTTTTTTCATGCGCCAGATGCAGGGCCGGTCCGGCGGCGGCGGGGCCATGGGCTTCGGCAAGAGCCGCGCGCGCCTTCTGACTGAAAAACAGGGCCGCGTGACGTTTGAAGACGTCGCTGGCATCGAAGAAGCCAAAGAAGAGCTGGAAGAAATCGTGGACTTCCTTAAGGACCCGCAGAAATTCCAGCGTCTGGGCGGCAAAATCCCCAAGGGTGCGCTTCTTGTTGGCCCTCCGGGTACTGGTAAAACACTTCTGGCGCGCGCCATTGCGGGCGAAGCCAATGTGCCTTTCTTCACCATTTCCGGTTCCGATTTCGTGGAGATGTTTGTGGGCGTTGGCGCAAGCCGCGTACGTGATATGTTCGAACAGGCCAAGAAAAACGCGCCTTGTATCATCTTTATCGATGAGATCGACGCAGTTGGCCGTCATCGGGGTGCAGGCCTTGGCGGCGGTAACGACGAACGTGAGCAGACGCTGAACCAGCTTCTGGTTGAGATGGACGGCTTCGAGGCCAACGAAGGTATTATCATTCTGGCGGCAACGAACCGCCCAGACGTCCTTGACCCAGCGCTTCTGCGTCCGGGCCGTTTTGACCGTCAGGTGGTTGTGCCGAACCCGGATATCGATGGCCGCGAGAAAATCCTGGGCGTTCACATCAAGAAAGTGCCGTTGGCGCCGGATGTGGATATCAATGTGATCGCACGTGGTACGCCGGGCTTCTCCGGTGCTGACCTGATGAACCTTGTGAACGAAGCAGCGCTTCTTGCGGCGCGGCGCGGCAAGAAGATTGTTGCGATGGCCGAATTTGAGGACGCCAAGGACAAGGTGATGATGGGGACCGAGCGTCGGTCAATGGTCATGACCGAGGACGAGAAGAAGCTGACTGCATTCCACGAGGGCGGGCATGCTCTGGTCACACTTCACTGCAAGGCGTCTGACCCGATCCATAAGGCTACTATTATCCCGCGTGGCCGTGCGCTGGGCATGGTGATGCGCCTGCCTGAACGGGACGAATATTCCCAAAGTCGTGAAAAAATGCATGACAACCTGGCGATTGCCATGGGAGGGCGTGTGGCCGAGGAACTTGTTTTTGGCCACGATAAGGTAACGAGTGGGGCTTCAAGTGACATCCAGTATGCAACCAAACTGGCTCGCGCGATGGTTACCCAGTGGGGTATGTCCGACAAGCTTGGCCCGCTTCAGTATGCTGCGAACGAACAGGAAGTCTTCCTGGGGCACTCTGTGGCACAGCAGCAAAATGTATCCGAGGCAACCGCAAAGCTGATTGATGAAGAAATCAAACGCTTTGTTGAGGAAGCGAATAACCGGGCGAAGCAGATTCTGACGGACCACCGTGATCATCTGGATATCATTGCCAATGCACTTCTTGAATATGAGACGCTTTCCGGCGACGAGATCAAGAAGCTGATCAATGGCGAGAAAATCCGGACCGAGCCGAAGAAACCAAGCGGCAAGTCAGACGTGCCGCCTGCTGCACCAACGGCTGTGCCAAGCGCCGGTATCGACCATGGCGAACCACAGCCTGAAGGCTAACGGCCGGTGACGGTAGATGATCTGGAAAAATTGACCGACGGGGCGAGAGCATATCTCGTGCCCGTCGGTGCCGTTTGGGGGACACTTCAAGGCTTTGCTTCCGGTATTCCGGGGCTTGCGTTTTCCGCGTTCCGTTTGATTGTTCGCGAAGGTGCAGATGTACAGCTGGATCATTCCGTTTCGGCAGACAGTCTGACAGCAGCCCTGGCGCCGCTGCCATTGACCGTGCGCGTACAGGCGGAGGCTCAGCTTGACCGACTTGCGGCCCCACGCCCGCCGATGGCGCTGCCTGGCAGGGATGCGCCGCTTGGCTTCAGTCGCCCTTTGGTGATGGGCGTATTGAATGTCACGCCGGACAGTTTCTCTGATGGCGGCAAATTCCTGGATACGGATGCGGCAATCAGGCGCGGACGCCAGATGCGGGCCGAAGGTGTGGACATCATCGACATCGGCGGTGAAAGCACGCGCCCCGGTGCAACGCCCGTATGGGAGGGCGAGGAAGCAGAGCGTGTTGTGCCGGTAATCGAAGCGCTCGCCGCCGACGGCATTCCGCTTTCCGTCGACACCCGACATTCAACGGTGATGACAAAAGCGGTGGAAGCGGGCGCCCATATTATCAATGACGTATCTGCCCTTACATATGACCGGGACAGCATGAAGGCGGCCGTCGCGACAGACGCGCCGATCATCCTGATGCACTCTCAGGGCACGCCCAAGACCATGCAGGACGCGCCGGACTATGACGATGTACTTCTGGATGTGTACGATTACCTGGAAACCCGTATTGAGGCTTGCGTCGCCGCCGGTATTGACCGCAACCGCTTGATTGTTGACCCAGGTATCGGGTTCGGTAAGCGCGTTGTGCAAGATAATCTGGCGCTGATGAATGGTTTGGCATTCTTCCATAACCTTGGTTGCCCGGTCCTGCTTGGGGCGTCAAGAAAGCGCTTCATTGGTGCTATCACAGGCGAAGAGGAAGCGGACAAGCGTATGCCTGGTTCCCTTACTGCTGCGCTTAAAGGGGTGGAGCAAGGCATGCAGATCGTCCGTGTCCATGATGTGGCGGAAACCGTCCAGGCTGTCAGGCTAGCGCAGGCCATGCATGACGCCGCCATGATGGGGACGGGGGCTTAAGGTTGGTTGAACATGCCTTCCATGTGGACGCTTGAGGCCGAACTGGTTACAATTGCCCCCAATTTTAGATTTCCATTCATTTGACGATCAGGGACTTGGGTATGAGCCGGAAATATTTTGGCACGGATGGCATGCGGGGTGAGGTCAATCAGGGCTTCATGACCCCAGATGTCGCGATGAAGGTGGGCCTGGCTGCCGGCCGGGTTTTCCGCCGTGGCGACCATGTCCACCGGGTGGTGATCGGTAAGGATACCCGCCGTTCCGGCTATATGTATGAGCCGGCTATGGTGGCGGGCTTTATTGCTGCAGGGATGGATGTGATTACCGTAGGGCCGATGCCTACACCGGCCATTGCAATGCTGGTAAAATCGTTCCGTGCTGACTTGGGGGTGATGATATCCGCAAGCCACAACCCGCATCATGACAATGGTCTCAAGTTTTTCGGCCCCGATGGCTATAAGCTTTCGGACGAAACCGAACTGGCCATTGAGGCAAAGATCGACAACGGTTTTCATGAAGCTCTTGTTCCGTCTGAAAAGCTCGGCAAGGCGTTACACTTTGAAGATGCGCGCGGGCGATATGTGGAATCGGCGAAGGCCACCGTCCCGCATGGTGTGACCTTCGATGGCCTGAAGGTGGTTGTCGATTGTGCGCACGGCGCAGCCTACAAGGTGGCGCCTATGGTTTTGTGGGAGCTGGGCGCGGATGTTGTATCCATCGGTGTCGCGCCGAATGGTTTCAACATTAACAAGGATTGTGGGTCCACCCACCCGG
The DNA here is from genome assembly GCF_042651265.1 of Kordiimonas lipolytica. GTDB lineage: Bacteria > Pseudomonadota > Alphaproteobacteria > Sphingomonadales > Kordiimonadaceae > Kordiimonas > Kordiimonas lipolytica. Next base: position 179,105 of record NZ_JBHSCR010000005.1, on the reverse strand, counting down.
AGGCCATGTGCAAACGTGTGGTGACTGAGGGCGCTGACCTTGGTATCGCACTTGATGGTGATGCCGACCGCCTTATCCTTTGTGATGAAAACGGCACCATCGTTGACGGTGATCAGATTATGGCTCTTATCACCCGCAATTGGCACAAGCGCGGTGTACTGAAGGGCGGGGGGCTTGTTAGCACCGTAATGTCCAACCTTGGTCTGGAGCGCCTTCTTGAGGCTGACGGCCTCAAGCTGGAACGAACCAAAGTAGGCGACCGCTATGTAGTGGAACGCATGCGAAAGAACGGCTTCAATGTGGGCGGTGAGCAGTCTGGCCACATCGTGTTGAGCGATTTCGCAACCACGGGCGATGGCTTGATCGCCGCCCTTCAAGTGATGACGGAAATCAAGCAGTCAGGTCAGAAAGCGTCTGAAGTCTGCCGCCAGTTCGAGCCGGTGCCACAATTATTGAAGAATGTACGCTTCAAGGGTGGTGATCCGCTGGCAACAGACGGGGTCAAAGCCTCGATTGCTTCGGCGGAACAGGAACTGAACGGCTCAGGTCGTCTTGTCATTCGCAAGTCGGGCACCGAACCTGTGATCCGGGTCATGGCGGAAGGCGATGATGAGGCCATGGTGAACCGGGTCGTGGACCAGATTTGTGCCGAGATTGAAGCAAGCGCATAATGGGAAGGCCAGAAAGCATGGAACAGAAACCGAAGCAGATGGGAAGAGTGTTGATCGTCGCAGGCTCTGACAGTTCTGGCGGCGCGGGCCTGCAGGCCGACATCAAGACAGTTACCATGCTGGGCCAATATGCGGCCACGGCGGTTACAGCGGTCACAACCCAGAACACCAAGGGCGTGACAGGTGTAGAGGCTATGGCGCCCGGGATTGTCGCATCTCAAATGCGGGCGGTTCTTTCCGACATTGGTGCTGATGTGATCAAAACCGGCATGCTGCATGATGAAGCTGTGATCGAAACCGTTTTGGCCGTTATCGACGATGTGGCTTTCGATGGAGATCTGGTGGTCGACCCTGTGATGGTGGCGACTTCCGGCAGCATGCTGTTGCAGAAAAATGCGGTTACAGCCCTTAAGACACTGATCAGCCATGCCAGCCTCGTGACGCCGAATGCCAATGAAGCCGAAGTGCTGACCGGCCGCCTGATCAATAGCGTGGATGACATGATAGCAGCCGCGAACGATATTCTGGAAACCGGCGCGGAAGCTGTGTTGATCAAAGGCGGGCATCTGGAAGGCCCGACCTCCACTGATGTTCTCGTTAGTGCCAAAGGCGAATGCCGGATCACAAGCGACCGCATTGATACCAAGAGTACGCACGGCACAGGCTGCACGCTTGCGAGTGCCATGGCAGCCTTGCTCTCGGCGGGCCTGTCATTGGAAGCTGCGTTTGAAAAAGCTCACACTTTTGTCCATCTTGCCATCAAGGCAGCTCCTGGGTTTGGCGCTGGCCATGGCCCGCTTGGCCACGCCCGCGTACACCTGGATATCGACTAATGGATCTGTTTTACCGGACTCGCGGTGACGGCCCGCCGCTTGTGATGCTGCACGGCCTTTTCGGATCGGCAGACAATTTGGGCGGGCTGGCGCGTGCGATGGAAAATGACTTCCGCATGGTGATGGTGGATCACCGTAACCATGGCCGCAGCCCCCATGCCCCGACAAACAGCTATGGTGAAATGGCTGAAGACATCTTCGATGTGATGGACCGCGAGGGAATCGACAAGGCCCATGTATTCGGCCATTCGATGGGCGGCAAAGTTGCGATGCAGATGGCGCTTCTGGCGCCAGAGCGCATTGACCGCATGGTCGTGGGGGACATCTCCCCGGTGGCATACAGCCGTCACCACGATGCTATTCTCAAGGGCATGGCGAAAGTTGCTAAAGCTGCACCGCAGGACAGGGCTGGCGCAGAGACCATTCTGGCGCCATATGTCCGGGAAGCAGATGTCCTCAGTTTTCTTCTGACAAATTGGCGAAGGGCGAGTGACGGAATTTGGCGCTGGCGCCTGAATTTTGACGCGATCCGGGATGATTATGACTCCATAGTTGCGGGCGTCGATGGTGACCCGGTTGATACGCCGGTGTTGTTTCTGCGCGGCGGGGAATCGGATTATGTTACTGCAGAGCACAGGGATACTATTTTGCGCCTGTTTCCGAAGGCCACTGTGCGCACCGTGGAGGGCACGGGCCACTGGTTGCATGCGGAAAAGCCGGAACTGGCGGCGCGGGTGATCACGCGCTTTTTGCAGGATGAACTTTAAACAGGGACTTGGTGTGAAACGTCTGAAGGCAGTAAAGCTCAGTGGTATTTTGGGGGTAACACTCTTTGGGGGTATGGCGGGAGCGCAAGCGGCCGGGCTGATACCTGATTTTGAGAAAGAGTTCCTGCGCGAGGTGGAAACCAACAAAGTGCCGGGTGCAGCTTACGCCATTATCAAGGGCGGTCGCGTTGTCGCGGTGAAGGTATACGGCACCCGCGCCGTTGACGCCGACCTGCCGGTGACCAGCCAGACGGTTTTTCGGCTTGCGTCCGTTTCAAAGACGTTTGCCGCGGACCTGGCGGCCATTCTGGCGCGTGAAGGCACGTTGGACCTTGAAGCGCCGGTGACGAAATTCGTACCCGAGCTCAAGTTCAAGACAAACGGATTCGCGGGCAAAGTGAAGCTGAAGCATCTGCTGAGCCACAGCGCGGGCATCACGCCAAACGCATACGACAATATGCTTGAGGACGGATGGACTCTTGAGAAGATCGTGCCGCGGTTCGACCGGATTGAGCCCATGTGCCAGCCAGGTGAATGCTATGGCTACCAGAACATTCTTTTCAGCCTGATTGAGCCAGCGATCGAAAATACGACAGGAAAAAGCTATCCATCACTTGTGGAAAGTCGGCTGCTTAAGCCTCTTGGAATGAACCATGCCTCCCTGGGACTGGAAGCCTATCTTTCAACGGCCAACCGGGCGGAACCGCATATTTTTACTCGCCGCGACGGCTGGATCAGGGTGATGGTGGACCGTAATTATTACCGTGTCATGCCCGCCGCCGGTGTCAATGCCAGCATTGAAGACCTTGCCAAATGGGTAGTGGCTCAGATGGGCTATAATGACGCCGTGTTGCCGTCTCCCGTCCTGAAGATGGTGACGGAGAAACGCGTGGATACATCGCGCGAACTCAGGCGCCGGGGGTGGCGCGGCAAGCTGACGGACGCCCACTATGGCTTCGGTTGGCGCATCTATGCGGTCGACGGCCAGGACGTGGTACTGCACTCAGGCGGCGTGCGCGGCTTCAGAAGCTTCGTGTCCTATTCCAAGGACCTGGACATAGGCTTTGCGATTGTCATGAACGCCCAGACACGGTCGATCGACCGCCTGTCGTCCCATTTCTGGGTCACAGCATTTGATGAAGTCGAAACCACGGCAAGCCGCTAATCGCCCGTTACCATCGGGCTGCCGCCTCGGGGTGCGCGGCCACCCCGGCCGCTTTTGCTACCCGGGCCGTGGTCTTTGCCTCCGCTCATTTGTGTGTGGCGAACCATGGCCATGGCTTCATGGGGGCTGATGGTGCAATTGCCGTCACCATCCGCGTTCAGAAATTGGCTGTGCGGTACGGCCTCCATTTCCTCCAGTTCCACTGCACCGGTTCCGTTGGTGTCGACGCGTAGGAAATCAAAGAACATGAAGCTTTTGTCTTCAAACTTGGCGTGGCGATATTCGCCCGAGACCAACTTGCCATCCTTGTTTTGATCCAGCATTCGGAACAGACGGCTGCGCTGGACATTGATATCATCGCAGGTGGCTTCACCGTCGCCGTTATAGTCCCAGCGCTCAACATACAGGCGGTAAACCTGTTCCACACGTTCAGCATGTGCTTCAGGGTTCATGTCCATCTGTGGAGGACCATCCAAATGATTTCTTCCGCCGCGTTCTGGCCCGCCCGTACATGCAGTTAGGCTGAAGGCAGCACCGAAGAGGATGTAATGAAAGACTCGCACGCGCATATTTTCCTCCGCATTGTCGTGACCGGGCAGGGCCGGTGTTTTGTATAGATACGCGAACGGAGCGCTAACCCTTCGGAATCCTGATGATTTTTCGCGCGTGAAATATCGTTACAAAAACTTCTGCATGTCGACACAAATCTTTCGTTGACTTCGGCGCCCATATCGCTAGTTTCCGGCCTTGGTAGTTCCCCCAACTGGGAACCGGTCGTCTGTAAGGTCGGCATAACCTTTGGGACACGCCTCCCCAACGAGGCGCAACTATCTGGAAGGATAGCGATATGACAAAGCCTATCACGGCACCCGCACGGCCCGAGTTCAGCTCTGGCCCATGTGCAAAGCGTCCAGGTTGGAGCGTGGACGCGCTTAATGACGCCCTTACGGGGCGGTCTCACCGGTCTAAGCCTGGCAAGGCTAAGCTGAAATACGCCATCGATAAAACTCGTGAAGTTCTAGGTGTGCCTGCGGACTACCGCATTGGTATTGTGCCCGGTTCCGACACCGGCGCCGTTGAAATGGCGCTCTGGTCGCTTCTGGGTGCGCGCGGCGTTGATATGCTTGCCTGGGAAAGCTTTGGCTCTGGCTGGGTAACAGATGTTGCCAAACAGCTGAAACTTGAAAAAGTACGCCTGTTTGATGCGGATTACGGCAACTTGCCGGATCTGGACGCGGTCGATTTCGACAATGATGTCGTGTTTACCTGGAACGGTACCACCAGTGGTGTGAAAGTGCCGAACGGTGACTGGATCGACGCTGACCGCAAAGGCCTGACCATCTGCGACGCCACTTCGGCCGCTTTCGCGATGGACCTGCCGTTTGAAAAACTCGATGTTGTGACCTACAGCTGGCAGAAGGTGCTGGGCGGCGAAGCTGCGCACGGTGTGATCATCCTCAGCCCCCGCGCCGTTGAGCGTCTTGAAAGCTACACGCCATCCTGGCCGCTACCGAAGATATTCCGCCTCACGAAAGGTGGCAAGCTTATCGAGGGCATCTTTGTGGGCGAAACCATCAATACCCCGTCCATGATTTGCGTTGAAGACTATATCGACGCGCTTGAGTGGGCTGCAGACCTTGGTGGCCTCAAGGGTCTGATCGCCAAGTCTGAAGCCAACCTGAAGGTTCTTGAAGACTGGGTCGCAAAAACCGACTGGGTTGATTTCCTGGCGGCAGACAAGGCCACACGGTCCAACACCAGCGTGTGCCTGAAGGTTGTGGACCCTTGGTTCGCCTCCCTTGACGCAGAAGCACAGGCGGCTGTGCCGAAGAAGCTGGCCTCCATCCTGGATGCTGAAGGCGTGGCCTATGATATCGGTGCCTACCGCGATGCCCCTCCGGGTCTTCGCATCTGGACCGGTGCGACTGTGGAAGCCGCAGACCTTGCTGCACTGACGCCGTGGCTTGATTGGGCCTATGCTGAAGCTAAAGCGGCGCATTCCTAAAACAGATTGTATCGGCAGGGGCCCGGCCATCGCTGTGTGGCCCCGCCATTTCAAAAAAACAGATTTGATAGAGAAGGAACGATCATGCCTAAGGTGCTGATTTCCGATAAAATGAGCCCACTTGCCGAGAAGACGTTCAAAGATCGCGGTGTGGAAGTTGACTATAAGCCCGGCCTGGACAAGGACGAGCTTCTGAAAATTATTGGCGACTATGATGGCCTGGCTATCCGGTCTTCCACAAAAGTAACGCCGAAGGTTCTCGAGGCTGCCAAGAACCTGAAGGTTGTTGGTCGCGCAGGTATCGGCGTGGATAACGTGGATGTGCCAGCCGCTACCAACGCTGGTGTGGTGGTTATGAATACGCCTTTCGGTAACTCCATCACCACAGCTGAGCATGCCATCGCCATGATGATGGCGCTTGTGCGCCAGATCCCGCAGGCCAATGCGTCCACGCATGCTGGCAAATGGGAAAAGTCCAAATTCATGGGCATGGAAATCACCGGCAAAACACTGGGCCTGATCGGTTGCGGCAACATCGGTTCCGTGGTGGCAGAGCGTGCGCTGGGCCTCAAGATGAAAGTCGTTGCCTATGATCCTTTCCTTGCGCCCGAGCGCGCGGCGGACCTTGGCATCACCAAGGTTGAGCTCGATGACGTGTTCGCCAAGGCTGACGTGATCACGCTTCACACGCCACTCACCGACCAGACGCGCGGCGTTGTGGGCGTTGAGGCCTTCAAGAAAATGAAAGACGGCGTACGGATCGTGAACTGTGCCCGTGGCGGCCTGATCGATGAAGCAGCGCTTCTTGACGCGCTCAACAGCGGTAAGGTTGCTGGCGCAGCCCTGGACGTGTTCGAGGTTGAGCCTGCGACCGATAACCCGCTCTTTGGTCATGACAATGTTATCTGTACGCCGCACCTTGGCGCATCCACCACAGAAGCACAGGTGAATGTGGCGCTGCAGGTTGCTGAACAAATGGCCGATTACCTGCTCACGGGTGGTGTTACGAACGCGCTCAACATGCCGTCGCTGTCTGCTGAGGAAGCGCCAAAGCTGAAGCCTTACATGACGCTTGCCGAGCAAATCGGTGGATTTGCCGGCCAGCTGACGGAGCATGGCCTGAAGCGTATCATGGTTGAATATGAAGGTGCTGTGGCTGAACTGAATACCAAGCCGCTGACGGCCGTTGTGCTTGAAGGCCTGTTGTCGCCGCTGATGTCCAGCGTCAACATGGTGAACGCGCCGGTTATTGCGAAAGAGCGTAATATCCAGGTAACGGAAGTGAAGCACGACCGTGAGGGCGACTATCATACGCTGATCAAGCTGACAGTTGAAACCGAAAAGCAGACCCGCACTGTAACCGGGACGTTGTTCGCCAACCAGGCGCCACGGATCGTGGAAATCAACGGCGTGCGCCTTGAGGCTGAAGTTGAGCCGAATATGCTCTATGTCATCAACGATGACAAACCTGGTTTCATCGGTGCACTTGGTTCGCTTCTGGGTTACAACGGCGTGAACATCGCGACCTTCGCGCTCGGCCGTAAGATCGAGGGCGAAGAGGCAGTATGCCTTGTGGCGGTTGACCAGCCGGTTCAGGATATTGTTCTTGACCAGGTGGCGGCTCTCGCGCATGTACGGCAGGCAAAACGTCTGACGTTTTAATGCTTGAATAAAAGTCCCTCGCTTCCGCTCGGTGTACTTTTATTCAGATTTGAAATGCGAAAACAAAGCTTGAGGCTGCTCTTCTTTTTGTTTTCAAGATTTTATCTGGTGAAATCCACCTATGGGTGGATTTCATTGGCAAAAAAGCAAAACTGGATTGCAGAACCGCTTCAAGATCCAGTTTTTTAATGTCCCTTTTGGCAAAAGTACACTGAGGCGAAGCCGAAGGACTTTTGCCAAGTTGAATGAGAGGGGCCACGTTTAGTGGTCAATTGACAAGTGAATGGTCCAATGAAACAGATGGCGGGTGGTGCATACGCACGCCAGGCACTTCTGCCGGAAGGCTTTCGTGATCAACTGGCGCCAAAGGCTGAACAAGAAGCAGCCCTGGTGCGCGGTTTGGTGGATACATTCCTGTCGCATGGATACGACCGTGTGGCCCCGCCTCTTGTAGAATATGAAGACAGTCTGCTTGTGGGCGCCGGGAAAACCCGCGCCAAGCAGATGTTCCGTCTGATGGACCCTGACACCCAGCGCATGATGGCGGTTCGGGCCGACATGACCATCCAGATGGCGCGGCTTGCATCCACGCGCCTTGCGGACGCACCGCGCCCGCTCAGGCTTGCTTATACCGGCAATGTCCTGCGTACCAAAGGCAGTCAGCTGCGCCCAACCCGCCAGTTTGTTCAGGCGGGCGTGGAACTTGTCGGCAGCCCAAGTCTTGAGGCTGAGCTCGAGGTGATTGCAGTCGCTGTTGAGGCGCTCGCTGCAGTGGGAATCGGTGAATTGTCGCTGGATCTCACGGTCGCTCCGCTGGTGGCCATGATGTGCGACCAGCACAAGCTTTCAGGTGATGTGCGCGAAAGCGTGATGGAGGCCCTTGAGGCCAAGGATATCGGCGGGCTAGCGATCCTGCCTGACGCGAGCCGGTCTGCGTTCGAGAAATTGCTGCAGGCCGCTGGGCCGGCAAAGCAGGCCAATGATATGCTGTCTGGCCTTGAGCTCAAAGGCGGCGCCGGCAAGCTTGTCGCCCGTCTCAGCCGCCTGACCGAAATGGTGGAGATCCGCCTGCCTGACCTGTCGCTGACGATCGACCCGTGCGAAAGCCATGGGTTTGAGTATAAGAGCGGAATTGGATTCGCGCTTTTCGCCAAGGGTGGTGAGGGTGAACTGGGCCGCGGTGGGCGCTATATGGTGTCCCATCCTGACGGTCATGAAGAGGAAGCGACCGGTTTTTCCGTCTATCTGGATAGTCTGATGAAGGCGCTTCCTGCGGCCAAAAAGGCCGATCATCTTTTCCTGCCACATGGTACAAAAGCCAGTGATGGCAATAAGTTGCGGGCAGACGGCTGGCGTACAGTGCAGGGCCTTGATGCGGGTGCTGACCCGCTTGCTGAAGCAAAGCGCCTTGGTTGCAGCCATATCTTGCTTGATGAACGGGTTCGACCCGTATAAAAGCTCTGTTTTTAAGAGACCAGTAAAGGGGATTTCGCATGGGCAACGTTGTTGTCGTCGGTAGCCAATGGGGCGATGAAGGCAAGGGCAAGATTGTCGATTGGCTTTCTGAACGCGCTGATGTGGTAGTGCGCTTCCAGGGCGGCCATAACGCCGGCCATACGCTCGTGATCGACGGAAACGTCTATAAGCTGTCCCTGCTGCCATCCGGTATCGTGCGTGGCGGTAAAACCAGCGTTATCGGCAACGGTGTTGTTGTTGATCCTTGGGCGCTCCTCAAGGAGATGGAGACGCTGCGCGGGCAGGGCGTGGATATCAATCCACAGTCGCTGCAGATTGCTGCCAACGCCACCATGATCATGCCCTATCACCGCGAACTGGATGCCATTCGTGAAGACGCCACCAAAGGTGTCAAGATTGGCACTACCCGTCGCGGCATTGGTCCTGCATATGAAGACAAGGTTGGCCGCCGCGCGATCCGCGTTTGCGATTTGCAGTCCCGCGAGATGGTTGAGGCGCGTCTTGAAGTGGCACTGACGCATCATAACGCTGTTCGTCGCGGCCTTGGCCATGACGAGATCGACGGCAATGCTATCGCTGACGAGCTGATGGAAATGGCGGCTGAGATTCTGCCCTATGTAACCAACGTATGGCGCACGCTTGATGATGCCGACAAGGCAGGCAAGAAGGTTCTGTTTGAAGGCGCGCAAGGCACGCTTCTGGACGTTGACCACGGTACGTACCCCTTTGTGACGTCGTCCAATACCATCGCAGGCCAGGCTGCTGGCGGTTCCGGCATGGGGCCGTCGTCACTGGGATATGTTCTCGGTATCACCAAAGCATACACAACCCGCGTTGGCTCGGGCCCGTTCCCGAGCGAACTGAACGACGAGATTGGTCAATATCTGGGCGAAAAGGGCCACGAGTTCGGTACCGTTACCGGCCGTTCCCGCCGCTGCGGTTGGTTCGATGCCGTGCTAGTTCGTCAGAGCCTGACCATTGGTGGTGTGACCGGTATCGCTCTCACCAAACTGGATGTGCTTGACGGACTTGAGGAACTCAAGGTCTGCGTGGGGTACAAGCATAAGGGCGAAGTGATTGATTATCTGCCATACGGCATGGAAGATCAGGCCGAGGTTGAGCCTGTTTACGAGACGCTGGAAGGTTGGCAGGAAAGCACGTTTGGCGCCCGCAGTTGGGCGGATTTGCCGGCGACCGCAGTGAAATATATTCGCCGTATCGAAGAGCTGATTGGTGTGCCTGTGGCGCTTTTGTCCACAAGTCCTGAGCGGGATGACACCATTCTGGTGCGCGATCCATTCCTGGATTAATGCGTTTGCTGCATTTCCCAGCTTAAGCGAAATAGACACAAAACGCCGCTAACTCCCCGGAGAGGCGGCGTTTTTTTTGTGGAACTATTGCATCTAAAGGTAATATGATTTTAATGTTAACTGTATTCCCGCATAACGGGGTACAGAATAGAAGTCTAGCGCTGTCATGGGGCACGAGAGCGCCGGCTTTTGCATGTAAGGGGATTTGGGCTTGAGTGGTGATAATACACCAGTTCCGGGCGGTCAGAGCGCTTTCGGTGACCGGTACGACGTGAAGACGTCTGCGCCGCTGCCCGAATTCACCACGTATGGCGGCGATGCCTTCATGGCTGTCGACAAGGAGCGACCGGGCAAAGATATCTATGCCCTAGTGCAGCACCCCACCATTCCTGTTCGGAATGAAGTCTATAAAAGCTTGAAAAGCCGCCCCGTTGCCAATGTGGTGAACCCCATTGATCGCGGCCTGATGAACTTGGATATGGGCGGGCAGCGTCAGCGATTGGTTACTATCTTTGAGCGTCCAACCGGTGGTGCCTTGTTCGGACCGGATGGCAAGGTGCATCCGCGCGTCAACACCAACAAGCTAAGGCAGAGCATCGTCCTTTCAGCGCTGAAGGCAATTGCGGCGGTTCACAAGCGTGGCTTTACCCATCGCAGTATCAAGCCTACCAACCTGTTTTTTGCCGCGCCCGATGGTGACGAAGTCTGTATCGGTGAATGCTATAGCGCCCCGCCGGGTTTCAAACACCCTTTTGCGCTGGAGCCGCTGAAGCTTGCGCTCGCGGACGAAACTGCGCGTGGCGATGGCGATATCGAAAGCGATTTTTACCAGCTGGGCGCCTGCCTGCAGAGCCTTTATTTCGGTGAAGCGCTTTGGCAAGGCAAGGACCGGGACAGTCTATTGATGGCACGGGTCAACCAGAGTTCATTTTGGGCGTTGGGGGGTGGCCGTGAAATACCTGGCGCTCTGGGGAACCTGATCCGGGGCCTCATGGCGGATGATGAAGATGAACGATGGGGCGCGGAAGATATCCTTGACTGGTTCGAGGGCGTAGGCAAACCGAAGCGGACAAGCATGAAGGCCTGGTCCATGAACCGGCCCACCAGCTTCAAGGGCGTGGCCTATGTGGACCGAAGGCTCCTGGCCGATGCTTTCGCACGTGACCCGCGGGAGGCAGCAAACTTTCTGAAGGGAATCGATTTCCCGGCTTGGGTGCAATTGTCCTTCCGTGACGAGATATTGACCGAGCGGCTCGAAGCGACGCTCAATGTCGTGCCAGGCGGCGGGCTTGGTGGCACACGGCCAGATGACTATAAAATGGTTGCCCGGGTCTGTATGTTCCTGCACCCTACGGGGCCAGTCCGTTTCAAGGGGCATTCTTTCTTTCTTGATGGATTGCCGTCTGCCCTTGCTGACGCCTTTTCCCGCGAAGACCGTGATCTGATTGGTGTGATCCTGGACTTGTTCGATGAAAGGTTCCTCAACGCACTGGCGGAAATCTGTGGTGAGCGCAATGAGCGCTTCATGACACAGGTGCGTGGCCTGCGGCCAATCATGATTCATGGCAGCAGCAAGTCGCTCGGACGTGGCATGGAGCGGGTTCTTTATGCCATGAACCCGATTTTGCCCTGCGTCAGCCAGCGCTTCAACAATGTCTGGATCGGGTCTATCAAGCAGATGATGAGGGCGCTGGACCGCCTTGCCGCAACGGGGCAGCTGAAAAGCGTATTGTTGGACCGTCACATCGCTGCATTCTGTACAGCACACGGCAGTGACCTTGAGCGAGACTTCAACAAGATTGCAGCTGCGCAGAATGACCCGGTGCGACTGAACAGCCTGAGTGCCGAGTTCTTCGGTATGTTGCAGCGCCGTTTCAAGCTTGAGCCCTTGCATAATCTGACAGAAAAAATGGTTGATGGATTGTCCACATCGGTGAAGGCACTGAAGAACAAGAAACGCCGGGAGCGTGTGAGTGCACTCCTCGAAAAGGTGAAGAAAAGTGGTGACGTACACAAGTTGACCAGCGAGCTGAACATGTCGCGAATTCAGGTTGAGGATTCTCGGGAGTTCGCCCAGGCGAGAACTGCCCTCATGAAACTGGACCGGGAAAAGGCCAGGCTTACGCGCAAGATTCAGCCTACTGACCCAGATGCGAGGGTGAAAGGGCTGCGCGGCAGTCGTTTAGTTGCCCTTGTTGTCATGTTATTTGTAGGATTTATGTCCTTCTTCTCTGGATAGACGCGACCCAGATAAGGAACCTGTGGGAAAAAGAATGGCGAAGAAGAAAAAGCAACCTACACCAATGCGGATGCGCCGGCGGATCAACCAACGCCAGGAGGTGAGCGCGTTCGGGCCGCTGTTGGTCGCAGGCCTGATTGGCCTTGCTATCTTCAGTTTGCCAGCCGTTGGTGTTGCCATTGTCGGCTTGGCACCAACTATGGTGCTGGGCCTGACTGCCAAGGGAGTCAATAAGGCTGAACGCGTGCAATGCGTTGGCTTTATGAATATTGCGGGTGTGTTGCCATTTGTTGCCGCTGTCATGGATCAGCCCAGGGAGTTGATGTTCATTCTGGCCAATCCGATCAACCTAGCCACTATGTATGGTGCTTCTGCTGTTGGGTACGCGCTCGTTCATGTTGGACCTATGGTTGCTGCCATCGTGTTGCAAAGTCTGGCGCAGGAGCGCATCAAGTCATTGAATCAGCAGCGCCAAGGCCTTATTGAGCTTTGGGGTGCGGACGTGCTTGGTGATAAGGACGGGCCCGAGGAAGAGCCTGCCTGGGCTCAGCAGGGGCGCCGCCCTGGTGCCTAAAGGGCTATTATGGCCGCTTGCTAGTGTGTGGGCGGATTGCCAAGACCGGCTTCTGAGGCCGCAAGACGCATGGCTTTCTGAACCTTTTCAAATGCCCGTACTTCGATCTGGCGCACACGTTCGCGGCTGACACCATATTCCTGGCTTAGTTCCTCAAGCGTTTTCGGTGGTTCCGCCAAGCGGCGTTCCTGGAAGATGTGCCGCTCGCGATCATTGAGGTCCGCCATGGCGTTTTCCAGAAGCTCAAGCCGCTGGTCTCGCTCTTCCTTGTCAGCAACGAGTGTTTCCTGGTCTGGGTTCTCATCCACCAGCCAGTCTTGCCATTCGCCTTCTGCGTCGGCACGCAGCGGTGCGTTTAGGGAATGGTCCATCGCCGACATGCGACGGTTCATGCTGATGACATCGTCTTCCGGCACATCAAGTTTCTTGGCGATCTTGGCTACATGCTCTGGTGTCAGGTCACCTTCCTCGACCGCTGCGATCTGTCCCTTGGTGCGGCGCAGATTGAAGAATAGCTTCTTCTGGGCAGCCGTGGTGCCGATTTTCACCAGCGACCAGCTGCGCAGGATATATTCCTGGATTGCGGCCCTGATCCACCACATGGCGTAAGTAGCCAGACGGAAGCCTTTTTCGGGGTCAAAGCGTTTTACAGCCTGCATCATCCCCACATTGCCTTCTGCGATCAGGTCTGCGACAGGCAGGCCGTAACCGCGGTATCCCATGGCAATTTTTGCCACAAGGCGCAGGTGACTGGTTACCAGTTTGTGGGCAGCCTCGCGGTCCTCATGCTCGGTCCAGGCCTTGGCCAGCATATATTCCTCTTCCTGCGCGAGCATCGGGAATTTCCGGATGTCCTGCAGGTATTGGCTCAGGCTGCCTTCAGGTGACAAAGTGGGCAAGTTACTTGGAGTCGACATATTCCTATCCCTAACCGCTTTTATTGTTTGCCGCTTAGTTTACTGCGGCTTTCTGGTCCTCGTCAAACACGCAAAAAAGAGGCACCTACACCCGGTAGGGTGCCAGTGTCTCCAAAAGCTCTTTCATGTCATATGGTAAGTCGCTCTCGAATTTAAAGGTCTCACCGGTGATTGGGTGCTGAAAACCGAGCAGGCGGGCGTGGAGCGCCTGACGCTTGAAGGACTGGAGCGCTGCACGCGCTGCGCCTTTGATGCTGCCCGGCACGGTTGAACGCGCGTAAACGGGGTCTCCCACCAGCGGGTGGCCAATATGGGCCATGTGGACACGCACCTGATGGGTGCGTCCGGTTTCAAGTTGGCATTCGATCAGGCTTGCGATGGCGATGCCGTTTTGGGCGAAGTGCGCCTGGGTGCGGTAATGGGTCGCCGCCCATTTGCCGCCGTGGTCCGTGACGGCCATGCGCTTCCTGTCGACCGGATGGCGCGCGATATTGCCTTCGATCCGCCCACTTGGCGGCACAGGGTGCCCCTTGCACACAGCAGTATATAACCGTTCGATGGAATGGTCGGCGAACTGTTCCGCAAGGCCGTTGTGGGCCTTGTCATGTTTGGCGACCACCAGAAGGCCGCTTGTATCCTTGTCGATGCGGTGCACAATGCCCGGGCGCTTCACGCCGCCGATGCCGCTCAGGCTGCCATGACAGTGGTGCAGAAGTGCGTTTACAAGCGTGCCGGATGGGCTGCCTGCCGCCGGATGGACCACCATGCCTGGCGCTTTGTTGACGACAATAAGGTGCTCGTCCTCGAATACGATATCAAGCGGGATGTCTTCAGCCTGCGGCTCTGGGTCCTCGGGTGCAGGGATATTGACCTGGTAGCTTTCACCCGCTTTTATCTTGCGCGATGCGCTGATCTTGCCGCCTGAATGCAGCTCAAGAACCTGGCCGCCTTCAATCAGGGCCTTGAGGCGGGAACGCGAAATGTCTGGCATTGCGTCCGCAAGCACTTTATCAAGGCGGCTGCCGACCTGGTCCGGCCCGATATCGATTTTGAATGTGTCGCTCATGGAGACATCTTATGATGCCACAAGACGAAAAAGTCACGCCCCAGAATGAAGGTGCTCCGGTTTCGGGGGCTGAAGAAGAGGCAGTGCCGAAGCATACCGGCATGAAGCTCTTAGTGATCGGGCTTGGAATTGCCATTCTCGCGATGGTTGGCTTGATGGTCTACAAAATCTCCGAACGTGCCGCTGAAAGCCTGATGGATGAAGGGGATGCCGGTCCCGTGGTTGCCGAACCTGCTGCAGTACCTGCGCGGTCTTACGGCGATTTCTCTGTTGAACGGCCGGTGGGCGCGACGCTTGTGTCCGTTAGTGCCGAGGGCGCTGAAATGATATTCCATTTCCGCTCTAACGAAGGTGACACCATCGTTACGTTGAACCGCCTGACGGGCGAACAGGCCAAAGTGGATGTGCCGCTGGTATGGCAGAAGCAGTAACGGTCCGGCTGAGCACCACCCTTGTGGAAATGCTGGAGCGGACGGCCTGGCAGGCTGAGCCCCATGAAGCGTGTGCCCTTCTTCTGGGGGAGGCGGCAGGAGGTGTTGTTACCATCACCCAAGCCGTTGTGACCGAGAATGTCACCGAAGGTAACCCGGAAACCAGTTTCGAGATTGATCCCGGTATGCACATACTGATGCAGAAGGCGGCGCGGGCAGGTGGGCCACAGATTGTCGGCGTCTGGCACAGCCACCCCAATGGCGTCGCCAGACCGTCCGATGCGGACAAAGCACAATCGGTTGAGCGGGGATGGGTGTGGTTGATCACAGCGGCAAAGGATGGTGTGGTCGATCATGCGGCGTTCCGCGCAGACCCTGATGACCCGCATCAGTTGGATAGCTGCACGCTTGAAGTCACCCAAGGCTGACGAAAAAGCGTCACAAAGCGTTTGAAAAGCGTTGGTGCAGACCTATAGTCAAACAAACGCCTGAATCTACCGCTGTTTGGGAAGGCAGCGGCGTTTTGTTTTCGATTATGGGGAGAAGTCTAAGTGCTTGGACAGATGCAAGACTGGCCGTTGCTGGTATCCAAATTCCTGGAGCATGCCGAAATAAACCATCCGCGCCGCGAGATTGTTGGGCTGCTGCCTGAGGGCGGAAAGTTTGCCTATACATACAGCGACTGTGCTGTGCGTGCGAAGAAGTGCGCGCAGGCGCTGGCGCGTCTTGGTGTCGGCATAGGTGACCGTGTGGCGACGCTTGCCTGGAACAGTCACCGGCATATGGAGATCTGGTACGGTGCTTCCGGTATGGGGGCAGTGACCCACACGGTGAACCCGCGCCTGTTCCCGGAACAGCTGATCTACATCATGAACCACGCAGAAGACAAAGTGCTGATGCTGGACATCACCTTTGTGCCGCTGATTGAAGCGATCCATGAACATCTCAAGACCATTGAGCATTATGTGATCATGGTTGGTCGCGACCACATGCCGGATACCAAGCTGCCGAATGCGCTGTCGTACGAGGAGCTGCTGGATGCGGAAGACGGCAACTACAGCTGGCCGACGTTCGATGAGAATACCGCTTGCGGTCTTTGTTACACATCCGGAACGACTGGCCACCCGAAAGGGGTTCTCTATAGCCACAGGTCTAATTTCCTGCATACACTGCTGGCAATTTCCGGGGATACGCTGGGGATTTCATCCCTGTCGACCATTTTGCCGGTTGTGCCGATGTTCCATGCAAACAGCTGGGGTATCCCATATGCGGCGGCGGCCACGGGCGCGAAGATCGCCTTTAACGGCCCGCACCATGAACCTGACGTGCTGCACAAACTGATCATGGACGAGGAAGTGACTGTAACTGCAGCAGTGCCCACCGTATGGTCCGGTATGCTCAAGTATCTTGAAACAACGGGCAAGGACATGGGTAAGCTGGGAATTGTTACAATTGGCGGGTCCGCCGTGCCCAGAAGCATGATCAAAACTTTCCAGGAAAAATACGGTGTTCGCGTGAACCACGCATGGGGCATGACGGAAACCAGCCCACTAGGCAGCCTAGGCAGTGAAAACGCAGCTGTTGCGAACCTGTCGCCAGAAGAAAAGCTGGATGTTCAGACCAAACAGGGCCGGTCGGTTCTGGGTGTTGAGATGTGCATCAAGGACGATGACGGCAACATCATGCCGCGCGACGGCAAGACCTCTGGCCGCGTGATGGTGCGTGGCCCATGGGTGATCGACAGCTACTATAAGGGCGACAGTGGCAAGATCTTGGATGACGACAACTGGTTCGACACCGGTGACATCGCCTGCATTGATGAATACGGCTATATGCAGATCACTGACCGCGCCAAGGATGTGATCAAGTCTGGCGGAGAATGGATCAGTTCAATCGATCTCGAGAATGAGGCCGTTGCGCATCCTGACGTGGTGGAAGCAGCTGTTATCGGTATGCGTCACCCGAAATGGGACGAACGTCCGCTGATGATCGTTGTGCCGGAAAAGGGCAAGACGGTCACTACCGAAGATATGAACGCCTTCCTTGAAACCCGTGTTGTCAAATGGTGGTTGCCTGATGATGTGGTGATGGTGGATGAGATTCCGCACACTGCCACCGGCAAGATTTCCAAAAAGGACCTGCGCGACCAGTTCAAGGATTATAAGTTCCCTGGCACCTAAAACGGGCCGGATCAAAACCAGAAAGCCGCGATACCAAGTGTCGCGGCTTTTATTTTGTCTATTCCGGTTTCTTGCCGCCCATCCAGTAGATGAGCTTTTTGGCGGGCCAGATCCACAAAAGGCCTGCCACAAGATAATAGACGCTCTGGATCGCGACTGAGCTTTCCGCCAGCTTGCCGCCTATGGCAGCCGCCAGGAAAGCATAGGCCATCAGACCGAAAATCAGGGCCAGCATCCCAATCGCACTGCGGGAGGATGGTTTATTGTCGGTCATGGTTAGTGCCTTTCGCTAAGCTGTCGCATCTTGTCTGCCGCCAGTTCGATCAGGCGGCGGGTTTCTGTCCATAGCGGAAGGGCAAGGGCTTCATCAAGAGGGAAAAAGCGGGCATCGACCGCATCTGTTCCCGCAACTGGGTGGCTGTCTGTCGTGAGCGCAAGATAATCAATCAACGTATAGTGAAATTCGAGCGAGCCATCAGGTGCCCGGTCGATATAATCGACCACGTCCAGAAGGCAGGTGGGCTGGATAACGAGGCCGGTTTCCTCCAGCACTTCGCGCGCAACTGCATCATAGGTGGTTTCGCCCAGCATCTGGGCCCCGCCAGGCAGGCTCCACTCATTTTTCTTGGGGGGCTTGCCCCGCTTAATCAAGAGCACATTGTCGCCGTTCATCACCACAGCGCCGACACCAACGATGGGGCGAGTGGGATTTTCCCTAACCTCCGGCTTTTCACTTGCTTCGGTCATAAGCATGCTATTTCTTTGGACATGGTCCCAACAATGGGTGCGGAAGGCAAAAGAGGCAAGGCTTTATGTGTGGACGCTATCTGATGACATCGCCCAAGGATGCGATGATAAAAACCTTCGGCGTGCGTGCAGATGCTCATATTCCCCCGCGCTACAATATTGCCCCCAACCAGCCTGTGCTGATTGTCAGGAACGCTGAGGGCGGCAGGCGCGAGCTTGCTGCCGTGGAATGGGGGCTGGTGCCGGAATGGAAGAAGGAGCGGGGCGACAAGCCGCTGATTAATGCGCGGATGGAAACGGTGATCGAAAAGCCATCGTTCCGCTCTCCAATGAAGCGGACGCGCTGTCTGGTGCCCTTTGACGGCTGGTTTGAGTGGAAAAGCCTGCAGGGACGAAAGCAGCCGTTCCTGATTACGCCGGTTGGCGGCGGCTTACAGGCTTTTGCCGGCATCTGGACCACCTGGCATGGCCCAACAGGCGACCATTGGCTGGAGACGATGGCGATCCTGACAGGTCCTACGCTCGGGCCAATGCGTAGTTTGCACAGCCGTATGCCGCTGGTGGTAAAGCCCGGCCAATATGATGCCTGGCTAAAGCCCCATGACCCGTTGCCGCGTGGCTTTCTTGAAAGTTTCGACTTCATGCCCGAGACCGCCTTTGAGTGGCGTATGGTCAGCAGCCGCATGAATGATGTCCGTTCCGAGGGGCCAGAATGTATTGAGGCACCTGAGCAGGAACGCCAGCACAGCCTGTTTTAAGGCCAGCAAAACTTGTTTCAAGGAAAGTAGAACCGCATGACCGACCTGAACGATCCAACAAGCCCAGTATTTCTTGAAAAGGATGGTGCCATCGGCCGCCTGGTGCTCAATCGGCCCGACAAGCGAAACGCCATGTCGGAAGCCATGTGGGCGTCTATCCCGCATGCTGTAGCGCAGCTTGACGCTGATCCGGATGTGCGGGTGATCATTGTATGTTCATCAAGCGACAAGGCTTTCTCTGCGGGCGCTGATATCGCGGAGCTCGAGCAGATCGGTGGCTCACCAGAGCGTCAGGAAAGCAACCGCCTGGCTATCCGGGATGCGCAGCGGACGCTGGCGCGTGCCAAGAAGCCGACCATTGCCCAGGTGTCCGGCGCCTGCATGGGCGGTGGGTGCGGCATTGCCATCCACTGCGATATGCGATTTGCCGCCAATACGGCGAGGTTCGGCATCACACCCGCCAAGCTGGGGCTGATATACCCGCTCAATGATACCAAACAGCTCATGGACCTTGTCGGGCCCGCGAAGGCAAAAAGCATGCTGTTCACCGGCAGGGTAGTGGACGCGGAGGAGGCTCTGCGCATCGGCCTGGTGGACGAAATTTTTCCGGCTGAAGAGCTATCGGAAAAGACCCTCGGCTTTGCGCACCAGATGGCGCAGGTGTCGCAATATTCGGTGCGGGGCATCAAGCAAACCATCCGTCTTATCCTTGACGGCCAGCACGACGACGATGGGGTTACTGCAAAAATGTTCAAGGACGCCCACAGCGCCTCGGATGCGGCCGAAGGGGTCAGAGCCTTTCTTGAGAAACGCAGCCCAGCGTTTCGCTGGAATGGTGAAACCGATTAAGAAGGGCGCAGGTCGCGAAAGTCAGGAACTTTGTAGAGTGCGGCGACATGCAGGGCTGAGGTCAGGTAGGCGACAAAGCCAGCCACAATTAGCGCCATACGAAATTCAAATTCTTCCGGAACCAGATTGATGGCCATGCTGCCCACTGTAAGGTAAAGCAGGGTGGTAAGCAGGAACAGGATCGCGAGTGACGCGGCGATAGGAACCATGAAAAGCCGGGCGCGCACAAAAGCGGACGGCAATGTTTCCCGCCGGTCGCGTGCTTCCGCCGCGATCGCGAGATGAGCTGTGCTGGTCAAGACAATTGAGGTCCACATCACAAAACCGGCAGCCACAATGGCCACAGCGTTTGTAAGCGGCCCTAGAGCTGCGGCGAGTCCCACAATCAGTGACAGGGCAAAAAAAGCTACCAAAATGCTGATGCCATTTGCAGCAACCATGTGAAGGAAGGACCGTAGCCCGCGGATCATGAAGGCGCGCATGCCGCCTGCAGCAGGGACAAGGTTGCCTGGGGCGGACGCCCGGGCAAAGGGGATTAACAAGAAAGTAGACACTGCTGTAGCCGCCAAATGGCCCAGCAACAGGGTAGATAACCCTTGATTGACAACAGAGGCAATTTCCTCATCTCTTTCGCTTGGAGTGCCCGTGTCTGGATAGACTTCGACCACATTCTCTGGATAGATTTCGATCAGATTCTCTAGAATTGTAGCAGCCGGCGCATAGACAATGCTGCTGCCGATACCCGCCAGCAGGGCCAGCAGAATCAACAGCTCTGTTCTGGCTTTTGCCGCCTGAAACGCGGCGCCGACAAGGCCTGTTATGGTCGGTGTCTGAAACTGCATATTGTCTGCTCCGATCCCCGCCTAACCTAAGGGAAGCTATTGGTTTTGCAAAGGGAATTTCCCTTCTTTAAGGTATAGGTCATTTGAAGCTGGCGGCTTTCGCCTTATTATTATTCCAAAGGTTCGCAAGGGGAGACAATCATGTTCGAGGGCCAAACAGTTTGGATCACGGGCGCATCGTCCGGTATTGGCGAGGCGCTTGCTCATCAGTTCGCGAAGGAGGGGGCCAAACTCATCCTGTCCGCTAGGCGCGCTGAAGAACTGGAGCGTGTGCGTGAAGCCTGCATCGCAGAAGGCGCACAGGGCGGAGACATGCTTGTACTCCCCCTTGATGTCACGGATGAAGCTTCGCTGCCGGGCAAGGTTGCTGAGGCCAAAGCCTTCACGAGCCGGATCGATATGCTGATCAATAACGCGGGCATTTCCCAGCGGTCGCTATGTGTCGATACGGAAATGGCAACCTACCGTCGCCTGTTCGAAGTAGATGTGTTTGGTCAGATCGCACTCACCAAACTGGTGCTGCCGGTTATGTTGGAGCAGAAGAGCGGCCACCTGGCTGTGACAGCATCGGTTGCGGGCAAGATTGGCGTATCACAGCGCACTGGATACTGTGCGGCGAAGCACGCCATGATGGGCTTTTTCGATGCGCTGCGGGCAGAGGTGGCGAAAGACGGTATTTCGGTTACCACCATCACACCGGGGTTTATCCGCACAAACATCGCCAAGCACGCCCTCAAGGGCGATGGTTCAGAGTTTGCGAAAGTGGACCAGAACATCGCCGGCGGCATGGACGTGGACGCCTGTGCCCGCGTGATTATGAAGGGCTTCAAGAAGGGGCGGAAGGAAATTCCTGTGGGCGAGGGCAGCGAGATGAAAGCGCTGTGGGTGAAACGCTTCTTCCCGAACCTCTTGTTCAAGATGGTGCAGAAAATGGGCTGAAGCCGCCCGAAGATGGCGCGGGAGCGTCAGTGTCAAAGCGAATATCCGTGGGAATATCCTTGGCACCTGTCTCCCGACCATCCTTCAGGAGGACCTTCAAGCATCCAGCAGGTTGTCGCTGCCGGGCCTTGGCTTTGAGGGCATGAATCGGTCCCACCAGCGGCTTTCCACGACGGGACGTGGGCGCGGTGCCGGTTTTTCAAATGTCACCAACGGCTTGCCCTGGCCGAGATCGATGAATTCAATGTTCGATACTTTCTGGTGGTCCAGCATCAGGCGGTCATTGATCCGGCCATAGCGTGGCTGTTTCAGGTAAACCGAACAGCCGATGATATATGTCGGGGCGCCGATCTCGTCCGCAAGCGGCAGATAGAGCGATTCCACTTCAGTGCTGTCGCCGTTTCGCCGCATGACGGTTTCCTGCATCTGCACGCCGCTGGGCTGGTCAAGAATGGCTTCATAGAGGCGGGCCGTGTTTTCGCGCATGTTGGGTGTTGTCAGGTCAAATGCATTGATACCTGCGATCGGCGTTTGCCACAGGCTGTCTTCGGACGTGCCGATCATGGACACCTGCACGTCATAGCGGTCAATACGCTTCATCAGCGAGATGCGTGGCAGCAACTCGTGCAAATCGGTTGGATGCAGCACACATTTTCTGGGCAAGGCCGCGCCTGCGTCGCGCGGCAAAGTGTGCCAATACTCAAGTAAACGCCCCAAAACACCGGAAACGGGCATACACGCCTCCTCTTCCCTCAGCTGGAACCCACTAGTGAAGAAATCATGAGGCGCGATTGCTGCCGGTTCAAGACAAGGCTGCTGACCTATTCTTGGCCTGCTTTTTGCCGCTCTTCAAATGCCTGAATCTGTTCAGTGATTCCCTTTGCCAGATCATTCGGCAGCGGGAAGGTGAGATGGTACTGAGAAATTTTCCAGCCGCCATTTGTGCGAATCAGCACACCTGTACCCCGGCTGGTGCCATATTTTGCGTTATCCAGCAGTTCGTCGAACCAGGCTGTGTTGCCGTCAGGCGCAAAATTGACGTGCCGCTCGCGAACCGTATAGGTCCAGCCGTTCGTTGGGCGGGCGTAAGCTTCAAAAGTTGGCTTGTCCCAGCGCTCAGATGCGTCTGTGCCCAGGAAGATGGCATCGTCGCTCATCAGGCCGAAATAGGTTTCCCAGTCAGCGCCTGCGGCTGCGTTGTGGAAGTTGTCCAAGGCGTTGTTCACAGCGATTCTGTCGGCTTCATCTGCTGCAAGCGGGGCAGAGCAGGCGGCCAGAAAGAGAAAACATACCATCAAATAACGCATGGACTTGCTCCAGAAGTTGGAAAGCCGTGCCAGCCCAAAACCGACGCGGCAGACCGATTAAGTGTTCGCTTTGATTTCGCCGGACCTCAGGCGCGCCAGATAATCCTTCAGGTCGCGCTTAAGCTCAGGGGCCATCAGATAGATACCGATCACATTGGGGACCGCCATCAGGAAGAACATGCTGTCCATCAGTGTATAGACTTCAGATACAGAGAACACAGCGCCCGGAACCAGAGCGACACAGAAAATGATTTTGAACAGGTTCATGGACTGATTGCTGCCCCCAAACAGAAACTCCCATACCTTTCCGGAATAGTAGCCCCAGCTGATGATGGTGGAGTAGGCGAACAGGAAGGCCGCAACAGCAAGTACCCATGGGAACCAGCTGATTACGCTGCCAAATGCTGTGGATGTCAGAGAAATGCCAGCCGCACCTGATTGGTCGAGGTAGACACCGGTGATAACGATCACAAGCGCGGTCATGGTGGACACGACAACGGTATCAACGAAAGGTTCCATCAACGCAACCATGCCTTCGGAGACGGGCTCGTTGGTTTTGGCTGCGGCGTGCGCCATGGTGGCGGACCCAAGGCCTGCTTCGGTGGAATAAACTGCACGCTGCATGGCAATGATGATCGTGCCAATCAGGCCACCCATGCCCGCCTCAAGCGAGAAGGCGGATTCAAAGATGGTAACGAATGCAGCTGGAACTTCCGTGATGTGTGAGCCAATGATGATCAGGGCGCCAACAATATAGATGCCTGCCATCGCCGGTACGAGGCGCGCGGTCACGCTTGCGATAGACTTGATACCACCAATAATAACGATGGCTGTAAGCAACGCCATGATAACGCCGAATCCCCACCGGCTGGGCTCGCTGTCGATGCCGGTAACAGCCGCAACAGCTTCAAAAGACTGATTCACCTGCGCCACTTGTAGCAGGGTTGGTAGCGCCAGAAGGGCATAGCTCCACGCCAGGAATTTGCCAGTTTTACTCCAGCCCGCGCCGCGCGTTTTCAGACCACGTTCCAGATAATACATTGGGCCGCCAGCCACGGTGCCATCAGCGCGTACGTCGCGGTATTTTACGCCAAGCGTACATTCCGCGAACTTCAGCGTCATGGCGCAGAAGCCAATCAGCACCATCCAGAAAGTGGCGCCGGGACCGCCGGTTGAGATGGCTACGGCCACACCGGCGATGTTACCCAAGCCAACAGTGCCCGAAAGGGCGGTGGCAAGGGCCTGGAACTGGGTCACTTCACCATCCGCGCTATCGTCGTGATAGTCGCCTTTTACAATCCGCCACGCGCGTTTAAAGCTGGTGACGTTCACAAAACCGAAATAGAGGGTGAGGATAATCATCGGCAGGGCGAGGAAGGCGACGATCCATTCCACTTCCAAGCCGAAGATATTGATCGTGCTGAAAACGAAGTCGCCGAGGGCGTTTATTCCGTCGGCCAACATCTGCACGAAACCGCTGCGGGTGTCGCTATCTTGAGCCATCAATGGTGCGGTGAATGCCAAGCTGGCCAGCGTGGCTGCCAGAATACGCTTTAACTGAAACACGTCCTCTCCCCAGAGTTATCTTGTGTTATTTGCCCGGCAGAGTAGGCGAGGGGGCACAAGGATGGAAGCCCAAAATTGGCAGACTGCCCTCAAACGGCGGATTCCCGCACGAAATTCTGTTCCTGCCGGGTGGTGCCACAGATTTGACTGTAGTCTGCCAGGGCGCAGTAACGCCTAATCAGCCAGATGGAACGCAAAGCGGTATTTGACCCCAGTTGTGTCTACTGGCTGACCATTTTCATGTCGCGCGGAGTATCTAAATTTTTTGGCGGCATCAATGGAGGCCTTTACGAAGGCATCGGGGCCATATCGTTCCATGACGCGAAAATCACTGGTGCGCCCATCCTTGGTGACGGTCAGTTCAAGCACCACTGTGCCCTCAAGGCCTCTACGTTGTGCCGATACAGGGTATTTGGGCTGGGCAAGGAACAGCGGCTCGTAACTTTCACCTGTTTCCACAGGATCCCGATTGGCTTCCTTGATGCGGCCAACGGCCTGGCAATGCTTGGTGGCCAAGTCGCTTTCGCCCATTTTTTCATAAGTCTCCACCAATAGCGCATGCATTCTTTGTGTCAGGCGTTCGTTAGGTGCGCCGCTATCATAGACCCTTACAGCGGCTTCCAGAAACTCTGCTGCATCATCATACCGCCTATCCAGCTTTTTCAGCTCGCCAAGGCGGTAGCTTGCCAAGGCTGTGCGGCCGTGATTTTCACCCAGTGTCGCCTGGAAAATCTTGTAGGCTTTTTTAAGATTGCTGACCGCCAGATTACGTTTTCCTGCGCCCATAACCAGTTGCTGCTCGGCCATCTCATAATAAAGCTGGCCGACGAGGGCGGAATCTTCCCCTTCCAGCTTTTCAGCTATTTCAACAGCGCGTCGATAATATTTCCCGCCCGTTTTCCCGCTCAGAAACTTTGTCTCTGCATGGCCGAGATCCATCAGTGGATCAATAACCTCTGGAGCATCATTTCCATACTGGTTCTGAAAAAGTACCAAGGCTTCCTCAAGGATTTCTTCAGCTTGTTCGCGCTTGTTTACAGACAAGAGCAGGCGACCATAATTCAAGCTGGCCTGCGCGAGATTTTTGGCATGCTTTTCGTCCAGGGCCGCTGCTTCTTTGAGCAATGAATAAACGCGATGTGCGTAGGGCTCGGCATAGTAACGCGACTCTTTCGTCACCCATTCCTCATAGGCTGCATAGGCTTCGCGCACCGTCATGGTTTTTGCACGTGCCTCATGTTCCTCGAGGCTGAGGCCCGCAAAAGCAGGGCTGGCAATACCAAGGGAAGCGAAAAGAAGCAACGCTACAGCAAAATGACGTTTCATGATAACAATCCCCCAAACGAAAGTCTCAAGGGCTTGTATCAAATACAATTACTGATGGCAATTGTGCGAGGCGCTATTTTTCGCCGTAACGGGGCATCATCTCAACGAAATTACAGGGGCGGTAGCGGTTGTCGAGCTGGGTAACCAGGATCTTGTCCCACGCGTCCTTTACAGCACCAGTGGAACCTGGAAGGGCAAACATCAGCGTGGTGTCCGCAAGGCCCCCTGTGGCGCGGCTCTGGATCGTGCTGGTGCCAATCAGTTCATAGGACAGCATGCGGAACAGTTCGCCAAAGCCTGGGATGGACTTGGTGTAGAGGGCCTCAAATGCTTCGGGCGTGACATCGCGCCCGGTCAGGCCCGTGCCCCCGGTGGCGATGATCACGTCAACGCCCTTGTCCGCGATCCAGGCATGCGCCTGTTCGGTGATCGCGGGGATGTCATCCTTGATGATCTGGCGATCAGCAACTTTATGCCCAGCTTCCGCAATCCGTGCGACGAGCGTGTCGCCGGACCGGTCGGTTTCCAGCGTGCGGGTGTCTGAAACGGTCAGTACGGCGATGTTCACTGGAATGAACGGGCGGCTTTCATCAATCTTCGGCAAGACGTGTGGTCCTTGTGGCAGTTCGGGTTTGCGCGCGCTTCATGGCAATGGCTGTCGCTTCGGTGTCAATATTGTCGAGGACTGGCCAGGCACCTGACGCCGTGGCATCAAGGCTCGGCGTTTCCTGCCCAAGTCGCATGCGGTACAGCCACAGGTTCGCCATGACCCGCTCAATATAGTTTCGCGTCTCATAAAACCCTATGGATTCGATGAACAGAAGCGGGTCTTGCTCGTAAATGACTTCCTTCTGCCATTCCATCAGGCTGCCGGGGCCACCGTTATAGGCGGCGAGCGCCATAAACAGGTTGCCTTCTGCATAGTCGGAATCGATCAGATATTCGATATATTGTTGCCCAAGCGCCATGTTGAATTCTGGCTCATAGAGCTTCTTGCGGTCGCGCCTCAGCCGACGGTTCTTGGAGATATAGCTGGCGGTTGCCGGCATCACCTGCATCAGGCCACCTGCACCTGCGTGGCTTCGGGCACGGATGCGGAAATCGCTTTCTTTGCGCACCATGGCGAAAATCAGTGCCCGGTCTACCGTGAAGCCGCCCGCGGGTTCCCAATCAGGCAGCGGGTAGCGCACGGCGGTTGAAGCCGGATGGCCAGTGCCGCCCACGCGGCCAAGCCTGATTTGAATGTTGGGCAAATTGAGTTTTGCGGCGAGCGGCAGAAGATCATCCTGTACTGCCGTTCCCTCGCGCCCCCACAGAAGGCGCAGTTCTTCATCCGCGATATGGTGCCAGCCGACTTCTGTCAGCGCGATAGCCCGCCGCGTTGCCGAATGCGGCATCAGGTTGTCTAGTGCCTCTTCGCTTAGCGTCGGTACAGACCAATCAATCCGGGGGCGAATGCCCAATTGACGTGCGGCGATCAGGCCGTAGAAGGTTTCCTGATAGGTCGCTGCGGCGCGCAGGTGTTCGGTGGCTGTGACCGGGTCTCCAAGCTGGTAGGCTGCGCGCGCAGCCCAGGCATGCCCACCAGAGGCCAGCCAGTCACCGGCGCGTTCGGCTTCACCGACATATTTGAAATGCTCATAAGCGCTCGCAAAGTCGCCGTCCCGCCAGTATGCCAGACCCGCGATCCAGTCCGCATGGGGTTCGATCTCCCGCGCAAGGTCTGCAGCAAGGGTCGACAGAATCCGCGCCTTGGCATTGTTGGATTTGTAATAATAGCTGGATGCGATGCGCTCAAGCGCTTCAGCCCGCTCATGAGGCACCAGCAGGCCGCGTGCTTCCATGGCCCAGTAGCGCTTTTCCGCGCGTTCGGGCAGGCCCTTGCGTACGTACCGGCGCACATTGGCAAAGAAGCGAGTCACTGCCGTGCGTTCAAGGCGGTCGCGCCGTGGCAGCGGCGGCTTGGGGGCAGCGGCTTGGCCGGTCACGCCCGGGTAGCGCGTGTCGATAGGGCGCCTGGGCGCGCGGGCATTGCCCTGCCGTTTGCGGGCCAGGCGGTATACCTGCCAGGCGTTCGGGTGGTCGGCGTATGATTTCAGCCAGCCTGCAAGCTCGGAATATTTGCTGCGGTACCCGGTGGGATGCATATAGCGCTGGAACCACACATGCCCCATCAGAATCGGGTTCTCGACATATTTGATCATGCGGTCCGCTTTTTCCCAGCGGGCCTGTTCCTGTAGCTCGAAGATTCTCTGGTAGCGGTTGATATCCTCGCGGCTCAATACCTTCGGGATGTCCACTTCGGAAGCCATTGCGGGCGCCGCGGCAGATACCGCAGAGAAAAGCAGGGAAGCAAAAAGCAGACGAAACACAGCGCGGACACTCATGACAGGGACAGTTTCCTCTTCACAGACAGGATATCGCGCCAAGCGTGGCCCTTGAGCGCGGGCTGGCGCAGCAGATAAGCCGGGTGATAAACCGGCAATGCGGCGATTTTCTGGCCGCCGACCTCCAGCTCTTTCCAGCGACCACGCAGTCGGGTGATGCCTTCCTCAGTGCCCAGAAGTGCCTTGGCGGAAACGCCGCCAACCATCAGGATCACTTGGGGTTTGGCAAGCTCAATATGGCGCTTCACGAACGGCATACACATGGCAATTGTTGCACTGTCCGGCGTGGCGTTCCCCAAAGGGCGCCAGGGCACCATGTTGGTGATATAGACGTTTTCATCGCGGGAGAAACCGGCGGCACCCAATATCTTGTCCAGCAATTGGCCGGAAACGCCGACAAAGGGTTTTCCTTCCCGGTCCTCATCAGCGCCGGGCGCTTCACCGATCACCATCACAGGCGCGCCGGGTGTGCCATCTGCAAATACTGTGTTTTTGGCCGAACGCTTCAGAAGGCCGCCGTCGAACGCTTCCATGGCGGCTTTGAGATCCTCAAGCGTGCCAGCTTCAGCTGCCACGCGGCCTGCAGCTTCGGGGCCAGCGCCAACGACCGCCTGCACAGGCTTTGCGGCCACCGGCCTTGGGCCTATTGGTTTGGCCGCTTTAGGTACCTGCTGGACGGGTTTGGAGGCAATCGGAGTCTGAACCTCCGTGGTGAAACGGTCGATCGGGTCGATGTCTATGGCTTCGTCCGCGCCCATGGCTACGTGCCATGCCAGAAGGGTTGCCGGGTCCAGATTTTGGGGCTCAGGAGAACTCATTTTCTACCAATATTGTTTAATCGTCGGCCTCATTTAAGCCCACTATAGTCGGAGGGTGGTAAAAATTGCATTGAATTTTTGTTCAAAATTTCTGCTTTTCCCACGTCTGAAAGAAAGTACAAAATGTCCGTGCCTGACGTCGCGGCATCAATGACTTATGTTGCAGTGCGAAAATAATCTGCCGCCAAGCGTTTGACCTTTGTTTCCTCGCGCGGCATAAACACTTGAAAATGATTGTATTCGGTCCAGTTTGGGACTGAGGCCGCATGCTATTGGCGGCGAAGTTAGGCACCGGACGTTAGGGAAGTTTGAAGGAGCGCAACATGGAACGTGAATCCATGGAATTTGACGTAGTGATCGTGGGTGGTGGACCAGCAGGTCTTTCAGCAGCGATCCGGTTGATGCAACTGGCCCAGGAGAAAGACCAGGAACTGATGGTCTGTGTGATCGAAAAGGGCTCAGAGATTGGGGCACATATCCTGTCAGGCGCCGTGGTTGACCCGATCGCGCTTGATGAGTTGATCCCTGACTGGAAAGAAAAGGGCGCGCCGCTCAACACGCCGGTTGTGGACAACCAGCACTGGGTGCTTTCTGAGACCGGCCACAAATCCCTGCCGCATTTCATGATGCCGCCGCTTCTGTCAAACGATGGCATGTATACGCTGTCGCTTGGCAACCTCACGCGCTGGCTGGCTGAACAGGCTGAAGCTTTGGGCGTGGAGATATACCCGGGCTTTGCCGGTTCTGAAGTACTCTATCATGAAGACGGACGTGTTAAAGGTGTGGCCACTGGTGACATGGGTGTTGGCCGTGATGGTGAACAGAAGGCCGGCTATACACCAGGCATGGAACTGCACGCCAAATACACACTGTTCGCTGAAGGCTGCCGTGGCTCGCTCTCAAAAGAGCTTGAGGCCAAGTTTGCTCTGCGTGAAAACGGCCAGTTCCAGACCTACGGTATCGGTATCAAGGAGCTGTGGGATATTGACCCATCGAAGCATGTGCCGGGCCGAGTGATCCACACGCAGGGTTGGCCGCTTGGCAACACTGCGGGCGGTGGTTTCATCTATCACCAGGAAAACAACCAGGTGGCCATCGGTTTCGTGGTGACGCTGGATTATGAAAACCCGTATCTGTCGCCGTTTGATGAGATGCAGCGCTTCAAAACGCACCCAGAAGTGCGCAAGATTCTGGAAGGTGGCCGCCGCGTGGCTTATGGCGCACGGGCAATCAACGAAGGCGGGTTACAGTCTGTGCCGAAGCTTTATTTCCCAGGCGGTGCGCTTGTGGGCTGTGCAGCCGGTTTCGTGAACGTGCCGCGTATCAAGGGCACCCATAACGCCATGAAGTCAGCCATGCTGGCGGCGGAAAGCGCGTTTGACGCCATTGTGGCGGGTTCGAATGGCGAAACAGAGCTGAGTTCCTATGAAGATGCCTTCAAATCCAGCTGGATTTACAAAGACCTTCATAAGGTGCGGAATGCCCGCCCGGCGCTTGCCAAGTTCGGCGCCAAATGGGGCACGCTTTATGCCGGCTTCGACATGTGGATGAACACCATCGGCCTTGGGTTCATGATGCCGACGCTGAAGCATATCCACAAGGATAACGAAGCGACCAAAAAGGCAGCAGACTGCCAGCCGATCGATTACCCGAAGCCGGACGGTGTGATCAGCTTCGACAAGCTCTCAAGCGTGTTCCTGTCGAACACCAACCACGAGGAAGACCAGCCGATCCACCTGCAACTGAAGGATGAAAGCATTCCTGTCAGCGTGAACTGGGCGGATTATAACGGGCCGGAGCAGCGCTTCTGTCCAGCCGGTGTCTATGAATATGTTGGTGAAGACGGCGAGGAAAAGCGTCTTCAGATCAATGCTCAGAACTGTGTTCATTGCAAAACCTGTGATATTAAGGATATTACACAGAATATTAATTGGGTGGTGCCTGAGGGCGGCGGAGGCCCGAACTACCCCAACATGTAACGTTTTGAGCACAAAGGGCAGGCATGCAGCCTTTCAAATCATTGGCTTTCGCCTTGGCGCTGGTGGGATGCGCAGGGCAGGGTTCAGGCCCTGCCACGCTGGCCCCGGCGCCTTCGGCACTTCATAGCGAATTCAATGCGGTGGATGCGGACAATACCATGTATGGTCCGTTTCTGGCCGCCACGCTTGCCCAGCAGAATGAACAGCACGCCTCTGCGGCACACTATTTCCTTGAGGCCCTGAACGCAGATCCGGAAAGCGGCTTCGTTGCTGACCGCGCCTTTTTCCAGCTTCTGTATGCAGGTCGGATGGACGAGGCGGCATCGCTTGCGGTCAAGATGCAGCATTCGCCGAATCCAGCGCAGGATGACCTGTTGCACCTGATGTATGTGCTGGAAGCCTACAAAAATGAAAACTGGCAAGTTGTTCGTGAACGGCTGAAGGAACAGCAGGGGGCGGGCTATGGCTTTCTTGTCACGCCGATCCTGGAGGCTTGGAGCTATGCCGCCGAAAATAACCTGGTTGCTGCCAGCAAGGCCTTGGCGCCGCTTATTAACGATCCGCGTCTTGGCGTGATCGGGCAGGAGCATTACGCCTATATTCTTGATCACCTCGGTCGGTATGACGCCGCATCGACCGCCTATCAGACGCTGGCGGATGACGAGCGCCCAGCCTCCCTGCAGCCTTTGGTGGCTTATGCCGATATGCTGACCCGCACGGGCAAGGAACAAGCGGCACGGGAGTTCCTGGGCGAACAAACCAAACGCTTTGGTGACAACCGCTTCCTGCTGCGCGAAGGCATGCGTATCACGGGCGGTTTCGGCCCCAGCCAGGATGCCACCAATCCACGTGGTGCTGCGGGCCTCGTCTTCTACCGCCTGGCGACCGAGTTTGCCCAAAGTCGCTCCCAGCAGGCTGCGATTGTTTACTTGCGTGTCGCGTCCTACCTGACGCCCGAAGTATCTGAAATCTATTTCCTGCTTGGGAACCTTTTGGAGCAGATCGACACGCCGGAAAGTGCTGTGTCGGCCTATGCCACTGTGCCGCAAACAAGCCCCCTGAAGCCGCTGGCGGAGCTCAGGCGCATTGGCGCTCTCAGGTCTGCCGGGCGCGACGGTGAGGCTGAGGCCCTGCTGCGTGCCGCCCTGAGGGACGCGCCGCATTCCAGCGCGCATTTGTCTGCGCTCGCCGATCTTTTGCGCGACGCGGAAAAGTTCGAAGAAGCGGTTCACTATTACAGTCAGGCAATCGGCCAGATTCGCTCAGCCGAACAGTCTGACTGGTTCATCTTTTTCGCCCGCGGTGTCTGCTATGAGCGGCTTGGTAATTGGCAGCAAGCGGAAGCTGATCTGAAGACAGCGCTCCAGCTCAACCCGGGTGAGGCCAGCGTGCTCAACTATCTGGGCTACAGCTGGATTGACCGGGGTAAGAATATCGATGAAGCCAAAGCCATGATCGAACAGGCGGTGGAAGAGCAGCCTGACGATGGCTTTATCATCGACAGCCTGGGGTGGGTGCACTATCTCACTGGCGATTATCATGCGGCCGTGGAGTATCTGGAACAAGCTGTGCGCCTTGAGCCCACTGATCCAACGATCAACGATCATCTGGGGGATGCCTACTGGCGCGTTGGGCGCAGGATCGAAGCCCGCTTCCAGTGGCGTCATGCCATGGATAACGGCCCGTCTGATGATGAGCGAAAAACGCTGAAGGAAAAGCTCGAGCTGGGGCTTGAAGAGCCGTCATGAGCATGCCTCTGTGGGCAGCCCAGCCGCCAGTCAGTGTAACGGCGCCGGCCAAGGTCAATCTGTTCCTGCACATCACCGGGCGCCGTGAGGATGGATATCATGAACTGGAGAGCCTGTTTGTCTTTACCGAAAAGGGCGATCGGATCACGGTAGCGGCGGCACCAGAGTTCACCTTTCACCTTGAAGGTCCTTTTGCGGGCGCGCTGGAAGCTCTTGGCGGGGCAGGGGACGATAACCTTGTGGTCAAGGCTGCGATGCTTCTGGCAGCCCGCGTGGGCCTTGATCCACAGGTTTCAGTAAGGCTTGAGAAGAACCTGCCCGTGGCGGCGGGCATCGGGGGTGGTTCGTCTGATGCGGCCGCGGCGCTTCTTGCGCTCAACCGGCTCTGGAAACTGAAGTTGCCTATGACCGAACTTGAGGTAATCGCTCTTCAGTTGGGCGCTGACGTCCCTGCTTGCCTGCACCAGTCGCCCTTGATGGTACGCGGTATCGGCGAGGAGCTGACGCCGGTTAGCCTTCCTTGGCAAGCGGGAATTTTGCTGGTGAATCCGTTGGAGTCACTGCCAACGCCGGCAGTGTTCAAGGCATATCACGCCGCAGGAACAGTCTTTGATGCGCCGCTTGAGGACGCTGAAACGCTTTGTGCCAATATAGGTGGCCTTTCAGCAGGAAGCCGTAACGCGCTAGAAGGCGCGGCGCGGGTAATCTGCCCGCCAGTTGCCGATGTGCTTGATGAGCTGACCCGTCAGCGCGGCGTAACAATGGCGCGCATGTCCGGGAGCGGGGCGACCTGTTTCGCCCTTTTCGAAAGCTTAGAGGACGCTCAGTTTGCCGCTCGGAAAATTAGCGAAGGCCGCAGAGACTGGTGGGTTATGGCGGACCATGTGGGTGCAGGCCGCGCCTGAAAATGACGCTTGAAATTTTGTGAAGTTGATCCGTCACGGAAAACCCAAAAAAAGTACAAAAAAAAGTCTTTACAGTCCGGGGCGGTTCTACTAAAACCGCGCCACGAACCAGTTGGGGCGTCGCCAAGCGGTAAGGCACCGGTTTTTGGTATCGGCATGCGCAGGTTCGAATCCTGCCGCCCCAGCCAGTTCTCTCCTCTCAAGATTTTCCAGAAAATTTATCAAGAAAACATAATGCTGATGCGTTGTGTTTAAACATGTTTTCTGCAAGTGTGGCGCGCATGGACACTCAGGAAACATTGCATATCCGGTGCGGCAGCGACATAGAGGTTGCGCTCAAGGATGCTGGAATCGAAGGGGCCTTCCTCGATTTCTCCGATCCCTTCTGTCAGGGGCCGGTTCTTGACCTGCCACAGGAAGCTTTCCTGGAAAAGCGGCTCGACTTCGTCGTTGGCGCTTACGGGCTTGATCCAGTGGACGCTCGCAAGAAACAACGGTTAAGATACGCCCGGCTTGCCAATGCAGCGGCCTTTGCCCGTATCGTTCTGTGGTTTGAACACGATAGCTATGATCAACTGATCCTGATGTTTCTGCTGAAGCATTTTTCTGGCCTTGATGAACGCCCAGTGCTTGATCTTGTCTGTGTTGGGGACTTCCCGGTTGAGCCGCGTTTTATAGGCCTTGGCCAGCTTAGTCCCGCCGACCTCAAAGGCCTATATGACAACCGCCAGCGGGTTACCACTGACATGCTCGCGCTCGGGCAATCAGTTTGGGCTGCTCTTGTCGAAGAGACGCCGCATAATCTTGTACGCCTCGCCCAAAGCGACACGCCAGCCTTGCCCCTGTGTGCGCCAGCGATCATGCGCCACCTGAAGGAATTGCCCGCGCGGTCAAGTGGTCTCAGCCTGACCGAAGAGCTCACGCTGAGGGTGCTCGCCGCAGAGGGCGCCCGGACCGGCGGTAAGCTCTTCAAAACCCTGAAGTTGGAGCGTGAGCCCCTTCCGTATCTTGGGGACCAGATGTATTGGTATGATCTTGACCGGCTGCTGGCTGGCGGGGCGATTGAAAGGTTCGGGGATGATTGGCCTGCTGCGAGCGTGGCCATCACCCATCTTGGCCGAGCCTGCCTTGAAGGACGCGAGGACTGGATGGAGCATGTGGTCGCTGAGCGCTACGTGGGCGGTATCCGCGTGGCGCCAGATGGCAAGATCTGGCGCCGACAGGGTTGATTGGCGGCCCTCTATTCCAGAATGTCCTCCAGGGACTTTTCTGGTTCCTTCATTGCTAGGTTGCCTGTCTGCTTGAAAATCCAGAACAAGACCATGCCCAGCGGGAAATAAAGGTTCAAAACCAGCGGCGCATGTGGGCCTGGAGAGAGGAAGCCGGCGCCAAGTAGGCCGAACTTCAGTGGCTCGAATGCCGTCTCGCCAGTCGTCCAGTTCATTGTAAGGCCACCAGCTCCTATCAGAATGAACAAGAGCCAACGCTTGGGCCTTTTCAGCGATTTGCGCATACGGAAGGCCGCCACAAATGTCGTGATGATCAGAATTGGAGTGATGATCACAGCCAGGAACATCATGTGTTTGCCAAAGGAGGCCTGCCCCAGGTTGAAGGCGTTGATTTCCCGTAGGTCTCCAACGAGTGGGGTAAGGTGCAAATTGATCATGCTGACGGCTTCATCCTGTTCCCTGAAAACCATCTGAACATGAAGCCAGCCTTCCTCAAAACCGTATTGATATTGAAAGCGGTAATCCGTGTAGGAGACGCCGTTTTCCCACCGACTGGATGTGTTTACACCGGCAAGGCTGGTGTCAATGAGGTCCCCACCCGGGAGCTGGGCCCACATGTTGGCTGCTGCCATGTCGAAATCCGGGCCAATCGCGCTGGGATGGAGCACGCCCTTGATGCCTTCGGTATCGCGGGAAACGACCATTTCCCTAACCTGAGCAGCAAGCTCCTGAATATGCTCTGGAGCGAGTTTCTCGGCTGCCTCATCGAGCATGGCTTGGGAATCGCATCCAGCAAGGGTCAGGCACAGAACGCCTGCGAGAAAAAGGTGAAATGATCGCATGAAAACCCCCATCATATTGTCCGAAACACTATAATGAGGGCTGAGGCTAAAACAAGCAAAAGGGCTGAGGTCTAGGTCACGGCGCCTTTTTCGCTGAAGCGGGCTTCTCTCCAGAAGCCGGTCTCGAAAATGTCGGCCATGATCTCCACGGCGCGGTAGACATCTTCAAAGCCCAGATAAAGCGGCGTGAAGCCGAAGCGCATGAAGTTTGGCGCGCGGAAATCGCCGATGACGCCGCGTTCGATCAGCGCTTGCATCACGGCATAGCCGTTCTCGCACTTGAGTGACACATGGCTGCCGCGTTTTGAGGGGTTTTCGCTGGTGGCCAGGCCAACGCCATGGTCAGACAGCTTTTCCCGGCAAAGGGCGATGAAAAGGTCCGTCAGCGCTTGGCTTTTTTTCCGGACGACGCTCATGTCGACGCCCTCGAACGCATTCAGCGCTTCATCAAGCGCGCTGGCCGCCATCACGCTGGTAGTGCCCACCAGCATGCGGCGGATGTCGCCTGCGGGTTCATAATCATCAAGGAACTCAAACGGTGTCTTGTGGCCGAACCAGCCGGTGAGAGGCTGCTGGGCAGACGCCTGATGGCGCTCCGCCACATAAAGGAAGGCTGGTGCACCCGGGCCGCCGTTTAGATATTTATAGCCGCAACCCACGGCAAAATCGGCACCGGCGGCATTGAGGTCCACCGGCACCGCACCGGTCGAGTGGCTGAGGTCCCAGACCATCAGCGCGCCTTTCGCGTGCGCCGCTTTGGTAACGGCTTCCATATTGAACATATCGGCGGTGACATAATGCACGTGGGTCAGCACCACTACAGCCGTATCGTCATCGATGGCGTCGATAATCTTGTCGCGCTCCACGACCTGCAGCACCACATCGGGGCCGAGGAAATCAGACAGGCCTTGCAGCATATAAAGGTCAGTTGGGAAATTGCCGGGTTCGGAGATAATTTTCGTGCGGCCCTTGTTCATGCGGCAGGCGGCGGCGGCAACCTTGAAAAGGTTCACCGATGTGCTGTCGGCCATCACCACCTCACTAGGCCGCGCGCCCACAAGCGGCGCGATCTTCTTGCCAACGCGGGCAGGCAGATTGATCCAGTCAGCCGTGTTCCAGCTTTTGATCAGGTCCTTGCCCCATTCCTTGGTGACCACGTCTGCGATGCGCTCGGCCACACCTTTCGGCAGCACGCCAAGGCTGTTGCCGTCCATGTAAATCACGCCTTCGGGCAGATCGAAACGGTCTTTCATGGGCGCGAGTGGATCGCCCGCATCCTGTTGCTGGCACCAGTCAAGTGAAGTTGGAATCACGGTATTTCCCTCAGTATTGCACGAACGGGGCTGCCGTCGGCGCCCTCTATCTTGAGCGGTAGGGCGATCAGCTCATAGTCGCCCTCAGGTACATCGTCGAGCACAAGGCCTTCAAGGATAGCGATGCCTGCCCGGTACACGGCAAAATGGGCGTCCAGTGTTTTGCTGTCTTGCGGGTCCAGTGAAGGCACGTCCACGCCGATCAGTTTGCAGCCGCGTTCCGCGAGCAGGTCGATCGCCGCCGGGCTGATGGCAGGAAAGTCAGGGTCCCAGCCTTCGTGTGGGAAGGCTTTGAAAAGTTTGAGCAACACGCGGTCAACACGGTCCGGTAGCCTGTTTGCCAGGTGCGCCGCGTCCACGAGGTCATTTGCTACGACATCGCCGGACAGGTCGATCAGGGTTGCTGGCCCAACATAAGAATCAAGCGGTGTTTCAGCACAGTCTATCCCCTCTTCATCAAAATGAAGGCGGGAGTCGGCATGGGTGCCCGTGTGGGTGGACATCTTCATCTTGCTGACATTCACCGGGCATTCTTCTTCGATCACCCAGGTGCGCTTGAGCTTGAACTTAGCGTCACCGGGCCACACGGGAATGCCGGGGCGGATGGTTTGGCTGATGTCGTAAATCCTGTTCAAAGACTTGTCCTCAGTGTCCACAGTTCTGGGAAGAACCTCAGGTCCAGCGCCTTCACAAGGTAGGAGACCCCGCCTGTCCCGCCGGTGCCCTTCTTATAGCCGATGATTCGTTCCACGGTTTTCATATGGGCAAAGCGCCAAGCGTGGAAATGATGCTCAAGATCCACCAGCTTCTCGGCAAGCTCATAAAGGTCCCAATATTTGGTGGTGTCCTGGTAAATTTTGAGCCAGGCATCCTCTACGGCCTTAGATGCTTCATACGGCTCGCGCCAGTTTCGCTCAAGCTTGTCGGCCGGAATGTCGAAACCCCGTTTTGCGAGAAGCTGCAGGCACAGGTCATAGAAGCTTGGGCTATCGAGCACGTCTTGCAGGTGCTGGTAACGCGCAGGCGCGCCTTTGTGGGCTTCGGCCATGCGGGCGTTCTTGTTGCCAAGCCGGTATTCAATTTCGCGGTACTGGAAGCTCTGGAAGCCGGAGCTTTGGCCAAGATCATCACGGAAGGCGGCATAGTCCGCCGGCGTCATGGTGGACAGGATCTCCCACGACTGTTGCAGGTTCGCCTGAATTTTGGCCACGCGGGACAGCATCTTTTGCACGGGGCCAAGGTCATCCGCCGCCAGATGCTTCATTGCAGCGCCCAGTTCGTGGATGCAGGCTTTCATCCACAGCTCAGATGCCTGGTGGATGATGACAAACAGCATCTCATCATGCTGGTTCGAGAGCGGGTTCTGGCATTCGAGCAGGCGGTCCAGCTGCAGGTAGGAACCATAGCTGATGTCCTGGTTCCAGTGGATGTCTTCGCCTGAGACATCAACGGAGGTTGCTGGGCCCTGGTCTTCTTTGCGGTCGGTTGCCATCTTCTCACCTGCATTTATTTTAGGTCTAAACTAAATGCATCATATCTCATAAATCTGGGGAGTTCAACAAGCCTGAGCCGTCAGTTGCGCGCCACGTCTTCGGCTTTTTCTGCGACTTCCTTGGTGTCTGCCGCAAGGTCAATCACCTTGCCGGTCACGCGCACCACGGTGCTGGCTGTGTCCACCGTGGTCTCAACGGCTGCAGCTGCCACCTTCACCGGTGCGGTAACCACAGAGCAGGCGCCCAGCCCAACTGCCAAGCATATCATCAACAGATGTTTCACCCCTGTATCCTCCCCACATTGCCTAAGCAGTGTGTCCATCTTGAATCCCGGTGGCAAGGACATAATTCATGGGGAACGGCCATTGCATGCACGGCTTGCACCTGCTTTCCCTGCGGGGTAGGGTGCAGCCGAAATGGCGCCACAAGGAGTAACTGATGTTAAAAGCGCAAATTGTTCCGGTCACAGGCTTCCAGCAGAACTGCAGCATCATCTGGTGCGACGAAACGATGGAAGGTGCCTTCGTTGATCCGGGCGGGGAGGCGGACAAGCTTCTGGATGCGGCCAAGCAGTTGGGCGTGAATGTGAAACAAATTTTGCTCACACACGGCCATCTGGACCATGCGGGCGGCGCGAAGGACATCAAGGAAAAGCTGGGCTTGCCAATCATCGGCCCGCATAAAGATGACAAATTCTGGCTCGACCAGATCGAAGAGCACGCTGCCAACTATAACATGCCGGGCCTGCGTTGCTGCACCCCTGATCAGTGGCTGGATGACGGCGACGGGGTCAAGGTGGGCAATGTGACGCTGCAGGTTATTCATGCACCCGGCCATACGCCTGGCCATGTGGTGTTCTTTGAGCCCACGCACAAGGTGGCTTTTGTGGGCGATGTTCTCTTCAAGGGCTCCATCGGGCGGACGGATTTCCCGCGTGGCAATATGGATGACCTTGTGAACGCCATCACCAAAAAGCTTTGGCCGCTGGGGAACGAGGTGACGTTTGTACCGGGGCACGGGCCACTGTCCACCTTTGGGGCAGAGCGGCAATCCAACCCCTTTGTGGGTGACCGGGCGCTCAAGAGCGCCTAAAGGTTCTTCGCTCATAAGGCTGGCCTCCCAAAAACTCTTTCGGTATAAAGGCTTTAAGGGGCAAGAGAGGCAGCTTTATGAAAAAGCTTATCCAGAAATGGATTCTGCATTTCAAACGCAAGCGCTATCACAAGCAGCTGCGGGCTGAAGGCAATTATAAGACACTGGAAAATTCCATCCGCGAAACCGGGACGCTGTGTAGCAACTGTAATGCACCGCTTACCGGACCATTCTGCCACATTTGCGGCCAGAAGGATGACGACCTGAAGCGCCCGATCTGGACGCTGCTCAGGGAAATCCTGGATGATGTGATCTCGACTGACAGCCGGCTATTCAAAACACTGATACTACTGGTGCTGGTGCCAGGCGGGCTGACGCGGGCGTTCCGCGACGGGAGACGTGCCCGATTTGTGCCACCGCTTCGGCTTTATCTGGTGATCTCGATCATGTTCTTTGTGATTCTGAAGGTCGCCGACATCCTGATTCTGGATATCCATGTGACGCCGATCGACCGACCTGAAGAGGTGGCGGCACCGGCCGATCCTTCTTCCTCAGACCTGGCGCTTGGCGAAAAAGAGACAGGCGTGCCGACGCCCATGCCGGATGAGGCGATAGAAGCCCTGCCTGAGGCCGCTGATGGTACGCAAGTGGCCGATGCGGGGGAGGTTGTCGCAGGTGAGGCACGCGCGGCAAAAGCAGATAAGCCGGTCGCCAGGGAAGGGCTGTCGAGAGAGGATCTTGCAGCGCTCGGGCGGGATGATATGACGCCGGAAGAAAAGCTGCGATTGGTGTTGGGCGACGCAGGATTTGAAAGGCTGCCGGAAGAGACCAAGCAGGAAATCCGGACAGCCGAAAACGGTCAGGCCATCAATATCGATGGCGATGACCTGATCGGGTCTTTGATCAGCAATGACTCTGGCAGTGAGGGAGACGATGTCAAAATAGACACTGACTGGCCTTATGACGTCGATATCGCCATGTTTGTCAAAAACTCAAAAGAGCCTCGGGAAGGCCTTAAGCAGGAAGACATTGATGAAATCCTCAATGACCCTGACAGGCCTGTTTTCCTCAAGCGCGCCACGAGCGGGTTCGCTGAAGCCCTCAAGAACCCGGAAGCCTTCAATGAACTGTTCAACGATTGGCTACCGCCCGCGCTCTTTGTATTGATGCCGATTTTTGCCTTTATCCTGCGCATCTTCCATTGGGGCAAAGACCGAGTCTACCTGCAGCAATTTGTCTTCTCGCTGCATTTCCACACCTTCCTGTTCTTGTTGATGACAGCCATGACGGTGATTGTGCCAACCTATGGCGGGGACCTGAGCGTTTCCATCTTCTGGTGGGGTACGTCGCTTTACCTGATCATCGCGCTGAAGGTGGGCCAAGGGCAGGGCTGGCTGAAGGCCTTTTTCAAGGCGGGGCCTATATGGGTGACCTATTCCGCGGTGATGGTGGTCGTGATGCTATTCATTGTCTTCGCAGGCCTTGGCGATATCGATGTGGTTGACCTGTTGATGGGCGACACGTCCGCGTTTGAGGCCGAAGCCTGACCCCTGCTATGTTAACAGCAGGGGCGTATAAGTGGGGGGCTAGGCGGCCAACGCTTCGCTGATCTGGGACTTGGCGCGGGCCAGGCTGGCGTCGGCATCCATGGCCATCTGGTCAGCGGCGATGACAGTCACATCGGTAATGCCCACAAATGCCAGCATATGCTTCATATAGCTGGTGGCAAAATCGATCTCCGATCCCACAGGCGTGCCACCAGAAGCTACGAACAGATAAGCCTTCTTGCCAGTGAGCAGGCCTTCCGGGCCATTTTCCGTATAGCGGAAGGTAACTCGCGCGCGGGCGATCAGGTCCACCCAGGCCTTGAGCCCTGCGGGAATGCTGAAGTTGTAGACCGGTACGCCAATGGCGATGATGTCAGCGGCCTGAAGGTCCGCGATCAAT
The DNA here is from genome assembly GCF_042651265.1 of Kordiimonas lipolytica. Classification (GTDB taxonomy): domain Bacteria; phylum Pseudomonadota; class Alphaproteobacteria; order Sphingomonadales; family Kordiimonadaceae; genus Kordiimonas; species Kordiimonas lipolytica. The sequence continues at coordinate 137,722 of NZ_JBHSCR010000005.1, read as the reverse complement.
GCGTCGGACTGTTCCAGTATCTGTTTTTGGGTGTCTGTGCGGTCTTCTTCCGGGGTGAAGTTGGCACTGGTCCAGGCTTCGTCGATCAGTGGCAGGCCACTCGCCAGATCATGGCGCAGCAGCGCGGTTTCCGTACCCAGGGTGAGGCTGTCGATAAAACGGGTCGTAAGGTCACGGGTGACGGAATCGCCGGTACGGACGCTGGCGTCAACGCGGAGGATGGTTTGGGTGTTCTTGGTCATGATCTCTTCCTTCAAATACTTCCAGAGTGTGGTGCGTTTGAAGGAAAGATAGGGTTGTGCGCGATGTTGCGGTAGGCCGATATGTGTCGATGCAGTGTTGCTTAATCGCGAACGCTAGTCATTACTTGGTTCCAGCCTGAGCGACGCGCTGTTGGTGCAATAGCGAAGGCCCGTGGGCTGCGGCCCGTCCGGGAACACATGGCCCAGGTGGCTGTCGCATTTGGCGCACAGGATTTCGGTGCGTACCATGCCGTGGCTGGTATCTGTCTTTTCCGCAACTGCGCCCGGTGCAATCGCATCCCAGAAGCTGGGCCAGCCGGAGCCGCTTTCATATTTTGTATCGCTTGAAAACAGCGGTGCATCGCACCCGGCACAGTGGTAGGTGCCGGGTGTTTTGGTGTCCCAATATTTGCCGGTGAAGGGCGCTTCGGTGCCGCCGCAGCGGCACACCGCATATTGTTCAGGCGTCAGTTCGGCCCGCCACTCTTCGTCTGTTTTCTCAATGTCTGCCACGGCTATTCAACCTTGCACAGCAGGCAAAGCGCGTAGCTGCCCATTGGGTCATTGAAGTTCAGAAGAAGCTCAGCCTCGCCCTTCAGTTTCATGGCGGTCTGCATCACAGGCGACAGGCCTGAGGGCGCGTCCGATTTGAAGCTTGAGCCAACGCTGGAATTCAGGATGTCTGCGATCATCTGGTCCCATTTGCTTGGTTGGTCGCGGTAGAAGACGACGTCATAGTCTTCGACGCCCGCTGCAGAGGCAGCGGCCGCCACGGCGTCTTCAAAGCCGCCCAAATGGTCAACCAAGCCGAGGTCTTTGGCTGTGGCCCCGATCCAGACACGGCCCTGCGCGATCTTGTCCACATCCTCTACCGACATGTTACGGCCTTCGGACACCAGCGACAGGAATTGGCTGTAGCCGTTCTCAATGGACTGCTGGATCACGTCTTTGGTCATGTCCGACAGGGGGCGTGCCGTTGAGAAGGCACCAGCCATCTCAGTGGTGCCCACGCCGTCTGTATGCACGCCGATCTTGGCCAGGGTGTTCTCGAAGGTGGGGATTACGCCAAAGATGCCAATGGACCCAGTGATGGTGGAAGGTGCCGCCCAGATTTCATCGGCGGTCGCGGAAATCCAGTAGCCGCCGGAGGCCGCAACCGGCCCCATGGAAGCGATAACCTTCAGGCCCTGTTCCTGGGCTGCCACAAGTTCCTGACGGATCAGTTCGGACGCAAAGGCCGAGCCGCCCGGGCTGTTGACACGAAGTACAATCGCCGCCGTATCCGGGTTGTTGCGCGCATTGCGGATATAGCCCACCAGCGTTTCCGCAGCGCTAACGGTAATCGGCCCGTCACCCATTACGATCTGGCCCTGTGCTGTGATTACGGCAATCTCGCTTGGGCCGCGATGCTTCTGCGGTTTGGCGGCCAGGTAGGTCTGATAATGGATTTGCTTGAAGGTGTTGCCGCCGCCGGGGTTGTCGCCAAACTCTTCTTTGAGCGCTTGACGCCATACAGTGCGGGGCGCCAGTTCATCCACCAGGCCACCATTCTGTGCCAGCTTGGCGAAATTGCCTTCGGCTTCGCGGAGGCGGTCAGGAAGGCTGTTGATGTTGTTCGTGAGCGCGCCTGCCTCAAGCCCGCGGGCTTCCACGACAGAGGTTTCATACTGATCCCACAGCCCGCCCAGGAAGGCGAGGTTCGCTTCCTTGGCAGCAGGGGACATGTCATCCCGGATGAAAGGCTCGACCGCGGATTTATAGGTGCCCACACGGAACACATTCACATTGGCCTCAAGCTTGTCGAGCATGCTTTTGAAATAGGTCGGGTAGAAGCCGTAGCCGTTAAGGAACACATTGCCGGCCGGGTTCATGTAAACCTTGTCTGCTTCGGCAGCCAGAAGATAGCCTGCCTGGCTGTAGGCCGTGGATAGGGCGTAAATCTTCTTGCCGCTCTCTTTGAAATCCCGAAGGGACTTGGCAATGGTGTGAAGGTGGCTGGGGCCGATGGGGCCGAGCGAGTCGGTAATCAGCGCGATGGCCGCGATCCGGTTGTCATCCTTCGCAAGCTTCAGTGCGCGTGTGATGTCATGGATGCTGGTTTGGGGTGGCCTGCGGTTGAATTCGGCCTCAAAAGCTGCCTCGATCGGGTCCTGATATTCCACCTGTTCCACAATCATGCCTGCTGGTTCCAGCACCAGGACGGCGCCGTTCGGCACGCTTGGGCGGGGCTCCCCGCCGCTGGACAGCGCCATCATGACCATGACGAGCAGGAATAGTGTGACAAGCCCCATAGTGAGGGTGCCCAAGCCCTGAACGAATTTGAAAATAGATTTAATGATTTCCCACACGCCCTTCATAAGGAGCTTCTCCAAACCTTGAAATATGCCTGCAAAAATGCCTTCTTAAGTATGAAAGTGCGATCTTCGGTCGCAAGCGTCAAGGGGCGCTCGCGAGAATGTGCCCGCATTTGACAATTTACAGATAAAAAAGAAGGAAGACAGCAGATGAATAGCCACGTCCCACAGGTGCCCGTAAGCCAGCATCATACCCGGTCGGACATGATCGCCGACGATGTGGATTTCGAGATCAAGGGTCACGAAATGCAATTTGTCGAAGTAGAGCTGGACCCGGGCGAGTCTGCCATCGCAGAGGCAGGCGCCATGATGTTCAAGGACCAGCACATTGGCATGAGTGCTGTGTTCGGTGATGGGTCGGGGCAGGAGGCTGGTTTTATGGACAAGCTTCTTGGGGCTGGCAAGCGTCTGTTGACGGGTGAAAGCCTGTTTACCACGGTCTTTACCCACGAAGGCAGCGGCAAGGCCCGCGTGGCCTTCGCGGCGCCCTATCCGGGCAATATCATGCCCATCAAGCTGAGCGACTATGGCGGGCGGCTGATCTGCCAGAAGGATGCTTTCCTGGCCGCCGCGCGCGGCGTGCAGGTGGGCATTCATTTCCAGAAGAAAATCCTGACCGGCCTTTTCGGCGGTGAAGGCTTCATTATGCAGCGCCTGGACGGTGACGGCTGGGCTTTTGTGCACATTGGCGGAACGCTTATTGAAAAAGAGCTGAAGCCCGGTGAAGTGCTGCATGTGGATACAGGCTGTCTGGCGGCCATGACCGATACGGTCGATATGGATATCGAACGCGTGGGTGGCATCAAATCCATGGTGTTCGGCGGTGAAGGGGTGTTCTTCGCTCGGCTTCAGGGGCCGGGCAAGGTATGGCTGCAAAGCCTGCCGTTCAGCCGCCTTGCGGGCCGGGTACTTGCCTGTGCGCCACAACACGGCGGCCGGGACAAGGGCGAGGGTTCCATCCTCGGCGGCGTGGGCCGTATCCTTGACGGGGACAATTTCTGATCAATGTCACTCAGGCGCGTCGCCTTTGGCGCGCCTAAACCTTAAGCGAGCTGTATGACTATCAAGACAAATCAAGACCTGCTGGCCAATGGCTATAGCACCTGGGGCGATGTTGACCCGTTCGAGGACCTGGTAGGCCCTTTCTACCTGAAGGACAATGGCGACGGAACAAATCGCGCAGCTTTCGTGGCTGAACGCGCGCGGCACTGCAACAATGGCGGTATGCTGCATGGAGGCCTGCTCATGAGCTTTGGTGACTTCGCCCTGTTCGCCATTGCCAAAGAAGTGCTTGAAGGCTCAGGCGTTACCGTGGCCTTTAACGGGGAATTCGTTTCAGCCGGCCAGCCTGGGGATCTGATCGAAGCAACTGGCGAGATCACCCGCAACACGCGGTCGCTGATTTTCGTGCGCGGCAAGATCTTCACCGGTGACCGGACCATCATGTCCTTCAGCGGCATCATCAAGAAGGTAAAGGGACCTGGAGAGCACAGCGGCGGGCAGACCTAGCTTTCTGCGATCTTCACCATTTCACTGATATCGGTGTGCTTGCGCCGGGGAGCTCCTCCCTCGGCCAGGGCTTCTTCTGAGGCTTCAATCTTCTTCCAGTCCTGGAAGGTGACGATGCGCAAGTCACGGTCCTTGATGAGCGCATCCAGTCCGGCCCTGCCAGGACGGCCGGCTGGCCGGATTTCCTCAAGGATTCTTTTGGCTACTTCGGCGCCATCCGGCTTGTTGGTGCCGATAGTGCCCGTTGGACCGCGTTTGGCCCAGCCGACACAGTAAAGGCGCGGCTCAATGAGGCCATCTTCATTTTCAAAGCAGCCGTAGCTTTCGTCATAGGGAACGTCCGGGATCGGGCTGGTGCGGTAGCCGATGCAGGGCACGACGAGCCCTGCGGGCAACACTTCTGTCTTGCCGGTGCCCACGCATTTGCCGTCTTCGACCTTGGTTTCCTCCAGCCTGAGGCCACACACGCATTCATCGCCCAGGATGGCCATGGGGCGCAGGAAGAATTTGATATGCAGTCGCACGGGCTTTGATGTCTGGTCATTTTCGGCCATCTGGCGAAGCGCTGACATATTCTTGCGCTGGGCGCCTGTCATCATGTCGTCTATTTCCTCGCCCGGCAGTTGCTCACCGGCCACAAGAGCGACACAGTTTTCAAGCTGGTTCAGTTCTCCCAGTTCCTTCGGCGTGAAGCTGGCCTCGAGTGGGCCGCGGCGGCCGATGATATAGATATCGCGGATAGGTGAGCCGTGGATGGATTTGGCGGCATGGTCTGCAAGGTCTGTCTCTGCCATCTCTCCGGCTGTCTTGGCCAGAATACGGGCCACATCGACCGCCACGTTACCGTTGCCGATGACGGCTACGGACGCCACGCGCAGGTCTGGGTTCAGGCCTTTATAGTCCGGATGGGCATTATACCAGCCGACGAAAGGGCCGGAGCCTATCACACCCTCAAGGTCTTCGCCGTCGATGCCCAGTGCCCGGTCCTTGGCGGCACCGGTGGCAAGCACGACAGCGTCGTAGATGTCCCTAAGTTCCGTCAGCGTGATATCCCGCCCCAGCGACAGGTTTCCGACAAAGCGAACATTTTCCCGTTGGTTTGTAGCTTCATACCGGCGGGACACATTCTTGATGGACTGGTGATCTGGTGCCACGCCTGCCCGGATCAGGCCAAAAGGCGTGGGAAGGCGGTCGATGATGTCAACCCGGACGTCTGCATCCGTTTTGGTCAGGGCTTCGGCTGTGTAGTAGCCGGCAGGTCCTGCGCCGATCACAGCCACCGATATTGTGTTCGACCCGTTCGCTGCACCGTCTGATGCCATATGTCCCTCCCTTATGACAGAGGGAAGAATGCCACGAATTGGCACTTGGGCCAAGAGCGGGCAAAAATAAGGCCGGTGGCAGCCGTAAACGTGAAAAGAGGGCCGATTGGCCCTCTTTTGTTACTCTTCGGAAAGATGCTTATTCGCTGGCAGGTGTGCCTGTGGGCTCTGCCGTTGCCATTTCCATGCCGAACACAGTGTGCCAGGTCTGCGGCGTGATGCCGGAGAGAGCCTCTTCCGTCATGGGGACGAGCGAACGCACGCTGACCCGCATCGGCTGTGAATCGGGCGCCATGAAGGCCTGGATGACCTCAGCAAGGTTCTCTGGTGCGCCTTCTCCCAATAGGGGGCCTGCCTGGGCGATTGCCATCATGGAAAACTGCTCGCGCAGCTGATCTTCCGGCATGCCGGAAAGCACAGAATATACCTTGAGACCGCGGGGTAGCAGGCCCTGGTCTTCAACACCAAGCGAGACGGAAACACCGTCATAGTATCCAGTGTAGACGCTAAGTGCTTCGGCTATCTGCGCGAATGGGTCCTGCTGCGGCGGTATCCCTTCCTCAGCCGCACGGAAGGTCTGTTCCATCTGATCCCTTTGGTAGGCGATCAGTTTTTCCGACATCTGAGCCGGCTTGAGGCCTGCTACAGAGCTTTCGCTTTCCAGGCTGATCAGCTTGTCCAGCTTGAGATCCATCTGGCTTGTAACATTGCCTGTGGTGTCGTCAAACTGGGTGCTGGAGGCCATGTCCAGACGAATGGTGTCCAAATCTGCCAGTGTCAGGATCTGCATTGCCTGAGGGGAGGTGTTCTGTACACCCTTCAGCTCAAAGGCGTCGATCTTCATCGTGCCGCCCAGAACGAAATCGGCCGGACGAACCAGGTCTTTCACCGACATTTCCTTTATCGATATGGCCATGCCCTGCATCGGTATGTCGAAGTTGAAACCCTCCAGGATGAAGCTGTCGATACCCATATAGTTGATGGATGTCTTGGCAAGCGAGAGCGCAGCAGCTTCGATAAGGGCGTCATCGGCGCCTTCTTCAGATTCCTCGGCCTTGCTCATGGCAACCATGTCGGTGATCCAGCCAATGTCGAGGCCATTGATCTGATACCGGTCGATTGCGATTGACGCTTGGTTCGAGACATCTACCACGAAGTTATCGATCAGCAAGTTGTCGACGCGCGTCTGGTCGTTATTGGTGGCGACGTGGGCGGTGTCCAGCGATATCAACACTTTCTGGGTTGGATTTTGGGGCGGTGACCCTTCCATATTCAAGCCACGAACGTCAATAAGGGTGAGGGGCCAGTTAGTGAGCTTTTCTTCCTTGAAGTCGTCTATGATGCCCACAAGGTCTTCGCCCCGAACTTCCATACTGTCCAGTGAGATTTTTCCCTGCGGCGTATCCATTTTAGCAGCAGTGACCCGAAAACCATCAATCGTTGCTGTACCTGAAAATGGGGAAAAACCGATATCCAGCTCAACCTTTTCGGTGCTGGTTGTGGCATCCGGATTGTCATGATCCTTGGTGGTGATCCCCTCAACGATGGCTGTGCCAGACAGCAGATCGACTTTCAGGCTTTGATATGTAAGGTCTGCCTTCAGGTCAGGATTGCTGATGAAGCTGTCAATTTGTGCCTGAACCTGGGTTTCGAAGCTGTTTGAAAGATAAAAATAGCCGCCAACTGCGGCGGCGGCGACCACGGCTGTGGTCACGACGGCTGTGCGTCCCATCTATAATACCCCCGAGAGATTTAATTTAATATAAGGCACCATATGAACTTGTCGGGGGTACGTAAACCTATGATTTATTCGGGTTCGCGTTTTTGGGGCAGCGACAGGCATCGCCGCCCCAGACCCGATATTATCAGCGCAGGCGCGGCAGCAGGCCGCCAACGCGCTTCTTATAGTCGCGGTACGTGTCGCCAAATTCTGCGATCAGGTCCCGTTCCTCATAATAAAGGCCAATAAGGATATAGACAATCATACCCAAGGCCAGCGTGGCCCGCCCCACTGTCATGTCCGGTGTGGCAAGCATAGCAATAAGTACGCCGGTCTGGATCGGGTGGCGCACCACCTTGTAGAACATGGGCGTGACGAATTCTTTCGCGCCCGCGTCCGGGTCATGCGGCTTGAAGCTCTGCTGCAGGCCGAACAGATGGTTGTGGTTCAGCATATAGGTTGCCGCCAGCGTGAAGGCCCAGCCGAAATAGAAAATGCCGGTGATCACCATGCGCGCGGTCTCGCCTTCAACGTGCCAGATGCTGCCGGTCATGGGCTGCCAATATTGAACCATCACCAGGATGACGACGGCTGTCATCAGCACATAGGTGCTGCGCTCCGCCGCTTGCGGCAAAAGCGCGACCAGGCGGCTTTTGAAGCTCTGGCGGGCCATAACCGTATGCTGCAGGCCAAACAGGGCAATAAGCCCGATATTTACCAGAAGCGGCATGGGCATGGGGCCTGTGTTGGCGTGGTCGATGCCCAGACTTGCATAATCCGGTAGCAATATGCCGATATGGTTGTTTGCAAATAGAATGAACAGCACAAGGCTGGCGACGCCGAGGACATAGCAGATCAGTCCATAGGCCATGATAAGTATACGTGACATGTTTAAGTTCCCCTTAGGAAGTGCTCCACTGGTTGCTCAAAACTGTCTTCCATATTTCCCCACCCCCGACTGTGCCCTAAATCACAGTAGCAGGCGAGAAAATTCTCAGCAGGGCTTTTAACGCGCCCTTCGAACACTTAGGTCTATTGGTACGGAAAATAGATGGGGGCCAGCGTGAAAACTTTCCTGAAGATTGCCGCGACTTTATTCCTGCTGTTCGCAGCCGTGGTCGCGTACGGTGTTTATGAGCTGTGGCCAGAACCCTATAAGCCGACCTACACAGTGGAACTGCCGATGCTGAATGGCGTGCCGGGCGTGGTGCTGGCCGTGGATGACCCCAAAAGTGAATTCGCCAAAAGCCTTTTCCGTGGCCCAGATGAAGTTCGGTTTCGTGGTAATCCAATTGATGGCTTTTGGCGGCCAAGCGAACCAGAGCTGGCCGAGTTTGAAGCAACTTTGAATTCCTATGTGTGGCAGCATCCCCCCTCGGATGCCATAGACGCACCTCACTTTATTCGTCCTATCCTTTGCTCCAATAACGAAGCGGATCAATTGAATGACCTTCTGACGAATAGCTTTCGGCAATATGTAGGCTTTTATGCTGACGGGCAGCGCTACCTGCAGGTCATTGCTGTTCCGCGCGCGACGGTGGAAAGTCTGGCACCGAACATCCCAAAAGAGGAATTGGAATGGAGACAATTTGGAACTGCTGATGCTGGTCCGACTTCCATTGCTGTCTACTATAGTTTCGATACTGGCCAGATTATCGAGTTGTTTTATGATGAATTTTTTGGTGGGGTTTCGCCCTACTGTTAGGTGAAGTATGACCACAAACGATTTCTATGACCCGATGGCGCCCTTTTATCACCTCGTGCATGGTGATTGGGAGGCCTCGATCGCGCGCCAGTCCGCGGCGCTCGACCAGATTATCAAGGATATCTGGGGTGGGGCAGGGACGGTTCTTGATGTCACGTGCGGTATCGGTACCCAGGCGCTGGGGCTTGCTGAGCTTGGCTATGACGTTACCGCAAGTGACCTGTCCGCGGATTCGGTGGCGCGCGCGAAGGCGGAAGCGGACAAGCGCGGGCTGAAGATCGATTTCAGCGTGGCGGACATGACCCGCGTGCATGAGATCCACCAGAATGCCTTCGATGTGGTGTTGTCCGCCGATAACGCGGTGACGCATCTGCTTTCCGAAGAGGCCATTCTTGGGGCGCTCAAGTCATTCTACGTGGCGGCCAAGCCTGGCGGGGGGTGCCTGGTTTCCATGCGCGATTATGACGCCGTTGACCGCGGCGGGGTGCAGCTGAAGCCCTTCGGTGTGCGCGATGTGGACGGTGTCCGATGGAGCGTCTATCAGGTGTGGGACTGGCGCGACGGCAATGACGTCTATGATTTTGCCATGTATTTCACGGCGGACGACGGGGCATCGGAGCTCAAAACCCACGTGATGCGCTCGGCCTTCTATGCGCTCAGGCCCGCCCGCATGGTGGACCTGTTCCATGAGGCCGGCTTCCAGGATGTGCGGCGCATCGACGATGTTTTCTTCCAGCCGGTTATTATTGGCACGAAACCTATATAGGTTGCCCTTGATAATCCCCTGGTAGTAATGTTGCGAGGCAATTGACGGTGGGGGTTCTATGAAACGCTTAGCCATTTTGGGCATGCTGTGTGTAAGCATGGGCGCGGCTGCCGAGGCAATCAATCATTATCAGGCAGTTTCGGGAAAGGCCTATGGCAGCTACTTCGATCAAATAGCAGCTTCGGCAGAACTGGGAAGTCGGGCGACCCAGCAGGCAGGGTGGTTATACGGCTTTGTGGGGCGATCAGACCTGATCCCGACACTGGGCGAAAGTTATATTGCACCTTCCCTTCAGCAATGTGAAGCGCCTCAAGATGCAATGGAAGTCGCCGACCCTCTAGGCGCAGTCCTTGATGCAAGTACAAACCACAGGGTGCTGCTGTTGAACGAGAGCCATACCCACAAACAGGCGCGATTGTTCCTTTATAACAATCTGGAGCGGTTATGGGCCGCGGGCTATCGCCATATTGGATTCGAGGCCCTTGGAAAGGCGCCTGTTAGCAGTATCGCTGACCTTGATGCCGGGGACGTGTCCCAAGGTTACTATCTGAATGACCCGCTATTCCGCGGCGCTGTCCGCAAGGCCTTGGCGCTGGGCTTCAAGGTGTTTCCATACGAATTTCGTGGCCCATACCCGGAAAGCGACGAGCCAGGCGCGCATGTGAAGGTGCGGGAGCATGGGCAGGCCCAGAATATCGCGGCCTATCTTCAAGAGCACGCTGGCGACGACAAAATTCTTATCTGGGCAGGCTACCGGCACATCGCCAAAAGCTGGAATGAGGAAGCTCCGAATTGGAACTGGATGGCCGCGCGCCTTGAGCATGAGTTCGGCATCAAGGGCTATTCAGTTGACCTGACAGCTTGCCAGTATGAAGGGCCGTCGCATGGCTCGGCGCGGCTCTACCGGAAAGATGGTCAATTTCTTGCCCTAGGGGCGCCGGGAACCCAGTGGGGTGTTGACGGGCAGTTCCATTTGCCAAGCCAGAAAGAGATAAAGCCTGGCTATTATCGGGCTGCCCTTGGACAGCCGGTTATGGTACCATCGTCGCTCCGCGAATCGTCTGCCTTTATGTATGTTGAGGCCTTCCGTGAGGGCCAGCCGCAAACGGGCTTTTCCTATGATTCGATCATGCTCAGGGATGGTGAGGACTTGCCCCTTTATCTGCCAGCCGGGGACTATGTTCTGGTGGCCTATGACAAGAATGGCCAAAGGCTTGGTGATCAAGCGGTTTCGGTTGCTGCCCAATAAGCCAAAAAAAATCACAAAAAATCTTCAGACTCCTCTTGAACCGTACCCGGCGCAGGCATACATAGGGACACGCAGTTAGCACTCCCTAGGGGTGAGTGCTAACAAACCCTAATTTTACGGTTTATCATTTAGGAGACAAACCATGGCACTTCGTCCGCTGCACGACCGCGTACTGGTCAAGCGTCTTGAAAGCGAAGCGAAAACAGCTGGCGGCATTATCCTGCCAGACACCGCACAAGAAAAACCATCCGAAGGTGAAGTGATCGCTGTTGGCGCTGGCGCCAAAGCTGAAGACGGCAAAGTGATCGCGCTCGACGTTAAAGTTGGCGACAAGATCCTGTTCGGCAAATGGTCCGGCACTGAAGTCAAGGTTGACGGTGTTGACCTGCTGATCATGCAGGAAAAAGACATCATGGGCATCATCGAGTAATCCACTCGGCTGACCCGTCTCGATTAGTTACATATAATCACACGAAATACAGGAGCCCAAATCATGGCTGCTAAAGAAGTTAAACTTCAGGAAGACGCGCGCAAGAAGATCCTCGCTGGTGTGGACACGCTTGCAAACGCTGTAAAAGTAACGCTCGGCCCTAAAGGTCGTAATGTTGTTCTCGACAAATCCTTCGGTGCACCACGCATCACCAAAGACGGTGTATCTGTTGCCAAAGAAATCGAGCTTAAGGACAAGTTCGAAAACATGGGCGCACAGATGGTGAAGGAAGTAGCTTCCCGCACCAACGACGTGGCCGGTGACGGCACAACCACTGCAACAGTTCTGGCACAAGCCATCGTTCGCGAAGGCATGAAGTCTGTTGCGGCTGGCATGAACCCGATGGACCTGAAGCGCGGTATCGATCTCGCGACCACCAAGGTTATCGAAGGCCTGAAAGCCCGCACCAAAGACGTGACCACCACTGAAGAGATCGAGCAAGTTGGTACGATCTCCGCTAACGGTGAAGTTCAGGTTGGTAAAGACATCGCCGCTGCGATGGAAAAAGTTGGCAAAGAAGGCGTGATCACTGTTGAGGAAGCCAAAGGCCTCGAGAGCGAGCTGGATGTTGTTGAAGGTATGCAGTTCGACCGCGGTTACCTGTCTCCTTACTTCATCACCAACGCCGAGAAGATGACCGTGGACCTTGAAAACCCACTGATCCTTCTGCACGAGAAGAAGCTGACGAACCTGCAGCCAATGCTGCCGCTTCTGGAAGCTGTTGTACAAAGCGGCAAGCCACTCCTGATCATTGCTGAAGACATCGAAGGCGAAGCGCTGGCGACCCTCGTTGTGAACAAGCTGCGCGGTGGCCTGAAGATCGCTGCTGTTAAGGCGCCTGGCTTCGGTGATCGCCGTAAAGCCATGCTGGAAGACATCGCAATCCTGACCGGTGGCCAAGTGATCTCCGAAGATCTGGGCATCAAGCTTGAAAATGTCGGCATCGATATGCTCGGTACCGCGAAGCGCGTGAACATTACCAAAGAAGACACCACCATCGTTGACGGTGTTGGCTCCGAGGACGATATCAAAGCCCGCGTTGAGCAGATCAAAGCTCAAATCGAAGTTACCACTTCCGATTACGACAAAGAGAAGCTCCAGGAGCGTCTTGCCAAGCTCAGCGGCGGTGTTGCTGTGATCAAGGTTGGCGGTGCCACTGAAACTGAAGTGAAAGAGCGTAAAGACCGCGTTGATGACGCCCTTCACGCAACTCGCGCTGCTGTTGAAGAAGGCGTTGTTGCCGGTGGCGGTACTGCGCTTCTTTACGCGACCAAGTCTCTTGAGGGCCTGGAAGGCGCAAACGACGACCAGAACAAAGGTATCGACATCATCCGTCGTGCCCTGCAGGCTCCGGTTCGTCAGATCGCTGCTAACGCAGGTGTTGACGGCGCTGTTGTTGCCGGCAAGCTACTTGAGCAAGACGACGTAAACTTCGGCTTCGACGCACAGAACGAAGTATACTGTGACCTGGTTGCCAAAGGCATCATCGACCCAACGAAGGTTGTTCGTACTGCGCTGCAGGACGCTGCTTCCATCGCTGGCCTGATGATCACAACCGAAGCCATGGTTTCCGAAATCCCAGAGGACAAGCCAGCCATGCCTGGTGGCGGTATGCCTGACATGGGCGGCATGGGCGGCATGGGCTTCTAAACCAGCCAACCAGCTACAAACTCAGTTACGAGTATCAAAACCCCCGGTGCGAAAGCGCCGGGGGTTTTCTATACAAATGGCCATGCGGTTGTTTGAGCCGGAGTGACGGCCTGCTGTGTATCTCCTGCCACCGGCAGGAACTTAGCTTGTCCATGGGTGCTTAGGGCGTGAGGTCAAAGTGCTGTGGAGCAAGCTGGAATGGGTAGGCACAGCTGTAGTCAACTGATTCCATTCTCGAGGTCACGGGCTGTCATTTGCATGACATCAAACGGGAACAATTGAGTCGCAAAGGCAGAATAGCTGTCACATTTCACCAACTCGGTAGTGTTGATATTTCGATCAATATACACAAAGCCTAATTAAAACAATGACTTAATGCTCATGTCAATTTTGTGTCACAGACTGTAATAAAATCGCAATATATTTGGCAGTATATGCGCACGTCACGAACGACAGGAGCCCGCATGGCTGTAACAAGCGTATGCAAGAAAAATAAGGCTTCGCGTTCTGGGACGAATAAAAGGCCGCAGTTGGGTGCGCGCCAAAAAAGATATGATAGGAAAATATGATGCTCAAAGGGAAACGTATCGCTGGCCTGATGGCCGCGACGGCCTTGGCCACGGCGATGTCCGCGCCTGTCGAAGCGCAATCCATTGAAGAGTTGAAAGCTCAGCTTGAGGCTCTTGCCAAGCGCATTGAAGAACTTGAGAAGAAGCAGGAAAAGGCGCCGAAGATCAAGAAGGCCGATCCGGCTTTCAGTCTTGCAAGCGACGATGGCCTGTTTGAATTCAATATCCGTGGCCGTGTACTGGCAGACTTTGGTTGGTCTTCCGACAGCGACGGCAGCATGGACAAGGATACCAGCGAGCTCCGCGCTTCGCGTATTGGCGTTGAAGGCAAAGCCTGGAAAGACGTGAAATACAAGTTCGAAGCCGACTTCGCTGGTAACGACGTTGAAGTCAAAGACGCCTACATGCAGTTCAAGACTGGCATGGGCAGCTGGACTTTCGGTCAGTTCAAAACGCCGAACTCGCTCGAGGAGATGGAATCGTCCCTGAATACGAACTTTGTTGAACGCGCGGCCTTCACCGACGCTTTCGCACTGGCGCGTATGATCGGTATCGGTTACGGCAATGGCGGCGACAACTGGACGTTCAATGCTGGTATTTACCGTGGCAGCAACGATGGTTCCGTTGATAACGAAGGTCAGGTGTTCGCGGCTCGCGCCACTTATGGCGACGCGTTCGATGGCGGTAACTGGATGCTCGGCGCGTCTGTTCGTTTCCGCGATGTTGGCGGCGACGGTGATCTGCTGCGCTACCGCCAGAAAGCTTACTTGCACACGGCTGACCGCCTTCTGGCGACAAGCCGCATTGCTGAAAAAGACAGCTTCTACGGCCTTGAAGGCGCACTCTCCTATGGTTCGCTGAACCTGACGGGTGAGTGGGCTGGCCTGACCGCGCAAAATGGCGGTGCTGGTGGCCGTGATGCCTTCTTCTATGGCGGTTATGTTGAAGCTGGCTGGTTCATCACAGGTGAAACCAAGACACTCAATCTGAAAAAAGCTGTCTGGAACCGTCCGAACATCAAGAATCCAGTTCACACTGGTGGCATTGGTGCATGGCAGGTTGCGGCGCGCTTTGACCGTGTTGACCTGACTGGCGACGGCGTCTATGGCGGCGAGCAGGACACTTATACCCTGGGTGTGAACTGGTACCTGAACCGTCACACGCGCTTCCTGGCCAACTATGCCCACGTCTCGATCGACAAGGCATTCGACGTTTCGGCCAACGGTGCCGACGGTAAAAATTCGGCTGATACGCTGGGCCTGCGCTTCCAGGTTGACTGGTAAGCCTTTTAATTCACCGTATGACTGGACTTCGGCGGCGGGCAGTGTCCCGCCGCTTTTTTTATGTCTGGTTTTGTTTTGGCGCCAAAGGGTCAGCGCTTGGCAATAATATAGACCGCGTGGATGATGCCGGGCAGGTAGCCACACAGGGTCAGGATAATGTTGATCCAGAAATGCTTGCCAAGCCCTTCCTGAAGAAAGACGCCAAGCGGTGGCAGAAGAATGGCGATAATGATGCGGATCAGGTCCATATGATGCTCCCTTGCTGGTTTAGAAAATTCAGCATACAGTGCATTTGACAGAATATTCTGCAGAAAAAGCTTGCCTAACAGAATAATTTGTTGTTTATGCGCATTTCTACTGCAACATATGTTCCGTATTTCGGACATAAAAGGATCATGTAAGGCATGGTAAAGACCACCCATATCAGACGGCATTGCCGAATGCGACGACGCTAAGCTTCTGGACTAAAAGCGTTATTTGTTCATTGGTGCTGTCTGCACCAGGATATGGGAAAAGCCGATGATCACAATTGATCGGGAACGGCCCTTCGATAAAGCAGCGATCGAGAAGCTGCTGGATGTGGCCTTTGGACCTGACCGGTTCAACAAATCTTCATACAGCCTTCGGGAAAACAACCAGCCGGTTGCCGGCCTGTCTTATGTCGCACGCAAGGCGGACAAGATTGTAGGCACCGTGCGCTACTGGCCGATCGAAGTGCGCGATCTTTTGGGCGGCAAGCCGGTGGAGGCTCTGCTTCTTGGGCCGCTCGCCGTTTCGCCTTCGGTACAGGGGCAGGGTGTCGGCGCCCAGCTGATGCACAAGTCCATGGCATCTGCAAACGGTGCCGGCCATGACCGGATTCTGCTTGTGGGCGACTATGCCTACTACCAGCGGTTCGGGTTTGAGCCAGTGCTGCCGCGGTACATTACGCTGCCGGGCGGCAAGGATGCACGGCGTCTTCTGGTGCGCCAGCCCGCGACGACCACGTCACTGCCATCGGTCGGTAAAATTGTTGTGCCGATGCCCGAGCCTGTGCTCGTACCGGTGGCTGGCGCCCTGCTGTCGGATGTTGCCTGAGGCACTCCAAAGCATATCTTTCTCACGCTGGAGCTTTTCTTTGCGCCACTATCTCCCATATAGTGGTGCAAGGAGGCCCGAATGACAGCAAATACCGATACCGGCTTGAAACTGGAAGATATTTTGAAACAACTGGAGGGCCAGAAGCGCCCGCCGGTCGAGAAATGGAACCCTGATTTCTGCGGTGATATCGACATGCGGATCGCCGCCGATGGTACCTGGTACTATATGGGCACCCCGATCACGCGTGAGCGCATGGTCAAGCTGTTCGCTACCGTTCTCAGGAAAGATGAAGACGGCAAGACATATCTGGTGACCCCGGTTGAAAAGATCGGCATCACCGTTGATGATGCGCCTTTTGTGGCTGTGCATATGGACCGGATTGAAGATGGCAGCCGCGTCGCCTTCAAATTCACCACCAATGTCGGCGACGAAGTGATCGCGGGGCCTGATCACCCGATCCGTGTAGAGGTGAATGAAAAGACCGGCGAGCCGCGACCTTATGTTCACGTTCGTGGCCGCCTTGAGGCGCTGATCGCGCGGCCCGTCTTTTATGAACTGGTGGAGCACGCGGAACTGAAAGGCGACAGGCTGCAGCTGACCAGCATGGGCGAACGGTTCAGCCTTGGCAGTGTGGAGGCCGGTGACGCATGAGGAATTGGCTTGCCGATGCGCTCAGTGAAGGCAACCCAGCGGCCCGTGGGCGCCGCAGCGACTATGACCTTAACCGAGACGCCAAGCTTCTGGAACAAAAGGGCAAGCCGGTGCGGGATGCCGCCGTGCTGGTGCCCGTAGTGAACCACCCGGGTGAGCCTACCATCCTGCTGACCAAGCGTACCGATCACCTGACCAAACATGCCGGGCAAGTGAGCTTCCCTGGCGGCAAGGTGGACGAGACCGACGCAGATGCCGTGGCAGCTGCCCTTCGCGAGGCGCATGAGGAAGTCGGCCTTGAACCACACCACGTTGAGGTGTGCGGGTTTCTGGACACATACCGTACAGGCACGGGGTTCGAGATTGTACCCGTGGTGGGGCTGGTGCGCCCGGGTTTTGAGCTGACACTTCAACAGGAGGAAGTTCAGGCCGCGTTCGAGGTGCCGCTGTCCTTTTTGCTGGACCGGGGGAACCATAAGCTTGAAAGTGCTGTCTGGCAGGGCATCCGGCGTGAATATTATGCCATGCCTTATGGGGACTATTTTATTTGGGGGGCCACGGCCGCTATGCTCGTTAATCTTTGTGATGTGATGGAAGCCGTGCGGGAGACTGCGACATGATTGCTGCAATTTTGCGGATAGTACTGCTGCTGTTGCCTCTTGTTGTCTTGTTGCTTTGGCTGCGATACCGCATGCGCACCAATCGCACAGAGGGCGAGCTGGAGCAGGAACGGGCAATGCTTCGCAAGGTGGTGATCACGTTGCTCATTGTCGGCGCCGCAGCCGGTATAGCCTTGAAGTTTGCCGACACCAACACAGGCGATGCCCGCACCAAATATATTCCGCCGCATACAGAAAATGGCCAGGTTGTGCCGGGCCGGTTCGTGCCTGTGGATGAAGCGGCGGATGAACCTGAGACAGCACACAAGGAAACCAATCCGGAAAGTGACGAGCCGCGTGAGCAAGATCCAAGCTAACTGGCTGAACTCCCCTTTCATTCAGGAAATCGCCGCCATTCTTGGGCCTGCCGATGTGCGGTTCGTCGGCGGTGCCGTGCGGGACACGCTTGTGGGGCGCACTATCAAGGATATTGATGCAGCGACCCGTTGGCTTCCGGAACAAGTATCGGAAAAGCTGCGCGATGCTGGCATCAAGGTGATTCCCACAGGAATAGATCATGGCACCGTCACCGCCGTCAGGGGCGCTGAAGTGATTGAAATCACGACGCTCAGGCGTGATGTGGCAACAGACGGCCGCCGCGCCACAGTCGCCTTTACAGACGACTGGCTGGAGGACGCCAAGCGCCGCGATTTTACCATGAATGCTATCTATATGGCGGTGGACGGCACGCTCTATGACCCGTTTGGGGGCGCAGAGGATGCCAAGGCTGGTCATGTGCGGTTCATTGGCGACGCGGCTGAGCGAATCCGCGAAGACGCGCTCCGTATCCTGCGCTTTTTCCGTTTTCATGCCCATTATGGCCGTGGCGCCCTGGACACGGATGGGCTAGCGGCGGTCGCTGCCAATGTCGTCATGCTTGAGCACCTGTCGGTTGAGCGCATCAGGGATGAGCTGTGCAAACTTCTGGCGGCACCTGATCCACGCCCGTGCCTGATGGCCATGACGGACGCCGATATCTGGTCGCACACGCCGGTGGTGGATATCGACATCAATGGTCTGGGCCGTATCATGGCGGCAGAGAAAGCATTGGGGCTAGACGCCGATATTCTTATGCGGCTTGTGGGACTTGTGGGCTCTCGTGCGGTCTCTGTGGGCAGGCTTCTCAAGATGTCCAACAGGGAAAGCAAGATACTGAAAGCCTTCAGCGCAGGTTTCACCGGCAGCCTGCCTGCGAACAGCAAGGCGATGCGGGTTTTTCTTTACCAGCATGGCCGCGACGCGGGGCAGGGGGCTGTGATGGCACATCCTGCATGTTGGGGTAGTGAACTGGCTGAAACGGCCTTGCGCTGGAGCATTCCTGAAATGCCGGTGCGTGGGCGAGACCTGATTGCTCGGGGCATGAATCCGGGGCCCGCTATTTCCGAAGTCCTGAGGCAACTGGAAGACATTTGGATCGACAGCGATTTCAGCCTGACGCC
This sequence comes from Kordiimonas lipolytica, assembly GCF_042651265.1. GTDB lineage: Bacteria > Pseudomonadota > Alphaproteobacteria > Sphingomonadales > Kordiimonadaceae > Kordiimonas > Kordiimonas lipolytica. Next base: position 119,034 of record NZ_JBHSCR010000005.1, on the reverse strand, counting down.
TGATCAGTTGCTGGAAACATTGTCAGCATAAGCCGTGCATAAAAAGAAGGGGCCTCGCGGGCCCCATCTTCATTTATTTCTTGTTCAGCTTCTTGTCCTGCCAGTATTTGGTGCCCTTGAGGGACGCCTGCAGGGCGAGACCTGTTTTGGTCATCTGGTAAACGCTGACCTTTTTGCTGAAGCCTGCTGCTTCGCCAATGTCACCGCCTTTTTCGTTCGATTTGGCAGCAGCGTCTGCCTCGCCCGAGAAATCCCAGCCTTTTTCGATAAAGTCGTTGAGGGCATCCCGGTCATGAAAGATAAAGACCGAGCGGAAGTCCTTTACGCCAAGGCCAAGGCCAACGCTGGCGTTGCCCATTTTCATGAAGGTGTCTTCACCAGTTTTCAGGTCACGAACCACACCACGACCGCCGCCGCCGCCAATCAGGAAAACCTGAACGCCGACATTCGAGAAAACGGCATAGCCTTCAGCCACGTCGATTTCGGCGCGGGTTTGTGGGCGTTCGGCAAACAGCTCGGCAAGCACCTGTTCCCGCATCTCCAAAATTTCTGCCCGTTTTTCATCCCGCGATTTTGCCGCAACCGGCAGGGTGAAGGCGCATACAAGCATCAGCGCCAGTACTGAACGGATCATGGTCATCATGTGCCCCTTTTTCTTTCAATCAATTCGTTGTTAGGCCCTAATCGTGGCAGCTCTGTGACACAAAATCACGATGCCGGGTCATTCCCTGCGATATCTTCGTCCCACAGCGTTGGTTTTTCACGGATAAAGCGCGCCATAAGGTCGGTGCAGCCCGGGTCGTCAAGGCGTATCACCTCAACGCCGTTTTCCCGCAGGAAGGCTTCATTGCCGTGGAAATTTTCTGCTTCGCCGATCACCACACGGGGAATGCCGAACTGCACGATGGTGCCGGCGCACATCATACAGGGGCTGAGTGTTGTGTATAGCGTAACACCGTCATAGCGGGGGCGCCTGCCGGCTGCGCGCAGGCAGGCCATCTCGCCGTGGGCTGTGGGGTCACCATCCTGCACGCGCCTGTTGTGGCCGCGTGCGATAACAGCGCCATTTTCCACCATCACCGCGCCGATGGGCAGGCCGCCCTCGTCATAGCTCTTCTGGGCCTGTGCCAGTGCCTCTGCCATGAAGGGTGCGTGGTTGGTCATTGGTAACTACCTGTAATAAAAGGAAACTTGATTCCAAGAATAGGCGTCTTAGGGTGCCAGCGCAAGGGCGTCAATGCCATACAGAATTGCGCCGTACCGGAAGGCTTTCCCGGCCGCTACCAGTGGGATGAACCACCTGAGCGGTACCCGGAAGGTGCCCGCGACAACGGTCAGCGGATCGCCGATCACCGGTGCCCAGGCAAGCAGGAGGGACCATCTGCCGTATTTGACAAAGAATCGTGAAACGCTCTCGAACTGTTGCGGTTTCACCGGGAACCAGCGGCGCTCCTTGAACTGGGCAATGCCGCGGCCGATCCACCAGTTCAGGATGGCGCCCAGCGTGTTGCCTAAAGTTGCCGCTATAAACAGAAGGCCTGGCTCACCCTTGCCAGCAGCCAGGAGGGCCGCGAACGTCACTTCGGAATAGGCGGGCAAAAGGGTTGCCGCCACGAAGGCGTTCAGGAACAGGCCGGCATAGATGGCAAGGTCGGGCATCGGCTGCTATTCCTTCGGCTTTTCGCCAAGAAATTCGGTGAACCGCAAGAGATAGCCGTCAGGATCCTGCACCAGGAACTCCTTTTGCCCAGACACTGTATCGCCGGTTTCGTACCATTCTTCGCTCATCTCTTCGAACAGTGGATAACCCGCTACCTGAAGCCGACCGTATATAGGCGCGATGGCTGTCAGCTCTAATTGGAAATTGACGCCACGCCCGAACGGAGGGGCGAGTTCCCCCGTTTGCCAGCTTTCAGCATGAAACTGTTCCAACATGATATGGACAGTTTCCTGTTCAAGATAGGCAAAGGGTGGCACTTCGCGTCGATTACGGACAGAAAAGCCCAGAAGGCCGGTATAGAATTCCAGTGATCGTCCGAAGTCGGAGACCGTCAGCTCTGGTACCATGCTGTTCCAGAATTTGCCTGCCATGCCCTTATGGCCACTTGGCTTCCGGCGGCAGGGACATCAGGATGGCCTCCACATTCCCGCCAGTCTTGAGCCCAAATGTGGTGCCGCGGTCATAAACCAGATTGAATTCGGCATAATAGCCGCGGTATTCAAGCTGCGTCTCGCGCTCTGCTGCTGTCCATGCTTCATTCATGTGCCGGCGCACCAGGGCTGGGTAAATCTCGTTGAAGGTGCTGCCTACATCCTGGGTGAAGGCAAAATCCGCCGCCCAGTCGCCACTGTTCAATTGGTCATAAAAGATGCCGCCTTCACCGCGCGCCCTGTTGCGGTGCTGGATATAGAAATACTCATCGCACCATTTTTTGAATTTGGCGTAATAATCCGGGTCGTGCCGGTCGCAGCATTCCTGGAAGGCTTTGTGGAAATCGGCCGTGTCCTTGGTGTTCGGCAGGGGGGCATTGAGGTCTGCGCCGCCACCAAACCAGCTTTTGGTGGTGGTGATGAAGCGGGTGTTCATATGCACCGCCGGAACGCGCGGGCTGTTCATGTGGGCCACAAGGGAAATGCCGGTGGCGAAGAAACTTGGGTCTTCGTCTGCGCCTGGGATGTTCTTGGCAAATTCGGGCGTGAAGGTGCCGTGAACTGTTGAGATGTTTACACCGACCTTCTCAAATACCCGACCGCCGCGCATCAAGGACATAGTACCGCCGCCACCCTGGGCACCATCGGCCTGGTTTGTACGCTCCCAGGTTTTGCGCTCGAATCGGCCCGCCGCGCGGTCCGCCATCGGGCCAGCATTATCATCCTCGATAGCCTCAAAACTCGCACAAATCTGGTCGCGCAGATCCTTGAACCAGTCAGCAGCTGCTTGCTTTTTTTCTTGTAATTCCATCGTGTTATCCCTGCTGCCCGCTTTTGGGCCAAGTGTCTGTTTGTCTAAGTGCTTCACCGAGAACCATTGCCAGAGAGACCGCCACATTAATTGATCGGGCGGCCTTTTGCATCGGAATGGTGATCCGGGCATCTGCCCCATGATGCACGAAATCCGGGGCACCGGCAGATTCGCTACCAACTATCAAAATGTCGCCGGGTTCAAAGGCGAACTCGGTGTAGGCGCTATCGGCCTTTGTGGTCAAGAGGACGAGTCGCTTTCCTTCAGCTGTCCGCCAGTCATCAAAAGCCTGCCAATCCTGGTGATGGTGCAGTTTGACGAGGTCTGCATAATCCATGGCAGAGCGCCTGAAAGCCTTGGCTGAGAACGGGAAGCCGCATGGCTCAATGACGTGCGCAGGCACGTCCACACAGGCCGCAAGGCGCAGCATTGTGCCGGTATTCTGTGGCTGGTCGGGTTGAAAAATGGCTATATCCATGGCGGCGAAGCTAATCGCTTGGCGCAAAAGGCGCAACGACAAGCAGGATGATGGGGCTAAAAACAGGTATTTTTTTTGGAAATATTCTGGATAAAGCCTTGCCTCTTTAGGCCCAGACGACTAAACAAATCCCAATTCGCTGGGCAGGGGCTGTCCGGCGATTGAATTTATGGTAAGCAAATGCTGCGACTTTGTGACGCGGGACTTTGCCACCAAGCTCGGGTAGAAATACGCGCGACTGGACATAAACTTTCGGGAAGCAAACGATTGATCGCCTTTCGCATCGCGTTCCTGTCAGGGAAGATTAGATGAGCACAATCAACGAAACAATTGAAGGTGAAGAAGGCGCCACACGGCGTGATTTTCTTCATGTAGCAGCCACCGGTTTGGGTGGCGTAGGCGCCGTTATGGCTGCCTGGCCATTCATTGACCAGATGAATCCAGCGGCCGATACACTGGCCCTGGCCACTGTTGAGGTAGACCTCAGCGCCATCGGCGTGGGCGAAGCCATTAAGGTCATGTGGCAGGGTAAGCCAATTTTCATCCGTCATCGTACGGCCAAGGAGATCGAGGAAGCTCGCTCCGTTGACATGTCTGAGCTGGTTGACAAGCAAACCGATGCAGAGCGTGTTCAAGAAGGTCGCGCCGAGTGGTTGGTGGTGACAGGCATTTGTACGCACCTTGGCTGTGTACCTGTCGGTACATCCGACGGTGAAGATAAAGGCGACTTTGGCGGCTGGTTCTGCCCATGCCACGGTTCGCACTATGACACGGCTGGTCGTATTCGGAAGGGCCCGGCACCAAAGAACCTTGCGGTGCCAACATACGCCTTCCTCAATGATACGACGTTGCAGATCGGTTAAGGGGAGCAATCATGGCTGAATGGATTGACGCAAAGCCTAAAAACAAGGCTGCCGCCTGGTTGGAAGAACGCCTTCCGGTCATCGGTCTCGTGAATAACGTCGTGGGTGTTGATACGCCAACCCCGCGTAACCTGAACTACTGGTGGAACTTCGGTTCCCTGGCTGGCCTGATGCTGATGGTGCAGATCATCTCCGGTATCGTGCTTGCAATGCACTATACACCGAACACGCTGATGGCTTTCGACAGCGTTGAGCGCATCATGCGCGACGTCAACTATGGTTGGCTGATCCGCTATATGCACGCCAACGGCGCAAGCTTCTTCTTCATCGCTGTGTATATCCACATCCTGCGCGGTCTTTACTATGGTTCCTACAAGGCACCACGCGAAGTACTGTGGATGCTCGGCCTGGTGATTTTCCTTCTCATGATGGCAACTGCCTTCATGGGTTACGTGCTGCCATGGGGCCAGATGTCCTTCTGGGGTGCGACAGTGATCACCAACCTGTTCTCTGCAATTCCGGTTGTGGGCGACAGCATCGTGACCCTGCTGTGGGGTGGCTTCTCCGTTGATAACCCAACGCTGAACCGCTTCTTCAGCCTGCACTATCTGCTGCCGTTCGTGATCACCGGTGTTGTGATCCTGCACATCTGGGCCAAGAAGGTATCCGACAGCGGCAACCCGCTGGGTATTGACGTGAAATCCAGCGCAGACCAGATCCCGTTCCACCCGTTCTACACGGTGAAGGACGCTTTTGGCGCCGCTGTATTCTTCGCGATCTTCGCCCTGTTCCTGTTCTACATGCCGAACGCGCTTGGTCACCCGGACAACTACATTCCGGCTGATCCGCTGGTAACGCCAGGTTCCATCGTTCCTGAGTGGTACTTCCTGCCATTCTACGCGATCCTGCGTTCCATCACGTTCGACATCGGCATTCCTTTCACCGACGTTGTGATCATCCCCGCGAAGCTTCTGGGTGTTATCGCAATGTTCGCAGCGATCATCGTGCTGTTCTTCCTGCCTTGGCTGGACCGCAGCAAAGTTCGCTCCGGTAAGTTCCGTCCGATGTTCCGCTGGTTCTTCTGGTTCCTGGTGATCGACATGGTTGTTCTGACCATCGTTGGCGGCAAGAAACCTGAAGGCATCTGGCCTGTCATCGGCCTGATCGGTACGGCCTACTATTTCGCACACTTCCTGATCGTGCTGCCGCTTCTCGCCAAATTCGAGAAAACGCTGCCACTGCCAGAGAGCATCGCGAACCCAGTAGTCAAAGCTGCAGAGTAAGGGGAATATGACGATGAAACTTGTTAAGAATATCGCGATTGCCCTCACTGCTGTTGCTGGCCTTGCCGGTACTGCGATGGGCGCGGGTGCTGCGAAGCATCCAATGCAAATGGAATGGTCCTTCGAGGGCCCGACCGGTACGTATGACCGTGCATCCGCTCAGCGCGGCTGGCAGGTTTACCAGCAGGTTTGTTCCGCATGCCACAGCCTGAAATACTTCCGTTTCCGTAACCTGGCTGAGCTGGGCTACGAAGACGACATGATCAAGGCATGGGCTGCTGAATACACGGTTGTTGACGGTGTGGACGACGCGGGTGACCCAAAAGAGCGTAAGGGCCTGCCACAGGACGCGTTCCCAAGCCCGTTCCCGAACCCAGAGGCTGCTGCGGCATCCAATGGCGGTGCGGTTCCTCCGGATTTGTCGCTGATCGCCAAAGCCCGTCATGACGGCCCGAACTATCTGTTCAGCCTGCTGACCGGTTATCAAGATGCACCGGCAGACCATGAGGCACCAGCTGGCAAGAGCTACAACCCATACTTCCCAGGTGGCAACATCTCCATGGCGCCTCCGCTTGCCGAAGGTATCGTTGAATATGAAGACGGTACAGCAGCAACGCAGGAGCAGATGGCTAAGGACGTTGTGAACTTCCTGATGTATGTGGCCGAGCCGAAGCTTGAGGCACGCCATCACATGGGCCTGAACGTCCTCCTGTATCTGATGATCCTGGTTGTCGTTCTGTACTTCTCCATGAAGAAGATCTGGAAGCCGGTTAAGGAAGGCAAAAACTTCTATAAGAAGTAAGCCTTTCCAAAGAGAATGACTGAAAGGGCTGCGCGTTGCGCGGCCCTTTTTCTTTGCGCGGGGCAGAAGGGTTCCAAGGCTTGCAACAGGCCGAATATGTGCAAGCTTGTCGTCGGGCAACAGTTATGATTAGATGGCGTTGAAAATACATTTTAAGGCGCGTGCGAGGGGGATAATCTGCCTGATTTTGAAATTTCCGATGCCCAGCATGCTGTGATCGATCAAGTTGTCGAACTGCAGAATAACAGGGAGCATAATTCCCTGAAGATTGCAGAAACGCTGCGTTATATGGCGGCAATGTATGTCAAGCCGCTCAGGGATCATGTGCACATCGAGGATGCGGTCCTGTGCGACTGTGCCGCTGGCTTTGGGTGGTTGGCTTTCGCGTATCTTTTGTCCGGTGGCAAACACGCTATCCTTGTTGAACCGCATGCCGGGAAGCTTGAGGCGTCGCGCAAGTTGGCTGCCGTCCTTGGTGTTGCGGACCGGTGCGAATTTCGGAACGATCTATTGCAGGACCTGTCACTCGCTGACAAATCGGTTGATGTCTTCGCCTCGATAGAGACCCTGGAGCATGTGGGGCGCAAGAACATACGGGCGGCGGTGGCCAATATCGCGCGCGTTACCCGGCGGGTGGTTCTGCTGACAGCACCAAACCAGCTGTCTCCCCTTGTCAGCCATGATGCGGGCGTGCCGTTTTCACACTGGCTGCCCATTGGCTGGCGCAGGCCCTTCTGTCGCATGCTTGGCGTAAGCCATAGCGAGTACCACCATTTTCCTGCTCCATGGCACTTGGGAGGATTGAGGAAAGATTTCCGCCCAAGCGCGTCTGCGCTGGTTTTTAGGGATTTCCGAGCTTGGCGCGACCACTACCCCATCTATAGTCCCTATGCTGGAGGCAGGTGGAAAATGGCTCCCCCGGTTGGCTAAGCATCTATATTAGAATTACCGCCGCCTTGTTCGGTCGGCATTCCTTTTGGATCAGCCCCAACCTGGCAAATGTGTGGGTGGCTCGTTCTACGCACTAGTATGATCGCTCGGCTGGCCCTGTTGTTAAGGTCCATGCGCGAGGCTACTATCCCATGCAGCTTCAAAAAAAGGATAAAAACCTGTGAAAACATTTGTCAGACTGACTGTTGCTCTCATCGCCATGTTTGCCCCTACAGCCACTTCGGCGGACGAGCAGGCAACACTGCCGTTCTCAAAAGCGGTGCGGGTTGGTGACATGCTTTACCTGTCTGGTGAACTGGGCGCGAAGCCAGGTGCCATGATGCTGGTGCCGGGTGGCATCGGGCCTGAGACCCGGCAGACCATGGAAAACATTAAGGCAACGCTGGAAGCCAGCGGGTCAGACATGGATCATGTGGTGAAATGCCTGGTGATGCTGGCAGACATTGGCGAATGGGCGGAGATGAACGAAGTTTATCGCACCTATTTCAAGCCTGGTCGGTATCCAGCACGCAGTGCTTTGGGCGCGTCTGGGCTGGCGCTGGGTGCTCGGGTCGAGATCGAGTGTATGGCCCGAGTGAAAGAGGACAGTTAGGTTCCCTGCGGCTTTATATGGCTGCCTGTGCCGTCGCCACTGGCGAGCCAGGAGCGGGCGCGGTTCTCCGCCATCTTGGCCGTAACCTCTTCGGTGAGGTTGAGGCCATTGAGCTCCATCAGGCGGTAAAGAAGTATGGCGATGTCCGCCGTTTCCTTACCGATTTCCCGCTTGTCACCCTGGGCCGTAGCTTCCAGCAGTTCATCAAGCTCAACCTTTGCCCTGCGCACAAGGACAGTTTGGTCAGAGACCGGGCCGAAGGTCTCCTCAGCCCATTTGGTAATGGATTGTTGCGTTTCGCTGGCCATAGCTAGCCAATGGTTTCCACATCAAGTGTGATTTTCTGCTTTGCCCGAACCTCCGATAGGTCCCCGTTGTGGATGTCGAAAATAAAGCCGACGACGGATAGCGTGCCTGCGTCCACGCGCTCGCGCACGAAGGGGAAGCTCTTGAGGTTCTGCAGGCTCAGGTGCACGGCTGCGCGCTCCAGCATGCGCTTGCTTTCGGTCTCATTCCGCTCGTCGAAGTCTTCATGGGTGCGCAGCCATTCCCTAAGGGGGCGCATCCAGTTATGGACAAAACTGTCGGTTGGCATGCTGTGGTCGATAACGCTGGCGACGCCGCCACATCCGGCGTGTCCCATGACAACGATATTGTCCACTTCAAGCACGGTAACGGCAAATTCGATGGCTGCAGATGTACCGTGATAGCCGCTGTCTTTTTCATAGGGGGGCACCATGGCCGCCACGTTACGGACAACAAAGAGGTCGCCCGGGCCGGCAGACAATATCTGCTGGGGCAGGACACGGCTGTCGGAACAGGCAATCATCAATGTGTGAGGCCTCTGGCCCGATGTGGCCAGTTCTTCATAAAGGGCGCGGTCACTCTCGAAAACCGTATCCCTGAAATTTTGATAGCCCTTGATGAGGCGTTCGTCGATCTTGCTCATAGTGACTAACTTGTCCATTTTGCGACGTCTTGCAAGGTCAATCTTTCCGCGTCTTTGTTCGTACTATTTCTGTGGAAGATGAAATTCTCTATGTAGGCGGCAGGGGCGCCTGCGCCTAGGTCAAGGTACCGCAAGTCTTTGATGTGATCGTCGCTCTGGTCTTCAAGGGGGCGCATGCCTCTGTCGTCAATGGCTTTCCGGCCGAGGCCATAAGCCATGACATACCGAACCTTCCCGGCGTCATCGGCCAGGGGGAGGTGCAGCGTTTCATGCAGGTAGCGGCTACCGCTGTTGGTCGAGATAATGTCCCTTACAAAAGCACCGCAAGGTGTGTCCACGATATAGTCATGGAAAGCAGCGACGGATTTCCTGAACTGATCGGGCAGGAGGTCATAATAATTGACGCCGTTCAGGGGGTAGCCTGCTGCACGCTCAAAGGCGCTTCCAGCATAACGGATAGGCAGGTTCATTTTGCCTATCATCTCAGTTACGCAAATCTGCGGCAGAAACTTACCGAACCTCATGGGTGACAGGTCAGACCGGCGGGGCAGCAACGGGTGTGCTTCGCGCGGCAGCTGTAACCACCGTTCAGTGAACGGCAGAAAAGACTCAGGTAGGATGTTCATGCAGGACCCCTCGTGCAAGTCAGGCCTATCATCGCATGATGTGGCCTCAAGTTCAATTTGATACGAACGATGCCGGGCTGCGGATCAGCTTAAGGGGGCGTTTGTATATTCAGGCAGCGCTGAACTGAAAGTCGGCGACATGCTCGCGCGGTGCTCCATTACCGACATCCATATAAAATAGTTCCTTGATGTTGGATTCGTTGTGGTTGCCAGTTGACCGTGGTGAAAGGTCTCCATAGGGCTTGCGGCCTACGCCATAGACCAGCAGGTAGCGAACAGCACCTTCGTCGTTCACCAGGGGCAAGTGAACTGTATCATGGACGTATCGACTGCCTGATGCCGCAGTTATGACATCACTGACATAGGCGCCGCAGGGGGTGGTCTGGATCAGGTCATGAAATCTTTCGGTCGCGGCCAGGAATCTCTCCGGCAAGATGTCATAGTAATTTTCAAGCTCAGAGCCAAAGCCTGCTAGTCGTTCGAATTCGCTGCCGGCAAATCGGATCGTCATGTTTCTAGGGGCCAGGAACTCGGTGATGCAGACAAGGTGCAGGAATTCGCCAAAGAGGACAGGGCTGATATCCTTTTTATGGGGCAAAAATGAATGCGCCCTGCGGGGTAGCCCCCGCCAAGCCTTTATGAATGGAGCAAATTCACCCGGTGGCTCGAACATATTGATCCCGTTGCTACGACATTGCCCAGTCTATCGTGAGGCAAACCCGTTATTTTTCAATTAATAGCTACGGGGCGGGCAAGATGTCGGTTCATTCGGGGGGGGGCTTTATTTTTCAATCTGCCGCAGAACGGCTTCGCGCTCGTCTTCATTCACGATGTTCAGAAGAACTTCCCAAAAGCCTGCGACTGCTTCGGGCCCGGCCTTTTTATAAGCCTCGGCCACGCGCTGACGCTGGGTTTCAAACAGTTCTTTTTCGAACGCCTTGCCTTTGTCCGTCAGGTAAAGAAGCCGTTGGCGACGGTCCTCGACGCCTGATACCTGGTCCACATAGCCTTCTTCGACAAGTTGGCCCAAGACCCGTGACAGGCTCTGCTTGGTGATCCGCAGGAGACTGAGGAGGCCCGAGACTGTTGTGCCAGGGTTGCGGCCAACGAAATAGAGCACGCGGTGATGCGCCCGGCCAAAGCTTGAGTCTGCCAGAATATTGTCCGGGTCGCGTGTAAAATCGCGATAGGCGAAATACAAAAGCTCAATACCGCGCCGGAGTTCTTCTTCACGTAAATAAAGGTTCGAATGTGGTAATTTTCTTTGCATAAGCCTGATAAGCGATATATGTCAGTGATGTTGACATAATATCGACAGAATGTTACATCGATCAAGTAAAAAGCGACATAATCTTATTTGTTTCGTGTCTGTGGAGAACAAAAATGGCATCTGCCCCTTATGATGACCGCGATGGTTGGATCTGGATGGACGGTGAATACCGTCCCTGGCGCGATTGTACCGCCCATGTGTTAACCCATGCCCTGCATTATGGCGGCGCGGTCTTTGAGGGACAGCGGGCCTATAACGGTAAGATATTCAAACTTAAAGAACATACCGAGCGTCTTTTCAAGTCTGCTGAAATGCTGGGCTATAAAATTCCCTACACGCAGGACCAGATCAATGATGCCTGTATGGAGCTTTTGGACAAGAATAATCTGGTAGATGCCTATTGCCGTCCGGTCGTGTGGCGCGGCAGTGAAATGATGGGCGTTGCAGCTCAGAACAATACCATCCATGCCGCTATTGCCGTATGGGAGTGGCCTTCCTATTTCTCTCCGGAGGCTCGCATGAAAGGCCTGCGACTGGATATTTCCAAGTGGCGGCGTCCGGCGGCTGACACGGCGCCTGTACATGCCAAGGCATCCGGCCTTTACATGATCTGCACCATGAGCAAGCACGCAGCCGAAGCCAAAGGCTTTGATGATGCGCTGATGTATGATTATCGCGGTCAAGTGGCGGAAGCTACCGGGGCCAACATCTTCTTCGTCAAGGACGGAGACCTGCATACGCCAACGCCTGACTGTTTCCTGAACGGCATAACCCGCCAGACAGTGATCGAGCTTGCGAAAAAGCGCCAGATCAAGGTGATCGAGCGCGCTATCATGCCGGAAGAAATGGAGGGCTTCGAGCAGGCATTCCTTACAGGTTCCGCAGCCGAAGTGACGCCACTTTCCGAGATCGGTCCATATAACTTTGAAGTTGGTGATATCACGAAAGCGCTGATGCTTGATTATGACGCGCTTGTAAAAGGGGAAGCCTGAGCGGGCTCCCCGACCCCCGGTTGCGTGTAGTCCTGACCTCAAGAGGTCATGATTTTTGAGTCCTTTATCGCGCGGACCAGATCGCTGAGCGCATCCCGGACATTCACGTTCGGGAGCGTCTCAAGCTCTGGAATGATCAGGTCCATATCCGTGATCTTGCCGCTCAGGATTTCATCTCCCGCCGGTAGTCCCTCATAAAAATCGGACACTTTTGTTTGCAGGATATGTGCAAGAAGATAAAGCCGACCGGCGCTGACACGGTTCTGGCCGCTTTCATATTTTTGTACCTGCTGGTAGGAGATGCCAAGGATATTGGCAATGTCCTGCTGGCTGAGTTCAAGTGCTCGACGGCGGTCCCGAAGGCGCCTGCCGACATGCTTGTCAATCAGGTCGGCCTTGCGCGCCGACAAGCCACCCTGCTTGTCCTCAATTTCGTCACTTTGCGGCGCCATAGAGTCTCCTTCGCTCTTGAAAGGGCTATTCCCCGTTGGCGCTTGCGGCTTCCTGTGCTAGAGAATTCGCCTACGCTGAATTGATGGGTGGGAATTACCTTTCAGTGATTGTTGAAAATATACTAATGGTTGCATTAGGCTGAGACTAGAAATCTTATGCAAGAATTGCAAGCATGCATTTCAGATGTGCGGGAGTAAGGTACTGACATGGCAGCAAATTGGCTGAAAACATCTATTCTGGGCGTCGCGCTTATCAGTGTTGCTGCGTGTAGTTCCAAAGATGAAGAAGACGTATATGTCGCGCGAGATGTTGAGGTTCTTTACAACCTTGGCCAGGACAACCTGAAGAAGAAGCGTTTCCGTCTGGCGGCTGCGGCGTTCGATGAAGTGGAGCGCCAGCACCCTTATTCGGTGTGGGCACGGCGGGCGCAGCTTATGGCCGCATACGCGCACTATCAGACCAACAATTATGATGATGCGGTTCTGGCGGCTGAACGCTTCCTCCAACTGCACCCAGGCAACCGGTCGGCACCTTACGCCTATTATCTGATTGCGTTGAGCCACTATGAACAGATTTCAGACGTCGGTCGTGACCAGGCGCAGACGCTTAAGGCCCAAGCATCGCTGACCGAAGTTATCCGGCGTTTCCCGGACACCGAATATGCGCGGGACGCACGGCTGAAACTGGACCTGACACTTGATCACCTTGCGGGCAAGGATATGAAGGTTGGTCGCTTCTATATGAAGCGGCAGGAGTATCTGGCGGCCACCATGCGTTTCCGCAATGTCATCCAGAATTACCAGACCACCAGCCACACGCCGGAGGCGTTACACCGCCTTGTAGAATCATATCTGGCGCTTGGTGTCTACGACGAAGCCAAAATGGCGGCCGCCGTTCTGGGCCACAACTATCCTGGCAGCAAATGGTATCGCTACAGCTATGCGCTCCTGAGCGGCAAGGATATGAGGCCAGAAGGTAAGAGCGGCTCCTGGTTGGGTAAACTCTGGCCATTCTAAGGGAATCGGCCAATTAAGGGGAGAGCGCGATGCTGACCAGTCTCAGCATTCGTGACATTGTATTAATCGAAAAGCTGACCCTGTCCTTTTCGGCGGGCCTTACGGTTTTGACCGGTGAAACCGGTGCGGGCAAGTCCATCCTTTTGGACAGCCTTGGCCTTGCGACCGGCGCGCGGGCAGACCGGGCCCTTGTGCGCCAAGGCCAGGAAAAAGGCATGGTTTCGGCGGCCTTTTCCGTGGCAGCAAGCCATCCGGCCTGTTTGCTTCTTGAGGATCAAGGGCTCGATGGCGGCGACGGGGAAATCATCCTCCGGCGCCAGATCACCGCAGATGGTCGCAGCAAAGCCTGGGCGAACGACCAGCCGATCGGGCAGGGGCTCCTTTCGGATGTTGGCGCGCTCTTGGTGGAAGTGCATGGCCAGCACGATGACCGCGGCTTGCTGGACAGTGCAGGGCACCGTGCTCTTCTTGATAATTTTGGCGACTATGGCGCGGAGATGAAGGCTGTTGCTGGCGCGCACAGCGAACTTCGCGACGCGTCAAAGGCGCTGATGGATGCGGAAGAAATGCTGGCGAACGCCAAGGCGGACGAGGAGTTCCTTGAGCATGCAGTGGCCGAGTTGGATACGTTGGGCCTTGAAGAAGGCGAAGAAGAGGCACTGGCGGAGCGCCGCACACTTATGATGCAGGGCGAAAAGCTGGCCGATGACCTGAAGACCTATCAGGACGATCTGGCTTCGGACGGCGGCGTGGATGCAACCGTGCGCGGCGTGCTTCGGCGCATGGAGCGCACGGAAGGCGCAGCCGGTGAGCTGCTGGCCCCCGTAATCGAAGCGCTGGACCGCGCGGCGATTGAGCTTGGCGAAGGCATGGCAGCGCTGGATCGGCTGGCGCAAGACCTTGATTTCGACCCGCATGAGTTGGAGCGGACGGAAGAGCGCCTGTTTGAGATCCGCCGCCTCGCGCGCAAGCACAATTGCCAGCCTGACGAGCTTCCTGCGCTGCTTGAAAACCTGAAAACCCGATATGCAGCCGTAAGTGCGGGGGATGAGATGGTGGCTGAGGCCCGCGCCCGCGTGGCTGCTGCCCGCAAGGCCATGACCGCGGCGGTGGAGACCCTGAGCGCCAAGCGCAAGGCCGCAGCTTTGGAACTTGATGCCCTGGTGATGGCGGAATTGCCGCCCCTGAAGCTTGAGAACGCCCAGTTCCGCACGGCGGTGGAGACCCTGCCGGAAAGTGATTGGACGGCGCAGGGCGCAGACCGGGTAAGCTTTGAAGTGAAAACCAACGCAGGCACGCCCTTTGGCGCACTGGTCAAGATCGCATCGGGCGGTGAGCTGGCGCGCTTCATCCTGGCGCTTAAGGTTGTTTTAGCGCGTGGCTCCAGCACACCGGTGATGGTGTTCGATGAAGTTGACAAGGGCATTGGTGGTGCGACTGCCAGTGCCGTGGGCGAGCGCCTTCGCCGCCTGTCCGATAGCGCGCAGGTGCTGGTTGTGACCCACAGCCCGCAGGTGGCCGCACGTGGCAACCGCCAATTCCAGATTTCCAAAGGCGACCATGGAGCGGAAACCCGTACCGATGTGGTTGCCCTTGAAGACGAGGCCCGGCGGGAGGAAATCGCCCGTATGCTGGCCGGCAATGTGATTACCGATGCAGCCCGCGCGGCCGCAGACCAACTTTTGCATATCGATGGATAATTGATGGCTGATTTGTTTACAGTACCCGCCAAGGATTTGACGGAGGATCAAGCGCGCCGCGAGCTGGCGCAGCTGGCGATGGAGATCGCCACCCACGACCGCCTGTATCACGGCGAGGACGCCCCAAAGATTTCCGACGCGGACTATGATGCCCTCAGGCGCCGCAATGACGAGATTGAGGCCCAGTTCCCGCATCTGGTGCGGAAGGACAGCCCATCAAAGCGCGTGGGCGCAACTGTCCGGGCCAGCAAGTTCGAGAAGATCAAGCATGCAAAGCCCATGCTTTCGCTCGATAACGCCTTCAACGATGACGATGTGCGCGAATTTGTGGGCAGGGTGCGGCGTTTCCTAGGCGTGGGGGACAATGTTCCTGTGGCGCTGACAGCCGAACCCAAGATTGATGGCCTCTCATTGGCACTCCGGTACGAACAGGGAAAGTTAGTGCAAGCAGCCACGCGCGGCGACGGCACGGTGGGCGAAAATGTCACCACCAACGCCCGCACGCTGGACAGCATCCCCGAAGAACTTCAGGGAGAGGGCTGGCCCGATGTCCTTGAGGTGCGCGGCGAAGTTTATATGGGCAAGGAAGATTTCCTCGCGCTCAACAAGGCGCAGGAAGGAAAAGGCGCCAAAGTGTTCGCGAACCCGCGGAATGCCGCCGCGGGTTCTTTGCGCCAGCTTGACAGCAGCATTACCGCCTCGCGCCCACTAAAATTCTTCGCCTATGCCTGGGGTGAGGTATCCGAGATGCCGTCCGGCAGCCAGATGGGTATGATTGAGCTCTTCAAATCCTGGGGTTTCGACGTGAACCCGCTGATGGTGCTGTGTGATGGTGCGGACAGCGCGGTTGAGCATTATCACAAGATTGAAGTTGAGCGACCAACCCTCGATTACGATATCGACGGCGTTGTCTATAAGGTTGATGACCTGGCGCTGCAGGACCGCCTTGGCATGGTGGCACGTGCCCCGCGCTGGGCCATTGCGCACAAGTTCCCGGCTGAAAAGGCTATGACCATCCTGCGGGATATCGATATCCAGGTTGGCCGCACTGGCGCCCTGACGCCCGTGGCCAAGCTGGAGCCTGTCACAGTAGGCGGTGTGGTGGTCTCCAACGCCACCCTGCACAACAGGGACGAGATCGCCCGCCTTGACGCCCGTATTGGCGATACGGTCGTTATCCAGCGGGCAGGGGACGTGATCCCGCAAGTTGTGTCTGTTGTGCTGGAACAGCGCCCAGTGGATGCTGTGCCGTTTGAGTTCCCGGAAAACTGCCCGGTGTGCGGCTCTCACGCCGAAGCGTCGGACGATGATGTGGTTATCCGCTGCACGGGTGGGCTGGTATGTTCTGCCCAGCAGGTGGAGCGCCTGCGCCATTTCGTCTCGCGTGGCGCCTTCGACATTGAAGGTCTTGGCGCCAAACAGGTGGAACAGCTGTTCGAGCGCAAGTGGATCGCCGAGCCCGCCGATATTTTCAAACTCGCGGAAAAGAACGAAGCCGAGGGCGGCGCTATGCAGAAATGGGAAGGATGGGGAGACCTTTCCGTTTCCAACCTGATGGCCGCGATCGAGGAGCGCCGGGACATTGATTTCTACCGCGTGATCTTCGGCCTTGGCATTCCGGGTATCGGCGCAGAGACCGCCAAGCTGCTGGCCCGCAATTTCGGCACGCCGGATGCGATGGTGGCTTATCTGGCGCGCGGGCTAGAGCTGATGAACGGCTTGACCGCCAAGGGGCTTTCCGCCCATGAGGTCAGCGCCATCAACTATTGTTTGCTGGCCTTCGGACACCTGAAGGATTTTGAGGCCGCGCTGCAGCCGACAGACCTGTTCGTGGCTGGCGAAGGCTTTATTGGCCTTGTGGCCGCGCGGCTTGCCCGCATTGATGCAGGGACATTGAAGGCGGAAAATATCCGCGTCAGCCGGCTGCGCACAGTGGCGGGGCTTGAAGGTGTCAACCTTTCAAATGAAGGGCTGCGGGCCTTGCGGGCACACAACAGCGAACTGACGGATATCGACGGCATCGGCGGCGATGTGGTGCTGAGCCTTGCTGACTTTTATCTGGAAGAGCGCAATCGCGCAGTGCTGCACCGGCTTTTGGATGCGCTTAATGTGCGTGAAGTGGAGGCGCAGGCGACCGACAGCCCGGTATCGGGCCTGACAGTGGTCTTTACCGGTAGTCTTGAAAAGATGACCCGCAATGAGGCCAAGGCAAAGGCCGAGTCTCTCGGTGCCAAGGTGGCGGGGTCCGTTTCCAAGAAAACCGATATCGTTGTGGCTGGCCCGGGCGCGGGCTCAAAGCTAAAGAAAGCCGAAGAACTGGGCGTGCGTGTCATGACCGAAGACGAATGGCTCACACATATCGGCGCGTAGGGGGCCTGATGCGGATAATCGCGGTTTACATTGTATCTTGTTTTGCTTTTAGCGGCATGGTTGGCGCAGCCCAGCAAGTAGCTCACCCCCTTGGCATTCCAAAGGCGTCTTATATCAAGCGATACGGAAAGGGATTGCCACCCCCGCCGAAGGGTGAGTGCCAGCTTCTAGCCGAGCGCCTTGGAGAAGATCACGTTGAAGCCTTGCAGTGCCGCGCTGCCGATAATGACGTCGTGGCGATGTACCTTATTGGCAGGCATCATGAATTCAAAGTATCTTCGCCCGAAGATATTTCGTTCGCCGTAGAATGGTATGAGCGAGCGGCAGGCGCTTTGGATGGGCCGCTCTGCGAAGAAGTGGATGAAGTCTTTACGGGTATTTCAGGTCAGAAACTGTGCCTCCCTTTGCTAGATTACGGAACGCCTGTTGCGCAATATCATCTTGGACTGCTTTATGCGGCTGGAACCAAGCTGGATCGGGACCTCAAACAATCCCGGTTTTGGTTGCTGGCAGCAAAGGTGAGAGGGCTGGAACAAGTCGACGCGGCGCTAGTGGCTCTTGATGATCTTGAGCGCCGGATCGCCGAGCGGCAGGCGAAGGAAGCCGAGCAATAAGCTTCTTGCCTGCATAGCATCCCTTCGCTAGGCTTTTACCCTTAGGGGAGAAAAGCTATGCCGCTCAAGATGTTGCATGTCACGGTGCCGGTTGCGGCCGAAGCGCAGATCAGGAAGATCGCCAGCGCCAACAGCGTTATAAGCTGTGAACGGGCTGCTGAGCTTGAAGATGATCATGTCCAATATCACTTGCTAACACGGGCAGGCGAACGCCAGAAGGTCATTGACGATATCCAGAAGCTACTGGGGACCTCAAGCCGGGCGCGGATCAATATCATGCCGGTTGAAGCCACTTTGCCTGACGTGGAAGCGCGTGAAGCAGGCGACACCCGCGAAGAGCTAATGATAAAGATGCGCCAGGGCGCCCATCTTGACAGCGGCTATACGGTGCTGACGCTGTTGTCGACCATCGTGGCGCTGATCGGCCTTGTGCAGGACAATGTGGCTGTCGTAATCGGCGCCATGGTGATCGCCCCGCTTCTGGGGCCGAACCTTGCATTCGCTTTCGGCACCTCCCTTGGCGACAAGAAACTAATGAGCGAAGCCTTCACAACCGCCTTTGTCGGTATGTCCCTTGCTGTGGCTATGGCGGCTATCGTGGGTGTGATTTGGGGCGAGCTGCCAGAAAGCCGCGAGCTCCTCAGCCGCACGGAAGTGGGCCTTGGCGGCATGGCCTTGGCGGCTGCAAGCGGTATCGCGGGTGTCTTGTCGCTGACATCCGGGCTTTCAATGACACTGGTCGGGGTGATGGTTGCGGTTGCACTTTTACCGCCTGCCGCAACCTTTGGGTTTATGCTCGGAATCAAACAGTGGCAGTTGGCAAATGGCGCGCTTCTTCTCCTGATTGTTAACGTCGTTTGCGTGAACCTTTCCGGCCTTCTGGTGTTCTTTGCCAAGGGTATCCGGCCCAGGCTGTGGTTTGAGCGGCGGATGGCTACACCCTATATTTTGTCGGGTATGGCGGTGTGGGGCCTGCTGCTGGTACTTCTTTTTTTCGTCATCGACGCGACACCTTCCTGAAAAAACTGACCAATATCCTCCTTTCTTTATTCGTTCAGCGGGATGCTAAAACTTTCAAGCTATGCGTTTTATGCATAGCTTGTCTGCGTTTTTAACGTCTTCTTAATCATGCGACGGAGGCCTATCTAAGCCCTGTCAGCAGGGGCTGGCGAAGCCCACATAAGGGCACAAAATTGGTTAAGGAGAAGACCAATGGCTGCGACAGCAAAAATGAACGAACAAATTTCAGCATTCAGCTTCATGGGCCTGATGGCCGCTGAAGGCAAAATTCCCGGTGTTGTAAGCGGTTCCACTGAAACGCACTCTCTCTTCGCGGCTGGCGAAGAACTGATTAGCGAAGTGGCATCCGACCTGACGGCAACCGGTGACTTTTTCACCCTGATGACCGAAGCAGGCATGATGCGCCCGGTTGAGCCAAAGCAGAAGACAGCGTTCCAGATCAAAATCACCCGCCCAAGTGGCCTTGGTGGTGGTTTCGGTGGCATGAGCGGTGGCGCTTTCGGCGGCGGTGCGTTCGCTCACTAATCCCTGCGGTTGGCCGGGGCTTGAGCCCACAGGCCAATCCCTAGAATTTCCCAGTGGGGCAGTCTTCTCCTGAAACAAGGCTGGCCCACTTATCCCCGAGGCATTTTCCTCCCAAAAATGCTTCACGGCTTGCGTAAAACAAGCGCGAGCCACTCCCCTTTCTCTACTCTGCCCAGAGATACTAGTCCTCGAGCCAGATATGGTTCGAGGACTTCTTTTTCCTGGGTCACGAGAAGCCCGGAAAGTACAAGCGTGCCACCTTTGGAGAGCGCGTCGACAATATCTGGAGCGAGATCCACAAGGGGGCCAGCCAGGATATTGGCGGTGATCAGGTCAAACGGCTTCTCGCCATTAAAGGCCGGGTCATCCAACCCAGGGGCCACGACCACAGCCATGCCCGGCAGACCGGAACCAATCGCACGTGGGATACCACTATTGACGGTGATATTCTCTTCGGTCACCTCAATTGCGATGGGGTCGATGTCAGACGCGACAATGCGCATCTTGGGCCATACCTTTTGCCCCGCCAGTGCCAAAACGCCGGAGCCAGTACCCAGATCGAGCATGGTCCTCGGTTTGATCTCATCCGCCAGCTGGTCCAGCACTTCAAGGCAGGCAGCAGTGGTTTCATGCTTGCCGGTGCCGAAGGCCTGGCCTGCGTCAATCTGCAAGTTGATGGTCTCTGGCTTTGCCTTGTCGGCGTCGTGGCTACCGAAAACGAAGAACCGGCCCGCTTCCACGGGCGCCAGCAGTTTCTGGCTTTCGCTGACCCAGTCCTTGTTTTCAACGGGCGCCAGCTCGTGTTGCCAGTTTTCAAGGCCCATGCGGGAGAGTACGGCATTCAGGAATTCACTATCTGGGCGGCTCGGGAAGAAGATTTCAACGCGCCAAAGCGCTTCGCCCGGTTGTTCGAAATAGGACAGCGTGGGCGGAAATTCACCGCGCTCGTCCGCTGCAAGCTCAAGGGTTGCTTCAAGCTCGCGCGCACGGGCTTCCGGCAGTTCGCCATTCAGGCACCAGATATCGCTCATTCTTGTCTCCTCAGGCGCGGGTGACGAAGGTGTCAACCACGCGCTTGGCGCCGGCCTTATCGAATTCGACGAGCAGCTTATTGCCTTCGACGTCCTCAACCATGCCGTAGCCGAATTTGTCATGAAATACCCGCTCACCGATCGCGAAATCGCTTATGGGGGCAGGGGTCTTTTTCTTCGGTTTTGAAGGCTTCACCGTGATGGTTGGCGGTGCGCTGCGGCGCGGCCGCTGGTCAAACGACTGCTGCTCCTGCCGCCAGGTTTGTGCCCGCTGCCAGCCGGGGCCGTATTTGTCGCCGCCAGAGGTGTAATAGCCTTCGTCAGAGAAGTCATCGCCCCAGCCGCCGCGGCTCTGTCGCTGGTTGCCGTACAGGCCCTGGTTTGATTCCATTTCGATATGGTCTGCCGGCAGCTCGTCAATGAAACGGCTTGGCAGGCTGGATTGCCACTGGCCGAATACCTGCCGATTGCCTGCAAAATAGATGTTGGCTTTCTGTTTGGCCCGCGTGATGCCCACATACGCCAGGCGGCGCTCTTCCTCCAGCCCCTTGACGCCGGTTTCATCCAGCGCGCGTTGGTTCGGGAACAGACCTTCCTCCCAGCCTGGCAGGAAAACGGTATCGAACTCAAGGCCCTTGGCACCGTGGAGCGTCATTAGCGACACTTTCTCGCGGGTGTCGTTATTGTCGTTTTCCATAACGAGCGCGATATGCTCAAGGTATCCCCCAAGGTTCTCGAACTCGCCCATGGCAGAGACCATCTCCTTGACGTTTTCAAGCTTGCCCGGAGCGTCCGGTGATTTGTCATTCTGCCACATTTCCATATAGCCCGATTCCTCGAGCATCATTTCCGTGACTTCCACATGGCTGTGGGTGTGCAGCATCGCGCGCCAGCGGTCAAAATCATCCATCAAGCTTGAGAGCTTGTTGCGTGCGGCGGGCCGCAGGATATCCATGCCGCCGATCATGCGCGCGGCATACGGGAGCGACACACCGTGCGACTGCGCAAGCGCATGCACCTTCTGGATGCTGGCAGTCCCCAAGCCCCGTTTGGGCACATTGACGATGCGCTCAAACGCCAGCGCGTCGTCTGGCTGGGCAATCACGCGCAGATAAGCCATCACATCGCGGATTTCGGCACGCTCATAAAAGCGCGGGCCGCCCACAACGCGGTAGGGAATGCCAAGGGTAATCAGGCGTTCCTCGAATTCGCGCATCTGGAAGCCGGTACGCACCAGAATGGCAATTTCGCTCAGTGCATGCTGCTTTGAATGCAGGTTTTCAATCTCTTCACAGATGGACCTTGCTTCCTCTGGCCCATCCCATACGCCTTTGACTGTGACCTTCTCGCCTTCGCCAGCGTCGGTCCACAGGGTTTTGCCAAGCCGCCCTTCGTTTGACGTAATCAGCGAAGAGGCCGCCGCGAGGATATGGCCGGTAGAGCGGTAATTCTGCTCAAGCCGCACAACCGTGGCGCCCGGGAAGTCAGTGGAGAACTTCAGGATGTTTCCCACTTCGGCACCACGCCAACCGTAGATGGATTGGTCATCGTCGCCCACGCAGCAGATGTTCTTACTGGCCTGTGACAGAAGGCGCAGCCACAGATACTGGGCCACGTTGGTATCCTGATACTCGTCCACCAGAATGTAGCGGAACTGGTTGTGATATTCCTTCAGGACGTCCGGGTGGGATTGGAACAGCGTGATGCAGTGCATCAACAGGTCGCCGAAGTCGGCGGCGTTCAAAATCTTGAGGCGCTCCTGATAGGCGGCATACAGTTTGCCGCCCAGGCCGTTAGCGTAAGCGTAGCTTTCGCCTTCCGGTACGCGCTCAGGCGTCAGGGCCTTGTTTTTCCAGCGGTCGATGAGGCCTGCGAGTGCCCGGGCAGGCCAGCGCTTGTCGTCGATATTTTCGGCCTGAATCAGCTGCTTCAACAGCCTGATCTGGTCGTCGGTATCCAGAATGGTGAAGTTGGACTGAATGCCAACCAGCTCCGCGTGTTTCCTCAGGATACGCACGCAGATCGAGTGGAAGGTGCCGATCCACATGCCTTCGACCGGGCGGCCGATCACGCGGGCGACCCGTTCCTGCATTTCCTTGGCGGCCTTGTTGGTGAAGGTTACTGCCAGGATGTTCCAGGGTGCGGCGCGGCCCGTCGCCATCAGGTGGCCAAGGCGGGTCGTCAGCACACGGGTTTTGCCGGTGCCGGCGCCCGCGAGCACAAGCACAGGTCCTTCGGTGGCCAGGACAGCGTCGCGCTGCGGCTCATTCAGGCCGTCCAGATAGGGCGGCGGCATGTCATTTTGCGGCTGCGGCGCTTGTGGCGCTGGGCTCAGGTCATCTAAATCGAACGGATCACTCATCATGAGGCGTCTATAGCACCCTCGCGCGCGTGCGGGAAGCAGCAGTTGATAAGATTTTGGAAGATGTCCCAGGCTCAGGCGCGTCGGCCCATTTTATGGTCCTGCCCCTGGCTTTCCAGAAGGGCCCGGTTATATTCCTTCATCACATCGCGGTGGCGAATCAAGCCCACAACCACGTTGTTCTGGCTTGGGGAAATAACGGGCAGCACCTCCTCGCCGCTCATCTCCAGGCGGTGAAGTGCAAGCTGCAGGGCATCGGTGGCTTTCACTTTCTGCGGCGCATCGCGCATGAATTTGGCAACCGGTGTCTGGGCCTTTTCCGGGTTGTCGAAAATATCCGGCGGCAATTGGCTGAAGGTCAGGCTGCCGGTCATGTGGCCGGCTTCATCTGTCGCGATCAGCAGACCGCCGCCCTGAGCGACCAATAGTTCCCTGGCTTTTACGGCCGGTTCAGTATCGCGCACTGTGAAGAAGTCGCGGGTCATATGGTCTGCCACACGGGCGGATTTCAACAGGTATGTCGCCTTGCCGCCTTCAAGCCGCACACCGCGGTTTGCAAGCTGCATCAGGAAGAAGGAGCGCTCGAAGAAGGCGCTGGTGACCATGCTTGCGACCGCTGAGGCAATCATTACTGCGATGGTGACGTTATAATCCCCCGTGATCTCGAAGACGATCAGCATTGTGGAAATGGGTGCGCCAAGCACTGCAGAAGCCACAGCCCCCATACCCACAACAGCATACAGGCCGGGGGTGGACGCCAGGTCCGGGAAGATGGCGGCTGCGACAATGCCAAAGGCGCCGCCAAGCATGGCCCCCAGGAACAGGCTGGGGCTGAAAACGCCGCCGCCGAAACGGCCCGCATAGGAAATGACGGTTGCGGCCATCTTGGCCACCATCAGCGACAGGAGAAGCTCGAACCCATATTCGCCGTTGAGGGCCCGGCTTGTGGCTTCATACCCAACGCTGAGGATTTCCGGGTAGAAGATCGCGATGGCGCCAACAAACAGCCCGGCTGTCGCAGGCTGCAGCCAGTATGGAATTTTGCCAAGCTTGATGCGGACCTTGTCGCCCCAGTCCATGCCAGCCATGAAGGTGACCGCCACAAAGGCGGCACCGATGCCCAGGATGAAGAAAGCCGGAAATTCCCAGAAACTGGCAATCATATATTCCGTTGTCTCAAATGCCGGGAAGTTGCCCAAATGTGCACGGCTCACCAACGTACCTGCGATAGCAGCGATCACGATGGGGGCAAAGGCGTGCAGGGCATAGTGCCCTAGAATAACCTCAAGCGCGAAGAAGACCCCGGCGATTGGCGCATTAAAGGAGGCCGCGACCGCGGAAGCGACACCGCACCCCAACAGGGTTCTGGCAGCCGATGGGTTCAGGTGCAGCGCCCGGGTAAGGGCTGAGGCCATTGTGGCCCCAAGATGCACCACCGGTCCTTCGCGGCCCATAGATGCACCCGAACCCAGTGAAACGATGGTGGCCACAGCGCTTGCAATGCCACTTTTGATGCCAAGGCGACCGTTATGAAGGGCTGCTGCTTCAATCACGTTGGGCACGCCGCGGGCCTGGTGCTTGTTGATGAAGCGTAAAATCTGTCCGACAACCAGGCCGCCGCCCACAAGTGCGGCCATGATGTGCCATACGGGCAGGTGCTTGGCACCGGAGGCCAGTTCGGCTTCGCTCAGGCCGTAAACCAGTTCGAGGAGGGCGCCGATGGCAAGATAGAAGCCGATGGCAGCATAACCGCTGATGACGCCCACAATGACCGCGAGCACGGTGATCGCGCCGAATTCATACCCGCCGGCGGAAAACAGCGTGGTACGGACACGGCGCCTGATGCGGCCAAAAAAACCTGATTTTTTGCCAGACATCGGCATATGGGGATTCTCTCCCAAAAACTTCAACGCATGGTCTGGCCGCAAGGTGTGCTTACAAGGCGTAATCACCCGTTTGCGCGATATTCGGCCAGAGAACCAAGGTACCTTAGTGTTTGAAATCAAAAAGGTTAAGCGAATTCGCCGCATCAATGCCCTATTCTAAAGGCAGGCTTGCAAACTCCCCTTGTCAAAGGGGGATTGATTTCGCACTGTTCTCATTGAGGGCAAGTGAATTTGAACGGAGCCAGCTGTGAAAACCGGTAAGTTGTTGAAACTGACATATTGGCTGTTCGGGTCGCTGGTGGCGCTTTTGCTGCTGGCATCTGTAGCAATCGGTTTTCTGGATTGGAATCAGTATCGCGGCACGCTGTCGGAACTGGCATCTTCGCGGCTCGGCATGCGGGTCGATCTGGCCGGGCGGGTTACAGTCGGCCTGTTCCCGCGTCCAGAGGTGTCGGCAGAAACCGTGCGCCTGTATCCAGCAGCCGACCCGGCGGCTGATTTTGTCGCAACCGCAGACCGCATTGATATGCGGCTTGGGTTTGGTGCCCTTCTCAAAGGGGATGTTGCTATTCAGCACCTGGGGTTTGACGGCCTCAATGTGGTGGTGCAGGAAGACGCCGAGGGGGCATGGAACGTAAAGGGATGGCCAAAGGCCGAAACTAAGACGGAAACATCAGCCGTTGCCATTCAAATGGAGCGTCTGAAAATCGTGGGCGGCACGGTTGAGCTTGTGGATAACGCGGGCGTCAGCCGCACCATTGAAGGGTTGTCGTTTAATTTGAAGGGGCAACTGCCGGACGGTCCATTGGAGTGGGACGGGAGTTTTGTTGCAGCTGGGCAGACAGTCACATCCTCTGGTCGCCTGCGACCCAGCAGGGGCGAAAGTACCCTCTCGGTGAAGACTGACATTGGCATGGCCGGTGGGGCGCTGCATATATCCGGCCGGCTGTTCGGTGACGGTTTTGCCGGTCGTATTCAAACAGAAGGCGATAATCTGGCGTCATTTGCCACGGCTTTTCAGTCACTGATGGGCGATACGGCCACTGCGTCTTCGCTACCGGAATCGAATTTTCAGTTGGACGTGCAGGTTGACCGCGAGGCCGGCGTCTATAGGGCGATTTCTCGTACGATGGATGTTGGCGGGACGCGCGGACGCCTTGACCTGACAATTGCCCGCAGAGGCATCGGCTTCCACGCTGCCGGTTCCGCGTCGCTTGGCATTATCGATCTGGCGCCTTGGCTTGAGGCCTTGGAGAAGACTGACGGCCAGGAAACCGCTGCCACTGAGCCGGCGGGCACTGGTCGCCTGACCGGTGCGCTGGACGTGGCAGTGGAAGGTATTGAGGTCGGCGGCGGCGTCATCCAGCAAGTGGATGCCGTGGTGCGCTTTACCGAGAGTGGCTTGGCGCTCACAAACCTGCAGGCGCTTTTGCCGGGTGGCTCGGGGCTGTTTTTCACGGGCTCTGTGACGCCGACTGAGGGGCAGGGGAAACTGCAGCTGATGTCGGGCAATCTGCCGGTTTTGCTGCGGTGGATGCAAATTGACGTGTCGGAACGTATTCCGGCGGGGCGGCTGGCAACCGGTGAATTGTCCGCAGACGTCACGATCAGGCAGGATGAATGGCGGCTGTCCGGGCTTGAGGCACGAATCGATACATCGAATTTCAAGGGACAGGTGATTGGCAGTGCGGGCAGCATTTGGCCGACGGCTGTTGAACTGGCGGCTGATGCCCTCAATCTTGATGCTTACCTCTCAGACAAGGCTAGCGGTGCGGCGCCCAGGGATATCTTTGCGGCCATGCCGGCAGTGCCGGTGTCGGTCAAGATGACGGCGGACGAGGTTCTTTGGGGTGGTGCCAAATATTCAGGGCTTCAGCTAACAGGGGATGTGGGCTCGGAACAGGCCAGGCTGACGGGGCTTTCGGTCAGGCATGCGGGCGGGAGCCTGAACTTGACAGGCAGTTTGCGCCCCATGGGCGATACCCTGGATGTAGAAGCGGAAGCCTCTCTCTCTCGTTGGGCATTCCCGGCTCTGCGCGAAGGAAGCGAAGAGGCGGCAGGTTATCTGCAGGCCCTGGGTCTTAAGGGCGTCAGTGGCACGCTGTCTGCGGCTGGGCCACTGGAGGCCATGCGCTTAACTGTCAGACTTGCTGAAGGAGAACAGCGTAACCTGACGCTTAGTGGCGGGGTGGGATTTGCCGGCGGCGCGCTGAAGATCGACGGCCTGCAGGGAACCCTTGCTCACGAAGACATGTCGCGTCTGGCCATGTTCGAATCGTATGCTTTGCAGGGCAGGGTGCCGGTAGATATTACTTTTGCAGTTAGCGACAACGCTGAAGGCACAAGATCCATTACATTGAGTGGCGTTATTGCAGGTGGCCAGATGTTGGCCGAAGGCAGTCAGAAGGGTGATCGCGAGGACTGGCGCCTCAGCTATGATCACAAGCGCGCGGCGGATGTGCTTGCCCTTTTGGGCCGCGAAGGACAGTTACCACATCCTGCTGAGCCGGTAAGGGCGCGGGCGCGTGTAACAGCCGCAGGCGGCGGCTGGAACGCAGAAGATATTGAAATCCGTAACGGTCCAGCGCGGCTTGCTGGCGCGCTTTCCATGGGGGCGGACGACAAGGTCGCGGGCAAATTGATGGCTTCGGGCCTCACATACAATCCGCTTTTGGGGCAACGGCAGGGTAATGTGCCAACAACGCCAGAAACTGGGCAGGTACCAGCATTCTTTGACCTGGCTGGTCGGGTGGATCTTGCACTCGATCAAGTGGTGATTTTGGGGCAGAAGGTTTCAGCACCAAACGCAAGCCTGCTGGCCGGTGACCGCAGCCTGCGCTTTGCGCTGGGCGACCAGGCGACGGTGAATGGCGGTGGCTCATCAGTAACACTGAATTTGATTGCCGGTGAGGCTATGTCTCTCAGCGGGCAGGTCGATGTTGCCAATATTGATATCGGCGCGATGTTGCGTGCAGAAGGGCTTGCCGCGGCTCTGCAGGGCGCGGCTTCGCTGTCGCTATCCTTTGACGGGCAGGGCGACAGTCTGGACGCCATTCTGCGCGGGCTTAAGGGGCGGGGAGAAATGAAAGGGCAGGCAGGCAGCCTTAATTTCCTGGGTGTACCTACGCTGGTGCGGGAAATGAGCAGTGCGCCGACGGCGTCCGCCTTCCTTGGGTCCGTTGGTAATTGGCTGCGACAGGGCAGCACAAGCTATAGCACCCTTAATGCGCGCTTTACATTGGACGCTGGCACGATGCTTCTTGAAGAACTGACTGCGGCTGGGGGCTGGGGGCAATTCGGCCTTGATGGCCAGATCAACTTCAGGGATTCATTCCTGAACCTCAAGGGCCTGCTGGCCCTGACAACGCCGCCTGACACGCCTGCCATTCCAGTGGAATATACGGGGCCGCTGGATAATCCTAGTGCGTCATGGACTAGCCGGGCGCTGGAGCGATTTGTTATCGCCGGGATAGAGCGGCGGCTTCGCGGCAGCCTGGCTAAAGACCTGGAGAAAATTCAAGGCGATCAGCCGGTGACAAACCCCGGCGCTGAAGTCTTCACGCGGGCTTTTGACTTGTTGTCCCGTTTGAAGGCGAAGCAGGATGCGCAGAAGAAAAAAGCTGAGGATGAAGCTACTGATTCTTCTCAAGAGACTGAAGAACAAAGGCCCTGAGCGCGCCGGAAAGAGAACCGCTCCTGGCTTCATCGATTAGCCGCACAAGCTCGTTCATCGACAGGTCCTGCTCTTTGGCCAAGTGGCGCAAATGACGCCAGAAGCATTTTTCCAGCGAAATTGAGGTTCGGTGGCCAGCAATGGTTACCGAATGTTTTTCCAGTTTTGCATCATCAAGATCCAGCATGGTGCTGATCATGCACCGGAATTGGCGTGGGTCAAGAAGTGTTGCGCGCTTTAATCGCGCTGACAATTTCACCATGCAGTTTTGCGGTGATGGGATAGAAGAAGATCAGCAGGCCGGAAAGCACCAGCGCGGCCATAGGGATCAGGGTGAATATATGACGTATGCCGTCCGCCGTGTTTGCCATGAGCGGTGTGTCCGCCTGATAACCTACAATATTCAACAGGTGACCAAGCGCGAAGGCCGACAGCCCGATGGAAATCTTCTGGAAGGATGAGGCGACGCCGATCAGCAGGCTTTCGTTTTGCACCATGCTTTTGAACTCGCCATACTCAATCGTGTCCGGCAGCATGCTCCAGAATATGACAGAATAAGAACTGAGCCCCAATGTCACCACAACCATGGCGCCAAGGGCTAGAGCCGCGTCATTTCCAACCCCACCAAACAGGAGCGCCAGCCCAATGCTTGCAATCACGCTACCGGCCAGCCATGCGTTCCGCTTGCCGATCTTGAGCGCAATATAGGCCCAGAAGGGGATGCAGAAGAGCCCCGCGCCAGACATGATGAAAATGGCGGTGTTTCCGGGCGCGCGGTCGCCGATCTGGCTTTCAAAGAAATACAGGACGCTTTGGCCGATAATGGTGTTGGCCACTGTCACCAGCATGATGCCACCCACCAGAAGCAGAAATGGTCCGTTGTGCAAAATGGCCGAAAGGCTTTCCCCGATGGCGCTTGGGTGCCTGTCGGGCAGGTCTTCCCGCAGTGTGTGGCGCGTTGAAAAGAAACATATCCACAGAACCACAATGCCAACAATCGCGGCGCTGTAGCCCATGACCGAGAAGGCGATATCGTCTGCCATGCTCTGTTGCAACCATTTGGCAAACGCCGTGATGGAAACGCCGCCGAGGAAACCGCAATACATGCGGATGGCCGCCAGGCGGGTTCGCCCGTTTGATGCCCGGGTGACCCTTGCGCTTAAGGCGGAATAGGGAATGGAAACAAGCGTATAGCAGGTTCTGAATAGCAGGAGTGTGGCCAGGATGTAGGCTGCCTGCCAGAAGCTGTCAGCAAATTGGACAGGCGTGAACAACAGCGCAAACGATATGCCTAGAGGTACGGCGCCGAGCAAGAGGTATGGCCGGTAAGGCCCCCAGCGCCCCTTTGTGCGTTCTGCCAGATAGCCCATGACCGGGTCGGTTGCGGCATCCCAGACCATGCCAATCAGGAAGATGGTGCCGACGACCTCGGGCGGCACGCCAACAACATCTGTGTAAAAGAAGAAAAGGTAAAAGCCCACGCTTTGCCAGAACAGGTTCAGGGCGTAATCGCCCGAGCCATATCCCAGGAAGGATTTCCATTCTTGTCTGGCAGCCTTCTGGTTCAATCCGGTCCCCTGGATGGCCTTCGGCAGGCGGTCATAATGAGGTTAAGTGGCTGACAGCGCTATCATATTTACGTGACTGTCGCAATAGCAACGCTATAGTGTTATTCAGGCTTTGTCGAGCGACGCAGGAGTGTAGAAGTGGATGATTTAAAGGGAAAAAACGCGACCATCAGTGATGTCGCCCGGCTTGCTGGCGTGTCGATGAAGACCGTCTCCCGCGTGCTTAACAACGAAAAATATGTCTCGAAGGACAAGAAGGAAAAGGTGCTGGCCGTTGCGGCTGAGCTCAACTACCGCCCGTCGTTGCAGGCCCGTGGGCTTGCAGGCAACCGGTCTTTCATGATTGGCCTGTTTGTTGATGACCCTAGCGGTGATTATATTTCCAAGGTTCAGCGCGGCATTCTGCGTCGGTGTGAAGAAGCTGGCTGTCATTTGGTTGTCGATGTACTCAGAGAACGCGGCAACGATGCCAAACTTCGTCAAATCCTGAACAGCATTCGGTTCGATGGCGTGGTCCTGTCGTCGCCTGTGTGTGATGATGTGACGGTTCTGGACGCCCTTCGGGAGCGCCAGGTGCCCACCGTGCGGATCGGTCCAGGCGTGGATGCCAAGGACATGGGTCAGATCGAGATAGATGATTTCAAGGCCTCTTTTGAAGCGACCGAATATCTGATCAAGGCTGGGCACAAGCGTATCGCTTTCGTCAAAGGTGACCCGAACCACGGGTGTTCCCTTGACCGGGAGCAGGGCTATTCCAAGGCCATGCGGGCCCACGGGCTGCCTGTCAGTAACGATCTGGTTGTGCCCGGCATGTTCTCGTACGACAGTGGCTATCAAGCGGCCGAAAAGCTGCTGGCGGTCAACGGCCGGCCAACCGCAGTCTTTGCTAGTAACGATGAAATGGCTGCAGGCGTTGTCGCCTGTGCCCAGGCGCATGGATTGCGTGTGCCGGGTGACCTTTCTGTCATGGGGTTCGATGACGACTTCCTGGCAACCATCATATCACCCGCAATTACCACTGTCCGGCAACCGATCGAGGACATGGCCGCGCGTGCGGTCGACCTTATTCTGGAAGCGAAAGGCAAAAGTGCCGCGCTCGAAGATAAGACCATTACCTTTGATTATGAGCTTGTTGTCCGTAAATCTGTTCAGAAGGTTTCTGCGTAAGAAACATCAAATCAGAATTAACGGTTTCGCCGGAATCGTGAGTCGCTACATGGGGCAGGTTTAAACCTTTTCAGTATACATTTGGCGTATTTTCCCCAAATAATTGTCCGGTAGGACTGTCTTGATGCTGCTTTCTAAGTAACTGAAGTTATTGCGGGAAAAGATATTTTGCGGATTTTTGTTGGCTATAATATGACAGCGCTGTCTGAAATGTCTGGACAAATTGCCGCTGTTTTTATAGTTAGATAAGACAGCGCTGTCATGTTTTGGGAGATATGGCTCATTTAAGCGCCTATTAGGGAAATGTACTTAGCTTAGGGGAACGGAAGGGAAATTCATGAGACCTGGAAGCATTTATCGAAATTCGGTAGCGAGTACCATGTCGCTTATTATGGCGGCTGTTACGGCCTCTACCGCAGTCGCGCAGGAGGCTGATGACGCCTCGGCTGATGACCTGGGACTGGAAGAAATCGTTGTTACGGGTATTCGTGGCAGCCTGAAGCAGGCGATGGATGTCAAGCGCGACGCTCGCGGTATTGTTGACGCCATCAGTGCTGAGGACTTCGGTAAGTTCCCCGACACGAACCTGGCGGAATCACTTCAGCGCATTACCGGTGTGTCCATTGACCGCGTCAACGGCGAAGGCAGCAAGGTAACGGTTCGTGGCTTCGGTCCAGACTTCAACCTTGTGACCCTGAATGGCCGTCAGATGCCGACATCCGGCCTTGAAGATACGTCTGCGTCAGCCTCGCGTTCGTTCGACTTTGCGAATATCGCAGCAGAAGGCATTTCTGGCGTGCAGGTATATAAGACTGGTCGCGCCTCCGTACCAACCGGCGGTATCGGTTCCACGATCAATATCTCCACGACCCGTCCGCTTGATGCGCCCGGCATGAAGGCGACCATTGGTGCGAAGGCTGTTGCTGATACGTCAGACGACGACGGTACATCCGTAACGCCTGAGATTTCCGGCCTCTACAGCAACACCTTTGCTGACGACAAATTTGGTGTTGCCCTGACAGGTTCCTACCAGAAGCGCAAGGGTGGATACACGCAGGCATCTGCCGGTTGGCGCGGCGCGTTTGAAGGTACCCAGAACGACTGGGGGACTTTGCCGCAGATCCCGGATGGTGGCACGGAAGCTGACATCAATGTCACCAACCGTCCTGGCGCTGGTGACTATTATTCCACAACGCAGAACATGGCTTATTCCATGACTGGGATCGACCGTGAACGCATCAACGGCCAGCTGACCATGCAGTTCCGCCCGGTCGATACCATCACTGCAACAGCGGACTACACCTATTCACAGAACAAAATCGGTACCGAGCGTCATGACATGTCCGTTTGGTTCAACCATGGCGCAACAACAAGCGCATGGACGGACGGTCCGGTTGCAGGCCCGCTCTTGTATGCCGAAGATTTCGGCGGCAGCCCAAGCGACCTTTCGTTTGGCGGCGTTGAGTTCGCCACCAAGAATGAAAACAAGTCCCTTGGTTTCAATGTAGAGTGGACACCGACCGACAATTTCGAGCTTGAGCTGGATTACCATAACTCTAGCGCGGAGTCCGGTGCAGATAGCCCTTATGGCAGCAACGTCGCGCTCGGCACTGCAAGCTTCACGCTTCAGTCGCAATCGATTGATTTTTCGGAAGAATTTCCGGTTCTGTCCATCTCGCAGGTCGATGGCCTGACGGGAATTGACCCATCACGCATCGTGTCCACAGGCTCGAGCTTCCGCAACAGCTACATGCGGACGGATATCGAGCAGGCGCAGTTCAACGGCTCCTGGCACTTTGATGAGGGTATCGTCGAAAGCATCGACTTTGGCGCGTCCTATACGGAGAATAAAGTACGGTCGGCTTACGCCAACGTACAGCGTGACACCTGGGGCGGTGCAGGGCCGGCTTCGGACCTGCCCGATGACATCTTTGAGGTTATCAGTGTAGCTGACAAGTTTGACAATCTCGATGGCTCCGATAATGCGGCGCTCTTTAACGAGTGGGTCGTCTATGACTTCGAGACCATGGTTGGTCTGATCGATGATCTTTACGGCGCATGTGGCGGTAACGGACAATGTGCTTCTACCGACTGGCAGGTTGATCGTCGCACCACTGAAGAAACCTTTGCTGCCTACTTCCAGGTGAATGCAAGCTGGGAAGTCTCCGGTAATCCGCTGAATATTGTGGCTGGCCTGCGCTATGAGGACACGGATGTGACGTCTCGTGCACTTGTGCCAATCGCGACCGGCACACAGTGGGTTGCAGCCAACGAAGCTGTGGTAATCTTCTCACCGGATCAGGATTTCACAGAACTGACTGGTGGCTACGATAACTGGCTTCCATCCATTGATATCGACTTCTCGCCACTTCAGGATGTGGTGTTGCGGGCGTCCTACTCCAAGACGATCGCACGTCCGAACTATGCAGACATCCAAGGTGGCCAGACCATTAATAATCTCTTCCGGATTGGTGGCGGTACGGGTAGCCAGGGTAACCCGGACCTACTTCCATTCGAATCCACCAACTGGGACTTCAGTGCTGAATGGTACTATGACGATGCAAGCTACTTCGCTGTTGGGTACTTCAACAAGAAGGTGAAAAACTTCATCGGCACGGAAACCATTACGGCTACACCATTTGACCTGCCGAACCCATTCGGAGGCCCACGTTATAACGACGCCGTGGCAGCTGTAGGCAGCGACGACCTGGTGGAAATCCGGAATTGGATTTTCGCGAACGCGGACCCAAGCACCGTGGAAGTCACGGGCGTTGACTCCAACGGCGACACCACAGGCAACATCCTGGGTGTAGCGGGCGAAGATCCAACGCTTGAGTTTGTGGTAAGCATTCCGTCAAACCAGCGGTCTGCCAAGCTGAATGGTTGGGAATTTGCCCTGCAGCACACCTTTGGTGATAGCGGCTTTGGTGCGATCCTGAACTACACCATCGTAAACGGTGATGTTGGGTTTAATGACCTGACGAACTGGAACCAGGAACAATTCGCGCTTTACGGTCTTTCGGACACAGCCAACATTGTCGGTTTCTACGACAAAGATGGCCTTCAGGTTCGTGTCGCCTACAACTGGCGTGACAAGTTCCTGTCCGGGATTATCCAGGGCGAATATGCACAGCGTCACCCGAACTATGTCGAGGCATACGGCCAGTTTGATGTGAACGTCAGCTATGATGTGAACGACCAGATCACGGTGTTTGCAGAGGGCATCAACGTGACGGGCGCCACGCAGCGGAGCCACGGGCGGAGTGAAAACACCGTCCTTTGGGCAACACAGGCTGGTGCGCGTTACCAGGTTGGTGTTCGCTACAAGTTCTAGGGCAACCTCAACTTTCCCAAGCCCAAGGAAGGCCGCCATTCGTGGCGGCTTTCTGCCCAACAGGGGTAAAGCGTCGGTTCAGTGAGCCATGTGCCTTGTCTGGGCCGCCCGAAAGGGCGTAGCATAAACAGCATGCCGGTTCTGGGGAGATGCCGGATAAGCTGATAAACAATAAGAATACCAGTAGAGTGGAAGAGAAGGGTGATGACGCAACATGTCTTGCTGAACAATGTGGATCACAGGGATCTGCGAATTATCACGGATCGGTCGGCTGCGCTTGGCGACGCCATCATGAGCTGCCTCACCTTCCCCATCGAATTCCGGGATCTTCAGGCCCACTATCCGATCCTGTTTCAGAAAGACCCCAATTCAGGTGCTTTTCAGGCCGTGACGCTCCTTGGCCTTGCCCAAGGTGAAAACCTGTTCCTGACCGACAGTGGCTGGGACGCCCACTATGTACCCATGGTGGTGGAGATGCAGCCTTTTGTGATCGGTATTCAGCAGCGCCCAGGCGAAGAAGCGCAAACGGTGATCCATGTGGACATGGACAGCCCGCGCGTTAGCCAAAGCGAAGGACAGCCGGTTTTCCTGCCCCAGGGCGGCAACACGGATTATCTGGAGCATATCGCAGCCATCCTTGACCGCTTGCACATGGGGGCAACCGCCAGTGCTGATTTCTTCCAAGTGGTGGACAGCTATGGCCTTCTGGAGCCTATGGCCGTTGAGATTGAACTGAAGGATGGTTCAACCAACCGGCTGGTGGGCTTTCACACAATCAATGAAGAAAAGCTCTATGGCCTCGACGGCGAGGCGCTGAGTGCACTTAATGAGAAGGGCTACTTACAGCCGCTTTATATGGCTGTTGCGTCGCTTTCGAATTTGCGTGACCTGATTGAGCGGAAAAACCGGACATTGGCCTAACCATGCATGACCTGAAGACCATCCGTGAAATTACTGGTGCTACGGGCGCAGACCTGACGGACGAGCTTTTGGCAGGCCAGGAGCCTGTTGTGCTGCGTGGGCTCGCCGCGGATTGGCCGTTTGTGGCTGCAGGCAGGAAATCGTCCGCCGACGCCCGTGCTTACCTGAAGGGGCTCTATAATGGCTCCGAGGTCATTGTCTCCCACGCCGGGCCTGAAGCGGGTGGCAAGCCCTTCTACAAGGAAGACATGAGCGGGCTGAATTTCGACTATAAGCGTATCAAGCTCGACAAGTTTCTTGATCTTCTGGAGAGACACGAGGAGGAGGCGGATGCGCCGTTCCTTTATGTGGGTTCCACCGCCATCGGAGATTGCTTACCGGCGTTCAGCGACGAGAATAGCGTACCGCTGGGCGACAGGCGCTATATTGAAAGCATCTGGATCGGCAACCGGACGCATATTTCGGCCCACTATGACCTGGCTGACAATGTGGCCTGTGTGGCGGCCGGTAGGCGGCGCTTCACGCTGTTTCCGCCAGACCAGTTGCCGAACCTTTATGTTGGGCCGCTTGATTTCACGCCGGCGGGCCAGCCTGTCAGCATGGTGGATCTGCATGCACCGGATTTTGAAAAGTTCCCGCGCTACCGGGAGGCGCTGGCGGCTGCGCAAACAGCCGAGCTCGAGGCTGGCGATGCCATCTTTATCCCCAGCATGTGGTGGCACGCGGTGGACGGCCTCGCAGCTTTCAATGTGTTGGTGAATTATTGGTGGCGCCAGTCACCGGCTTTCATGGGGCCGCCCAATAATGCGCTGCAGCTTGCGCTTCTGGCGCTCCGTGACCTGCCACCTGAACAGAAAAAGGTCTGGCAGCAGATATTCAATCACTATGTCTTTGAAAACACAGATGAAACATCGGCGCATATCCCGGAACGGGGCAGGGGCGTTCTGGGGCCAATGACTGACGAAAACGCACGGCGTATCCGCGCCTTCCTTTTGAACGGGTTGAACAGATGACAGCACAAACGATTAAACGTGTGGTGATTGTGGGCGGAGGCACGGCTGGCTGGATGGCGGCCACAGCGCTCTCGAAAATCATGGGCGGCGTGCTTGATATCACGCTCATCGAATCCGACCAGATCGGCACTGTGGGAGTGGGCGAGGCGACGATCCCGACGCTCGTGAATTATAACCGGCTGATCGGCATTGATGAGCAAGCCTTCATGGCCGCCACCAAGGCTACCTTCAAGCTGGGGATTGAGTTTGTTAATTGGAAGCAGAAGGGTGAAAGCTATATCCACTCCTTCGGTATCACCGGCAAGGACCACTGGACAGCAGGCTTCTGGCATTTCTGGCTGCGGGGACTGAAGGAAGGCATCGACTATAAGTTCGGTGACTACTGCCTGGAACTGATCGCCGCCGAGCAGAGCAAATTTGCACACCTGCCGAAGCTTGGCCTCAATTACGCCTATCATTTGGACGCCACGGCCTATGCGGGTTTCCTCAGGAAAATGGCGGAAGAACACGGCGCCAAGCGTGTTGAGGGCAAAATCACCAGCGTTAGCCAAAACGGAGAAAGTGGCTATGTTGAAAGCGTGACGCTTGAGGGCGGAAAGGTGATTGAAGGCGACCTGTTCGTCGATTGCTCTGGCTTCCGCGCGCTGCTGATCGAAGGGGCGCTGCACACCGGCTATCATGACTGGACGCACTGGCTGCCGTGCGACAGCGCCATCGCGGTTCAGACGGAAGCAGTCTCTGAGCCGATCCCTTATACCAAGTCCATCGCCCACGACAGTGGGTGGCAGTGGCGCATCCCGCTGCAGCACCGCGTGGGCAACGGCCTGGTCTTCTGCAGCAATTATCAGGACAACCAGTCCGCAATCGATACACTGATGGCGAATATTGAGGGCAAGCCGCTGGTAGACCCGCGGGTGATCAAGTTCCGCACGGGCACGCGACGCAAGCACTGGAACAAGAATGTTGTCGCTGTGGGGCTTTCAAGCGGCTTTATCGAGCCGCTCGAGAGTACAAGCATTCACCTGATCCAGCGTAGTATCTTCCGACTGATGCAGATGTTCCCGCACACCGGCATCGTTCAGGCAGATATTGATGAATTCAACGCCCAGACGTCTTACGAGATGGAACATATTCGCGACTTTATTATCCTCCATTATCATGTCACCGAACGGCGCGATACGCCGTTCTGGCGCCAATGCGCAAACATGGATATCCCGGACGGCCTGAAGCACCGGATTGCCCTGTTCCGCGATGCCGGTCGTGTGTTTCGCCCGAACGACCAGTTGTTCGCAGAAAACAGCTGGGTACAGGTGATGTTGGGGCAGGGGATCATGCCCGGTCAGTATCATCCGATCGCGGACCGCATGACCGAAGAAGAGCTGCATAATTTCCTCGCCCATATCCGCACGAATGTGGAGAAAACGGCGACGCAGCTCCCCTCTCACCATGATTATGTGCAGCAATACTGCAAGGCCGCTGAGATGATGGCGAAGGGGGCCGCATGACTTTCAGGAAATTGCTAACTGCAGCCGGTGCCCTGGCTGCCATGAGTACGGCTGCCATAGCAGAGGATCGCTATGAGCTTGTCTGGTCGGATGAATTTGACGGCACGGAGCTTGATGAAAGTGTCTGGCATGTGGTCGAAGGCAATGGCTGTCCGTCCAACTGCGGTTTCGGAAACAATGAGCTTCAGTCTTATCGGGGCAAGGATAAGAACCTGCGTCTGGAAGACGGCAAGCTCATTATTGAAGCCCGGATGGGCAACAAGGTGACTTCGGCCAAGATTACGACCGAAAACGTGCCCGGCTGGACCTACGGGCGTTTCGCAATGCGTGCCAAGTTGCCGTCTGGTGTCGGCACATGGCCTGCTTTCTGGATGATGCCGAAGGACGCGCGCTATGGCCCTTGGCCCAAGTCTGGTGAGATCGATATCATGGAGCATGTGGGCTATAATCAGGGGCAGGTTCATGGCACCATCCACACGGAAGCCTTCAATCACCGTATTGGCACCCAAAAGGGCGATTTCATGCAGGTGGCAGATGCTTCAACCGCTTTTCACGACTATGCTGTCGAGTGGGACATGGGCGAAATCCGTTGGTATATTGACGGCCGGGAGTACTTCCGCATCGAAAAGCAGAGTGGTGATGGCCATGCCGAATGGCCCCTGGATCACCCTTTTTACATCATCCTGAACCTTGCTGTTGGTGGCGATTGGGGCGGTGCCAAGGGTGTTGATAAGGCGGCTTTTCCAGCCCGGTTTGAAGTCGATTGGGTGCGTGTTTGGCAGAAACCTGCGGATAATTAAATTGGCTTAAATCTGACAGCGCTGTCAGATTTTCATGGACATGTGAAATTTTCATGCTAGGCTGAAGAAGGATATGACAGCGCTATCATATTGGAAGGGAGTAGCGTTGTCGGTAGGGACGCGAGTCAGGGAAGCGGACGTTATGAAGTATCTTGATTACAGAATTTTTATGGCAGCAGTCGCGCTGACCCTTGCTGGCTGCGATGACGCGCCAACGGCAACGGAAAGCAAGGCCGGGCCGGTTGATTGGCCAGCGATTGAGAGCCCGGTCAGGACAGACTTAGCCACCGAACAGAAGGTGGCGGACCTTTTGGCGCAGATGTCAGTTGAGGAAAAGGTTGGCCAGATCATGCAGGTGGAAATCCAGCACATCTCGCCGGAAGAAGTGAAGGTCTATCATATCGGTTCTGTCCTGAACGGTGGTGGTTCGCTGCCGAACCGGAACAAGCATGCGACGCCACAGGAATGGTTGGCGATGGCCGATGCCTTTTATGACGCCTCAATGGACATATCCGACGGCGGTCAGGCGATTCCGATCATCTGGGGCAGCGATGCGGTGCATGGCCACAATAATGTTATTGGTGCCACACTGTTTCCCCACAACATTGGCCTTGGTGCTGCCAACAACCCGGAGCTTCTGCGCCAGATCGGTGCGGTAACAGCGCTTGAGATGCGCGTCACCGGCATTGACTGGACATTCGCGCCAACACTTGCGGTTGCCCAGGATGACCGTTGGGGGCGAACTTATGAAAGCTACTCCGAAAGCCCGGAAATTGTAGAGGCATATGGGCGCGCCATGGTGGAGGGCGTGCAGGGCATTCCGGGCACGTCAGAGTTTCTTGATGTTGACCATGTCGTTTCAACGGCCAAACACTTTGTCGCCGATGGTGGCACCGAAGGCGGTGATGATCAGGGCGATGCGAAGATTTCTGAGCAAGAGCTGCTGGACATTCATGCCGCTGGCTACAAGGGCGCGCTTGCAGCTGGCGTTCAGTCCGCGATGGCAAGCTTCTCCAGCTGGAACGGCCAGAAACTTCATGGCAGCAAATATCTGCTGACTGATGTGCTCAAGGGGCGGATGGGCTTTGAAGGTTTTATCGTGGGCGATTGGAATGGTCATGGCCAGGTGCCTGGCTGCACTAACGCATCCTGCCCGATAGCCATCAATGCCGGCCTTGATATGTTCATGGCAATTGAGGAATGGCGAGACCTTTACAAGAATACGCTGGCCCAGGTGAACAGCGGCGAAATTTCTATGGCCCGGCTTGATGATGCCGTGTCACGTATCCTGCGGGTAAAAATCCGGGCTGGCTTGTTTGAAAAGGGCCGCCCGTCTGACCGTGGTGCTGCGGGGCAGGACGGCATCATCGGCCAGCCGGCGCACCGTGCGGTCGCGCGCCAGGCAGTGCGCGAAAGCCTCGTGCTGCTGAAGAACAATGGCGGCCTTCTGCCGCTCAATCCATCTGCGACTGTTCTGGTTGCCGGTGACGGCGCCGACAACATCGGCAAACAGTCTGGTGGCTGGACCATCACCTGGCAGGGAACCGGCAATGAGAACAGCGATTTTCCTGGCGCGACCTCCATCTTCGCCGGTATCCGCGATGCGCTTGAACAAGCGGGTGGCAGGGCCGTGCTTTCAAAAGATGGCAGCTACAGCGAAAAACCTGACGTGGCCGTCGTGGTGTTTGGCGAAGACCCATACGCAGAAGGCCAAGGCGACATCGATACGGTTGAATTCGAGCCGGGCAGCAAGAAAAGCCTCGCGCTTCTGGAGAAGCTGAAGAGCGAGGGCATCCCTGTGGTGTCTGTGTTCCTCTCTGGTAGACCGCTCTGGGTGAACCCGGAACTTAATGCTTCTGACGCTTTTGTCGCTGCATGGCTACCGGGTTCTGAAGGGCAGGGTGTGGCAGACGTGCTGATCGCGGATGCGGACGGCAACCCGCGCCATGACTTCAAGGGGCGGCTTTCCTTTTCCTGGCCGGCTAACCCGCTGCAGGGCAGGCTGAACCCACAGGATGAAGGCTATGCTCCGCTTTTCCCATTTGGCCATGGACTGACCTATGCTGGCGCCAGTTCCGACCTGGGTGTGCTTCCGGAAGATGTGCCGGGTGTCGCAGCCAGTGGAGGAGGCGACCTGGACCTGTTCGCAGGTCGTCCGCTGTCTCCGTGGCGCTTGTTTGTCGCCAATGATCAGTCCTCGCAGGTGATCAGTGGCTACTATGCCCAAATTCCGGGGGGCGGCATGACAGCAGAACTTGTGGACAAGGATATCCAGGCGGATGCCGTAAAGGTGAATTGGCTTAGCGATGGGGATGGCTATTTCTTCATGGGCGATGCGCCGGCGATGGACGTGAGCGATCAGGCAGTGGCAGGTGCGGCGCTCCGGTTCGACCTTCGCGTGGACAGCTTTGACGGCGAAGGCGCCAGCCTTTCTGTTCGCTGTGGCGAGGCCTGCAGTCGCTCGCTTGATATCGACGTATTCCTGAAGGCTTCCAACGGCAAAGGGTGGACTACAGTATCCGTGCCCCTTGCTTGCCTCTCGAATGACGAAGCCGACTTTGAAGCGCTCTTGGAACCGTTCCGGTTCAGCGTGACAGGGAAGGCAAGCATGACTTTCGCCAACATTGGTTTGGTGAAATCGGGGGAAAACTCCGGCTGGTGCGATCCTGGCGCCAGCCCAGTCGCCAACTGACCCTTTGCAACTTAACCTCTCAGCCTATTGGGGCACTAGGGTCCGCACCTCGCGGGCCCTTTTTTTGTGAATCGCCTAGCTAAAGCCCCGCCGGGAAAAGGGCGGGACAAGACGAGTTGTTTCATAATCAGGAGATGACAGAAGGCTCGGTTCGGCCGGTATGTTTTGCGATTTCCGCCAACTCACCGGCGGTCTCAATGAGCGGCGCTAGAGCTTCCTGGGTGTCTTCATTCAGGCCTTCAGGCCCTGCCACATATCGTTCGATATAGACACGGAGCGTCGCACCTTCAGTTCCGGTGCCAGACAAGCGATACACCACGCGGGAGCCGCTTTTGAAGATCACGCGGATGCCCTGGGCGGATGCGACAGAACCGTCGACAGGGTCAGAGTATGAAAAATCGTCCGCGAGCTCGACAGTCTCGTCGCCGAACTGTTCGCCTGGCAGGTTGGAAAGTTTGGCCCGAAGGGCAGCCATCAGCTCCTGCGCGGCGCGAGCGTCGACCGCTTCATAGTCGTGGCGGGAATAATAGTTGCGGCCATAGGTGCGCCAGTGGCTCGTCAAAAGGTCAGCAACACTGCTGCCGGTTTCCGCCAGGATATTGAGCCACATCAGCACAGCCCAGATGCCGTCTTTTTCACGCACATGGTCTGACCCGGTGCCGGCACTTTCCTCCCCGCACAAAGTTGCACGCCCGGCGTCCAGCAGGTTGCCGAAATATTTCCACCCAGTCGGTGTTTCAAAGCAGGGTATTTTCATGGCGGCAGCCACTCGGTCCACTGCGCAGCTAGTGGGCATGGACCGGGCTACGCCGCGAAGCCCCTGGTTATAGGCAGGCACGACCTGGGCATTGGCTGCCAGCACCGCAAGGCTATCTGACGGGGCCACATAGGTGCTGCGGCCCAGAACAATGTTGCGGTCGCCGTCGCCATCAGACGCTGCGCCCATGTTGGGGGCGTCCGGGCCAAACATAATGTTGAACAGGTCCTTGGCGTAAACGGGATTCGGGTCCGGGTGGCCGCCACCGAAATTCGGACTTGGATCGCCATTGATAACGGTTCCTTCCGGTGCCCCGAGCGCTCCTTCGAAAATCGCTTTGGCGTAGGGGCCAGTGATGGCGTGCATGGCGTCAAAACAGAGGCGAAAGCCCCCCTTGAACAGGCTTCTGATGGCGTCAAAGTCAAACAGGTCTTCCATCAGCTCGATATAGTCAGCGACCGGGTCAACGATCTCGACCTGCATGTCGCCAAGGGTGACTTCCCCAAGAGCCCCCAGATCAAGGTCTGGCGCTTCAAGCATACGGTATTCGCTGAT
Source organism: Kordiimonas lipolytica (assembly GCF_042651265.1). Lineage (GTDB taxonomy): Bacteria > Pseudomonadota > Alphaproteobacteria > Sphingomonadales > Kordiimonadaceae > Kordiimonas > Kordiimonas lipolytica. The sequence continues at coordinate 76,304 of NZ_JBHSCR010000005.1, read as the reverse complement.
GGTTTGCGTTCTGGCATAGATGGCGTCGGTGATCTTTTCCGCCGCCGGCCCGCCGTTCGAAGCATTATATTTGATGCCGAAATCATCGTCCGGGCCGCCCGGATTGTGGCTGGCGGACAGGATAATGCCGCCCGTGTGCTTCCCCTTGCGGATCACACAGGACGCAGCTGGGGTGGACAGGAAACCATTCTGCCCCACTACAACGCGGGCAACGCCACTCGCGGCCGCCATTTTCAGGATGGTCTGGATGGCAACGTCGTTATAGAACCGACCGTCACCTCCTAGCACCAGCGAAGCGCCTTCGACGCCGCCAAGAGCATCAAAAATGCTCTGGACGAAATTTTCCAGATAGCCGGGTGTCTGGAAAACCTTAACCTTCTTCCTGAGGCCCGATGTGCCGGGCTTCTGTCCTTCGAACGGGCTGGTCTTAACGGTTTTGATGGTCATTGTTCTCGCTCCCGCAATCGTCTGCCTGGCTAGGGCGTATGCCTGTGACGGCTGTCAAAATATCCGATACCGCTTTGTCGCTAAAGATTGTTTCAATTGGATGAGACAACTTGCGGCGCCAGTTCGGTTGTTCTGACGTGGTGCCGGGCACGTTCATCTGCTCCACCTGACCCAGAAGGTCTTCAATCTGAACGGCAATCAAGCTCGCGCCCGTGCTGGCCAGGAACCTGTGCAGGCCTATGATAACATCTTTCTCGTCATCTGTGTCTTGCGCCAGCATGCCGGCGTCACGCAGCATGGCCTTGATGCGGAACCTGTCAGTATCACGGCGGGCGCGGGCGTCTGCGAGTTGCTCATCCGTCGCCCCAATGCCCAGTTCTTCCCGCCAGCGGATGTCTGCGCCGTCCAGAAAGCCTGCGATGGTCGGGAAATCATGGTTCGACAGGGAGGCCAGCCTGTTCGGCGGATAGTCGTATGGTTGTTTGAACGAGCCGTCCTCATAGCGCTCGAACAGGAAAAGCGAACAGCCCATCAAGCCGTTGCGCCCCAGCGTGTCGCGGAAGCCTTCTGGCACCATGCCCAGGTCTTCGCCAACAACAAGGCAGTTTGACCTGTTGGATTCAAGCGCGATGATGCCCAGCAGGTCATCCAGTGGATAGGTCACATAGCCGCCTGGCGTGTCAGATCCAAGCGGGCTCCAGAAACTGCGGTTGGCGCCCAGGATGTGGTCGATGCGGATCATCCCGGCTGAGGCCATCATATTCCGAAGCGTCTTGCGGAACAGGGCATATCCGGTTTCCTTCAGGGCATTTGGGTCAAGCGGGGAAAGGTGCCATTTCTGGCCGTCCGGGTTGGCGTCATCGCCCGGCGCACCCAGACTGGCGCGGGTTGCGGTGGCTTTCTGGTTGGTCCAGACCTCCGCGCCGCCTGGCACCATGCCAACAGCAAGGTCCAGATAGAGGCCAATATCCATCCCGGCGCTGAGTGCAGCCTGCTGGGCGTGGTCTATCTGTTCGGCGGCGATCCATTGCAGGTAGGCATAGAAGTGGATGCGGCTTCGGTTCTCTGCCTCAAAGGATTTGCAGGCGCGCCCTGAAGGCCTGTGATACGCCTTGTCCCATGCCTGCCAGTCATAGAGCGGGGTGTCCTCGCCGCCCAGATGTTCCGCCAGCACTTCATACAGGCAATGATGCCAAAGCGCCTTGCCCTTCTTCTTGAGATACCGGCGATAGGCGACTTTCCGCGGGTGGCGGTCGGGGTGGCTTTCAAAAATGCTGAAAGCCTTTTCAAATGCCTTCAGTTTGAGCGCATAAACCGCCGGATAGTCCACATGGTCAGTGTCGCGGGCCTTTTTGAGCGCGGCCATGGTGGAACGGGATTTCATAAATTTCTGGCCGCTCTCGTCTTCCCAAAATTCCGCGATGCGGTCGACGGCGATGTGCATCACATTGAGGAATTCGCGGCTTGAAGGCGAATAGGGGCTATACATGCCGGGCGCCTTCGGAAACAGCGCATGCACAGGGTTGATGCCGATGAAGGCCGCGCCTTGTTCGCCCGCCGCTGTTGCCAGGTTGGCCAGGTCTTCAAAGTCGCCAATGCCCCAGTTGCGGCTGGACTTCAGCCCATAAAGCGGTGTGGTGATGCCCCAGCGCTTGCGGCTGCTGTCCACATGCCGGGCCGATTGGGGGGCGATGATCAGGAAGCTTTCTTGCATCGCGCCGCTATCGGGCCACAGCTCAAGCCGGTGGTATCCAAGTGGCGTGTTGCTGGGGATTTCAATGCCATTATCGCTGCGCGCCTCGCCTTCAAGAAAATTGCCGTCTTCCATGATCAGCCGCCACGGGATTGTATGATCGTCCGCGCGGGCAGGCCAAAGGGTCATGCCCTCGTGGGCGTAGCGGATGACAACCGTGTGCGGCAGCGGGCGCCGCTGGTCTTCCTCGCGGCCCAGCAGGTGCTGCCAAGCGCGCTTTTCATCGCCGATCGGCACGCCGAAGTTTTCAAGCAGCATGTTCCTGGTTTCGGCTGACGCCTGGTGAAAATGGCCGCTCAGGTCATGGAAGCCTTCCTGAATGCCATACGCGTGGCAAAGCCGGTGCAAGAGTTCGCCATCAAGCATGTGGGCTGCCTTTCAATAGCATGACACTTTCGCCCTTGAGGCTGATAGCCTGGCTATCGGTGCGGGTTTCTTTAAATGGCGTCTCGCTGCCGGTGTCTAGCACGCATGCCCAATCTCCGCCAGGCAGGCGGAAGTCCACATCTGTTGCGTCCGCGTTCATCAGCATTAACAGCGCTTCCGATTGGCCCTTCAAGAGGCATCCGAAATGGCTGGTGTCGGAGTGCCAAGCGCTGCCTTCAAGCGGTCCGCCACCGGCGTCCAACCATTCAACCTCGTTGGCGTCATGCAGGTATTTCTCTTGTCTTAGCAAAGCGTTGGTTTTCCGTAATCGGATTAGCCCCGCCACAAAATCCGTCAGGTCGGCGTCAGTGCCTGCCCAATCAAGCCAGGTGATTTCATTATCCTGGCAATAGGCGTTATTGTTGCCTTGCTGGCTGTGGCCGATCTCATCTCCCGCCAGCAGCATCGGCGTGCCCTGCGACAGCATCAGCGTGGCCAGAAGGTTGCGCTTGCGCCTTGCGCGGCGTGCCAGAATGGCCGCATCATCCGTCGCGCCTTCATGGCCGCAATTGTCACTGATATTGTGGCCGTGCCCGTCGCGGTTCTGTTCGCCGTTGGCTTCATTGCGTTTGTGGCTATAGCTTACCAGGTCCGTGAGGTTGAAGCCGTCATGGCTGGTGATGAAGTTCACGCTATCCTGCGGTTTGCGGTGGCGCGCATCGAATATGTCGGCAGACCCCAATAGGCCGCCTGCCAGGTCGGCCTTCGCGCCCTTGTGGCCGCGCCAGTAGCTGCGCACCTGGTCGCGGTAGCGGTCGTTCCATTCGGCCATGCCTGCCGGGAAACTTCCAAGCTGGTAACCGTGCGGTCCCACGTCCCACGGTTCCATGATGAGTTTGACACCTTTGAGCACCGGGTCCTGCTGCATGGCGGCTATGAGAGGGGCATCGGCACAGAAGCCTTCTTGGGTGCGGGCCATGGTGGGGGCCAGGTCAAAGCGGAAGCCATCCACATGCATGTCTGTAACCCAGTAGCGCAGGCTGTCCATTACCATGCACATCACCATGGGGTGGTCGGTACGCAGGCTGTTGCCGCAGCCGGTGTCGTTAACGTAAAAGCGCGGGGCATCCGGTTGCAGCCGGTAATAACTGGCGTTGTCAATGCCGCGGTAGGAAAGGGTTGGGCCAAGTTCCCAGCTTTCGGCTGTGTGGTTATAGACCACATCCAAAATGACTTCGATCCCGGCTGTATGCAGCGCACGCACCATCTTCTGGAATGATTGTTCGCCCGAAGGGCCCATATAGGCGGGTTCGGGAACAAAATAATTGATGGGGTTATAGCCCCAATAGTTAGTGAGCCCCATGTCCGTCAGGCGGGGCTCCGGGAAGAAGCTTTGGACCGGCAGCAGTTCAATGGCCGAGACGCTCAGCTTGACCAAGTGATCCAGCATCTTGGGTGCTGTTAGCCCTTCAAATGTGCCGCGCGCCTTGGCGGGAACGCCCATATGCAGGCGCGTCAGGCCTTTCACATGGGCTTCATAGATAATGGTGTTTGCCATGGGGGTGCCTGGTGGCGTGTCCTCGCCCCAACGAAAGGCAGGCGCGCCGACCACACATTTGGGCATGTGGGATGCGCTGTCTAGCGTGCAGAAGGACAGGTCTTTCTCTGTGTGGCCGGGATCATACCCCAGAAGGACCCGCCGGTCGCCGAAGGTGCCCGACAGCCTTTTGGCATATGGGTCGATTAGCAGTTTGTTGGCATTGAAACGGTGGCCTTCCTTGGGCGCATAGGGGCCGTGAACACGGTAGCCATAAAGCTGGCCGTCTGTCACGCCCGGCAGGAAGCCGTGCCATATGTTGCCTGTACGTTCCGGCAGCGCATGGCGCGCGACTTCACGCTTGCCATCTGGCGCAAAGAGGCACAGGTCCACCCCTGTTGCGTTCTCGGAAAACAGCGCAAAATTGGTGCCGCCTTCAAGTGGTGTGGCGCCAAGGGGATTCGGTCGTCCCGGCTGGATCACAGCCCCTTTTGCCATCAAACACCCCTCAGTCTTTGGTCAGCGCGTCATAGACGGCGGCGTAGGCTGCAGCCGGTGCTTGCCAACTGACGTCATATCCCATGGCGCCACGCACCAATTTGCGCCAGGCGGCTTTGTTGCCATAGGCCTTAAGCGCCCGGTCAAATGCAGCGCGCAGGGCATCCTGTGTGACCGGGCTGAACATAAAGCCGGTGCCGGTGCCCGCCTGCAACGCAGCCAGGTTGGCGTCAATCACGGTGTCAGCAAGGCCACCCACCCGTGCCACCAGCGGCAGCGTGCCATAGCGCATGGCGCAAAGTTGTGTCAGGCCGCAGGGCTCGAACCGGGACGGGACAAAGATCACATCCGCCCCCGCCTGGATGCGGTGGGACATGGCTTCATCATAGCCGATTGTGGTGCTCACCATACCAGGGTGGTCTTTGGCGGCTTTCATGAAGCCGGCCTCCAGATCCTTGTCGCCGGATCCGAGCACCGCGAGCTGTGCACCATTACCGACAATATGCGGCACGGCCTCCAGAAGTAGATCAAGGCCCTTCTGGTCTGTCATCCGGCTGATCACGCAGAAAAGCGGTGTTTTGGCGTCTTGCTTCAGGCCCATTTCTGCCTGCAGCGCCTGCTTGCATTTTGCTTTGCCTGCAGCCTTCTGACGGCTGTAAGAAGCGGGGAGGGTAGGATCTGTTTCCGGGTTCCAGACATCCGTGTCGATGCCGTTCACAATGCCCGAAAGTTTTGGGCCCAGGCTCGCCAAGAGCCCGCCAAGCCCCATACCTTTGTCTTCTGTGGCGATCTCCGCCGCGTATGACGGGCTTACTGTCGTGACATGGTCGCTATAGACTATGCCTGCCTTGAGGAAGCCGATCTGGTCCCAATATTCGATCCCGTTCTGGTGGAATAGGCTGCGGGGCAGTTTAAGGGAGGCCAAGTGCTTTTTGTCGAACAGGCCCTGGAACGCTAGGTTATGGATGGTGAAAACGGTTTTGGGGCGCGGGCCGTCTTCAAGGGCGATGTAAGCCGCTGTCAGTCCCGCCTGCCAGTCATGGGCATGGACAGTATCGGCCTCCCAGTCAGTGTGCCGACCCATGGCCAGTTCCGCCGCAGCAAATGAAAGCGCAGCATAGCGGATATGATTGTCCGCCCGGTCCTTGCCTTTGCTGTCCAGATATGGGTTGCCTTCAATGTCATAGAGATGCGGTGCATCCAGCATGAACAGCTTCAGTCCTGTTGCCGCCGTTGCGCTATAGAGCGCTGCTGGCCCGCCGAACAGGTCCTTGATTTCCGCCAGTTTCTTTGGGCGCTTCGCCCCAGCTTTCACAGCCGGGAAGGCAGGCAGCAGCATGCGCACATCGAGACCCGATTTGGCAAGCTCAAGGGGCAGGGCACCAGCAACATCCGCCAGCCCCCCGGTCTTCAGGAGTGGAAAGCATTCTGACGCAACGAAGAGAACTCGCCGCGCGCTGGACTTGGGCATTAATTGTCCTCCAGCTTGTCGATCATGGTCTGGGTGATCAGGCAGACGCCTTTATCTGTGCGGCGGAAGCGGCGCGCATCCTCGACAGGGTCTTCACCCACGACAAGCCCTTTGGGAATGGTCACGCCCCGGTCAATCACCGCGTCCTTGATGCGGGCATCCCGGTTGATGGTTACGTAGGGAAGCACAACCGTTCGCTTGAGGCGGCTATAAGAATGCGCATGCACGCCGGTGAACAGGAGAGACCGGTCAACCCGGCTACCTGACACGATGCAGCCACCGGCTACAAGCGAGTTTACGCCCGCGCCGCGGCGGCCGTCCTGGTCGTGAATGAACTTTGCGGGCGGCGTGATTTCCGCGTAGGTCCAGATGGGCCATTCGCGGTCATAGAGGTTCAGGCCAGGCTCAATGGTCGCGAGGTCGAGGTTGGCTTCCCAGTAACTGTCCACTGTGCCCACATCTCGCCAGTAGGCTTCTCCGCCGGGTACGGCACGCACGCAGGATTTGGTGAAGCGGTGGGCGAAGGCCTTCCCGTTTTCCACGATGTAGGGGATGATGTCCTTGCCGAAATCTCGGCTGCTTTTCGGGTTTGCGGCGTCGCGGCGCAGCAGGTCAAAAAGGAACTTGGTCTCGAACACATAGATGCCCATGGATGCCAGGCAGGCATGCGGCTTGCCCGGAATCGTGGGCGGGTCCGCCGGCTTCTCCAGGAAGTCGGTGATGAAGTCGCCATCGTCCACATGCATCACGCCGAAACCTTTGGCTTCCTCGGGCGTTACTTCCAGGCAGCCGATGGTGACATCCGCGCCAGAGTTCACGTGCTCCTCCAGCATGATTTCATAGTCCATCTTATAGACATGGTCGCCCGCCAGGATCACCATGAATTTAGGCGCGTATGATTCGATAATGTCGATATTCTGGTATACCGCGTCTGCCGTGCCTTCATACCATTGGTTCTCGGTGACGCGCTGGCTTGCCGGTAGAATGTCGAAGCTTTCGTTCCGTTCGGCGCGGTAGAAGTTCCAGCCCCTTTGCAGGTGCCTGATCAGGCTGTGCGCCTTATATTGGGTTGCAACCCCGATCCGCCGGATACCCGAATTCATGGCGTTCGATAAGGCAAAATCGATGATCCGGCTTTTGCCGCCAAAATATACAGCTGGCTTGGCGCGCTTGTCTGTCAGCTCCTTCAGGCGACTACCGCGACCACCGGCCAGAACATATGCCATGGCATGACGAGAATACGGTTTGGATGCGAGTGGTGGGGTCAAGGTTGCCTCCCTGTTGAAATGCGGGCATAAATCTATAATCTGGCAAATAATATTGCAATGACAGCGCTATCATTGCATAAATAGTTCAAAGCGTGCAACTGAAACACGCAAAGAAAAACCGATTTGTGCTGAGTGTGCCACACAATGAAAACATCATCGGCAAATAACCAAACTGCAACATATTCGGTTTTCTTTTCTATACATCCGTCGATGGCAACGAAGCCCCCGACCGCCATGACCGATTACCCCAGCAAGGCTAAGATATTATGACAGATACCAAGCTTGAGAAGTTGCCCGAATCTCTCGACCCGAAAAATGTTCCCCTCGGTGAGGCCGTTCTTCGGCACCTTGTTTATTCCGTGGGCAAGGATGCATCGCACGCGGTTCGGCGTGATTGGTGTGCGGCCCTATCGCTTGCGGTGCGGGACCGCATGGTGGACGGCTGGATGGATACCACTCGCCGCATATACAAGGAAAAAGCCAAGCGGGTTTATTATCTGTCGATGGAGTTCATGATCGGGCGGCTTCTTGAAGACGCCATCTCAAATATGGGGCTGACCGCTGAGGCGAAGGGCTTTTTCTCAGAGCATGGTCTTGACCTGCAGGAAATCCTGGAGGCAGAGCCCGACCCTGCGCTTGGGAACGGCGGGCTAGGGCGTCTGGCGGCCTGTTTCCTGGATTCGATGGCCACAGTGGGCGTGGCCGGCATGGGCTACGGTATCCGGTACGAGCACGGCATTTTCCGCCAAAGTTTCCAGGACGGCTGGCAGCTAGAGGAGCCCGAAGACTGGCTGATCTTCGGCAATAACTGGGAATTCCACCGGCCTGAAGTATCCTACCCCATCAGTTTCGGTGGCTCTGTGCAGCAGGACGCGCAGGGCAAAATGGTGTGGACGCCAAGCGAGCGCATCCTGGCCGGTGCTTTCGATACGCCGATCGCAGGCTGGCAGGGCAAGCATGTGAACACGCTTCGGCTGTGGTCTGCCCGCTCGGCTGAAACGCTGAACCTGCATCAGTTCAACCAGGGTGAGTTCATGGCCGCATCGCGCCAGCAGGTGCTGGCGGAATCGATCACTAAAGTGCTTTATCCGGGCGATCATACGGCGGAAGGGCGGGAACTTCGCTTGAAGCAGGAAGTCTTCTTCACGTCCGCCAGCTTGCAGGATCTGCTGCACCGGTTCCTTCTCGATAACAAGGACCTGACGGCGCTGCCGAAGCATGTCGCGATCCAGCTTAATGATACCCACCCGGCGATTGCTGTGCCCGAGCTGGTGCGCTTGCTGGTGGACGAGCACGACATGGAGTTCGTGCAGTCGTTCGAGATCGCGCGCGGTTGCCTGAACTATACCAACCACACGCTTCTGCCTGAAGCGCTTGAAAAATGGCCGCTTGAGCTGATCGAGCGCTGCCTGCCACGCCACCTGCAGATCATCCGCGAGATCGATAATCTGTTCGCAGCCGAAATTCGCGCCAAGTTTGAAGGCAAGGACCCCGCACCGATGCAGGCGATTGACCCGCACCATGGTGGCTGGGTTCGCATGGGGAACCTGGCCTTCATCGGGGCGAAACGGGTGAATGGCGTATCGGCGCTGCATACCGAGCTGATGAAACAGACGGTGTTCAAGGACCTTCACGAAGTGTATCCCGACCGCATCCTGAACCAGACAAACGGCATCACGCCGCGCCGCTGGCTGAAGGAGTGCAACCCCGGCCTTGCGGAGCTGATTACCGAGACAATCGGTGAGGATTGGGTTGGGGACCTGAGCCATATTTCTGAGCTTGTGCCTTATGCCGAAGACAAGGCGTTCCGTGATAAGTTCAAAGCCGTAAAGCTTGAAAACAAGAAGCGGCTGGCGGCCTATATTCAAAGCGAAGTTGGCATCAAGGTGGACCCGACAGCGCTTTTCGATATCCAGATCAAGCGCATCCATGAATACAAGCGCCAGCTGATGAACGCGCTGGAGACGATGGCGCTTTATAACGCCATGAAGGCGGACCCTAAGGCCGGATGGCAGCCACGCGTGAAAATTTTTGCTGGCAAGGCCGCGCCAAGCTATACGCTGGCGAAGCTGATCATCAAGCTGATCAACGACGCGGCCAAGGTGATCAATAATGACCCAGACGTGGACGGCCTTCTGAAGCTCGTGTTCCTGCCGAACTACAACGTGTCGGCCGCGGAAATCCTGATCCCGGGCGCTGACCTGTCGGAACAGATTTCAACGGCGGGCTTTGAGGCCTCAGGCACCGGCAATATGAAATTTGCCCTCAATGGTGCACTGACCGTTGGCACACTTGATGGCGCGAATGTTGAGATCAAAGAGCATGTCGGTGACGACAATATCTTTATCTTTGGTCTGGAGGCAGACGAAGTGGCTGCCCGCCAGCACGGCGGCTGCCAGCCTTGGGTGACAGTGGCGGAAACGCCGCGCCTTCAGGAGGTGGTAACGCAAATCTCAAGCGGTTTCTACTCAAATGGCGATACCGAGCGCTTCAAGGGCATTGTCGACAATGTCCTTGCGCATGATTATTTTCAGGTAACGCCGGACTTCCAGGCCTACTGGGACATCCAGCGTAAGATTGATGGCGAGTTCAAGGACCAGGATACCTGGCAGCGGATGGCGGTGCTGAACACAGCCAACATGGGTTGGTTCTCGGCTGACCGGACAATCCGGGGCTATGCGAACGATATCTGGAAAGCGCTCTAGTGTGCGAGGGGACGGTATGAGTTCACACAGTAACGGGACCTTGGCGGCTGAAGACGTCAGTGCGCTGGAAGCGGGCCGTCATGGCGATCCGTTTGCATGCCTTGGTCGCCATCCTTCGGGCAAAACTACCGTCATTCGCACGATGGCACCTGGGGCAGAGCGCGTGGAAGTATTCACGCCAAAGGGCAGGGCGCCAGTCACAACGCTCAAGAAGATTGGCGACCACGGCCTGTTCGAAGGTACGCTCGCGGCCTCAAAAGCGAAAAGCGGTTACCTTTTGAAAGCCTGGCAGGGCGAGCAAAGCTGGACCTATGACGACCCATACCGCTTTGGCCCTGTGCTGGATGATTTCAACCTGCATCTCCTGTCAGAAGGCAGTCATGAGCGGGCCTATGAATGCCTTGGCGCGCATGTGATGACGTATGAGGGCGCAGATGGCACGCATTTCGCCGTTTGGGCGCCATCGGCCTCTAACGTGAGTGTGGTGGGGGATTTCAACCATTGGAACGCGGCCCAGCACCCCATGCGGTCGCGTGGTGCCAGCGGTATCTGGGAACTTTTTGTGCCGGGCATCGAGGACGGTGCGCACTATAAATTCTGTATCTTCGGGGCAGGCGGCAGGCAATTGCCGCTGAAGTCTGACCCCTTCGCCTTCGGCACCGAATACCGCCCGAACACGGCTTCTGTCGTGCGGGACCTTAAGGGCTATGACTGGACAGACGAAGGCTGGATGAAGGGCCGCGGCGCCCTGCAGGACCGTACCAAGCCGATTTCGGTTTACGAGGTCCATTTGGGGTCATGGCAGCGCACATGGGACGCGGAAAACCCGTTCCTGGACTATCACGAGCTGGCTGAAAAGCTGATCCCTTATGTCAAGGGGCTTGGCTTCACCCATATAGAGCTTTTGCCGGTGACGGAGCATCCATTTGACGGTTCGTGGGGGTACCAGCCCGTGGGGCTTTATTCGCCCACGCGCCGGTTCGGCACACCTGCGGACTTCAAAGCCTTTGTGAACGCCTGCCATGAAGCGGGCATTGGTGTGATCCTTGATTGGGTGCCGGGGCACTTCCCGTCAGATGAGCACGGACTGGCGCATTTTGACGGCACGCACCTTTATGAGCACGCCGACCCGAAGAAGGGCTTTCACCCGGACTGGAATACGCTGATCTTCAATTTTGGCCGCCGGGAGGTGGAGAACTATCTGGTTTCCAACGCCCAGTTCTGGCTGGAGGAATATCATCTGGACGGCCTGCGCGTGGATGCCGTGGCTTCGATGCTTTACCTGGACTATAGCCGCGAGGACGGCGAGTGGATCCCGAACGAGCATGGTGGCAACGAGAACCTGGAGGCGATCCAGTTCCTCAAGCATATGAACGAGCGGGTCTACAGCCTGTCAGACGGCATCATGACAGTGGCGGAAGAATCGACGGCCTGGCCTGGTGTTTCCACCCCCACAAGCGCTGGTGGGCTTGGCTTCGGCTTCAAGTGGAACATGGGCTGGATGAACGATACGCTCGATTACATGAGCAAGGAGCCAGTTCACAGGAAGCATCATCACCACCAGCTAACCTTCGGTATTAATTATGCTTTTTCGGAAAATTATATCTTGCCGCTCAGCCACGATGAAGTGGTGCACGGTAAAGGTTCGCTGATTGGGCGCATGCCGGGGGACCGCTGGCAGAAGTTCGCGAACCTGCGGGCCTACTACGGCTTCATGTGGACGCATCCAGGCAAGAAATTGCTGTTCATGGGGGGCGAATTTGCCCAGGAACGGGAATGGAATGCGGATGCCAGCCTAGACTGGCATCTCTTGGAAAACGCCGACCATAAAAACATCCAGACACTGGTGAGTGACCTGAACCGCCTTTACGCCAGCACACCAGCCCTTCACCGCCGTGACTGCACGGCCGATGGCTTTGAGTGGATAGACGGCGGGGCGGCGGAAGACAATGTAGTCAGCTTCCTGCGCTGGGGCGACCCCGGCGACCCGCCATGCCTTGTGGTGTGCAACTTCTCGCCCGTGCCGCGCCATGGCTACCGCGTTGGTGTGCCTTATGGCGGCCACTGGGCGGAGGTGATGAATACGGATTCCGCCCATTATGGCGGATCCGATGTTGGCAATTATGGTGGTCACGCGGCAGAAGACGTGCCGTGGCATATCAAGCCCTATTCGCTGATGCTGACCTTGCCGCCTCTTGGCACTGTCGTTTTCCGGCACGAAGGCTAGGGGGCAGGGGGTGGCCTCAGCCACCCTTTCTGCGTTGCACTCGCATATAACTTTTGGAGAATGCCGCTTTCTTGGTAAGCTTGCCGCCAAATTGGCAGGAAAGCGGGAGGCCCTTCATGCAGCTTACAGTCAACGGCACGTCCTATGATGTGGATGTGGAAGACGATATGCCCCTTTTGTGGGTGCTTCGCGACGAACTGAACATCAAAGGCGTGAAGTATGGCTGCGGTGTGGCCCAGTGTGGTGCCTGCACTGTGCATATTGACGGTGTTGCCATGCGGTCTTGCCAAGTGCCTGCGGCGGATGCTGTGGGCGTGGAGGTCACAACCATTGAAGGCCTTGGTACGCCAGATGCCTTACATATCGTGCAGGAAGCTTGGATTGAAAAGCAGGTGGCCCAGTGCGGCTATTGCCAATCGGGTCAAGTGATGCAGGCGGCTTCCTTGCTTGCGGAAAACCCGAACCCATCCGATCAGGATATTGATGATGCCATGTCGGGCAACCTGTGCCGCTGCGGCACCTATCCGCGCATCCGCGAGGCCGTCAAGGCCGCGGCTGCCAAGCTGCAGGAGGCTTGAGCATGGGCAAGATCAAAACCTATACCCGCCGTGCTTTCCTCGTGGGATCAGCCGCCGTAATCGGCGGGGTGGCTTTCGGTTTTTATATGGTCAAGAAACCGCATGCGAACCCGCTTCTTAAGAACCTCAAGGACGGTGAGGCGGCGCTAACGCCTTGGGTGAAAATCGACGCAGATGGTGTGACGCTGATCGCGCCCCACGCAGATATCGGGCAGGGTGTTCGCTCCATGCAGGCCATGCTGATTGCTGAAGAACTGGACGTTGATCCGCTGAAGGTGAGGGTAAGCCCCGGGGATCCAGCGCCAGCCTATTATAACACCGCGCTCGCGACAGAGGCAGTACCCTTTATGTCCACGGACGAAAGCTTCGCAGCAGAGACCATGCGCGATGTGATGGGCGGTGTGATCAAGCTGATGGGGGCGCAGGTAACGGGTGGCTCAAGTGCTGTGCCGGACTCATTTGACAAGCTGCGTCTTGCAGGGGCAGTGGCGCGCGAAACGCTGAAGAAAGCCGCTTCAAAACAGGCGGGCGTGCCAATAAGCGCGCTCAAGACCGATGCGGGCACTGTTGTGCTGCCGGATGGCACACGTGTGCCCTATGAAGAGTTGGCGGCAGCCGCGAGCCAAATAGAACCCGTTACGGATGTCAGCCTGCGTGAGCCCGGCGAATGGCGTTACATTGGAAAGCCGCAGCAACGCCTTGATATCGTCGCGAAATCCACCGGTACGCTGACCTACGGCATCGACCTCGAATTTAACGGCATGGTGCACGCGACAGTCAAATTGAACCCGCGCCAGGGTGGTGAGCTTGTCAGCTATGATGCCGCTGCTGCTGAGGGTATGCGGGGCGTGAAGAAAATCATGCGCGTTTCGGGCGGTGTCGCCGTAGTGGCGGACAACACGTGGCGCGCCATTCAGGCGGCGAACGCTATCGACTGTAACTGGGGCCCGGTGAGCTACCCGGCTGAGATGGAAGGCCACTGGGACCTGCTATCGAACAGCTTCACGGAAGAGCATGTGGATAATGTCTGGCGCGAGGAGGGGGACGTAGAAGCAGCGCTTGCGGACGCAGATGTGATTGAGGCCGAATACCGTGCACCCTATGTCGCCCACGCACCGCTTGAGCCGATTTCGGCGACAGTGCTGGTGACAGATGGTGGTGTGGATGTCTGGACGGCGGCTCAGTTGCCGCGCTTCGTGCAGGCCAATGTGGCCCAGATTGTGGGCGTGGAGCCAAGCCAGGTGCGGCTTCACAACCAATATGCGGGCGGCAGCTTTGGCCACCGGCTGGAGGACGAGCATGTCAAGCGCGCGGCTGAGGTTGCCATGGCCATGCGCGGCACGCCGGTGAAGCTGACATACAGCCGCGAAGAAGACTTCGCCCACGATTTCCCGCGCCAAATTTCCATGGGACGGATGCGGGGTGTGGTCAAGGACGGCAGAATAGAGGCCTATGACCTGGGTATCGCCAGCCCGTCTGTTCAGGCGTCCCAACTGCCGCGCCAGAACCAGGTGGCCCCTCCGGGTGCGGATCGGCAGATCGCCGCTGGCGCCTGGAATATCCCATACGACCTGCCGCATTTCCGCATGACAGGCTACCGCACAGATGGCCTGGCGCCTGTCAGCAGTTGGCGGTCAGTAGGGGCATCTACAAACGGATTTTTTGCTGATTGTTTCCTTGATGAGCTGATCCATGCTGCGGGCGCTGATCCGCTGGAGGAGCGCATTCGTCTGTGCGCTGAGCCGCTCGCGCGCGGTGTGCTTGAAGCGGTGGGGGAGATGTCAAGCTGGGGCAGTGACCTGGGCCCAAACCGGGGCAGGGGTGTGGCTTTCGTTGAAAGCTTCGGTGTGCCGGTTGCGGAAGTGGTGGAAGTCACCAACACGGAATATGGCATCAGGATTGACAAGGTCTATGTGGCAGCTGATGTCGGCCGGGTGATCGATCCCGTGAACTTTGACAATCTGGTCAAGGGCGGTGTCGTGTTCGGGCTTGGACACGCCATGAACTGCGAGATCACTTATTCCGACGGTATGGCAGAGCAACAGAATTTCTATGACCATGAAGCCATGCGGCTTCACCAGTGCCCGGAAATCATTGTCCGCGGGCTTGAGAATTCTCCCAAGATCCGGGGCATTGGCGAGCCGCCAGTGCCGCCCGCGGCGCCTGCTCTTGCGAATGCTATCTTTGCAGCGACCGGCAAACGGCTTCGTGAAATGCCGTTCTACAAGCATATCGATTTCGTTTGACATGAGCCATACGCTGGGAGGGCAAAGTCTCGTCCTCCCTTGCCGTGGTTCTTCTTCCTCAGGTCTTGATATTCACAAAGCAAGTTGAGAAAGCCGATACAGTTTTGTTCGCTTGGTTCTGCGCGGCAGTAAGCCTTCGATTTCTTCCGGGGAGGGGCATTTGTATTGAGGCCTTATAGCATCAAAACATATCATGATAAAATATCATTGAATTATGAAAATCGATCATATCTTGTCATGATTTAAGCCCCGCCGTTATATTTCTCTTCCTGAAAGTCCGCAGAAAACAGCGGATGCGCTCAGGTAAGGAGGAAAGCAAGTGACTTGGAATGTGAAGTGGAAGCGCAACCAAAAGGTGGTTTCGCGTGTAATGAATACTGCGTCTGCAGTGGCGCTGATGGCTGGGGTGGCCGCGGGTGCTGCGTACGCGCAGGATAATCAGGAAACAGAAGAAAAAGCGGATCAGTCCGCCTTTCAGTTTGAAGAGATCGTAACGGTCGGTACGCGTTCCCAAGGCCGCTCGGCTCTCAGTTCGCCAGCGCCGATCGATGTGATTTCCGGCAGGGATTTCGAAAGCCAGGCCGACAATGACATCAGCAACCTGCTACGTACGGTCGTGCCGTCCTATAACGTAAGCGCACAGCCTATCAGTGATGCGTCTACCTTCGTGCGACCTGCCAGCCTGCGTGGCTTGGCTGCGGACCACACGCTTGTGCTGCTCAATAACAAGCGTCGTCATCGCTCTGCTGTGATCAACTTCTATACGGCGGGTGAATCCAACGGTGCCCAGGGGCCGGATATTTCTGTATTCCCGACGATCGCCCTGAAGCAGGTTGAGGTGCTGAGGGATGGTGCCGCGGCGCAGTATGGTTCTGACGCGATCGCGGGTGTTATCAACTTCCGCCTCAAGGACGATACAGAGGCGGGGTCCATTGAAGCCAAGGTTGGCAGCACTTATGAAGGCGATGGCGACAATCTTCTGATTTCCGCCAACAAGGGTTTTGAGCTTGGCTCTGACGGCTTCATCAATATCAGCGCATCCTATGGCGAGAGCGACCCGACAGACCGGTCCGTTCAAACCGCAGCGGCGGCTGAAGCCGCATCACTCGGCTTCTCAGATGTGCCAAACCCGGCACAGGTTTGGGGCACGCCGCGCGTTCACTATGACTTTAAGTCTGTCGTCAATATGGGCGTGAACATCAGTGATACCACGCGCTTCTATGCCTTTGGTAACTATGCCAAGAAAAAAGCCACGAACGGCCTATACCACCGTCCTGTGCTTAGCCGTGATGGCGTATACACGTTTGGAGAAAATGCTGCGATTATCGACCTTGACGGTGACGGCGGCGAAACATGTCCGACTGTAGCAGCAAACGATCTCGCTGGTTTGCAAGGCTTGTCGGCCAACTGCTGGTCTCTCTTCAAGGTCTATCCTGGTGGTTTCACACCGTCTCTGACGGGCACCGTGACCGACTATTCCATGGTGGCTGGCGTTGAAGGCGAGTTGGATAACGGCCTGACATATGACATCAGTGCAAGCTATGGCCGCAACAAGACGGGCTTTATTGTAGATTCCTACAATGCATCCTATGGACCTGATTCAGCCACGGAAATGAGTGCCGGCGCTTTCGTGCAAAACGAGACAAACCTGAACGCTGATTTCACCTATCCTGTGGCGATGGACAGCCTTGCGGACGACTTGATGGTTGCCTTTGGGCTGGAATATCGCCGTGAAGAGTTTGAGTCGATCGCGGGCCACCTGCATTCCTATTCTGTGGGCCCTTATGGCGAACTTGGTTTTGGTGGGTCATCGCAAGGCTATGCCGGTGTGAACGCTGCGGCAGCCGGTAGTGCGTCGCGTTCCAACATCGCGGCCTATCTTGATCTTGAAGCACAGGTTACCGACAGCCTGCTGCTGACAGGAGCCGTACGCTGGGAAGATTTCGACGGCTTTGGCTCCACAACCAATACAAAACTGGCTGCCCGTTGGGATGTTACGGATACCGTAGGGCTGCGTGGGTCCTTCTCAACAGGTTTCCGCGCGCCAACGCCGGGCCAGGCGAATGTGCGGAACATCAGCTCGCTTCTGGATGCAGGTAATATCACCCTGAGCGGTATCGTTCCGCCAACTGATCCACTGGCGGTCAGCGTTGGCGGCACCGAGCTTCAGCCGGAAACATCAACCAGCTTCACGGTTGGTACTGTCATGTCCCTGGGTGACATCGACCTTACGGTTGACTATTTCGACATTACGATCGATGACCGTATTTCCCTGTCGCCTTTCTTTGATGTGGATAGTCCGGATTTCGCTAATCTGCGGTACTATTTCAATGACTTCAAAACCAACACAAAAGGTATTGATGTTGTTGCGACCTATTCCGTGGAAATGGGTAATGGCACGACGTCCTTCTCGCTCGCCGGTAACTGGACCAGCACCAAGGTGAAGGAATCCGCAAGCCTAGACCCACTGCGTATCCGCACCATTGAGGACGGCACACCAGCCATCCGCGGCAACTTCACCATCAACCACGTGAACGACAAATGGCGCGCGCTTGTGCGGGCCAACCATTTCGGCTCCTACTACAACGGCCACATTTCCTTCACGGACATGGTGCCTGGCGCAGAAATGACGTTTGACCTGGAGGTTGGCTATAATGTCACCGAAAATGTGGAACTTGTTGTTGGCGCAAGCAATATCTTCAACAACTTCCCGGACGAGGTTCCAGACGAAGGCCTGCCAATGACAACACTTCTTGGTACAGACGCGCTGTTTGACACCAAAAGTGCCTGGGGCGCCAAGTATCCGGAATTCTCCCCTATGGGCATCAATGGCGGGACATATTATGTCCGAGTTCGGTATGCCTTTTAAACAAGGGTAATCTCTGAGGCGGGTTTGAAGGCCATTCCCGTCTCATCCCGTTCCGGCCCTCACCAGAGTTGCGGTGTGGGGGCTGCCTATTTGGAGATATGCCTTGGTGGCGCCTTGTCTTCGTTTTGATCCGGTGTCGCCACAATCTTCCCCACCCCCTTTCGATGGCGGGCATATATCTCCAGATACCGCATGTGTCGGCGGCTTGCCTAAGCTGCCATCCCATTTGTCGCAAAGGGAAGTGCCGGCACATGCTCCCTTTCTTCCAAACAACAAAAACCCCGAACTACCTTGAGGGGCAGTCCGGGGCCAAGTGAGGGAACGCTAAGCTTGCCTATTTGGCAGCCAGGTTCTTGAGGGTAGTTGCGAGGATGTCCAAGCCTTCCTCCAGCACCGCGGTTGGTGCAGTCAGGGCTGGCAGGAAGCGGATCACATTGCCGCGGACACCGCAGCTCAGAAGGATCAGGCCGTTTTCGGCGGCTGCCTTCACAAGCGCGCCGGTCAGGGCCGCATCTGGCTTGTTGGCGTCGCCATCCTCAACCAGTTCCATGGCGATCATGGCGCCAAGATTGCGCACATTGCCGATCACATTCGGCAGTTCTGCCTGCAGTGAGGTCAGCCGTTTGTTGAACAGATCACCAATCTCATTCGCGCGGTCGCACAGGCCGTCTTGTTCGATGATTTCCATCACCTTGAGGCCTGCCACACAGCCAAGCGGGGAACCGCCATAAGTGCCGCCAAGGCCACCGGGTGCAGCCGCATCCATGACATGGGCCTTGCCCACAACGCCGCTGATCGGGAAGCCGCCAGCCATGGCTTTGGCCACAGTCATCAGGTCAGGCTCCACGCCGCTGTACTCAGTCGCGAACAGTTTGCCTGTGCGGGCAAAACCGGTCTGGATTTCGTCACAGATCAGCATGATGCCGTGTTCGTCACAAATGCTGCGCAGGCTTTGCATGAAGGATGGGCTGGCCGCATAGAAGCCGCCTTCGCCTTGCACAGGCTCAAGGATGATGGCCGCCACGCGGGATGGCTCGATATCCGCCTTGAAGAGGGCGTCGAGCGCGTTCAGGCTGTCTGCTTCGGTGATGCCGTGATACTCGATCGGGTAGGGCGCGTGGAACACGTCTGACGGGAACGGCCCGAAGCCGATCTTGTATGGTGCCACCTTGCCCGTAAGCGCCATGCCCATCATGGTGCGGCCATGGAAGCCGCCTTTGAAGGCGATGATGCCGGGGCGGCCAGTCGCTGCGCGCGCGATTTTCACCGCGTTTTCAACGGCTTCCGCGCCAGTTGTCAGGAAAATGGATTTCTTCGGCGTGTCGCCAGGCGCTGCCGCATTCAGCTTTTCCGCAAGCGCGATGTAGCTTTCATACGGGTTTACCTGGTAGCAGCTGTGTGAAAATTTATCGAGCTGGTCCTTGACCGCCTCAACAATACGCGGATCGCTGTGGCCGGTGTTGTTCACGGCGATGCCTGTGGCGAAATCGATATAGCGATTGCCTTCAACGTCCCACAGAACCGCGTTCTTGGCGTGCGAGGTGAAGCGGGCGTGCATGGTGCCAACGCCGCGGGCAACGGCGGCCTCGCGGCGCGCCCAAAGGTCTGCGTTACTCATATTAAAGGCCTCCTAACAGACAGTATTTGATTTCAAGATAGTCATCGATGCCGTAGCGCGACCCTTCGCGCCCCAGCCCGCTTTCCTTGACGCCGCCAAAGGGCGCCACTTCGGTTGAGATGATGCCTTCATTGATGCCCACCATGCCGTACTCCAGCGCTTCCATTACCCGGAACACGCGCCCGAGGTCGCGGGCATAGAAATAAGCGGCAAGGCCGTAAGGCGTGTCGTTGGCCTGTGCAACCACTTCAGCTTCGTCCGTGAAGCGATAAACAGGTGCCACCGGGCCGAAAATCTCGGCCTGGGTGATCGCCATGTCGTGGCGAACGTCCCGAAGCACGGTTGGGGCATAGAAGTTGTCGCCGGCATCGTGGCGCATGCCGCCGGTGACTGCTTTGGCTCCGGCTTCAACCGCGCCCTCAACAAGGCCGGTCACTTTCGTGACAGCAGCCGTATTGATCAGCGGCCCACAGGTAACGCCGTCATGGGCACCGTTACCCACCTTCAGCTTTTCCACAGCTGCGGCGAACTTCTCGACAAAGGCGTCATAAACGCCGTCCTGCACATAGAAGCGGTTCGCGCACACGCAGGTTTGCCCTGCATTGCGGTATTTGCTGACCATGGCACCGGCGACAGCGGCGTCGATATCGGCGTCATCAAATACGATGAAAGGTGCGTTGCCGCCCAGTTCCATCGAGGCTTTCTTGACCGTGCTGGCGCACTGCACCAGAAGCTGTTTGCCAACGGCGGTTGAGCCAGTGAAGGAAAACTTGCGGATGGTTGGGTGTGTGGTCAGGATTTCGCCAACCTTTTGCGGTTTTTCTGACGTCACGACCTGCAGCACATTCGCTGGAATGCCGGCTTCAAGTGCGAGCACTTCAAGCGCGATGGCAGACAGCGGCGTGCTTTCAGCAGGGCGCACAATCGCCGTGCAGCCTGCGGCCATTGCAGGCGCCACCTTGCGGGTGATCATCGCCACCGGGAAGTTCCAGGGCGTGATGGCGCTCACGACACCGATCGCCTGCTTGATCACCATGATCCGCTTGTTGGGCAGCGTTGCGGGCACCATGTCGCCGTATACGCGCTTTGCCTCTTCCGCAAACCACTGGATGAAGCTGGCCCCATAGGCCACTTCGCCGCGTGCTTCCGCCAGCGGCTTGCCGCATTCAGCAGTGATGATCTGTGCCAGGTCTTCCTGGTTCGTCATGATCAGGTCGTACCAGCGCATCAGCGCTGCGGCCCGTTCCTTGGCCAGGGCATCGCGCCATGCGGGCAGGGCGACTTCGGCGCGGTCAATCGCGGCCAGCACGTCTGCCTCATTCATGTCCGTCACGCTGGCGATCACATCGCCCGTGGCTGGGTTTGTCACTTCAAAACTTGTGGCCCCGCTTTCACGCAGCAGGGATTTGTTTTCTATATTCAGCATAGTCACCAGATACTCCCATGGAATTCTGGTGAGTGTCGCGCAAGTCGCGATTTTGGGAAATACCCCCTTGGGGGGATGGGTAGACTAAGGACCCAGGTAAGCCTTGAGCGGGTCCTCGCCGGACGCGGTGTCTGTACCCTCAAGGGCCGCAAGGAACAACGAGAACAGCTCGGCATGGGTGCCGATATCCAGCTTGGCATAAATGCGCTTGCGGTGGACCTTCACGGTTTCCATGGAGATATTCAGGCGGTCGGCGACAGACCGTGCAGGGTGGCCGTGCATCAGCATCTGCATGATTTCAAATTCGCGCGGGGTGAGGATGTCGCGGCCAAAAGCTCCAAGGGCAGACTGCAGTTCAGCATGCAGTCGCTTCCCCTTTTCGGTTTCCTTGTGGCCGCCACTGCAACGCGTGGCCAGTAGGCCGCATACAACGGGCGCGATCATGCGCATGTCTTCCAAGTCCTTTTGGGAAAAACGCGGGGCATCAATTGTGCGGGCGAGCGAAAGGGCAACTACATTGCCGTCTTTCAGGCGAGCCATGAAATTGACTTCGTCATTGAGGCCTGATTGCTGGTACCAGGCTTCGAAATACTCACTTTTGTGGAAGTCTGGCGGCGTGATTTCTTCAAGCCCCAACAGGCCGTCTTCCTTGAGGCTGAGCGCGGCCTGATAGAAGGGGTCCAGGATATAGAAGGCGGCGATATAGTCGTCGAAATTATTTTTGCGCCAGTTGTGGCCGGTGTCGTTATGCAGGAACACGGGGCTGCTGTCCGCCCGGTAGATCATCAGGATGACGCTATTTGACCGGAACAGTCCCTTGAGGTGGGCGACAAGTCCAGACAGCGCCTTATCATCATCGCTTTCGCGCAGAATGTCGCCAAGGCACTCATGCCAAAATGTCAGGGCTTTCCGGTCCATAAGTCGTGCACAGTTCCTCTGGTGATGTGGCATGGGGCGAACCCCATGCGCTAACCTAGAGCTGATTTATCGTTTGTGCGACTGACTTTTCAAGCTTTTCGACCATTTCATCCACTTGGGCTTCAGAAATGATGTAGGGCGGGGCCAGAATCACATGGTCGCCCTTGATGCCGTCGATGGTGCCGCCGTTGGGGTAACACATCAGGCCGTGTGTCATGGCCGTCTTTTGTAGTTTGGCCCAAAGCTGCTTTTCAGGTGGGAAGGGTTCCTTTGTTTCCCGGTCCACGACGAATTCGAGCGCCTGCATCAGGCCACGACCACGAATATCACCTACATGGGCATGCTGCCCGAAGCTTTCTTCAAGCCGGGCACGCAGGTAGGCGCCTTGCTTGGCGACATTGGCGATCAAATCCCGGTCGGCAATCTCCTGCTGCACCGCGAGGCCTGCCGCGCAATTGAGCGGGTGGTTCATATAGGTATGGCCATTCGCGATATAGCCGCGCCCGTCCTTTACGGCATTGATGATCTTTTCCGAGATCAGCAGCGCGCTGATCGGCTGGTATCCACCGCCCAGGCCCTTTGCCATAACCAGAAGGTCAGGCAGCACGCTGTCCTGCTCGCAGGCATGGCGCGTGCCGGTTCGGCCCATGCCGCAGAAGACCTCGTCAAGAATCAGCAGGACGCCATACTGGTCGCAAATTTCCCGGATGCGCTTGAAGTAAACGTCATCTGCGGCCACGCAGCCGTTGGTGGCCCCCACGACGGGCTCTGCGATGAAGGCCGCGACGTTTTCCTGCCCAAGTTCGAGGATCTTTGTTTCAAGCTCGTTGGCGACACGCAGGCTGTATGCTGCGGCTGTTTCGCCTTCGCGCCGCTCGCGGTAGGCATAGTGGGGCGCAATCAGGTGTGTGGGCGCAAACATGGGCGTATAAAGCTGCCGCCGCCCTATGTGCCCGCCAACATTGAGCGTACCCAGGGTCATGCCGTGATAGCTTTGCCTGCGGGCGATCATGATGGTGCGCGAGGGCTCGCCCCGGTCCACATGATATTGCCGCGCGATCTTGAGAGCGCCTTCAACCTGCTCCGATCCGCCGCATCCGAAGGTGGCGTATTTCAGGTCACCGGGTGCGCCTTTCGCCAGTACTGCGGCCAGTTCTTCGGTCGGGTCATTGGTATAGAAAACCGAACTTGCGAAGCACAGCTTTTCGGCCTGTTCCTTGATGGCGCTGATGACGCGCTCATTGCTGTGCCCAAGGCAAGAGACGCCCGCGCCTGAAGACCCATCCAGATATTTGTTGCCGTCAGCGTCAAAAACATAAATGCCTTCACCGCGAACTGCCTTGCGGTAAGTCTCCTTGAGAGAACGATGTGCCACAAAACTCATGCAGCTAACCTTTCAAAAACACGCGTCCCGATTTTCTTTTGGGCGCATTTGCTGAAAACACAGTATTCATGATTTTCCGATTTCACACCAGCGGCTGATAAAGAGCGCATAGGTCTTCAGCGTTTGGCGGATGGACTCGATGTCCACGCATTCATCCACACCGTGGATGCGTTGTGCCACGGGGCCATAACAGGTGCCTGCCGTCTTGTTATAGAAATGGAAGGCGCGAAGGTCGGTAGTGCAGGTGGCATAGAAGCGCTCGGGCTCGGCGTTTGTCAGCGCATGATGGCAGCTGGACAGAAGCTTGATGCCCGGGTCCTTGAGGTCAACCAAGTGCCCTTCCGAACGGAAGCCGTGGAAGCGCAGTTTGGGTTTCTTGCCCGCGAAGGCCGCAAGCTTGTTCGTCGCGCCTTCAATGCAGTCATTGACCATCTGCATGATTTCTGATGCCGCCATGCCCGGAGGGAAGCCAATGCGGGCTTCCATTTCGGCGTAGGAAGGCACACTTGATGCCCAGTTGCCACCGTTGAACTTGCCGATGTTCAGATTGAAGGGATGGTCAAACTCGTCATAGGGCGGCGTGCGGTATTTCTCATTAAGCTCGGCTTCAAGATATTGCAGGAAGGGGATCAGAAGCTGAAGTTTCTGGATCGCATTTTCGCCAGCTGACGTGTCCAGCACGTGCACAGGCGTGCCTTCAATTCCAACCTTGAACCACAACACACCCACTTGTCCCGCGAATATCTGCGGGCCGAATGGTTCCGGGATCAGAACAAAGTCACCATCATAGCCGCGCTCAAGGCAGGCCAGCGCGCCGTTGCCGGTGCATTCTTCCTCAACCACTGCCTGGATGGTCAGAGGAGACTGGATATCAAAGCCTGCGTGGCTGATGGCATGCACGGCATAAATCATTGCCGCCACACCCGACTGCATATCGCCGGAGCCGCGACCATAAAGCCAGCCGTCCTTCTCCCAGGGCTCATTCGGGGGTCGGGACCACATGCTGAACGGCGTTGCGTCCACCACATCCAGATGGCCGTTCAGCACCAGCGTTTTGCCGTCCGCGCCAGGGTTGAGGGGAGAGACCAGATTATATTTCTTGTCATAACCCCATTCAACAGGGGCGAACAGGGGATGCTTGCCAAGGCGCTTGACGTCGATCGGTACGCGCTGAACGGGCAGGTTCAGGTCTTTCATCTGGCGTTCGACAACATCCAGAACGCCTTCTTCCTGGTTCAATACGCCATACTGCTTGACCATATCCTTGGTGAAATCGATGACGCGCGGGAAGATGGTGTCGCAGCTCTCGAGGATTTTCTGTTCGGTTGCTGTGATCATTTAAAATCTCCCAATCTCTTCGCCCAGGATAAGGTCAGCATCTGTGGCCTGAACCACTTGTTCGATTGTCAGTCCGTCTGCGATTTCCTTGAGCAGCAGGCCTTCCCGCGTGACATCCATCACTGCCATATCTGTAATGATGCGGGTCACGCACTTTTCCGCGGTCAGTGGCAGGGTGCATTTCTTCAAAATCTTCGAGTTGCCGTGCTTGTCCTGGTGTGTGCACAAAATCAGGATGTTCCTGGTTTTTTGCGCCAGTTCCATGGCGCCACCGATGCCGGGCGAAAATTTTCCAGGGATTTTCCAGTTGGCCAGGTTGCCTTCCTGGTCCACCTCGAACGCGCCCATCACAGACAGGTCCAGTTTGGACCGGCGGATCATGGCAAACGACACAGCGCTATCGAAAAAGGCGGCGCCGGGACGTGAAGTGATATAGGTGCCGCCCGCATCAATCAGCGACGGGTTAGCGGTTTCGTGCGTGGCTTTGGCGCCCGAGCCCAGAATGCCGTTTTCAGAATGGATCATTACGTCCCGTTCGGGTGGCAGATGGTTCACCAGCATGGTTGGCAGACCAATGCCCAGATTGACGGTCTGGCCATCGCAGATTTCCTGCGCCGCGCGTGTCAAAATGCGATCAAGGCTCATAGCGTCCCTCCATCAGGCCATATTCGTTACCGCTTGTGTCAACCTTCACAACCGACGTGACAAAGGCGGAAGGCGTGTGCACCGTCTCGGGCACGATGGTGCCGGGTGTCACCAGGTTGGGGGTTTCTGCGATTACTACGTCAGCCGCCATAGCCATCAGTGGACAGAAGTTCATGGCCGTTGCCCGGTACTGGAGGTTGCCGAAAAGGTCAGCCTGGTGTGCGTGGATAAGGGCGACATCGGCGTAAAGCGCAGATTCTACCTTCACCTTGCGGCCCTGCCATTCGATCACGTCCTTGGGATTGGTGATTTCGCTATGAAGGCCGATATCGGTCAGGAACCCGAAGCTGCCAGACCCTGCGGTGCGGATTTTTTCCGCCAGGATGCCCTGCGGGAAGAAGGATACCTGCAGGCTGCCATCGTTCATCATTTCGACAATTTTCTTGTTCAGCCCGATGTGGGTGGTGATCAGCTTGTCAACCTGACCGGCTTCGATCAGGCGGCTGATGCCAAGACCTTGTTCGTTGGCGTCATTCTTGACCAGTGTAAGCCCTGTCTGACCCTGCCTTAACAGTTCATCCAGCAGGCTGAAAGGGGTACCGGGAGGGCCGAACCCGCCCACCATGACGGTCGCACCATTCGGTACCTGTGAAATCGCCTCTTCGATAGTTGCTTTCTTGCTCATTCGCGTAAAAACTCCAGGCGGTACTTATTCCGCGGGGACAGAGGAATAGGTTCTTTTGCTCTCGATATCGCCTTCGCGGAACATGCATGTGTTTGTAAGGGCAAACACAATTGTAACCGCAGGCACAATCAAGCCAAAGAAGGTGTAGGGCAGGTAGTCCAGCGTCGCGACGCCAAGTACCGACGTGTAGTAAACTCCGCCGAGCCCCCAAGGCACCAGCGGCGACGTGGCGGTGGCGGAATCCTCGCTGACGCGGGAACAAACCTGGGGCAGCAGTTTTTGCGCCCGATATACCGGCACCAGCATCCGGGCCGGAATGATAAGCGCCATGAACTGGCTGGCAGACAGAAGGTTTACGGCAAAGGATGAAAAGACGTGGGTGACCACCAGCCCGCCGGTGGAATGCACCAGGTGGCGGATTTTGGTCAGGATCACTTCCAGCATGCCGGTTTTTTCCATCACGCCGCCCATCGAAAGCGCAATGAAACCAAGCGACACGGTCCACATCATGTTCTGCAGTCCGCCACCCGACAGGATCTTATCCACTTCCGGGATGCCGACCGAAGATTCAAAGCCAAAGTTCATGAACACAAGCATCTGATCCAGTGTGTATCCCTGCAGGCCGGTAGCCAGTGCCATGCCCACAAGGGAGGCGATGATCATGACTGCGAGCCCGCTCATCTTCCGCATGATCAGCACCACGACCAGCACAGGCGGCAACAGCGTTATGGGATTAAGCGAAAAAGTGCCGGAGATGCCGTCCAGGATGGATTGTACCTTGGTGTCATTCACGATAGCGCTACTGTCGAACATGAGCCCCATTACCAGATAGATGACAAGTGCAATCAAAATGGCGGGCACAGTGGTGTAGATCATGCTCTTGATATGGTCGAACAGCTCCGCCTGCGCTACGGCTGATGCGAGATTGGTGGAGTCGGAAAGCGGCGACATCTTGTCCCCGAAGATAGAGCCGGAAATAACAGCGCCCGCTGTATATTCAGGGGGGATGCCAAGCCCCAGCCCAATGCCCATGAAGCCAACGCCGAAGGTTGCTGCTGTTGTCCAGCTGCTGCCGGTAGACAGTGAGCCGATGGAGCAGATCAGGGCGGCGGAAAACAGGAAATAATCGGGGTTCAGAAGCTTTATGCCGAAATAGATCAGCGCAGGGATGGTGCCGGCGGCTGTCCAGCTTGCGATCAGAAGCCCAACCATCATCAGGATCATCATCGGCAGCATTGCCATGTTGCAGCCATAAAGGATGGCGTTCTGGATTTCGTGCCAGCTGTATCCGCTTGCCATGGCGACAATGGTCGCGAAGGCCGTGACGATGATAAGGGTAACCTGCGTGGAGCCGGTGTTTCCCAGAACAAAAACCTGTACGCCAATGGCAACCAGGAGGAACAGCACAACGCTTACAGCACCAATAATGCCTACGCCTCTGCGGTGATTGTCTTCGGTTTCCATCGGGCCTCCTGAATTATGTATCTGCAGTGGTCGTCACCCCCCCCCGCGGCGACTCTGCCGGATATTGGGCATGAATATACACTTGAAGGGTAGGGTATAACAACATATGATAATTTTACATCATATCATGAGTATCTATTATGCCTGAGCTCAATCTTACGTCTCTCAAGTCTCTGACGATCTTCAAAACCCTGTATGAAACCGGGTCTGCCACCAAGGCCGCGAAAGCGCTTGGAATTACGCAGTCTGGCGTCAGCCGGTCGCTCGCGGTGCTGGAGGAAAATCTGGAGCTTTCGCTTTTCATTCGTGACAAGAACAGGCTGGTCGCCAAGCCTGAAGCAGAGGAGCTTTACAAGGCGATTCTGGGTCTGATGTTCAATCTGGATGAGCTGAAGCATAGCATTTTTGCGCTGAGGGAATTTGGCGTGTCGCGCATTCGCATTGCGTCAATTCCTGGGCTGGGTTTTGGTTTTGTCCCACGGTTGGTTGCCAGCATGCTCAAGGACAACGCCAAGCTGAACGTCTATTTCGATATTATGTCGACGCCTGAGGTGGTGCGCGGCGTGGAGGCCGGGCAATTCGATGTCGGCTTTGTCACCATGCCGATATCGAGCGAACAACTGCAGACCGACCGGATCGCACAGACAGAGGCTGTTTGCGTCATGCCACAAGGACATGCCCTTGCGTCAAAGAAAACGGTTTCTGTGGATGATCTGGCGGGCCAGCACATGATTTTTGCCAACCAGCCCAATATTGCTGCGGACAAGGTGCTGAAGCTGATTGAGGAAAGGCAGATCAGCCTGGCCGCTAAGACAGAGGCGAATATCGCCAGCATTTGCAGCCTGGTGGAAAACGGCGTGGGGCTGAGTGTGATGAACCCTATCACGGCAGCGGATTGTGTGGGGGAAGGTACGGTTATCAAGCCATTCAGCCCTAGTATCAGTTATTCGTTCGGGATGGTTTACCAGAAGCGCTGGCGCGACAATCAGATCATAAAATTGGTGCATGCCAACCTTGCTTCCTGAGAGGTGCGCAGGGCACTGGCGCCCCATGGTCCTGTTGGCAAGGCTGTCCTAATTGATGGTAACCCTATGTCCGTGGGTTGCAAAAATATTTTATGCAGCTATAAAAAAATATGTGAGTTAAGAATTTAAAAGAGGGACTGGAGAAAACCATGGTGGGGCTCAGGGAAAGACAGAAAGCGCAGCGCCGTGCACTTATTGAAAAGGCAGCAGCGGACCTGTTCGTTGAGAAAGGGTTTGCCGATACCACAATAGAAGAAATCGCCGAAAGGGCGATGGTGTCGGCTCCAACTGTCTATAATTACTATGGCACAAAGGGCGACCTGTTGCTGGCGCTGGTGGCGCGCGGCGAAGAAGGAATCGAAGAAGCGCAGGATGACTTCTCCAAGCAGACGGGAGATCATACGCCGTCTGAGTTGGTGGCCAAGGTTATCCATTCCAACGTCAACGATACTTTGTCGG
Source organism: Kordiimonas lipolytica (assembly GCF_042651265.1). Lineage (GTDB taxonomy): Bacteria > Pseudomonadota > Alphaproteobacteria > Sphingomonadales > Kordiimonadaceae > Kordiimonas > Kordiimonas lipolytica. The sequence goes on along the minus strand of NZ_JBHSCR010000005.1, from coordinate 47,377 downwards.
CCTTGTCGCGCGAATTGTGGGGCCATGTGGTTGCGTTCGTGGCAACCGCGCCGGACCCAGAGGTAGCGCCGCGGTATCTTGAAACCATTGCAAGCGGGTTGGGGACAGCCATCGAAAGCGTACTGACCAAATATCAGGAACAGGGGAGACTGCGTGCTGGCGTTGATATGCATCAGCTTGCTTTTCTGCTGACGCGGATGGAACGCATTCATTTCCTTAACTTCGTTTATTTGAAGGAAATGACGGTGGAAGAGCTGCACAAGGCCATTGCGGTGGATGTGGCAATGATTGTGGGTGCTTACGAGATTTGAATAACTTTTAGTCAACTAAAAAAATAGTCATAGATAAAAAGATAGTTGACTATAAAAAATTAGCCTGCCATAAATTTGTCAAATGACATCGAAATGGGAGGAATAGCCATGAAGGCTATGGGTACAGTTTCAACATTCGCTTTGCTTTCAACCACAGCCCTGTCCGCAATTGTTGCTCCGGTGGCAACTGCACAGGATACGGCGGCTGAAGAGCTTAATTTTGAGGAAATCATGGTTACGGCGACCCGTCGTAGCCAGTCGGTTCAGGATATCCCCTACAATATCTCTGCGGTTTCTGGCGCTGCTATTGACGCTGCCAAGGTAATTGATGCCTCTGAACTGCTGCGCAACATTCCTGGCGTGGCCGTCAGCGACAAGGGCGCGCGGAACGCGGGCCAGGTGAACGGCATCCGTATCCGTGGCCTGAGCGTGGATAGCGCCAACCGCTCTGACGTACCTGTAACCAGCGCGCCAACGGTTGCCACCTACATCAACGACACGCCGGTGTTCGGCAACATGATGATGAGCGACCTTGAGCGCGTTGAGGTGCTGCGCGGCCCGCAGGGTACGCTCTATGGTTCCGGCTCGCTTGGGGGCGCGGTTCGCTATATCACGAACAAGCCGGTTTTGGGCGAATTCGAAGGGTCTGTTGGCGGTACGCTGACGACCACAGCAGGCTCCAGTAGCCTAAGCTGGAGCGGCGAAGCCATCGCCAACATCCCGCTTGGTGACACGCTGGCGCTTCGCGTGGTGGGCAGCAAGATCGATGCTGCCGGTATTATCGACTATGTGAATGTCTATGAACTGGATGCGAACGGTGCGCCTGTGGTGCCTGGTGATGTTACTGACACCGATGCGGTCTTCACGTCGGTCAAGGATGCCGACACGGTGGATATCGACTTCTTGCGTGTCAGCGCGCTGTTTGCGCCAAGCGATGCCTTTGATGCAGTGCTTACATACACGCGTCAAAGTGACGAAGTGGGGGCTCGCCGTGGCTCCGCAGAGGGTTTCCTGGACGGTTTTGGTGATGAGTATGGTCGCTATGAAGCCGGGTCTGTGCAACTAGAGCCTTCCCACTCGGATCTCGAACTTGCAAGCCTTGAAATGAACATAGATCTCGGCTTCGCGACCCTCACTTCGTCAACCTCCTACTATGAGCGCGATGGCCGTTCCGTCAGCGAGAACACGGGCTTCTATGCCCAGAAAAACTGGCTGTCGGGCTTCTATTATAACTCGCCGCGTCCTCTGGCGCGGGCTGACCGCGGTTATTCCGACGAAGCCTTTATCCAGGAAGCGCGCCTAGTGTCCCAAAGCGACGGACCGTTCAACTGGGTTGCGGGCATCTATTATCACGATCAGGAACAGACCGCTGACCAGATCTCAACGCTGGCGGGCTACAAGGCCTGGGCGTCCACAGTTTTCGGCTGGATGTCTGATGGCTATGGCTACTCCGACATCGATAATGATTTCGATTTCGACAGTGTAACCAAGATCAAGGAAACCGCTCTCTTTGGTGAAGCCACCTATGATGTTTCAGACAGGCTGAGCCTGACTGCCGGCATCCGCTATTTCGATAGCAAGGTCACGGCTGATGCCACCGTTGACCTGCCTTTCTGGAACTCGCTGTTCCCGGCTGCCGTGATCGAGGGCGAGACATCCGGCAAAAAGGATGCGCTGTTTAAATTCAACATGTCCTATGACGTGAACGACGACACCATGATCTATGCAACGGTGTCGGAAGGCTACCGCCGCGGTGGTGCGACAGCTGTTCCGCTCACGGGCAACTTCGCCGAAGATCCAAGATGGCTCTCCTACGGGTCTGACACGACCCGTAACTATGAGATTGGTATCAAGGGTGCGACCAATGATATCCGCTATACAGTCAGCGGCTTCTATGTGGATTGGTCCAACCCGCAGATCAACACTGCGACCAGTAACTGGGGCTTCTTCACTGTTGCAAACGGCGACAGCGCCCGCTCGATCGGGATTGAAGCCGAAGTTGAAGGCTATATCGGCAACGCGCTGCACTATAACCTTGGATACGCCTTCTCTGATGCCAAGCTGACGAGCGACTTCCTGTCGCCGACCGGCAGCCTGATTGCCGAAGATGGCAACCGTCTCACCGGCGTGCCCAAGCATATGCTGAACATCGCGTTTGATTACACCACAGATATCACCAGTGATATTGTGATGGTGGCACGGGTGAATGGCTATGTTCAAAGCAACAGCCAGAACTATATCAACAATGATAGTGAAACCCTGGGCGCAACGCTTGATGGCTTCTCCATCTGGGGCGCGGGCCTGACCTTCACCAAGGGTGATGTTGATGTGACGCTGTTCGCCAAGAACATCTTCAACAACCGCGGCGTTACCGCGGTGTATGGCGAAGCCTACATGGGTACAGACGCAAGCCAGAACTATCTGGGGAGTGGCGCCAAGAGCGAGATCACGCTGCCACGCACCTTCGGCCTTGCGGTCAGATACAACTTCTAAAGCCTCAAGTGGGAAGGGGCTTCCCTTCCCACCCTCAATTGCCGCATGCTTGGGCGCAATATGTGTCCAGGCAGCGGAGAGAGCCCGTGGAAATCATGACCGCACTTCAACAAATAGATGCCCTGATGAAGGAGCGCCGTCTGGCTGAGGCCGGAGACCTGGCAAGCCTTCTGGCAGAGACGCATCCAGCCAACCCCGACGGGTGGCGTCGGTTGGGGCGGGTTCAGGAAGCTTCGGGGGATTTTGACGGTATGTTGGTCAGTTTCCAGAAGGTAACTGAGCTGGCAGGCGATGATCTCCACGCACACCTCAAGGTCGCCCAGGCACTGATCCAGAAGGGCGATCTTGAAGCCGCGACCGCAGAGCTGAACCGGCTTCGTGTCCTGGCGTGGGACGATAGCTATCTTCTGCTGCATGTTGGCCAGCTTTACACACATCTCGCGATTTATGATCTGGCCTATGAATGTTTCGCGCGCTCGGTCGAGCTTGCGCCCACGGATGCCCAAGCCCTCTATAACCTAGCCACGGCGGCTACGGCAGTGGGCAGGCTTGAGGAAGCGCTGGCGCTTTTCGATCAGGTGATCAGCCTGAAGCCAGACGATTATGACGCCTACTATAACCGCGCCACGCTCAGAAAATGGACGCGGCAGGAAAATCATATTGCCGAAATGGAAGGCCTTCTGAAATCCGGTGTGCCCGATATGAAAGGCGCTGTGCAGCTTTTCTATGCGCTGTCGAAGGAATATGAGGATCTTGGCGAACCCGGCCCCAGTTTCGCGCACCTTAGGCGCGGTGCGGACCTGCGCGCATCCATGATGGCCTATCATGTCAGTACTGACACAGATGCGATGGCGGATATCGAACGCGTTTTCGGCGCAGACTTCTTCGAAGCTGGTGTGGCGCGGTCCGATGAACCTGGCCCCATCTTTATTGTTGGGCTGCCGCGCACGGGCACAACGCTGGTGGACCGGATTTTAAGTTCGCACTCAAGCGTTGCCAGCCTTGGTGAAATCCACGACTTCGCACAGTCTCTGATGCGGCATGCGGGCGCGGCCAAGAACAAAACAGATCTGATAGAAAAATCAGCAGAGCTGGATTTCAAAGCCTTGGGTGACGCTTATCTTGCGAGTACCGCAGCCCGCGGTCAGCCCGAAGCCTTCCTGGTGGACAAGACACCGGCGAATTTCCTTTATCTCGGCTTGATCGCACGGGCGCTGCCAAACGCGCGGATCATTCACCTGACGCGGAACCCGATGGACAGCTGTTTCGCCATTTATAAAACGCTGTTCCGCCTTGGCTATCCCTATAGTTACCGCCTTGAAGACCTGGCGGACTATTATGTGGCCTACCATAAGCTGATGGTGCATTGGCACACGATGATGCCGGGGCGCATTCTGGATATTTCCTATGAAGGGCTCATCGCGGATACCGAAGGACATGTTCGGGCAATGCTGGACCATTGCGGCTTGCCGTTCGAAGAGGCCTGCCTGTCGTTTCACAAAAACACAAGCGCTTCTGCAACCGCGAGTGCCGCTCAGGTGCGACAACCGATTTATGCGTCGTCTATCGGGCGCTGGAAAGACCATGCCGAGGGGCTTGCTCCCCTCAAAGCACGTCTTGAGGCTCACGGAGTTGCTTTGTGAGGATAGGCAAAGTCATATCGCTTTCTGTTGCAGCCTTTCTGGGCTTCGTGGGGCTGACATCATGTGCTGCCCAAAGCGACATTAATAGCCTTTTTGGCGGTGCTGCTTTTACCAAACCGCTGGATTATTCAGCATTCGCGCCGCCGGAAGGCGCGCGACCCACGAACCAACTGATTGACGGGCACCTGACCTTTAAAGGAGGGCAGGTGGCCAGCGGTTTTGAAGTGCTGCACGACCCAGACGGGATAACGGGCAACGCTAAAAACCGTGTCAGAAGATTGCCAGCAATGGACATCTGGCTGGTGCAATCTGGTGATGCCATCGTGCCTGTGGTTCGCGGCATCATCAAGTCGCCGCACCCATATTTTGACTTGGTCTTTTCACCCGGTGCGGTGTGGCAGGATGATAGCGACTACAGTCGAATCTCACTGCCCATGGCGTTTATGGAAAAGAATGCCAACTGCATCCATAACGGTGTGCTTACAGCGCGTATCAGTGGCACGGGGCAGCTGTCGAAAGTGCTGCTGCAGGTGGCAAGTGAAACTTGCGGCTATTTAAAATTCAACATGTGGGGCAGCTATGATGCTGCTTGGCAAGGTGTGCCTCCCGCTGGCGCTGATACGGTACGTGAAGCGTATGAAGAAGAAGTCGCGAACAGGATGCCTGTGGCTCCTCTATCCAGGCTTGAAGGTACGGATGCGACCGTGTTTGCCCAAGCAGGCACCATCGATCCTACGGATATGACCGCCTACGGCGTTGTGCATGAAGACACGCATTATGTAGGCGGCTGCGACACGCGCTTTGGAACCTATCCTTATTGCGACAGCATGGTATTGCCGTCCTATTCCTTGGCCAAATCGCTTGCGGGCGGGATTGGCCTGATGCGGCTTGAGAAGCTGTATCCCGGTGCTAGGCATGCCCTGATGCGCCACCATGTTCCGCAGTGCGATAGCCGCCGTTGGCACGGCGTGAGGCTTGAGCATCTCGCCGATATGACAACAGGTAATTACGTCAGCCCGGACGCGCATGTGGACGAGGGATCAAACGGCTATCTGCCTTTCTTCCTTGTGACCACGTCGGCCGAAAAGACCGAGTTTTCCTGCAGCTACTTCCCGCGCAAACGTCGGCCCGGCGAGGCCTGGGTTTATCACACGTCGGATACCTATCTTTTGGGCGTGGCCATGAACGGATTTCTGGGAAAACGTCGCGGGCAGGGCGCGGATTATTATGATGATCTGGTGGCGCCGCTATGGCAGGCCCTTGACCTGGGGCCGCTTACAAAAGAAATCAGGCGTACAGTACGCGCTAACCCTGAGCCCTTCAGCGGTTATGGCATGCTATTTTACAGGGATGATATCGCGCGCCTTGCCACAGCCCTCGCCGGGCGTGACCAGCGCCTTGAAGATGCCCTCGATGCTGACCTTCTTGATGGCGCCATGCAGCGCAACCCGATGGACCGAGGCCTTGAGGCAGGCAGTAGCACGCTTCGCTACAATAACGCCTTCTGGGGCTGGAACGCCAAGGACACGCTTGGCTGCGCAGACGATGCGTGGCTGCCCTTCTTTTCAGGCTATGGCGGCATTACGGTGGTGATGCTGCCCGGAGGCAGCGTCTATTATTATTTCAGTGACGGTTACAACTTTACTTTCTCTGAACCTGTCAAAGAGTTGGCCAAGGTCAGCCAAGTATGTGGAGTAACCGAATGATTGATACCGGCAACAAGACGCGTTTTCCTGTAGCGGCACCTGACGGCCATATTGCGAGCGTGCTGCTGGCCTTCCTGACCACTGCCGGCCTCTTTTATGTGAATATCATGCCGGCGCTGGTGAGCGGTCTTGTTGAAGGGCTTGGTTTTTCGAAACAGGCGGCAGGGCATGTGGCATCTGCAAATGTTTACGGTGCAGCGCTCGGTGCGTTTGGGTCTGTTTTCGCCATCAAGCATTTTCACTGGCGTCCAACCGCGATCACCGCGCTTTTGATGTTGATCGGGCTGGATATCCTGTCCAGTACAATGACAGACTCCACCATCCTGATTGGGGCTCGTTTCATTCATGGCAGCACGGGCGGCTTTCTGGTCGGTATCGGCTTTTCCGTGATCGCCCGGACGCGTGTGCCTGATCGCAGCTTCGGCATGCTGCTTATCGTTCAATACGGGTTGGGTGGCGTGGGATTGATGTTCCTGCCGAAGCTGGTGCCTCTGTACGGGACACAGGTTCTGTTTTATGCGCTGATTGCCTTCAGCCTGGTCACGCTTTTGATGGTGCCCTTCATGGGCACCTATGCGCCAAAGCCGAAAACTGCGCTTTCGAACGACAGCGGCAGCGAGGACAAGGTCTATCTCAAGCCGCTGCTGATGGGGCTTTTTGCGGTCTTCTTTTTTCAGGCGGCAAACATGGGCCTTGCGGCCTATGTCATCGAACTGGGCAAAAGCTATTCGCTGGCGACATCTGACATTTCCACAACATTGGGTATCGCAAACTGGATCGCAGTTGGTGGTGCAGCGCTTGTCTATGTTGTGGGGATCAAGTTTGGTCGCCTGCTGCCGCTGATGGGCGGCATGGTTGTGACGGTTTTGGGCATGTTGATGTTCAAGCTGTCGGCAAGCGAAAGCATGTTCTTCTTAGCCAATGTTATTACGGGCATTACCTGGGCCTTCCTCATTCCTTATCTGCTGGGCATGTGCTCGGCATTCGATGGGCATGGCCGAATGGCAGCGCTTTCGGGCTTTTTCTCCAAGATGGGGTTGGCGTCCGGCCCATTCATCGCCGCGCAGGTGGTGGGGGAAGGCAACTATGACTTGATTATCAATCTGGCCGTTTCCGGCATTGTCCTTTGTACGCTGGCAGCGTTTTTGCCTGCCCGGTTGCTGGACGAAAAGGAAACAGCCCAAAAGGCGCCGGACCAGGGTGTATTAGAGTAGGGAAGGGAACCAACCATGAAACCATTTGCTATTGCGGGGCTGCAGCTTGACCTGAAGCCGTCAGGCAATTTCGATCTTGTTGTGAAGAAAATTCGCACCACACTTGTCCGCTACCCGTGGGTCCAGATGGTGGTCCTGAGCGAGCTTGCCATTTGCGGTGCGGGCACAGGGTCGGCCGAGCCAATGCCGTCCGCCACGGAAGATAAGCTGGCGGCGCTGGCTGCAGACCTCGGTATCTGGCTGGTGACCGGATCGCTTTATGAAAAGGTCGGGGACAAGGTCTATAACACGGCATCTGTCATCAATCCGTCCGGTGACGTGGTTACCCGGTACCGCAAAATGTACCCCTTCCTTCCTTATGAGGCGGGCGTAACTGCCGGCAGTGACATCTGTGTGTTTGACATTCCTGGTGTGGGCCGGTTTGGCCTGTCAATCTGCTATGATATGTGGTTCCCGGAAACCAGTCGCGCGCTGGTGCTTGAAGGCGCGGAAGTCATCATCCACCCGACACTGACCAACACAGCCGACCGCGACGTGGAATGCACCATGGTGCGGGCAACCGCCGCCCAACAGCAGTGTTACATGATTGATATCAATGGTGCGGGCGAGCAGGCCTATGGCCGCTCGGTGATCGCGGGGCCGGACGGCGAAGTGATCCATGCGGCCAGCACGGAAGAAGAGATCATCGTCGTGGAACTGGACCTGGACCGCGTGACCCGCAGCCGGGAGCGTGGCGTGCTGGGCCTTGGTCAGCCGCTCAAGAGCTTCCGTGATGCCGGGCACAGCTTCAAGGGCCCTGAAAGCAGTGATAGCCTGAAGGCCCTGGGGCCGCTTAAAGTGCCAAGCCGCCATGGGTAAAGCGTCGGCTCTTTAGGGTACAGCGGCGTAAGCCCAAGTGACATAGGCGGCAAAAAGCACGAGGAACAGGACGCCCTCAATGCGACTGATCACACGTCCTGTTCTTGCTGCGACATACATCAGGCCTGCAACACCCAGCATCAGCCAGATATCTGTACTGGCAATCCGGCCTTCCATGGGAATAGGGGCGACCACGCTGGTTGCCCCAAGAACGCCAAGTATATTGAATAGGTTGCTGCCCACAATATTGCCGATGACCACGTCGCTGTGTCCGCGATAGGCGGCCACGAAGGCGGTGGCCAGTTCAGGTAGCGATGTCCCGACAGCCACGATCGTCAGGCCGATTACGGCGTCTGGAATGCCCAGGCGTGTGGCGATGCTGGTGGACCCTTCCACCAGGAAATCAGCCCCTACAGGCAAGCAGAAAAGGCCAAAGGCGCAGGCGATGATCGCAGCGGTCAGCGAGAGGCTTGGTGTTCCCACATCTTCTTCGACATGTTCGCGAAAGCGCATTTCTTTCAACAGGTTCGTGCGTTCCGTGCGGTAGGCATAGAAAAGATAGACGCCAAGCGCGAGCAGCATGCCTACGCCGACATACCAGGGCACAGCGCCAAGGAAGCTGCATGCCGCGACGATAAAGCTGGCGATCAGAACGGCCAACATATCACGGGACACTTCACGCTGCCCGCAGGCAACCGGGCTGATGGCCGCGCTGACACCCAAAATCAGAAGAACATTCGCAATGTTGGACCCAACCACATTGCCGAGCGCTAGGTCTGGGACACCGCCGGTCGCGGCCGTTACCGACACGATGAGTTCCGGCAGCGATGTGCCAAACCCCACAATCACCATGCCGATCAGGAGCTTTGATAATTTGAAGCGTTCAGCGAGCGCTACACTGCCGCGCAACAGGCTCTCACCGCCTGCGAACAGAAGGAGGAAACCCCCAGCTATATACAAATACTCCAACCCACAATCCTCCTGGCTGGTATGCCAATCACATCAGGCTGTTCGGTAGCATCACTTAACGCTGTCTGGCCAGTTGTTTTGCTATCTGCCCGACAATTAATGGGGCCAGCCCAAGGCCCAACACGACCTGCAATCCGCTCAGGTCCAGTGGGGAGAGGGAAAGAACGCTCCGCAGAGTGGGTACCAGGCTTGCTGAGGCCAGAAGGCCAAGGCACAAGACGATCGCCAACCATACATAGATGTTGGCCATGACCTGATTCCTGAAAAGCGCGGCCTTGCGGCTGCGCATGTTGAAAACGTGCCAGAGTTGGCCGGTGGCAAGCGTCATGAACGCAACCGTTCCAGCATACTGAGGTGCCTTGTCTGGCTGCGCCAGTGCCCAAAGATAAGCCGTATAGACGCTCGCAGTCATCAACAGGGCATAGCCTACAATTGCCTGCCAGTGGCGCGGCTGCAGCAAGCCTTCATTTTTGGGGCGTGGCGGCCTGTGCAGAATTTCGCTGTCGCCCTTGCCGAAGCCTAGGGCAAGCGCTGGGAAAACGTCCGTCACCAGGTTCAGGAACAGGATTTGAAGTGGCAGTAGCGCCAGCGGAAGCCCCATCAGGATGGATAATGTCACCACCAGTACTTCACTCAAGTTACAGGACAGGAGATAGATCACGAACTTACGGATATTGGAGAAGATCACCCGGCCCTGCTGTACGGCCATGACGATGGAGGCGAAAGCGTCATCGCGCAGGATCATCGCCGCTGCTTCTTTTGCAACTTCGGTGCCGCGCTGTCCCATCGCGATGCCCACATCGGCTTTCTTGAGCGCGGGGGCATCATTGACACCATCGCCTGTCATGGCGACGACGGCGCCATTTTTCTGCAGGAAGTCTATCAGTTCCAGCTTATGGCGTGGGGTCATGCGGGCGAAGATGGCGGTGTTCAGCAAGCGGTCCCGTTCTTCCGTTGTCGCGTCTTCTCGTGGGGCTATGGTGTCGCCTTCAAGGGCAGGGAATGCGCTGCCCTGATGGATGCCGACAGCTTCGGCAATGTTGGTTGCTGTCCGGGCGTTGTCTCCGGTTGCCATCACAACCCGAATGCCTGCGCTTTGCGCGTCCCGTACAGCGGCAGCCGCATCGGCGCGCGGCGGGTCTTCAAGGCAAACAAGGCCGAGAAAGGTCAGTTCCTCATAGCAGGGCTGGTGCAATGCGTCCCCTGTTTTTTCCGCCAGCGCCAACATCCGGTGGCCTTTGCTGGCCATGTCTTCGGCCCGACTAAGCCAGATCTCGCGCTCGCCTTGATCCAGCGGGCTGTTGCTTGTACCTGCCGCCTTTTGGGTGCAGGCAGCCAACACCGCTTCGGGTGCGCCCTTGACCAGAAGCAGTTCCCGTTCGCCATGCTTATGCCGTGTAGCCATCATCCTGAGGTCCGGGTCGAAGGCCTCTTCTTCAATCCGCGGATAGTCTGCCTCCAACGCCTCCACGCCAAAGCCAGCCCCGGTTGCGGCATCGATCAGGGCACGCTCCATTGGGTCGGCAAGGTGGCTGGCATCGTCGCCGCTGAAGCACAGAGCGCAGACGCGAAGGGCTCTTTCGCGGCCCGGAGTGGCGGCAGCTTTGGTATCCCCTTGTGGCCCATCCGGTGTTTCGATGGCGACTACCGTCATGCGGTTTTCGGTTAGCGTGCCTGTCTTGTCGCTGATGATTGTGGTTACAGACCCAAGGGTCTCAACCGCAGACAGGCGCTCGATCAGCGCGTTACGCTCCGCCAGCCGCCACATGCCGCGCGCCAGGGCAAGTGTGGCAACGATGGGCAAGCCTTCTGGAATGGCAGCGACGGCCAGTGCGACACCGGTTTTGATCATCATCAGGCTATCGCGCCCGGCCAAGATGCCGAAAACGATGAGAAGCACCATAAGAATCAGAACGATCCAGAGCAGTTGCTCGGTTAGTTTGCCTAGCCGCCTTTCAAGTGGTGAGACAGAACCCTGGGCCTGTTCTGCGAGATCGGCGATTTGCCCCAGTTCAGTCTGTCGCCCGATAGCTGCGACCCAGCCAGTGGCAGTGCCGCGTGTGATAGAGGTGCCTTTAAATAGCTTGCCAGCCTTGGCTGGTTCCCCAGTTTCACTTCCGCTGACTGATTTGTCGACCGGGACGGATTCGCCAGTCAGCAGCGATTCATCGCTTTGCAGTCGGGTGCTTTCGGCAAGGCTGATATCTGCCGGCACGATATCGCCGGCTTCCAGAAGGACCACGTCGCCTGGCACCAGGGTTTCTGCGGGAATGATGTGTACTTGGCCGTCGCGCCGGACGCGCGCGGTGGTGCGCCCGAGCTGCCTGAGCGCCGCCATCGACCTGTCAGCCTTATGTTCCGCCCAGAAGCCGATGGTGCTGTTGATAATGATAACAACGACAATAGCCAGGCCTTCCGCAAAATCACCAAACGCGAAAGACAGCGCAGATGCAGCCACCAGCAAAAGCGTCAGCAGGCTTTTGAACTGATCGGCAAGGATCAGCCAGAGCGGCTTTGTCTTGCTTTCCTCAAGCCTGTTTGGCCCAAAGGTGGCCTGCAAGGCGGGGATTTCCGCGCTGGAAAGACCATTGGCCAGATTAACTTGCCCTGGCGGTGATTGATCCCTCTGTTCCTGATTCGGTATCGCCGTCGTCCTTTTAGCTACGGAATGTTGGTCTTCAGCTCAGAGGCCTTCAAAGGCGACAAGTAGCAAGCTGACATGGCCATCACCCCACAGTGGCAACATCAGCCGCTGGTAAGCTGGGTGGTCGTGCTCCCTGTCTGCGGGCGCTTCATAAAAAGAGGCCTTGCCGCTTTCCACAGTGGCACTTGATTGTGCCCGAATATATTCGAAAGGAAATGGCAGCTCGACTTCGTCCAGAAACTTTCCGTTCAACGCCTTGGGCTGAACCGCTGTCATCTCTTCGCCGATATAGCAAAAGCGGAACCGTTCAGGGCGTTCGAAAACCTCAATCAATGCCAGCTGGGGCTTGAGGCCCGGAAGGTCTTCAAGCGACAGGTCGTCGGCAAAGGGTATCTCGGCGCTGCCGCGCAAAAGCCCATGCCAGTGATCCTTGACCCGGTCAAGTTCGGCGTCCAGAGTTTGCGGCAATGCAAAGGGTAGTGTTGAGGTTGTCATAAGGGTGCAGTCCTTTTCCCGACAGAAGTGCGATCATTGTTCAGTTGTTTTTTACAGGATAAAGGTGAAGAGGTCACGCGCATTGACTATTATCAATGCCAGAGGCCCCTCTGAAAGCGATTGGTTGCCTGATGAAGAAAATCCTGACCATAACCATGAACCCGGCGCTTGATGTGTCTGCGGATACAGACCGTGTTGAGCCTGTACGCAAACTGCGCTGCGGCCCGGCGCGGCGCGAGGCCGGGGGAGGCGGGGTGAATGTAGCGCGTGTCCTGAAGCGGCTAGACGCGCCAGTTGCAGCCCTTTTTCCAGCAGGTGGATACATCGGCGGGTTACTTGACCATTTGCTGGCGGGCGAAGGACTGGAGCGTTTGGTCGTCCCGATTTCGGGTGAAACGCGGGAAAATTTTACAGCCAGGGAAACCAACACAGGCGACCAGTATCGATTTGTTCTCTCCGGCCCTGAATTGAGCGCCGCAGAGTGCGAGAGCTGTCTTGAACTTTTGGCGCAAAATTTTTCATCGGTAGGCCTGCTGGTTGCTAGCGGCAGTCTGCCGAATGGTGCGCCGGCTGATTTTTACGCCCGGATGGCGGGCATGGCAGCGAAGCAGGATATCCCCTTTATGTTGGACACCTCAGGACCCGCGCTTGCTGGTGCGCTGGGGCCTGGGATCGATATTATCAAGCCCAATCTTAGGGAACTCAGCGACTTGGTTGGTATGGAGCTTGCCGGCGAAGCGTCTCAGATCAGTGCTTGTGAGACGCTGTTGGCTGAGGAGAGAGCAGGGGCTGTTGCCCTGACCCTGGGGCGCGATGGAGGGCTGCTGGTCACAGGAGAAGGTATCTGGCGCGCCAGGGTGCCCGACGTGACCGTAGAAAGTGCGGTCGGTGCGGGGGACAGCTTCATGGCGGGTATGGCCTGGGGGCTGGCAAAAGAGTGGCCGCTTGAGAAAGTTTTTTCCCTGGGGATTGCGGCAGGGACGGCTGCCGTCCTTACGCCAGGCACGGCCCTGTGTCGCGCAGAAGATGTTTGGCACCTTGCCAGTCAGATTACCTTGGAAAAGTTGTAAGCTTCTTGGGAATTACGGCTAATATCCTGGGGCAGTTTTCTAGCGGCTTGTGTGGTCGGAGATAACGTCCTTAGCGGCTTTGAAGGCGCTGACGGCAGCGGGGAAGCCGCAATAAACAGACGCGTGCAGAAGCACTTCCTTGATCTCATCCTCCGAGCAGCCGTTGTTGAGCGCCCCGCGAACGTGCCCCTTGAGTTCACCTGTTGCCCGAAGGGCGGTCAGAAAGGCGATGGTGACCAGACTGCGGTCACGGCGGGAAAGGCTCCCATCGCGGGTCCAGGTGGCGCCCCAACCATGTTCACATACCAGTTCCTGCAGGTCCGCGGTAAAGCTGTCTGCCTTTTCAAAGGCCTCGTCGACGAACGTATCCCCCATGACGTCCCGGCGGATGCGTTCGCCTGCCGTGCGCTTGTCTTCTGTCATCTGTTGCTCCGGTGATTACATGCTGGGCGGCCAGTCTTCCCTGTCCAGATAGACGAGGGCGCGGCCTTCAGCGACCATGTTGCCGTTTTGGTCTTTGCAGGTTGTGGAGAGGTCAATCAGCTTTTTCTCTGGCCTCAGGTTGGTGATTTCCACCGTGGCTTCAAGCGGGCGGCCGATGGCGGCATCGCCTTTGAAGCTGGTTTCCTGCTTGAGATACATGGTGCCGGGGCCAGGCAGCTCCACCCCCAAAAGATAGGAGAACATGCCGCCAATCAGCGGTTCCGGCACGGTGTTGCTGCCTGCGCAGGCGCCGCCCATCTCAAGATAGGTCTTGATGTCTTCGGGTGTGAAAGTGCGTGAAATGCTGTGTGTTGCACCGATGCGGATCATGATGGGCCTCCACTGCGCTCGAATATGCTTTCAATCAGGCAGGTATCCTTGCCTGTTGTGGTGTCTGCAGCCTGCATCCTAAGTGTAACCTGCGCGCCGTCTTCTGCCACAACCTCAGCCCGGAATGCGATCGGCCGGTCAGCATAGGTGGGGGAGGGGAAGACAACCGAATGAGAGAGCTGCCTGCCGCCCGGCACCAGCGTGTCCGCGAGGCCGCGCAAGATAGTGCATAGGAACAAGCCGTGGGCCACGGTGGCGCCAAAACGCGTTGTTGCGGCGAAGGCTGGGTCCACATGAATGGGATTGTCATCGCCCGACAGGTCGGCAAAGCGATTGAACTCGTCCTGCGTCAGGGTGCGAGTTATTTCTGCCACTTGGGACATGAGATACTCCGTTACGGTTTCAGAAGATGCTTTTGAATTTTGCCGGCCGCCGTGCGGGGGAAATCGCCTACGAAAACGAACTCTTTCGGTATCTTGTAGGCGGCCATGTTTTCACGGCAGTAGGCGCGTAGCGTGTCTTGGCTCATTTGCCCCGCACCCTCGCGCAACATCGTGAAGGCGACTCCCACTTCGCCCCATTTTTCGTCCTGTTTGCCGACAACGGCAACCTCGAGGACGGCAGGGTGGTCGCACAGAATGTTTTCAACTTCCGCGGGGTAAACATTTTCCCCGCCTGAAATGAACATCTCCTTGGCGCGCCCGACGATATAGAAGAAGCCGTCTTCATCTGCTTGCGCCAGGTCGCCTGTCCTAAGCCAGCCATCTTCGGTGAAGGCTGTCGCTGTCGCCTCTGGTTTGTTCCAGTAGCCCGGTGTCAGGCCCGGCCCCTTTAGCCACATTTCGCCGACATCGCCTTCAGGCACATCCGTGCCGCTTTCGTCCACAATGCGGACTGCAGTCATGATCTGTGCCTTGCCCACAGAGCCGATCTTTTCTTTCACATGGGCAGGGTCCATCAGGAAAACGGTGGGGCCGGTTTCTGTCATGCCGTAGCCGTTGCATACCACGATGCCGCGGTCCTGATAGAGGGTCACCAGCGCGTCGGACAGGGGCGCGCCGCCGCACCCCCAGTTGCGTACCTTGGTCAGGTCGACCTCCCCGAAACGAGGATGTAGGCTTAAAAGCTGATAAACCGCAGGCACGCCGAAGAATGTGTCCAGGTCGCCGGCTGCAAGCAGGTCGATCACCACTTCTTCATCAAAGGCGGGCAGCACGGTCACGGTGCCGCCGGCGATCAGAGTTGGCAGGGTATAAAGATTTATCCCGGCCGTGTGGAACAGCGGCAGGAAATTGAGCGTACGGTCTTCACTCGTCAGGTTGATGGCCTGCCCGAGGTTGATATAGTTCACAAGCGCCATGCCGTAGGTCTGGACCACCGCCTTGGGCACCCCGGTGGTACCGGATGTGTAAAGCAGATACCAGACGTCATCTGCAGGCCAGGACAGCCTTCCCTTGTGCGGCTCAAAGCTCTCGCGCAGGGCGACAAGGTCATCAGCCGCGTCACTTACCAGCGGCGCCGATTTGGCGACGCCCAGCGCTGTGGCGGTTTCCCGAAAGGCCTCATCAAAAAGCAGGAGCCCAGGCGTGCAGTCGGCGGTCAGTGTCCTAAGTTCATTTGCAGGCATGCGCCAGTTGAGCGGCACAAGGACGGCGCCAAGCTTGCCGCAGGCAAACAGCGTTTCGAAAAAAGCGATACTGTTCTGGCACAAAACCGCCACCCGGTCCCCCGGATTGATGCCCTGCGCAGCCAGGAAACTAGCGGTTTTCGCGGCGTTCTGGTCCAATGCAGAATAGGTGACCGACCGGCCTGAGCCGGGTTCATCCATCGCGACCTTGTCACCGTCAAGTGACGCACGTTTGGCTGTTATGTCAAAAAGGGAAAACATGATGGGTGTCCTATGCGGTGCTTGCCTTTTTTCGGGGGGCTACAAATGCCTTCATTTTTTCAATGCACGACGGTTTGGTGATCGCCTGCAGGAATGCTTGTCTTTCTGCCTCGAGAGCGCGGCTTGCCTGTTCGCACCGGTCTTTGGTCCAGATCAGTTTTTTCGCCTGGGCGAGTGTCTCGGTATCCTGCGAAAGAATGCGGTCGCAGATGGCAACGGTTTGTGTTGGGAAGGCGTCGGCGTCCGCGACTGCGTCAACAATTCCCATCTCGAAAGCCTCACGGGCACTCACGCGCCGGTTCTGTGAAATGATGTCCATCGTCCGGCGCGGGGCAATGATGGTTGGTAGTAGGGCGGTCCAGCCGCCATCCGGGGCAAATCCGACTTCTCCATAATATGGCTGAAGAAAGGCTTTTTCTGCCATCAGGCAAGTGTCTGAAGCAAATAAAAATCCCGCGGCCCCGCCAGTGACAAGGCCTTGTGCCGCAACGAAGATTGGTTGCGGCGCGGTGATCATAGCGACTAATGAGCGGTTCAGCGAGCCTACCAGTTCAGCGGCATAGTCTTGCAGCGCGGCGGAATTTTCCGCCTGCTCAAGAAAACCTGTTATGTCACCACCGGTTGAAAAGCTCCGACCTTCTGCTTTCAGCAGGATCAAATGGGCGCCTGACCCGCATGCCTGGGCGAGGGCGCCTTCGATGGCGCGCATGAAGGGTAAGGTCAGGCTGTTGTGCCGTTCCGCCTTGTTGAGCGTGACAGTGCAAAGGTCTCCATCAATTGAAACGTCAACCTGCGCCATGGTCTAAGAGCCCTTGCTTCCCTTCAGGCCGTAGGTGATCAGGTCGCCCACGGCCGCCGCGATTTCGCTGGCAGATTTCGTTTCGTCCCAAAGACCATAGTTCATGCCAAGGAATACGTTCATGCCGATCAGGGCCCAGGCGCGCTCTTCTTCATGGCCGGCTTCAATTTCGCCTTTTTCCGCAGACATCTTGAGATTGTCCCGGTATGCCTCGGCGAAAACCCTGTAATATTCGCGGTAAGCATCTTCCGCGACAAACTGAGCCTCGCCAATGATGCGGTAGTTGTTCTTGTTGGCACGTGTGAACTCGATAAAGGCTTCAATCCCGCGCCGTTCGGCCGTGATCCTGTCGGGTGCCTTGCCGATTTTTTCGGCAATTGTCGCCCGTGCCAGTTTGCCCATGTAAATCACCAACGCGCGGAACAATTCCTCCTTGCTTTCAAAGTAAACATAGAAGGTCCCAAGGGCGACTTTCGCCCTTTGCGTGATGCTGGTGATCGACGCTTCGTGATAGCCCCGTTCGCCAAATTCTATTTCTGCGGCCTGAATGATCTTCGCCTGCGTCTTGCGACCGCGGGCGGTTCTCGGAGTCTTCAGGTGGTCTAAAAATGAAAGTTGATTCATGTTTCATAATATGGCATAAGCTCGACCGTGTCGCAAGGCAAAACAGGTCGAAAAATCAACTTTTTTGCGCTGCTTTTAACGAGGAACGGATAGCCCATTTATGGCGATGATGACCCTACAGGACGGTGGAAAAATGGCTTATGTGGACAGGGGTTGCGGTCGACCGCTGCTTTTTCTGCATGGCTGGGGAACTGGTTCTGCCTTCTTTCATAAACAGCTGCAGTATCTCGAGTCGGATTTTAGGGTAATCGCGCCTGATTTTCGTGGTCATGGGGCTTCCAGTCCGTTGCCGGAGGATGGCGATATTCATACCCTGGCTAGGGATCTGGGCGCTTTCCTTGATCATCTTGATCTTCAGGACGTCATTGTCTGCGGGTGGTCGATGGGGTCAATGGTGCTGTGGGATTTTCTGGCCACCGTTGGCTGTGACCGCATCTCGCAATATGTCGTGGTCGATATGACCCCCAAGATCAGCAACGATAAGGGGTGGGGCCTAGGGCTTTTGTATCCTGCGCGTCGATATTCCGACATTCGGGGTGGGGAAGAGGGTCGCTCCAATTGGGACAGGACGTGCGAAAGCTTCCTGTCGAAACTTGCTCCAAAAGGCAGCGATCCAGTTGTCGCTGAGTGGGAGCTCAAGGAAGCCAGGCGCTGCGACCCAGCATCGATGTTCCGTCTCTGGAACAGTCTGGTTTCTGAAGATTATCGGGAGGAGGTCTCCTCTCTCGGTATTCCCGCATTACTGATCTATGGCGAGCAAAGCCAGCTTTATGGGCCTGAGACAAGCGCCTGGCTGGATGCTCATTTACCTCAGTCCAGCAAGATTGCTTTCAAGCGTTCGGGGCATGCCCCGCACCTTGATGAGGCTGAGCGGTTCAATAGTGAAATTGTTGCGTTTGCCAATCGGGAAGGGTTGGCGAAGGCACCATGTGATGCCTCTTTCGGGCATGCAAGTTGATTGAAGGTTGGGTTGGCCAAGGGCTGATTTGAAAATGGGAGGATCCAAGGATGGACCAGTTTAAACGGACTAATGGGAAATACAGGAAAAACCGGGCTTTAGCAGCAATGTTGGCGACAGGCGTTGCTGCGTCTGCGCTCAGTGTTCCGGTGGCGGCGCAGGATACCGGTACAGGTGTTCAGCTTGAGGAAATTCAGGTTACCGCGCGTCGGCGCACGGAGTCTCTGCAGGATGTGCCGGTTGCAGTTACCGCCCTTGGCGGTGCGATGCTGGAAGACCAGGGCTTGCAGGATATTGTGGAGGTGGCCAAGTTCGCGCCCAACTTGACGCTTGAAGTATCTCGCGGCACCAACACCACGCTTACCGCCTTCATTCGCGGTATCGGCCAGCAGGACCCGGTTGCGGGCTTTGAGGCTGGTGTTGGCCTTTATGTTGATGACGTATATCTGAACCGTCCGCAGGCTGCCGTTGTAGATATCTACGACGTGGAGCGCATTGAGGTGCTGCGCGGTCCGCAGGGCACGCTTTATGGCCGGAACACAATTGGTGGTGCTGTCAAATATGTGACCAAACGCATTTCCGATGAGCCGGAATTCAACATCAAGGGGTCGATTGGTACCTACGAGCAGCTGGATCTGGTAGTTTCCGCCAGCGCGCCAATTTCTGACACAGTTCGTGTGGGCGGCGCGCTCGCCACCCTGAACCGCGACGGGTTCGGTGAAAACCTCACGATCGAAGGTCTGGACAACTATAACAAGAAGGTTCTTGCGGGTCGCGGCTCAATCGAATTCCTGCCGTCAGACAGTTTCTTCTTCCGCGTCGCGGCTGATTTCGTGGATGACGATTCCGACCCACGCCAAGGGCACCGCCTGATCCCGGGTGTGGCATCGGGCGCACCGGTCCTGGACGATGTCTATGATACCCGCGCGGGTCTTGAGAACCCTGAGCAAAGCGTTAAGGCCTATGGCGGTTCGGCGCTGATGGAATGGACGGCCTCGGACACGCTGACAGTCAAAAACATTCTGGCGTATCGTGAAGATAAATCCAGAAGCCCGATCGACTTCGATAGCCTCGCTGTGGCTGACCTTGACGTGCCGGTTGATTATGAGAATAAGCAATTCTCTGAAGAATTCCAGGTTCTGTATCAGGACGATAAGCTCAGCGGTATCTTCGGCTTCTATTATCTGGATGCGAACGCATTCAACGAGTTTGACGTGATCCTGGACGAGCTTGGCCAGCTGATTGGCCTTCCTGGTCTGAACGCTAATACGCTGGGCGATGTAGATACCAGCACTTGGTCCCTGTTCGCGGACATGACCTATGACGTGTCCGACAAGATCAGCCTGTCATTTGGCGGCCGTTACACCAGCGACAAGCGCACGTCGCAGGTGCTTCGCCGGACGTTTATCGGCGGCGCATCCGAGCGCTTTGGCGGCGATGCCACACTGATTGCGACAACGTCTGACTTCAACGGCAGCGATACTTTCAAAAAGTTCACGCCGCGTGGCTCCATCAGCTGGAAACCGAATGACGATAACAATATCTACCTGAGCTACAGCGAAGGCTTCAAGGGCGGTGGGTTTGACCCGCGCAGCCAGACGACAGCAGCGCCGGACCTTGATGGTGACGGTGATATCGACAGCGAGGATGTCTTCGCGTTCATGTCGTTCGATTCCGAAACGGTCAAAACCTTCGAGCTGGGCTGGAAAGGCTCTGCCTTCGATGGTCGCATGGACTTCAGCATTGCGGGCTTCCTCTCAAACTATACCAATATCCAGATCCCAGGTTCTGTTGGTACGCCTGAAGGTACCTTCATCGGCGTGACATCAAACGCAGGCGATGCGGATGTGAACGGTATCGAGTTTGAAGGCCGTGCTCTGCTCGCAACCGACATGAGCGGTAGCGGCGACAGCCTCAATATGACTTGGGCCATCGGCTATCTGGATGCCCAGTTCAATGAGTTCATTGACGCCTTCGGTGTGGATGTGGCTGATGAGCGTGTGTTCCAGAATACGCCGGAATGGACCGCCAGCGGCTCGTTGAACTATACGCGGCCAATGTCCTTCGGTTCGCGTGACGGTGCGCTGTCGCTGATTACGTCACTTGCTTACCGCAGTGCAGCCAGCCAGTTTGAAACTCCTAACGCGTTTTTGGATCAGCCAGGCTTCGCTCTTTGGGATGCAAGCATTGTCTGGAACGCGGATGATGACGATCTTTCCGTTGGTCTCCACGCGAAGAACATCACCAACAAGCGCTATATCGTGGCTGGCTATAACTTCGTGACAGCAGCCGGTGCGCCAACACTTGGTACCGAAGGCACGCTGACCGCCTTCTATGGCAACCCGTTCACGCTGACAGCCACCATCTCGGTAGGCTTCTAAGGGACCTGAAAACTTCCCTCCAGGGATGGCGGCTTTATTCAACTTCCCGCCGCCATCCCCTTCCTCAAGAATTCCGGGAGAGTGTGTCATGAGTAACCGCCAGCCAGGCGTTCAGAGCAGTGTCAGCACGGGGCCGAAAACCAACCGTGTTGCGGTAATGGCGATGTTGCTTCTGGCCTACACCTTCAATTTCATTGACCGGCAAATCGTTGGAATCCTAGCGATCCCAATCAAGGCAGACCTCGGACTGAGCGACGCCGAACTGGGCCTTATGGGTGGTCTTGCCTTCGCACTTTTCTACACATCGCTTGGGATTCCCGTCGCAATGCTGGCAGACCGGTTCAACAGGTCCTGGATCATGACAGGGGCGCTTTTTGTCTGGAGCCTGATGACGGCCGTTTGTGGCCTGGCGCAGAACTTCTGGCAGCTTTTTGCCGCACGGCTTGGGGTCGGCGTTGGCGAAGCGGGTGGTGTGGCACCGGCCTATTCGCTGATTTCAGATTATTACCCGCAGCATGAGCGCGCCCGGGCGCTCAGCATCTATTCGATCGGTATTCCGGTCGGCAGTGCGCTTGGGATTGTCGCAGGCGCCTATATCGCGACCGAAATCAACTGGCGCGTGGCCTTCTTTGCTGTAGGCATCGCGGGGCTCATTCTTGCGCCGCTGTTCAAGCTGGTGGTCAAGGAACCGCCGCGCGGTCAATTTGACGCTGCCACCAAGCATGGTGAAAAGGCCCCAAGTGTCGTCGATGTGTTTCGTGAAATCGCCGGCAAGCCGACATTCTGGGGGCTTTCCGTGGGTGCGGCATGTTCTTCCATGATGGGATATGGCCTGTTTTTCTGGCTGCCGTCCTTCCTAGTGCGATCCTTTGAAATCTCGGTTCTGGACGCTGGGCTTTCCTATGGGGCGCTTTTGTTTGTTGGCGGCTCCATTGGCATCTATGCAGGGGGCTTCCTCGCTGACCGGTATGGGCAGGCCAACAAGGCGCTTTATGCCCGCATTCCGGCCATCGCTTTTGTCGCAACCATCCCATTCTACTTGATGGGGATCTTATCCACGAACCTTTTGTTTGCAATGCTGGTTCTTGTGGTGCCGACAGCGCTGGGCCTTGCGTGGCTTGGCCCGATCCTGACAGCGATCCAGCATCTGGTGCCGGCCAATATGCGCGCGACGGCCTCGGCCATGTTCCTGTTCATCAATAACCTGCTGGGTATTGGCCTCGGGACGGCGCTTCTTGGCTATCTGTCAGACATATTGCAGAGCAACTTTGGCGAGGAATCGCTGCGCTATTCCATTTTGGCGGGCACGGGCTTTTATGTGGTAGCTGCGGTTCTATTCTTCTTGTCCAGCCGAACGCTGGCGCGCGACTGGTATCAGCCTGCTGAGGCAGCAGGGCAGACAACAAATGGATAATGGCAGGTTGGCGCGCGCTTTGCGGCCATGCAGCAGGTTGAAATCAAGGGAAGGTGGGCGCAGCATACGCGCATACCCCAAATTTGGAGAACACTATCGTGCTTGAAGGAAAGGCCGCACTGGTAACAGGGTCCACAAGTGGTATCGGCTTTGGTATCGCCAACCATCTGGCGGGCAAGGGCGCCAATATCATGCTGAGCGGTTTCGGCGACCCGAATGCCATTGCCGCAATCCAGGATGATCTCAGCAAGCAATATGGCGTTACCGTAGCCTATTCTGGCGCGGACCTGAGCGATCCGGCCGCGGTGGCCGACTTGATGGCTGAAATGGAAAGCACATTCGGCGGCGCCGACATTCTGGTGAATAACGCGGGCATCCAGCATGTGGCCCCGGTGGAGGAGATGCCGGTGGAAAAATGGGACGCGATCATCGCGATCAATCTGAGCGCTTCGTTTCATACGATCCGGGCGGCTGTGCCGCAGATGCGCCGCAAGAGGTGGGGACGGATCATTAATCTCGCCTCCGCCCATGCGCTCGTTGCCTCACCCTACAAGTCGGCTTATGTGGCGGCCAAGCACGGCATCGCCGGGCTGACCAAAACGGTGGCGCTTGAAGTGGCGCAGGAAAATATCACCTGTAATGCCGTTTGCCCGGGCTATGTCATGACCGATCTGGTCCGTGGCCAAATTACGGACACGGCAAAAGCGCGCGGTATTTCCGAGAAACAGGTGATCGAGGACGTCATGCTGGCGGCGCAACCCACCAAGAAATTTGTTTCGATTGAAGAAGTAAGCGAAGTGGTCGGTTTCCTGTGCAAGGATGCCGCCGCTTCGGTGACGGGGGCCATCTTGCCGGTCGACGGCGGCTGGTCCGCGCAATAGCAATTTTGGAGTAAGGTATGAATAAGGTCTATTCTTCGCCGGAAGCTGCGCTTGATGGCTTGCTGTTTGACGGCATGACCATGATGGCCGGCGGTTTCGGGCTTTGCGGTATTCCTGAGAATCTGATCGCTGCCACACACAAGGCAGGCGTGAAAGATCTGACGGTTATTTCCAACAACTGCGGTGTGGACGGCTTTGGCCTTGGCATCTTGCTCGACGCCAAGCAGATCAAGAAGATGATCAGCTCCTATGTTGGCGAGAACAAGGAGTTCGAACGCCAGTATCTGGACGGCGAGCTTGAGCTTGAGTTCAACCCGCAGGGCACGCTGGCGGAACGCATCCGCGCAGGCGGCGCTGGCATTCCGGGTTTCTATACCAAGACAGGCGTTGGCACGCTGATCGCCGAAGGCAAGGAACACAAGGATTTTGATGGCCAGACATACATCATGGAAACCGGCCTTGTGGCTGATGTGTCCATCGTGAAGGCCTGGAAGGCAGACACCGAAGGTAACCTGGTGTTCCGCAAGACAGCCCGCAACTTCAACCCGATGATGGCAACGGCTGGCAAGGTGACGGTTGTTGAGGTTGAGGAACTGGTGGAGCCGGGCGAGATTGACCCGGATCACATCCACACGCCGGGCATCTTCGTGCAGCGCATCATCAAGGGCACGTTTGAAAAGCGGATTGAACAACGTACCGTTCGTGAAAGGGAGGCTGGCTAATGGCTTGGGACAGGAACCAGATGGCGGCGCGTGCTGCCCTTGAGCTTCAGGACGGCTTCTATGTGAACCTGGGGATCGGCATTCCGACGCTGGTGGCCAACTATATCCCCGAAGGCATGCATGTCACGCTGCAGAGCGAGAACGGCATGCTGGGGATGGGCCCATTCCCTTATGAGGACGAGGTGGACGCTGACCTCATTAACGCTGGCAAGCAAACGATCACCGAACTGCCGACCAGCAGCTATTTCTCAAGCGCTGACAGCTTTGGCATGATCCGGGGTGGGCATATCAACCTTTCCATTCTTGGCGCCATGGAAGTGGCGGAGAACGGCGATCTGGCCAACTGGATGATCCCGGGCAAGATGGTCAAGGGCATGGGCGGCGCCATGGACCTTGTGGCTGGCGTTCAGCGCGTGGTGGTGATCATGGATCACACCAACAAGGCGGGGGAACCGAAGCTCCTGAAATCCTGCACGCTGCCGCTGACGGGCACACAGGTTGTGGACCGCATCGTCACCGGCCTTGGCGTGTTCGACGTAACGGAAGGCGGCCTGAAGGTTGTCGAACTGGCGCCCGACGTCACCATGGACGAGGTTCGCGCCAAAACAGAAGCCACCATCGTGGGCTAAGGAAAAGCCGTCCTGTATGAGGCTGCGGTGACCGAGATCAATGGACTACAACGATCACAAACGCGCCATCATGCTTGAATGGTGGCGCGTTTCGGCATAGTATTCGCCCGCTTGATAAGGAAACGGCAGGCAGATGACAGCAACTCTGGTCAAAAAACATGTGGCGATAACAGCGCTTTTTGCGCTGATGTTTCTGCGTTTTGTTGACTTGGCTGTTTTCGATGCTGGACAGGGCGAACCACTTTCACCGCATGCGAAGGCGCACGCCAGTGGGATCGCCCACAGCCACACGCCCGCTGAAGTGGCGGAGCATGACACCATGCACGGGTCTTACGCTCATGTCGGCATTCATACGCTTCTGAACGTCTTTGTTGATGCGGATGCGCCTGAGGTGCTTGCGCTTCAGCAGTTTACACCGCGCTTTGGCTTTTCTGCCAAGGAACAGGCGCGTGCTCAAGCATATCGTCCGCCCATTCCACCTCCTTTGGCCTGATCTTTTCAAATTCTGACACCTGCGCTGGGCTTTCCTGGCGCCCATTGTTGTATTTGATGAGAGTTAGGCATCATGACATTACATAAAAGGGCAGCATGTGCTGCTGTCGGCTTGTTGGCTGGGTTCGCATCTGTTTTTGCGCCGGCCTTGGCCGAAACGCCCATAAGCAAGGACGCTGCGATTGCACGTGTTCTTGACGCATCCCCAAGCCTGGAGGCCGCCCGCGCCCGCATGGCCGAAATGGACGCGGCAATCACCCAGATGGGTGCAAAACTAAACCCCACGATTGGGGCGGAAGTGGAGAATTTCACAGGTAGCGGGCCGTTCACCGGCCTTGACCGGACTGAAATGACCGTCACCTACGCCCAGCAGATCGAGCGTGGCAACAAGCGTAGCCTCAGGACCTCACTGGCCCGCGAGGAAGCAGGCATCAGCGAAGCCGAATGGCATGTTCGCCGCCTTGATCTGGTTCATATGGTTGAGAAAGCATATGTGGAAGCGGTTGCGGCCAAAGCCCGCGTGAACACCCTTGAAGCACAGCTTGTTATCCTGCGGGACATCGAAGCCGCGATACGGAAGCGCGTGGAGGTGGGTAAGGATTCTGACCTAGCGGCCCAGAACGCAAGTATCCGCACGCTGAATGCAGTGAACAGGCTGCAGGAGGCCAAGCGCGAATTGGAGGCCGCCAAGCTTGCGCTGGCTGGCCTTTGGGGGGGCAGCGCCATTGATTTTTTACTGGAAACGGAAGGCATGCTCAGCTTGCCGGATGCAGTGACCCCGGTCACGGCAGAGGCGGTACTGGACGGCCCGGATATGGCAGTATGGTACAAGAAAGAAGAGGCGCGGTCTGCAGCCCTCAGGTTAGAGAAAGCCAATGCGGTGCAGGACCCCACGGTTCGCGTGGGTCTTAGGTATCATCAGATGACCTCCGATGTTGCCGCAGTGGCGAGTGTCTCAATTCCGCTTGCGCTCCATGACACCAACAAGGGGAATATCAGCCGTGCCCGAGCCGCTGTCACTCGCAGCCGGTTCGAACGGTTGGAAGTGGAGCGGCAACTTTCCCGACAGTTGATGATGGCGCACACCCAACAGATGACGGCTTTCCAGACGGCCCGGCAATTGGAAGCCAATTTGAAGGCCGCAGAGGCTGCCGAAATGCTTGTGATGGACCGAATGGCTAAGGGAGCGGCATCTTACCTGGATGTCTTCGCAGCCCAATCGCTTCTGGCTGATATCCAGGCACAGCAGCTTGACGCGGTTACCCGCTTTCATTTGGCGCAGGCAGATATCAATCGCCTGACAGCAACCTATTCCACAGACGTGGTCACGCCTGCCGCCGCACTCGCGCGCGATGAGGGCGACCAAACAGACCGCGAAGGATACTGATATGACACTGAATATTTTGAAGAAACTATCGACCCTTGCCGCAGCTGCACTGATG
This sequence comes from Kordiimonas lipolytica, assembly GCF_042651265.1. Classification (GTDB taxonomy): domain Bacteria; phylum Pseudomonadota; class Alphaproteobacteria; order Sphingomonadales; family Kordiimonadaceae; genus Kordiimonas; species Kordiimonas lipolytica. The sequence continues at coordinate 20,931 of NZ_JBHSCR010000005.1, read as the reverse complement.
CTGGCTGCGTGTGGCCAACCCTCCACCGATCAGGGTCAGGAAACTGGCGGGCACGGTGAAGTCGCCGAAGCCCAAGCGCCCAAGGGCCCAAATGGCGGTCGCTTGCTCACAGATGGCGATTTTGGCATTGAAGTAACCATATATGAACGGGGCACGCCGCCGCAGTTCCGGCTGTTCGCCTATGAGGGCGGCAAGCCGGTTTCACCACAGAATGTTGAAGCAAGCATCACGTTGGGGCGTCTGGACGGTGAAGAAAACTTCTTCCCCTTTGAGGCTGAGGGCGATTATCTCACCAGCGATGGTGTGGTAACGGAGCCCCATTCCTTCGATGTGTCCGTTGAGGCCAAATATAAGGGCAGGACGCACCGCTGGACATATGACAATTACGAAGGCCGCACCACCATCAGTGCATCGATGGCGAACCAGATGGGGATCACGGTGGACTCCGCGGGTCCGCAAATCATTGAAAGCACACTTGATCTTCTGGGTCGTGTGGAGTTTGCGCCGGACGCCCAGACCACCCTGCGGGCTCGCTTCCCCGGTGAGATTCTGGAGGTTCGGAAAACCGAAGGCCAGTTGGTTAAGGCGGGTGAAGTGCTCGCCCGCGTTGAGAGCAACGAAAGCCTGCAGCCCTATGATATTACGGCACCGATGGACGGTGTGATCGTAAGCCGCACGGCACAGAAAGGCGATGTTGTTTATGACCGTCCGCTCTTTGTGATCGGCGACCTTACGCGACTGCGTATCGATTTCCACGTCTATCCGGGTGATGTTGCCACGGTGAAACCTGGCCAGAAGGTGATGATTTCTTCCGTGGACGGAAAGCGCCGCGGGGAGACAGAGCTGGAGTTCTATCTGCCGACAGCGGAAAGCGCCACCCAGACGCTGATCATGCATGCGCATCTTCCAAACCCGAATAAGATCTGGATGCCGGGCATGACAGTGAAAGGTAAGGCTATTGTTGAGCGCCGCGAGGTGCCGCTTGCCGTAAAGCCAGAGGCGCTTCAGCGTTTTCGCGATTTCACGGTGGTGTTTGCCAAGGTAGGCGAGGCCTATGAAGTGCGCATGCTTGAGCTTGGCGAACGGACACCTGAGTGGGTTGAAGTGCTTGGCGGTATCAAGCCTGGCCAGGACTATGTCACCGGCAACAGCTTCCTGATCAAGGCAGACGTCGAAAAAGACGGCGCTGCCCACGACCACTAGGCGTCCAGAGGATATATCATGTTAGACAGAATAATATCTTTTGCGATCGCCAAGCGATGGACGGTCCTCGTTCTCGTGCTCGCGGTCGCGGCGCTCGGCGCCTTCAACTTCCAGCGGCTCCTGATTGATGCCGTGCCTGACATCACCAATGTGCAGGTGCAGATCAATACAGAAGCGCCCGGCTATTCGCCGATTGAAGCCGAACAGCGCATCACCTTCCCGATTGAGCAGGCATTTGCCGGCTTGCCGAAGCTTGACTATACCCGCTCGATTTCCCGCTATGGCCTGTCGCAGGTCACTGTAGTGTTCGAAGACGGCACCGATGTCTATCTCGCCCGCCAGTTGGTCAGCGAAAAATTACAAATCGTGAAGGGCGAGTTGCCGCCGGGGGTCGAACCCGAGCCGGGGCCGATCGCCACGGGCCTGGGTGAGATTTACATGTATACAGTCGATGCCTTACCGGGTGCAGTGAACGCGGATGGTGAAGCCTATACACCCACGGATCTGAGAACCATTCATGATTGGGTCGTGCGGCCACAATTGGTGACAGTGAAGGGGGTGACCGAGGTTAACACCATCGGCGGCTTCCAGAAGCAGTTTCACGTTACGCCGTGGCCTGACAAATTGTCAGCATACGGGTTGGGGCTGAGCGATATCATCGATGCACTTGAGCGCAATAACGCCAACGTAGGCGCGGGATATGTCGAACGTGCGGGCGAGCAGTATCTGGTGCGCGTGCCAGGGCAGGCTGACGGGGTTGATGACCTGAAAAAGATCATCATTACCCAGCGGCATGGTGTCTCCATCCGGCTGACGGATGTGGCCAACGTGGCCCTGGGAGAGGAGCTCCGGACCGGCGCCGCCACACAAAGCGGGCATGAAGTGGTGCTGGGCACTGTTTTCATGCTGATCGGCGAGAACAGCCGCATTGTCTCCAAAGCCGTTGATGAAAAGGTGGCGGAAATCAATGAAACGCTGCCCGAAGGTGTCGTGATCAAACCAGCTTATAACCGCACGGTGCTGGTGGACAAAACCATCAATACAGTGGCCAAGAACCTTATCGAAGGGGCGCTTTTGGTCATTGTGATCCTGCTCTTCATGCTTGGTAACGTGCGTGCTGCGCTGATTACCGCACTGGTGATTCCGCTTTCCATGCTTATGACAATCACGGGCATGGTGGAAAACAAGGTGTCCGGAAACCTGATGAGCCTGGGGGCGCTTGATTTCGGCCTGATTGTCGATGGGGCTGTGATTATCGTTGAAAACTGTCTCAGGCGGTTTGCAGAGGAACAGCACAAGCTCGGGCGGTTGCTTTCAAGTGATGAGCGACACGCTTTGGCGGCGGATGCAACGCGTGAAGTGATCAAACCCAGCATCTTCGGCGTGGTCATCATTGCGGTGGTTTACATCCCGATCTTTGCGCTTACCGGCGTGGAAGGAAAGATGTTCCATCCGATGGCCTTCACCGTGGTGATGGCGATCCTGAGCGCGCTTGTGCTTTCCATCACTTTTGTTCCAGCGGCGGTGGCGACCTTCGTGACCGGCAAGGTGCAGGAAAAGGAAAGCGCGGTTGTGCGGGCGTCCAAATCGCTTTATGGGCCGCTTCTGGACTTCGTGCTGAAGGCGCGCCTTCTCGTGGTTGTGGCGGCTGTAGCCCTGTTGGGCGCAACAGGTTATGTGGCCTCCAAAATGGGCTCGGAGTTTATTCCAAGCCTTGATGAGGGTGACATTGCCATGCATGCGCTCCGCATTCCGGGAACCAGCCTCAGCCAGGCTATCGATATGCAGCTAGCGCTTGAAGAGCGGTTGCGCGACTTCCCGGAGGTGGACAAGGTTGTTTCCAAAATCGGCACCGCCGATGTAGCGACAGACCCGATGCCGCCAAACGTGGCTGACACTTTCATCCTGATCAAGGACAGGAAGGAGTGGCCAAACCAGAAGAAGCCGAAGGCCCAATTGATTGAAGAGATCAAGGCCGTGATGGTCACTTTCCCTGGCAACAAGTATGAGTTTACCCAGCCGATCGAGATGCGCTTCAATGAGTTGATTTCTGGTGTTCGGGCGGACCTGGCCGTCAAGGTTTTCGGCGATGATCTGGACACGCTGCTATCGACCGCTAAGGAGATCGAAAGCGTGATGGGCACCATTTCCGGTGCGGCAGACATTCAGGTGGAGCAGGCAACCGGTCTGCCGATCCTGTCCGTTATCCCGAACCGCGAGGCGCTGGCACGCTACGGCCTTTCGGTTGCTGACGTGCAGGATGTGATCTCCACGTCTGTGGGCGGCAGGGTATCAGGCCAGATATTCGAAGGCGATCGCCGTTTCGATATCGTGGTACGCCTGCCTGAAGGTCTGCGCGACAATGTGGCCGCAATCGGTCGCCTGCCTGTGCCATTGCCAGATCATCTGCGGCAAGGGGATGAGGGTGACCTCTCTTTCGTCCCGCTTTCAGAGCTTGCCGTGATCGAAGTGGCGATCGGGCCAAACCAGATCAGCCGCGAAAACGGTAAGCGCCGTGTGGTGGTGACCGCCAACGTGCGGGGCCGTGATCTGGGCAGCTTTGTGGAAGCAGTGCGGGCAACAATCGCTCGTGACGTTGATGTGCCAGCTGGCTATTGGGTCACATACGGCGGCACGTTTGAGCAGCTGATTTCAGCGGCTGAGCGGCTTCGTATCGTCGTCCCGGCGGCGCTTCTCCTGATCCTGGGGCTTCTCTATACGCTCTTTGGCCGTTGGCGGGATGTGTTTATCGTCTCAAGCGGTATCCCGCTCGCACTTACGGGTGGGGTGGCGGCCCTGTTCCTCAGGGACATGCCCTTTTCCATTTCTGCGGCCGTTGGTTTCATCGCGCTTTCGGGGGTGGCGGTTCTAAACGGCGTGGTGATGGTGTCTTTCATCCGTAGCCTGTTGGATGAGGGCAAGGCATTTGCCGAGGCCATCAGGGAAGGGGCGCTTGCGCGCCTTCGACCGGTGATGATGACAGCCCTTGTTGCCAGCCTTGGTTTCGTGCCAATGGCGCTCAATGTCGGGATTGGCAGCGAGGTTCAGCGTCCGCTTGCCACAGTGGTGATCGGCGGTATCATCTCCTCGACGCTGCTGACGCTTGTGGTATTGCCAGTGCTCTACAGTCTGTTCGGCAGCGTCAGGCGAAAGCACGGCGACGCTGAAGCATTGAGTAACAAGGCTTAAGGAAAGTGAGGGGCGGCTGTGTTTCAGTCGCCTCTTTCATTTAGGCCGCAGCAGTGAACCAAATGCTCGCTTTAGCCCAACAGGGGATTTTTATTGAATATTCGTTCAATTTAAAAAAAAGATACACATTCATGGCCTAGAGGCTCCATGAGGTTGGCGGTTCCCAAGTCAATCCAATCAGCATAGGAACCAGGGCGCTTGTCGATGAGCAGAATTTCCCGAGAGCAAGACAATGTCAATTCGCGGGGCAAGGCGTCAATCCGAAACATGAAACATGTCTTCTCTGCCGTTCTTGTGTTCGTGGCGGTGGCGAGCCTTCAAGGCACAGTGGTGGCTTACCGCGCAGGGCTTAGTGAGGCAGCAGCTACGCACGCGGCATATCTTGTAGCTGCTTATTTTGCGGGGCTTTTGGGCGGCGCGGTTTTGGCTCCCAGGCTGATCAGATATTCGGGCCATGTGACACTTTTTGTGCGGGCGGCGCTGGTTGCCTCCGTCGCACTTTGTGGGTACGCCTATTTCCATACGTTCTGGGCCTGGTGTTTACTGCAGTTGGTCACGGGTGCAGCTGTTGCCTGCCACTATGTGGTTGTCGAAAGCTGGTTCAATCTGGAATCCAGCCCGCAAAGCAGGGCCCGGGTTTTCAGCCTTTATATGGTGTGTTGGTTTATAGGCGCTGGCCTGGCGCCGCTCCTGATGAGCATAAGCTGGCTGCATGGGGATACGATCTTCTTCTTGATGGCAGCGGCAGTGGTGGGCGCCGGCAGCATGCTTCACTTTGGTAAACAGGCGCCAACCGAACTTGACCATAGCCAGCGAATGCCCTTGGGCGCGGTGCTTGCGGCGAGCCGGGTCGGCTTTATGGGAACCTTAGTTGTTGGCGTAAGCTTCGGTGCCGTGTTTGGGCTGACAGCCGCATTCGCGCAATCCCTTGGTTGGAGCGAGTGGCACGTCAGCCTTTTTGTCGCGGCTTTCATTGTTGGTGGCGGCGCCTTCCAATATCCCCTGGGGCATCTTTCTGACGTGATCGGAAGAGAGCGGGTCTTTATGGCCTGCGCCTTGTCGGCAGGTGTCAGTGCATTTTGCCTGCTGCTGCCACTTTCATTCCCCGTCATGCTGGCTTTTGCTACCCTGTTTGGTGGATGCTCATTGCCACTTTACGCGTTGTCTGTGTCGCTTGTGCATGACCGGCTTGAAGACAAGGACCGCCTGGCCGCAAGTGGCGGACTGTTGCTTCTTAACGGCAAAGGGTCGTTTCTGGGGCCGCTTCTTATCGGGGTATTGGCGGGACTGTGGGGGCAGTATGCCGTCTTCATCATGCTGGGCGCAGGGCACCTGCTTTTGTTCCTGACATGCCTGACACACAGGTTTGCAGGCGAGCGATTACCTTCAGCGCAGTAATGATTTGACCCAGCCATAGGCGCTGTGGCAGCAAGACACTTCATGATAATGCAAAGGGACAAACGTGCCTAAGGTTGGAATGCAGCCCATTCGGCGTCAGCAACTGATTGACGCGACCATTCGTACTATTGCCAGTGTTGGCTATGCGGATACCACCGTGGGACGGATTGCAAAGGAAGCGGGTCTGTCCGTGGGCATCATCTCGCACTATTTCGGTGGCAAGCAGGCTCTTCTTGAAGCTACGATGGCTCGGGTGCTGTTTGAACTGCATGACGCATTCCTCAATCGTCTTCAGAATGCTGTAACGCCGCGTGAACGGTTGTCCGCCATCGTCGCAACCAATTTCGATGACGAACAATATGAACCTCAGATTGTTCGGGCTTGGCTGGCCTTTTGGGCGCAGGTTCCTTTTTCACCGGAATTGAAGCGGCTTCAGCGCATCTATAACAGGCGTCTTCTTTCAAATCTTCGGTGTGAATTGAAGGCGCTTGTCATGCCCGAGGCCGTCGCCCCAGGAGCCGAGATTTTTGCCTCCCTGATCGATGGGTTTTGGCTCCGGTCTGCGACCAGCAGCAAGGCGCCACTTCTGGATGAGATTCGCCTACAAGTCGAATCAAGTTTTGATCGATATATCCACGCGTGGTCTTAACCGGTCACCTGCCTAAAATCTTACCTCTAATACGCATTGATCCGAGTGTAGATGCCGCCTTCAACAAGCCATTTCAAGGGTTTGATGGGGCTTTCCAAGTTTTTCTGAACTCTCATGAAAGTGTCACTAAAGCGTAATTCTTTCAGCGCATTAACACGCCTGCGACATTTTTATTGAACATCCATTCAATAAAAATAGAGAACAATTTTAAACACTCAAAGGCTCAGGAATATGACACTCAAATTAAATAAATTCGCACTGCTCGGCGCATGCAGCATCCTTGCTGTATCCGCGGCAGCTACTGCGGAAGAAGCAGCAACCGAAGCTGCTTATGACGCATCATCGGATTTCGAGGAAATCATCGTCTCAGCCCGCAAAACCACTTTTGCGAACAACGCGACAGACCCGGTTATGCTTGATCAGGAACCAGACGCCGCCAGCGTTCTGTCCGTGATCGACAACCTGCCAGGTATTTTCGTTTCTGAAGGCGGCACCTTCGGGTCTGATGATTGGTCCACAAGCCTTTCTGTTCGTGGCTTTACCGTGAGTCTCTCAGAGCAGCAGATCGGCATGACCATTGACGGCCTGCCGAACGGCAATTCCAACTATGGCGGCGGTGCGAAAGCCAACCGTTATATCGACAGCGAAAACCTGGCGCGTGCCATCGTTTCCCAGGGTACGGCTGATATCGCCTCGCCGTCCCACGAAGCCCTTGGCGGCACCATCGATTTCCAGACCAGCAACCCGCTTGAAGAGCGCCGTTTCTGGGCGGGTCTGAGCTTCGGCGAAAACAATGCCGAGCGTTATTTCTTCCGCTATGACACTGGCGAGTTCGCTGAGGGTACCAGCGCCTACTTCAGCTATTCGACCCAGTCGAACGACGCATGGATCGGTAACGCAGGCGGCACCGAGCGCGATCATTTCGCAGCCAAGATCGTGTCCGAGCAGGACGAATGGACCTTCACGGGCCGTCTTTCCTGGGATGATACCTGGGAAAACAACTATCAGCGTATTTCCATCGCACAGTTCGAAGAAGACCCAGATTGGGACCGCCTGACCGATACAGTCACAGGTGTTCCGTATGTTGACCAGGTTTACCGTCCGGGCTGGGGCACGCTGCGGGAAAACTGGTTCGCTTATGTCAAAGCTGAATACAAGGGCGAAAATCTGGACTTCACCGTAGCACCATATTTCCACGACAATTGGGGCCGTGGTGACTGGACGCCTCCTTACCTGGTGGCCGTATCCGGCGGCGACGTGCAGTCCAATGGCGCCATCTATGGCGGCAGCATCGCAGGTGCCTATACCTTCACCGACAATGGCGGCAACCCGCTCGCGCCAAATGCTGACTGTACAGCCACGCTGACCTTCCCATATGGCGGCGGCTCGCCAGCCAACAACCCGGCTTGTTATGATGCGACAGCGATCCCTGTTGGGTCCTACCGCCACACTAACTATGGCAAGCAACGCTTTGGCGTAACGGCTGACATGGCTTACCGCATGGGCGAAAACAACACGCTGCGCGCTGGTCTGTGGTGGGAAGATAACACCCGCGACGAATACCGCACCTGGCACGAACGCACCAATATTCTGGCTGGTGTCGAGTTTGATGAAACTGAATACTGGCGCCAGTATGACCGTACATTCCAGACCGACACGATCATGCTTTATGCTGAAGACACGTTCGAGATCGGCGACCTGACACTGCGCGGTGGCATCAAGAAATTCTTTGTGGACCTCTCCCGCGAGGATAATTTCGGCAACGAAGCCCAGCAGGAACTGGATAGCGATTCTGACATCCTGATCACCGCCGGTGTGGTTTATAACGCCACAGACAACCTGGAAGTCTTCGGTGGCTTCAGCCAGAACTTCGCCGCCATCAAGGACAATGTGATTGAAGGTCGTGCCAGCGCCTCCAACCCGAATATTCCGGACCTTCAAGGCGAAACAGCCGACAACTTCGATATCGGTATCCGTTATTCCAACGAGTGGCTGCGGGCAACGCTGACCGGTTACTATATCAAGTTCAACAACCGCATCACTTTCGTATCTGCGGGCGACGGCACCAGCGGTATCGATTATCTGGAAGAAGGCGAAGGTACTTACCTCAACGTAGGCGGCATCAAGTCCAAGGGTATTGAAGCCAGCATCTCCGCTGATTTCGCTGACTATTGGAACTTCTACAGCTCACTGACCCTCAACAACAGTGAGTATAGCGACACGACCGCCGATGTTGTCGAAGGCAACAAGGTTGCGCTGGCACCTGAGTTCCAGCTGGTTGGCACGCTTTCTTACGCAAACGAAGGCCTGCGCGCAGGTATCTCTGCCAAACATGTGGGCAGCCGCTTCGGCGATTTCGCCAACACGCAAGAGCTGGATAGCTTCACGCTGGTTGACGCATGGGTCGGCTATTCGCTGGACGAGGGTGTGATCCCAGGCGTTCAGGCGGTGGATGTGAGCCTGAATGTGACCAACCTTCTGGATAAGAACTATCTGGGCGGCGGTACGCCGGGTTCTTACTTCATCGGTGCTGACCGTCAGGTTACTGCAAACCTGACCTTGAAGTTCTAGCATTCCCAACGGCGCACTACGGTGAACCAACTGGCAGGTGGCTCCGGCCGCCTGCCGCTTTTTCTGAGAATATGACGACGGAGCAGTGAATTGACCACTAGACGCGATACACTGAAGCTGATGGGGGCCGCGGGCGCGGCGCTGATGGTTGGCCTGCCGGACGCTGGCGCTTTCGCCAAAACGGGGGCAGCAGGCAAGCGCCTGTCCCGCATTCTTTTTGGCTCATGCGCCCATCAGGACAAGGCCCAACCGATCTGGGAGCCAATCCAGGACCTGGACCCTGATCTGTTCGTGATGCTGGGCGATAATATTTACGGCGATACACGCGATATGGCGCTGCTAGCGGATAAATACCGACGTCTGGCGGCCAAAGAGGGCTTCGCGAAGCTGCGCCGGAAGACGCCGGTGATTGCCACATGGGACGACCATGATTATGGCGAAAACGACGCGGGCCGCGAATACCCCATGAAAGAGCAGTCGAAAGACCTGTTCCTGAAATTCTGGGGGGATGAAGGCGGCGCCCGTCGCCGGGATGACGATGGCATCTACCATTCCTATGAATATGGTCCCGCGCATGAGCGTGTGCAGGTGATCCTGTTGGACCTCCGCTGGAACCGTACGCCGATCAGGCACGTCAGTGAGGCTGAAGCCAAACGGCGCGACCAGATGGCGCTCGGGCCCTATGTGCCGGTGACGGATGCGGGGGCGACCATGCTTGGGGAAAAGCAGTGGTCTTGGCTTGAGGGCGAGCTCAGGAAACCCGCGAAGCTGCGTATCATTGGCTCAAGCCTGCAGTTCATCTCCACTTTCCCGGGGTGGGAGGCCTGGAGCCTGTTCCCGAATGAGCGCCAGCGCATGATTGACCTGATTGGCAAAACGCGGGCGAACGGCGTGCTGTTCATCAGCGGTGATACTCACTGGGCTGAAATTTCGCGCCAGGACGATCACGCGCCTTACCCCCTATATGATTTCACCTCCTCAGGCCTCACACAGACCTGGCATAACATGAGCCCAAATGCCTACCGGCTGCCGGGCTGCATGTACACGAAAGTGAATTTCGGCGTGATCGAGATTGACTGGAATGTGCCTGATCCGCTGATTGTCCTGCAGGCGCGGGACGCGGATGGCAAACCTGTATTTGAAAAATCTCTGCTGCTCAGTCACCTTTCCCCGTCCTGACGGCTCCGGGGCTCTAGAGCCTTTGAGCCATCCCTCCCTCAGGTAGCGTGGCTGAACCTTCCAAGTGGCAGGCTTGGCGGGGCAATTGCCCCGCCATTTTTTCGTCCTGCAGCTTATCTCGCGGCCTCAAGGGGCGTGTCCATCATGCTGGTGATCGGCGCACCGGCTTTCACGGAAGGGTGGTCGCTCTCGAAGGTGTATCCCAGGAAACGGGCGGCAGTAGCGGCAATCTGGTTGGTTGTTACCTCATGTCGGCCTTCAACTTCGCCCAGTGCGGGTGTGTCGGGCCCGATAGCGGCCATCCAGATGGCGTCGTCGCCCTTGAAATCGCTGATGGCTTCTGCGCCATCTTCTTTGGTGTAGGGGAAGCGACCGTGATGGCGCCATGCGTCGAGGCTGTCGCTGCCGCGGCCATGGTCTGTGGTGATCAGCAGTGTGGTTTTGCCGCGGTATCGGTCATCCGATTGCAGCCAGGTCCACAGCTCTGCGATTGCGGTGTCCGTGCGGTGGGCGGCCATCGCATATTGATCATAGTGGCCGTCGTGGGCGAAGTCGTCCGTTTCCCCCAGCGCGATATAGACGAAGCGCATCTTTTCGCGCTTCAGCGCCGCGCGGGCATAGCCCATGGTGAAGGCGTCCAGACGCACGGTATCCCAGGGACTAGGAACCTCGCCCTGCAGTTTGTTGAGGAACGCAACCTTTTCGTCACCGCTAGCGGGATAATCCTCAAAGCCGGCGTTTACGGGAATGCCTGCGCGTTCCTCATTCAGGATGTAGGGGAATACGTCCCATGAACCGAACGCTTCTACCTTGCCGTCGTTCTCCGGCTTGGCGGCCAGCCATTCCGGCAGCGTGCGGTTCGGGTTCAGGATTTTATCGTTACTGGTGATACGCGCGTCATCCGCAATGCCCGTCAGGATTTCCGAATAGCCGGGGTAGGAGAAATGGAAACGGTTGGTCAACCGCCCCACGCTGCCCTTGTTGCGGTTGCCATAAAGCTGGCCTTCACGCACAAGTGTCGACCAAAAGAAAGGCATCAGGGCCTGCCGCCGGGCCTCAGGTGTTTCCGCGCCGAATTGTGCCTTGAATGCCTCATGGTGCTTCTTGTGGGCAATATAGGCTTCCTGGTCGAAGAAGGCTTCATCCACGCCGGTGAAAACCTCCTGCCAGCGAAGGCCGTCGATGGTGATCAGGATTACGGTTTCTGTTTTCGTTTCAGCACTGGCGGGAAGCCAGCCTAAAAGCAGGATTGTGACAATGGTAAGTAGATTTTTCATGGAACTGCCTCGTTACTGGTCGGGCCGGATGTGGCCTAGAATACAGGGCAATCTTCCACATCCACATGACAGGAGTTTTGCAGTGCCGTTTATTTTTGAACGAGTGCTCAATAAAAAATGACCGGGATAAAAGGTGTGTTGGCAGGTGTTTATACAGTGCCAGAATCAGGGGTTTTTTACGGGAAGTATAACAGCTGTAACACACGCCTCATACACCTCAAGTGCACCTCTGACTAAATTCTACTGAAAATTAAACCCAATAAAATCAATAGGTTGTTTGTTTTGTGGCAAGAAAAGTGATCTCGCCTCTTGCCAAGTCTGACATGGTGTTATACATAACTAATACACCGGCACGATAAAACGCCCAAACAGACACTCAAGCCACTCCAAGCACGGCACAAGAGGCAAGGGCAAAAAACAAGAGCCAAAAGGCTCAGCGAGGAACGCCGGTACGGGACAAGAGGTGAAAACACCCGGCCCGAGTGACGACAGCAAAGAACAGAAGCGAGAGATAATCTCGACAGCGAGGAAAACGAGCAGGGGGCCGGACAAAAATATAAAGACCCGGCCCCCGCCCCACCAAGAGCCGAAAAGGCCAAGGGGTAAATGCTCAAAACTGACGACAGCATAACGATAACAAGACGATAACAACAAACTCCGGGAAAACCGGATATGCGAGGAGAAACAAAAATGTCGATGAGATCCCAACATCACCTGAAACGCGAACATCGCCGCAGCCGCCGACTGGCGCGCGAGGCGAGTGTTCTCAAGCGCACCGCACAATCCGTGCACATCCAGCTCTTTGCAGCTGCAGCGTAAGAAAGGGGAGCACGTATGACGCCGGATTGGACGGACGATCAGCCGATCTACCGGCAGCTGAAGGACAAAGTGGTCACGGCCATCATGGAGGGCTCCCTCGTTGAGGGCGAAGCCCTTCCTTCCGTAAGGAATGTAGCCGTGGAAATGCAAATTAATCCTATCACTGCCTCAAAAGCCTATCAGGAGCTTGTCATGGACGGACTGGTTGAGAAAAAGCGCGGACTGGGAATGTTCGTGGTTGAAGGTGCACGCGACAAGCTGATGGAAGCCGAGCGCGAGCGCTTCATTAATGAAGAATGGCCCCGCGTGATGGACACCATCCGCCGCCTGGGTCTTGATACAGAAGAGCTGCTCAAAAGCAGCCGCAGTCACTAGAGGAGGGCCAAATGACAGACTATGTAATTGAAGCAAGAGGCCTTTCCAAAAGCTTTGGCGATTTCCAGGCGCTTCGGAGCGTGGACTTCAAGGTGCCGCTCGGTCGTATTCTGGGTGTTATCGGCGCGAACGGCGCGGGCAAAACTACTATGCTGAATGCTGTACTCGGCCTTTCGTCCTATGATGGTGAGCTGAGCGTGCTCGGCCTCGATCCATCGAAGGACCGCGACGCGCTGATGCAGGATGTCTGCTTCATCGCCGATGTGGCGACTTTGCCGAAATGGATGAAGGTTGTGGAGGTCCTTGACTATGTCGAGGCCGTTCACCCCAAGTTCAACCGGGCCAAAGCCATGGACTTCCTGAGCCGCACGAAAGTGCCGCTTGAGCGCAAGGTGCGGGCCCTGTCAAAAGGCATGACCGTTCAGGTGCATCTGGCGGTGGTGATGAGCATTGACGCCAAGCTGTTGGTTCTGGACGAGCCGACGCTGGGGCTTGATATCATCTTCCGCAAGCAGTTCTATCAAAGCCTGCTCGAAGAATATTTCGATGAGGAGCGGACGGTTATCATCACCACCCACCAGGTGGAAGAGGTGGAGCATATCCTCTCTGATGTGATGTTCATCAAGGACGGCGATATCGTGCTTGAATCCGATATGGACGAGCTGACACAGCAGTTCATCGAGGTGATGGTAAGCCCAGGTAAAGAGGAAGAAGCAATGAAGCTTGGTCCGATTGCAAAGGGCTCAACCTTCGGCAAATCCACGTGCGTATATAAAAATATTGACCGCGAAACGCTGGCCAAACTGGGCGAAACGCGCCGCCTGGGCCTTGCGGATATTTTCGTGGCGACCATGACAGGAGAGGCATAATGAATACGTTCACAGCCCTCATTAAACGCGAACTTCTGGACGGCAAGAACGGCTACATCCGGGTGCCGGCGATCCTTGGGGCCTTGTCGGTCTTCCTGGTGATCGTATCGACCATCGGTTTTGGGGCCACCATCGAATTCGACGGTGTGTTCGACAGTCATCCTGAAATCAGGAACTTCGGCGAAGCCATCGATATGGCAGCCAACAGTGACAAGGGCGAGCATGAACTGCCAGCTGCTATTACCCTGAGCTACTGGGTGATGGGTGGCATCAGTTGGGTGGCTCTGCCGTTCGTGGTGTTCTTCTCGCTTCTGTCTGCGCTTTATGAAGAGCGCCGGGACCGGTCGATCCTGTTCTGGAAATCCATGCCTGTGGCCGATTGGCAGGAAGTGTTGGCAAAGCTGATAACGCCCGTTGTGGTTGCGCCGCTGGTGTTCCTGGGTGTTGCGGTGGCCGCGCAGATAGTGATTGCCTTGTTCCTCAGCCTTGTTGTGCTGTTTCAGGGCGGACCGGTGCTGGAAATGTGGCCGCTGGGCCTGATGTTTGGCACATGGTCGCTGTTTATTGTGCACTATATCATGTCAACGCTTTGGGCGTTGCCGCTGCTGGCCTGGGTGCTGTTTGTGTCCTCCTACGCCTCGCGTCTACCCTTTATGTGGGCGGTGCTGCCACCGGCTGTTGTTGCCGCTGTTGAAGCCATCCTGTTTGAAACCACAAACTTCCTTGAGTGGTTCGGCACCCATATGGGTGGTTGGCAGGTTCGCTATGGCAACCCGCATGTGGATATCGATGGCCCGAGTGACTTTCTGAACCTTGTGTTCGGCGAAACCTGGGAAGCCTTGTCTTACACGCTCGCAAACGGCCAATTCTGGCTGGGCCTGGTGATTGCAGGCGGCTTCGTCTATGGCGCGATCGAGATGCGCAAACGCGCAATCTAAAGAAACCCATCTCAACTCTCCCAAGAACCTGAGATAAGGAAAGGGCCGCTCCCCGGAGCGGCCCTTTTTCTTACTTGCGCTACCGGGTCAGTCCAGAAGCATCGTCATTGAGCCGATGTCCTCAAGCGTCAGGCCGATGAGGAACACACTGTTGCCGTCGCCGGTGTCAATCAAAAGCCCGACCTTGCCGCCAATGGCTGTCTCAGTCGCTGCTGCCGCAACACTTTCGGCATCGGTGAAGTCTGTCACTGTGGCCGTCAGCCTTAGTTCATCCTCAGTCACGCTGAAATCGGTGACCGTATCGTTGCCCGAGGACGCCCCGAAGGCAAATACGTCGGCGCCGCTCCCACCCGTGAACAGGTCGTCACCGCCACCGCCCCAAAGGGTGTCGTTGCCATCGCCGCCATCCACTGTGTCGTTGCCCGTGCCGCTATAGAGATCATCATCGCCGTCGCCGCCCAGAACAAAGTCGTTGCCGTCGGACGCGAAAATCATGTCGTCTCCATCGCCGCCATCGATCACGTCATCGCTGCCGCCCTCGCTGCCACGGCCACCATAGACCTTGTCGTTACCGCCGCCGGCGTTCACCCGGTCGCTGCCGTCGCCGCCGCCCACGGTGTCCGCGCCGTCCGCGCCGATGATCAGGTCGTCACCGTCTCCACCCCAAAGGCTGTTGGCCGCAAGCTCATCGGATGCCTCTTCGCCAAGGCTGAAGGTGCCGTCGCCGGAGCTGTCGTCCCAAGCCCCGCCGATCAGTGTGTCGTCGCCGTCACCGCCATAGAGGATATCACTGCCTTCGTCGTCGCCGTCATCTTCGCCCTTGCGGCGGTTGCCGCCAACGATGAGATCATTACCCTTGCCGCCGCCGATCACATCGTTGCCGCGGCCGCCTGCGAGCCGGTCATTGCCGGTGTCGGTCGCGCCAGCCCAGATGTGGTCGTCGCCGTCGCCTGCTTCGAGGTTATCGTCGCCGTCGCCGCCAGTGATGGTGTCGTCGCCTTCTGATCCCTCAATGGTGTCGTCATCGTCCGAGCCTTTATGGCGGCGATTGGTACCCGAAGAGTTGCCAGGGTTGCTTTCATCCACCCCGTCTTCGTCGTTGCCGTGGCCATTGTCGTCATCGTCATCGTCATCGTCATCGTCATCGTCATGGTCTCTGTCGGCATCGCCATCGCCATCGTCATCGTTATCGTTATCGTTATCGTCATGGTCGGTGTCGTCGCCATTGCTGCCGCCTGAATTGCCCGGATTGTCTTCGTCTAAGCCATCCTCATCATTCCCGTGGCCCTTGTCATGATCGCCATCATCGCCGTCGTCTGCATCATCCTCATTGCCTCCGGGCAGGGTGTCGTCGTCGTTGCCGCCACCCGCGTCAGAGACTTGAAAGGATGCGGCAAATCCCAAAGAAGACAGGCCTTTAGTTGTAAAATTAAATGCATTTCCGGCATTGTCTGCGCCATAGATGCGGATCGTATATTCACCTGAGGCATAATAGTCCGGAATAGTGAAGGTGTGGGTGGCGCTGTTCGTGTCGTTGAAACTCATTGAAACGATCTGTTCCGATGGGGAGATTAGCATCACAGTAAAATATTTGATGCCTGACTTGTCATCTCCCAGTTCCACGCCCAAGGTTACATCTCTGTCCCCGGTTGAGAAATCAATAACAGGATCTTCAATGGCAAGATGGACCAGGTACGGGCTCTCTGTATCAGGGTCAGAGCCGATGATGGTTACGGTTGAATTGAATCCAAGGTTTTCTAGGCTTTCAGCGGAATAGGCTCTTGTGTTTCCTGCCGTGTCTGTAACCGAGAGGGTGACGCGATAGTCACCGTTTTCCACGTTTCCAGGAAGATCGAGTGTTAGGGAGCCCTCACTGGCGTTAGAATTGCGACCGGTAACAATCTGCCCTTCTTCTGTTCGGATGTATATCCAGATCATCTCAATGTCTGATAAAGCGTCTTCGACAGCATAGTTGATGGTAACTTGCGTGTCCCCGGTCGACCAATCGACCAAGGGGTCTTGAATTTCGAAAGCAACTAGGTCTGGAGGGGTACCATCACTTGCGGTGTTGATTACTTCTACAGAGCTTGTAAATCCCAGTGCCTGTAAATCTTCGGAAAAGAGATTCTTCGAATTGCCTGTCTTGTCGAACAAATCCAAGCGAAAATAGTATGTGCCGCTTGGGAAAGTGTCCGGAAAATTCAAAGTTATTGTTCCAGATTCGGTGCGCAAATGGCCCTGAACATTCAATTTTAAGCCATCATCATTGTAAATGTATAGGGTTGCAGCGGATACGCCGGATAAGTCGTCCGACAACGTCAGTCTGACAGTGGCTGACTGGTCACCGTCTGAAATGTTCACGACGGGATCAAGGATCGTCAGGTCTTCGAGTTCAGGCGGGGTTATATCCTCTTCGGCATTCACCACCGTTACGGCCACTTCAAACAGGCTTGATAGGTCAGCGCCATCATAGGTGCGGGCGTTGCCTGCGGTGTCGGTTACCACCACTTCCGTGACCTTATATTCGCCCTCGGGCTTGTCGTCGGCGATCGTAAACGTCAGTTCGCCGGATGCGGCGCCCAGCATTTTTACCATTGTGCCGCCCTCCGGGTCTGTCACCGTCACGCGGATGGACGCCACTTCGCTGTCGGCATCAGAGGCGGCCAGCAACACCGTTACACTGTTGTCGCCTTCGCCCCGGTCAACGATGGGGTCCTTGATGGAAATGCTATCGAGTATAGGAAGGGTTGTGTCCAGAACCGCTTCGTCAGACATAGGTCACCTGTTGTCGCAAAGGTGCGCTGCCAACACACCTGGCTTCAATTCGGCGGTATTGGAAAAGTCTCATCTGCCAATGAGTACATTCCGGTTGGCTCCGCCACCTCATGCGACTCATTGTGTCTTATATACGTTTAAGGGCTTGTTTACGAAAAAAGACCTTTTTACAATAACTTGTGTAAATTTTTAGAGATCACGCAAACAAAAGGCCGCCCAATCTGGACGGCCTTTCAGTCTGCAGCGTCCTTCAACCAATTAGCCCTGATGCAAGTGCTTCATGAAGTCCTGTACGCTGGCGCGCAGGTCGGCACCTTGCTGTTGCAGGCTTGAGACCTTCTCGGTTACCGCACTGGCGGCACCCTGCGTCCGTGATGTGGCGTCCCCCATATGGTCAAAATCGCTAATCACACCGCTTGTTGCCTCAGCGGCCTGCGCGGCGCTGTGGCTGATTTCCTGCGCTGCGGCAGCCTGCTGGCTGACGGTGCCGGAAACTTCGCCCGCGATCTCGTCCACTTCCTTGATGCGGCCGCTGATTTTCTCGAATGCGGAAACGGCATCCGTGGTTGCGCCCTGAAGCTCGTTGATCTGTTGGCTGATCTCATCCGTTGCCCGGGCTGTCTGGGTTGCCAGCGCCTTCACCTCGGACGCCACAACGGCGAAGCCCTTGCCTGCTTCGCCCGCACGCGCGGCCTCAATGGTGGCGTTAAGCGCCAGCAGGTTTGTCTGGCTTGCGATGTCGTTGATCAGTTTGATCACTTCGCTGATCTTCTTGCCGGATTCGTTCAGCGTGGCAATCAGGCGGGAAGCGTCATTGGCCTCCTCAAGCGCCTTTGCTGTCACTTCTGCGGCGCGGCCCATCTGTTCGCTGACATTGCCGACAGAAGCCGAGATTTCTTCGGTCGCACCCGCGACCGCGTTGACACTTGAGCCGGCATGGCGTGCTTTTTGTTCCGCATGCTGCATGCCGTCCACGGTTTCCTGCGTGGCGCCATTCATGGTGGCCGCAGCGCTCTCCAGCTCGTCTGCGGTGCCGCCCAGCCGGTCAATGGCCGCCAGCACCGACGTTTCGAATTGCTGCGACAGGTCGCGGCTGTTTTTCTCTTGTGTTTCTTGGTTCAACATACAACTCCCCTTCAAGCGTCAGGCCCGTAAGGCTCACGTCTGGTTATTCTTATTTTCAGGAAAATCCCCAATCCTGATCGGATCACACCCTAGGCGAAATCGACCCACAGTTAAACCCTGAATAACTGCGACGGTGTTCTTGAATGTGGGGGCTTATTCGGTGGAGCTGATGGTGCCGTCCGGCAGTTCCAGGGTCTCGAACATGAACTCTGGCGCAACGATGCAGCTCACGAGCGACCAGCCGCCATTGCTGCGCGCCCGTTGCCAGTGGTCCGCTGGCACCAGGATTTGCGGCCGTTCGCCAGCCAGTATGTCGGTGCCAAGGGTCTGGGGTTGCGCGGTGTTTTTGTCGCGGCCGATCTCGAGCGTCAAAGGGGCCCCGGCGTGCCAGCACCAAAGTTCATCTGCGTCTATTCGGTGCCAAAGGGCAAAGTCCTGTTGGTCCAGCAGATAATAGATGGCGGAGCAGTGGCCCCGCTTGTCGCCGTTTGCAGCATTCCTGTAGGTGCGGCGGAAATAGCCGCCTTCGGGGTGGGGCTTCAGCCCAAGCTCGTTGATAATGTCCTGTGCGCTTGTCACACTGTTTCCTGTCTTGCGGCTTTACTTGTCTGCCGGGCGGCTTTCGATATGCAGGTCGAGTGTCTCGAAGGTAAACTCGGGGCTGACGACGCTCGAAAACAGCGTCCAGTCGCCGGTGCTGCGAATGCGCTGCCAGGTATTGCCGGGGATAACCAGTTGCGGCTTGTGCCCTGCAACGACGTCCATGCCCATTGTGTGGCTTTCGTCTGCAACCGTATTTGCGCCCATCTCTATAATCGCCGGGGCGCCGCCGTGCCAGAACCATAGCTCGTCTGCGTCCACCCTGTGCCACAAGGCGAAGCTCTTTTGTTCGATCAGATAATAGATGGAAGACGCATAGGCGCGCCCATCCACCCTTCGGTCGTGGCAATAGGTGCGGCGATAGTAACCGCCTTCAGGGTGAGGCGAGAGGTTCAGCTTCTCAATAATTTCTGCGGCAGTGGTCATGCTTTCCCCATTTCATAGAGCGCGATGGCGGCTGCATTGGATACATTCAGGCTTTCCACCTTACCTGTCATAGGGATTTTGGCAATGGCGTCGCAATGTTTGCGTACCAGCGGTCTCAGGCCTTTGCCCTCTGATCCCATGACAATGACGACATTGTCGCCCATGGATATATTGCCGATCTCCGTGTCTGTATGCCCGTCCAGTCCCACATGCCAGTAGCCCATGTCCTTCAGGGCCTCTAGCGCCTGCGCCAGATTGGCGGCGCGGACCCAGGGCAAGGTCTCCAGCCCGCCGGCGGCAGCGCGCGCGAGCACACCGGATTCACCGGGGCTGTTTCGGTCCTGGGTTATCAGGGCACGCGCACCAAGCGCGGCGGCAGAACGCAGGCAGGCCCCCACATTATGCGGGTCAGTGACCTGATCAAGCATCAGGATGATGTTCTTCTCGCCAGCGGTGGGCTCCAGGTCCAGAAGGTCCAGGCCGGGCAGGGGGCGCACTTCCAACAGAATCCCCTGATGCGGGGAATCGGCCGGGACCGCACTCCTGAGCACGCTATCGTCTTCTATTATGTCCACATGCAGGTTCGGACGTATCGCTGCCAAGCCCGATGCCTGAACAGCCTTTGGCGTGCCAACAAGGCGAATACATTCGCGCTTCTGGTTCCTGAGCGCTTCTTCGACCGCATGGCGACCGAAAAGGAAAAAACCGTTCTTGTGTTTTGGTGTCAGCGCGGGGCCTGATTGCCTTGGCCGGCCTTCGCCGTGGGGGCGCGGGCCCTGATGCTCTGTCCGCTGCCCGCTCGTGTGTCGTGTCTTGCCTTTGGGTGTCCGGCGGTCCGGATTCTTTTTAAAGTCTTTCTTGGCCATCGCCTGTGTGCTTCCTGACATGGGCGGCAGGTGAATTACCCGCCGGAAACGTGGAGATTGTTGCGTGTCACTTATGCTAAAGTGAGGGAATTATAAAGACCTAACAAAAAAATACGAATTGTTCCGAAGTTGCTGTTGACATGCGAATTTATATGCGCATATTGCCCCTCACCGCGACGCCAGTTCGGAGTGGGATTTTGTCCCGAGTATCGCTGGCGGACTAGAATATACGTGGAGGGGTTGGGGAGCGGTCAAACCCATCAGACTGTAAATCTGACGCTTCGGCTTCACAGGTTCGAATCCTGTCCCCTCCACCACTTATCCTTCCTTGTACAAAGCGCCTCCGGGTGCTGCGCGCGGGAAGGCTTGTCGTGTTCGAGAGGAGCCGCTGGCTTGTGCGGGTGTAGCTCAATGGTAGAGCAGAAGCCTTCCAAGCTTACGACGAGGGTTCGATTCCCTTCACCCGCTCCAATTAAGTCCCTCTCGGGCGACATCATCATGTGACTTCCCGGGTGGGTGTCACGGGGTTAAATGGAAAGCTCGCCTGAGTGTGAACAAAGGCGTGATTGCTTGCAAAGGTAGACGGGCAATGGCTAAAGAAAAGTTTGAACGTAATAAGCCGCACTGCAACATCGGTACTATTGGTCACGTTGACCATGGTAAGACGACGTT
>NZ_JBHSCR010000004.1:0-133813 GCF_042651265.1 Kordiimonas lipolytica | reverse complement strand
AAAATCCTCATTCGCGCAAACGCAAAAATGAGGGATCACTATGCAGCCGCGCTTGACACATAACACCGCTGCTTTTTCTTTGTCTGTAATTTCTGGAGGTTTTAGCCGTTCGGGCCGCGGTTGCCGCCTTGGCTGCCCACAGGCGCTGATCCGCCAGCAAACCGGCCTACGCCGCCGAAGATCTGCTGGAAGAAGCCTTGTTTGCGGCCTTTTGTCGGTGTTTCGTCATTAACCGGGTCGACTTGGCGCATATCAGACAGGTCATAGTTGTTCACGTCGGTTACAACGCCGTTGTCATTAAACGCAACGGCCATCACACGGTGCTCCTGTGGGTCTGGCCAGAAAACCGGGCGGATGCGCACCGTAGTGGAAATATAATACCAGGTTTTGTCGTCAAACGTGGCGCGGACAGTTGGTGTCCCAAGCGTTGATTCAACGGACTGACGATTGTCAACGCCGGGTTGGATAGCGTCTGCAAGTTCCTTGTCGAAAATATAGCCCCGGATCATGGCCCGGTTACCGCATGCGGACAAGGCAACACCGGCCATAAGGCAGAGAGCCAGCGGTTTCGCTTGTTTCGCAAGAAAGGTCTTATTCATGTACTATCCTTATTTCCGAGACTGTTCGGATAAAACTTCCTGTGCTTTAATAACGGCCACCGTTGCGCGGCGCAAGGCTCCGTGTTAGAGCACGCCATAAATTTTGCACAAGTGATCCGTTGTTCCTCTTTTCCTTGAAGATTGGGGCGACATCAAGGAGGCGCCATGTTTGCGCGACTTTTTTCTCTGTTCCAGAACAAAGAGCAGGCATATGCGGTCTATGGCAAGCTGGTTAGCCAGGCCCGAAATCCGGTGTTTTATCAGGATTTTGGTGTGACGGATGATATCGATGGCCGGTTTGACATGATCCTGCTGCATCTTTTTATCGTGGATCGCCGGTTTGAAAAAGAAGGCGATGCTGCAAAGAAGATACGCAGGCAGCTGCAGGAGGTCATGATTGCCGACATGGATCGCTCGCTCAGGGAAATGGGTGTGGGCGACATGTCTGTTGGCAAGGAAGTCAAGAAGATGGGCGCCGCCTGGTTCGGCAGAGTCAAAGCCTATTCCCGCGCCATTCTGGCCGACGCACCCAAACCGGGTCTTGCAGCTGCGATCGCTAAAAATGTTTATAAGGGATCGGAAATAAACAAGGCCGAGCAATTGGCGGATTATGCGCTTGAGGCCTTGCAGAAATTGGCAGGCTGTAGCTTCGAAGAAATGCTTACGTCGCAGTTCGAGTTTCCGGATATCAAGGTGGAGGCGAAATAAATGACTGATAAACATTCGTTGGATTGCAGCATAAAGATTGCAGACCTTGAGCGGGAGCCCAAACAGTTCAAGCTGGTTGCGACGGAAGCTCAGTGCAAGGACCTTGCTGAAAGATTTGATCTTGTTGCCATCGAGTCCCTTTCGGGTGACATGTCCGTTTGGGACGAGGGCGCCGACAGCGGTGTGCACGTCAAAGGATCTATCTCCGCAAAACTGACCCAGCGGTGTATCGCATCGCTGAAGCCGGTCGAAGAAACACTCGAGACCGATTTCGAGCTGATGCTGGTTGATCCGGCCATGGCTGACCGCATGGATGACGAGGGTGTGTATCTTGATCCGGATGCGCCGGACTATGATGCCCTGGAAGGCGATATAGTTCCTTTGGGTGAGGTGCTGGCCCAGACCCTGTCGATTTCGATGAACCCCTACCCAAGAGCCGAAGGCGCTGAGCTTGAAACAAAGAAACTTTCCGGCGTGAGCGTTAACGAACCCGAGCTTGAAAAGCCCAATCCTTTTGCCGTTCTCGCGAAAACGCGCGACGAATCTTGAAGTGCAGAACAAAATCGCTATGGTCATAGCAAATGAAAATGCCGAATGCGCATTGAGGGATGCGCTTTAGGCTTTATAATAACCCGCGAGACCAACGCGTTAGACTGGATACATATACGTGGCAAAAAATATAACGATCGCCGTCGATGCCATGGGGGGCGACCATGCACCTGACATGGTCATTGAAGGTATTGCGCAGGCCCGGACACTCTTTCCCGGCACACAGTTCCTTGTTTTTGGGGATGAGGCGAGGGTTCAGCCACTTCTGGACCAGCACACTGACCTGAAGGCAGCAAGCACTCTCGTCCACACTGATGAGGTCGTATCATCCGATATGAAGCCTTCACAGGCGCTCAGGAAGGGACGTCAGTCCTCCATGGGGCTTGCCATTCAGGCCGTGAAAGATGGTACAGCCGATGTAGCCATTTCTGCCGGCAACACTGGTGCGCTTATGGCGCTCGCCAAGTTCCTGCTCCGGACCATGCCCGGAATCGACCGACCAGCGCTTATTTCCCCGTTACCCACGCTTCGTGGTGAAAGCGTCATGCTGGATCTTGGGGCTAATGTGGAATGTGACAGTAACAACCTGGTGCAGTTCGGCATTATGGGTGCTGCCTATGTGCGTACGGTGCTTGGGCTTTCAAAGCCAACCGTTGCGCTTCTCAATGTGGGCGTTGAAGATCTAAAGGGCAAGGACAGCATCAAAGCTGCTGCAGATGTTCTACGGGCATCGAAGCACCTGCCACTGGACTTCGCCGGGTTTGTCGAAGGCAATGACATCGCCACGGGCGAAGTGGATGTTGTCGTGACCGACGGTTTCACCGGCAATGTTGCGCTCAAGACTGCGGAAGGGACAGCCCGTCTTGTGACTGATCTTCTTGGGCGGGCTTTCCGGTCATCCATGTCCACGAAACTTGGGTATCTGTTGGCCCGGCATGGGCTTCGCTCCCTTCGGGACCACCTTGACCCCAACAACCACAATGGCGGCGTGTTCCTTGGGTTGAACGGTCTGGTGATGAAAAGCCATGGCAGCGCCAACGCGCATGGGTTTGCTTCTGCGGTCACCTCAGCCATCGATATGGCGCAAAATGACCTGATTCGGCTGATCAGCGAAGATTTGCAGCGTATTGTGGATGATGAGGCTGCTGCCGGAGCCGCATAATTCCAGTGTTTGAGGTGTTAAATCCCGTTTTCTGGCCCAAAATATAAGGGCGGGGATATAAACCCTTCTAAATATTGACTAAAAGCCGACAGGCGCGTTGACTCGCTTCCGCGCTTGGATTAGCTTTTTTAGTAACAGGTAATTTGCCTATTCACCAGCAGGGGGCAGACATGAGCGACAACACACTTACTCGTGCGGATCTGACGGAAGCAGTTTACGAAGAGGTCGGGCTGTCGAGGAACGAGTCTGCTGACTTGGTCGAAGCGGTTCTCGGTGAAATCTCAGACTGCCTTGTGACTGGTGAGAATGTGAAAATCTCCTCGTTTGGCAGCTTCCTTGTGCGCCAGAAAAACGGTCGCATGGGACGTAATCCCAAAACGGGTGAAGAAGTGCCGATCGACCCTCGGCGTGTTCTTGTTTTCCGGCCTAGCCAGGTCATGAAAGACCGCATCAACACCTGAGGTCAGCCTCGGATCTTAACCAGGGTCTAAAGGAGACGGTTGTGAGTGAGACTGCGTCAGGTCTTGATCGCCCACGAGGCGGCAAGGGCCGCGAAGCTTTCCGTACCATATCCGAAGTGGCAGACGAACTGGACTTGCCACAGCATGTGCTCCGTTTCTGGGAAAGCAAGTTTACGCAGGTCAAGCCGTTGAAGCGTGGTGGCAACCGCCGCTATTATCGTCCTGATGATGTGACCCTCCTTAAAGCGATCAAGAAGCTCCTGCATTCGGATGGCTATACCATTCGCGGTGTTCAGAAGCTGTTCAAGGCGCAGGGCGTGAAAGCCACAATCTTTGAAGCGCTCGATTTGTCGGACAATGGTCTGGAAGCTGCAGCACCAACGGTGGCATCTGCGGTTGAGGTACCCGCCCCTGAAGAACAGCCTACAGAGATGGATACAGCAGTATCTGACACGGCAGCCTTGCGTGACGTACTGATGCGCCTGAAGGCCTTGCGGGATCGGCTCGCCTAACCTTCCTGGTTTTTTGGTGTGATCTTGTAGGCACAGCGTTTGCCGCCACTGAGCAGATGTTCTGTACGTTCCACTTCAGCTTCATTTGCAAGCAATTCTTTGAATAAGGTCAGTTCTTTGCCGCACAGGCCACTACAGGCTTTGGCCGCTTCGCAGATGGGGCAGTGATTTTCCAATAGGAAAAGCGCTCCGTCCTTTTCCACGGTTTCTGCCATATAGCCTTCCCGGGCCCGTTCCGCGGCCAGAGCCTTTAGCCGGGCTTTCAAGTCTCGTTTACCCTCAAGGCTATGCTCATACCGGGTTTTCTGCTTCGCCGTCCGGTGGTTCACCAGTTTGGCGAGGCCATCTTCGCCGAACAGATCGCGCATGCTCTCAAGCAGGTCCAGCGACAGGTCCCGGTGTGCGTCTGGGAAATAGACATCCGCCTTTTCTGTCAGCTCCCACATCTTTGCTGGGCGACCGCGCCCTTGTGGTTTTGACCGGCACACAACGGCACCTTCGTCCCGCAACTGATACAGGTGCTGGCGAATTGCCATAGGGGTCAATTCCAGCTTTTCAGCCATGTCGTCAGCGCGGCAGGCGCCTGTGCGCTTGAGCTCAGTCAGGATGATTTCACGGGTAGTTTGCATGCTGTGTCCTTGGTTTGGTTTATTTTATAAAGAAAAATATTGAATAAATCAACAGGTCGCACTATATCGAAATTACTAAAGATAAAACTTTAGAAAATAGGAGGCTGCCATGGGTGGCGATTCAGTGTGGATAGAATACGGTCGCATCAGGGCCGAGTTACAGCAGCGAGGAGAGACGACATGGAAAAGCACGAAGCCAGCGCCGATAAAGATTGGAAAAATCTGGGCCCGCTTGCAGAGTTCGAGGAAAAGGGCCGCCATGTCCTGAAGATTGAAGGAAAGCAGATTGCGCTTTTGAGCACGGAAGCGGGGCTGTTTGCCATCAACAACCGGTGCCCCCACGAGGGGTACCCCCTTATTGAGGGCACATTGAACGATAGCTGCACCTTGGCGTGCAACTGGCACGGTTGGGCTTTTGATCTGAAAAGCGGCGAGGCGCTTCAGGGCCGGGATCCGGTCAGAACCTATCCGGTAGAGCGCCGGGGTGCCGATATCTGGATCGACCTGACGCCAATCCCGCCATCCGTTCAGGCGGCCAAGGCATACAGAGAGCTTGAAGAGTCACTCGGCGAGCATGACTATGAGCGTATCGCCAGGTGTTTGTGCCGCCTCGATAGGGCGGGTGTCGCTTATGAAGAGGTGGCGGCGCACGTGGTCCGGTGGTCGCTGCCCCGCTTTGAGCGCGGCTTTGGCCACGCCCACGCAGGCCTCGCCGATTGGATTGATCTGGCGGGGGCGGATAAGGATCTGCGGCTGGTTGCCTTTTTGGAGGCCATCGGGAACTTTTCCTGGGATGCGCTTTTCAGCCCGCCCCTTGAGGTGCCGACTGAGCCATTGCCATGGGATGCTGGTGCGTTTGTTCATGACCTAGAGGCAATGGACAGCGGTATGGCCTTGGCGCGTGTGCGCGGCGCTTACCATGAAGGATTGCGCTTCAGGGACAACAAACAAGCCTTTCTGGATTTCATCTTCAGCCATTATGCGGGCTTCGGCCACCCTGCCATTTATGCGGCCAAGCTGGAACGACTGAGCGCGCAGCTTGGCGAGGATGTCGAGGAAACGCTGGCGCTGCAACTGGCGCAGTATCTGTGTGTCGCCGCGCGAGAGGACCAGATTCCGGAGTTTCGTGGTTTCGCAGACTATCTGCAGGTTGAGCCCGGCACATCTCCCGTGCCTGGGGCGTCTGAGTTTCTTGGGCTTTCAGTGCGGAACGCGATGGCGCAGGCGGCAGCATCGCTCAGCAACCCAACCAAACTTTATGAAGCCCTGTTGGGTGCTGCAGCCCTGAACATGCTGGGTTTCGACCTCGACCTGCAGCACGGTGTCAGTCAGCCCATTGCAAACAATGTCGGCTGGCTTGATTTCACCCACGCGCTGACGTTCGGCGAAGCCGTTTATCAGCATGCATCCGATAGCCCGGCTTATTGGCAGTCAGGTTTGATGCAGATGGCCTGTTTTGTCGGACGCAACAGCGGCTATGTGGGTGCCCCGGATATCGCAGCATGGCAGGTGATGGACAAGGCGGATTTCCTTGCGAAACAGAAGGCTGCACTCTTCAATATGGATGAAGGCGACTATATCTACGGCGTGCACCGACTGAAGATGGTCTGCGCGGTAGAACGGCTGGACGCTATCGTAAGTGCAGAGACATCAAGGCTGCTGTTTGCTGCTCTCAATCGGTATCTCAACACACGGACGCGCCAACGTCATCCGGCGCGGGCGGCGTATCAGGCCAGCCAAAGCGTTTCAAGGGAAGGATAATTTTTCCGAAAAACCGTGTTGCGCTGCCTGAATGCCAAAGCTATAGTCCGCGCCACCAGAATGCTGGTATCATCAGCATCGCCTTGGCGGGGAGTAGCGCAGTCTGGTAGCGCACTACACTGGGGGTGTAGGGGTCGCAGGTTCAAATCCTGTCTCTCCGACCAATTGAACGGGTCAGCGGTTATCGCTGGCCCGTTTTCTTTTGGCCCAGTCCCTTTGATCCGTTTCTTTTCTTGCGATTTTGTTGCACTGCAGTAGAGTGCACCCCGTTCATGTTGCGCAGCAGCAAGGAAGCTATTTTGGAACTCATTCTGACGCATCTTTTGCCACTGATCGGCGCGGGCCTTGTGGCTGGTTTTCTGGCAGGTCTGCTGGGGATCGGCGGCGGAATCGTGACCATCCCCGTGCTTGTGCTGGTGTATCGCCAAATAGGCATGCCGGAAGAGTGGCTGATGCATATTGCCATTGCGTCTTCCCTGACAGCTATCATCGCAACCAATACATCAAGCGTGCTGGCGCACCACAGGAAGAACGGTGTCGATTGGTCTATCGTCAAGGGCTGGTGGTTCGTGGTGGCTGCGGGCGCGGTTCTGGGCAGTTTTTTCGCCAAGGGGCTGAAGACTGAGGAACTCGTTTATTTTTTTGCCACGCTTGCCAGCCTTGTGGCCATAAAGATGATGTTGCCGTTTGACCGCTGGAAACTTGGACAGGCGTTGCCTGAAGGCGGGCGACGCTATCTGGCGCCGGGCCTGATTGGCTTCTTTTCGGCTGTGATGGGCATTGGCGGGGGCAGCTTTTCCGTGCCTTATATGACGCTATATTCCGTGCCGATCCATCGGGCGGTCGGGACTGCGTCCTTGATTGGGCTGGTAATCAGCGTTTCAGCGGGGCTCGGCTATCTTGTCGGCGGCTGGAATGTGGCTGGTTTGCCGTCTGGCATGGCAGGCTTTATCCATCTGCCTTCTGCCTTTACTGTGGCGGTCGCGGCTGTTCTGATGGCCCCAGTTGGTGCTAAGGTAGCCCATATGATGCCCAAGACTGCGCTCAGCATCGCATTCGGTATCTTCTTGGTGGTTGCGACCATCAAACTCGTGAGCGGCATATAAGCCGCCATCAATTGATTGAGGGACAGGTTACATGTCTAATGAGGACTTAAAACTCGCAGCTGTTTTCGAGCCCGCTAGCGAAGAGGCATGGCGGGAGCTGGTGGAACGGGCACTGGGCGAACGTGACTTCGACAAGGTCATGACAGCCGAGACCTACGACGGCATTCGCGTTCAAGGGCTCTATTCCCAGGGCAACGCAAGGGTGTCGGGCAGGCCTCAAGGGCGTGTAGGCGCATGGGGCGTTATTGTGCCTCATTGGAATCCTGACACCTCAGCCACTAATGACGCGATCCTCGAAGACCTGGCGCGCGGTGCAACAGGTGTTGCGCTGAGGCTGCAGGCTGGCCGTTTCCCCGGGGTTCCAGTGGAAAAGATGGCGCAGGCCCTTGATGGTGTTTACCTGAATATGGCTTCATTCACGCTGGTGCCGGGTGAGGAATTTTCCGCAGCAGCAAGGACCATGCTGACGCTTCTGGAAGAACGCGGGCATAATGCCGACGATGTTTATGGCAAGCTGGGCGCTGACCCGCTGGGGACCCTTGCGCAGACCGGTCGGCTGAAAACGTCCCTTTCTGCAGCTGTGGGCGAGGCAGTCGATATCGCTTCGTTTGTCGCCGAACGATACCCCCATGTATCAGCCTTCATGGCCGATAGCGGCCCCTATCACATGGCCGGTGCAACAGAAGCGCAGGAACTGGGTATTCTGATCGCGACTGGCGTGTCCTACCTCAGGGCTATGGTGGATGCGGGCATGGATGTGCGTGCGGCCGCAAACCAAATCACTTTTTCAATGGCGGCGGATGCTGACGTCAGCCTGACGATCGCCAAATTCCGCGCCGCCCGCCTGATGTGGGCGGCTGTGATGAAAGAGTGTGGCCTTGAAGACGCGCCACGCATGGCCCTGAGCGGGGTCAGTTCGCTCAGGATGATGAGCGTGAAAGACCCATGGGTGAATATCCTGCGGGCAACGGCTGCTTGTTTCGGAGCCGGTATTGGCGGTGCTGACGATATCTGCATTTTGCCGCACGATAGCATGATCGGCATGTCGAGCAGTTTCGCGCGGCGCATTGCCCGAAACCTACAGATCATACTGCAGGAAGAAAGCGGCCTGTCGCGGGTGCAGGACCCGGCAGCGGGATCCTATGCATTTGAATCCATCACTTCAGATTTGGCTTCTAAGGCATGGGAATATTTCCAAAAAATCGAATCAGTTGGTGGGCTTGAAAAGGCCTTGGCTGCACGCGCCATCCAGCAAGATCTGGCTGTATCCTGGGCGACCAGGCGGGCGAACCTGGCCAAAAGGAAGGACGCTATCACGGGCGTTTCTGAGTTCCCGGACATCGACGAAAAGCCGATTTCGAATGTCGGCGCAATGCCTGCCGAGCCTGCTGATTTGCCGCCAGCAGGCGTGACGATTGAGCCTTTGGCGTTTCACCGGCTGGCCGAGGATTTCGAAAAGCTGCGCGCATTCAGTGATGCCTGCCTGGAGAAGGATGGAAGCCGGCCGCTTATTTATTTGGCGAACATCGGCAGCGCTGCGGACTATACGGCACGCGCCACCTTCGCCAAAAACTTCTTTGAAGCGGGCGGGATCAAGTCGGTCAACGGCACGGGCGGCAATGACGCTGAGGCTGTCGCGGAAGAGTTCAAGGCGTCCGGCGCCAAGCTGGCGGTTATTTGCTCCAGCGATAGCCAGTATGACGCGCTCGGGCAGGATTTTGCCGTATGTCTGAGGAAAGCCGGCGCGCATGTGTATCTGGCTGGCCGGCCACTGAACAGCGAAGAACTGAAGTTGGCCGGCGTTGAAGAGTTTATCTATATGGGCTGCGACGTGCTTGAAGTGCTGGCGCAGGCCCACGTAATGGCGGGAGCAAGTTCATGACCCGGATTCCTGATTTCAGCAAAGTCGCCTTCAGCGCTGCAGATGCAGCCCAAGGCACATCAACTGACGCCTGGCAATCGCCAGAGGGCATTCCGGTAAAGCCGGTTTATGGGCAAGCGGACCTGGAAGGCCTGGATTTCCTGGACACAAAGCCGGGTATTGCGCCTTTCCTTCGTGGCCCATATCCGACCATGTATGTCCAGCGCCCCTGGACAATCCGCCAGTATGCCGGTTTTTCGACCGCTGAAGACAGTAACGCCTTCTATCGGCGCAATCTTGCGGCAGGCCAGAAGGGGCTTTCGGTTGCGTTCGATCTTGCAACGCACCGTGGTTATGACAGTGACCACCCGCGTGTTGTGGGCGACGTGGGTATGGCCGGTGTGGCCATTGACAGCATCTATGACATGCGCACGCTTTTCAGCGGTATCCCGCTGGACCAGATGTCTGTGTCTATGACCATGAATGGCGCTGTTCTGCCAATTCTCGCGCTTTATATTGTGGCCGCGGAAGAGCAGGGCGTGAGCCCCGAGAAGCTTTCGGGCACGATCCAGAACGATATCCTGAAGGAGTTTATGGTGCGGAACACCTATATATTCCCGCCGGCACCTTCGATGCGGATCATTTCGGATATCTTCGCCTTCACGTCTGAGAACATGCCGAAATTCAATAGTATTTCGATTTCGGGCTATCACATGCAGGAGGCAGGGGCCACGGCGGACCTGGAGCTTGCCTACACGCTGGCGGACGGTGTCGAATATATCCGCTCTGGTGTTGCCGCAGGGCTTGACGTGGATGCCTTTGCGCCGCGCCTCAGCTTCTTCTGGGCTATCGGCATGAACTATTTCATGGAAGTGGCCAAGATGAGGGCTGCCCGTATGCTTTGGGCCAAACTGGTGAAGCAGTTTGACCCGAAAAACGCCAAATCCCTGTCGCTCAGGACGCACTGCCAGACATCCGGCTGGTCGCTGACAGCGCAGGACGTCTACAATAACGTAACGCGTACCTGCGTGGAAGCGATGGCGGCGGCGCACGGCCATACCCAAAGCCTGCATACAAACGCGCTAGATGAAGCGCTTGCCCTGCCGACAGATTTTTCCGCGCGGATTGCTAGAAACACCCAGCTGTTTATCCAGCAGGAAACCGGCACCAACCGCATTATCGACCCGTGGGGCGGCAGCTATTATGTTGAGCGCCTGACAGCAGACCTGGCCGCTAAAGCCTGGGCCCATATCCAGGAAGTGGAAGCGGAAGGCGGTATGGCCAAAGCCATCGAGGCAGGTATCCCGAAACTGAGGATCGAAGACGCAGCCGCGCGCACACAGGCGCGGATCGACAGCGGTCGCCAGACTGTTGTGGGCGTTAACAAATATCAGCTGGATGAGGTTGAGGACGTAGACGTTCTCAAGGTCGACAACAGCGCGGTGCGTACAGCCCAGCTTGAAAAACTCGCCCGACTGAAGGCTGAGCGCGACGATGCAGACGTTGCACGCACGCTTGAGGCCTTGACCAAGGCTGCCGATAAAGGCCAGGGTAACTTGCTGGCGCTTGCTGTTGACGCGGCACGCGCCAAGGCAACAGTGGGCGAAATCACAATGGCGCTTGAAAAGATCTACGGGCGTCACAAAGCGGAAATCAAGGCTGTGACAGGCGTTTACAAGTCAGAAGTTGGCAAGAACAATCCGGCGGTGAAAAAGGTTCATGCTCTTGTTGAGGCGTTTGAGGCCAATGACGGCCGACGCCCAAGAATTCTTGTCGCCAAGATGGGCCAGGACGGCCACGACCGGGGCCAGAAGGTAATCGCTTCTGCGTTTGCAGACTTGGGCTTTGATGTGGATATCGGGCCGCTGTTCCAGACACCAGAAGAAGCGGCGCGCCAAGCGGTTGAGAACGATGTGCATATCATCGGCGCTTCATCGCTGGCGGCAGGCCACCTGACACTTGTTCCAGCGCTTAAGGAAGAGCTGGCAAAGCTTGGCCGTGAAGATATCATGGTTGTTGCTGGTGGGGTGATTCCGCCGCAGGATTATGATGCGCTCTATAAGGCGGGGGCTGAGGCCATCTTCCCACCAGGCACTGTAATCGCAGATGCAGCCGGTGAACTGATTGAAAAGCTGAATGCCCGCCTTGGGTATGCAGAAGCGGCTGAATAGGGGGCTTCGTGGCGGCAACCGTTCAGCAGCCAAGCGTTGATGAGCTTTATGAGGGGGTGCGCAGCGGCAGCCGCGCCCTGATTGGTCGCGCCATCACGCTGATTGAGAGCCGCAATGCAGCGCATCAGGACAAGGCACAGCAGCTGCTTGCTAAACTGTTGCCGCATGCGGGCGGGGCGCAGCGGGTCGGTATCTCCGGTGTTCCTGGCGTGGGCAAGTCAACCTTCATTGAATGTCTCGGCAGTTGGTTGATCGAAGACCAGAGGAAGCGGGTGGCTGTGTTGGCGGTTGACCCGTCAAGCGGTCGTACGGGCGGGTCTATCCTCGGTGACAAGACGCGCATGGAAAAATTGTCCGCCAATCAGGACGCCTTTATACGCCCAAGCCCATCGGCCGGTGTGCTGGGTGGGGTGGCCCGGGCAACGCGTGAGACCATGATTGTCCTCGAAGCTGCAGGCTTTGACGTGGTTCTGGTTGAAACCGTGGGAACAGGGCAGTCTGAGACCATGGTATCCGAAATGGTGGATTTCTTCCTTGTATTGATGCTGCCGGGCGCGGGTGACGAGCTGCAGGGCATCAAGAAGGGAATTCTTGAGCTTGCTGACATGGTCGCCGTCAACAAGGCCGACATTTTCGAGAAGAAGTTAAAGCAAGCCGTGCGTGAATATAAGTCCGCGCTTCATATCATGACGGACGCCAGCCCAAGCTGGCATCCGCCTGTTGTGACAGTGTCAGGGCTGACCGGTGATGGCGTTGCCGAGCTTTGGGAGCGAATTGAAAAGCATGCCCGTATCATGACAGAGAGCGGCGAGCGGCAGGTCCGGCGCGACGAACAGCGCGTTTCCTGGCTCAAAAGCCAAATCGCTGACCGGTTGCTCGCAGATTTCTATGGTGACGCCTCGGTGAGCCAGTCCTTCACCCCAATACTGGAGGATGTTAGAGGCGGCAAAAAGCCGGTGTCGGCTGCAGTTTCCGAACTGCTCAAGCTCTATCATGCCAAAGGATATAAAGGGCTTTAGAAGCCCCGCCAACACCGACAGGAGGAAAAAATGTCCAAACCCCTATTGATCAGTATTCCGCAATCGAACGTAGGCAGGTCCGTCCAGATGCTGATGGAAGAGAAAAGCGTCGCCTATGACTTTCAGGTAGCGCGCCCGCATTCAGATGAAGTGAATGCCATCCATCCTCTCGGCAAGGTGCCGGTTTTCCGGCATGGTGAGCTGACACTGTGCGAATCGGAAGCCATGGCCCGCTATATCGACAAGGTATTTGACGGCCCGAAGTTCTTTCCGGAAGATCCAGCGGTGTGCGCCAAGGTGGACCAGTGGGTTTCGCTCCATAACACAACATTCGATATATCCATGATCCGCCAGTATGCGCTCGGCTATATTCTGCCGAAGATGGCGGGCGAAGAGCCCAACCGCGCACAGATTGATGGTGCGCTGCCATTGATGAAGAAACATCTGGCGGTTCTAAATGATGCGTTGGCAAACGGCCATCTGGTGGGGGACAGCCTGACCTATGCTGATCTTGCGGTCTTTCCTACGCTCAATTATCTGCCAGGGTTCCCGGAAAGCGCTGAGATGCTGAAGGACTGCCCGAATATCACGGCATTCCTGGAGGCCATGAACGGCCGCGACAGCGCCAAAAAGACGGTCGTGCAGCGCTAACTAAGGAAACGACTTAAATACCGTTCAGAAGGGTTGCCTGGCTTGGCGGCCCTTTTTGCTTCTATTGGGGGTTGGGGATTTCTGCAGCCAGCATCTGCACAGCCTCAGCGAAGGTCTCGCGGGATAGCGCGGCGGCTTTTTCGCCGACGGTGATTTCCATGGCGCACTGATTGTCGCCCTCATAGTTCCAGAACCGGTTGGCAATCCAGATGCCAGTCTTCTCGGCGACAATGTCGCGTGCGCGTTCTGCCGCAGAGGAATTACAGGGCAGCAGGACATGGAACATGTTCACTTGCGGCGGGTTTGGCGAAACCTCAATATTTTCAATGTGTTCAATCGAAGACGCCATTTCTTTTGCCGCCTGGATGAAGCCGGGCATTTGCTCCAGCCGTTTGTCCAGCAGCCTGAGCGTATCCGCGATCAGGTATGAGGCGTCAACGAGCGAGCCGCCAAGGCGCGTCCGCCAGACTTTGGCTTCTTCGATAAAGTCCTTCTCACCAATAAGGGCCGCGCCGACAATGGCGCCGATATCCTTATAGAAAGACACATAGATGGACGAGAAACCGTCGACGATCTCAGCATAACTGCGGCCGTCATAATGCGGGCGACTGGACCAGATTCTGGCACCGTCCATATGCAGTGGCAGGTCAAGTTTGCTGGCGTGAGCCTTCAGAGCGCATAGATCATCCCATGAAGGCAGCAGGCCACCGCTGTGGCGCTGGGGCATTTCGACGAAGGCGCAGCAGGCGTCCGTGTCCAGAAGATCAGGGGACATGGTTTTGCGCCATTCACCCACGGTCTTGGCTGTGAGGCCATGAGCTGCGCTATATCCGTCTTCTTCATGCAGCAGAAGGTGCGAGGTCTCATGAAAGATAACCTGCTTTTTGCCCGACCGCTCGGCGTAAATCCGCGCCGCAATGCCTTGCGCCAGCGTGCCCGTGGCACACCACATGGCGGCGGGCTTGCCGAACATGGCGGCAATTTTTTCTTCCAGGATTTCAGGTTTGGGTCCAGCCCCATGCTGATAGGCTTGCTGGAGGGCCGCCAGGTGGTCAGCAGGGCTGTCATTCAGGTGATAGGGGTAACCCAAGTCAACCTTGCACCGTTCCTTGAGGGATGTCTTGGTTGTTCCTGGGTTGACCATTTGATGTCACCATTGTTTTTTAGGGGGTTAGGCCCGTTTGATGCCTGCCCAGTCGTAGAAGCTGATGCGTTCTGCGGTCGTTTCGCTATCAGCTGAAGCCAGTTCAACAAACAGCGGGGCGATCTGGTCTGGTGTCGGCAGCGTTTCCGGGTCTTCGCCTGGTACCGCCTTTGCCCGCATGCTGGTGCGGATTGGGCCAGGGTCCACCATATTCACCTTTACGCCGGTGATGCGGGATTCGGCTGCGTAGGTCATGACCAGCTCCTCGAGAGCAGCTTTAGAGACAGCGTAGCCGCCCCAGTGTTGCCTGTGTTTCCCGGCGGCACCAGAGGTTACAAAAATGGCCCTGCCTGCTTTCGAAAGCTTCAACAGCGGATCAAGCGAGCGGATCAGGCGCCAGTTTGCCGTTACGTTGATGTCCATGATTTCCATCCAGTCCTTGGGCGTGATGTGCCCGAGAGGCGAGATGGGGCCGAGGATACCGGCGTTGCCCACCAGGATGTCCAGCTTTCCCCAGCGCTCATAGATGGATGCCCCGAGACGGTCTATCGCGTCGAAATCGCGCAGATCCATGGGTACAAGCGTACACTTGCGGCCCATGGCTGTGATTTTGTCGTCCAGGTCCTCCAGTGCCCCTTGGGAGCGAGGTCGGGCGAGGGCGATCACATCGGCACCAGCTTTTGCCATAGCAAGCGCTGTGGCGCGGCCGATGCCGCGCGACGCGCCGGTTACGAGCGCCAGGCGTCCGTCCAGAGGTTTGGTCATTAACTTAGGCTCCTGTGCCCGTGGACGCGATGCTCGAGAGCTGGCTGTCGTCCTTTTCCGCTTCCGATTGGTCGGTCAGGAAGGTGGGATAGTCGCCAGTAAAGCAGGCATCGCAGTATGCCGGGCATTTGTTGTCGCGGCCTTTGGGCTGATTAACAGCGCGGTAAAGGCCGTCGATGGAAAGGAAGGAAAGCGTATCCGCCTTGATGTGCTCGCGCATGGCTTCCACATCCATCTGCGCGGCCAGCAGTTTCTTCCGCTCAGGCGTGTCCACTCCATAGAAACAGCTGTGCGCGGTTGGCGGAGAGGCAATCCGCATGTGAACTTCGGTGGCACCGGCTTCGCGCATCATATTGACGATTTTCATCGACGTTGTACCGCGAACAATACTGTCGTCCACAAGGATGATGCGTTTGCCCTGAATGTGCCAGCGGTTGGCATTGTGCTTCAGCTTCACGCCGAAGTGGCGAATCTGGTCCGAAGGTTCGATGAAGGTCCGGCCCACATAGTGGTTCCGGATAATGCCCAGCTCGAACGGGATGCCACTTTCCTGCGCGTAGCCGATAGCCGCAGGAGTGCCGCTGTCAGGGACAGGGATCACAAGGTCTGCGTCCACTGCGTTTTCCCGCGCCAGCTCCGCACCGATACGCTTGCGAACTTCATAGACGCTCATGCCGTCCATATAGCTGTCTGGGCGGGCAAAATAGACATGCTCGAAAATGCAGGGGCGTGGTTTTTCCTCAGGGAATGGTTTGTGGCTTTTGATGCCTTCATCCGTAATTATCACCATCTCGCCAGCTTCAATGTCGCGGATATATTCAGCGCCAATGATATCCAGTGCACAGGTTTCCGAGCACAGGATGTAAGCGTCATCCAGGCGACCCAGCACCAGCGGGCGTACGCCCAGCGGGTCGCGAACGCCGATCAGGCCTTCTTTGGTGAGAGACACCAGGGAATAGGCACCTTCCATCTGGCGAAGCGCATCGATAAACCGGTCCATCAACGTGCGGAAACGACTGGTTGCGATCAGGTGGATGATCACTTCCGAGTCCGACGTGGACTGGAAGATCGATCCGCGCTGAACCAGCGATTTACGCAGGTGCGTCGCGTTCGTGATATTGCCGTTGTGCGCAACAGCAAAGCCGCCCGATGCGAATTCAGCAAAGAGCGGCTGGCAGTTCCTCAGGACGGTGTCACCTGTGGTCGAATAGCGCGTATGGCCGATGGCGGCGTCGCCGGGCAGGCTGTCGATGACATCCTGACTGGTGAAATTGTCTGCCACATGGCCGAGCACGCGTTTGGTGAAGAAGTTTTCACCGTCGAATGCCGTGATGCCAGCGGCTTCCTGGCCGCGGTGCTGCAGGGCATGAAGACCAAGGGCGCAGTGGGCGCTGGCGTCCGAGGTGCCGAAAATCCCGAATACGCCGCATTCTTCGTGCAGCTTATCGTCGTCGAAAGGATTAGTAGTGAGTGGGGCTTGCTCAAAAGACATTATTTGGTCCTGGTTAATGGGGCGAATGGTGTCTTGTTGCACGCACCATATATCGCCTCATGGTGCCGCTGCCTAGTCAAAAACCAATTTTACAGAAATATTGCATCTAATTGAAGAATTGTGCGCGGCTAACAGGCGCATTAGCGCCCGCCGTCATCTTTCTTCTTTTTCTCTTCGGCTACGTCTTCCATCAACGCATCAAGGCTATCGCGTTGCTTTTCGATGTATTTAGCGGCCTGTTCTTCAAGCTTTTCATTGATGAACTGGCTGGGAATGGCATCTGCTGCCTTCTCCAGATACTCGTTACCGACCTCTTTCGGGTCTTTGCCGAGTGCGTCAGCAGCGAAACCTTCCAGCATTTCCGCGCTCCAGGCCACAAGGGGACGGAGCTGCGCGTTCTTGACCCAATCCGGTTGATCAGACGTGCCATAAAGTTTGGCGAAGCCAAGATAGAGTACAGAAACAATCACGAGGCCGCGCAGCAGGCCGAAAAGGGCACCAAGCGAGCGATCAAGCAGCCCCACCGGACTTTCCTTGATGGTCCTGCCGATAAACTCGGCCAACTGCTTGAGAACGAACAGCGTGATGAAAAAGAGCGTGGCCAGCGTGATGAAGTCAGCGAGCTCCGGCGGCGAGATCAGGTCGCGGCCATATGGCTTGACAATCTCAAGGCCGAAAATGGTCGCCAACAGTGCGCCCGCCCAAGCCCCGAATGACAGTGCGACTGTCGCGAAGCCACGGCCAAAAGCCAGAAGCGTCGAAAGCCCGACGATAACAAGCACGGCAACATCAAAAGCCGTCAGTGTGGTAGTATCGATGTCCAAATCCTTGTTCCTCTAGCATCTCTCTAGCTTATAAAGGGTGGCCGAAACCTCTGCGCCACGCCCAACACTGTATATTGTGTGCTGGCCTGTTTCCTTAAACCCCAATTTTTCCACCACTCGTTTTGAGCCGGGGTTGTCATCAAAAACACTAGCGATGATTTTATCTATTGGCCAGTGCTCAAAGGCGAAGGTGCAGACCGCCCCAGCGGCTTCGGTGGCATACCCGAAGCCCCAGCTATTGCGGCCCAGCCAGTATCCCAGCTCTATCTGCCGCTCAGTCTCGTTCCAGTGATGGGCGCCGGCCACACCAACCAAACCCGAAGGGCCAATCACGCTTGCGATATAGGATGCGTTTCTGTTCCATTCCTCATGCGTGAGGGCAATGAACTCGTGCGCCATTTCCAGGCTATAGGGGTAGGGGACCACTTGAAGCATCTTGACGACATCATAGTCTGTCAGAGCCAGCTGGATGGCTTTGGCGTCGCTTTGTTCAGGCAACCTGAGCGTCAGTCTGTCTGTCTTCAGTATCATGCTTCTTTTTCCGGAAGCTATCCTAGGCCGCCATCTGGGTAGAAATGTGTCACCAGCTCATTCACGTGGGTGATGTTTTGCTGGCGAATGGCTTTTGGGCCGGCTTTCTTGGCTTTTGGCATCATGGCGTTCGCGAAGCCGAGCTTGGCTGATTCTTTCAGCCTTCCTTCAGATTGGGAAACCGGGCGGATGTCACCCGACAGGCTGATTTCACCAAATACGACGGTCTCGTCCGGTAGTGGCACCTGCGAGAGGCTGGAAATCAGGGCCGCTGCGACTGCAAGGTCCGCCGCAGGCTCGGAAATCTTCAGGCCGCCGGCCACGTTCAGGTAGACGTCACACCCGGCAAGGCCAAGGCCAGCGCGGGCATCAAGCACGGCCAGTACCATCGCAAGCCGCCCGCTGTCCCAGCCGACAACGGCGCGGCGCGGGTTTGCGGCAGATGACCGGGCAACGAGTGCCTGGATTTCCACCAGAACGGGCCTCGAGCCTTCAATGCCAGCGAAGACGCAGTTTCCTAGTTCCCGGCTGTTGTGATCCGCAAGGAACAGGGCAGACGGATTGGTTACTTCATTGAGGCCCATGCCCGTCATCTCGAAGACGCCGATTTCGTCCGTGCCGCCAAAGCGGTTCTTTACCGCGCGCAGGATACGGAACTGGTGGCCGCGGTCACCTTCGAAATACAGCACAGTATCAACCATATGTTCGAGCACGCGTGGCCCGGCGATCTGGCCGTCTTTGGTAACGTGGCCGACAAGAAGCACAACGGTGCCCTTGCGCTTAGCGAAGCTGATCAGTTCATGGGCGCAGACGCGAACCTGGCTTACTGTGCCGGGCGCGCTTTCAACATTGTCGGCAAACAGCGTCTGTATACTGTCGATCACCACCACTTTGGGCGGCGTACCTTCATCCAGCGTTGTCAGGATATCACGCAGGCTGGTTTCACACCCCAGCTTCAGCGGCGCACCGGAAAGACCAAGGCGGTTCGCCCGCATCTGTACCTGTGCGGTTGCTTCCTCACCGGAAATATAGACACAGTCATGCCCCTTGAGCGCCAGTTGCCCCATGGCCTGCAACAGCAGCGTGGATTTGCCGATGCCCGGATCACCGCCAATCAGCACGGCGCTTCCGGCTACCATGCCGCCGCCAAGGGCGCGGTCAAGCTCGGCAATGCCGCTCATCAACCGCGGCTGTTCCTTGAGCGGCGTGTCAAGCGAGACAAGGTCGACCCGGCGGCCCTTCTTGCCGCTCAGGCCCTTTGGCGCGCCAGATGTGGTGCCACCCTTTGATTCCTCAATGGAGTTCCACTCGCCGCATTCGTCGCATTTGCCCTGCCAGCGGCGGTAAACAGCGCCGCAGTCGCGGCAATTATATGAGAGCTGAGCCTTTGCCATATCAGAGCTTCAACAATTCCATCTCAATTGGGCCCTGGGCGCGACCATGGATGAACTGGTCGACATGATCATTGCCTGAATGGTCGATCTGGTCTTTGGCGCCTTCCCAGATAATTTTGCCGTGATAGAGCATGGCGATGCGGTCCGCGATCTTGCGCGCGCTGGCCATATCGTGGGTGATTGAAAGCGTTGTTGCGCCAAGGTCCTTAACGCACTCCACGATCAGATCGTTGATCACATCCGCCATGATCGGGTCGAGGCCTGTGGTTGGCTCGTCGAAGAAGATGATTTCTGGCTCTGTCGCGATGGCACGCGCAAGGCCCACACGCTTCTGCATGCCGCCCGACAGTTCTGCTGGGGAAAGTACGCCTACGTCAGCACCAAGGCCAACGCGCCGCAGATTTTCGATCGCAATTTCCTTGGCGTCTTTCCGGTTCATGCCTTTACCCTGTATCAGGCCGAAGGCGACATTTTCCCAGACAGGCAGGCTATCGAACAAGGCACCGCCCTGAAATAGCATGCCGAATTTGCTCAATATCTTCTTGCGGGCACGGCCTGAGAATTTGGTGACATCCTCGCCGTCCACATATATTTCGCCCTGGTCCGGGTTCAGGATACCCAGAATGCATTTGAGCATTACAGACTTGCCTGTGCCCGAGCCGCCGATAATGACGACTGACTGGCCTTTTGGAACGTCCAGATTGATGCCCTGCAGGACCTTCTTTGGACCAAAGCCCTTATGTACGTTCTTCAGCTGGATCTTGAGGTCGGTACTCATACGCCGCGCCCCCCAAAGACAATCACTGTGATGATCAGGTTCGCAAGCAGGATGGCGATGAAGGCTGAGACCACGGCGTTTGTCGTGGCTTTACCCACGCCCTGGGCGCCGCCGCGGCTGTTGTATCCGTGATAGCTGCCCATCAGTGCGATGAAGAAGCCAAAGACAGCGGCCTTCACAAGCGACGAGATCACGTCTGCACGCTCAAGGAAGTCTACCGTGACCTGCAGGTAGGTGCCTTCATTTAGCCCCAGGCGGCCTGTACCGATCAGGTAACCGCCCAGCACGCCGATAATGTTGGCGATGATCACGAGTAAGGGCA
The DNA here is from genome assembly GCF_042651265.1 of Kordiimonas lipolytica. Classification (GTDB taxonomy): domain Bacteria; phylum Pseudomonadota; class Alphaproteobacteria; order Sphingomonadales; family Kordiimonadaceae; genus Kordiimonas; species Kordiimonas lipolytica. Next base: position 113,374 of record NZ_JBHSCR010000004.1, on the reverse strand, counting down.
GGGTGATGACCGCAGCGATCAGGCGCGGTGCCACCAGATATTTGAACGGGTCGGTCGAAAGGGTCACGAGTGCGTCGATCTGCTCTGTCACGCGCATGGTGCCAAGCTCGGCCGCCATGGCGGAAGAGACGCGCCCTGCCACCATCAGGCCGCCGAGCACAGGGCCCAGTTCACGCACGATGGCGATGACAACCACGCCAGGCACCACGGAAGCAGCATTGAAGCGGCTGCCGCCAACGTAAATTTGTTGTGCGAGCGCCGCGCCTGTGAAAAGAGCCGTAAGGCCAACAACGGGCAGGCTGTTATAGCCGATGAGCCACATTTGATTGAGGACGTGCCGCCAGTATACCGGGGGCATGACGATGCTGCTGATGGCGGTTGCCGAGAATTTCGACAGCCGACCGATTTCGGCCAGACTTGCCAAAACCACCTGACCAATGATCGCGAGCGGATTGCGCACGGATGCTCCCTTTGTTGCCTTTATGTTCTCAAACTACCAGAAGGATGTGTAGCGTCCTCTGATAGAAATGAAAAGTGGCGATTTAAGGATGCCGGATTTTGTGGCCGGATTGGCTATTTACCCTTGAAGGCAGCTTCGCGCTTCTCGATGAAGGCCATGACGCCCTCAATGCAGTCTTCCGTGCGGCCAGCGACACGCTGGGCGTTAGCTTCGGCTGCCAGTTGGCCGGGGTAGTCATTCGTCAAGGACTGTGCCAGCAGCTGCCGGATGGAGCCCAGCGCCACAGTGGGGCCGTTGGCCAGTTTCATCGCTTTGGCCTTGGCAGTGTCCAATAGTTTGTCATCGTCTACGACATCATAGACCAGTCCCCAATCAAGGGCGGTGTCAGCCGGGATAGGTTCGCCAAGCATCATCATGGCTCGGGCCCGGCTTAGGCCCACAAGGCGCGGTAAAATGAAGGTGCTGCCCGCATCCGGCACCAGCCCGATGTTGACAAATGCCTGCAGGAAGTAAGCGGATTTGGATGCAATGACGATATCCGCCGAGATTGCGATGCTCATGCCTGCGCCAGCAGCCACGCCGTTGACTGCGCTGATGACCGGAATTTTGAGGTTCGCGAGTTCTGTCAGGAACGGGTGGTAAGAGTCCGTCAGACTGGCGCCCATGTCTCGGTTCTCATTGCCGCCTTCAGCCAGATCAGCGCCAGAACAGAAGCCGCGCCCCGCGCCCGTGATCAAAAGGGCTCTGGCCTCGCTGTCTTCACGGTTAAGGGACCGTAGGGCGGTTAGAAACTCGGCTTTCAGCTTGGCGCTCAGAGCATTCAGCTGCTTTGGGCGATTGAAGGTGATGGTCGCCAGACCATTCTCTATGCTGAAGTCGATCGTCTCATATGTGGGCATGCTGGCCTCCCGCTTATTGTCCCCAGAAAGAAGACTTAGCGCAGGCCGGTGGTTTGGCAACCGCAATTAGCGGCTGCGCTTGATCTCTACTGGGCGTGCCAGGAAGGCCGGAACGTGTGGCCCCATGCCGACAAATGGCTTTTTCGGCATGTCATCCGCGGCAACCTTCGGCTTTGGTGGCGCGAGGTCGATCTTCTCGCCACGTGGGATTTTGTTGCCGATCATTTTTTCAATGGCTTCAACAAAGCGTGTGTCGGTCTTGCCGGTTGTGGTCAGCGTGAAGGCTTTGCCTTTGCGACCAGCGCGGCCAGTACGGCCGATGCGGTGAACATAGTCCTCAGCATGGCTTGGTACGTCGAAATTGAACACATGGCTTACGTCAGCAATGTCGAGACCGCGGGCTGCGACATCGGAAGCACAAAGAAGTTGAACTTCGTTGGCCTTGAACTGACGCAGTATTTCAAGGCGCTCGCTCTGCTCCATATCACCATGCAATTGGCCAACATTGAAACCATGACGCGCGAGGCTGTTATAAACCTCTTTTACGTCCTTCTTGCGGTTGCAGAAGATGATGCCGTTTTTCACGGGCTCATCCTTCAGAAGCTTACGCAGCGCTTTGCGCTTGTCGCGTGGGCCGACAACCACAAGCTTCTGTTCGATGGTCTGCGCTGTGCTGGATTTGCGCTCAACCGTGATCATCTTGGGATCGTCAAGGAAGCGTTTGGTCAGCTTTTCAATCACCGGCGGCATCGTGGCCGAAAAGAAAAGCGTCTGGTGGTTCTTGGTAATGCACTCGCAGATTTTCTCGACATCCGGGATAAAGCCCATGTCGAGCATCCGGTCAGCTTCATCAACCACGAGAATATCGATCCCGTTCAGGAGGAGCTTGCCGCGAGTGAAGTGGTCCAGCAGACGACCAGGGGTGGCAATCAGAACATCAACGCCGCGGTCCAGCAGCTTTTCCTGATCCGCGAAATTTACGCCGCCAATCAGAAGCGCCATCGTCAGCTTGTGCCCTTTGCCGTATTTTTCGAAGCTTTCAGCAACCTGTGCCGCCAGTTCGCGGGTGGGCTCAAGAATCAGGCACCGTGGCATCCGGGCGCGAGCGCGTCCTTCGGACAGAATATCGATAAGGGGCAAGGTGAAACCAGCCGTCTTGCCGGTACCGGTTTGGGCGATGCCCAGAACGTCGCGTCCCATTAAAACTTGCGGGATGGCTTGCGCCTGAATGGGCGTGGGCTCGGTATAACCGGCCTCACTTACAGCCTTTAATGTTGGTTCACTCAGTCCTAAGAGGTCGAAACCCATGCGTGTCCTACCAGTTGCTTCTTACATAATTTGCGCGCAGCATAGGAGGGCTTACGTCAATGTCAATGTTGGAAACGGGAATATGCCGCAGAAAACCCATGCTTTAGTCCCTTAACCGGCGCTTTTATGTGACAGTTGGCTTTCTGGCACCCGGATACAAGCGGCGGACGCCAGAAATCGATCGCACAGTTGATATTTGCGGTTTCCATCGTGGTTCGGCGACGTCGGAGTATTAGATGTCCAATTGATCAACACTTGCCGCATTATCGCGGATGAATTCGAAGCGTTTTTCAGGCTTTTTACCCATCAGGTCATCCACAAGCCGGTTGACCTCTGCCCGCTCGGCATACTCAGGCGGCAACGTGACGCGCTGAAGTGTACGGTTGGCTGGTGCCATGGTGGTTTCTTTCAGCTGTGCAGGGGGCATTTCACCCAGGCCCTTAAAGCGGCTGATCTCTACCTTCCCACGGCCTGAGAAATCAGTGGCCATCAGCTCGTCTTTGTGGGCGTCATCGCGTGCATAAGCGACTTTGCCTGACTGGGCCAGCCGGTAGAGCGGCGGCATGGCAAGATACAGGTGCCCGTCTTTAACCAGCCCAGGCATTTCCTGGAAGAAGAATGTCATGAGGAGCGTTGCGATATGGGCGCCGTCAACGTCCGCGTCACACATGATGACGACTTTCTCATAGCGAAGCGCATCGCCGTCATAGTGATCCCGCGTTCCGCAGCCCAGCGCCTGGATCAAATCTCGGATTTCCTGGTTGGCGGCTATCTTGTCACGCGTGGCGGAGGCCACGTTGAGGATTTTACCGCGGATCGGCAGGACAGCTTGCGTCTTCCGATCCCGCGCTTGTTTGGCGGAGCCACCTGCGGAGTCACCCTCCACGATATATATCTCAGTGCCTTCCGAAGAATCGCTGGAGCAATCGGTCAATTTGCCCGGCAAGCGGAGCTTACGTTTGCTGACAGCTGTTTTCCGGGTAATTTCGCGTTCCTGCTTGCGGCGCAGGCGATCTTCCAGCCGTTCCAGCGCCCAGGTCAGCAGGCTGCCGGCGCGGTCTGGGTGATCGCCCAGCCAATGGTCGAAGGCGTCACGGACAGCATTTTCGGTCAGGCGAAAGGCCTCGAGCGTTGACAGCTTGTCTTTTGTTTGCCCTTGGAACTGTGGGTCACGGATGAAGACCGAAAGCATGGCACAGAATGAGCCGCAGACATCGTCTGAAGTCAGCTGCGCTGCCTTCTTGTTATTTGTCAGTTCCCCGTAAGCCTTCAGGCCGCGGAGTATCGCACTGCGCATGCCATTTTCATGGGTGCCGCCCTGTGGTGTTGGGATGGTGTTACAGTAGCTGTTGCAGAAGCCGTCACCAAACTCAGGCCACTGAATGGCCCATTCCACCTGGCCGGCTTCATCCGGGAACTTCACAAAGCCGGAGAAGGGCTCATCGGTCACGCACGTGCGTTTCTTGAGTGTGTCCTTCAGGAAGTCCGCCAGGCCGCCAGGGAAGTGCAGGGTGGCTTCCTGTGGTGTATCGTCGCCTTCCACAATCAGCTCAGGTGCGCACTTGAACCGGATTTCAACACCGCGGAACAAGTATGCCTTTGAACGCGCCATCTTATACAGGCGGTTTGGCTTCAGTTTGGCGCTTTTGCCGAAGATTTCATGGTCAGGCAGGAAGGTTACCGTGGTGCCGCGTTTGTTCTGGACCGCGCCAAGGTCCTCAAGGCCTGTTGTGGTCTTGCCCCGGGCATAGCCTTGACGCCACATATTGCGGTCACGGGCGACTTCGATTGTCATCCATTCGCTGAGCGCGTTCACGACCGAAATACCAACACCATGCAAACCACCAGATGTTGCATAGGCATCGGACGAGAATTTACCGCCGGAGTGCAGCGTGGTGAGAATCACTTCAAGCGCCGATTTCCCGGGATATTTGGGGTGAGGGTCGGTTGGGATGCCGCGGCCATTGTCTGAAATGGTCAAGGAGCCATCTGCGTTGAGTGCCAGCGAGATACGGCTGGCATGGCCTGCAACGGCTTCGTCCATAGAGTTATCGAGAATTTCAGCGACCAGGTGATGGAGTGCACGCTCATCCGTTCCGCCGATATACATGCCCGGGCGCTGACGCACCGGTTCCAGGCCTTCAAGAACCTCAATGTCTTTTGCGGAATAGTCAGATTTAGTCTGTGTTACTTCAAACAGGTCGCTCATAACCCCACCCTATAAACTGGTCCAGATAACGGCGTAAACCAGGGATGACGCGGCGTCAAGCGATACAACATATTGTGCTAATTTTCACAAAAATTAGAAAATATAGTGGGCATTTCTGTTTTCTTCTTGTAAGTTTCATACTGGCTTAAAACTTATTTAAGGCCTTGTTGGTACCTTTTATGGGTGCATGTGTGCCTTTTGGAGAGAGCGAATGGCCAGTCAAAGTCGAAAAGGCTTGTTTAATTGGATGTTTAGCCCGGCACCGACCGGAGAATCACTGTCTGAGGTGACGATCGGTGATCGTTTTCAGCACCAGCATAGCCGCGCATCCGTTTGGGTGGTTGAGCGGATTAGCAAAGTAGGGTCAAGCAGCTATCCTCTTGTCAGTTTGGCAAGGGAGGGGCGACCAGACTTGAAGAAAATCGTCTCTATCGCTGTGCTGCAAGATGGTGAGGATTTCAAACCAGCGGCGTGACGCGCAGCGTTTGAATTGCCTTGGTTGCCCCTTGAGCTTGGGGGTTAGCAACAGCTTTTGTTGAATTGGTGGTGAAGGCGCAGCGAAGTGACGCGTAGCCGATTGCCGTCAGTTTTGATAGTCGACCTAATCGAACAGCTTGTCGATATCTTCCTGCGTCTGAGCGCTTTCGTCGGTTTTTTCTTCGACATCAGGCTGGTCTTCCGCGACCCATTTCCCGTGGATAATTTGGTTCAATTTCATCAACAGTTCCTGAACAGCTTCAATTCGCATGCGGATAAGCTGTTGAGCTTGCGGTGTAAAGCCGCGTTCCACAACATTTGTGGCCTTAAGCCCGTTCAGGGTTGATGTGATCAGGGAGTCCAATTCTGCGCAAATGCCCTCAAAGGGGGCTTTGAGTACTTCGGGAGCCATATCATAGGCTTCTATGGCGAGGTCTTTTGCCTGAAAGCCACTGTCTTCAAAATGCTGGATATAGCTCTTTGGTGCCCAGTCAAAAGCATCTTCAGCCAGCTCAGGCATATCCGGTACCATTTCCAGAAGCATGACAATCTCGTTGTAGTGATTGAGATAGTCCGTGGCCAGAAAGGTTTCAGGATGGATGTTTGCGCTTGCGAGAAGCGGGCGAAGGGCCGTTTGTTCTTTGGTGTATTCAATTTGCATCGGATGGCTGCCTGATTTTTCCTTGCGCGATGAAAACACGAGTTGGCTTACGACCGACCTTAAAGGCACCGGGTTGTTAAAACGTAAACAACTACAAATCTATAAAAATATTCGGCGCACAACAAAAAAGGGGGCGCTTAGGCCCCCTTTTCCAACATATTTGTCTTTGGAATTACGAGCTGTAGTACATCTCGAATTCAACCGGATGTGGCGCCAGCTCAAGACGGTTCACTTCTTCCATCTTCAGCTCAATGTAAGCGCTGATCTGGTCATCGGTGAACACATCGCCCTTTTTGAGGAACTCGCGGTCGTTATTGAGAGCTTCCAGGGCTTCGCGAAGCGAGCTTGCAACTGTTGGAACGCCGAGCAGTTCTTCCGCAGGCAGTGCATAAAGGTCTTTATCCATTGCATCGCCTGGGTGAATTTTGTTCTCGATACCGTCAAGGCCAGCCATCAGCATGGCTGCGAACGCAAGGTATGGGTTTGCAGTCGCATCAGGGAAGCGGATTTCAACACGCTTGGCTTTCGGGCTGGTGCCGTATGGAATACGACAGGACGCCGAACGGTTGCGTGCTGAGTAAGCCAGGAGAACAGGTGCCTCAAAGCCTGGCACCAGACGCTTGTAGCTGTTGGTGGACGGGTTTGAGAAGGCGTTGATCGCCTTGGCATGCTTGATGATACCGCCGATATAATAGAGAGCGGTTTCAGACAGGTCCGCGTAACCAGAGCCTGCGAACAGCGGTTTGCCGTCTTTCCAGATGGACTGGTGCACGTGCATACCCGAGCCGTTGTCCTGAGCAACCGGCTTTGGCATGAAGGTCGCGGTCTTGCCGTAAGTGTGCGCAACCTGGTGCACCGCATACTTGTAAACCTGTACGTTGTCGGCTGTGTCCACAAGAGTGGAGAACATCATGCCGAGTTCGTGCTGGGAAGCGGCCACTTCGTGGTGGTGCTTGTCCATTTTCAGGCCCATTTCCTTGGCAACTTTTACCATTTCGCCGCGGAGGTCGACACAGCTGTCAACCGGCGCCACTGGGAAGTAGCCGCCTTTTACGGCTGGGCGGTGACCATAGTTGCCTTCTTCGAAAGCCTTGTCGCTGTTGTAGGGGCCTTCGACATCATCGATGGAATACATGGCACCACGGTAGCCGCTGTTGAACTTTACGTCGTCGAAAACGAAGAACTCTGGCTCTGGGCCAAAGAACGCTGTGTCGCCAACGCCCGCGAACTTCACATAGGCTTCCGCCTTTTTGGCGATCGAGCGTGGGTCACGGTCGTAAGGCTGGCCAGTTGCAGGCTCAAGAATGTCACAGAAGACAATCGCTGTTACGTCGGCCGTAAATGGGTCGAAGGTAACACGGGAAAGGTCCGGCTTCAGGATCATGTCGGACTCGTTGATCGCTTTCCAACCAGAAATAGAGGAGCCGTCGAACATGAAGCCTTCGCTGATCATGTCTTCGTCAACAACATCTGCAGCCATGGTAAGGTGCTGCCATTTGCCTTTTGGGTCCGTAAAACGCAGATCGATCCATTCTGCGCCTTTCTCTTTTACCAGAGCGAGAAAGTCTTCAACACTCAGATCGGTATAATTGGACATTTCCATTTTTCCCTTCGAATTAAACGACTGTGTATGTTCCGGGGTTCCCGCCCGGATGAATGTTTGGCTGCGCTGCGGAGCAGGGCGGCCTGTGCCTAGATTGCGTCCTTACCGGTTTCGCCGGTACGGATGCGAATTGCTTCTTCAACGGCGCTGACAAAAATCTTGCCGTCTCCGATGCGCCCTGTGTGGGCTGCATTCTTGATTGCTTCAACAGCGCGCTCTGCGTCTGCTGAATCCACGACCACTTCCACTTTCACCTTCGGAACGAAGTCGACAACATACTCTGCGCCCCTATAGAGCTCGGTATGGCCTTTCTGACGTCCGAAGCCTTTGGCTTCAGTAACCGTAATCCCCGAAATCCCGACTTCGTGAAGGGCTTCCTTCACCTCATCAAGCTTGAAGGGTTTGATAATTGCTTCGATCTTCTTCATTTCCTGGTACCGTTTGTTATGGTTATTGCCCCTCTTTACGCACGGTTCATGCCAGAATCCTGTGTGGCGGATTCCCGCGGGTTTTCCCAATCAGTCAAAAGGGTTGACCGTTCTTTGTGCGCTGGAGTGCCTAATTATTGTGCAATTGCACGAGCTTTGGTCACTATTCGGAAAGGTCGGAAAAACATGAATTTGTAAGGGGGCAAAAAAAATGGCAAACTTCGGACTTGACGACTTGAAGTCTTGCGCATAAACAAGCGCCACATTCAGAGATGGCGGGTGTAGCTCAGTTGGTTAGAGCGCCAGTTTGTGGTACTGGATGTCGCCGGTTCAAATCCGGTCACTCGCCCCACTCTGAAGTTTTTTTGAATAAGCCCCTTCCGGGGCTTTTTTCTTTTGCTACACTGCGTCGATTCCTGAGGGGGAGCTTAAGACAGTGCAGACCAGTGGCAACACCCACATCCTTTTGACGCCGGAAGAGTCCAGGCAGGCTGATGCATGGGCTCTGAAAAACGGTACAAACGGCCTCACATTGATGGAGGCTGCCGGCAAGGCTGTTGCCGAAGTGATCGTTGATTATATTGGCACACCGCTTGAGGCGGGTGGTGAGATATTGATCCTTTGCGGCCCCGGCAACAATGGCGGCGATGGCTTCGTTGCGGCGCGCTATCTGGAAGAATGGGGCTATCCCGTTCGGGTGATGATGTCGGTTGAGACACGTGAGTTGAAAGGTGACGCAGCCATCATGGCGCGGCGTTGGCAGGGGGGTGTTGGCCCCATTGACCTTGCTCGCCTGAACGGGGCGACGGTCATAGTGGACGCCCTTTTTGGTACCGGGCTGACCCGAGCCATTGAGGGCGACATTGCCGATTTAATCGAAGCTGTGAACGAATTAGATGCGTTCCGCGTCGCAGTGGATATCCCAAGCGGTTTGGACGGCGATTCGGGCTTGCCCACCGGGCCATGCTTTCAGGCCGATATGACGGTGACATTCTTCACCAGAAAGCCTGGGCACTTGGTAGCACCCGGACGTTTCCTATGTGGCGGTGTGGAGCACATCCACGCTGTTGATATCGGTATTTCGAGCCGCTGCTTTGAAGAGATCAAACCAACGCTCTTTGAAAACACGCCTTCGCTTTGGGGCGGACATTACCCGTTTCCCGGGCCTGAGACGCATAAGTATCGTCGGGGCCACCTGCTGGTGCTGGGCGGCAAAGAACCGACATTGGGCGCCTGCCGGTTGGCGGCAACGGCTGGTTTGAGAGTGGGGGCCGGGCTGGTAACGCTGGCTGCCCCAAGCGAAACATATAGTATTCAGGCGACAGCACTGACTGATGTCATGGTGCGACGCTTCGACAGTGCGTTTGGTTTCCTGGGGATCATGGCCGATACCCGCATTAACACCATATTGCTTGGGCCGGGTGCCGGGGTTGGGGAGAAAACTGCTGAGCTTGTTCATGATGTAGCCCGCCGCGACAAGGCAATGGTGCTGGACGCTGATGCGTTGACGAGCCTTGTAGGGCGGCTGGATATATTCGCGCAGGAAGGGACAGACGACGTGGTGCTAACCCCCCACGAGGGCGAATTTGCGCGCCTGTTCCCTGGGCTGTCGAAAGAAGCCAACAAGATATCCGCAGCCAGATCAGCAGCTGTTTCATCAAAATGCCTGATTGTGCTGAAGGGTGTGTCTACCATTGTAGCCGCACCTGATGGGCGGGTTTCAATTGCCGCGAATGCGCCGGCTTGGTTGTCGGTCGCGGGCACCGGGGATGTGCTTTCCGGCGTGATTGCCGGATTGATGGCACAAGGCATGCCACCGTTTGAGGCTGCTTCAGCCGGTGTCTGGCTACATGGCGAGGCCGCAATGAAAGCGGGCAGGGGGCTGATTGCTTCAGACCTTGTCAGGACTTTGCCGCAAGTTTTGCTCTAGGAAAAATTGGGCTCGAAGTACAAAAATACTTGTACTCCGCAGTGCGCCTGTTATAAGCCCGTCAAATTCACGTTTTAATGAAACCGGACAGGTCGCGCGCCGCGCGGTTTTTCTAGTGTTTCCGAAGGTAACGCGGGCGTGGCGAAATTGGTAGACGCGCCAGATTTAGGTTCTGGTGTCTTCGGACGTGGGGGTTCAAGTCCCTCCGCCCGCACCACCTTCCGGAAAACCCTGTTTGGTAAAAGAAAAAGAGAGTTGGAAGACCCATGCAGATCGAAGAACTGCTGAATGAAGGACTGAAGCGCGAGTATAAGATTGTCGTGGCAGCGAAAGAGCTGGACGACCGTTTGGACGCGATCCTGGACGAATTCCGTGCCACTGCAAAAATCAAGGGTTTCCGCCCTGGTAAAGCTCCACTGTCGCTTCTGAAGCGTATGCATGGTGAGCGCGCTAAAGGGCAGGTTCTCTCCGAGACCATGCAGGAAACGTCTGCCAAGCTCTTTGAAGACAAGAATATCCGCCCGGCGACCCGTCCAGAAGTGGACATGGACGAATATGAAGACGGTAAGGACCTTGAGTACACGCTGAAGGTTGAGATTCTTCCTGAAATTTCTGTCGACGACTTTAAAGCGCCAGCGCTTGAGCGTTGGGTTGCAGAAGTTGACGACAAAACAGTTGAAGAATTCTGCGAGAAGATCGCTGCCCAACAGAAGACTTTCAAGAAAGCTGCGAAAACCACCAAGGCTGCTGAAGGCGACGCTGTCCTGATCGACTATGTTGGTTCCATCGACGGTGTTGAATTCGACGGCGGTAAGGGCGAAGACTTCCAGCTTGAGCTGGGCTCCGGCATGTTTATCCCAGGCTTTGAAGACCAACTGATTGGTTCCAAAGCAGGCGACGAGAAGACCGTAAAAGTTACCTTCCCTGAGCAGTATCAGGCGGATGACCTTGCCGGCAAAGAAGCTGAGTTCGCCGTAACGGTGAAAGAAGTCCGCAAGCCTGCTGAAGCCAAGGTTGATGAAGACATGGCCAAAAACATGGGCTTTGAAGACCTCGCGTCTCTCAAAGAGTCTGTGAAAGGCCAACTGGAAGCTGACAACAACAGCCTGACACGCGCTCATATGAAGCGTGGCCTGCTGGATGCGCTGGCTGACGAATACAGCTTTGATGTGCCAGCCGGCATGGTTGACATGGAATTCCGCCAGATCTGGGAACAGATCAAGCGTGATGCCGTGATGAGCGGTGAAGCCAAGGCTGAAGACTTCGAAGGCCAGGAAGGCCCCGAAGACGAAGCAGAAGCTGCTGAGTTCCGTGCAATTGCAGAGCGCCGCGTGCGCCTTGGTCTGCTGCTTTCCGAACTGGGTGTGAAAAACAACATCCAGGTCAACCAGGAAGAAGTGAACCGCAAGATCATCGAGGAAGCGCGTCGCTTCCCGGGTCAAGAAGCTCAGGTCTTCGAATTCTACCAGAAGAACGAAGAAGCCCGCGCTCAGCTGCGTGCTCCGATCTTTGAAGAGAAAGTCGTAGATTTCGTTCTCGAAATGGCTGACGTGACGGAAAAGACAGTTTCCCGTGACGAGCTGGAAGCTGCTGTTCGCGCAATCGACGAAGAAGAAGCCAACCCTGCCAAGGGCAAGAAGGCTGCTCCTAAGAAGAAAGCTGCTGCGAAAAAAGCGCCTGCGAAGAAAGCTGCACCTAAAAAGGCTGCCGCAAAAAAAGACGACGCAGAGAAGAAGGCCGAACCTAAAAAAGCGGCAGCGAAAAAAGCTCCAGCAAAGAAGGCTGCGCCTAAGAAAGCTGCTGCGAAAAAGCCAGCTGCCAAGAAATAGGCTGATAATGAATAATACCGGCATACAGTGCCGATAGAAAAGGGGCTTCCGGGCCCCTTTTTTTGTACCCCTCTTTAATTGATCTACCGAAGTCCTATCTAATTGCAGGAAGTGTTTCGTATTTCCTTGCCCGAGCCGACTTGGGTTTGCTACAGCTTCACAAAAGATAGAAACAAAAAGCCCTGAAATGCGGCCTGTCAGATATTCAGGCAGGTCCGTGGGCCACCCAGTACAACATTTGGAGTGCCTAATGCGCGATGATTTGATGGACCCTATCAGAGATGCTCTCGTCCCCATGGTTGTGGAGCAAACCAACAGGGGTGAACGGTCGTATGATATTTATTCCCGGCTTCTCAAGGAGCGCATCATCTTTTTGACGGGGGAAGTGAACGACCAGATTTCTAGCCTGATCGTTGCGCAACTTCTGTTCCTTGAGGCGGAAAACCCAAAGAAGGATATTTCCTTCTATATCAATTCGCCGGGCGGCATCGTGACCTCCGGGCTCGCGATGTATGACACGATGCAATATATCAAGCCGAAGGTGGCGACGATCTGTATCGGTCAGGCTTGCTCGATGGGGTCTCTCTTGCTGGCGGCAGGCGAACCCGGTATGCGTTACGCGCTTCCGAACGCCCGTATCATGATTCACCAGCCATCGGGCGGGGCCCGCGGCCAGGCTGCGGATATAGAAATTCAGGCGCGCGAGATTTTAAAGCTTCGTGAACGATTGAATAATATATATGTAAAACATACCGGCCAAAAGCTGGACAAAATTGAAGCGGCGATGGATCGCGACAACTTCATGGATGCGAATGAAGCCAAGAAGTTCGGTTTGATCGATCATGTGTATACCAGCCGCGAAGAGGCCGATGAGAAATAAGCAGGGTCGTATTATCCCGCAAATTTCTTGAAATTTGGGTGTACGAGCCATTTTAACCGGTCTACGATAGTAAGAAACGAGTTTATAGCGGTGACAGATTTGAGTAACAGCGATTCGAAAAACACGCTCTATTGTTCCTTTTGCGGCAAGAGCCAGCACGAGGTCAGAAAGCTTATCGCGGGGCCTACGGTCTTTATTTGCGATGAGTGCGTAGAGCTGTGTAACGACATCATCAAGGAAGAGAGCAAAAGTGCGCTTTCCAAGGGTACGGACGGCGTGCCTTCACCGCTTGAGATTCTTGAGGTGCTCAACGATTACGTGATCGGCCAGGGCTCTGCAAAGAAGGTGCTTTCGGTCGCCGTACACAACCACTATAAGCGCCTCAATCATGCGAATTCCAACGCTCCTGAAGTTGAACTGGCCAAGTCGAATATTCTGCTGGTTGGTCCGACCGGTTGCGGTAAGACGCTTCTGGCCCAGACACTGGCCCGCATTCTTGATGTGCCATTCACCATGGCTGATGCCACCACGCTGACTGAAGCTGGTTACGTGGGCGAGGACGTTGAAAACATTATCCTGAAACTCCTGCAGTCTGCTGACTATAATGTCGAACGCGCACAGCGCGGCATTGTCTATATTGACGAAGTCGACAAGATCAGCCGCAAGTCTGACAACCCGTCTATCACGCGTGATGTGTCGGGCGAAGGCGTCCAGCAGGCCCTTCTGAAGATCATGGAAGGCACGGTTGCAAGCGTACCGCCACAGGGTGGCCGCAAGCATCCACAGCAGGAATTTCTGCAGGTGGACACAACAAACATTCTGTTTATCTGTGGCGGTGCCTTTGCCGGTCTTGATAAAGTGATTGCCACCCGCCTGCAGGGCAAGTCTATCGGGTTTGGTGCGACGGTGAATTCACCTGATGATCGTAGCGCGGGGGAACTGTTCAAGGAAACAGAGCCAGAGGATCTGCTGAAGTTTGGCCTGATCCCGGAATTTGTTGGTCGCCTGCCTGTGATTGCCACGCTTGAGGATCTGGATGAGGATGCGCTGGTGCAAATCCTGTCCGAACCGAAGAATGCGCTTCTCAAGCAGTATCAGTGCCTGTTTGACATGGAAGATGTGAAGCTGACTTTCTCTGAAGACGCACTCTTTGCTGTCGCCAAGAAAGCCATCGAGCGCAAGACTGGCGCACGAGGCCTTCGTTCCATCATGGAAGACACGCTTCTTGATACCATGTTCGACTTGCCGAGCCTTGAGGGTGTCGAAGAGATCGTCATCAATGGTGAAGTGGTCGAAGGAAAGTCGAGTCCCTTGATGATTTATGCAGATCGGCGCGACGAAGCAGGGCAGCCAGCATAAAAAACCGATATTTGAGCTGAGTAAGGGTTGAAACGGAAGTTTCAGCCCTTATTTTTTATAGTGAAAGGCAGAAAAGTGCCTTTAAACCCTTTTTTCGACCTCTTTTCCTTTCTTGTCTCAACGGAAATGGCCTAAAATCAGGTCGATCAAGTAACACATTTAGTTCTGAAAGCTGTTCTCATGTCCGAATCCGCAGAAAACACGTCAAACATCGTTACTTTGCCAGTTTTGCCCCTCCGCGACATTGTGGTTTTCCCACATATGATCGTGCCGCTCTTTGTCGGTCGCGACAAATCCGTCCGGGCACTGGAAGAAGTGATGGCAAAAGACAAGCAAATCCTGCTTGTTGCGCAAAAGGAAGCGGGTGAAGACGATCCGAAGACAAAAGATGTTTTCGAGGTTGGCACGGTCGCTAGTGTGCTCCAGCTCCTGAAGCTGCCGGATGGAACCGTGAAAGTTCTTGTTGAAGGCTTCAACCGTGCAACAATCAAGAAATTCGTACGCGATGAAGATTATTTCGAAGCCGAAGCCGAACTGATGGCTGATGGGGAAGAAGACGATTCGGAGATTGAAGCGCTCAGCCGGTCTGTCATTGCCCAGTTCGAACAATATGTGAAGCTGAATAAGAAAATCCCTGCCGAAGTGTTGGTGACAGTCAACCAGATTGAAGAAGCCAGCAAACTTGCTGACACGGTTGCGAGCCACCTTGCGCTCAAGATCGATGATAAACAGGACCTTCTGGCGACAGTTTCCGTGGCTCAGCGGCTTGAGCGCATTTTCAGCTTCATGGAAGGCGAAATCGGCGTGCTGCAGGTCGAGAAAAAGATTCGCGGCCGCGTAAAACGTCAGATGGAGAAGACCCAGCGCGAATATTATCTGAACGAGCAACTCAAGGCTATTCAGAAGGAGTTGGGCGAGGGCGACGATGGTCGCGAGGAAATCCAGGAACTGGAAGACCGAATCGCCAAGACCAAGCTGACCAAGGAAGCCGAAGAAAAGTGCCTGGCTGAATTGAAGAAGCTGAAATCCATGAGCCCAATGTCTGCGGAAGCCACAGTTGTGCGGAACTTCCTCGATTGGATGCTGACCATTCCATGGGGCAAAAAAAGCCGCGTGAAGAAAGACATCAAGCTCGCACAGAAAATTCTGGATACCGACCACTATGGCCTTGAGAAGGTGAAAGAGCGGATTATCGAGTATCTTGCGGTGCAGCAGCGCGCGAAGAAACTCAAGGGTCCCATTCTTTGCCTGGTTGGCCCTCCTGGTGTTGGTAAAACATCCCTTGGCAAGTCGATCGCGAAGGCTACGGGCCGCGAATTTGTTCGCTTTTCGCTTGGCGGCGTGAGGGACGAAGCCGAGATTCGTGGTCACCGACGTACGTACATCGGTTCCATGCCTGGCAAGGTAATGCAGTCGATGAAAAAAGCGGGAACGACGAATCCACTGTTCCTGTTCGATGAAATCGACAAGATGGGTCAGGACTTCCGCGGTGATCCGGCGTCGGCACTTCTTGAAGTGTTGGACCCGGAACAAAACAGCAAGTTCAACGACCACTATCTCGAAGTGGACTATGATCTTTCAAACGTGATGTTCGTAACCACCGCCAACTCGCTTCGTATGCCGCGCCCACTTCTGGACCGGATGGAGATCATTCATCTGTCTGGCTATACCGAAGAAGAGAAGGTTGAGATCGCACGGCGTCACCTGATCCCGAAACAGGTGAAAGATCATGGCCTTAAGAAGGGTGAATGGTCGATTTCCGACGGCGCGCTCAAGGACGTGGTGCGTTATTACACTCGGGAGGCCGGTGTTCGGAGCCTGGAGCGTGAGATCGCCAAGCTGGTGCGTAAGGCGGTGAAAGAGATCGTTGAAGGGTCACGTGACAAGGTGGCCCTGACGTCTCGGAACCTCAATCAGTATGCCGGCGTGCGGAAATATCGCTACGGCCAGGCGGAAGAAACCGATCAGGTTGGCCTGACGACTGGGCTTGCCTGGACGGAAGTTGGCGGTGAGCTGTTGGCAATCGAGGCCGTGACCGTTGCGGGCAAAGGCCAGATCAAACAGACAGGCAAGCTTGGCGACGTGATGAAAGAATCGATTCAGGCGGCACGGTCTTATGTGCAGTCCCGCTGTGTTGAATTCGGCATTCATCCGAAAGTGTTTGAAAAGAAGGATATTCACATCCACGTGCCGGAAGGCGCAACACCGAAAGATGGCCCATCAGCCGGTGTAGCCATGTGTACGTCTATTGTTTCTGTCCTCACGGGAATCGCGGTGAGAAAAAATATCGCCATGACTGGCGAAGTGACACTGCGCGGCCGGGTGCTGCCGATTGGTGGCTTGAAGGAAAAACTGCTGGCGGCTCTCAGGGGCGGAATCACCAAGGTTCTCATCCCGAAAGATAACGAGAAAGACTTGGCTGAAATTCCTGACAATGTCACGAAAGGCCTTGAAATTGTTGCAGTTTCCAATGTGGATGAGGTGCTGGAGCATGCTCTCGCTGGTCCTATGGAACCAATCGAATGGCCGGACGAAGAAGAGCTCAACGAAGTGGCTTCTGCTGATGGTGCAGATGAGGCGGAACTTACGACTCATTAGCCCCTTTGAGCCTAATTGAATAAATTTCAAGGAAAAAAAAGCTCAAAACCGCAGTTTTCTGCGGTTTTTTGCTTTGACAAGCGGATTTTACCGTGCCTAAACTGCATTCGCATTTCGGAGCTAATAACGAAATCAAACTCTTCAACTCAGAGGGGGATACCTTGAATAAAAATGATCTGATCGCAAAGGTTGCTGAATCAGCAGACCTGTCCAAAGCTGACGCTGGTAAAGCAGTAGACGCTGTATTCGATTCCATCTCCGGCGCTCTCGCTGGCGGCGGCGAAGTTCGTCTCGTAGGCTTCGGTACTTTCGCAGTAGCACAGCGTGCTGCTACTAAAGGCCGTAACCCACGCACTGGCGAAGAAATTGACATCCCTGCTTCCAAGCAGCCTAAGTTCAAGGCTGGCAAGGGTCTCAAGGACGCTGTAAACAAGTAATCTGTTTACACTCTTGAAAAGAGAACGGCTGTGGATTTCCGCAGCCGTTTTTCTTTGGGCTGACTGCAGGTCAGTGGATCATTCGGTTAATTTGATTGTTTTACCGACTTCGACGCGTTGAAAACTGCCAGGAAATCTGCGAGCCGCCATTTCGAGAACGGTATCGCTTGTGTCGTGGCTACCCATGGCCAGTAGTTCCAGATCCAGCGATTGCAGCAGGTCGAAGTCTTCTTCGACGTCTGCCATTGTTAGTTGGGAAAAAAGCCCACCGCCAGATGCAAAAGTGCGCTGTAGATTGACGCCGGCCAAGGTCATTTGACCATCAGGCACCGGATAGTGAAGATCACCGACAATGGCGAAGATAGGGGCGTCAAAAACGGCTTTGGTACGGGATACTATCTTTCTCAGCGTCTGGTGGCCACACCCGATAACCAATAGTATTCCCTTGCCTTCGACATGAAGGGCCAATGCCTGCTCCTGAATCTGCCCCATCAGCAGCTGCCGCTTGATTGGGCCGATGCTGGCTATACCTGGGGCGATAACCTTCGGCGCGGTAATATGGGTTACCGGATGACCAGGGTACTCAAGCGGTATTGGGGCAAAAATTTCAATCTTTTCAGAAAGTTTCGGTTGGTGGACGCCGAATGAAAAAGTGTTCCGTGCCGCCCATTCTCGCCCGCCGACGTGATCGAAATGATGGTGGCTCAGAAATATTGAATCAATGGTGTCGACGGATATTTGAAACAAAGCCATATTTGCTTCCAGCGGGGAAGGGGCTTGTTTGCCTTTGTTGCTGCCCAAGTCGAACAAGATAGCTCTTCCGTCCGCTTGGAGCAGATAGGATACTCCTGCTTCGGTCGCATAGGTTGGGTCTGATGCGTGCCAGTTGACGAGAGGCTGGATCGTGACATCGCGAACAGCGCCGACATTGGCAAGCTGAGGCTCTTGCTGTTCTCGCCATTCCGCATCAATCAAAGCAACCTTCTGATTGTGGCGTAAAAGCCAGAGGGCAACGAATGCCAGGGAGGCAATCAGGGCAACAGCAATGATGCGGAATGCGAATCTGATCATGCTCGGGGCTCTTTCATCCTTCAGCAGACTTGCCAGATCATCCGGGATGGGCATTGGCTTGATAGGACTGACGTTTGCGCCGCCGGTGTTGCCTGCAGGCACCCAGCCCAGCAATGACCCCGCAGAGGCGATAATACGCATTAGTTGACCGAAGATTTCCCACAGGTCTGAACGCTTCAATCCGACCTTGAGCATCCACCAGTGACTGACAACATGAGGGACATAGAATCGTTGCCCCAGAATATGGGCGCGTTCAAGGTGATGGAAGGCAGCTGAAAGATCATCGGCACTATACAGGCGTTTTGCCTTTGTCATTTCCGATTCAAATGCCTCTCTAAGTTCTTTTTTCATAAATACCTCCCGACATCTGTTGGCGCCGTTTGACTTGGTGTTGTTGCCTTTTCTTAAAATATGAGAAATTATTCATATTTTCACCTCGCATTCGAAGGATAGGAAAAATGCCGCCTCAATTAAGCCAAAAGCCAAGAAAGCAGCCAAAACAGGCACGCTCTATTGCTACGGTAGAAGCCATCCTGGAGGCAGCAGCTCAGGTTTTTTGCGAGCAGGGATATACCGGCGGCACCACAGACAAGGTTGCGATTCGGGCAGGGGTATCGATAGGTTCACTATATCAATATTTTCCGAACAAGGAGGCCCTGCTGCTTGCTCTTGCGGAACGCCACATGGAAGAGGGGTTTTTGTTGATCCGTGAAAAACTGGCTGCCGCACTTATCACCCAACCGCCCCTCAAACAGCTTTTAAGACACTTTGTCGAGGCGCTGATTGCCCTTCACCAAGTTAACCCGGACTTGCACCGCGTGCTTTTCAATGAAGCGCCGCTACCCCCGTCATTCACTGCTGAAAAAGAGGCTGCAGAACGCAAATTTGCAGGGGAACTTGTCGCTCTTTTCCAGCAGTATCCGGAAGTAAAGGCTGAGGATATGAGCGTTTCCTGCTACCTTCTTGTGCAGGCAGTCGAAGGCTTGGTGCATGGCTATATCCTCTATCCGCCCAAGGATATTGAAGCTGACAAACTTGTGCATGAGATCGTCAGGATGCTTTATCGGTATCTTGTGCAAGAAAATTGAAAAAAAAGGGGTGGACAGAGGCTTCGTTTAATCTTAAAAGCGCGCTCACCACACTGNGGCTTCGTTTAATCTTAAAAGCGCGCTCACCACACTGGTATGGGCGATTAGCTCAGTTGGTAGAGCATCTCGTTTACACCGAGAGGGTCGGCAGTTCGAGCCTGTCATCGCCCACCATTCCTTCCAGTGTCGGTGCCTTTTGAGAGTGGGCGATTAGCTCAGTTGGTAGAGCATCTNGAGTGGGCGATTAGCTCAGTTGGTAGAGCATCTCGTTTACACCGAGAGGGTCGGCAGTTCGAGCCTGTCATCGCCCACCATTCTCACCTTCATTCCTTGAAAACCAGTTTCACCCAGGGCCCAAAGTCTTTCGTTTAGGGGGCTTGTATTTCCTTGGGGCAGGTCTTGCTGCTTGGTATCCTTATCGAAAAGGAGACAGGAATATGCGCTTGCTATGGATCGCCGTCGTACTTTTCGCAAATATTGACGTTTGGGCCGACGAACCTGCCAAACAACACTCCGTCCTGCATCCGCATGGCCTGAACGAGCCAGCTTACCATCTATTCCAGTCTGCCAGCCTTGCGCGGGATTTCCACATTCATGTGCGACTGCCCGTGGCCTATGGACAAGAAAAGAAAAAGTGGCCTGTGGCTTATTTGCTGGACGGAGGCCATACTTTTCCGATGCTGGCAGGCTATGGTTCATACCTAGTGTTCGCCAACGATATGCCGGACATGATAATTGTTGGAATTTCTTATGGCACCGATGATTGGCGACAAGGAAACCTGCGTAGTACAGACTTTACCGCCCCTGCAGAGAGTAGGGATCATTACGGGGGGGCTGGTCAGTTTTTGGAATTTCTGAAGCGGGAGCTCATCCCCTTTATTGAAAACAATTATGCGGCAGATGAAAACCAGCGGATATTATTTGGGCAATCGCTTGGCGGCCAATTTGTGTTATTTGCAGCGTTGCACGAGCCTGACCTGTTCTTTGGGTTAATAGCCAGCAATCCGGCGTTGCACCGGAATCTGGACTATTTTCTTTCTATGAAGGCGGCAGCAGGGCAAGGTAGCGCGCGGCTGTATGTTTCAAGCGGTACAGAAGACGATCCCCGTTTCCGCGTGCCGGCGGGCCGTTGGGGCGAAGCCTGGAAAGGCCGAAAGAATTTACCCTGGACATTGAAGGTTGCTGACCTGCCGGGGCAGAATCACTTTTCTGCGGCTCCAGAGGCTTATAGGCAAGGGATGCTTTGGATATTTAAGGAGGCCCGAGGCTCGGGCAGTTAGAGTGATCGAATGACCGAAGCAGTGAATTCCGAAAGTGGTAATCAAGACGGCGGAATAGTGGTTGAAGCCACTTGGGCGCCCAAAGATCCGCGCGACAAGCTCTATGACGAAGATGCGACCGCGCGTGAGCGCACCATGTCTTTGGTGAGGGTAATCGCGGCGTTTCATCCCGTGCTGAATGCGTTCCTGCTTGTATTTGAAATGACCCGTCGGCAACCTTTTTGGACTCTGACCATCGGAAGCGTGGTTGCAGCAGCTGCTTTTGCCTATTTTGCACTGTAACCCAGGCGCGTCAGGGAATATTTACGGGGATCGGAATCGTAGCTACATCTTCGTTCATCGGGGCATCAATGTTGGCGCACCAGCCATCATTTTCTGGATCATAGATATAGGCGGCGTACCCCAAGTCAAAATCATTGAAGTTCTGATCCAGATTGTTTTCTAGCTTGCCGACATCAGCGTTGACGCTTTCTGGTTGGAAGTCTGTCTTCAGTTCGAAAACGACATTGCGGGGGTCGTCATCATCATTATCGTAAGTGACCCAAATATCGGCTCTGTATGGGGTGTTTTGAGGCCCGCCACGATAAAAAATTTCCATTCTGATCAAATAGTGATCTTCGTTTTCATCATCACCTTGGGTCCATTCGTTCAAAACCAGAAACATGGCACCTTGCACAGTCGCTTCATTGAAATAATCAGGGTCAGGGTCCGGGCGCGGCGAGAAATAGTCTGCGACGTCGTGAAAGTTTGCGACTTTGTCATTGAGATAGGCAGCGACATCGGCAGCAAATCCGCCATCATCGGCGTTGTCCAGATAGTCGATCAATTCCTGATAGGGCATGACGCTCGAATCCTTCTTCTGCAATCCAAGCAAGACGGCTGAGCCTTTCTCGTGTGAAGTTTGAGATACTCGTTACAAAGAGACATCGTGAAGACAGGTATTTCTTGCTGAGGCCAACCGCTTTTAGCCAAATTCCGCCGGAAAAGCATTTGAAGGAAAAAATGTTTTAAAAAAGCCGTTGACAGGGGCAGGGGGTGGGCTTAAACACCCCTCACGCAAGAGACGCGCGGGTGTAGCTCAGTTGGTTAGAGTGTCGGCCTGTCACGCCGAAGGTCGCGGGTTCGAGCCCCGTCACTCGCGCCACTTGCGGCCCAAAGGGCCATGGTCCCTAGGGTAAAAGAAGAGACGCAGTTTGGTTCATCCAGCTGCGTCTTTTTTTGTGCCCGAGCGCCGGAATTTGGCGGTCAAAAAAAATCCAAAAAAGAAACATTCAGTGATTGACAAGGTAGGCATAAAAAGCCTAAACACCGTCCCGCAAGAGACGCGCGGGTGTAGCTCAGTTGGTTAGAGTGTCGGCCTGTCACGCCGAAGGTCGCGGGTTCGAGCCCCGTCACTCGCGCCACTTGCCTCCCTCCTAGAGGGCAGATCAGAAAACGCGTTCCGGTATCACCGGGCGCGTTTTTTTGTTGGCTCTGACAAAAATCCTGAAAATACGCCAAAAACCGCAGCGGATAAGCTTTTCATTAACCAAAAGCATGCCTATACTCACGCCCTCAGGCGCCTTGGGCAAATTCGCCCTTTACGGATCGAAAAACGGCCTTTAAAAGGGCGCTGTAATTAGGGCCAATAATCAAAAAGGGACTCCCATGGAGTCGTTGCTGATACAATATTTCCCGATCCTGATTTTCCTTGGGATCGCTATCGCTTTCTCACTGATTTTCGTTGGCGCAGCGATGCTGATCGCAAAGCAGCGCCCCGACAGTGAAAAACTGTCTGCGTACGAGTGTGGTTTTGAAGCATTTGAAGACAGCCGTCATCAATTCGACGTCCGCTTCTATCTCGTCGCTATCCTGTTCATTATCTTCGATCTTGAGATCGCCTTCCTCTTCCCTTGGGCCGTGTCCCTGGGCGAGATCGGCCTTTATGGTTTCTGGTCGATGATGATCTTCCTCGGCGTACTGACCGTAGGTTTTGTATACGAGTGGAATAAAGGAGCGCTGGAATGGGAGTAACACCTGCAAAAAATCCCGGTGCGTACAACACGCTGTCACCGATTCCGCCAGCAGGCGATGGGGACTTTCTCGAAGGCATCAACGAGGAGCTTACTGAAAAGGGCTTCGTTGTTACCAATCTTGAAGACCTGATCACCTGGGCCCGTACAGGGTCTCTGTGGTGGATGACGTTCGGTCTGGCATGTTGCGCCGTTGAAATGATGCATACCTCAATGCCGCGATACGACGTGGAGCGTTTTGGTTTTGCACCACGCGGCAGTCCGCGCCAGTCAGATGTGATGATTGTGGCAGGTACGCTTACGAACAAAATGGCGCCTGCCATGCGTAAGGTATATGACCAGATGTCAGAGCCTCGCTATGTGATCTCCATGGGGTCCTGCGCAAACGGCGGCGGTTATTACCACTATTCTTATTCGGTTGTTCGCGGCTGTGACCGCATTGTGCCGGTGGATATTTATATCCCTGGCTGTCCTCCTACGGCGGAAGCTCTTCTTTATGGTGTGCTGCAGTTGCAGCGCAAAATCCGCCGCACCGGGACCATCAACCGTTAGATCGAGTATGAGGCACCGCCACTTGTTGGGGGTGCTTCTCTGTGTGCCTGCGGCACCTCTGCCGCACATCAAAAAGGAGCGCGTCAGCGCATGACTGATAAGGCATTAAAGTCACTGGGCGAACACATCGCTACCAGTCTGGAAAATGAGGTCATTTCCACCAGTGTCGCTTTTGGCGAGCTGACGGTGGTAGCCCGCGCAGAGCATGTTCAGAAAGTGCTCACCTTCCTGCGCGATGACCAGGAATGTATGTTCAAGCAGCTGATCGACCTTTGCGGCGCCGACTATCCAGAGCGTATCCGCCGGTTCGATGTTGTGTATCACCTGCTGAGTGTGCAGCTGAACCAGCGTATCCGCGTGAAAGTGGAAACCGACGCTGACACACCGGTGCCATCGGCCATTGATGTGTTCCCGGCAGCAGGCTGGTTCGAGCGCGAGGCGTGGGACATGTATGGCATCTTCTTTGCGGATCACCCGGACCTTCGCCGCATGCTCACGGACTATGGCTTCCAAGGACATCCGCTCCGCAAGGACTTCCCGCTGACAGGCTTTGTTGAGTGCCGCTACTCCGAAGAAGAGAAGCGGATTGTCTATGAGCCTGTGAAGCTGAAGCAGGAATTCCGCAATTTCGATTTCATGAGCCCGTGGGAGAGCGCCAAGTACGTGCTGCCGGGTGATGAGAAAGCCGATGATGCCGCTGAGAGTAAAGAGGGGGCGAAATAATGGCTGAGGTTGATATCAAGAACTACTGCCTGAACTTCGGCCCGCAGCACCCTGCGGCACACGGCGTTCTGCGGATGGTGATGGAGCTGGACGGCGAGATCGTTGAGCGGGTAGACCCGCATATCGGTCTCTTGCACCGCGGCACCGAAAAGCTCATTGAAGCAAAACAATATTTGCAGGCGATGCCATATTTCGATCGTCTCGACTATGTGGCGCCGATGAACCAGGAACATGCCTTCGTGATGGCGATTGAGAAACTCGCTAATATCGAAGTGCCTGAGCGCGGCCAATATATCCGCGTTCTGTTTTCGGAAATCGGCCGGGTGCTGAACCACCTGCTGAACCTGACGACACATGCGATGGACGTTGGCGCACTGACCCCGATTCTGTGGGGCTTTGAAGAGCGCGAAATCCTGATGGAATTCTACGAGGCAGTATGCGGCGCGCGTCTGCACGCAGCTTACTTCCGTCCGGGTGGTGTGCACCAGGACCTGCCAGCAGGCCTTGCCGAACGCATCATGAAATGGACGGAAACATTCCCAAGCACGCTTGCGGATATGGAAGCATTGCTGATCGACAACCGTATCTTCAAGCAGCGTAACGTAGATATCGGCGTGTTTGACGCAGACGAGGCGCTGGCGTGGGGCTTTACCGGCCCGATGCTGCGCTCCACGGGCGTCGCCTGGGACCTGCGGAAGGCAGAGCCTTACGAGGTCTACGACAAGATGGACTTCCAGGTTGCCATCGGTAATTCCGGTGACTGCTATGATCGCTTCATGCTTCGAATCGCAGAGATTCGCGAGTCGCTGAAGATCATTCGCCAGTGCCTGAACGATATGCCGGAAGGCCCTGTGCTTTCCATGAATACGAAATTTGCGCCGCCACGCCGTGCCGAGATGAAGCGGTCAATGGAAGCGCTTATTCACCATTTCAAGCTCTACACTGAAGGTTTCAAAGTACCTGAAGGCGAAGTTTACGCCGCAGTGGAGGCGCCGAAGGGTGAATTTGGTGTGTATCTGGTATCCGACGGCTCAAACCGTCCGTACCGCTGTAAAATTCGGGCACCCGGGTTCGCACACCTTCAAGGCATGGATTATCTTCTTAAAGGTCACATGCTTGCTGACGCTCCGGCAGTTCTCGGGGCTATGGACATTGTATTTGGTGAGGTGGACCGATGAGTACGGCGCCAGAAAAATTTGTGTGGACCTCGGAAAACGAGAAAGCCGCGCAAGCGCACATCGCAAAATACCCGGACGGGCGGCAGCAAAGTGCTGTTATGCCACTTCTTGATCTGGCTCAGCGCCAGAACGGTGGCCATGTGACGCAGGAAATCATGGAATATATCGCTGACTATCTGGATATGCCGGCAATCCGGGTTCAGGAAGTTGCGACTTTCTACACCATGTATAACCACAAGCCGATCGGTAAGCACCATGTGCAAGTGTGTGGCACCACGCCATGCTGGTTGCGCGGTAGCGATGGCATCATGAAGGCTTGCAAGTCCAAGCTGGGCATCGAGAAGGGCCAGACCACGGAAGACGGCATGTTCACACTTTCTGAAGTGGAATGCGCTGGCGCCTGTGTAAACGCACCTGTGGTTGCCATTGATGACGATTACTTCGAGGACCTGACGCCTGAAACCATGACCGAGCTTTTAGAGAAGCTTGCGAAAGGAGAAGAGGTTAAGCCTGGTCCGCAGATCGATCGTCAAAACAGCGCACCGTTTGGTGGCCCAACCACGCTTAAGGGCGATAAAGGGGAGGATGCATAATGCTTGCAGATAAGGATCGCATCTTCACCAACCTTTATGGTTTTGAGAGCCCGGGCATTGAGGCCGCAATGAAGCGCGGTGACTGGGACGGTACCAAGGACATTATCGCCAAGGGTAAAGACTGGATCATCGGTGAGATGAAAGAGTCCGGCCTTCGCGGTCGCGGCGGCGCGGGCTTCCCAACTGGGCTTAAATGGTCCTTCATGCCGAAGGAAACTGATGGCCGCCCGTCTTACCTCGTGATCAATGCGGACGAGGGCGAACCCGGCACCTGTAAAGACCGCGACCTGATGCGCCACGATCCGCACAAGCTGATCGAAGGGTGCCTGATCGCCGGTTTCGCCATGAACGCTGTGGCTGCATACATCTATATTCGCGGTGAATTCTTCCGTGAGGCAGAAGCGCTGGAACGCGCCATCAAGGAAGCCTACGACAAAGGCTTCATTGGCAAGAACGCTTGCGGTACCGGCTATGATTTCGATGTTTATGTGCACCGCGGTGCTGGTGCCTACATCTGTGGCGAGGAAACAGCGCTTATTGAAAGCCTGGAAGGCAAGAAGGGCCAGCCACGCCTGAAACCACCGTTCCCTGCGAATGTTGGTGTCTGGGGCTGCCCAACTACGGTAAACAACGTAGAGTCGATTGCGGTTGCGCCAACCATCCTGCGCCGTGGCGGCGCATGGTTTGCTGGCCTTGGTCGTCCGAACAACACGGGTACTAAAGTCTTCTCCATCTCCGGTCACGTGAACAACCCATGTAACGTGGAAGAAGAGATGGGCATTCCGCTTAAGGAACTCATCGAAAAGCATGCCGGCGGCGTTCGCGGCGGTTGGGACAACCTGCTGGCCGTGATCCCGGGCGGATCTTCGGTGCCGGTTCTGCCGAAAGAGATTTGTGACACCGTGCTGATGGATTTCGACAGCCTTCGCGAAGTGCAATCCGGTCTTGGGACCGCTGCTGTTATCGTGATGGATAAGTCGACTGACATCGTAAAGGCGATTGCTCGTCTTTCCGAGTTCTACAAGCACGAAAGCTGCGGCCAGTGTACGCCGTGCCGTGAAGGTACAGGCTGGATGTGGCGCGTGATGGAGCGTCTGGTCGAAGGCCGGGCCGAGAAGTCCGAAATCGACACGCTTCTCGATGTCACGAAACAGATTGAAGGCCACACCATCTGCGCGCTTGGTGACGCAGCAGCTTGGCCGATCCAGGGTTTGATGCGCCACTTCCGCCATGAAGTGGAAGCGCGTATCGATGCATATCATGCCAAAGCGGCTGAATAGAGCGCATGGCAAGGAGAGTTAGATGCCCACGCTAACCATTGATGGAAAAGAAGTAACGGTAGAGCCGGGAACAACGGTTCTGCAGGCGTGTGAGGAAGTCGGCGTTGAAGTGCCGCGCTTCTGTTATCACGAGCGCCTGTCGATTGCCGGTAACTGCCGTATGTGTCTGGTAGACATGGAAAAAGCACCGAAGCCGATCGCAAGCTGCGCAATGCCTGCGGGTGACGGCATGGTGATACACACCAACACCGAGCGTGTGAAGAAAGCACGTGAAGGGGTGATGGAATTCCTGTTGATCAACCACCCGCTGGATTGCCCGATCTGCGACCAGGGCGGTGAATGTGATCTTCAGGACCAGGCGATGGCGTTTGGTGGCGGCGACAGCCGCTACGACGAAAACAAGCGCGCGGTCGAAGACAAATATATGGGGCCGCTGATTTCTACAACCATGACACGCTGCATTCACTGCATGCGTTGTGTGCGCTTCTCTTCTGAAGTTGCGGGTGTGGACGACATGGGCGCTTTGTGGCGCGGCGAACATACCGAGGTAACAACTTACCTTGAGAAATCGCTCGACAGCGAAATGTCCGGCAACGTGATTGACCTGTGTCCGGTTGGCGCGCTGACGAGCAAGCCTTATGCCTTCACGGCGCGCAGCTGGGAACTGAAGCACACCGAAAGCATCGATGTGATGGACGCCCTTGGCTCCAACATCAATGTGGATACACGCGGTGCTGCCGTGATGCGCATTCTGCCACGCCTCAATGAAGACGTGAACGAAGAGTGGATTTCGGACAAGACACGCTTTGTCTATGACGGCCTGAAGAAGCGCCGCCTGGACCGCCCATACGTTCGCAAGAACAAGAAGCTTGAAGAAGCGACTTGGGCTGAAGCGTTCGAGGCGATCAAGAAAAAGCTCAAGGGCGTTAAAGGCGATCAGATCGCAGGTATCGCTGGTGATCTTGCCGACATGGAAAGCATGCTGGCCCTGAAGGACCTTCTGGGCACGCTGGGTAGCACTCGCGTTGAAGGCCGCCAGGATGGTGCCGCGCTCGACGCCAGCGTTCGGGCAGGCTACCTGATGAACAGTGGCATCGCAGGCGTTGAAGAAGCCGATTACCTCCTGCTGGTAGGCTGTGACCCACGCGCCGAAGCGCCAGTGTTCAACAGCCGTATACGGAAGGCGGTTCGTCACATGGGCCTGAAGGTTGGCCGTATCGGTGCTGAAGCAGACCTGACATACAAGGTTGAAGACTTTGGTGACGATGCAAAGATCCTCAAGTCAGCTTCTACTGGCCGTCATGACGCTGCAAAAGCGCTTAAGGCCGCAGAAAAGCCGATGATCATTGTTGGCCAGGCTGCGCTTGCCCGTGAAGACGGCGCAGCGATCCTGAAAGCCGCGCGCGATATTGCAGACAAATACTGCATCAAGGAAGGCTGGAATGGCTTCAACGTGCTGCATACGGCGGCAAGCCGCGTTGGCGCGCTGGACCTGGGCCTGACCACTGAAGGCGGTGTGAATGCCATTCTGGATGACGCAGAAGCTGGCGCGCTGAAGGCTGTGTTCCTGTTGGGCGCAGACGAGATCGACAGTGCGAAGCTGAAGAAAGCTTTCACGGTGTATATTGGCACGCACGGGGACGAGGGCGTGAAGAACGCCGACGTGATCCTGCCGGCCGCTGCATATACTGAAAAGTCAGGTACTTACATCAACACTGAAGGCCGCGTGCAGCGTACCGAAAAGGCAGTCTTCGCACCGGGTGATGCCCGTGAGGATTGGACGATCCTGCGGGCGCTGTCGGACGTTGTTGGTGAAACGCTGCCATATAATACGCTTGGTGAACTGCGTGGCCGTCTGGCCGAAGTTGCACCAGCCACGGCAACGATTGACGAGGTGCCGACCGAAGCATGGGGCGACTTTGGTACCAAGGGCGACATCGCTGAAGGTGCTATCAAGCCAATTATCGATAATTTCTACATGACCAACCCGATCGCCCGTGCCAGCCAGATTATGGCTGACTGCGTTGCAGCCCGGGAAGGTGTAGCTGAGGAGGCGACAGGAACCCATGGTTGAGGCGCTTTACACACTGTTCGGCGGTGAGGGTCCTTTCCTCTATTTCCTTGCGATCCTCGCCTCCATCTTCGCGATTGTGCTGCCGCTTCTGATTGCGGTTGCCTTCGCTGTTTATTTCGATCGGAAAATCTGGGCTGCGGTTCAGATGCGTCGCGGCCCGAACGTGGTTGGCCCCTTTGGCCTGCTGCAATCCTTCGCTGACGGCCTGAAGCTGTTCCTGAAGGAAACCGTGATCCCGGCGGGCGCGAACAAGGTTATCTTCCTGATCGCCCCGATGATCACCTTCACGCTGGCGCTGATCAGTTGGGCTGTCGTGCCCTTCGCTGAAGGCGTGGCGATTGCAGACCTGAATGTGGGGATCCTTTACCTGCTGGCGATCTCAAGCCTGGGCGTTTACGGCATCATCATGTCCGGTTGGGCATCAAACAGCCGCTACGCGTTCCTGGGTGCGCTCCGTTCTGCAGCACAGATGGTATCCTATGAGGTATCCATCGGCTTCGTATTGGTGTGTATCCTGGTGTCTGTGGGAAGCTTGAACCTGAGTGACATTGTGGTGGCGCAAGCCGGTGGCATTCTGGATTGGAACATGTGGGTGTTCGCGCCAGTGTTCGTAATCTTCTTTATCTCGGCGCTTGCGGAAACCAACCGCCCACCGTTCGACCTTCCTGAAGCGGAAGCAGAACTTGTGGCCGGTTACCAGGTTGAATATTCATCCATGGCCTTCGCGCTGTTCTTCCTGGGTGAATATGCAAACATCCTGTTGATGTCCGCTGTAATGGCGATCCTCTTCATGGGTGGCTGGTATGCACCGTTCCCAGCGCTTGATGCCTATATTCCGGGCTTTGTTTGGCTGTTTATCAAAATCGCCTTCATGTTCTGGATGTTCGCGATGGTGAAGGCGTTCGTGCCGCGTTACCGCTACGACCAACTGATGCGTCTGGGCTGGAAAGTGTTCCTGCCGCTGTCGCTCGTGTTCGTGATCATTTACTCGGGCCTCGCCGTTTACGGCGTTATCGGCAACATCGGATAGGAAGGGCTTGAAGCATGAGTACATTTAAGCAAGCTGCCAAGACCTGGCTCCTTTGGGAGTTCGTTCAGGCGCTTATTCTGTCGGTGAGATATTTCTTCCGGCCGAAGGTAACGATCAACTATCCGTACGAAAAAGGCCCGTTGAGCCCGCGTTTCCGTGGGGAGCACGCGCTGCGCCGCTATCCCAACGGGGAAGAGCGCTGCATCGCCTGTAAACTTTGCGAAGCCATTTGCCCGGCGCAGGCCATCACGATTGAGGCTGAGCCACGCGAAGATGGCTCCCGCCGCACGACACGCTACGACATTGACATGACCAAATGCATCTACTGCGGGTTCTGTCAGGAAGCGTGCCCGGTGGATGCGATTGTTGAGGGGCCGAACTTCGAGTTCGCGACCGAAACACGTGAAGAACTGATGTACGACAAGAACAAGCTGCTTGCCAACGGTGAGCGCTGGGAGCGCGAAATAGCGGCGAACATCGCTGCTGACGCGCAGTATCGTTAAACGAAGGGCAGGGGACGATAATCATGGACTTTAGCTCAATGCTTCCAGTCGCCGCCTTCTGGCTGTTCGCTGGTATTACCATTCTATCGGGGTTGTTGGTCATTCTGGCCAAAAACCCGGTGCATTCCGTGCTGTGGCTCATCCTGGCCTTCTTCAGCGCTGCTGGCCTCTTTGTGCTCATGGGCGCAGAGTTCCTCGCGATGCTTCTGGTCATCGTTTATGTTGGCGCGGTTGCGGTGCTGTTCCTCTTTGTCGTGATGATGCTCGATATCAACTTTGTCGAACTGCGGCAGGGGATCATGCAGAACGCGCCGATCGGTGTTGTTGTCGGCCTGGTGCTTCTTGTTGAGCTGGGCACGCTGGGCGCCACCTGGCACTTTGGTGAAGACGTTGGCAAGAATGCCGCGGCACCGATGCCGGTTGCCGAGCAGGTTGAAAACACTGCAGCACTCGGGAACGTGATTTACACCGACTATATTTTCATCTTCCAGATGTCTGGCCTTATTCTCTTGGTTGCGATGATTGGTGCGATTGTACTGACTCACCGCACGCGTCCTGGTGTTCGTCGCCAGAATGTTTCCAAGCAGAATGCGCGCCGTCCGGAAGAAGCATATGAACTCGTAGATGTAGAAGTTGGCAAGGGCGTCGCTCTGCCAACGAAGAAAGGCTAGGGGACGATAGTCCATGACTATTGGGTTAGGACATTATCTGACGGTTGCCGCGATCCTCTTCGTATTTGGGGTTATCGGTATCTTCCTCAACCGGAAGAACGTCATCATCATTCTTATGTCGGTCGAACTGATGCTTCTGGCCGTCAACATCAACCTCGTGGCCTTCTCTACCTACCTGCAAGACATGGTAGGCCAGGTGTTCGCCATGTTCGTGTTGACGGTTGCTGCTGCTGAAGCAGCGATCGGTCTTGCGATCCTCGTGGTTTATTTCCGCGGCCGTGGTTCCATCGCGGTTGAAGACATCAACCAGATGAAGGGGTAGGAAAATGGAAACAGCTGCTAAGTTTATTGTATTCCTGCCGCTGGTCGGTTTCCTGATCGCAGGTATGTTCGGACGCCAGATTGGCGACCGCTTCAGCCAGGTCCTGACGGCCTCGCTTGTGACCATCGGCGCGATCCTCTCGTGGCTCGTGTTCGTTGATGTGGCGCTTGCGGGTAACAAATTCGTCGTGACGCTTCTTGACTGGGTAAAGTCCGGTGACCTCGAGTTCGCTTGGGCGCTCAAGGTTGATACGCTGACTGCGGTGATGCTGGTTGTGGTCAACTCTGTGTCCGCGCTCGTTCACTGGTATTCCATGGGCTACATGGAAGAAGACCCAGACAAGCCACGCTTCTTTGCCTACCTGTCGCTCTTCACGTTTGCGATGTTGATGCTGGTGACCTCCGATAACCTGGTTCAGATGTTCTTCGGTTGGGAAGGTGTTGGTCTGGCGTCCTATCTGCTGATCGGTTTCTGGTTCAAGAAACCAAGCGCGAACGCGGCGGCCATCAAGGCCTTCGTTGTGAACCGCGTGGGTGACTTCGGCTTTGCCCTTGGCATCTATGCTGTGTTCCTGCTGACCGGTTCGGTACAGTTTGACGTAATCTTCGGCTCGATTGGTAACTATCAGGAAGCGACGCTGAGCTTCCTTGGTCATGATTATCACGCGATTACAGTTGTTTGCCTGCTGTTGTTCGTGGGTGCCATGGGTAAATCCGCCCAGCTTGGCCTCCACACCTGGCTGCCAGATGCAATGGAAGGCCCGACGCCAGTGTCTGCGCTGATCCACGCTGCGACCATGGTAACAGCGGGCGTGTTCCTTGTGGCACGCTTCAGCCCGGTCTTCGAATATTCCGAATATGCGCTGCAGGTTGTTGCCATTGTTGGCGCGACAACCGCATTCTTCGCCGCAAGCGTGGGCCTGGTGCAGAATGATATCAAGCGTGTGATCGCTTATTCGACCTGTTCGCAGCTTGGCTACATGTTCTTCGCGCTGGGCATGGGGGCCTATGGCGGTGCGATCTTCCACCTGTTCACGCACGCTTTCTTCAAGGCACTGTTGTTCCTTGGCGCTGGTTCCGTGATCCATGCCCTGCATCACGAGCAGGACATGCGCAACATGGGTGGGCTCTTCAAGAAGATCCCGATGACCGGCACAGTTATGCTGATTGGTACATTGGCGATTACAGGCTTCCCGCTGCTGTCAGGTTACTATTCAAAAGACCTGATCATCGAAGCAGCCTTCGCCTCCGATAGTTCGGTTGCACAGTATGCCTTCGTTATGGGTGTGGCTGCGGCGCTGATGACCAGCTTCTATAGCTGGCGCCTGGTGTGGCTGACATTCTTCGGCGAGACCCGCGCGAAGCAGAAATACTTTGATGCGGCGCATGAAGGCCCGATCTTTATCAAGGCTCCGCTTGTGATCCTGGCACTTGGCGCAGTGTTCGCTGGTGCGGTCTTCAAAGAGTATTTCGTGGGCCATGAACGCGTCGCCTTCTGGAACGGTTCGCTTGTAACCCAAATGGGTGACGTGATCGATGCCGCACACAACGTGCCTATGGGCGTGACGTTGGCGCCGTTCGTTGTGATGGTATTGGGCTTCTTCATCTCCATGATGTTCTATGCCCCGCGGATTGCACTTCCGAAGCTTCCAGCGGCCGGGCTTGCCGTTCTGACACTTGCGCTCTTTATCGCAGCCAAGTTCACGGACCTGCACCATGTTGCCGGCATGACCTATGTGGGCTACTTCTCGGGCTTTGCATTCGCGATCTTCTTCTACGCATATCTCTATGCGGCTGGGAAGGTTACGAACGACCTGCCACAACGTACAGCTACGATGTGGAGCGGGCTATATGCCTTCCTGCTGAACAAATGGTACTGGGATGAGCTTTACGACTTCCTGTTCGTGCGCCCGGCCTTCTGGCTTGGTCGTGTGTTCTGGAAGCGCGGTGACGAGCAGACCATTGACGGCTTTGGCCCGAATGGTGTGTCGGCCACGGTTGCCCTTGTGGCAGCCAAGGCGCGCAAGCTTCAGACTGGTTACGTTTACCACTATGCCTTTGCCATGATCATTGGCCTGGCGCTCGTGGTGACATGGTTTATGGCCCAAAGTGGCGCACACTAAGGGCAGGGGATAAGTAAAATGGAATTTTTCTCGAATAACCTGCTCAGCCTGATGATGCTGATCCCGCTCTTGGGGTCCGCTCTTATTCTGATCATTCGGCATCAGGACAAAGAGATCGAAAAACGGAACATCCGTCAGGTTGCGCTTTTGGCAACAATCTCCACCTTTATCCTCAGCATTTTCCTGTGGGTCGGTTTCGACAGCTCCAGCGCGGACTTCCAGTTCGAGGAGCGTTACAACTGGGTAGGGGACATCAGCTACTATGTTGGCGTGGACGGTATTTCCATGCTGTTCGTGGTGCTGACGGCCTTCCTGATGCCAATCGTGATCCTGTCTAGCTGGGAAAGCATTGAGACGCGCGTGAAGGAATATATGATTGCCTTCCTGCTGCTTGAGACGCTGATGATCGGTGTGTTTACCGCACTCGACATCTTCCTCTTCTATGTCTTCTTCGAAGGCGGCTTGATCCCGATGTATCTGCTGATCGGTGTGTGGGGTGGTTTGAACCGGATTTATGCTGCGTTCAAGTTCTTCCTCTATACGCTTCTGGGCTCCGTTCTGATGCTGGTGGCTGTGTTCTACATGTATGTAGAAACCGGTACGACCGACATTCCGATGCTGATGAACCACGAGTTCGCAGCCGATGTTCAGAACTGGCTATGGCTTGCGTTCTTCGCGTCCTTCGCAGTGAAAATGCCGATGTGGCCGGTTCACACCTGGCTGCCGGACGCGCACGTACAGGCACCAACCGGTGGTTCTGTGATCCTGGCTGGTGTTCTTCTGAAGATGGGCGGATACGGCTTCCTGCGGTTCAGCCTCCCGATGTTCCCTGAGGCAAGCGAGCATTTCGCATGGCTTGTGTTTGCCCTGTCGATTGTTGCCATCGTCTACACATCGCTGGTGGCACTGGTGCAGGAAGACATCAAAAAGCTGATCGCTTACTCTTCAGTTGCTCATATGGGCTTTGTGACGATCGGTATCTTCATCCTGAATGCCAACGGCATTGAAGGCGCGATCTTCACCATGCTGAGCCACGGTATTGTGTCTGGTGCATTGTTCCTTTGTGTGGGCGTGATTTATGACCGCCTGCATACCCGCGAAATCAGCCGGTATGGCGGCCTGTCGGTCAATATGAAGATTTACGCCACGATTTTTGTGATCTTCTCGATGGCGTCTGTCGGCCTGCCTGGCACAAGCGGCTTCATTGGCGAATTCCTGGTGCTGAACGGGGCATATGCGTACAACAGCTGGGTTGCCTTTGGCGCTGCCACAGGCGTTGTGCTCGGCGCTGCCTATATGCTTTACCTGGTTCGCCGCCTTGTATTCGGTGAGTTGGACAAAGACGATGTGAAGGCTATGCCCGACCTGACGCTGCGGGAGAAATTGATCTTCCTGCCGCTTCTGATTGTGGTGTTCTGGATGGGTATTTACCCGAACAGCTTCCTGGAGCCGATCCACGCGTCTGTCGAGCACCTCATCCAAACTGATTTTTCATCTGCAGCCGAGCATGCGGAAGGTGTGACCACCTCTGCTGCTGCAGCACGTTAAGGAGTACAAACCGATGACCGGTGAAATTCCAACCCTCGTACCCGTGATGCCGGAAATTCTGCTGGCAATTGGCGCGATGGTGCTGCTGATGCTTGGCGTGTTTCAGGGCGACAAAAGCTATGGCCAGGTCTCTAACCTCGCCATCCTGCTTCTGGTGGCTGCGGCAGCAGTGATGCTGACCCAGGTTGGTGGTGAACGCCAACTGACATTCGGCGGTATGTTTGTGACTGACAGCTTCGCTGTGTTCACCAAGCTATTGGTGTTGGCAGGTTCAGTCGTCGCGATCCTGATGTCTGGCGGCTTCATGAAGAGCCACAACATCGCCAAGTTCGAGTATCCGATCCTGATCCTTCTTGCCACGCTTGGCATGATGGTGATGATCTCCTCGAATAACATGATGACGCTTTATGTTGGCCTAGAGCTTCAGAGCCTGTCGCTTTATGTGCTGGCGGCGATGAACAGGGACCGCACGCGGTCGACCGAGGCTGGCCTGAAGTATTTCGTGCTGGGCGCGTTGTCATCTGGCATGCTGCTTTATGGCGTATCGCTGGTATATGGCTTTGCTGGCACCGTGGACTTCGACCTTCTCGCATCCACCCTCAAGGGCCAGGAAAGCACGTCTATGGGCGTGGTTGTCGGCATGGTGTTCCTGATGGCGGGCCTTGCCTTCAAGATTTCCGCAGTGCCGTTCCATATGTGGACGCCAGATGTATATGAAGGGTCGCCAACGCCTGTAACTGCCTTCTTTGCCGCCGCACCAAAAGTTGCCGCGCTCGCACTGCTTGTTCGCGTGCTGATTGGCGCGTTCCCTGGTATGGTTCAGGAATGGCAGCAGGTGATTGTTTTCATCTCCATCGCTTCCATGCTGGTGGGTGCCTTCGTTGCGCTTGTTCAAACCAACATCAAACGCCTGATGGCTTACTCAAGCATTGGTCACGTTGGATATGCACTTGTTGGTCTGGCCGCTGGCACCCAGGCGGGTGTTGAAGCACTGCTGATCTATATCGCCATCTACCTGACCATGACGCTGGGCACCTTCGGGGCGATCCTGTGCATGCGCCGTTCCAACGGCATGGTGGAAGATATTTCTGATCTGTCTGGCTTGAGCCAGAGCAATCTGCCGCTGGCGATTGGTATTGCGATCTTCATGTTCTCGCTGGCCGGTATTCCGCTTCTGGCAGGTTTCTGGGGCAAGTGGTATGTGTTCCTGGCAGCCGTAGAGGCAGGCCTTGTACCGCTTGCCATCATTGGTGTGCTCACCAGTGTTGTTGGCGCTTTTTATTATATCCGCATCATCAAGGTGATGTTCTTTGACGACCCTGCGCCTGCGTTCGAAGGCGGGCAGGGCAGCGGCATCAGCCTGGTGATTGGTGTTAGCGCGCTGATCAACTCGCCCGTCAGCTATTTTGTGCTGATTGCACCTTTGGTAACTGCAGCGGGCTGGGCCGCCCAGTCCCTGCTGTTTTAGTGGCACTTAGCGACTATCAAGATTGGGGGGCCTCGATGCCGAATGGCGTCGGGGCCTTCTTCTATGAAGCGTGCGACAGCACAAATGCGCGTGCTGCTGAGCTTGCATCTGCCGGCGAGCAGGGCCCGCTGTGGGTAATAGCCGGAGAACAAACCGCCGGCCGCGGCCGACGCGGGCGTTCCTGGACTTCAAAAAGTGGGAACCTCTATGCGTCCCTTTTGTTTCGGCCAAGCATTCAGCCCCAGGATATGGCGGCACTGCCGTTTATCGTTGCGCTAGCGGTTCGCGATACATTTGTCGGTCTGGGCGCGCCGGCGGACCTCGTTCAGTGCAAGTGGCCAAACGACATCCTGATCGGTGAGCGCAAAGCCAGTGGCGTGCTGATAGAAAGCAGTGCCAAGCATGGCGGCGCTCTGGACTATGTCATTATCGGCATCGGGATGAATCTGGTGCATTTCCCGGATGACGCTGCCTTTGGGGCAACATCGCTTCTGGATGCCACGGGCCGCGAGGTTGCGGTGAAGGAAGCAATTTCACTCCTCGCGGAAAAGTTATGTGCCCGCATCGATGCCTGGAAGGTGAACGATTTCGCAGCCGTTGCGCGCGAATGGACTGAGCATTCCTGGGGTTTGGGGCAAAAGCGGGAGCTCAGGACTCATGATGAGACCTTCACCGCGACACTGATCGGGCTATCTGATGACGGTGCATTGATTGCCAGACTGGACGACGGCAGTGAAAAACGCCTATATGCAGGGGATGTTTTTCCGGTCGAGCGGGTGGAATAGAGGAATTTCCTTATGCTTTTAACCATTGACGCAGGCAACACCAATACGGTTTTCGCGCTGATAGACGGCCACGACATTGTCGAACAGTGGCGGATATCGACAGGAGATCAGCGTACCGTTGACGAATATATGGTTTGGATTTCCAATCTGATGGCGCTTTCGGGCAGGTCTCCGGAAACCGTTTCTGGTGCGATTATTGCCAGCGTCGTGCCGCAGGTTGTTTGGCCGTTGACCCAGCTTTGCAAGAAATATTTTGGCTGCGAGCCGCTGGTTGTTGGGGATGAGAATGTTGACCTGGGCGTCGATATCCAGGTCACTAATCCGCGCGAAGTGGGGGCTGACCGCTTGGTGAATGCCGTAGCTGGCCATGCGCTTTACGGCGGCCCCTTGATTGTGGTGGATTTTGGAACGGCAACGACCTTCGATATTGTGGGGGCTGATGGCGCTTATCTGGGGGGTGTGATCTGCCCGGGCATCAACCTAAGCCTTCGTGCTCTTCACCTGGCCGCAGCAAAACTGCCGCGTATCGCCGTTGAAGCGCCCAAGGAAGGCAAGGCTGTGACCGGCAAGACCACGCAGGAGGCGATGCAATCCGGCGTGTTCTGGGGCTATGTCAGCATGATTGAAGGATTGGTCGCGCGCCTGAAGGCCGAACATGGCGGCAATATGAAAGTATTGGCCACAGGCGGCCTTGCGCCTGTGTTTGCAAACCGGACCAACGCTATTGATGAGGTGGCAGGCGAGATGACGCTGCAGGGCTTACGCCTGATTTTCGAACGCAACAGACCGGACGCAGGCTGATATGGGATATATGCGCAAAAGCGACGAACGGCTGCTGTTCCTGCCTCTAGGCGGCTCTGGCGAAATCGGCATGAACCTGAACCTTTATGGCCATAAAGGCAAATGGTTGATGGTGGATTGCGGCATGAGCTTCGCCGACAATTTCCTGCCCGGCGTTGACCTTGTGTTCCCTGACCCTGAGTTTATCGAAGACGAACAGGATGATCTTGTGGGCTTGGTGCTGACGCATGGGCATGAAGATCATATTGGCGCCGTGCCTTACCTATGGGAAAGGTTCCAGTGCCCCGTTTATGCAACACCGTTTACCGCTGAACTTGTGAAAGGCAAGCTTGCCGAAGCTGGCCTTCTTGACCAGGTGCCGCTTTATGTGGTCGATGGCCTTGACCCCATCAATCTTGACCCATTCGAGGTTCAGTATGTGCCACTGGCGCACTCCATCGCAGAAGGGCATGGCCTGTCGATCAAAACATCCGTGGGTACGATATTTCATACTGGCGATTGGAAGCTTGATGACAGACCGCTGATTGGCCCTGCCTGCCCAAGCCCCGTGCTATCCGCTATGGGCGAAGAGGGGGTACTGGCCCTTGTGGGAGACAGCACGAATGTTTTCAATCCTACCGAGTCAGGATCTGAGGCAGCCGTTCGTGAAAGCCTCAAGCAAATTGTGGCCGGGCTTAAGAACAGGGTTGTTGTCACGACATTTGCATCCAATGTAGCGCGGCTGGAGACCATCGGCGAAGTGGCCAAAGCCACCGGCCGACGCTTGGTGCTACTGGGCCGCTCCATGGAGC
This sequence comes from Kordiimonas lipolytica, assembly GCF_042651265.1. Taxonomy (GTDB): domain Bacteria; phylum Pseudomonadota; class Alphaproteobacteria; order Sphingomonadales; family Kordiimonadaceae; genus Kordiimonas; species Kordiimonas lipolytica. Next base: position 74,404 of record NZ_JBHSCR010000004.1, on the reverse strand, counting down.
GTGTGGTCAAGGCCGCTAAGGCCACTGGTTACCTTCAGGACTTCCCACCCCTCGTGGACGAAGAAGATGCAGATTATCTGCCCAAGGACGAAGTGTTGATTGCATGCACGGGATGTCAGGGCGAACCGCGCGCCGCTATTGCTCGCATCGCGCGCGATGATCACAAGCACTTGCAGCTTAGTCCTGATGACAATGTAATCTTTTCCTCAAAGATCATTCCGGGCAACGAGTTGGTTCTTGGCCAGCTTTTTAATCAGTTGGCCACCAAGGGCGTCAATGTGATTACCGAAAAGGATGCCTTTGTTCACGTGTCCGGGCACCCGGGGCGGGCTGAGCTTGCCAAGATGTATGAATGGACGAAGCCTCATACTGCGATTCCAGTCCACGGTGAGGCACGGCATTTGCTGCGTCACGCCAAGCTGGCGCGCGAACTGGGCGTCAAGCACACGATTGTGCCCAAGAACGGTGATGTCATCGAGATAAGCAGAAAGGGTGTCAAGCTGGTTGACGAAGCGCCTTTTGGCCGCCTTGTACTGGATGGCACTGAAGTGGTGTCTTTCGAGGATGCCGCAATCGCAGACCGCAGGCGCGCATCCCATAATGGATTTGTATCCGTCAGCCTTGTGTTCGCCGATGATGGTGGGTTAGCGGCCGAACCGCTAATGGCGCCTCTTGGTCTGCCGCGGGCGGATGACGAAAGTTTCTATGACGGCATGGTAGATGCCGTTGAAACCGCGATTGAGCGCATGAAGCGGGCAGACCGCCAGAGCGATATGTTCGTGGAAGAGGTGGTGCGGATCGGTATCCGGCGGTTTTGCCGACGTGAAATTGGTAAGAATCCCGGCGTTGCAGTTCTGATCAACCGCCAGGACGAGTTAGAGTTCAGTTAGGGAGAGAAGCATGATTGGTCGTTTGAACCATGTGGCCATTGTGGTGCCGGACCTTGCAGCAGCAGCGGGCACTTATCGCAATACTTTGGGGGCGACGGTATCGGAGGCTGTAGACCTGCCGGATCACGGTGTGACCACCGTGTTTGTGGAACTGCCGAATACGAAGATCGAGCTGTTGCATCCGCTGGGAAGCGACTCGCCGATTGCCAAGTTTCTCGAAAAGAACGCTGCCGGTGGCATGCACCATGTTTGCTATGAAGTCGAAGATATCATTGCTGCTCGTGACAAGCTGGTTGCTGAAGGTGCTAGAATTCTTGGGGACGGCGAACCCAAAACAGGTGCGCACGGCAAACCTGTCCTGTTTCTGCATCCCAAGGACTTCTGCGGCACACTTGTGGAACTTGAGGAGGTTTGAGGCATGGGTATCCCAACGATCATTCTGGTATATGTAGTTGCCTGGTGGCTGGTGTTTTTCGCAGTGCTGCCATGGGGCGTCCGCTCTCAGCACGAGACGGAAGAAGGCGTTACGGAAGGGACTGAACCGGGCGCACCTGCCAACCCCAACCTCAAGAAGAAGATCATTGTTACATCTCTGATCGCAGCCGCTCTGACAGTAGGCTACTATTTTGTCGCCACATCTGGATGGATTTCATTCCGAGATCAAGTGCGCTGACGTCGCTCCATCAATCAGCCAATAAAAAAGCAAGGCCGCTAAGCCTTGCTTTTCTTTAATATATGAACGAGCGATTTTTTTAGAGCCCGTTTCTAATATATATGCGCAAAGTCCTCCCTGAGCATGGACCACATAATGCGTGAACCGTTCAGCTCTGCGTCTGAGAGAAGCTATGGAAACATTTGATGATTGTCATCAATTGAACGCGTGTGTGGCTACTAGATATTGTGTTTCTTTCTGCTCTATGTTGCATGGCTGCAACAATTGGGGCGAGACACTGCCTTAGGTGGTGAGAAATTACTTCCTCAAGGCGCTTGCTGGCGCAAAAAAATGAAAGAAACCATTGCTATTCCGCAGGCTGAACGGCAAAAGAAACAAAGACTTTCGGTGCTGCCGCAGCGCCATTAACCTCGTTTCAAACAAGAGATAAAAGCCACCATGCGTTTAAGCCGTTATTTTTTGCCCACTCTTAAAGAAACCCCTGCTGATGCGCAGATTGCGTCGCACCGACTGATGCTGCGTGCTGGTATGATCCGTCAAGGCGCTGCGGGTATCTATAGCTGGCTGCCGCTGGGGCTTAAGGTTCTCAAAAAGATTGAGCAGATCGTTCGTGAAGAACAGGATGCGGCAGGCGCGCAGGAAGTGCTGATGCCGACTATCCAGGCGGCAGACCTGTGGGTGGAAAGTGGGCGTTATGACGACTACGGCGACGAGATGCTGCGCATCGAAGACCGCCATGGTCGCAAGATGCTGTATGGCCCGACCAACGAGGAAATGATCACGGATATTTTCCGCCGTGAAATCAAATCCTATCGCGATCTGCCGAAGAATCTCTACCACATCCAATGGAAATTCCGCGACGAGCGCCGTCCACGCTTTGGCGTGATGCGCGGTCGTGAATTCCTGATGAAGGATGCTTACAGCTTTGACCTGACGCCGGAAGATGGCCAGAAGTCCTATAACGCTATGTTCGTGGCCTACCTGCGCACATTCGCACGTTTGGGCCTGAAGGCGATCCCCATGCGTGCTGATACCGGCCCGATTGGCGGTGACCTGAGCCACGAGTTTATTGTGCTTGCAGAAACTGGCGAAAGCGAAGTCTTCTTCGACAAGGCGTTTGATAAGCTCGATCCGATGGTCGAAGTAACTGACGGCGCAGACTTGCAGCCGATTGTTGACGAATGGACCAGCCACTATGCGGCTACTGACGAAATTCACGATGCTGAAAACTGCCCTGTGGATGCCAGTGGCCTGGTGACAGGTCGCGGCATCGAAGTAGGGCACATCTTCTTCTTCGGCGAGAAATATTCCAAGCCGATGAACGCAACGGTCCAGGGACCGGATGGCGAAACCGTGCCTGTGCAGATGGGGTCATACGGTGTTGGCGTATCCCGCCTTGTTGGTGCCATCATTGAAGCGTGTCATGACGAAAATGGCATCATATGGCCGGAGGCCGTTGCCCCGTTCAAAGTAGGCTTGATGAACCTGCGCACCAAGGATGACGACTGCACGGCGGCGTGTGACAGGCTTTACAAGGACCTGACAGCCGCGGGTATTGATGTTCTGTATGACGATACAGATGGCGGTGCGGGCGCCAAGTTCGCGAACATGGACCTGGTTGGTCTACCATACCAACTGGCAGTTGGGCCGCGCGGCCTCAAGAATGGTGTGGTGGAGTTGAAGAACCGCAAGAGCGGTGAGCGCGTGGAATTGACGCCAGAAGAGGCCGTCGCCAAGCTGACGGCATAATAAAGCCGAAAAAAAGGGGGAGACGGGTGATAGCACGAGGATTTGAATGGTCGGTAGCGCGCCGCTATATCTTGGGTGGCAAGCGCGATCTGGTCATCTCTGTCACGGCGCTTTTGTCTGTCACAGCGATTGCTCTTGGGGTGATGCTGCTACTGGTTGTCATGTCAGTGATGAACGGCTTTCGCGCTGAACTCATGGACAAAATCCTCGGTTATCACGGTCATGTTCTTATTCAAGGATACGGCGGGAAACTTCAGAATTATCAGGATGTTATCCGGGATATTGAAGGTGTTGATGGCATCGTTAAGATTATGCCTTTCAGTGAGTCCCAGGTTATGGTCACCAAGGAAGGTGAAGCCTGGGGCGCGATTGTCCGCGGATTACCGGATGAGTATTTCAGCGCCGAAAAACTGAACATTGCACACACCGTTACTGGCAGCATCGAAAATGCCCCTGAAATTGGCGGTCTGGTACTTGGAAAGCAGCTGGCAAACCGGCTGCGGGTTACGGCTGGAGACAGTGTCACGATCGTCAGCCCCAGCTCGGTGGCCACGCCATTCGGGTCAACGCTGAGGCATCTCTCCTATCCAGTGGCGGCGGTTGTCGAGATCGGCGTTTATCAATTCGACGAGAGCTTTATCGGCATGCCACTTGAGGAAGCCCAGCGCTTCTTCCGGTTGGGAGACACGGTCAGCAACATTGAATTGATGCTGACATCGCCCGATGATGTGGATGCATTATTGCCTGTCCTGACCGAAAAAGTGGGTTCTCGTGGCTATGTTCGGACCTGGCGGTCCTTGAACCAGAGCTTGGTTGGAGCCTTGCAGACCGAACGGGTTACAATGTTCGTGGTAATGACCTTTATCATCATTGTGGCCGTGTTCAATATATCCTCCAGCCTTTTCATGCTTGTGAAGGACAAGGCAGCGGATATCGCGATCCTGCGTACGATGGGCGCTACAGCAAAGTCCATCAACCGTATTTTCATAACTGTAGGCCTGATGGTCGGTATGACAGGTATTGGTCTTGGAATATTGCTTTCGGTGGCGGTTATTGGCGGCTTTGACAGCCTGCTTGCATTCGTTGAGTGGATTTTCAATATCCAGGTGTTCGACCCGGCGGCGCGCTATATCTCGTCACTGGATCCGGTCGTGGATTATTTGGAGGCTGGACTAACAGTGGTGATAGCGACAGGATTGACACTGGTGGCGGCCTATTTCCCGGCGCGCCGGGCCGCAAAGCTCGATCCCGTGGAGGTGCTTCGCTATGAGTAAGGCACCAGCACTGAAGCTTCAGGGGATCTGCAAAAGCTTTCATCAGGGCCACAAGGCCTTGCATGTGCTTAAGGGCATTGATCTCGAAGTAAAGCAAGGCGAACTGGTGGCCCTTATAGGTGCTTCGGGGTCTGGTAAGAGTACCTTGCTGCAGGTTGCGGGGCTCCTGGACCGGCCAACTTCAGGCACAATTGCTATTGCAGGCGCGGAAGTGCATGACCTTAAGGATGAGGCACGCAGCGACATTCGTCGCAACCGACTGGGTTTTGTCTATCAGTTTCATCATTTGCTGCCGGATTTCACGGCGCTTGAAAATGTGGAACTCGCGCTTCGCATTTCCGGGGTTTCGAGCGTGGATGCCACGGCCCAGGCAAAAGCTGTTCTGGAAGAAATCGGCCTTGCAGAGCGCTTGAACCACACGCCGTCTGAACTGTCGGGTGGCGAGCAACAGCGCGTGGCAATAGCGCGTGCCATCGTGACCAATCCGTCGCTGCTTCTGGCGGATGAGCCCACTGGCAACTTGGATGAGGAAACGGCAGCGCGCGTGTTCAAGCTTCTCGTGTCTATGGTGCGGGATCGCGGATTGGCGGCAGTGATTGCGACGCACGATGCGTCGCTGGCGGCCCAAATGGACCGGCAGCTTCATCTGTCAGCAGGGGTGCTTCACGAATCTTGAGGAGGCTGGCCATCAGCGCTAGCCTTAGCATCAGACACAGGCTAACCTTGCCTGGGAATATTTTTGGACAAGCGCCCACCGAAGTGGGCTGGAGTAGGGATTTATGAGCCACGCTGGCTTTGTGCATTTGCGCGTTCACACGGCCTATTCGCTCTCGGAAGGAGCGATTCACGTCAAAGATCTGGTGAAACAGTGCGTTGGGCACAAGATGCCCGCCGTGGCCATGACAGACACGGACAATATGTTCGCGGCGCTTGAGTTTTCCTCATACGCGACTGACGCAGGCGTCCAGCCCATCGTCGGCGTAACACTGCATGTCAAAAACCCTTACAAAGATCATCAGGCCAAAGGCAAGAAAACGGCCAAGCCGGATCAGCTGGTACTTCTGGCGCAGTCGGAAAAGGGCTATCAGAACCTGATGAAGATCGTCTCCAAGGCACACCTTGAAAGCGACCCACAGCTCGGTGTGCAGTTCCCGTTTGAGGACTTCAAAGGCCTTACAGACGATATAATATGCCTTACTGGCGGCGTATCTGGGCCGGTTGGGGCGCTTCTCCTTGAAGGTAAGAAGGAAGAGGCGGATCTGTGTGTGCGGTCCCTCAAGACCCTTTTTGGTGACCGGCTCTATATGGAGATACAGCGGCACGGCATGCCAGCCGAAGAGCAGACAGAGGAAGATTTCCTCGATCTCGCGTACGATCACAATATCCCTATCGTTGCAACCAACCAGCCCTTCTTTGTGGGGCCGGATATGTACGAGCCGCATGACGCGCTTCTATGCATGGCGGAAAGCACTTATGTGGCCGTGCAGGACCGGCGCAGGCTGAACCCTGAATATCGCTTCAAGGAATCAGAAGAGATGATAAATCTCTTTAAAGACCTTCCTGAAGCGATTGAAAATACGATGAATATCGCGCATCGCTGCTCTTACAAAGTGGATAAGATTGCGCCTCTTTTGCCCAACTTTACCCGCGGCATGGACGTCTCCGAAGCGGACATGCTTCGGGAAGAGTCCGAGAAAGGCCTGCGAGAGCGACTGGATTTTAAGGCCAAGGAAGAAGGACTGACACCAGGCAAGGACCAAGAGTGGGAGAATGAATATTGGGAGCGGCTTGACTATGAGCTGGGCATCATCAACCAGATGGGCTTCCCAGGCTACTTCCTGATCGTTGCCGACTTTATCCAATGGGCAAAGGACCACGATATTCCGGTTGGGCCGGGCCGTGGCTCTGGCGCCGGATCAGTGGTCGCGTGGGTGTTGAAGATTACAGATCTGGACCCGCTCCGCTTCTCGCTACTGTTCGAGCGTTTTCTGAACCCGGAACGCGTGTCCATGCCTGACTTTGACGTCGACTTCTGCCAGGACAAGCGGGAGAAGGTGATCAGGTATGTGCAGGACAAATATGGCTATGATCACGTAGCCCAGATTATCACCTTCGGTAAGCTGCAGGCGCGGGCTGTTGTGAAGGCCTGTGGCCGGGTGATGCAGCAGCCGCATGGCCAGACAGATCGTCTGTCGAAGATGATCCCGAACGATCCGGGTAACGCCATGACCCTGCAGGAGGCGATTGATAGCGAACCCCGGCTACAGGCGGAAATCAACAATGATGAGCTGACGCGCAGTGTGATGGACCGTGCCTTGAAGCTGGAGGGCTTCTATGCGCATTCGTCTACCCACGCAGCGGGGGTGGTGATTGGCGACAGGCCACTTGACCAGCTTGTGCCGCTGTACCGCGACCCGAAATCAGACATGCCGGTAACCCAGTTCAACATGAAGTGGGTGGAGCTGGCAGGCCTTGTGAAGTTTGACTTCCTGGGCCTCAAGACCCTTACCGTACTTGACCGCGCTGTTCATTATATCCGCGACCGCGGCATTGAAGTTGATTTGCCGGCAGTGCCGCTCGATGACGGTCCCGCCTATGAATTGCTGGCAAAAGGCGACACGGCTGGCGTGTTCCAGCTCGAGAGTACTGGGATGCGGTCGGTCCTCAAGGGGCTGAGGCCGGATAAATTCGAGGATATCATCGCAATTGTGGCCCTGTACCGTCCGGGGCCCATGGAAAATATCCCAACCTATATCGACCGCAAACACGGTCGCATGGAAGTGGAATACCCCCATCCAATCCTTGAAGAAATTCTGGGAGAAACCTACGGCGTGATCATCTACCAGGAACAGGTGATGCAGATCGCGCAGGTGATGTCTGGCTACAGCCTTGGCGAAGCAGACATCCTGCGCCGGGCCATGGGTAAAAAGATCAAGGAAGAGATGGACAAGCAGCGCGGCCGTTTCTGCGACGGTGCTGTCGAACGCGGTATTGATGCGGAAAAAGCCAGCTATATCTTTGATCTTGTTACAAAGTTCGCATCATACGGGTTTAACAAGTCTCATGCGGCAGCCTATGCGCTTGTGGCCTATCACACGGCCTATCTGAAGGCAAATTTCCCGGTTGAGTTCATGGCAGCTATCATGACGCTTGATCTTGGAAATACAGACAAGCTGGCTGCGTTCAAACAGGAATTGCAGCGTATGGAAGTGCCGCTGCTGCTGCCTGACATCAACAAGTCTTTCGTGCCGTTTGTGGTTGAGGGCGTTGAAGACCCATATTGTGAGGAAGATGATGATCCGCGTCACAATCTGGGGGTTCGCTATGCACTGGGGGCGATCAAAGGGGTTGGCGAAAAGGCCATGGAATCCATCATCGATGAGCGGGAGAAGAACGGCCCGTTCAAGGATATTTTCGATTTCGCCGAACGCGTAGACCCGAAATACCTCAACAAACGGCAGATTGAGCGTCTGGCGGCCGCTGGTGCATTCGACTGCCTGGAGCCGGACCGGGCGAAGGCCTATGCCGCCGCTGAGATGATCATGCGGGTGGCACAGATGGAGGCCAAGGAGCGCGAAAGCGACCAGGTCAGCCTCTTCGGTGGAGAAATGGCCAAAACGGTGGATCGGCCAACGCTACCTCAAGTTCGGAGCTGGACCGACACAGAAGCGCTTGAAAACGAGAAAAATGCCGTGGGCTTCTATATTTCGGCTCATCCACTGGACTCATACGACACGATCCTTCAGCGCGAACGCATCATTCCCGCGAAGGAAGTCTATAATGATCCTGGCCTGATCGGGCAGACCGTTCGTATGGCCGGCGCCATTGCTGGCTACCGCGAGGGCAACACCAAACGTGGCAGCAAGTTTGGCCGGCTGACGCTGTCTGACCGGTCCGATGCATTTGAAATTATGGCATTTGAAGATGACCTAGATGCCATTCGGGCGCGAGTGGAGGAGGGGGCACCTGTTGTAGTCTCTGTCCAAATCCGCAAACGGGATGATGACGACAGTATTGGCCTGTCGTGCCGGGGCATTGAAAGCCTGGAGCATGTAGCATCCCAATCATCCAAGGGCCTGTTTGTCGAAGTGGATTCGGAAAAATCCTTTACCGGCATCAAAGCCGCCCTAGATCGTAAAGTCGGAGGCAAGGGCCGCGTGACCATACGTGTGCCCGTGGCTGAGAACAGTCGCTACGCCGAGTTCAAGCTGCCTGGCCGCTTCAAGGTAACGCCTGAGCTAAAACAGGCAGTTGCCGCCGAAATGGGCGTTCTTTCTGTTGAGGAGGTGTAAGTTGGATCATCACCGCAAAATCGCAATGCCCAAGCCGGCGTCTTCCATCATGGTGATCCGGGATGGGCAAGGTGGCCTTGAGGTTCTGATGATCGAGCGGGCCAAGACCATGAGATTTGCGCCGGGAGCCTTTGTCTTTCCAGGCGGTAAGGTGGACCGATCAGACATGCAGAACTGGCGCTGGCAGGGCATGACGACCGGCCGTGGCGCGATGCGTGATTTTGCCTTTCGGGTAGCCGCACTCAGAGAGCTTTATGAGGAAGCGGGTATTTTCCTAAGCGATAAGGCACCACGGCGCACTCTGACAGCAGCAGCGCCATTTGCGACCATGGTCCGAAATGCCGGGGTGAAACTGGATATCGCAAGTCTCGTGCCCTTTGCGCACTGGGTGACGCCTGAGCCGATGCCTCGGCGGTTTGATACCTATTTCTATCTTGCGCCCCATAATGGTGAAGAAGCCATTCATGACGGCAATGAAGCGATTTCCTTCCGCTGGGTCAGTCCCCGAAAAATGCTCTCTGACTGGGAGGAAGACCGAATACCTCTCATGTTCCCCACCAGGCTCAACCTCATGAAACTGGCGCGAGCAGCCACGGTTAACGAAGCTCTTCGACATGCGCGGCGTGCGAGGGTCGTGCGTACGCTCCCTGTGGTCGACATGACCAAGGAAGGCGTGAAATTGACCATAGACCCGGCCACTGGTTTTGGTGTTACGGCGGCCACGCCGAAAGAACTTTCCGTTGAAGCTGCCGGATTGGCAAAAAAAGCTTGATCTACCCCGATTAAAGGCCTATACGACGCGCGACTTCACACGTGGGTGAAGGCTTCCTGCTGTGTTGGCAGGCCGCCATCCGGTGTTTCGGGAAATGGTTTTCCGATACGCACGCCCACGGAGGCTTAACCGGAAAAGGAGTAGTATTATGGCGATGCCAGTAGTCGACATGCGCGCCCTCTTGGAAGCAGGCGTACACTTTGGTCACCAGACCCACCGTTGGAACCCGAAAATGGCGCCGTTTATCTTCGGCGAACGTAACGGCGTTCACATCATTGACCTGTCCCAAACCGTTCCATACTTTCAGCGTGCCCTGCAGGCTGTTCGTGACGTTGTTGCCGGTGGCGGCCGCGTTCTGTTCGTTGGTACGAAGCGTCAGGCGTCCCCAATCATTGCTGAAGCAGCTAAGCGTTGCGGCCAGTATTATGTAAACCACCGTTGGCTCGGCGGCATGATGACCAACTGGCAGACGATCAGCCAGTCCATCAAGCGCCTGAAGCAGCTCAACGAGCAACTCGGCCAAGAGCATACTGGTCTGACCAAAAAAGAAACTCTGCAGCTGACGCGTCTGCGCGACAAGCTCGAGCTTTCCCTGGGCGGTATCCAGGACATGGGCGGTCTGCCAGATATTATTGTTGCTGTTGACGTAATCGGTGACGACCTCGCGATTGCTGAAGCCAACCGTCTGCACATCCCTGTTGTTGGCGTTATCGACACCAACTCCAAGCCAGAAGGCGTTGATTACCCAATCCCAGGAAACGACGATGCGACCCGCGCGCTGCGTCTTTACTGCGACCTGCTTGCTGAAGCGGCTCTGGACGGTATTCAGGCTGAGCTGGCTGCTCAAGGTGTTGACCTTGGTGCTCAGGAAGCTCCAGTTGAAGAAGCTGTTGCTGAAGAAGCTCCAGCCGAGGAAGCTGCTGCACCTGCTGAAGCTCCAGCTGAAGAGAAAAAGCCAGCTAAGAAAGCTGCTGCGAAAAAAGCTCCTGCAAAAAAAGCCGCTCCAAAAAAAGCAGCTAAAGACGCTGACGCTGACAAAGCAGAGTAACAATTTTCATTTATTGCTCCCGAAGGCCTCGGCTTTCGGGGGCAAAATCATATCTACACTTTAAGATCTCCAGAGATCGTAAGGGGAATTCCGATGGCACAAATCACTGCCGCACTTGTTAAAGAACTGCGCGAGACTTCCGGCGCAGGCATGATGGATTGCAAAAAAGCGCTTGCAGAAACTGACGGCAACCTTGAAGCCGCTGTTGACTGGCTGCGCACGAAAGGTCTTGCTGCTGCTGCCAAGAAATCCGGCCGCGTTGCTGCTGAGGGCCTTGTTGGCGTTAAATCTGCAGGCAATAAAGCTGCTGTAATCGAAGTAAACTCCGAAACTGACTTCGTTGCTCGCAACGAGAAATTCCAGAAGTTCGTTGGCGACCTCGCTGGCGTTGCCCTGGAAGTTGGTACCGACGTTGAAGCAATCGCTGCTGCAACATACCCAGGTTCCTCGAAGCCAGTTTCCGAAGTTCTGACCGACAATATCGCAACAATCGGCGAAAACATGACAATTCGTCGTGCGGCTGTTGCTGAAGTGGACAAGGGCCTTGTTGCTTCTTACATCCACGGCGCTGTTACCGACGGCATGGGCAAAATCGCTGTTCTCGTCGCTCTGAAATCAGACGCTGGCGAAGACGTTCTGGCACCTCTCGGTAAGCAACTGGCAATGCATATTGCTGCTGCAAATCCAGCGTCGCTTTCTGAAGCTGACCTGGATCAGGAAATCGTAGAGCGCGAGAAGCAGGTTCAGATCGAAAAAGCCAAGGAATCCGGCAAGCCAATGGAAATCATCGAGAAGATGATCGTTGGCCGTATGCGTAAGTTCCTCGAGGAAATCGTTCTGCTGAAGCAGACGTTTGTAATCGATGGCGAAAGCAAGATCGAAGACGTGATTGCAAAAGCTGCGAAAGATGCTGGCACTGCAATTGAGCTGGTAAGCTATGTTCGCATGGAAATGGGCGAAGGTCTCGAGAAGAAAGAAGACGACTTCGCTGCGGAAGTGGCTGCTGCTGCAGGCGTTTAAGGCGCACCGCTAGACAAGTTGGAAAGCCCAGGAGATTTCTCCTGGGCTTTTTTATGAAGTTTTCTACGAGCTAATGTAGAGCGTTGAAGACCTAAGTATTTTTATTTAAAACTTCGGTAGCCTTGTCCGGTTCAAGCGGATAAGCTGCAGCGGGCAAAATAAACACCAGATTTCAAGGTGTAAGGGGAGATACTGGCTGATGTCCAATGAGCCAAGATTTAAACGTGTATTGCTGAAACTTTCGGGTGAAGCCCTGATGGGCGACGGTAGTTACGGGATTGATCCGGTCACCGCAAATCGCGTGTCACTTGAGATAAAGCGTGCCCGGGAAATCGGCACAGAAGTATGTGTGGTAGTCGGTGGTGGCAATATCTTCCGCGGCATCAAAGGGGCTGCAGAAGGGCTGGACCGGTCGACAGCAGACCATATGGGTATGCTGGCGACTGTGATGAATGCGTTGGCTCTTCAGAACGCGCTTGAGAAGGTTGGTGTAGACACGCGTGTCCTGTCCGCCATTCCGATGGCGAGCGTAAGCGAGCCATATATTCGCCGTCGGGCGATCAGGCATCTTGAAAAGGGCCGTGTTGTTATTTTCGCCGCAGGCACAGGTAACCCGTTCTTCACGACGGACACCGCAGCAGCCCTGAGAGCGGCTGAGATGAACTGTAATGCGCTGCTTAAGGGTACGCAGGTTGATGGCGTTTATAACGCCGACCCCAAAAAGGACCCGACGGCTGTCCGCTACGACCGCCTGTCCTACATGGATGTGTTGAAGCAGGATCTGAAGGTGATGGACGCATCGGCTATTTCATTGAGCCGCGAAAACAATATTCCAATTGTTGTCTTTTCTATTCAAACGCAAGATGAGCTAGTGAGGGTCCTCCAAGGTGAGGGCACTTGCACAATCGTGGGTGAGGAATAAACATGAGTGATGAAGAACTTGATCTGCAGGATATCGAGCGCCGCATGAAAGGCGCTGTTGAAGCGCTGAAGCATGAATACGCGGGCCTGCGCTCCGGTCGGGCGACGACCAGTCTTCTGGACCCGGTAACGGTAGACGTTTACGGTGCCAATATGCCACTGAACCAAGTTGGTACGGTTGGTGTACCAGAGCCGCGCATGCTGTCTGTTCAGGTTTGGGACAAGGGCAATGTCTCCGCCGTTGAAAAGGCGATCCGCAACTCTGGTCTCGGCCTGAATCCTATGATTGATGGCCAGCTGGTCCGTATCCCGATCCCTGAGCTTAATGAAGAGCGCCGGGCTGAGCTCGCCAAGGTTGCTGCAAAATATGCAGAGACTGCGCGTATCGCGATCCGAAATGTGCGTCGCGACGGCATGGATCAGCTCAAGAAGATGGAAAAAGATAAGTCCATTAGCGAAGACGATCACAAGATGTATGCCGATGAGGTTCAGGACCTGACTAACAAGTTTGTTGGCGAGGTGGATGAACTTCTGCAGGCCAAAGAAAAAGAAATCATGCAGGTCTAACATGGTAGCTCAGGCCCAGCCTATCCAAGAGGCGTCAGCAATGGTGCCTCCAAAACATGTTGCCATAATCATGGACGGCAATGGCAGGTGGGCGGCCCAAAAAGGCAAGGCAAGGTCCGCAGGCCACAAACAGGGGGCCGAGGCAGTCCGCGAGGCAATTGAAGGCGCTTTGAATGCAGGCGTCAAATACCTGACCTTATACGCTTTTTCTTCGGAAAACTGGAATCGTCCAGAGGAAGAAGTTCGGGACCTTATGGGCCTGCTAAAGCTTTACCTGAACCGTGAAGTTAAAACCTTACACAAGCAAAATATCCGATTACGTGTGATTGGCCGCAGGGACAGGCTGTCTCCAGATATTCAAAAGATGATCGACCGTGCCGAGGAAATGACGGCCAACAACGATCGAATGACATTGGTTATCGCCCTGAGCTACGGTAGTCGCGATGAGATGCTGGACGCAGCGCAAAAGCTTGCGCGTGCAGTAGCAAAAGGTGAGATGACCGCGGATGATATCACTGAAGCAGTCTTCGCTGATTCTTTGACGACCCGCGGCTTACCAGACCCTGACCTGATTATTAGAACAAGCGGTGAGCAGCGGCTGTCAAATTTCCTGTTGTGGCAGGCTGCTTACTCGGAATTCTTGTTCCTCGATATCTTGTGGCCGGATTTCACCAAAGAGGCATTTGCCAAGGCAGTGTCCGATTTTCAAACTCGCGACCGCCGCTTTGGTGTGCGCCCATAAGAGATAGGGTGCCGTATGCCTTTTGGGATTTCGGATAATCTTTTCAAACGCATAGTATCTGCAGTGTTGCTTTTGCCGGTCGTTTTATGGCCGATCTATGCGGGCGGCTGGTGGTTCGCTGGTCTTTTGGCGCTTGGTGGCGCCCTTATGATTATTGAATGGTGCGGCTTGACGAAGGTTGAGCCAAGGCTTTTACACGGTCTGTCTGCCGCCCTGCTGGCTTTGCTGGTACCTGTTCTGCTTGCTACAGGCTTTGGCGCTGTGGCTCTGCTTATTATTGGGCTAACGGGGCTTGCCTTGCTTGGCAGGATGCTGGTCAAGACGTCACCGTCCCTTGGCTGGTGGTTGACTGGTTTAGGCTATGTGGCGTTGCCGCTTGTCGCGCTTTTTTATATCCGCGAGGCAAGTGCGCTCGTGGTTTTCTGGGTTTTCCTTGTTGTTTGGGCCACGGATGTAGGGGGCTATTTTGCCGGAAAGGGCATCGGTGGGCCAAAACTGGCACCAAAGATTAGCCCAAAGAAGACCTGGGCGGGCCTGTTAGGTGGCATGGCGCTGAGTAGCGCAGTCAGTGTCGCATTTGCGGCATTTTTTGAATTCGACATTAATTATTGGTGGGTAGCAGGTCTTTTGGCTGCCTGGGCGCAAGTGGGAGACCTGCTGGAAAGCGGCATCAAGCGGTCGTTTGGTGTCAAGGACTCGGGCGGACTTATCCCTGGCCACGGCGGTTTGCTGGACCGCGTGGACGGTCTTGTGTTTGTGGCGCCTGCTGTTGCTCTCCTTATGACATTTTACCCCCTGTTTGGTTTTGAGTTATCGTGATGGTGGATACAATCCAGAAAAGCGTGACAGTTCTAGGCGCCACCGGTTCGGTCGGGCAGAGTACGCTCGACCTGATTTCCAGAAATAGAAATAAATTCAATGTTTTGGCGCTCACAGCTTACAGCCGGGTTGAAGAGCTGGCAAAGGCTGCGATCAGCTTTAACGCCCAACTGGCGGTCATTGGCGACGAAAGCAAACTGGGAACGCTTAAGGCGTTGCTTGCGGGCACAGGGGTTGAGGCCGCTGCGGGCGATGAAGCCCTGATTGAAGCCGCCGCTAGGCCATCCGATATCGTGATGGCGGCCATCGTTGGTGCTGCAGGCCTGAGGCCTACTATGGCCGCTGTCCGGCGCGGTGCGACGGTAGCGCTTGCCAATAAGGAATGCCTTGTATGTGCGGGCGACTTGCTGATGGCAGAAGTGGCCGAACATGGAGCGACTTTGTTGCCGGTCGATTCTGAACATAATGCCATCTATCAAGTGTTTGATTTTGGCGCAGCGAAGGCCGTTGACCGGTTGATCCTGACCGCCTCTGGCGGGCCTTTCCTGGGCCGTAGTCGTCACGACCTGCTGGATGTCACGCCTGCGCAAGCCGTCGCACACCCCAACTGGGACATGGGCGCCAAGATTTCGGTCGATTCCGCCACCATGATGAACAAGGGCCTTGAAGTAATTGAGGCGTTTCATCTGTTCCCTGTTTCCAAGGACCAGATTGAAGTTCTGGTGCATCCGCAGTCTGTCATTCATTCGATGGTGGAATATCAGGATGGCAGCGTATTGGCTCAGCTTGGCTCACCTGATATGCGAACGCCGATCGCCTATAGCCTGGCATGGCCGGAGCGCATGGAAGCCCCGGTGAAGCGGCTATCGCTCGCTGAAATTGGGTCACTGACCTTTCAAGCCCCTGATTATGAGGCCTTTCGCTGCCTTGCGCTGGCTAAAGAAGCCCTTGACGCGGGTGGGGCGGCCCCGGCAGTGTTGAATGCTGCGAATGAGGTTGCTGTCGGTGGGTTCTTGTCGGGACAGATCGGCTTCATGGATATCCCAGCACTGGTCGAGGAAACTCTTGCCCAAATCGACATGAAAGCGCCACAATCGCTAACGAATGTGTTTGAAATTGATCAAGAGGCGCGGCGCCTAGCCGGGCTACAGTTGGAAAGCCGGAAGAAGTAAGGATTACTCCATGGAGACCGAAGGCCCAGGACTGTTTTTCACCATTGCCGCATTTATCGGGGGCTTCAGCCTGCTCGTGTTTATTCACGAGTGGGGACACTATATCGTTGGCAGGATTTTCGGCGTGAAAATCGAGACCTTTTCGATTGGTATGGGGAAGGAGCTTTTTGGTCGCACTGACAAGCGGGGCACGCGTTGGAAAATCAGCCTGATACCGCTTGGTGGCTATGTTAGATTCTTTGGCGATGCGTCTGCGGCCAGCAATCCTGGTGATATTCCTGAAGGTTTGACCGAAGAAGAAAAGAAGGTTTGCTATCATTTCAAGCCTCTGTGGCAGCGGGCCCTGATTGTTTTCGCCGGTCCCGCCGTTAATTTGATTGCTGCGGTTCTTGTTTTCGGCGCCTTTGTGTATCTGCACGGCGTCGCGATTACTGAACCCGTAGCGGTCTCTGTTGGGGCCGAGGATCCGGCAGGTGTTGCTGGCTTCCAAAGCCATGACCGCATTACGCAGATCAACGGCCAGGAAGTGGACCGTTTCTCTGATATCGCACGTATTGTCAGGCTGCGCCCAGGGCACACACTTGATGTAGTTGTAGAGCGTGAGGGCAGGGAAGTGATCCTTCGCCCAACCATTGGGACCAAGTATTTCGAAGACCGCTTTGGTAATCGCTATCCTTATGGATATCTGGGGGTTGGCAATTCAGACGAAGACGGTCGGACGCCATACACGCAGGTTATTGAGCACCCTGGCTTCTGGCTTTCCATGTCTGAAGGCAGCCGCCAGATGGTCTCAACCACTAAAATGATTTTCACTACACTGGGCCAGATGATCCTTGGGGTTCGTTCTGTGAAGGAATTGGGAGGGCCCGTGCGGATTGCCACTGCAATCGGCGAGGCCGCCCACGATGGCCTTGAATCACTGGTATGGCTTCTAGCCATGCTGTCACTTAATCTTGGTATTGTGAATTTGCTGCCAATCCCGGTGTTGGATGGTGGGCATTTGCTGTTTTATGGGCTTGAGGCAATCAAGGGCTCACCCATCAGCAAGAAGGCTCAGGAAGCCGGTTTTGTGGCTGGATTTGCGCTAATGTTGATTTTTATGTTGCTTGTGACATTGAATGACTTGCAATCCTTGCCGCTCTAGGCCAATTTCACCGCCATTGTCGCTAAAAAAATTATGAATGGGCAGGAAAAAGTTGCGTTTATTTAAGATGTGCGTGATGTGGCGCTTTGTTATAGCGCTTACGATCGGGGGAGCTTCGCTAACGGTGCCGGCAATGGCGCAACAGCAGCCAGCTGCCCAGCAGATTCCTATTATCCGTCAGATCAGTGTGATCGGCAACGAACGGGTGGAGCCGGAGACCATTGCGTCTTATCTGGCTGTCCAGCCCGGTCAGCCTTTCGATGCGGAGCGGCTGGACATCAGCCTTAAGAATCTGTTTGCAACAGGCCTGTTTTCCGATGTGGAGTTGTCGGAAAACCAAGGGGCCTTGATCGTCCGGGTTGTTGAAAACCCGATCATCAACCGCATTATCTTTGAAGGTAACAAACGGCTTGATCGCGATGAACTGATTGAAGAGGCCCGTTTGAGGCCCCGTCAGGTCTTTACTCGTGCGAAGGTTCGCGCTGATGTTCAGCGGATGTTGGAACTGTATCGTCGCTCTGGTCGCTTCGCTGCGATCATCGAGCCAAAGGTGGTTCAGCTTGAACAAAACCGCGTCGATCTTATTTATGAAATTCAGGAAGGCCCGAAAACAAAAGTCAGCCGTATCAATTTTATCGGTAACCATGTTTTCAGCGATGGAGATCTGCGGGACGTCCTGGCGACGAAAGAATCCCGCTGGTGGAAAATCTTCACATCGAACGATACTTTCGATCCTGATCGTCTAGCCTATGACCAGCAGGTCTTGCGCCAGCATTATCTGAATGAAGGCTATGCTGACTTCCGGACTGTGTCGGCAATTTCTGAGCTCACCCCTGACCGGGAAGACTTCTTCATTACATTCACGGTGGAAGAAGGCGAGATTTACGAATTCGGCGAAATCGATGTGGAGAGCGAAATCCGTGATGTAGATGCCAGCCTGTTCCGCGCGTTCCTTCTGATGCGTGAAGGGATGACCTATAATGCGGAAGCTATCGAGAAAACGGTTGAATCGCTCTCGAACGCTGCAGGCCTTCTGGGCTATGCATTTGTGGATGTTCGCCCACAGATCAGCCGGGACCGTGATGCGCGTAAAATCAACATTACCTTCCGCGTTCTTGACGCGCCACGCGTGTATGTGGAACGGATCAACATCAGTGGCAATGTTGTGACGCTTGACCGGGTGATCCGCCGCGAATTTCGTTTGCAGGAAGGCGACGCGTTCAACTCTGCTCTTGTTAGCCGGTCGGAAACTCGCCTCAAGCGACTGGACTTCTTCCGGGAGGTGACGATTGAGCAGCTTCAGGGGTCAGACCCTGACCGCATGGTGCTGGACGTGAATGTCGAGGAGCAAGCAACAGGCCAGTTGAACCTTGGTGCCGGTTTCTCGAGCCTTGAAAACTTCATTTTCGATTTCTCGATCCAGCAACGGAACTTCCGCGGTATGGCGCAGGATCTGCGTCTGGGCCTTCGCCTGTCCGGAAGGCGGCAGGAAATTGATCTCGGTTTCACTGAGCCATACTTTATGGGGCGCCGGGTCGCTGCAGGCTTTGACATTTTCGCACGCAAAGTAGATTCAAGCTCGTTCGGGTCCTTCTTCGATACGAAATCGATTGGCTTCTCTCTGCGAGCTGGGATGGCGATCAGTGAATATTGGACACTTTCCACCCGCTATACATTGCGTCGGGATAATGTGAATATTCTGGATGGCTTCCTTAATAGCTTCTTCCAGAGTTATTATGGTACCCAGACCACTGAAGGTGTGACCGATGAAGACGAAATCGCGCGCCGGGTAGGCCTTTATGATGTAAACGGTGATGGCGCGGTAACCCTTGCTGATTATGACGTCAATGGTAGTGGTGCTGACAGCATTGCCGAGCTGGATTTTGACGAAAAAACCGTAGCGCTATCTACCGGTATCCAGGATTCTCTTGGCAATCGCTTCCAATCCATTTTGGGCTACACGGTTGGATTCAACACGCTGAACAGTGTTATCCGTCCAACACGTGGTCACAGTTTCTACTTCAGCCAGGACTTTGCCGGTTTGGGTGGTGATGTGCGTTATCTGCGGTCGTCTCTGAACTTTGACAACTACTGGACACCGTGGCAGGGCTGGACCTTCCGGGCCGGCGGTGAGGCAGGGATTATCCACGGCCTGGGCCAAGATATTCGTCTGTCAGACAAGTTCTTTATCGGCGGTCCGCGTATGCGTGGCTTTGATGTGGCAGGTATGGGGCCTCGTGATTTCGCCAGCGAACAATCATTGGGCGGCACGGCCTATTATATCGGTCGCGGTGAGCTCTTCTTCCCGCTAGGCGATGCCGCTCTTGAATCGGGCATCCAGGCCTCGGCATTTGTTGACGTAGGGTCATTGTTCCGCGCGCAGGAAGATAGCCGACTGGAATGTACCTTCACTCAGGCTGAATTTGACGCGGCAAATGCTGACAACACGCTTTCCAGCCTGAACACAAACTGTCTTGCAGGTAATTCGCCAGCGCCACGGATTTCCGTGGGTATCGGCTTCTCCTGGCAGTCGCCATTCGGGCCATTCCGGATCGATCTGTCTAAGACATTGAAAAAACAATTGGGTGACCGGACGCAAACTCTGCAGTTTAACGTCGGGACGGCCTTCTAAGGGTAAACTAGGGAAAAAATAATGGGTAACATGTTTAAATCATTGAAACTGGCTGTTGTGGGTGCGCTCGCCGCACTAACCATCACAACTATGGCCACGGCACAGATCCTGACTGTGGATGACGAACGCGTTGAGCGTGAGGCAGCTGCATACAAGGATTTCAACCTGCAGACAGCAGAACTGCGTCAGAACATCCTGCAGCTTCGTCAATTCATCACGCGCGGCGGTGTGGTAGAGCAACAGCTCGCAGACCTTGAAAAGCGTAAAGCCATCATCGGCAACGATAAGTATGAAGAAGAGAAGCGCAAGCTGGAAAGCCAGTATGTTCAGGCGCAGCAAGCCCTTAGCCAGCTTGAGTATACCTTCGACAAGCTGCGCCAGGAAGCTATGGTACAAGTAGAGCGTGCGCGCCAACCTGTAATCCGCAGCCTCCTTTCTGACCGCAAGGCCCAAATCATCATGCTGAAGCGCTTGGTACTGGGTTCTGCCGCAGGTATCGATGTAACCACAGAATTTATCGAAAAGCTCGATGCTGAACTGCCAACTGTCTCGCTGAACATGCCGCAGAAAGCTGATGAAGCAGCACCTGCCGCAAATGGCGAAGGCCAGTAACCAGGGTTCCTGAACATGGAATTTGATATCCAGAAAATTATGGAATCGATACCGCACCGGTATCCATTCCTTCTGGTCGACAAGGTTGTTGACGTTGTGTCGGGAGAAAGCGCTACCGGTATCAAGAATGTCACGATCAACGAGCCATTTTTTCCAGGCCATTTCCCGCAGAAACCGGTGATGCCGGGCGTTCTGATTCTTGAGGCTATGGCCCAGACAGCAGGCGTTCTTGCGGTCGATTTTCTGGGTGACGATGCCAAAGGCAAGGTTGTCTACTTCATGGGTATTGATGGCGCCAAATTCCGTAAGCCAGTCGGTCCTGGAGATCGCCTGGAGATGAAGGTCCAGAAGACCCGGGGGGGCGGGGCCGTGTGGAAATTTGACGCTCAGGCATTCGTTGACGGTGAACTGGTAACAGAGGCCAAGCTGACGGCAATGCTGGGCGGCGAATAGGCCCTGAACTATATAAAGTGCTTATAATGAAGGCGGTCCAAGCGGGCCGCCTTTTTTATGTGGTTACGCGAAAGAGCGGCTTTGGCTAGGAAGCGGAGAGGGCCTGTGTATTGGTAATAAAAAAAGCCAGCTCCTGGGAGCTGGCTTCCTTTGTCACTGGATTCGTTCTAGCGCTTGTCGAGCGGAACGTAGTCGCGTTTTGGTGAACCCGTATAGAGCTGCCGAGGACGACCGATCTTCTGGGTCGGGTCTTCGATCATCTCTTTCCACTGAGCAATCCAGCCGCTGGTACGGGCCAGGGCAAACAGAACGGTGAACATCTCGGTTGGGAAGCCCATGGCTTTCAGGATAATACCGGAATAGAAGTCTACGTTAGGATAGAGCTTCTTCTCAACGAAGTAAGGGTCTTCAAGCGCAATCTTCTCGAGTTCCATCGCAACGTCAAAGAGTGGATCGTCGACGCCAAGCTCTTTAAGAACCTTGTGTGCGGTTTCCCGCATTACAGTCGCACGCGGGTCAAAGTTCTTATATACGCGGTGACCGAAGCCCATCAGGCGGAACGGGTCGTTGCGGTCTTTTGCGCGCGCCACAAACTCTGGAATGCGGTCAACGGTACCGATTTCCGAGAGCATGTTCAGGCATGCTTCGTTTGCACCGCCGTGGGCAGGGCCCCAAAGGCATGCAATACCGGCAGCGATACAGGCGAATGGATTGGCGCCAGAGGAGCCAGCCAGACGGACTGTCGACGTAGATGCGTTTTGCTCGTGGTCTGCATGCAGAATGAAGATCAGGTCCATGGCTTTTTCAAGCGTTGGGCTGACCTTGTATTCCTCAGCAGGTACAGAGAACATCATGTGCAAGAAGTTGCCAGCATATGACAGGTCATTGCGTGGATATACGAAAGGCTGGCCAATCGTATATTTGTACGCCATGGCAGCAATGGTTGGAATCTTGGCGATCAAACGGTAGCTCGCAACCATACGCTGGTGTGGGTCATTGATGTCGGTGCTGTCATGATAAAAGGCAGACAAGGCGCCCACTACACCAACCATCACAGCCATTGGGTGTGCGTCGCGGCGGAAACCAAGGAACAAGCGGTGAAGCTGCTCATGCACCATGGTGTGGTGCGTGATGTCCCACACAAATTTTTCTTTTTCCGCTTTGGTTGGCAGTTCACCAAACAGCAGCAGGTAGCAGACTTCCATAAAGTCGCTGTCGGCTGCCAGTTGTTCGATCGGATACCCGCGGTACTGCAGTTCGCCTTTTTCACCATCAATATAGGTGATTTTAGACTCACAGCTTGCTGTAGATGTAAAGCCAGGGTCAAAGGTAAACATGCCCGTCTGCGCGTAAAGCTTGCGGATGTCCAATACCTTCGGACCTACAGACCCCTCCATTACAGGAAGGTCGACGTCTTCGCCGGCGCCGGCCAGTTTAAGGGGATCATTTGTCATGGTCCAAACTCCTTCTTAAAAAATACAGTCTGCCTGCGCAGACCTACAAGGCTAAGCGGCAATGAGGTCCCTCAAGCGGCCGATCGTTTCTTCCTGGCCCAAAATCTCCAGGGTTTCCACTAGGTCGCCGCACTGCTTTCCACCAGTTACGGCAGCCCTGATCGGCTGCATCACCTTGCCTAGTTTTAATTCTTTCGCTTCCGCGAAAGAGAAAATGGCAGCTTTAATAACCGACGCTTCCCAGTCAGTCACCGCTTCCAATTCGGTTGCCACTTGTCCCATCAGGTCGGACGTGTCCTCGCCTGACAGGGCTTTGGCAGCATTCTCGGTTAGGCTTAGCGGGCGAACATTACAGAAAAGAGACGCATTCTCTGTAATATCTGGCATCCGCTTCGCGCGTTCCGCCAAGGCAGGCAATCCTCTAATCAGGCGCTCTTCCTCAGCGGCAACAAGTGAGTGACCCACTTCCTGTTCTAGATCGTTTCTGATCAGCGACAAGAGTGCGTCAGCCTTTAAATTACGAATATAGTGGCCATTCAGATTATCGAGCTTGTCGAAATCGAAACGTGCAGCACCCTTGCCGACATTTTCCAGGTTAAACCACTCGATTGCCTGTTCGGTAGAGATTATTTCATCATCGCCGTGGCTCCAACCCAGTCGCAGCAGGTAGTTGCGCATGGCTGAAGGCAAATAGCCCATGTCCCGGTAGGCCTCAACACCAAGAGCGCCATGGCGTTTTGACAGTTTTTTGCCATCTGGCCCGTGAATAAGCGGGATATGTGCCAGAACAGGCGGTGTCCAGCCCATGGCTTCATAAATCTGATGCTGACGGAAGGCGTTGTTCAGGTGGTCATCCCCGCGCACGATGTGGGTAACGCCCATGTCATGGTCGTCAACAACTACAGCCAGCATATATGTGGGTGTACCGTCGGATCTGAGGATGATCATATCGTCTAGATTGCTGTTTTGGACAGTAACCGGGCCTTGAACGGCATCTTCGATGGTGGTCTCCCCTTCACGCGGCATACGGATGCGGATCGAATAGGGTGCGCCCCCGGGGGCTTCGCTCTCATCCCGGTCACGCCAGAGATCGCCACGGAAGTTACCACCATTGGCGCGTGCTGTTTCGCGGGCCTCGGTCAGCTCCTCACTGGTAGCGAAGCATTTATACGCCATGCCTTTTTCAAGTAGCTCCAGCGCGACTTCTGCATGCCGCTCAGCCCGACCTGCCTGGCTGACGGCATCACCATCCCAGTCCAGCTCCAGCCATTTCATGCCGTTAAGAATGGCCTCGATGGCTTCGTCGGTAGATCGTTTCTTGTCAGTATCTTCGATACGAAGGAGAAACTTCCCGCCGAAATGGCGAGCCAGAAGCCAATTGTACAAGGCTGTACGAGCCCCGCCGATATGGAGAAACCCAGTCGGAGAAGGCGCAAATCGTGTAACCACTGTGGGCATGTCAGTTTGCATGCTCAGGAACTAAACCCTTGTTGTTTATAACAAATATAGGACGCTGGAAAAGTGAGGGAGCGGCCTAAAAGAAAATTTGATTGGCTTGTATCACATGTTTCTTCACAACACAAATTGCAGTGCAGCATTTTTTTGTGTTCCGAGACAAAAATCCGGGCGCTACTATACCCTAAATAGTGTCAAATCACCTCAGGATAGGCAGTACAGTGCACTCTCCCATTCTTCTTGCGCGCTTGAAGGGCTCATTGCGTACTTATGACGCACTGCAACACGTGCATGGTGAATGGAGGCTGTTTTCCTTGGTTACAGGTTTCGCGCTGGGCAGTGTCCTGCAGATTGTGCCCAATACGATATACCTAAGCCTTCATGTGTTATTACCTGTCCTTGCCTCGCTCATAATTTTGGCCCTTTTTCTGGGAAATATGCAGCGCTTCCTAGTGCAATTACCGCTGGCCGTATTGCTGGGGATGACCTTTGCCGCGGGCCGCATCGAGTACCTGAGTGGCCCACGCCTGGACAGTGAGCGCTACGCGAGCCTTGAAGGTGAAGTGAAAACCGTGGAAGAGCGCGCGGGGAAGGGGACTCGGCTGATCATAAGGCCTACTGCACTTGATGGCAGGTCTGGTGCGATGCCCGGAAGTATACGGCTTTTGGTTCGCACGGAGGTGCAGGGCGACTTGATGCCCGGTGTGCTCATTCGAACCAGGGCCTTGCTGCACGCGCCCAGGGGCGCCATCACGCCAGACGGTTTCAACTTTGCCCGCAAGGCTTTTTTCGACGGTATTGGCGCGGAAGGGTTTGCTGCAGCCCCGGTTGAAATACTACCGCCTCAAACGGGACAAGAACCGGGACTACGGGAAAAACTCGAAAGACTTCGAAGGGCGGTTGCAGAACGTATCATGGCGGGCCAACCCGATCAGTCAGGAGCTGTCGCTGTCGCGCTGTTGGTTGGTTACCGTCACTATTTGACAGAAGAAACAGTCGAGAACTTTCGTGATGCTGGGCTGGCACACCTGATGGCCATTTCAGGATTGCACATGGGACTTATCACCACGGCAGCTTTCTTTCTGTTTGAGTTTCTGTTCGCTGCTTTTCCTGCTGTCGCGCTCAGGGTGCCGCCCCGCAAGCTGGCTGCACTGCTGGCTTGGGCTGTCGCATTCGGGTACCTGCTGCTTTCGGGTATGGGCGTGGCCACTGTGCGTGCCTTCATCATGGTCTCTATCGGGCTGCTTGCAGTATTGCTTGACCGTAGGGTCCTGTCATTACGGAATGTGGCAATAGCAGCCGGACTGATTTTGAGCATCTGGCCGGAAGCGATCCTTTCGGTGGGCTTCCAGATGTCATTTGGCGCCACGGCAGCCCTGGTTGTCGCCTATGAGCGTTTGTATCGGTCAGGCATAAAGCTGCCGACTGGCAAGGGAGTCCGCAGCAAGGTCCTGAATTTCCTGATTATGACAGCTTTCACGACGATCGTTGCCGAAGTGGCTGTGGCGCCATTTGCACTCTATCACTTTCAGGCCACACCGCTTGTAGGGTTGGGTGCTAACCTTCTGGCTGTCCCTTTGGTTAGTCTGATTGTCATGCCACTGGCGCTATTAGCCTTGTTAACTATGCCCTTGGGGTTTGACGGGCCCATACTGCATGCCATGGGGGCGGTAATTGACATGGTCAGGCAGGTCGCGGCTTTTTTTGGCGCGCCCAGTTTTGGTGTCGCGCATATCCCGCAGCAATCCGGCGCTTTCATTTGTGTCGCCAGCGGCATTTTCATTTTTCTGTTGATCCTGCGAGGACGGGTTGCCTGGATACCGGCACTAGCTGGACTATTATTGATGCCTTTCCTGTATCAGGGGCCACGCAATGATTTGCTGATCGACAGCGGCGGGAATATTGTCGCGGTTTATGATCAGGATGCAGACAGGTTCGCCATCTCAGGGGGGCGGCGGGGCGGCTTTCGTGACGACGCCTGGGCCCGATACTGGGGTCTCTCGCCAGACGAAGCACCAAAAAAACTTGACCGCCAGTGTGACAGCGATGGTTGCCACACGAATATCGGAGACAGATTGCTGGTTGCCAGAGCACGTTCATTAGAGGGTATGCGGCGTGATTGCGCTAAGGCTGACATTGTAATCATGCCTGTTCGTTGGCGCCGCTATTGCCGCGGCGACGCCGTAAAGCTGTCAGAAGAAGGACTGGAGAGATACGGGCCTGTAGCCTATGAGCCGAAAACCGGCACGGTCCGATGGAGCAGGGAGCGGGGCGACAGGCCCTGGCATATAGGGGCAGTCAGAGCCGACTAGCCCCTTCATCAGTGGTGTTAATGATATTGGCGCAAAAGCCCGACAAGACGACCTTGGACCTGAACCCTGCCAGCCTCTAAAACCTGGGTCTGATAGTCTCGGTTGGCGGGCACCAGTTCAACAAATTTTCCATTACGTCGCAATGTCTTAAGTGTAGCTTCTTCACGGTCTACCAGAGCGACGACCACTTCGCCGTCCCGCGCAGTATCGGCGCTTTCAATCACGACTGTGTCACCATCGAGAATACCCATCTCAACCATGGAATCGCCTGATACTTCAAGCGCAAAGCAGTTGCCGCGCCCCATCATTGCGCCAGGGATAGAGACAAAACTATCGCGGTTCTCCAGCGCTTCAATCGGCGTACCTGCCGCAATCTTGCCATGCAGGGGAATTTCAAACGTGTCATCTCCAGCCGAGGGCTGTACAGCCGGTGCTTGGTTTTGCCCGAAGGGTGCACTGACAACATTGTCGCCACCTTGTCTGGTGGGCATATTGTCCGGAGTTTTGAGTATTTCAATCGCACGTGCCCTGTTGGCCATGCGGCGAATGAAGCCGCGCTCTTCAAGAGCGTTAATCAACCGGTGGACGCCGGATTTTGACTTAAGCCCCAACGCGTCCTTCATTTCGTCGAAGGAAGGCGAAACACCGGAACTGGCCAGTCGCTCCTGAATGAAAAGCAGCAGCTGGTTTTGTTTGGCGGTTAACATGGCTCCCTCCGGTTTTGTTTTCGGTATGTTCTCTTTTAGTTCACCTTTTGGATGATTGTCAAGGCCTTCGGGTGATGCACGCTAAAATGGGAGGAAGGGCACCAGGGTACCCGCTTTGACCGCAGGTGCATTGGGCTCTCGGATGATCAGGCCGTCGCATTGCGCCAGGACTGAAACAAGGCTGCTGTCCTGGGCAATAGCAGGGTCAAGGTGGCGGCTGCCCGGCTCCCCCACAAGCCGCGCACGCATATAGTGCTGTCGCGGGCCATTCTCGGCGAGGTCTGTCGCCAGCGGTAACGGTACGCCGGTTGGCATGGGGGCGGGGCGTCCCATCATCTGGTCAACAAGGGGGCGTGCGAACAAAAGGGCACATACGAAGGCAGATACCGGATTTCCAGGTAGTCCCAGAACTTTGGTTTGGCTCATGGTCCCGAAAATCAGCGGCTTACCCGGGCGCATGGCCACTTTCCAGAAGTCGAGCGCCATACCTTCAGCAGAGAGCGCCTCTTGCATCATGTCTTTGTCGCCTACCGATGCGCCGCCGATCGTGATAAGAATGTCTGCACCAGCTGCTTTTTTTACAGCAGCCTTAAGGGCTTTCAGGTCATCTCCCGCCTGTTCGAGGATGCGGACGTTCGCGCCAGCGTCGGTCAGTAAGGCCGAAATCTGTGGGGCGGTACTATTGACGGTCTCGTGCGGCGCGAAATCCTTCTTGCCTGGGGGCACCAGTTCGTCGCCTGTTGCCAGGATCGCAATCTTTGGTGCACGGTGGACCATCAGGTGGTCATAGCCCGCGCTGGCAGCAAGCCCGATGGATTTCGGGCTGATGTATGTACCTTGGTCGAGTACGATCTGGTTCCGCGCAAAATCGATACCGGCGAGGCGGATATGACGGCCGATTTCAGGTCCAATCGTAGTCGTGACCATATCGCCGTTCGCGGTGCAGTCTTCCTGGACCACCACCTGATTTGCGCCTTCTGGTACAATACCACCGGTAAAAATTCTAACGGCTTCACCTGCACCACAGGTGCCGCCAAACGGGCTGCCCGCCGCACTTTCGCCAACCAGCTTCAGTGTAATGGGGTTGCCGGTCAGGCTGGCGCTGTTGACCGCGTAGCCGTCCATGGCAGACATGTCAGCGCCAGGCTGTGTGCGTCGGGCCGTCAGCGGGGCGGCAAGAACGCGACCTGAGGCATTTTCTAGCGGCAGTTTTTCAGTTGTCAGCGGCTTTGCGGTTTCAACGATGCGTTTGAACGCTTCTTCAACAGAAATCATCATTCAGCCTCATAGGTTCCGGATTTGCCGCCTTCCTTACGCAGGAGGCGGATGCCTTCGATGCGCATGGCCTTGTCGGCTGCCTTGGCCATGTCATAGATCGTAAGCGCGGTGACTGATGCGGCCGTAAGCGCTTCCATTTCCACGCCCGTCTGGCCGGTGACTTTCACATAGGTCTCAATGCGCAGGCGCGTTTCGGATTCGGGCTCGATCTCCACCTTCACGCTGGTGATGGAGAGGGGATGGCAAAGCGGGATCAGGTCGCTGGTTTTTTTGGCGGCCATGATACCGGCGAGACGCGCAGTTCCAAGGACATCGCCTTTCGGCAGGTCGCCTGCTTGTATGAGCTTGAGTGTCTCAGGTTTCATCTCAACAAAGGCTTCAGCGGTAGCAACGCGATGCGTTGGCGCCTTGTTCCCCACGTCAACCATGTGCGCTGCACCGGTTTCATCAATATGGGAAAGCTTGCTCATAAAATATCCTTTTATAGAAAAGGGTTAGGATGCTTTCTGAAGGTCGCGCACCGCTTGTTCAACGTCCGCCTGGCGCATGAAGGTCTCGCCAATGAGGAAACAGTGTGCCCCGACTGCGGCACAGGCTGCAAGGTCCTCTTGCGTGCGAAGGCCGGATTCCGCAACCGCTATTTTACCTTCTGGGAAGTTAGGCACCAGGGAAAGCGTGGTATTGAGCGACACATCCATGGTTTTTAGGTTACGGTTATTCACGCCGACAAGTGGGCTCTTGAGCTTGAGCGCTCGCTCCAGCTCTGGCGCGTCATGCACTTCGATCAACACGTCCATACCCCAAGCATGGGCTTCGGTCTCAAGCTCAGCTGCGAGCGAATCGTCCAAGGCCGCCATGATCAAGAGGATACAGTCCGCCCCCAACCCACGGGCTTCGGCTACCTGGTATGGGTCGACCATGAAATCTTTCCTAAGGCATGGCAGTGAAACGGCAGCGCGTGCCTGCTTCAGGTAATCATCATGGCCCTGGAAATAGGGTTCGTCTGTCAAGACAGACAGGCACGAGGCTCCACCGCGTTCATAGGCGCTGGCAAGCGTCGCTGGGTCAAAGTCATCAGGACGGATCAAGCCTTTGGATGGGCTGGCTTTCTTGATCTCACAGATAAAGCCGTAACGGCCGTCGGCCATAGATGACTGCAGGGACCGGATAAAGCCGCGCGGTGCGGAAGCTTCCTTGGCACGTGTTTCCTGTTCCGCGTGGCTCACCTTGACTTTCATGGCGGCGACATGGTCACGCTTGCGGTCGCAGATTTCCTTGAGGATATCGGCCATCAGCCTTTCTCCGGCGCGTTAGCTTGAGTGAAGGCTACCCATTTCTCAAGCGCTGCTGCCGCTTTGCCGCTATCAATTGTTCCAGCTGCGATCTCGACGCCTTCCTTGAGGGTATCAGCCTTACCAGCCACCACGAGCGCCGCACCCGCGTTCATCAGTACGATGTCGCGGTAGGCGGAAGGTTTACCCGAAAGAAGGTCCCGGATCGCTTGCGCATTCACGTCAGCGTCGCCACCCTTGAGATCCTCGATATCGGAAACCTCAAGGCCCACGGACTGGGGCGTGACCTCAAATTCTGTGATCTTGCCGTCCTTCAGTTCCGCCACATAGGTTGCCCCTGTGGTGGTGACCTCATCAAGGCCGTCACTGCCATGCACGACCCATACATGTTCACTGCCCAACTTCTGCAGAACTTCGGCCATCGGCCGCAGCCACTTGCGGTCAAATACGCCCAAGACTTGGCGCTTTGCCTGTGCAGGGTTTGCGAGTGGCCCAAGTAAGTTGAAGATGGTCCTGAGCTGTAGCGAACCACGGGCCGGGGCCACGTGGCGCATGGCTTTATGGTGCGCGGGAGCGAACAGGAAGGCGAAATTGTTCTCTATAAGGCTTCGCTCATTGGCTTCCTGAGGAATTTCAAGCTCGGCTCCCAATGACATTAAGACGTCGGCCGAACCGGATTTGGAAGAGACAGAGCGGTTGCCGTGCTTCGCCACCGGTACGCCCACCGCTGCCGTGACAATGGCAGCAGCTGTGGAAATATTGTATGTGCCGAGACCGTCGCCGCCGGTGCCACACGTGTCTACTATGCCTTCCGGCGCCTTGATTTGCGTCGCTTTTGACCGCAGCACACGGGCACCACCCACGATTTCGTCCACTTGTTCGCCCCGAAGGCGCAGCGCCATGATAAAGGCAGCCATCTGCGCAAGATCGGCTGCCCCGGACATGATGATGTTGAAGGCTTCCCGGGATTGTTCCGCAGTCAGCGTTTCACCGTCTGCCAGTTTGGCCAGTATTGGTCTGAGGTCGCTCATGCTTCCTGATCCCCTTCGCAGATATCGATAAAGTTCTTCAGAAGCGCGTGACCATGCTCTGAAGCGATGCTTTCCGGGTGGAACTGCACGCCATAGAGCGGCAGCGTCTTGTGCTGCAGTCCCATGATCAAGCCGTCCGCAGTTTCGGCCGTCACCTCAAGACAGTCGGGCAGGGTACTGCGTTCCACGATCAGGGAATGATAGCGCGTCGCCTGATAGGGGCTTGGCAGGCCTTTGAACACGCCTTGGCCCGTATGGGTGATCTCACTAATCTTGCCATGCATCACATAGGGCGCACGCACCACGTCGCCGCCGAAGGCTTGGCCGATGCTTTGAAAGCCAAGGCATACGCCAAATACCGGGACTTTCCCCGCAGCTGCTTCGATCAGTTCAAGGCAGATGCCAGCCTCTGTTGGCGAACAGGGGCCTGGGCTGATGATGATACCTTTGGGTTTTTTCGCGAGCACATCAGCGACAGATATCTGATCGTTCCGCCAGACTTCAACTTTTGCCCCCAATTCCATCACATAATGGTACAAATTGTAGGTAAAGCTGTCGTAGTTATCGATCAGAATATACATTGAAACCGCTCGCTGATTCATAAACTAGTTGGACATTGCGGCTTTCAGATTGAATGTCAATGGCGGACTGGTCAATTTCGCGGCATTTGCAAAAGACTTTGAGTGTGCGGGCTTAAGAAAAATTGAAACGAGAGGGATACGCCACCTATATGGCGAGCCAGGGAACCGAAATTGTATGAGTAAGCGGCTGAAAAAGCTGGTAATTGGTATCTACAGCCTTGTTATCGTCCTCATTGGGGCGGGGCTTTATATGGTCCTGCAACAGGACAAGCCGCTACCTGCAGCAGTTCCAGAAGAGGTGGTCGGGGCTGAGTTAGACCCGGATGTCTTGGCCGTGCTCTCCGATATGGATGGCGGTAGTGATGTCACTGTGCCGATACAGGACCTGGAGAAGCTACTGCCCGAGAAGGTTGATCCTGCCTGGCGTCAATATGCTGTTGCATGGAAAGACACCAATCTGCCGCGTATCGCTATCGTGATTGACGATCTTGGGCTGAATTACCAGGCCACGGAAGAATTGGCGGAAATGCCGGGCCCCTACACGCTGGCGTATTTGCCCTATGCCGAGCATCTGGAGTATCAGACGGGCAGGGTTCATGCCGCAGGGCATGAGTTGATGGTTCACCTGCCCATGCAGCCAAAAGGCAGTGCAGCGGACCCGGGCACGAACGCACTTCTGGCCGGGCTTGGGCCTGACGAGTTCCAAAGGCGACTGATCTGGAACCTAAGCAGGTTTGATGGGTTTGTTGGGGTTAATAACCATATGGGTAGCCTGCTAACAGAAGACGCAGGCCACATGGTACAGGTGATGACCTACCTGAAAGCCGATGGCTATCTTTTCCTTGATAGCCTGACGTCCCCGAAAAGTGTGGGAATGAGTGCCGCCAAGGCGACCGGGGTGCCTACAATCGCCCGCGATATCTTCCTTGATAACATACAGCACCGGGATGCTATTGAGGCTCAGTTGGCGAAGGCAGAACGGATCGCGCGGGTCCGCGGCTATTCGATTGCGATTGGTCACCCATATCAGGTAACGCTGGAAACCCTTAAGGAATGGCAGAAGACTCTGCGGGCAAAAGGAATCGCGTTGGTACCCATCAGCCAGCTCGTTGGGACGTTGGAGGCAAGACGTCAGCACGCGGAGGTAATGACGGAAGATGCCATGGGTGGGCAAGCGCGTGACTAGGAGGTCACGATACCTCGAACCTTATCCTCGATTTGATTTGGCGAAGCGAACGGCTTCCCTGGCGGCCGTTACGAGTGCGCGGGCCTTGTTCTGACATTCCTGATGCTCTGATTCCGGATCGCTATCCGCTACCACGCCTGCACCGGCTTGCACGTGCATCTGTCCGTCTTTGACGATCGCGGTCCTGAGTACGATGCATGTATCCATACTGCCGTTGGCACTGAAATAGCCGACGCTGCCTGCATAAGGTCCGCGTGCGTCCACCTCAAGTTCATCAATGATTTCCATGGCCCGTACCTTGGGCGCGCCGGAGACGGTCCCGGCCGGGAAACCGGCGGCAAGGGCATCAATCGCGTCAAACTGTGGGTCAATTTCGCCAATCACGTTTGAAACGATATGCATGACATGGGAATAATATTCGATGGTATTACGGGCTGTCACCTCAACGGTGCCGGGTTTTGCCACGCGACCAACATCGTTTCGGCCCAGGTCAAGGAGCATCAGATGTTCTGAAAGTTCTTTCGGGTCTGCCAGCAGGTCTGCGGCCAGGACGGCATCTTCGTCCGGCGTCGCACCGCGTTTGCGGGTGCCGGCAATTGGCCTGATGGTGATTTCCTCGTCACGCAGGCGAACAAGGATTTCCGGGCTGGAGCCCACGATCGCGAAATCCTCAAAGGCAAGATGATACATGAAAGGAGAGGGGTTGGTGCGCCTCAGTGCCCGGTAGAGGGCAAAAGGTGGCAGGTCAAACGGCATGGAAAAGCGCTGGCTCAAGACCACCTGGAAGATGTCTCCGGCTAGGATATATTCCTGCGCCTTTTTGACCATCTCATGGAAGCGCCGCTGTCCCGTGTTGGAAACAGGTTCTTCAAAAACAGCGCTGGTCGGGACGGTGGAATGTGGCAAAGGCGCATCCAGCCGTTCAAGCATGGTCTCCAACCGTTGGTCTGCTGCAGCAAGCGCGTCTTCAGCAGAAACTCCTTCTTTGGGCCGAACCGGTGTAACCAGTGTGATCAGGTTTGTGACACTGTCGAAGATGGCCATAACGGTCGGGCGTACGAAAATGGAGGTCGCCAGCCCCAAAGGATCAGGCTTGGCGTCTGGAAGGATTTCCATCTGGCGAACCATGTCATAGCCCATATAGCCCACAAGGCCTGCTGCCATGGGGGGCAGGTTGTGCGGCAGATCGATCAGGCTTTCCTGCTGCAACCTTCGCAGGCTTTCCAGCGGCGCTTCCTGAAGCTGCTGGAATGCGGCGCCTTTTGTACCGTAATCGCGACAGATTTCGACACTTTTTCCATCAAAGCGCCAGACTATGTCTGGCTGCAGCCCTATGATGGAGTAACGACCCCGAGTATCGCCGCCTTCAACGGACTCCAGCAGGCAGGAATAGGTTTCGCCCTGTGCAAGCTTCAGATACGCGGACACGGGTGTGTCCAGGTCAGCCACTAGAGTAGTGGATACGACCTGGGCATTCCCATTCCGATAGCACGCAAGCTGTGCCTCAAGCGTTTCCGGCTGTGTCACCGATGCGTTCACTGGCTCACTCAATGGTCAACTTGTCATTCGTCCGCGTCGCGGCGGAACAGTTGATTGACGAGGTTATAGTTGATTTCTGGCGAGTAGCTGTCCAGAAGCTGATTTTGATACTGCAGGAACAGCTCCTCGCTGAACTGATTTTTCAGTTCCGCATGAAGGGCGTCCACATTGACGGCATCCCGCGTTGGATCGCCGGCTGTAATGTCATCGACCCGAACCACAACGTAACCGTTGCCGTCAGCAGCACGTTCGGTTTCGATCTGGCCAATACCGAGCTCGAAAATCAAGCCGCGAATATTGGGGGAAAGGCCGGACGTGCCTTCAGCGGTACGCGCGACATTCTTGGCGTCATAGGATGTACCGCCAAGGTCCTCGGCAATGGCTTCCGCCTCTTCGCCCGCTTCAAGGCGTGCTTTTGCGGCCTCGGCAATTTCGCCAGCTTGCTCCTGACGACGCTGGGTCATCCATGTGTCTTTGAGTTCCGCTCGGACATTCTCAAATGAGCGCTCAGCAGGCTCCTGAACCTCGGTAACCTCGACGAAGAACACGCCTTTGGTACTGTCGCTCGGATCCAGGTCCTTCATTTCTGGCTCGACACCCAGCTCAGTGCGGAAAGCTTCCGCAAGAACGGCACCTTCTTCCTGCAGGGTGATTTTCTGGGCGCCGTCTGGGCCCTGGCCGCGACCGTCAACCTGAGATACGGTTGCAAGCTGCAGGTTCAGCTTGGTAGCTGCCGCTGTCAGAGTGCCATCTTCTGCGATTGCATCTTCAAGATCAGGCAGGAAATCGAACATCAGATCAACCGCATGCTCTGCCTTGAGTGATTCTTCAAGTTCGGTGCGCACTTCATCCAGCGTTCTTTCTTCACCAGCAGTGATGCTTTTGACCTTGAAGACATTCCAGCCCGCCAGGCCTTCGACCGGCGCGCTCATATCGCCCTCAGTCAGTGCGAATACGGCATCAGCGGTCGGCGCGTCAAAATCGGTCTGTAGGTCGTTATAAGAGTTCGCACCCAATTCCAGCTCTTCGGCTGTAAATTCGGACATGTCTGCACCAGCAGCTATGAAATCTTCGCCTGCAGCCACCCTTGCAATGAAGGCCTCTGCATCAGCCTGTTCAGAAAAGCTAACCATCTGCAGGTCACGTGTTTCATCACGGACATATTCGCTGCGGCGATAGTCATACGCCTGAAGCAGGTCTTCTTCGGTGATCTGCACGTCGTCAGTGAACTGGGCGGGCGTCAGCATGATGTAATTATAGCTGCGGCGTTCCGGCGTCATGTAATTGGATTTGGAATCCTCATAATAGCTCTGGAGCTCTTCTTCTGTCGGCTCTGTTACCTCTGCGATGTCTGAGGCCGCGAAATTGATCATGGTCGCGCGGCGACGCTCTGCCTGCCAGACATACAGACGTTCAGCAAGAGAGCGCGGCACGGTGGCGCCGGAAACCAGGCTGTCCATCAACTGAGACCTGGCTGCTTCCCGGCGCAAGCTGGTGAACAGCTCTTTCTGGGTAAGATTAGCCTGATTGAGGGCCTGAGCCATCATCTGCGGGCTGAAGCTACCATCAGGTGATTTGAACGCTTCGAATTCACGAATTTCGGCAGCCAGCTGTGCATCGGTGATGCGCATGCCAAGCTCGCTTGTGTTTTCGGCGATGGCGGCTTCCTGAACCATTTGGTTCAAAACCTGACGGTCCAGCTGCATCATCTGGATGATACGGTCCGCTGTGAACTGCCCGCCGAACTGGGCCTGCAGCTGCTGAGCGCGGCGCTGTACAGCGTTGGCATATTGTGCAGTTGGCACGGTGGTATCGCCGACTGTCGCTACAGACTGTGTATTACCAGCAAGCATGCCGGGGCCAATGCCCCAGATTGCGAACGCTGCAATCAGAACGCCCAGAAGAAGAGTTACAAAAAAGGAATCCAGTCCCCCGCGAAGTTTGAGCAGCATGCGCCCGAGCTCCCGTCGATTAATCATTACGTAATTTGGGTGGTATAGCCCACCAGATTGGCCGCGCATCATAAGCACGCTTTCGGTGCGCTGCAACAGCCGATTTGCTGCGGGATAGCGAAGGTAGCTCCGTGTCGCTGCACCAAGTGCTTATTGGGGTAACAGGAAGCTGGTCATGGCGGCATTAATTTGCTAACCACCGGCGTATAAAAATTTCAAAAGAAACCATATGAGGCCCCAATATGAAACCGACTGCCCTGGTTGCAGGAAACTGGAAGATGAACGGCCTGGCGTCCAGTCAGGCTGAACTTGAAGCGCTTGGCAATTATCTCCGCGACGGTGATACCGCCGACTGTGGTGTTCTGATCTGCCCACCGTTTACGCTGGTGGCATCTTTTGCTGCTAATGCCCCCGAAGGGGTCGCGATTGGTGCGCAGGATTGCCACACGAACAAGAGTGGGGCCCATACGGGTGATATCTCAGCAGAGATG
This sequence comes from Kordiimonas lipolytica, assembly GCF_042651265.1. Lineage (GTDB taxonomy): Bacteria > Pseudomonadota > Alphaproteobacteria > Sphingomonadales > Kordiimonadaceae > Kordiimonas > Kordiimonas lipolytica. The sequence continues at coordinate 38,346 of NZ_JBHSCR010000004.1, read as the reverse complement.
CTTCGCGATGCGGGCGCAGCCTTTATTATTGTGGGTCATTCAGAGCGTCGGGCTGATCATGGCGAAGACAGCGCGCTGGTGTGCGCAAAAGCTGAGGCCGTGTTGGCAGAGGGTCTGACTGCGATTGTCTGTGTTGGTGAAACCGAGGCAGAACGCGATGCGGGCAAGACGCTTGATATCGTGCTAGGCCAGGTTGCGGCTTCGGTGCCTGCGGAAAGCACTCCGGAAAACACAGTAGTGGCCTATGAGCCGGTGTGGGCTATTGGTACAGGCCGCACGCCAACGGTTGAAGATGTTGCTGAAGTGCATACAGCGATCCGTGGCGCTCTTGTGGAGCGGTTCGGTGAGGCTGGCAATGGCTTCCGCATTCTTTATGGTGGGTCGGTGAAACCGTCAAATGCGTCCGAACTGATGGCTGCCGATAACGTCAATGGAGCCCTTGTTGGCGGCGCAAGCCTGAAGGCCGCTGATTTCAATGGTATTATCGACGCGTACCGGAAATAAAAATTTAGGGTTGGCAAACCCGATAAAGAAGTCTAGAAACCGCGCTTTGAATCCCGGCCAAGATTTGTATAATCGGCATGGGCAGGCCAACGTTAGGTAGGACAGGTAAATGGAAACCGTATTGCTGAGCATTCATTTGATTGTAGCCATTGCTATGGTCGTTGCTATCCTGTTGCAACGCTCCGAAGGTGGTGCGCTTGGCATCGGCGGCAGCCAAGGTGGCATGATGACCGCACGCGGCGCCGGTGATCTCCTGACAAAGACTACAAAGTGGCTGGCGATTGTCTTTCTTGCTAATTCCCTTCTGCTTGGATGGTTCGCAGCGCAGCAGCGTGGCGACGACAGCATTGTCCAGGAAGTGATCCAGCAGGAACAGGAAGATGGCGGAAGCCAACTCCCTGAAATACCAACCGTTCCTGAGGACGGCTAGGACAAGAGACTTCAAAGCGGGGGCCAAGAGCCCCCGCTTCTCTTTGTGTAGAAAGTATTTTTTGAGTTGCCGGGCAGGGTGCCTGCCAGGCGGTGGTGTGCTTTTTGAGATTTGAGAGGCTCCATGACGCGCTATATTTTTATTACTGGTGGTGTTGTTAGTTCCCTGGGCAAGGGTCTGTTGTCCGCTTCGCTCGGTGCGCTTTTGCAGGCTCGCGGCTATTCGGTTCGCTTGCGCAAACTTGATCCATATTTGAACGTGGACCCGGGCACGATGAGCCCATACCAGCACGGCGAAGTATTTGTTACCGACGACGGTGCGGAAACAGATCTCGATCTTGGCCATTATGAGCGCTTCACCGGTGTTGCGTCACGCCAGAGCGATAACATCACGTCTGGCCGCATTTACCAGCAGATTATCGCCAAGGAACGTCGCGGCGACTATCTGGGCGGCACAGTGCAGGTGATCCCGCATGTGACGGATGCAATCAAGGAATTCGCCCTTGCAGAACAGGACGGCATCGATTTCATGCTTTGTGAAATTGGTGGCACGGCTGGTGACATTGAGGCTGCACCTTTCATGGAGGCTATTCGTCAGCTTTCGATTGATCTGGGCAAGGGGCGGTCGATTTTCGTTCACCTGACGCTTGTGCCTTATCTGGCAGCAGCCGGGGAACTCAAGACCAAGCCAACGCAGCACAGTGTGCGCGACTTGCGGTCTATCGGTATCCAGCCGGATATTCTGGTATGCCGCTCAGAGCATCCGATTCCGGATGGTGAGCGTCGTAAGATGTCGCTTTACTGTAACGTGGCTGAAACCGCTGTCATTCCTGCACTCGATGTAAGGTCGATTTATGAGGTGCCGATTTCCTACCATAAGGAAGGCTTGGACACCGAAGTGTTGAAAGCCTTTGGCCTGGCACACAGCCAGAAGCCTGACCTGACCGTTTGGGAAGACATCATGGACCGGGTGCAGAACCCGGAAGGTGAAGTGACAATCGCCGTGGTTGGTAAGTACACTGGCCTCAAGGATGCTTACAAGTCCCTTAATGAAGCCATCATTCATGGTGGGATCGCCAACCGTGTGAAGGTGAACATTGAGTGGATCGAATCCGAAGTTTTCGAGCGGGATGACGCTATCAGCCGCCTTGAAAATGTTCACGCGATTCTGGTGCCTGGTGGTTTTGGCAAGCGTGGTACGGAAGGCAAGATCGCGGCCGCACGCTTTGCCCGTGAGCGCAAAATTCCATACTTTGGTATCTGCCTTGGTATGCAGATGGCCACGGTTGAAGCTGCGCGGCATCTGGCGGGTATCAAGGGCGCTGGCTCCACCGAGTTCGGTGAGCAGAAAGAGCCAGTTGTCGGGCTGATCACCGAATGGGTGAAGGAAGACGGCAGCATCGAGCAGCGCACTGAAGATACCGATCTCGGCGGTACCATGCGCCTGGGCGCTTATCCTGCGGTTCTCAAGGAAGGCTCCCATGTTGCAGATGTATACGGCAAGACCGAGATCGAGGAACGCCACCGTCACCGCTATGAAGTGAATATTGGTTATGTGGAGCGCCTTGAAGAAGCCGGTGTTCTGTTCTCTGGCATGTCACCAGACGGCGAGCTGCCGGAGATCATGGAAATTCCAGGCCACCCTTGGTTCATTGGGGTTCAGTATCACCCTGAACTCAAATCCAAGCCGTTTGATCCGCATCCGCTTTTCGCCAGCTTTGTAGAGGCAGCGCTCAAGCAATCGCGGTTGGTATAAAGCCAATACAATATGAATTCAGGGAAGGGGGCTTTTCGGCCCCCTTTTTGCATATATAGTTCCCAATTATGTCTGATGCGGTAAAATCTGCCGTACAGTAGAGGAAGTGCGCATGCTGAAGAACCTGTTGATTTTCGTGATGATCTCTTGTCTGACAACAAGTGTCCTGGCGGCGAAAACGCCTGAAGAGGAAGCTGCTGAGACCATGCAGGCCGTCGGTTATTATCTGGAAACCTTTGCGTCGTTGGAAGACGAGCAAGCACTGGCAAAGGCCTATTCCGGTATTGCACGCGCCTGGGAACACTTTATTCAGATTGTAGATCCTGGGGAGCCTGCTGTTGGACAGTTCGCTGTCTTGCGTGCTCAGGCTGCAACGGCTGCACGTGACCGCAAGCGAGTTGTTGCCGCTTGGCATGCCGCTATCAAATATAACCAGGGTGTAAACAATGCACAGCGGCTGATGGCGCTGAATGTGCAGGCAGCACATGCGTCTGCAAAGGTTAAGGAATTTGAAGCTGCGCGGCAATTCTTTGCCGCCGCAAGGGCCTATACCTTTACTCGGGGCGACAATGCTGACAGCTCGCGCCTCTTTTTGCGGATTCAGGAACTTAGCCTGCTTGGCGGGTCGATGCGCTGGCGTAACCTGAAGGACGCGCTTGCTGACCTTCGTGTGTTTTCCGAGAAGTTCCCAATGTGGTCATTGTCCCGGCTTGAAGCTGTGTTGTCGGAGACTGAAATTCGGCTCGCATTTCAGCCTGAAGAGGCGGACAAGCGTGCTGACCTCTCGCGCTTGAAGGCGGAGATTACCCTAATCGCCGATGGTTTGGCCGAGCAACTGCCATCAGGCTATCTCTCCCGTGTGAGAGAGGTCTATTACACGCTTGAGGATAACTACCGGCTATAGCGCGGGCTTTTCTTATCCGTTTTTTCAGCTAAATTCATGGGCTTTGTTGGCGGTTCCCCTTGCGACACGTTGCGTGAAAGGGTAACAATCGCGCCGCAAACTATTAATCCTTTCCCATCTTGAGCGATTAAGGAACAGCCCATGAGTGCGATTATCGATATCATTGGCCGCGAAATTCTGGACAGCCGCGGCAATCCAACAGTTGAAGTTGACATCTACCTGGAAGACGGCGGCTTTGGCCGCGCTGCAGTGCCATCAGGCGCATCTACCGGCGCACACGAGGCTGTGGAGCTTCGCGACGGTGGCGGCCGTTACCGTGGTAAGGGCGTTCTGAAGGCTGTTGAAGCCGTTAACGGTGAACTGTTCGATGCTCTCGTGGGCCTTGATAGCGAAGATCAGCTTGCAATCGACCAAGCCATGCGTGACCTGGATGGGACGGAAAACAAAGGCCGCTTGGGTGCAAACGCAATCCTTGGCGTGTCGCTTGCGATCGCCAAAGCCAGTGCAGACAGCCTTGGCCTTCCGCTCTACCGCTACCTTGGCGGTCCTGCCGCCCATATCCTGCCAGTTCCAATGATGAACATCATCAACGGCGGCGAGCATGCCGATAACCCGATCGACGTGCAGGAATTCATGATCATGCCTGTGAATGCCGACAGCGTGACAGACGCCATCCGTATTGGTGCAGAGATATTCCACGAACTGAAGGCAAAGCTGCACGAAGCTGGCCACAATACTGCAGTTGGTGACGAAGGTGGTTTCGCACCCAACCTGAACGGCACTGTTGATGCGCTTGATTTCATCATGAATGCAATTGAGAGCGCAGGCTACAAGCCAGGCGAAGACGTGTATCTTGCCCTGGATGCGGCCTCCACCGAATTTTTCCATGACGGTAAATACATCCTCAAGGGCGAGGGCAAGGAACTGGATAGCGCAGGTCTTGTTGATTATTACGCTGATCTGGTTGCCAAATACCCGATCATCTCCATCGAAGACGGCATGGCCGAAGACGATTGGGACGGCTGGAAAATGCTGACCGACCGTATCGGTGACAAGGTGCAACTGGTTGGTGATGACCTGTTTGTGACCAATCCGGCGCGCCTGGCTGAAGGCATCGAAAAGGGCGTGGCTAACTCGATCCTCGTGAAGGTTAACCAGATCGGTACGCTTGCTGAAACCATGCAGGCAGTTGAGATGGCACATCGCGCACGTTACACCAGCGTGATGTCGCACCGCTCAGGGGAGACCGAAGACGCAACAATCGCTGACCTCGCGGTTGCCATGAACTGCGGCCAGATCAAAACCGGCTCGCTGGCGCGTTCTGACCGGCTCGCAAAATATAATCAGCTCATCCGCATCGAGGAAGAGCTGGGCAGCACAGCTGTGTATGCTGGTCGCGCGATCCTGAAGGGCTAAACAGCCCAAATCATCCAAGCGCCTCTGCCTGAAAAAGACTCGGGTAGGGGCGTTTCTTTACTATCCTGATTCCACTCGAAAAAATCGTATTTTCGGGTGTTTTTTCCCTTGCGTGCCCGATTCGCTTATGAGATGATTCGAATCATGAAGCGAGTCGGAAAAATATCACGTCATTTGAGCCAGGCTTGGTTGGCTGGAGTATGGATCTTTTTGGTCGCATATTTTGCCTATCATGCTTTTCAGGGCGATAACAGTCTGGCTGCTCTCAAGCGCCTGGAGGCGCAGGAGGCAGACCTTACCGTGCTTGCGCAGGACGTTGGGGCTGAGCGCGCCGCGCTTGAGCTTAGCACCTCCCGCTTGAATAACCGTAGCATTGATCCTGACATGCTCGAGGAGCAGGTGCGGCAGCGCCTTGGTTTCACGCATCCGGACGAAGTGGTGGTGTTCCTTTCTGATGCATCGCATTAATTAACTTATTTCCAGTTAATTATTTTTTTTCTATAAAAAACAACAAGTTAAGCCCTATTGCAAATAGCGCAAAACGGGGGTATCCATAGGCCTCACATGCATTGAGTGTCAGGCGTTCCTGCCTGCGACCTTTTTCTGGAAGGCCGAGATGACTACGAAAAAATCCACCACCAAGTCGGGCGCACCTGCGCGCCGTCGCACGACGAAGCCTCAACAATATAAGGCTTCCAACGAAGAACTGCTTGAATTCTATGAGGAAATGCTGCTGATCCGGCGTTTCGAAGAGAAGGCCGGTCAGATGTACGGCATGGGCCTGATCGGCGGTTTCTGTCACCTTTACATCGGCCAGGAAGCGGTTGTTGTTGGGATTCAGACAGCCCTGAAAGAAGGCGACTCAGTTATCACTGGTTACCGTGAGCACGGTCACATGATCGCTGCTGGCGCTGACCCGAAGGCTGTTATGGCTGAACTGACCGGCCGATCCGGCGGTTGTTCGCAAGGCAAGGGCGGCTCGATGCACATGTTTGCGCCTGACCGTGGCTTTTATGGCGGTCACGGCATCGTGGGGGCGCAGGTCTCTCTTGGTACCGGCCTCGGCTTTGCTGCCAAATACCGCAAAACGGATAATGTGTCGGTTGCCTATTTCGGTGATGGCGCAGCCAACCAGGGTCAGGTGTATGAAAGCTTCAATATGGCGCGCATCTGGAACCTGCCGGTGATCTATATCATCGAAAATAACCAGTATGCGATGGGTACCAGCGTGAGCCGTTCTTCTTCAGAAGTAGAGCTTTACCGCCGCGGGGAAAGCTTCCGCATCCCAGGTAAGCAGGTTGACGGCATGAATGTGCTGGAGGTTCGCGCCGCCATGGATGAAGCTGTGAAGCACTGCCGTGCAGGCGAGGGGCCGTTCGTTCTTGAGATGAAGACCTATCGTTATCGCGGGCACTCCATGTCCGACCCGGCGAAGTACCGGTCCAAGGAAGAAGTGCAGAAGATGCGCGCAGAGCATGATGCAATCGATCAGGTGAAGCAGCGCATTCTGGATGCCGGCTTCAAGGATGAAGCAGAGCTCAAGGAAATCGACAAGAAGGTTAAGGCAATTGTGGCTGAAGCCGCGACGTTCGCGCAGGAAAGCCCTGAGCCTGACCTTTCTGAACTCTATACTGATGTGCTGGCGTAAGGGGGAGACACCCGATGGCGATTGAAATTACGATGCCGGCCCTCTCTCCCACCATGGAAAAGGGCACACTGGCGAAATGGCTGGTTAAAGAAGGCGACAAGGTTGAAAGCGGCGACGTAATCGCTGAGATCGAAACCGATAAGGCGACGATGGAAGTCGAATCCGTGGATGACGGCACCGTGGCCAAGATCCTTGTTGCGGAAGGCACAGACGATGTGCCGGTTGGTGAGCTGATTGCAATTTTGGCTGAGGAAGACGAGGACGCGAGTGCGGTTGAAGCGCCAGCGGCTAAGGCTGAGGAGGCACCTGCGGCTCCACCAGCGCCAAAAGAAAATCCAGACGATCAAGTTACGGCGTTTGCCGGTGCTGTGAAATCTTCAGAAGATTTGCGTGATCCCGATGTTCCAGAGGGCACCAAGATGGTGAAACTGACAGTGCGTGAAGCGCTCAGGGATGCCATGGCCGAAGAAATGCGCAAGGACGGAGACGTTTTTGTGATGGGTGAAGAGGTTGCCGAATATCAGGGCGCCTACAAGGTAACTCAGGGCTTGCTGGACGAATTCGGCCCAGAGCGTGTGATCGATACCCCGATTACAGAGCATGGCTTCGCGGGCCTTGGTGCGGGGGCTGCCTTCGCCGGCCTTAAGCCAGTGATTGAGTTCATGACCTTCAACTTCGCCATGCAGGCGATTGACCACATCATCAACTCCGCCGCCAAGACGCGCTATATGTCTGGGGGCTTGGTATCCTGCCCGATTGTGTTCCGCGGGCCAAACGGCGCCGCAAGTCGCGTGGGCGCGCAGCACAGCCAGAACTATGCCGCGTGGTATGCTAACGTACCTGGGCTGAAGGTTGTAGCCCCATATGATTCGGCTGATGCAAAAGGCCTCCTGAAGGCAGCTATCCAAGACCCGAACCCGGTTGTTTTCCTTGAGAACGAGCTGATGTACGGCGAAAGTTTCGAAGTGCCTGATCTGGAAGATTACACCCTGCCTATCGGCAAGGCCCGTGTCTTCCGCGAAGGTACAGACGTGACGATCGTCTCCTACTCCATCACGGTCGGTGAAGCGCTGAAGGCCGCCGACAAGCTGGCGGAAGAGGGCATCAAGGCAGAGGTAATCGACCTCCGGACCATTCGTCCGCTTGATATGGATACGCTGATCGAGAGCGTGAAGAAAACCAATCGCTGCGTGGTGGCGGAAGAAGGCTGGCCGCAGTGTTCTGTGGCCTCTGACGTTTCCGCACAGTTGATGGAGCAAGCCTTTGACTGGCTCGATGCGCCGGTGACACGCGTGAACAGTGCGGACGTGCCGCTGCCTTATGCCAACAACCTGGAAAAGGCTGCGGTTGTCAGCGCGGATGATATCGTCAAAGCCGCCAAAGCGGTCTGCTACGCGGGGTAAAACCGGAGGTTAGATGAGACGAAGAAAATCACGACGCCTTGTGAACCGGTATGGTCTCAAGTCCATGTTTCAGAGTGTTCGAGTGAAACTGGATTATCGGGACCCGACACTGGGTGGTGAACATGGTGATAAATGGGAAGGTAGGATCCTTCTTCTGATCGTTGCGTTTTTCATTTTTGTCTTCTTCGACGTTGCTCTTGAAGAGCTTAGAAAGTTTTTTTGAATAGGGATACTCCCATGGCTATTGAAATTTTTATGCCTGCATTGTCGCCAACCATGGAAAAAGGCACGCTTGCCAAATGGCTGGTGATAGAAGGCGATACAGTGGAATCAGGCGATGTGATCGCAGAAATCGAAACCGATAAGGCGACGATGGAAGTCGAAAGCATTGACGATGGCACTGTAGCGAAAATTCTGGTGGAGGAAGGCACGGACGATGTGCCTGTCGGCAAACTGATTGCGCTTCTGGCTGAAGAAGGTGAAGACGCAAAAGACGTTGAAGTGCCGTCCGACGCGCCAAAAGCTGAAGCTCCACAGCCTGAAGTCAAGGCAGAGGCGGCGTCCGAGGTTGCAGCGAAAAAAGAGGCTGCACCAGTGACTGAAAAGGTAGCTTCAACGCCCGTGAACGGCCAGATTACCGACGCCGACACTAGCGACCGCATCAAGGCCTCACCGCTTGCCAAGCGCATAGCCAAGCAGGAAGGGCTCGACCTTTCAGCTGTTGCTGGTTCAGGCCCGCATGGCCGGATCGTAAAGCGTGACGTTGAAGCTGCACTGGAAGGTGGGGCTGCAGCGATGCCAGCTCCTGCAGCTGCCGCACCAGCCGCCGCAGCGTCTGCTGCACCAGTTGCTGCCGCTGAATACGGCCCTCACGACGATATTCCATACCGGGAAGAGCGCCTGTCGAACATGCGCAAGACCATCGCCAAGCGCCTGACGGAATCCAAAACCACCGTGCCGCATTTCTATCTGACGATTGACTGTGAGATGGACAAGCTGATGGCCCAGCGCAAAGACCTGAATGCCAAACTTGCCGATAGCGGTGTGAAGCTTTCCGTGAATGATTTCATTATCCGGGCTGTTGCGCTTGCGCTCAAGAAAGTGCCTGCCGCCAATGTTCAGTATGCTGGTGACAAGATGTATTGGTATGAGCGTGCGGATATCTCCGTTGCTGTTGCAATTGATGGCGGCTTGGTGACGCCTGTTGTGCGCGGCGCGGACAACATGGGCCTCGCCGAAATCTCGAGCACTGTGAAGGATCTCGCCACACGCGCCCGTGACGGCAAGCTGATGCCAGAGGATTATGCAGGCGGTACATTCTCCATCTCCAACCTCGGGATGTACGGCATCAAGGAATTTGGCGCCGTGATCAACCCGCCACAAGGCGCGATCCTGGCCATTGGTGCTGGGGAACAACGCCCCGTCGTCAAAGATGGCGCGTTGGCAGTTGCTACTGTCATGAGCTGCACAATGTCCTGTGATCACCGTGCAATTGACGGTGCTGTTGGTGCCGAATTCCTTGCAGCCTTCAAGGGTTACATCGAAGACCCGATCACCATGCTGCTATAACGCCGACGGAGAAGTAGAAATGTCTGAGAGTTTTGATCTTGTTGTCGTTGGTGGTGGCCCGGGCGGTTATGTGGCTGCTATTCGTGGCGCGCAGTTGGGCATGAAAGTGGCTTGCGTTGAGCGCGAACACCTTGGCGGTATTTGCCTGAACTGGGGCTGTATCCCAACCAAAGCATTGCTGCGGTCTGCGGAAGTGCTGCACCTTGCAAAACACGGCGCTGATTTTGGCCTGAAGATCGGCCAGATCGACTATGACCTGGAAGCTATCGTCAAGCGAAGCCGGGGTGTTGCCAAGCAGATGAATGGCGGTATCAAGTCGCTGTTGAAGAAAAACAAGGTCACCCACATTGAGGGTGAGGCCAAGATTTCCGGCAAAGGCAAGGTCTCTGTCAAAGGGGCTGACGGCAAGACCACCGAGCTTGCCGGTAAGGATATTATCCTGGCCACCGGCGCACGGGCACGCGAACTGCCGCACCTCAAGGCTGATGGTGAACTGGTATGGACCTACAAGCACGCCCTTGCACCCAATACCATGCCGAAGAAGCTGCTGGTGATTGGGTCCGGTGCGATCGGTATTGAATTTGCCTCCTTCTTTAATGAGTTGGGCTCTGACGTCACTGTTGTCGAGATGATGGATCGCGTACTTCCGGTTGAAGATGCGGATATTTCCAAGTTCGCTGAGAAATCCTTCAAGAAGCAGGGCATGACCATCAAGACGAACGCCTCTGTGACCGAGCTGAAAAAAGGCAAGAGCGATGTCACCTGCGTTGTGGAAACCAAGGGCAAGAAAGAAGAGATCACCGTTGACCGTGTGATCGTGGCCATTGGTATCACCGGCAACGTCGAGAACCTGGGCCTTGAAGAAGTAGGCATCAAGGTGGATCGTGGCCATATCGTGACAGACGAATGGGGCCACACGGGTGTTGAAGGCTTTTGGGCGATTGGCGATGTGGCTGGAGCGCCTTGGCTGGCGCACAAAGCATCCCACGAAGGTATCGTTGCCGTCGAAAAGATTGCAGGCGTCAAGGGTGTCCATCCGATGGACAAGGGCAACATCCCGGGCTGCACCTATTGCCGCCCACAGGTGGCAAGCGTTGGCCTGACAGAAGCCAAGGCCAAGGAAGAAGGCTATGACGTGCGCGTCGGCAACTTCCCCTTCATTGGCAATGGCAAGGCCGTGGCGCTTGGCGAGCCGGAAGGCATGGTAAAAACCGTATTCGACAAGAAAACCGGAGAGCTTCTGGGTGCCCACATGGTCGGCGCCGAGGTGACCGAGATGATCCAGGGCTATGTAGTGGCCCGTACACTTGAAAGCACGGAAGCAGAGCTGATGCACACGGTGTTTCCGCATCCTACGCTTTCCGAGATGATGCATGAAAGCGTGCTGGATGCATACGACAAGGCTATTCACTTCTAGGCGAGCGCATAGCTGATCTGCACAATTTGGTGGATGTCAGCTTCATAAATGCACTATAAGGTCGCCAAAATGGCGGCCTTATGCCGTTTCAATGTTAGCAAAGATGGTGTTTCGAGCATGACGACAGAGCAGAAGACAGCTGGGCAGAAGTCGACCGGGTACCAGCGCAAGCCTGATTGGCTGCGCGTCAAGGCACCAACGAGCAAGCAGGCGATGGAAACCCGCCGCATGATGCGCTCGAAAAACCTGCATACAGTGTGCGAGGAAGCGGCTTGCCCGAACCTGGGCGAATGCTGGCAGCAAAAGCATGCCACCATCATGATTTTAGGCGACACCTGCACCCGCGCCTGTGCTTTCTGTAACGTCAAGACAGGTCGCCCGATGCAGGTTGATCCGCTTGAGCCCATGAATACGGCAGAGGCCTGTGCGGAAATGGGCCTGGAGCACATTGTGATCACGTCTGTGGACCGTGACGATCTTGACGACGGCGGCGCAATGCAGTTTGTCAAAGTTATCCGCGCGATCCGCGACCGCTGCCCGGACACGACGATTGAAATCCTGACGCCAGATTTCCGCAATAAGCCGGGCTCGATTGAAATGGTTGCCGAAGCCAAGCCTGATGTGTTCAACCACAACCTGGAAACTGTACCGCGGAACTATCCAAAAATCCGCCCGGGTGCGCGCTATTATCATTCGCTGCGTCTCCTGGAGTCAGTGAAGAAGGTTGACCCATCCATCTTCACAAAATCCGGTATCATGGTGGGCCTTGGCGAAGAACGCCTGGAAGTGAGTCAGGTGATGGATGATATGCGCATGGCCGATATCGATTTCATGACCATTGGCCAATATCTTCAGCCGACCCCGCGGCATGCAAAAGTGGAGCGTTTTGTCACTCCCGCCGAGTTCAAGGCCTATGAGCGCATGGCCAAGGGCAAGGGCTTCCTGATGATCTCCGCCACGCCGCTGACGCGGTCAAGCTATTTGGCAGGTGACGACTTTGCGAAGCTTAAAGCGGCCCGTGACAAGCAGCTTAAGGCAGCTGAATAGTTGGTTGGCGTTTGTTTTTTGGTGAGGGGGCGTCTCTAGCAGCTTGGATGGCGCAGGGCTTTACGAATGCAGCAATTCAAGTTAGGACAGGCGAGCCTGAAAAGTTGAGTAGCCCTATGCACCATTTTGTTGAGAAGAAAATCCTTCCCTATTCAGACAAGCAGCTATTTGATCTTGTGTCTGATGTTGGGAAATATCCGGAGTTTCTGCCTTGGTGCATGGGTGCGCGGGTCTATAACCGAAAGCCGGATCAGTTTGATGCTGATGTTATTATCGGTTTCAAGATGTTTCGGGAACGCTTTACCTCAAGGGTTACCCTGGTAACCAATCGCAAAGTGGATGTGGATTACATCAAGGGGCCGATGAAGCGGCTTTATAATCACTGGCGTTTTATCCCGCAGGAAAACGGCCACTGTCTGGTAGACTTTGAAGTGGATTTTGAATTTTCCAGCAAGATTCTCAATCAAGTGATAGGCCCTCTTTTCGGCGAGGCTTGTAAGCGCATGATGCACGCGTTTGAAGAGCGTGCAGCCAAGCTTTACGGTCCATTTTTGGAAAATTGACAAGCATTAATTGGTAGGCGCAATTAATCATTGTATAGTTCCCCAAATTAACACGAAGGAGGGACTGATGACGGGATTTATGCACAAGCTTGCTGAGGAGCTGAGGGCGCGCGAACAGTATCTGGAAGAGCATTCCGAGCATCCAATTTTCGACAATGACGAAAACGGCGCCTACAAGCAGGAATATGACAAGCTGGTCAGCGAACTGAAAGCTTTCAGCGACCGGATTGAGCAAGCCCAGGAAAAGGGCGAAGACTTTGACGAGAAGTTCGAGCGGGAAATCAAGGACGAGCATAACCATCTGAAAGTCAAAGTGGAATCCTGGTCCAAAAAGATCGATAGCTAATCCTCTAGCGCTTCAAGAAGCATTTCAAGGGCGGTTTGAACAGTCTGGCGCCGAACCTTCGTGCGCCCGACATCGCCGAATTCGACGCTTTTGGCTGTGGGGGATTCGCCAATTTGGCAAAGCCCAAAGCATACCAGACCAACTGGTTTTTCTGCAGACCCACCGCCGGGGCCTGCAATGCCGGTCACGGACACGCTAACGTCCGCACGGGAGGCGACAATGGCCCCGTAAGCCATCTCTTTTGCCACGGCTTCGGAAACTGCGCCAAAACGTGCCAGGCTTTCGGAGCTCACGTCCAGCATCTGGTTCTTGGCTTCATTCGAATAGGTGATAAAGCCGCGATCGACCACATCTGATGAGCCGGCAATTTCGGTGAGCGCGCCAGCGATCAGGCCGCCGGTGCATGATTCTGCTGTGGCTATCATCTGTCCGCGTGCCCTTGCGGCATCCAGCACTTTTTCTGCCAATGTCAGAATCTGAGGGTCGAACATGCTTATCCAATCATGGGCAGGCACAGCAGAATCAATCCCGCGAGCCATGCAGTTTCCGCAACCATCAGGATGACTGGCTTAAGGCCAACCTGCATAACCTTCCTAAGGTCAGACTTGAGCCCGATGGCAGCGATTGCTGTAATCAGACAAACTCTTGAGAAGGCCGTCAAGTTTTCCGTGACAAGATCGGGCAGAGGCACAAAGCTGTTGATTAGTACGAACAGGACAAAGGCAGCCAGGAACGGCGGCAGGATTGGTGGCTTTTTACCTTCGCTTGGGCTTTTGCGGAACACTAGGATAAACATGAAAACGACCGGCAGCAGCAATGCAACGCGCATTAGTTTCGTCAAGGTGGCCAAGTCACCGGCTTCGGGCGAGATGGAATAGCCCGCCCCGACAACCTGCGCCACATCATGAATTGTTGCGCCAATGAAAATCCCAGCCTCAGCTTCGCTCAGGTCCAAAAAGCCGCTGATCATCGGGTAGATGATCATGGCCAACGTCGACAGTGTGGTTACACCAACCACAGTGAAGATAGTGTCCTGATCCTGCCCTTTGTGCTTTGGCAGGACTGCAGATATCGCGAGGGCCGCCGATGCACCGCAAATCGCCACAGCACCACCGGTCAAGCCGCCGAAACGGTGGCTCATACCCAGGAGCCGAGAGACAACCACACCGAAAAGAATGGTGCTTCCGACGCCAAGGGCAACCATGCTCACTGTGGGCCAGCCAAGCGCCATGACATCGGAAAAGGCAATCCGGAATCCGAGGAGCGCGACACCGATCCGCAGAACTGTAGATCCGGTAAATTCAATGCCGGGGCGAGACTTTGGGTCTTCGAACAGGAAGCTCATGGCCATGCCGAGCAGCAGCGCAAACAGCATCGCTGGGGCGCCGTAATGCTCGCTTAAAAAATTAGCCGCCAGGCCGATGGTCAAGCTTATTATAAATCCGGGAATTTTTGTGGAGAATTGTTCTTTAAAAGTCGAAACCATTAAATCGCCCAGTCTAACAAATCGAGTGTTAGAAGGAGCCATATAACAATTGCTGCCATAATGCCAGCGACCAAATCGTCCACCATGACGCCAAAGCCACCGTCCACATGCCGATCAAGCCAGCCAATGGGCCATGGCTTGATAATGTCGAACAGGCGGAACAGCAGGAACGCGATACCAAACAGGATAGGTGACCCAGTTAGCCCAACAAGCGGGATCAAGGCGATCCACTGGCCAGCAACCTCGTCGATGACAATTTCCGGTGCGTCATGGATGCCAGTGATAGTCTCAATGCTGCCGATCAGTTTGGTGGAGAGCAGAGTGATGCCAATCACCCATGCTGCCATCTCTATCTGGTCGACGCCTGCTTTCAGCATGAAGTATCCGGCGATGACCGCCACAAGTGAACCCCACGTACCAGGAGCAGGTTTGAGCATGCCGGAACCGAAGGCTGTCACCCACCAGAATGAGAAGCTTTTGGTGCGGCCATCCCAGGTGCGAAGCGATACTTTCGCCATCAGTTATCCCCCATCGGCAGGCGCAGGGTGGCCGTTGCCTGTGCGGCTATGCCTTCCTCACGGCCAGTAAAGCCAAGTTTTTCGGTCGTTGTGGCCTGTACACTCACGCGACTTGCGGGAATGGCCAGAAGTTCGGCGATGCGGTCGCGCATGGCGTCCTTGTGTGGCCCGATCTTGGGCTTTTCGCAAACAAGGCAGACACCGACATGGCTAATCTGACCGCCACGCGCCAAGACCCGGTCGCGGGCGAAGGCCAGGAAAACGTCGCTTGGGGCTCCGCGCCACTGATCATCTGACGGTGGGAAATGGGTGCCGATATCGCCGTCACACAGCGCGGCCAGAATGGCGTCTGTCAGCGCATGCAGGCCGACGTCAGCGTCGGAATGGCCCTTCAGGGCTTTGGTGAATGGTAATTTGACGCCGCAGAGCCAGACATGGTCGCCTTCCTCGAAACGGTGTACGTCATACCCGCTACCGGTTCTGATATCGCCCAGGGCCATCATGGTCTGTTGCTCCGCCTTCTTGAAATCATCGGGTGTGGTGAGTTTGAAATTGCCGCTGTCGCCCTTTGATATGGCTACATGGGCGCCAAATGCTTCCATAACGGCCCCATCATCCGTGAGTTCCCGACCTAAAGCAGCCTCGTGCGCCGCAATCAGATTGGCGTAGGGAAACCCTTGCGGTGTCTGGACAGCATAAAGGCCGCTTCGGTCCACAGTATGCTTGATAGTGCCGTCCTGAACCTTCTTTAGCGTGTCGGCCACGGGAACGCCTGGAACCACAGCTTCTGCACCTGCATCCAGTGCCTTGATGACATCCATCACCACCTCGTGGGTCACAAAGGGACGCGCCGCGTCATGCACCAGCACATAGTCTGTGTCCTGTTCAAGCGCCTTCAGCCCGTTAAAGACACTTTCCTGCCGGGTAGCGCCGCCAAAAACCGGCGCAAACAGGTTCAGGCCTGCAGTGGCTTCCTCATAAAGGGCCTTGTCATCCGGATGGATCACGCAGCGAATGTCAAAGCCGGGATCAATCGCAAGAAATGATTCGATGGTGCGTCTGAGCACAGCCTTGCCACCCAGCTTACGATATTGCTTCGGCAGGCCTTCACCGGCCCTGCTGCCACGCCCTGCGGCGACTATCACGATAGAAACTTGCGTCATATGAGGCCTTTCAATCTCGGGCTGGCTTTTTACCAAAACTTCTGGCATAAGCAGTGCCCAATATTTAGGCAGTGCGTATTAGCGTAAGTGTAGGTTTGTAAAATGGCTCTTAACATTGGTCCGGTCGAAATCAAAGACCCTGTGATCCTCGCGCCCATGTCCGGCGTTACCGACTTGCCGTTCCGTCGACTGGTAAAGCGTTACGGAGCAGGCCTTGTTGTGTCTGAAATGATTGCGTCTGAAGCCATGATCCGCGCCAGCGAACGGAGCCAGAAAATGGCTACAAGTTGCGCGGAAGAATTTCCAATGTCAGTCCAGCTTGCAGGCTGTGAGGGCGCGCGCATGGCAGAAGCCGCTAAACTCAATGAAGATCGCGGCGCCGCCATCATCGACATCAACATGGGCTGCCCAGTAAAGAAGGTGGTGAACGGCCACGCCGGTTCCGCCCTGATGCGGGACCTGGATCACGCTGGTGAACTGATCCATGCAACCGTGAACGCGGTGAACCTGCCGGTAACGCTGAAGATGCGCCTTGGCTGGGACGACAGCAGTTTCAACGCGCCTGAGCTTGCGAAAATCGCGCAGGAAGCCGGCGTGAAGATGATCACGGTTCATGGCCGTACGCGCTGCCAGATGTATCGCGGCCATGCTGACTGGAAGAAGGTCGGCATCGTCAAGGAGGCCGTTGACCTCCCAGTAATTGTGAACGGCGACATCAACACATTTGAAGATGTGGACCAGGCGCTGGCCGATTCCGGCGCTGACGGTGTCATGATTGGCCGAGGCACTTACGGGAAGCCATGGCTTGTAGGCCAGGTGATGCATTATCTCCGTACCGGCGAGAAGATTGATGAGCCAGCGCTTGAAGAGCAGCTTCAGCTGGTTCTTGAGCATTATGACGACATCTTGACCCACTATGGTGTCGAAGGGGGCGTGCGCATCGCACGCAAGCATTTGGGATGGTACACAAAAGGGCTTCATAGCTCTGCGGAATTCCGCAACGAGGTGAACCGCATTGAGGAACCTGAAAAGGTAAAGGCAGCTCTCAAGGAATTCTATTTGCCTTTGTGCGAGCAGGCAGCCGCCTGATGACAAGCACGGGGGAGGGCTTGGATCAAGGACCGCTGGCGGAGATTGTCGCCCAGGACATCCTGCACAGCTTGTCGCAGGCCGTGTTTGTGGTCGGGGCCGACGATTGCATCCTGGAGGTTTATGCCCAGGCAGAGGCCATTTTTGAGCGCAGCCGTGAAAGCCTGATTGGCAGCCCGATCAACCATATCCGCGGCATCGGCGGCGAGGCACTTAACATTGTTACCCGGTCGCGTGAGGAAAATACGCCACTCAATAGCTATGACGTTTCCGTGGTGCCTCCCATTGGGGATATTGAACTGATGGACCTGCACGCACACCCCTACGGGACTGAAGGGGTAGTGCTGTTGACCGCGCAACCGCGCAGGATTACCGCCTTTCTGGAAAAACGCGATCATATGGAAGCCGCCGCACGGTCTGTGGGTGGCCTTGCATCTATGCTGGCCCATGAAATCAAGAACCCGCTCTCAGGTATTCGTGGGGCGGCCCAGCTTATGGGGCGGGCGCTTGATGACAAGAATATCAAGCTGACGGAACTGATCTGCAAGGAAGTGGACCGTATCAAAGGCCTGGTGGATGAGCTGGAGACTTTCAGCAACCCATCCCAGGCCGTACTGGAGCCAGTCAATATCCATGAAGTGCTTGATCATGTGCTGAATGTCGCAGTCGCTGGGTTTGGGGCAAAATGTATTTTCAGGCCAAGATTTGACCCATCACTGCCGCCCGTTGCCGGGCTCTATGACCGCTTGGTCCAGATTTTCCTGAACCTGATCAAGAATGCCGTGGAGGCTGCAGGGCCAGAGGCGGACATTACGATCAGCACGTCATACCGGCATGGCATCTGGATTACTGGGCGCTCAGGCGAGCGAATCCGCTTGCCTATCGAGATCGCGATACATGACAGTGGCCCAGGTATTCCCGAGCACCTTAAGGGGCATCTGTTCGATCCTTTTGTCAGTGGCAAGGAAGGCGGTACCGGCCTGGGCCTTGCCCTGGTCGCGCGCTATGTCAGCGAAATGGGTGGCACCGTGACCTGCGATAACCACCCGCACGGCGGTGCGGTATTTAAAATTCAGCTCGCTCTGTATGAGGATGCAAAATAATGGCACAGGCAAAACCGACGATTATCGTCGCCGACGATGACATGACAATCCGCCTCGTGGTGAGCGAGGCGCTGCGCCAGGAAGGTTGGATTGTACTGGAAGCCGAAGATATCCCGGAACTGAAGCGTTTGGTCCTGGGCGGTCAGGGCAATGTTGTTATATCTGATGTTATCATGCCGTCTGGCAGTGGGCTGGATGCCATGCCTGAGTTGATTGAAGCACGCCCGGAACTGCCATTCATTATCATGAGCGCGCAGAACACCCTGTCTACTGCCATGGCCGCGACCGGCAAAGGGGCGTATGAATATCTACCGAAGCCATTTGACATCGACGAGCTAGTTTCCACGGTTAAGAAAGCTCTTAAAGAACGTGGCGCAACTGCATATACTGCAATCGAAAAAGATGACAGCTTGATCATTGGTCGCTCGACTGCGATGCAGGAGATCTACCGTACGATGGCGCGTGTGGTGAACACAGACCTGACGGTGATGGTGACAGGCGAAAGTGGCACAGGCAAGGAGCTTGTTGCACGCGCAATCCATAACCACGGACCGCGGGCGGACAATCCCTTTGTGCCGGTAAATATGGCGGCAATCCCGAAGGAGCTGATTGAAAGTGAGCTTTTCGGCCACGAACGTGGGGCCTTTACGGGAGCAGAGACACGCACGTTGGGCCGTTTCGGCCAGGCAAAGGGCGGAACGCTGTTCCTTGACGAGATTGGTGATATGCCGCTTGAGGCCCAGACGCGGCTTTTGCGCGTGCTGCAGGAAGGCGAATACCGGACGGTAGGTGGCCAGGCCAGCATCAAGGCAAACGTACGTATAGTAGCGGCAACCAACCGTAATCTAAGGAATATGGTGCGCTCCGGCGACTTCCGGGAAGACCTGTTCTTCCGCCTTAACGTAGTCCCCCTTAACCTGCCGCCGCTTCGTGACAGGGCTGACGATATCCCTGATTTGGCCGAACATTTCCTCCGAAAAGCCGCAGACAATGGCTTGCCGCTCAAAAAACTAACAGAGGGCGCCAAGAAGGTCCTGAAGTCGTTTGACTGGCCTGGCAACGTGCGTGAGCTGGAAAACCTGCTGCACCGGATTTGCGCCCTTTACCCAGGAAATGAAATTTCCGGCACGATCATCCAGAGCGAGTTTGAACGCTCGACCTCCGAGTTGGCCGGTGCCCCAATGGGGATGATGGCCAATATCAGCGGGGGAAACCTGTCGCAGACTGTTCGCCAGCATCTGGATCAGTATTTCGATTACCATGACGACGACCTGCCGCCCGCCGGGCTCTACCAGCGCATTTTGCGGGAGGTGGAACGGCCCCTCATCCAGAAAGTTCTGGCTGTCACGCAGGGGAATCAGGTGAAAGCTGCAGAGCTTCTGGGCCTGAACCGCAATACGCTTCGAAAAAAGATCCGGGAATTGGACATCTCCATGCCGGCCAAAGGCAGCTAGGCTCTTCGAGTTCAGTGCTTTTTTGATTTCTGTGTGTGATATTTCTGGAACAATAGTGGCAAATATGCATCATGGGCGCTATGTCTAAGATCAGTTCGCCAGATGCGCCAAAAATACCGAAGCTGCCCAACCGTCGTTGGGCCCGCTTTATGCTTTGGGCCCGTCGTTTCAATCTGGGCGGTCGGATCGAGATTCTTCTTTCCATCCTGGCGGTGATTGCGGCGATCGCAACCTATATCACCATGTCTCGCAAGTCAGCGCCGTTCGAAGTGACGTCAGGCCGGACGATGCGCGTGCTTCTGGCAATCAATCTGGCGCTTCTGATGGCACTTGGTGTATCGATCGGGCGCTGGTTTGTGCGTATTTGGAGCGCCAAGAAGGGTAAGGCTGCAGGCTCGCGGCTGCAGACCAAAATGACTGGCTTCTTCATTGCCATTGCTATCATTCCGCCAATCATCATGACGGTTTTCTCAGCCTTGTTTCTTGAATTTGGCATTCAAGGCTGGTTCAGCGAAAAGGTGCGCTCCACCATCAACAATTCGCTTGAGGTTGCTGAAGCCTATATGGTCGAACACCGCGCGACGATCGAGAAGGATATGCAAGCCATTGCGCTTGCTTTCAACCGAATGACCCCGTTGCAGCAGGCTGATCAATTGGCGCTTAGGCAGGTGGCATACGGTGCATTGAATACCAGGCTCCTTTCTGAAGTCTTGGTTATTGAGTACAGCGATACCGATACAGAAGGCGCCGTTTTGGCCCGTGCCAGTCAGGGGCTTGAGTTGGCAACGATCCGCCTAAAGGATGATATGATCGCCAGGGTTCGACATGATGGCATGTTTGTCGCCTCCAACCGTGCGGACAACACAGTAGTTGGGATGATCCGGCTGACTTCCTTTTTCAAGCCGACCTATCTTTATGTGGCGCGGGACCTGAACCCCCAGGTTCTGGCGTATCTGGAAGCGACCCGAAGTGCAGTGGCCGACTATGAAAACCTCGAGGGGCAGCGCAGCGACATTCAGTTGCAGTTCAATGTTGTTTTCATCATCGTTGCACTTCTGATACTCCTTGCTGCCATATGGGTTGGCCTTTGGTTTTCAAGTCGACTTGTCACCCCGCTTTCCAACCTGGTGGATGCAGCAGAGCGGGTAGGTAAAGGCGAATTGGACGCCAGGGTGCCCAGCGTTCCTACCAGTGATGAAGTCGGCACCCTTAGTCGCGCCTTCAACCGCATGACAGACCAGCTGGCAAAGCAACAAGACGCGTTGCTTGTTGCCAACCAGGAACTGGACGAACGCCGGCGCTTCCTTGAAGAGGTGCTGGAAGGTGTATCCGCAGGCGTCATAGGCATGCAGCAGGACGGGACCATCTTCCTGCCAAACCGGTCTGCTTCCAGCCTTCTGGGGCGCACCCACGACGAGTTGGTCGGGGAACGCTTGCATGATGTTGTGCCTGAGTTTCGTGAGCTGCTGGCGCAGGCTGAGGGTTCAAATGCCGGTGAGGCCAAGGGCCAGGTACAGGTGGAGGTTGGGGAAGAGGGGCGGACACTTCTGGTTCGCGTGTTTGTCGAAAAATCCGAAAATGACAATATCGCCGGCTACGTGGTGACGTTTGACGATCTGACTGAACAGTTGGCAGACCAACGGACGGCAGCTTGGGCTGATGTGGCGCGCCGGATCGCCCATGAAATCAAGAATCCGCTGACGCCGATCCAGCTTTCGGCCGAGCGCTTGAGGCGTAAATACACAAAGGAAATCACCACTGACGTAAAGGTGTTTTCCCAGTGTACAGATACTATTATCCGTCAAGTCGGAGACCTGCGCCGAATGGTGGATGAATTCTCATCTTTTGCTCGCATGCCGGCTCCAATTTTCAAGGAAAATGACTTGGTGGATGTTGTGAAACAGGCCGTGTTCTTGCAGGACGTGGCTGCGGCCAAGATTCAATTTACGACAGACCTTCCGAAAGATAGCCGGCTGTTGCCATGTGATGGACGACTGATCGGGCAAGCGCTGACAAACATCCTCAAGAATGCATCTGAGTCGGTTCAGGCAAGGACGGCCACTGATATGCAGAATATCAACGATACCGTTGAGCCGGGTTTGATCAAGGTGACCATGACACAAGATGACGACCGGACTGAAATCAGGGTCGACGACAATGGCCTTGGCCTGCCACAGGAGCAAAAAAACCGCCTAATGGAGCCGTATGTGACGACGCGCGCGAAAGGGACAGGCCTTGGGCTTGCCATAGTGCGCCGCATCGTTGAGGAGCATGGCGGGACCGTTAAGATTGTGGACAGGAAACCAGTTGGCGCACGGGCCATTTTGACATTCTCACACGCAGCGCTGCATCAGCGTGCTGAAACAACCCATTCGAATGAAACCAAGCAGCAGCTTGCGCTGAAAAACAGCGCAAGCGCGGCAGAGTGACAACCAGGGAGTAAGCCCAAAGATGGCTCTTGATATCCTTATCATCGACGACGAAGAAGATATCCGTGAACTGATTTCCGGTATTCTGGAAGATGAGGGCTACAACACGCGTACAGCCCGAGACAGTGATACTGGCCTCGCTGAAATTGAAGCGCGCCTACCATCATTGATGGTTCTGGATATCTGGCTGCAAGGCAGCAAACTTGACGGCCTTGAGATATTAGAGCTCGTGAAATCCCGTCATCGGGAGTTGCCGGTGGTTGTCATCAGCGGACATGGGAACATTGAAACAGCAGTCGCCGCGATCAAGAAGGGGGCTTACGACTTCATAGAAAAGCCTTTCGAGGCGGACCATTTGCTGCTGACTGTACAACGTGCGACCGAAGCGGAGCGCCTTCGTCGCGAGAATGAAGAGCTGAAAAAGCGATCTGTCTTCACGGTTGATATCACTGGAAAGTCAAATGCTATCAATGGTTTGCGCCAGAGTATTGAGAAGGTCGCTGCTACCAACAGCCGCGTATTGATTCATGGCCCATCGGGTTCCGGCAAGGAAGTCGCAGCGCGGCAGATTCATAACCGGTCGCACCGTGTTGGCAGTTCGTTTGTTGTTGTAAGTGCAGCTTCTATGGAGCCGCACCGCATGGAACAGGAGCTGTTCGGTGTCGAACAAAACGGTGGAGTTGTGAAGACCGGCCTTTTTGAGCGCGCGCACGGCGGTACGCTTTTCATAGATGAAGTGGGCGATATGCCGCTGCCCACACAAGCAAAAATTCTTCGGGTTCTGACAGATCAAGCCTTTGAGAGAGTTGGCGGCAATACAGGCGTAAAGGTTGATGTGCGCGTGATCTCCGCGACCAGCAAGGATCTCGTTTCAGAGATCGCCGAAGGCCGTTTTCGCGAAGATCTGTTTCACCGGCTGAATGTCGTGCCCCTGAAAATGGCCGCACTTTCAGAGCGACGCGAGGACATACCGGTCTTGGCTCAGAGTTTTCTTGATGCCCTTGCCGAAGCAACGGGGCGGCCAAAGGTATATCTGGCGGATGATGCGGTCGCCGCGTTGCAGTCCTATGACTGGCCGGGTAATGTCCGCCAGTTGAAGAATATCATGGAACGGGTCGTGATTATGGGCTCTGACGAGCTGGACGGGGAAATTACAGCCGACCAGTTGCCACCAGAAATTCAAAGCGGCTCGGGTGACTTGTTGCACTCTGGTAGTAATGGGGCCATTATGACGACGCCGCTGAGGGAGGCCAGAGAGGCCTTTGAGCGGGAATATCTGAAGGTTCAGATAAACCGGTTCAGTGGAAATATATCACGGACGGCCGCTTTCATAGGTATGGAGCGTTCCGCCCTGCATAGAAAACTGAAGTCACTGGGCCTGACCGGTTCTGCCAGAAACGGCGACGGTTCTGATAGTTAATCCAGCGACCAGAGCGATTAGGCGTTACGGGGAAATATGAAAGTCATTGTTTGTGGCGCTGGCCAGGTAGGCTTCAATATTGCCAAACACCTGGCAGACCAGCAGAATGATGTGACGGTGATCGACCGATCACCAGACCTCATCAGAAAAATCAGTGAGTCCTTGGACGTTCAAGCCCTTGTAGGGCACGCGTCGGACCCATCCATGTTGGACCGTGCTGGCGCAGGGGACGCTGAACTGCTTATTGCTGTTACCTGGTCCGATGAGGTGAACATGGTAGCCTGTCAGGTGGCTAGTTCTCTTTTCAGCGTGCCGACAAAGGTAGCGCGTATACGGAACCAAACATATCTCAAGCCTACCTGGGGCGACTTGTTCTCACGTGATAACATGCCGATTGATGTAATCATCTCACCAGAGCTTGAAGTGGCGGAAGCCCTTCGGCGGCGGCTTGAAGTGCCTGGCGCGTTCAATATGGTGCCCTTCGTGGATGGCCGTGTTCGCATGATTGGCCTGGTGCTTGATGAGAATTGCCCGGTGGTGGACACGCCGCTTCGTCAGTTGACCGAATTGTTCCCGAACCTGCAGACAACAGTTACTGCTGTGGTTCGGGGAGAGCGTATTTTCGTGCCCCGGAGCGATGACCAGTTACAGGCGGGTGATGCCGTCTATATCGCTGTTGAGACGGGTACGACCGAACGGGCGATGGCTGTGTTCGGTCATGAAGAAAAAACAGCGCAGCGTATTGTAATTGTCGGGGGTGGTAACATCGGCTTGTTCCTGGCAAAGCAGCTGGAGGATAATCCTTCGGTCAGCAATCTCAAGATCATTGAATACGACAAGAAGCGCGCTGAACTTATCGCTGAAAAGCTCGGCAGGACGGTGGTCATCAATGGTGATGCGCTTGATCGGGAAATCCTGCAGGAAGCGAATATCGCTCAGACGGACACGATCGTATCTGTGGCCAACGATGACGAGGTTAATATCCTGTCATCGCTTTTGGCAAAGCAGCAGGGATGCCCAAGGGCCATTACGCTGATGAACAACCCGATTTACGGCAGCCTAGTGGGCTCGCTTGGAATCGATGTTGCTCTTGACCCGCGCGAAACAACAGTTTCGTCGATCGTGCGGCATATCCGGCGCGGCCGGATTCGCGATCTTTACAGTATCTTTGAGGGCAAAGCAGAGATTATCGAAGCCGAAGTGCTTGAGGGTTCTGAGGTCGCAGGCAAATCAATCGGCGAGCTCAGGCTGCATGGTGATGTGAAGTTCGGCATGATTGTTCGCGGTGACGAGGCTATCACCCCTAGCGCCGACACCGTCCTGATGGGCGAAGACCGTGTGGTCATCCTGGCGCTTTCGGAAGCCGTGAAGAAAATCGAGCAGCTCTTCTCTGCGCGGGCAGATATTTTTTAGGGCCTTTTCATGTGGCGAAGCCGGCTTTTTTACCTGATCGGGTGTTGGATATTGTTGCTGAGCGCAACACAGGCAGTCCCGTTCACAATTGCTGCGGCACTTGGTGAATTACACGCTGCAAGCGGATTTCTGGCTTCCATAATGGTTATGTCGGTTATTGGCGGCTCGCTCTTTCTGGGGTTTCGCTCGACACCAAAAATAAAGGTAACCCGCCTAACCATCCTGTTGCCCGTGGTAGGCGGAATGGCTCTTGCGGCTGTGGCTGGCATGCCTTTCTTTTTCGTGTTTCCAGATCAAGGGCTAATTCCCGCCTTTTTTGAAGGCATGTCTCTTATTACTACAACTGGAAGCAGTGCTTACGAGGGCGCATTTGAAGAAATCGTATCCATCAGTTTCTGGCGGATACAGGCTGCCTGGACTGGGGGCTTTCTCGCGATCTGCATGACATTATCCATCCTTACGGCCGTGAATAGCGGTGGCGTCCAGTTGCACCGGTCACCGTTGCCCTATGGCGATAGTGAGACAGGATATCCTCGCTTGCGAGCCGTAGGCGTGTCAGTGGCTCCGATTTATGGTTTGGTTACAGTGCTTTGCTGCGCATTCCTGATGCTGACAGGCTTGCCGTTGTTCGACGCGCTCCAATTTGCCATGAGTACCGTCAGCACCACCGGGATTGGGCCTGATGGGTCAAACAAAATAGAGAGTGTAAGTACGCAAGTGGTTCTCGCCGTCTTTATGGTTGTTGCCATGCTGAACTGGGATATCATGAGGGCGCGACTATTGCGGGTTAAAGCAAAACACCCGCAAGGCCTGGAAAGCAAGAGCGTCTTGATGTTGGTCGGGTGCGGTGCAGCGGCCTTATACCTTCTGGCGTTTCCAGGTGATCTGGATGGTTTCTGGCATAGTGTTTTTGCAGCAATCTCTGCTATGTCCACCACCGGTTTTATGCCGTCGGAGCTCGGGTTTTCAGTGCAGGGGGCCGACGCCGGCGCCATTATCCTGATCGTCCTGGCCTGCCTGGGCGGCGCTGTGGCCAGTACCACAGGCGGCATGAAGCAACTGCGGTTGATTGTTATCTATCTGTTGGCGCGAAAAGAAGTTGACCGGCTGGCCCATCCGCACGGTGTAAAATCATTGCGGTTTCAGGCGTTTACGATTGAACGCAGGGATATTGAGGCGGTCTGGCTGCTGGTGGGGGCTTTTGTTCTGATGCTGGGCCTTGGAAGTCTGTCTCTATCGATACTGGGTATCGATTTTCAGGCTGCCACTGCTATGGCCGTTTCTGCCCTGACATTGTCTGGGCCGCTGATTACGATGTTCGATCCATACTTCAGTGGGTTTTCCGGGCTGACAGAGGCGGATTATATGATCCTTTCCGGCCTCATGCTGCTGGGCAGAATAGAGGCGTCATTGTTTCTTGCCCTGATCACAAGAAGTTTTTGGCGCGGATAATTGTACGAAGCCTGTTGACCGACAGCGAGAGTGTCTGACATATATGTACGCGCAGCCGATATGTGACGGGGAAGGTGTTTATCGGCACCGGATCAAACGGGTCGGCAGCGGCACTATGCTCTAAAGGCGAAATGATTATAACTTAAAAAACAAACGGACAGTCCATGTCAGAAAAAAATCAAAACCTCCAGGACGTCTTTCTTAACGCCGTTCGCAAAACCAAAACGCCGGTAACGGTATTTTTAGTCAACGGTGTTAAACTGCAGGGAGTAATCACTTGGTTCGACAACTTCTGTGTCTTGTTGCGCCGTGATGGCCATTCCCAACTGGTATACAAACACGCAATCTCTACGGTGATGCCATCTGGCCCAGTGCAGTTGTTTGAGCCGGAAAAAGATATTGAGGACTAATTGACCGACCGAACCGATGACCGCTCGGCCGATCAGCCGGGCGACGGCTGGTCAACCGAAGGATTAGGCTACCTCCAGGACGAGGCAGCTCGGCAGCGTGTATTCGTTGTCCATCCTTATGTGAAGGATTCCCGTAAAGCTGACGCGCTTGTTCGCTCTCCTGAGGCCCGCCTCGAGGAAGCCAAGGGGCTCGCCCTCGCCATCGACATTGACCTCGTCGGTGGGGAATGCATACCGCTGCGCGGTGTGCGCCCGGCAACCTACTTGGGCGTAGGCAAGCTTGATGACCTCAAAGCGTTCGTAAAGGCCGAGGAAATCGATCTTGTTATCTTCGATTGCGAGCTAAGCCCTATCCAACAACGGAACCTTGAACGCGAAATTGGCACCAAGGTAATTGACCGCACAGCCTTGATTCTTGAAATCTTCGGCAATCGCGCCAGCACGAAAGAGGGCGAGTTGCAGGTAGAGCTTGCACACCTCAACTATCAGAGAAGCCGACTGGTGCGGTCATGGACCCACCTTGAACGCCAGCGCGGCGGCGCAGGCTTTATGGGTGGGCCCGGGGAAACACAGATCGAAGCTGACCGCCGGATCATTGCTGACCGTATTACCCGAATCAAACGCCAGTTGGAGAATGTCACGCGCACGCGCACGCTCCACCGGGCACAGCGGCAAAAGACGCCGTATCCGATTGTGGCGCTTGTGGGCTATACCAACGCCGGCAAGTCGACGCTCTTTAACAAGCTGACGAATGCCGAAGTGCTGGCGGAAGATATGCTGTTCGCAACCCTTGATCCCACCATGCGGTCCATCGACTTGCCAAGCGGAAGGAAGATCATCCTCTCGGATACTGTGGGGTTCGTTTCTGAACTACCCACTATGCTCGTGGCGGCGTTCCGGGCGACCCTTGAGGAGGTGCTGGAGGCGGACGTAATTGTGCATGTACGCGACGCGGCACACCCCGATAGCGAGGTGCAGAAGAAAGACGTGGAAGATGTTCTTTCCGACTTAGGCGTGGATTTCGAGAGCGAAGCTGACGGAACCCCAATAATTGAAGCCCTGAATAAAGCGGATTTGCTGTCCGAGGAAAAACGCGAAGCCGCCATGAACAAGGCCGACAGGCAGGACCGCGTTGTCGCACTGTCTGGCCTGACGGGCGAGGGCTGTGAAACCCTCATCACGGCAATAGACGAGATCCTGAGTGCACAGGATCACCGGGTGGAGCTTACTGTGCCCTACAGTGACGGTGCGACTCAGGCGTGGCTTCATGCAAACGCCAAAATCCTGAGCGAAGAGCACGGAGAGCAGGGCGTTAGCTACTGCTTTACCGTGGACCCGGTTGCCTGGGCAAAATTCACCGCGAAAACAAAATAAGGGCGACGGGCTAGGCCCGCTGCTTTTCTTCAGCCTTGGCCTGGTCCCACAGCCGGTCCATTTCTTCCAGCGATGACTGTGATGGCTCTTTGCCCGCTTCTGCCAGCAAGGCCTCAATGCGGTGAAAACGACGTTCGAATTTGGCGTTGCCGTCCCTAAGAGCTTCTTCGGGATCAATGTCCATATGGCGGGCTAGGTTTGCCATCACGAACAGTAGATCACCGAATTCTTCCTTTAGGCGTTCTTTGTCGGTGCCTTTTTTGTATTCTTCGACGAGCTCAGCGGCTTCTTCTTGCATCTTGTCCAGGACACAAGCCGTTTCAGGCCAATCAAAACCCACGCGGGCGGCACGTTTCTGTAGCTTCACGGCCCGAAGGAGGGACGGCAGGCTGATAGATACACCGTCCAAAACTGAAGCCGTCTTGCCGTGCTTGTCAGCCTTTTTCTGCCGCTCTTTTGCCTTTTGGGTTTCCCAGGCGGCGATCTGGGCGTCTGCTGTCTCAATCGTTGCATCACCAAAAACATGAGGGTGACGCCGTACCATTTTGCCTGAAATCGCGTTGATTACATCGGCGAAAGTAAAATGGTTGGCCTCCTTCGCCATTTGGGCATGAAAGACCACTTGGAACATCAGGTCGCCGAGCTCGTCCTTGAGTGATTCCATATCGCCATGGCGGATGGCTTCATCCACCTCGTAGGCTTCTTCAATCGTATGAGGCACGATGGTGTCAAACGTTTGCTCAAGGTCCCAAGGGCACCCGCCTTCGGGATCACGCAGCTTGCGCATGATCTCCAGAAGGTCGTCTACCGAATAGTCGGGATTTGATGCATCTCTTGACATAATTGGCCTACCCTTGAACTGTTTGTTGCAGCCCGCACACATTCGTGGCTTGGGCGCTGAAGGTCAACCCTTTGAAGGACGGTGATTGATGATTAAACGGCTTCTTGCGCTTGTGTTTCTGAGTGCAGTCTTCTGGCCATCGCTGTTGGCGCGGGCCGAGGATGTGCCATCCCCTGACGGTGACAGCTATTATTATCTGGAAGTTCCGCCCGGTGGACTTGCCGAGTTCTTTCGTTGGCACCCACTTCGGATACCGCTTGTCAGCCATCATCGTGGTGGTCCAGCGCCGGGCTTTGCTGAAAATTCGATTGAAGCGATGCAGAACGCGCTACGCTATGGCCCCGGGTTGATGGAGGTGGATGTTGCCCAGCTTGCCGATGGCACCCTTATCCTAATGCATGACAATACACTGGACCGCACCACAACGGGTACGGGCGATGTCGCTGATACAAGTTGGTCGGATGTCCAATCGTTGACGCTTGTAGATGCCGAGGGGAAACAGACAGGTCATAAAGTCCCACGACTGTCAGATGCACTCCGCTGGGCAACGGGCAGGGCGATTTTGACGCTTGATATCAAAGTTGGTACCGATTTCTCAGCCGTCGTTCGCGAAATAGAAACCGCAGGCGCCACAGATTATGCCGTTGCTATCACATATTCACTTGAACAGGCCTTGGAGTATCAGGAAATTGCGCCAGATATGATGATGACAGTCACCATGCGCAATACGGAAGAGTTGGCCGCAGTTGAGGCCAGCGAGCTTAACAAAGACACGATCGTAGCCTGGACTGGCACAAGACTGACGTCCAAGGATTTCTACCAGATGCTTCACAACAGAGGGTGGCGAGTCATTGTGGGAACACTCGGCAATCCAGCATACTCGATTGATAGCCAGATCCGGCAAGCCGGACAGGATAGCAGGTATCTGGATATCTTGAATTTGGGCGCTGATATCATTGCGACGGATCGTTTCTGGGCCGTTCAGTCTCAGATTTTGAACCCGAATATCTTTGTTTTTACCAGGAGCAAGCTCTATAGATAGTGGCGCTGACTGGACCGGGAAGGGAGTTTTATGATCACGCAACCAAAGGCTTCTTTGTTTCACACTTATCGCTGGCCTTGTGTGCTCTTGTTGCTTGCAGCCCTTTGTGTTGTCCTGACTTTCTCAGGGTTTCTTGATGGCATCGACAAAGCAGGGGTGATGCTGTTTCGCACCGATGCGGCGGGGTCAGACCCGGTTGGTCCTTATTGGGCCGAGAAAGCAGTGCTGGGCCTTACCCACCTTGGTGACACCATTACGTTGATCATTTTTTCGCTACTGACCATATCATGGCTTTTGCTGCGGAAACAGAAGGCCGCTGCGATCTATTTCCTTGTGATGGCTGGGGGCTCGTTTCTTCTGTCAGCGGTTTTAAAGGCGATTTTTGGTCGCGCTCGCCCAGATATTGTCGAACATGTGGTCCATGCTTCTAGCGCCAGCTTCCCAAGTGGACACACTTTACGGTCTGCGGCCGTCTTTTTGTCGCTGCTTTTGCTTGCGCGGCTCTATAGTCAGGCGCTTCGGGGCTTTGGTTTTGCCCTTGCCGTTTTCGTTCTGTTTATGGGTATCGGTGTTAGCCGGATTTATCTTGGGGTGCACTGGCCTTCGGATATCATATTTGGTTGGCTAGTCGCAGGCTTCTGGGTGTCTTTGTGGGCGCCAAAATTGTCCGCTTCAAAAGTCTGAATATGCCAAGCCGGTTTGGCATTTAGCCGGTCGATTATGTCAGGTTTTCGTCTGAATCATTGCTTTTGTATGACAGCTCCTATAGATATAAAGCTTGGCTTGGCGACAGGCCATCGGTTTGGGAGGATCGAGAGACGTGACCAGAATTGGTCGCTAAGATTAAGATGGGGGCTACAGGGGACTGACCGGGCATGAAAGAAATGGCCATGTATGAGTTTGCGGCTGCACACCAACCCAATCATTCCAATACATTAACCAGATTGTCTGAAGCCACCGCATCTGAGCGGTCGTTTGCAGCGGTTGTGTTGGCGGGTGCGCGGTGCAGCAACGATCCGGTTGCCTCTATCTTCGGTGGTCAATACAAGGCGCTGGTGCCGATTTGCGGCAAGCCCATGGTTGAGCGGGTCATCGATGCGCTGGCCTCATCCAATTCTGTGAAGAGAGTGGTCGTTGTGTTTGACGACGCAGAGGTGTTGCATAAAAGTTGCCCTAATATAGGCGAGAACTACAATATCCCGGTTGAGGTTATTCCTTGTCGTGAGAGCATTTGCCGGAGCGTGGCTGGTGCACTCGAAAGTACTGGCGATGAATGGCCGTTTCTTGTGACAACCGCAGACCACGCATTGTTGACACCGGCTATGGTCGACCGCTTTTGCAGTGAGGCTTTAAATGGCGGTTCACTGTCAGTCGGTTTTGTTGAAAAGAAGCATCTGGATGCTGAGCATCCGGGATCGAAACGGACATATTTGCCGTTTCGGGAAACCCAGCTTTCGGGAGCAAACTTATTTGCCTTTACCAACAAAGGGGCTCTGCCGGTTCTTGATTTCTGGCGCCAGATTGAGATGAAGCGGAAGAAGCCATGGCAGCTGTTCAAGGCGTTTGGGTATCGCAATCTTCTGGGGCTGCTGTTTAAGCGCTATACGGTAGATGAGGCTTTTGCGCGTGCGTCAACTGTGCTGGGTGTGGAAGCCAGTGCGGTACGTCTGCCATTTGCGGAGGCAGCGATCGATGTCGACACGCCAAAGGATTACCATCAGGTAACGCAAATATTGCAAGACCGCACAGACGCGCTGCATTCTTTCGAAGCGCAACTCCAGCCTGTTTCCTGAATAGTTCAGTTGTCTGATTAATAGTGAGACAAGTTTGACCAGCGCTTGTGCTTTTTGCAATGCGGGCAGCAGAAAGAGCTTTTGGCCAAAGCGATATAGTCTTTCAGACCAAATGTGAAAATATGCCCACAGCTGTTACAGCGGTGTCTGGTTGTTACGATATACCGGTAGGTATAGGCGAATGCCACTAACGATACTACTCCCAAGCTCAGACCCGTGGGGGCGAGGATGAGGAGTAACGGGGCGCACAGGAAGAAAAACAGGCCGCCGATCAGTTTTTCAGACATTGACATAAGGCACAGGCTTCACTTGAAATCGTTGATGGAATACTAATAGTCAATGGTTAACGAAGTTACAAATCTATGTGTTTTTTTTATAAAAATTTTATCTTTTGCGAAGCTGGTTAACCAATTAGATAATTTAAATCAACAGGTTAAAAGGCCTAAGGCAAATCCCGCATGGCGTGTATCTTTTGCAACCAATTAATGGAAGTCCCTGCTTTTAGGGATCAGGTTTTTAACATCTCTGGGGTGGGATGCACCGCGATAGGCGGGAAGACTTTCCGCTGATGCATTTTTGTCTGACAAGTTGAGTAAGTCCGAGGATATATCTGTAAGCTTATCTGCAATCAGGTGCGTAACGCCGTCTTCATGCTGCAGTTGTCCATCCACCAATAAAAGTCGGCTGGACATCAATACGGCTCGTTGTTTTTTAAACAGACGTTTCCAGACAATCACGTTCGCAACGCCTGTTTCATCTTCCAGTGTTATGAAAACGACGTTGCCTTTGCCGGGACGCTGACGCACTAACACCAGGCCAGCTATTCTGACCTTGGCACCATTGCCAAGGTCGGGAAGGTCAGTGTTTTGAATGACACCTCGTGCGTGCAGACTGCTTCTCAGGAAGTCCAGTGGGTGCGCCTTAAGGGATAAGCGCATGGTCTGGTAGTCATTGACCACATGTTCGGAGAGAGGCATGTGTGGCAGTGTCACGCTTTCATTTTCTGCGTGTTCCCTAACATCGGCATGTTGGAAGAGGGGAAGGTCAGGGGCATCAATTAGCCCACGTACCTGCCACAAGGCCTGTCGTCGGTCCAGGCGGCAGGACCTGAAGGCATCCGCTTCCGCCAGTTTTTCAAGCTGGCTGACCGACAGCCGGGTACGGGTATGCAGGTCAGCCACATCGGCATAGGGGCGGGTTCGGGCACTAGTCAGGATATCGGCCGTTGACTTGGCGATGCCCTTTATCTGCCTCAGCCCCAACCGGATAGCCCACTTCCACTTGCTGTTTGGTTCAGGCTCCAGATGGCTGTCCCAGTTACTTATATTCACGTCTGCTGGATGCACTTTCACGCCATGATCGCGTGCATCACGCACAATTTGGGCTGGGGCATAAAATCCCATAGGCTGGGAATTGAGGAGGGCTGCGGCAAAAGCATGTGGATAATGACATTTGAGCCAAGCTGAAGCATAGGCAAGCATCGCGAACGCAGCAGCGTGGCTTTCCGGGAAGCCGTAATCGGCAAACCCCTTGATCTGGTTGAAACAACGTTCGGCATAATCCCGTCTGTAGCCACGGTTGGTCATGCCCGTGATGAACTTTTCCTCAAACTTGTGGATGGTGCCATGGTTGCGGAAAGACGCCATCGAGCGCCTGAGCTGGTCGGCCTCGGCGGGCGTAAAGCCGGCCGCGACGATTGCGATTTTCATCGCCTGCTCCTGAAAGAGTGGCACACCATAAGTGGCCTTCAGAACGTCGTTCAGCTCATCCGGTGTGCCGAACGCAGGGTCGCGCCACGGCAGCTCATGTTCTTCTTTGCCCTGGCGCCGCCTTAGGTAAGGGTGAACCATATCACCCTGGATGGGGCCAGGGCGGACGATAGCTACCTGAACGACAAGGTCATAAAACTTTCTGGGCTTCAGGCGGGGCAGCATGCTCATCTGCGCACGGCTTTCGACTTGGAAGACGCCGATGGTATCCGCTTTCTCCAGCATGTCATAGGTGGCGCAGTCGTCCTTCGGCAGGCTTGCAAGCGTATAGGGTAGTCCGTGGTGGAACCTGATCATGTCGAACGCCTTGCGGATGCAGGTAAGCATACCCAGCGACAGCACGTCTACCTTCAGGATATCCAAGGCATCCAGGTCATCCTTGTTCCATTCAATCACTGTCCGGTCTTTCATCGCAGCATTCTGTATGGGGACGACCTCGTGAAGCGGGGCTTCAGTTAGCACAAAACCGCCCACATGCTGCGACAGGTGCCGGGGAAAGCCCATGATTTCATGCGCGAGCGAGAGCGTTTGTTTCAGGCGCTTGTCCATGGGGTCGAAACCGGCCTCGCGAACCTGTTCATCGGGGATATCGCGACCGTAAGAGCCCCAAACCGTACCTGATAGTGCGCCGATTGTGTCTTCAGACAAGCCCATGACCTTGCCGACCTCGCGGATGGCGCTGCGTGGACGGTATGTAATCAGTGTGGCGGCAAGACCGGCCCGGTGCCTGCCATAGCGCCTGTAAATATACTGGATTACCTCCTCTCGCCGTTCATGTTCGAAATCCACATCAATATCGGGTGGCTCATCCCGTTCGTCGGAGATGAAACGGTCGAACAGCAGGTCAATTTCTGTTGGGTCAACGTCAGTGATGCCAAGGGCAAAACAGATTATGGAATTGGCTGCAGACCCGCGTCCTTGGCATAGGATATTCAAGCTGCGGGCATAAGTGACAATGTCATAAACCGTTAGAAAGTAGGGAGCATAGCCCTTCCTCCCCACAATCTTCAACTCACGCTCCAGCGTATCGGATACGGGGCTGGGGACACCGGCAGGGAACCGACCCTTGATCATCCTACGGGATATCTGTTCCAGATAAGCTTGCGGTGTCAAGCCGTCAGGAACGGGCTCAGTTGGGTAATTATATCGCAGTTCATCCAGGGAGAACTGACAGCGTTCGGCGATTTCGAGCGTGTTTTTGATGGCATCCGGGTAATCTGTGAACAGCCGGGCCATCTCCTGCGCTGATTTAAGGTATCGTTCGGCATTGGCTGCCAGCAGGTATCCCGCTTCCTCAATCCTCTGGTGGGTGCGGATGCAGGTTAGGGTATCCGTCAGCTCCCGCCGCTGTGGGCTGTGGTACAGCACGTCTCCGGTGGCAACGATCGGGATATTTGCCTGGTGTGCTATGCTTGCCAGTGCGCCAATCCGTTGCCGGTCATCTCCCCGGTAATGGTGACAGGCAGCCAAGTAGAGCGGGGCATCCAGCTTTTCCCGCAGTTTGGGCAGGGCATCTGGCAGGTTTTTCCCCAAGCTTTCTGGCAGCAATGCGAAGATATGCCCTTTGGAAAAGGCTGCGACATCTTCGAGCGCCAGGTCACAGGCGCCTTTTTCCGTCCGGCGGTTGCCGACGGTTAACAATTCGGTCAGACGGGCATAGGCCGCGCGGTCTGTGGGGTAGGCAAGCAGGCTGGTGCCGCAGCGCAGGTTCAGGCGGCAGGCGGGTATATAGCCAATATCATGGGCTTTTGCGGCGATATGGCCGCGCACAATGCCGCACAGGGTATTATGGTCTGTGATCGCCACGGCCTTCAGTCCCAGCGCCTTGGCCGTAATGACCAATTCGTCAGGATGAGAGGCGCCTCTTAAGAAGCTGTAATTACTGGTTATTTGCAGTTCAGAATACATGGTTGATCTCAGGCGAAAAAGCCATGCATGTACCAATCTGGCCGTTCTCCCTGATGGGCGTGAGAGTCAGGCATTGTGTAAAGACCATAGCGGAACAGCCAGAAACGGGCCCCGGATGACACTTCCACCTTATAATAGTCGCGGGTGCGGTCTTCCTCGCACAGCCACCATTCGGGGGCGATCCGTTCAGGGCCTGCCGCCCGGACGACCCGATGCTCCATCCGGCGCCAGCAGAAACGCTTTGGGGCACCTTCCGGAACCTCTGCCAGTACATCGATGGTTTCAGGGCGGCACAAGAGGCGCAGGGGCCTCTCGGGCAGGTTTTCAGGCAGGCTGCCCCAGTCAGGTGCCCCAGTTCCCACAGGCATGAAACTTTGCATGCGTTCGGGCAGATGGCTATGACGGTGCTTCAGGTGTCTGACTGTGCCGGTGCCAAGGCGGGTGCTCAGCCTGTCCAGTACTTCGGAAGCTGTTTGCTCCTGCGTATCCTGGCTTGATGCCAGTTGGGCAGGGGCAAGGCGCTCGGTCTCATAGGCCTTCAAGATCAACAGGTCAAAACCGAACTCAGCCTCAAGCAGCGGAATTTTCTCTACCAAAAGGCGCATAAGGTGTTTTCTGTCGCGGCTTGGCTTGTTGGTGCCGATCGTGAGCTGCTGGACACTGCCGTCCACGCGAAAAGCATAAAGCCCCAGGCGGGATAGTCCCAGTTCTGCACGTGCTAGCGCAACGGCCAGCTCTGTCAGAAGCTTGTCGCATGCAATTTTAATGGTTTCCAAGTGCACGACGGGTTCACTGAAGGCTTGCCGGACCTGCCAGTTGGGCAATGCCTCCAGGGGGGATATCGGTGCTTCCCGGCTGCCAGAAGCCATGTCTAGCCGTGTCAGGAGATCAGCCACCATTTTCGAGGGTTTGCCCCGGAAGCGGCGCGCGAGAGCAGGGCGCGGCAGTGAGAACAAGCTTCCGGCTGTCTTGAGGCCAAGGCGCACAAGGGTTTGCACACTGGAGCTATCCAGCCTGAGGGCCGAGACGGGCAGGGGCGCGAGCAGCTCCTGAGTGTTGGCCGCATCCCGGCTGATTGTGCCGTCCCGGTAGTGCGAAAGGGCCCAGGCTGCTGCCTGGTTTTCGGCCATCGCGAGACGGCTATTAATTCCGGCTTTTTCAAGCCTGTGACGGATATTGTCCAGCATGGCGCGTTCGCCGCCGAACAGGTGCGGGCAACCGGTGACGTCGAGCAGAATGCCATCTTGCCCATCGAGCGCCACAAGGGGGCTGTAGCGCCCCAGCCAGCGGGCGAGCGCCTCAAGGTCTTGGGTGTCCTTCTGCTTATCCGCCTGATGCACATCAATGTCCGGTTTGATGGCGCGTGCTTCCGCAAGCGTCATACCCGGCGCAAGGCCAAGGGCGGCAGCAGCCGGGCATACGGCATAAAGCTTCTGGGTCTGGTTTTCAGATTCCGTCAGGACAAGTGGCCTATCCGCCGAGCTATCCGTCAGGCTATCCAGTGGCGTGCACGGGCTCGCCTGCGCGCGGTGCCACCGATCGATCGGCCACCTCGGAAGCCATAGAGAGATAATCCTGCGCATGAGAGGGCCACTCCATCGTGATAGAGAAAGGGCGTTCACCACCCCTGTGTTTGACAAGGTTGATCGTGCCGCGGGCATCGCCTGGAGCTTTGGCGTCAAAAAGCGCATTAAGGCTGGCGGCGGGGGCGATACGAAAGCGGCTGTGGGCCCCGCTTGACGGGGCTTCAGGCGACCGTATAAGGAGCAGGCAGCGACTGCCGTGTGTTTGGGCCGCGAGGGTCAGGCGGCGGCTGGCCGTCAGGTCCACCGGGTCGCATTCGCCCACCACGGTCGCGAACGCATCGGTCTTGAGACCTTCCTCCACGGCCCAGAGGGCATCGATGGCCTTGTGCGCCTGAACCAATATGATGCGTTCGGGGGCGATGTCATACTGTTTGAGCCCGGGGCCATAAGGCAGGCCGTGATCCAGCGCCACAGCGCGGCTCGTCACCCACAGGATGGGCTTGTCGCTGTCCCTGACCGCCATCAGCAGGCAGGCCATGGCGGCGGTATAGTCTACTATCGTTTCAGCCCACAGCTCATGCACTTCGCCATAGGCAAGGGATGTCAGCATCTCTGTGCGGTCCGCTGCGTCGGTCACATCAGGCCCAAGGGCAGGGAGCGTCACCCCCGCGCTACCAAGCTGTGCCTGAAGACCCTTCAGTGTCGCCTGCTTGTGCGCGGAAACCTGCGTTTTTTCAGGGTTGTCATTTTCTGCGACAGGAAACACAGGCCATATCCTCACTCTCATCACTCGCTCATATGTTCACTATTTGTTCTCATTTTATACAGCTAATGTCAAGGTTGTTCTCAGTCGATCTAAGGTCTGTTCGCTTCGAATTCGATCAGAAATAAATAGCATTGTGCTTTTCCTGCACGCCCAGAGGAGGCAGGCGATTGGCCTGCCTCGCTGGGCGAAGGGCTCTCCCTCTTGGCTTACTCCAGCCCAAGGAGCGTGGCGAGCTTCGTTCCGAACATATAGTCTTTGTCCGTGACCGCTTCGTGCACGCCCTGCATCATTTTGGTATAGCAGCGCTGTTCCCCGTCAGGGCTTATGGGGCCAAAGAAGGCAATTGCATAAGAGAGGATTTTGATTTCATTTGAAGTGACGTAAGGAA